>NZ_JBHSCR010000036.1:0-156247 GCF_042651265.1 Kordiimonas lipolytica | reverse complement strand
CTAGAAAAATCCTCATTCGCGCAAACGCAAAAATGAGGGATCACTATGCAGCCGCGCTTGACACATAACACCGCTGCTTTTTTATTGGGCTCAGCGCTTGAGCGCCTTCAAAAGCACGGATACGGCAAAAACCACCACCCAGTGAATGGCGGGCGATACAAGAAGCACGGGGGTTGAGAGGCCGTCCTCCCACCCCACATAGCCCACAATCGGCAGAAAATAGTTGGCAACCAGGAACAGTGTTCCAATAAGTGCAGGCAAACCGCCCTTGATAACGCCCTGAGCCCCAACCTTCACCGCCCCAAAAGCCGGCAGCAATACCCACACGGTCATGAGCGCCCCGCCGAAACTGTCAAAATGCTCGCCTGCGACGCGGTAGCAAAGATGAACAAGACCCAACGCAGCAAGTCCAGTGACGACCCACTTGTAATATCCCGGACCTTCAGAATGCCGATGGCGCTTATGTTTAACTGTTTTCATGCCGTTCCATGTCGCCTGCGCCACCTTTGTCACATATGATGCTGAACCAGCCCAAGCTTGTTTGATGCCATAAATTTTCCACATCTTATGCTATAGTGTGCGCGTACAGAGACAATCAAAAAGGGAGACAACGCATGACACACTATTTGAAGCCCCTGACCGCCACAGCCATGCTGCTTGCCCTCGCCGCCTGCGGCGACAGCAGCGATAACAAGGGTGATACAAGCCAAGCCCCAGCCATGGAAGCGGCCACAGCTGAAAAGTCCACCATGGACAAAGCCACAGAGGCCGCCAAGGACATGGCCACCAAAGCGGTCGAATCCCTGAAACTGGACACCAGCTCGCTCGATGCTTTCAAGACCAGCCTCGCGAACATGAAAGGCTCCCTGTCGGCTGAGGACCAATCCAAGCTGATGGATGCCCTTTCCGGCATGGTGGCAGACAGCAAGGAAGGCTCAAGCGGCCTGATGGACACTGCCAAAAGCATGGCTTCCGGCAAATCGCTCACCGAAACGCTTTATGAAAAAATGGGCGACAAGCTGAGCGGTAAGACGTTCGAGGACATCCTCGCCATGGCAGGCTAAGTCCGGCCGTCATGCTGAACTTGTTTCAGCATCCATATCTACGGTTCAACCATACAAGAGGTTGACACATGGACCCTGAACCAAGTTCAGGGTGACAAAGATAATAAGGCGCCTTACCGGGCGCCTTTCTCTCGTTGGCAACATCGTCTTGGCTTAATGGATAACGCCAATGGGTTTCACAATTCTTCGCGTGAAAACGATCACCGAAGCTTCATAAATTAGCGTTTTCTCCGTCTAACGCCATCAAGAGGGAGGAACGCATGACATCCAATACTCAGGAGCCAGCCAGCCTGCAGGTGCCCATTCAGCGGCGCGAAAAAGGTCCATTCCACATAAAAATCCGGCTGGGCGAAAACGCTCCAATTGGTGTCCTGCTGGATACTGGATCAACCGGCATTGTCATCGGCCATGAACACCTGCCGTCAAGCGCGGTGAAAATGGACCCTCAGCCCCCATACAAGGTTGGCTACAGCAGCAGCGACAAGGCCTATGCAGGCGCGTGGTATAGCGTAAATGTCACCATACCAGGCGTGGGTGGCTGCGCCGTCACGAACCAGCTTCCCATTTTCAGTGCCACAAGCCATCCGGGGGTGGCCATGTGCGGCGTGGGCGTACAAGGGGACAAGCCTGCAACCTTCAACCCGTTCCTGAGCATCGACAGCATCACATTGAAGGGCAGCCCGAACACCTTTGTCACCCAAGGCTATGTCCTGAGCAAAGACGGCATTACGCTGGGACTATCAGAGGAAATTGTCAGCCAATTTCCTACAATGGTTCCCATGGACGACTTCAAGGCCACCGTTCACTTGAAACCGACGGGCACGGTCGGAGGAGCCCTCTATCACTTCAAGGCCCCTGCCCTGATCGACAGCGGCATCGGATACATGATCCTGAACCCCTCACTTCGGTCAGTGACTGACGCGCCGCCCGGGTTCTGCAACAAAGAGACGGGTCATTTTCTGGACGGCACATCTATAAAGTTTGACGGTGGTATCAGCTATGATTTTACGGTCGGCGACCATGAGGGAAATCCGCCAATGGCAGCAGATTACGTTCGTTGGGGTACGTCTAAGAAGGGCCGCATTATCAATACAGGCCGCAATGTTCTGATGGCCTATGAAATGCTGATACACCCAGGCAACAACCGCTTCGGTTTCAGGAAAATCGCAGCTGACTAGGGCGCACTCTGCTCGGCGTCCAAAAGAAGCGGACGAATGTCCAACCCGTCCATGTGACTGTCCATGGCCAGGAAATCCTTCAGGATCGCCGTATGCCCCTGCCCACCAATCACTAGCAAGCGCTCACCCGGCGCTGCATTTTGCTGGATACGGGCGTACATGCGGAAATTTCGGTGCCACCAACTGGCGGACGCAGTCGCGCCCTGGAACTTTCCATCTGCAGACACGCCATTGGTCATGATATAGAAGCTTTTGTTCAATCGGTCTTTTTCCGGGTCGTTGGCGTCCAACAACAACTCTCCCAGAGATTTGGTGCGATGGGCCTCGGCCGTTTCCTGGCTAATCTCGCCTATCATACGCTCCACCTCAGCCTGCAGCGCAGGGGCAGCAACCGGCATCACCTCAAACATAGCGTCCGCCTCCCATCCGATTTCCTGTTCGTCATAGCCACGGACAGGAATACCACCTGCCGCCTTACCGATACGGAACCCTAGCTGGTAATTCTCGTTGCTTGGCAATTCATAAGTGCCGTCCAAATACTTTTGATAGCGGTCCTGCCACACTTCCTCGCCAGCCGGCGAGTATTCCAGCAGGATTTTTGTAGGTTTGAATTCGGTTACAATCCGCTGGGCTAGTCGGTCAAGATATGCCTGCGGCTTATCGGTCATGACATTGATCTGATCTGTCTTAACCATGTCTTTGCCCGGATTGGCAAAATGAAACACGCCAAACATCATAACCTTTGGCATTTCATCATCTGCCGCCTGCGCACTACTCAGGCCCCAAATAAGTCCAGCCATACAAAGAACGGCCTTAAGCGCTGTCGATGCCGTTTTGACTATAGCGATCATTGTTGATTCCTCATTATCGTCGTTTTTGATGACTTTATTGTTTTATCGAGCTTTCCTGAGCCCCATCAGCGCCGCGATGGTCATCAACACCACGCCGCCCAGAAACACATACCCGCCCCATTCAAAATCCTTCACATGCAGGAACAAGCGTTCGGCTATATGTTCGCCGGCTTCCTCAAGCGGGTCGGTAACATGCTTTTCGATTTCGCCCAAAAGGCCACGCTCCCGCTCCAGGTGCAATTGCCAACGAATAAGCGGCCAGCAAAGCGCGCCCCAAACACCAAGAACCGCCAGAAAAGCCCCCCAGCGCGCCCGAACAGCATCAAGAACCGGGGCTAGCACCGCACAGGCAATCAGGATATATAGCTGGGGCTTGCCGATATCAGCGTAACTGATCACCTTCAGGTGCAGCACCTCCAGCATGGGTGAAAAGGCGCCGATGATTGTCATCAGCGCCCCTGTAAACATCAGCAGGCTGATGTTTCTGTTCGGTTGTTTCACGGGTGCGGCCTTAGGCTTTCTTGGCCGCCATGAATGCCATCACGGCACCCACCGTCATCACGATCATGCCCAGAACAAACATCATACCGCCGATTTCCATATCGAACACGTTCGAGAAAATCTTGCCAGCTACGTCCGAAGCCGCTTTCTGGATCGGATCGGTCACTTTCGACAGCTTCCCCATCAGGCCGCCGTCATCACCGCTGTCGCCGCCTATGTTCTTGATCACCGGCCACAACAGCACCAGCCACGCGCCAATGGCCGCGAACAGGCTGAAATTACGCTTGTCCAGGAAGATCACAACAGAAGCCGCCAGCGCAAACACCACCAGAAGATAGACCTCCGGATCTGCCGCGTCAGCATAGCTCATGGTGCCGATCCCGCCGATGTTGATCATTGGCAGAAATGCCCCGATCGCCACCATCAGTGACCCAACCAGCGTGATAATATCATTACGCCCAAGATTGATATTCATAAGATTAGTCCCCTTTTCCCTATACGGCGCTTTCTTATGCGCCCGACAGCAGTGTACCGGAGCTTGGGGAACTGAGGCAAGAGACTATTATTTCAAAGGCTTAGCCAAACCCTTTGGCATCGCCAAGTTCGGCGCATCTCAAGAGCCGGCTATCGAGCACGCCAGCCTGCCTGTGCTTCACCGCCTTGCGGTAATCCGGGTCTGTCACCATTTCCATGAAGGCCCCTGCGTTCGGATAGCGCGCCACGAACGCCACGTCCCAGGCTTCATCCTTGGGGCCAATAAGCATCAGTTCCGGCGCGCCACGCCAAAGGATGCTGCCACCAACGCGGGCAAAGATGGGCCCGCTTTCCCGGCTGTAGGCCTTATAGGCATCTGCCCCTGTCACCACGCCTTCGGGCGCTGTGCCGTCATAGTCTGCCTTGTCCTTCAAGCGGACCAGATTCAGCATATTGATGGGCGTATCACGCGGCAGGTCCTTGAAGGCTTCAAACTGGTCGCGCTCTGGATCGATATGGCTCATTGAAAGTCTCCCTTGTTAGAAGGTGACATAGCTGGAAACCGGCTTCGGGCAAGTGAGCCGACTAGCCTATCCACTTCACGATTTCGCGGACTACACCTTCTGGCTTGCGAGCCCAGTCGAAATGGCCGACATACCTTCCCTGCTCTGGCTCCCCCAATTTCCTGCCTGTAACGTCGGCATTCTTGAAGCAGCCACGGCTGAACTCCACGGCTTTATCCGGGGCAAGCCTGTCCCTGTCGAACGCTAATGACAGTACCCGGCCTTCATATCCGGCAATGGCGGCCATGGCGCCTGGAGTTGCCGGGCCATCATAGCTGCCGCCTTTGGCCCAGTCGCGCCAGTCAAGCATAAGCCTGCGGTATTCCCGACCGCCAAAGCCTAACTTGTCACCCGGGAAATATCCGACAACAGCTGTCAGCACTGGCAGCAGTCGGCACAGCCACTTGATCTGGCGCGCCTGTTTGCTGCCGAATAGCCCATGGTATGGAAACCCGCACGCCAGATGCACCACCCCCTTGATATCATCCCGCTGCCCTGCCGTGATGGAGCTAAGGTGCCCACCAAGGCTGTGGCCGCCCAGAAAAAGGGGTGTATCAGGCAACGCATTTTGTACATGATTGATGGCAGCCGGGATGTCGTCTTCCAGAAAGGCCTTCAGCCCGAAGTGTTGCCCCCGCCCCGCCCGGTGTGGGCTATTGCCGTGCCCGCGCTGTTCAAAAAGGCAGGTTGCGATACCCGCTGCGGCAAGGCGCTCAGCCAGATGGCGGTAGAAACGTGCTGGCACCCCAAGCGCCGGTAAAAGCAACATCGCAGCTTTCGGTTCACCATCCGGTGCATAGGTATTCAGCGGCACGGAAACGCCTTTACCGTTGTCGATTGTTACCCAGTCCCCCATATGCGCCCCATTTATCAAACTGATCAGTCTCGTAATTGGACGCTAGCGGTTTCAAGCCATGAAATCAATCACGTTCGAGGTGCGGAAGGTGTGCCCGAAGTAGCCGCTCTGCAGCGGCCTCTTCCGCGGCATAAAATTCTTCATCGGCGCTGTGATCATATGCCTTCTGTCGTGGGGCCATCAGACCATGGAGAGGGCTCAGGTCAAATGGGCACTCTTTGGGCACTATGGGTGTGCCCTTTTTCGATTTTTGGGCACTATGAGTGTGCCCTTTTTCGGAGAGAATACGCTCGAAAATGCCTGTAAAATCGTTGCACAAGGCTTCATAGCTGATGGACGCGTCAGCCCATTCCGCCGCAAACAGATCAGACAGCCGAGACACCAGATAATGTAGCCTGTAAGGGTGTGTGCGCCGACCATCCATCAAGAGCCAAGGATAGCTGATCACCAGATCACGATACCAGGGCAGAAGGTAAAAATGACAATGATCCGAATAACTTAGAAGATTCCAGCTTTGGTCATTCTGATGCCCCTTGAGGGTCGAGCGCCACGTATCGCGCGGGTTCCGCCGCAGGTGCAGGATGCTCGCCTCAGGGAAGTTTTTCTTGAGAAAAGGCAGCCTGAAATCCACGCGATTGAACTGCAAAACAGGCCGTTCAGGGGCCCTTGAGATCAGCTCGGCGATGTATTTTTCAAGGGCACACGCATGGGCACTATGGCCCAAAACCAGATTTTTGTATGTCCATTCGTCCGTAAACCACTGCGAAAGATGCTCCAAGCCATTGTAATTACTATGGTAATTCTGAACACCCCGATGGGTCTCATCTGTGCCCTCGCCCCTTGTGATCGGGTCAAACCATCGACGCTCGTTCAGTGGTTCATAATAGGCCGTAAAGCCCGCGAGCCGGTCGAACGCTTGCCACAGAAGGGTCGAGCCACTCCTGAAACGGGCCGTTATGAATACAGGTCCATCGGGATGTAATGAATTGTTATTGTTGGGAAATTTATCTACGTCCCTGTAGGTAGGCAGTGGTGCTTTAGCGCGAAAGAGGCCCATGGCATGGGCTGCGGTCCGCTCAAGCCCAGGATGGGCTGATAAGCGCCGCATGACACGTTGCTCGAAAAGCCGCAGCATTTCAGCTTTCCTCCTGCAAGCGCTTGAAAAAGCTCAGCAATTGCTTTGCCTTATCGTCCCACCCCTGCGTCAGCGCATGAGATCGCGCTGCTTCGCCCATCCTTCTGCGGGTGACTTCGTCATTCAAAAGTTCGCTGATGGCAAAGGCAACGGCACCAGGGTCCTCGCCGTCCACCAGTCGCCCTGTTTCGCCGTCCAGAATGGCGTCAACTGCGCCGCCCGCGTTCCCGCCAACCGACGGCGTTCCAGCCGCAGCAGCCTCCAGAAACACAAGGCCAAAGCCCTCGGTGTCGCCATCCGGCATCGTACGGTTCGGCATGGCAAACAGGTCCGCGCTGGCGTATAGCGAAGGCAACGTCTCATCCGCAACAAACCCCAGCATATGCACGCTTCCGCCCATCTCTGGCCTAGCAGCAGCTGCCTTCAATTCCTCTGAAAGCGGGCCTGTGCCTGCGATTGCCAACTGGGCGCCGGGGACAGCTGCCAAGATTCTAGGCCACGCGGCAAGCAGTGTATCGAAGCCTTTTCGGCGTACCAGCCGCCCTACTCCCAGCACCAGGGGACCGCTCGTGAGACCAAAGTGTGAGCGGATGTTTCCCTGTGGCAGACTATCGAATATAGCCAGGTCCACACCGTTGGTCACAAGCTCGATACGCTCACGAGGGACACCGTATTTGCTTGTAAGCAGGCCTGCTGTAAAGCTGCTCACCGTGACCACACCGTCTGCCGCTCTCAGGGCACCTGCCCGCCTTTGGTCGGCCCTGATGGAATAGGTCTGCTGCGAGATCTCCTCGCCGTGGGTATAGATCACAATCTTTGCATCGGGGAAAATTTTACGCAGGGGGCGCATCATCCAGCCAAGGCCATCAACAGACCCTAACACTATGGTTTCATATGATTTTTCTTTTGAAAGGCGTTTAAGTCGTCCGACAATCCGCCGCCTCAGAAGCAAGTCGTAAGCTGCCATGGACAGGCGCCTGAAGAACCCGACAGGCCCTTCCACCAGAGGCGGTCGCATTTCTTCAAGCCTGACAATCGAATAAGGGGCACTAGCGTCAAACCCTTCCCAACCCGCCACTTTTTGGCCGGTTGTATAGTCTGTTGAAGAGGTCAGAATCTCAATCTTGTCGGGCTGCGCTGATGCCAGTGCATCATATACGGTTTGGGCACCACCAACGAGAGGACAGTAGTGCGTTGTGATAATTATATGCTTTGCTGCTACAGTCGTCATGCTACCGATCTATTTGATATCTATGCGATAAAGCCTAAGAGAAGCCGCCCAGTCAACCTGCATTTGGACAATTGATCCATCAACTTACCCTGATAGCTTTTTGTGGTTCCCAGGCCCAAAAACATTGAAAGCATTAATGTCCCCGGCTACAAAGGCTGAACGTATCTCATGTGTACCATCACATTGGTATGGGCTGGCGACAAACCTATCGTTGAAGCAACCGAGTATTCGAGGAAAAATCACATGGCAATGCATGCGGAAGACATTGAAAAGCTGATTAAGGAAAGCCTCCCGGGCGCAAAAGTTCACATTGAGGACTTGCGTGGCGACGGCGATCATTACGCTGCACATGTAATTTATGATGGCTTCAAGGGCCTGACCCGTGTCCAGCAGCACCAGATGGTGTATAAAAGCCTGAAGGGCCGCATGGGCGGCGAGCTGCACGCGCTTGCACTTCAGACCAGCGCACCAGAATAGCCTTGGCACCCTAATCCTGATAAAATTCGTCTAATTTAGACGCCCCCCCCCTTGGCAAGATCGCCCTGGGGGCTTATTTCTAGGCGAAAGTGGAATTTCAAAGGAACCGGTAATGAGTGATAATCCTGTTTTCGATCGTATCCAAGACTATGTCGGTAAGGACGACGTGGTCCTCTTTATGAAGGGCACTCCAGTGTTCCCACAGTGTGGGTTTTCCAGCGTTGTAGCCCAAGTGCTGACCCATGTCGGTGTACCTTACGAGAGCTATAACGTACTTGAGGACTTCGACCTGCGTGAAGGCATTAAGGAATTTTCCGATTGGCCCACGATCCCTCAGCTTTATGTCAAAGGTGAGTTTGTTGGCGGCTGCGATATCGTGCGTGAAATGTTTGAAAGCGGCGAGCTTCAACAGCTTCTCAAAGACAAAGGCCTTGGGGCAGCTTAAGATACTGAAAGAATAAGGCGCCAGTTTAAGGCGCCTTATTTATTGCTACTTCTTGACGAATCTAAGAATGAAGCGGCTTGTTTTGCCCCGAATAGCTGGATCGAATGGCGAGCCAATTAGTCCGTCATCAGGGTTAAGCAATATACTACTTTCCCCATCCAGTTTAAATCCAGCAGCCAGCATTTGTGCTCTGACGACATCTGGATCTATGCGGTGCATTGTGTCAAAATCTGCGGGGCCAGTTCCTGCTGGAGCTAAATGATCTACTATCACTACGTATCCGCCAGACCTTAGCGCAGCATAGAGAGATGCAAGTACAGCTGGCACGTCTTCATATCCACCCCCCTGACGAGCTTCATGGGTAAAGTAATAATCATGGTATGCTAGCACCGCCATGGCAGCGTCTAGGCTCTCAGGCGGAAGACTAAATGTCTCGTTGCCGTCATGAATTTGCACCACATTCTGCAAGCGGCCCTCTTCGTATCGGGGAGGTGTGGTTTGCTTCATAAAAGCCCAATATACCGACCCGTTATGAGCATAAATCTTGCCTTCTTCACCAACCGTGCGGGACAGGAGTTCGGTGTAATAGCCGCCCGCGGAGTTGATGTCTAGGACCGTCATGCCCGGTTTGATACCCGCGAACTTGAGGATTTCGGCAGGCTTGCGCAGAGCGTCGCGTGCGCGGTCCGTGGCCGGCCGGTCCGGATGGTTCACCGCCGCCTCGATCGCCGCTTCATGATGGTCTGCCTGGGCTGGTAGGAGGCCGAAGGATGCTGCCGAGAGCGCCAACGCAGCCGCGCCCGCACGTAAAGAATTTCTAATGGTCATCTGATGTCCCCACTTCCTCTGTCGTCACTATCAAGGTGCCAGCCTACCCCCACGGCAAAAAGGCGCCAAATCATATAGACGTGAAGCATGCGCGGCCAGACCATACGCGCCACAAGAAAGCGACAGACCGAGCCATAAGCGGGACAAACACCCCGCCCGCACCCGCAAAAGCAAACGGTCAGACGGGCTGGGCCACAGGCTTGCCAACAAGCGGTTCCCCATCCGCGCCAAACGCCCGCTTGAAGGTGAAGGCCATGGGGGTCGGGCCATTTTTCCTGAGATATTCCAGATGCCTGGCGGCTTCCTCAATCGTCGGGCGATGGCCTTTCGGCACCCACCACAGCACCAGATGCCCTTCTGACGGCATGTGAAACCATTCTTTCCGCCGCGCCAGATAGTCTGTATGGGCTGTCTTGTAGACATAAGTGAAGAGGCTTTCCCGATCCCGCCAGACACTGAGGTTCGGCAGCGTGTCGTCATCAAACAGCGAGAAAGACATGGCGCTGCCGCTTTCGTCCTTGAGCCGCCAGATGAAGCCGTCTGACTGTTCGGCGAGGCCATTGATATGGTCCAGCGCGCTGACAAAATCGGCCATCTCGGGGCTGTCTTTCGGGTATTTGATCTTGCCTACGTTAAGCTGAGCTAATTCGAAATTCGCTGGACTGAACCCCTCACCAGGGTGGTTACTGCGCGGCATCTTGCCCTCCACTTTTCCTCACTTGCCCTTCTGACATGGGCACGCGACCACCCCATTTAAAGCCAGAGTTTCTTCATGAAAGCATGAGCTTTTCTATTGAACGGCGGGCATAAAAATGGGCACACTGCATGTGCCCTTGGGGCACAAAAGGGCACAGTGGTAGTGCCCAAAAAGTGCCCTTTTTGTTGCACCGAGGTTTTCACCCCCATGGCCACCCCCATAAACCAGACCAGAACGGATGCGAAACGAAAGCCCCGCTGGCTGGCGCGCACCACCGCCGGGGCCGCCGCCACCATGGTGGCAGCCTACGGCGGCATGGCGATATCGGTGGACCATAGTGCCCTGACGGCCCTTGAGGGCCTGTTCCTCTATCTGGTGGGCCTGGGCGCCGCCACCATCGCCAACTCAACCGGGGTGGGCGGCGGCGTTGTTTTTCTGCCCGCGTTCGAGTTTCTGGGCGCGAACGGACACATCGCCATCGTCGCCGGGCAGATCGTGGGCATGAGCTTCATCATCCAGTCTTTCGGCATGTCGACCGGGTCTTTGCGCTGGCTGCACCGCATCCACGACGCGCGAGGCACCGACACTGGCGTGCCGCCCGCCGTCTTCCTGCGCATGCTTGCCCTGGTACTGGGCTGTGCCCTGCCCGCCATGCTGGCCACCCAGGCACTGCACACCAGCCCGCCGGAGGCGGTGCTGTGGGCGTTCAAGGCGGTATCCGTGGGGCTTGGGATGCTGGTGCTTGTCACCAGCTGGCTGGGGCGCGGACGGGCGCAGAACCGGTCTCACCCCACCGGCGTTGATTATGCCGCCCTTGCGGGGCTTAGCCTGATCGGCGGCGTGGCCACGGCTTTCTTCAGTGTGGGCGTGGGGGAACTGGTGGCGCTTTACCTGTTCGTGCGGAACTTCCCGCTGGTAACCACCGCCGCCCTTGCCGTGATCGCCAGCGCCGTCAGCGTGCTGTTTGGCGTGTGGGACCATCTGCTGTCCACGCCCCAGCCGTGG
Source organism: Kordiimonas lipolytica (assembly GCF_042651265.1). Taxonomy (GTDB): domain Bacteria; phylum Pseudomonadota; class Alphaproteobacteria; order Sphingomonadales; family Kordiimonadaceae; genus Kordiimonas; species Kordiimonas lipolytica. The sequence continues at coordinate 144,942 of NZ_JBHSCR010000036.1, read as the reverse complement.
GACATCTTGCTGTATGTAGTGCCCGGCGCCATCACCGGCGGCTTTATTGCCCGGCCGTTCGCAGAAATGCTGGGGCCATTCCGCCTGAAAATCTTTGCCGCAAGCTGGATTACCCTTTCGTCCGCCTACCTGCTTTTCCTTGCCTGAGTATTTTTTCGAAGGCCGCTGACCCTTCCGCCCGTACCAGCCTTCAGCAACGAAGGAAGGGGAAGCAATGACGACTTGCCGAACAATGAGCACATTAATGCTGGCTGCCTTGATGGCGGCATCCGGCCCTATAGGCACAGCCGAGGCCCAGGAGCGCCCGCCACGGCCGGATTCGGTCCGCCCCACACGGCCAAGGCCGCCCGAGCCGCCCCAACCACCTACGGTACAGCCACCAGCGCCGCAACCCACCAATACAGGCACTACCGACACTATAGGCGACACCACGCAGCCCCCAGCCACACGGCTGGAGGCACCGCAGCTGCCTGATGTGCTGCTGAATTACACAGACGCCACCCTGCCCGCTTACTATCGCCGTGGCCGCCTGGCTGACGCAGACAACACACCAGAAGACAACCCCATTACGAACACAGGAGCCACACTGGGGCGCGTGCTGTTTTATGACGTGAAACTGTCCGCGAACGACACGGTTTCCTGCGCGTCCTGCCACCAGCAAGCGAACGGCTTTTCCGACCCCGCGACGCTTTCAACCGGCTTTGACGGCGGCCAGACAGCCCGCCATTCCATGAGTTTGGCGAACGCCCGCTTTTATGAGCGCGGCCATTTTTTCTGGGACGAGCGCGCCGAAACGCTGGAAGACCAGGTACTGATGCCGGTTCAGGACAGCGTTGAGATGGGCATGACCTTGATTGAACTTGAGACCAAGCTGCAGGCCACAGACTATTATGGGCCCCTGTTTGAAGCCGCCTTCGGTAGCGACACGGTGACAAGCGACCGCATCGCAAAAGCGCTGGCGCAGTTCGTGCGAGCCATGACCAGCACAAATACAAGGTATGACAGCGCCTTCACCGGCGGCGGCAACCCGCCGGACTTCGAGGCCGTGTTTACACCGCAGGAAATTCAAGGCCTTGTGCTGTTCGGCCAGGGCGGTGACCGCGCCGGCCGCACCCTTGGCTGCGCGGCGTGCCACGGCACACCCGGCCATATCGCGGACGATATTCACAACAATGGCCTTGATATCACCGTCACGGGCGACGACGGCGCAGGCGACAAACGCTTCAAGGCCCCAAGCCTGCGGAATATCGCCGTGACCGCGCCTTATATGCATGACGGCCGGTTTGAAACGCTTGAGGAAGTGATTGAATTCTATAATTCAGGCGTTCAGCCAAGCCCGAACCTGGACCAGCGGCTGAGGCGGCCGGGCGGGCAGCCCCGGCGGCTGAATATGACACAGGCGGAAAAGGACGCCCTGCTGGCCTTCCTGAACACCCTGACGGATGAAAGCCTGCTGGTTGACGAGCGTTTCTCAGACCCCTTCATCGCCCATTAGAGCACAAAAAAAGGCGGCACCAACCGGGCCGCCTTTTCGCATGTAATTTCCAGTATTGAAGCACCGCATGGATGCTGAACCAAGTTCAGCATGACAGTGCTTTTACAAACCTAAATGTCGGGTAAACCTGTCACCCTGAACTTGTTTCAGGGTCCAGACACGCAATCAGTTAGGCTTTGGAACCACGTCCCCATTAATCATCCTCCGGCGCGTCCGCCGGTTTTTCGCTGAATGCCTTGCGGCCGGTGAACATGGCGGAAATGATGCCGCCGCCGTGCCTGATGTCAGACCAGACCACCGCCGCGATATGCAGCACGATCATGCCAGCCAAGACGAAGAAAACAATTTCGTGGGTTTCAATGAAGGGGCCGCGAAACTCGCGCATGTCCTTATAGGCCGCTGGGTCAAGCATTTCCCTGGCGTATGGCACCAAAGTGGCGGGGTCTACGCCCTCTGCCGCGACCCATTCGGCGATCATGCCGCCAAAGGGTGGGAAATAGATATCCGTGCCCGCCAGCACAAGGCCGGTGACCGCCTGTATGGTCAAGAGCAGCAGCAGCGCTGTGACAGCAAGCCGCCCCATGGGGTTATGGCCCAGCCAGGCTGTTTTTTCGCCAGACCGGTAAGCCTTCAGGTCTGCGCCATAGCCCTTGCCAAACGGCAGAATGCGGCCAAAGCGCGCGTAAGCGCCGCCAATGAAGCCCCAGATGAGCCGCCAGAACAGGTTGATAGCGAACACATAGCCCGCATAGACATGCAGTTCCTTGGCGAAAACCTTGCCGCCGGAGGAAAGGCCGAATGCCTTGGCATTATAGATAACAAGCCCAACGGCGATCAGCACCAGAATGCTGAGGAAATTGATCCAGTGGAACAGGCGGGTTGTGCGGTCCCACACACGGTAAGTTTGAAGTGTTTCAGACGTCATAAAGGCCTCCCCGGGCCAACCAAAAGAATGATGGATGCCAGCGCGAAGCCTAGCAGGCTTTCATGCCCTGCGAAAGCATGTCCTGCCCTATTTTCGGCTGCGTTGATGTGTGGTGCGGTATGCAGCTGGACAGGGCTTGGCCCCGGCCTAAGACTGTTCGCTGTCTTCCCTGGCGCGGCGCTCCAGAATCACGCCATAAATGCTGCCGCCCATCACGCCAAGCCCCATGCCAACGGATATCCCAAGCGGCATGCCAACGGCCATATCATCCATTACGGCCCCGAAACCAGCCCCGATTGCCGAGCCAAAACCAGCGCCGAGTGCGCAACCCAGCCCAACGCCCATGGCCTTTTGCTTGTCAAGCGCACGCTTGGCTTCCTTGTCTGTCTGAATGTCAGGCATATATCCCCCGATACGTTCCCTTTAGTGTCCCCACCGCGCTTATATCAAACTTTTAGGCAAATTGCGAACATGCATGTCGCTTGAAAGCGTCAAGCCTTCCACGAGAATAGATGGCAATGTTAAGTTCTAGAGATCAAATCTCTACGCGTGAATTGTATTATTCTAACATCACAGTTGCATTCGGAACACTTTCCGCGTTTATATTTGATAAAATAACCCCCTAATTAAGGAACCCTGGTCAGCAGATGGGTATTTTGATACGAAAAATTACTATCGAAAATTTTCGTTCGATACGCCGATTGAACTTAGACGTTCAAAATTTGTCTGTGTTGGTTGGAAAAAACGATTGCGGAAAATCTAACATTCTTAGGGCTTTGAACCTTTTTTTTAACAACCAAACCAATCCCGGAACCCCATTTAACTTTAGAGAAGATTTCAGTCTTGCCTACGTTCGCGTAGAGAAAAAGGCGCCACAAATAGTTGTTCAAATTGAGTTTGAGATTCCTCAATCCTACAGAGCTACAAATGGCGATATACTGATCTGGAAGAAGCGATGGCGGGCAGATGGCATGCTAGATGATGGTTACTATGGCATACGCCTCAAAGGCCCTGAAAAAAATATACGCGAAAAAGTCGAAATTCCTGAGAAATCCAACCTTCATAGCCTACTTAAGAAGATCGAGTTCCAATACATTCCCGCGATCAAAGATGCTCATTATTTCGATACCTTAAGAGGAAAGATATACGGCATCATCTCTGAAGTAGCTGCAGCAACCTTTCTGAAATCTAGCTCGGCTTTTGAAACGGCGATTGCGAACCACCTAGTTGATCTCACTACGGACATTACAAATGCATTGCATTTTGATACCAAACTCGCGCTCCCTAGGGACCTTAGCCACATATTTGAGAGGTTAGATTTTGTAAGCGGCGCTAGTTCGGTATCTCTAGACGCTCGTGGGGATGGGATTAAAGCTCGCCACATTCCTCTGATATTGAAATTCATGGCAGAGAAGAAGAGTTCATTGCAGACGCGAGGAGCAATGCCCTATTCGTTTATTTGGGGCTATGAAGAACCTGAAAACAATCTTGAACTATCAAGTTGTGTCGCTCTAGCTGACACTTTTGCTGAATACAGCACTAGTAATGTAGCCCAAATCCTCCTGACTACTCATTCCCCAGTTTTCTTCAATTTGTCTGCAAGAGAAGATGCCAAGGAGAGTACTATTTGCCATCATGTCTTCTTGGAAACTCCAGAGTCTGGCACAATGGCAGACTCCTCCGCCCGCGATCTAGATGAAAAAATGGGTACAATGACTCTGCTTGCACCACAAATTCAGGCGATAGAAGATAAGGTTAGAGATCGAGAAAGAGCCAAATTACTAGCCGAACAAGCATCCAATGAGAACAAAGCAAAGATATTCGTAGAGGGAACGACAGACAAACTGCTAATTGAAAAAGCTATTCGTGTTTTTCAGCCTGGAATAGAGCAACTCGTTAGCATTGAGACCAAGTCACCTGGCGGCGGTCATAGTTATGTTATAGATCACTTGACAGGTTGGAGATCTGTCCAAAAACACAACCCAGGGCTACCAAAAGCTGTTGGCGTATTAGACAAAGACCAGCCAGGTGCAAGTGCGAAAAAGACATGGAACTCTGAACCCAACAACACCCAATCATGCAAATGTTTTTGTTATGATACGCCAACACATATTATTCCAGTGTTAAGGGCAAATTGGCAGCTCCCTATTACGCTAGAGACTTTATATCCGAAATCTATTTGGGAATATGCGCTCGCCAGACACTACCTCGAACCTCGGAAATTGATTGAAATATTGCCCGATAATATCACCGAAGATTTGATTAACGAAAACAAGACAGCAGAAGACTACATGGATAAAGATTGGGAAATTTTCGTTAAGTACAAATTCAAGGAAAAAGGAAAATCACTGATCGCAAACCACATCGTTCGAAAATCCGACGATGATTTCGCCAATTTATGCCCAGCCTTCTTGCCCCTTGTGAACCAGATACAGCAGTATTTGTTCCAGTAGTCATAGACAAAGCCAATAGGTTCGACAGAAAAAGGCGGCCACGGGGACCGCCTTTTCTTTGTTCGTCACTCACCGGCTTGACCGGTGAGTCTATGTTTACCGCCAAAATGGATTCGCCGATCAGGTGGCGTACCGCCAGCTTCACAAACGGCATCCATTTAACCTATCAACCGCATATCCACTCGAAAGATGGACCCTGAAACAAGTTCAGGGTGACGGTATGACCCGCCCTACTCCGGCTTGCGGAACTTCAGCGTCATGCGGTCGCTTTCGCCGATATCCTTTGCGTCACCGGATGGCGGCAGGCGCCAGACATAGTCGCTTTCCGTTGGCTGGTCCTTCGGGTTCGCGTTCATTTCTGACGCCTCAACAAATTCAAAGCCCGCGTCTGTCACGGCCTTGATCACCGCAGATTGCTTCACATAGCCGTTGAAGCCCTTGGCCCATTCGTCGCTGCTCCCTTCTGGCGCGCGGTGCTGGACGATGCCAAGCGTGCCGCCGGGCTTCAGCACCCGCATGATATCCGCCAGCGCTGACTTGAGCGTGCCTGCCGCGCCGTCGTGCTTATTGAGGTGGTGGGTGGCACGCAGCATCAGGAACACGTCCACCGTGCCGTCCATTGAGGCCGGGAAATCCCCGAACAGATGGGCGCTGATGGCTGCTTTGCTGCCGCCGCGCCAGTCTTCCGCCATTTCGGTGAAGCGCGCGGGCCAGGCCTTGTGTTTGGCCAGCTTTTCAGCGTCGCCCTTATAGTCAATGCCCCGGTGGGTCATGGAATATTGCACGCCGATAAGCGCGCCATCGTCACCCAGATACGGCAGCAGGATGCGGCTATAGTAAGCGCCCGGCAGCGTGTCCGCGACCGTCATGCCTGGCTCAACCCCAAAGAACTCAAGCGTTTCTTTGGGGTGGCGATACTGGTAGCGCGCTTTGGCCTCATCCGGCTGGGCCGCCAGGATGCCGTCAAGCTTGGCCGACGCGCTATGGCCGTGGTGGTCTGCCGTGGCTGCGCCCGCGAGCATGCCGCCCATTGATAAAGCCACCGCAGCAGCTTTGAAGAAAGTTTTCATCGAATATCCCCCTTTAACTGTTTGACATCAGTATTCTTGATACGTGGCCAAACCATAACCGGATGACGGATAGGCGGCCAGTCAAACAGGAAGGCGCGAGAACAAAAATATGTGATCGGCGCCGGTGGCAGTTGGGGGGGATCAGGTGGCAGGTGAAAGCCTGTCATGGCAAATAAAAAGGCGGCCCCAAGGACCGCCTTTTCGGTATATTCGGTAGTGGGTTAGGCAGACACGCTATTCAGCCGCCTCAACCTCGTCCGCAGGCAGGTAGAGGTCTGCGCCGCGTTTGGCGAACTCTTCCGACATCTGCTTCATGCCTGTCTCCGCCTCTTCCTTCTTGGCGGCATAATCGCGCACGTCCTGCGTGATTTTCATCGAACAGAATTTCGGCCCGCACATGGAACAGAAATGCGCCACCTTGTGGGCTTCCTTGGGCAGGGTCTGGTCGTGGAAATCGCGGGCGCGGTCAGGGTCCAGGCTCAGGTTGAACTGGTCTTCCCAGCGGAACTCGAAGCGCGCACGGGAAAGCGCATCGTCCCGGATCTGGCTGGCCGGATGGCCCTTGGCGAGGTCCGCCGCGTGCGCCGCCAGCTTGTAGGTGATCACGCCTTCCTTCACGTCGTTCCTGTCCGGCAGGCCAAGGTGCTCCTTCGGCGTCACATAGCAAAGCATCGCCGTGCCGTACCAGCCGATCTGCGCCGCACCAATCGCCGAGGTGATATGGTCATAGCCCGGTGCGATATCGGTTGTGAGTGGCCCAAGCGTATAAAATGGCGCTTCATGGCAGTGCTTGAGCTGCTCTTCCATGTTTTCCTTGATCTTGTGCATCGGCACGTGGCCCGGCCCTTCGATGAAGACCTGCACGTCATGTTCCCATGCGATTTTGGTGAGCTCCCCGAGTGTCCGCAGCTCAGCGAACTGGGCTTCGTCGTTGGCGTCAGCTATGGAGCCCGGACGCAAGCCGTCGCCAAGGCTGAAGGCCACATCATACTGCTTCAGGATTTTACAGATGTCCTCGAAGTGGGTGTAGAGGAAACTTTCCTTATGGTGCGCCAGGCACCATTTCGCCATGATCGAGCCGCCACGGGACACAATGCCGGTCACGCGCTTGGCCGTCAGGTGGATGAACGGCAGGCGCACGCCGGCGTGGATGGTGAAATAGTCAACGCCCTGCTCGCACTGCTCAATGAGCGTATCGCGGTAAATCTCCCACGTCAGGTCTTCGGCGATGCCGTCTACTTTCTCGAGCGCCTGATAGATCGGCACGGTACCGATCGGCACAGGCGAGTTGCGAATGATCCATTCGCGGGTGTTGTGGATGTTGCGGCCGGTCGAGAGGTCCATCACCGTGTCCGCGCCCCAGCGCGTGGCCCAGACCATCTTGTCCACCTCTTCCGCAATGGAAGAAGAGACCGCCGAGTTACCGATGTTGGCGTTGATTTTCACCAGGAAATTCCGGCCGATGATCTGCGGCTCGCTTTCCGGGTGGTTCACATTGTTCACCAGCACAGCACGGCCACGGGCAATCTCAGAGCGCACAAACTCGCCATCGATATAGTCAGGGATTTCTGCGCCGAAGCCTTCGCCCGAACGCTTGAGCGCCTCGGCCTGCTTCTTGCGGCCCAGATTTTCGCGTACAGCCACAAATTCCATCTCGGGTGTGACAATGCCTTTGCGGGCATAGTGCATCTGGGTAACATTCATGCCCTCTTTGGCGCGCAAGGGGCGCTTTTTCACCGGAAATTCTGGCGCGAGATATTTGTCTTCCACATTGCCGTTGTCTTCCGGCTTGATGTCGCGGCCTTCGTATTCTTCCACGTCGCCGCGCGCCAATATCCATTCCTTCCTGAGCTCGGGCAGGCCTTTGTAGATGTCGATCTCGGCCGCCGGGTCCGTGTAAGGACCCGAGGTGTCGTAGACGCGCACAGGCACTTCGTTCGCGGTCGGATGCAGGTGGATTTCCCGCATCGGCACGCGCACAGACGGGTCGTTCTCAGACCGCACATAGATTTTCTTCGAGCCGGAGATAGGACCGGTGGTGATTTTGAAATCGGTATTGGCTGTATCAGGCATAAAAAGCTCCGTTCCTTCGCTGGTGTTAGCCAGATCAGGTTCTAAGGGTCACTGTTGCGCGGACATTCCACTCGTGGACGCTGCTTTCAGACTCTCAGCCCTTCTCGCCCTTATTGGCAGCGGGGCTCCCCTCGGAACACATGTGTGTAGGCCCCCGGTTTACGCTTCTTGCCTTGCCGGATCAAGGCCAATCGAACCATATCCGTTCAATAATACGAGTTATTTTGTCAGATTTGACCAGAGGCCACTTCCTGACGTCTGCGCACGTCATGATGCCAAGCATCTATTGGCCGGGCGATCAAGAACGTCATGAAAATCAAATGTTCTCAAGACTATCACATAACCTATAGTATTTATCGCCATGTCGCCGCAGCAAAAGGAACATATGCCCTTGATATGTAGCGCATAAAATAAAAAGGCGCCGGAAACGCCACCAGCATGGAGAGGTGAAATAATGACAGGCGAGTTTGAAGGCCGCTGCACCTGCGGTCAGGTCCACTACCGAATGACAAGTGTGCCACTGGTCGTCCATTGCTGCCACTGCAGTTGGTGCCAACGGGAAAGTGGAGGCGCGTTCGCACTGAATGCCCTGATTGAAAGTGACCGGCTGGAAGTTATCAAGGGAGGACTGGCGCGCCTTGACGTCCCAAGCGAGAGTGGCAAGGGCCAGATCTTGATCAAATGCCCGGACTGCCTGACAACGCTATGGAGCCATTATGCGGGCATGGGGGAACAGGTTTCCTTTGTGCGTGTGGGCACTCTGGAAGACCCCGCTGCCCTGCCCCCAGATGTGCATATTTTCACCAATAGCAAACAGCCATGGGTAACGCTTGGGAGCGGCACGCCAGCAATGCCTGAATACTACCGCAAGGCTGACATCTGGAAGCCTGACGCCATCCAGCGCTTCAACACCCTGATCGGTAAAATCAGAGAGCCTTGATAAAACAGTATTCTGTAGTGTTGGAACTGTCGTGCAGATCACGGGTATAGTCTTGCTTCACATAGCCCTCGCGCTCGTAAAATCGGTGCGCCCGGGTAAAGCGGGTATCTGACCACAGCTCCATTTCTGTTGCACCACGCGCGCGCGCCTTGTCTTCCACATGGTGAAGCAACTTCAACCCCATTCCAGTCCCGCGCAGGTCCTTCGAGAGATAGATACGCTTGAGCTGGAAGCGGTTTCCTTCAAGCGGCGCATAGGAAACGCAAGCCAACAGAGCGCCATCGTCGCCGTCCACCACATAGCCTTCTCCGCCGATGCCTTCAATGTAGCTGGCATAAGCTTTCAGATCCTCATCAAGGCCATCAGGCTCCAGGAACACGCCCTCATATTCGCTGAATATGCCGCCGATCAAGTCAATCAGGCCCTTTGCATCCTTGTCTGTAACCTTGCGCAACTGCATCACATTTCCTCCGTACTTGCTGGCGCTTCCGGCACACGCCGGGCTTTCAACCAACTATCCCGTGCAATAAAGCTTGCCCTGACGGCCTCAATCTCTTCATCCGTCAAATCTGGATGCCAAACCTCAAAAATCAGGACAACACGTAAATCATCGCTGTCGTTGCGGGCCTCATGGTCAAAACTGTCATCGAAGGCGATCAGCTTGCCTTCGACCCACGGGCGCCATTCCTGCCCTACACGTATCTGGCAGTTCGGCGGAACCAGAAGCGGCAGGTGAACCGTGATGCCGTGGTTTGAAAGACCAAAGTGAGGCGGAATATGCTGGTGCGCCTTCAACAGCGAGAAAAAAACCTCAAACGGCGCATCGCCAACGCAGACAAGCGGCGCAGCCTTAAGCACATCAAGTGTTTTCGGGAAGGCGCCAACAAGCGCTTCGTTGGCTTTGCCGTCCCTAAAGAGGTCAAGCGCCGTCCAATTCATGCTACCATTGATCGGATCAAAAGCGGCTCCCATATCCGTACCCGCATCCAGATATGGCCTACCGGCCTCGTCCGCTCGGGGCAAGGCGGCAAGAAGTTCGGCTTTGATGTCCGCAAATGCCGCTTCCACCTTTTCCGCCCACGGCATTTGATCACGCGTCAGAAAACGATGCGGACTGATACCCGGAATGTAGAACTCATGGGGTTTTTGATCGGCTTCCCTGTAACCTACAGGGTGATCAAGGTTTTGCACCCACTGGGCTTCCAATATTCTTGGTGCATTTCGGGTTGCCCCCTGATGCAGCGCATGCATCCTGCGAGAGATGCACTGGAAAGCAGCCTTGGATCGAAGCGCGGTTTCCGGGTCTGCATCCGCCTGCCTAAAGAGCATCGTCAACCGCCCGTCCACATCGTTTCCAAGCGAATATATCTGAGCGGCGAGATCCTCTTCACCCTGTTGCTCGAAGAAATATCCGGCATACAGATATGACAGAATATTGCCAGGCGCGGCATGAATGCAGCGCAGGTAGGCCGCTCGGGCACGCTCGGCGGTCCCTATCTGCTCTTCCACGACAGCCAGACGGTACTGCGTCGGCGCATGCATCGGCACCTCTGCGCCCCAGCGCCTCAGGTACTCAAGCCCCTGCATGTCTTCGCCCGCATCGAACGCCATATCTGCAAGGTAACGCAGAGCCTTCTTGTGTTTCGGGCTAAGCGCAATCGCCTGCCTCAGTTGTCCTGCGGCCTGGGGATCACCAGAACGGATAGTCTGCTCCGCCATCTGAAAGAGACGCTCTGCCTGCGCAGCTTGTGCGAAGGTTGTCCCCAAGAAATCCATACGCCGGCCACGACCAGAGAACCACTGGTCATACCGGTCCATGACTTCTGACAATTCTTGTTGCTCTTCTGAGGAAAGCGCTGGGTTCCATGTCTCGAATATGAGGTTGACCCGCAGGCTATCTGACTTGTTCCAGGCTTCATGCTCGAACGTGTCATCGAAAGCGAACAGCTTGCCCGCTTCCATCACTCGGGTCTCATCACCCGCGCGCAGCATACAGCCCTCGCCTTCTGGCACGATGATTGGCAGATGGACTGTCAATCTTGCGTTCGAGGTACCGTGGTGCGGCACGATATGCATGCCAGGCTGCAGCAGGCTGAAAAACACCTCAACAGGCCGCCCCCCGGTTCGGCAAAGCGGCAGCTTCTCAAGAGCTTCCATGGTTTTCGGAAACTTGGACAGTATACGTTCATTGGGGATACCGCCGTTATAAAGATGGATCGCGCTCCAGTCTTTGTTGCCGGCCAGCTTCTGCCATTGTTCCGCTTCCGCCATGTGCGTCGCAATATAGGGCGTTGCATCATCGAGCGACAAGGCGGCCTGAACCTCTGCCAGGATATCGTCGAAAGCACCTTCCAGGGCCTTACCCCACGTCAGGTCTTCGTGCCCAAACCATGGCTTGGGTGGTATGGCTGGCAAATAGAAGCGCTCTGGTTTCTGGTGTGGATCATTCCATACCGGTTCCTTCGTTTCATGGAAGCGCCAGCGTGCACCTTCGAGCGCGCCATCGTGAGCGATATCTCCCCAAACCAGATTTGCAACATACTCTTCAAGAAAAGCTGGAGCTCCTTCAAGAATGGCTTTTAGCGTGGGTTCGGCTTTGCTGTTACCGGACAAAATATCTGCCACAGGCATGCCCTGCAGGGCCAGAGAAAGACAATCAGCGGCGAGATCATCTTCACCTGCCCTCTGTGCGGCGCCACCCAAATATACTAAATTGGCCATGCCACCCGGCTGAAGCTTCAGGGCTTCCTTGAACGCTTCAAGCGCCTTGGCCCAATTTTCCTGCTGCATTTCGGCTACGCCCAAGGAACGCCATCCCTCGGCTGACAGGTTATCAACCTTCAGATAGTTTCGAATGGCGTGCGCGCTGGTCGCATAGTCTCCGCGTGCCGCAGCCCGCGCACTAAGGAACTGCCACGACGGCAAGGCATCGGGCTTACTGGCGACAATCTGTTTGTGCAACGCTTCGGCTTGATCCAGCTGTCCCTGTGCCTGGGCCTGCTGTGCCTGATTCCATAGTTCCTGAAGTGAGTTTGCCACACTGATCCCCTATACTTCTGACGCCTGTGTAGCCCATCCACCCACTCTCGCCAAGGTGCAAGCTGTCGCATACTTCCCTCATTGCCTGATTGCGCAGCAACGGAAGGCACGAACAACAAAAGAAAAGGCCGCCCAGCATATGCCGGACGGCCTTCCTGAAATGTCCAGACCCGCAAAAATTAACGGGAGTAGAATTCCACCACCAGGTTCGGTTCCATGATCACTGGGTATGGCACTTCGTCGAGCGCTGGAATGCGCACGTACGTAGCTTTAGGGCCATCAACAGCAACATATTCAGGAACGTCACGCTCTGGGCTTTGCTGCGCTTCCAGAACCATTGGGATGTTGCGTGATTTCTCACGGATTTCCACAACGTCACCAGCCTTCAGAAGACGGGAAGGAATGTTACAGCGTTTGCCGTTCACGAGAACGTGGCCGTGGTTCACAAACTGACGTGCAGCGAACACGGTCGGTACGAACTTCGCACGATATACGATTGCGTCCAGACGGCACTCAAGAATGCCGATCAGGTGCTCACCGGTGTCGCCGCGGCGACGCACAGCTTCGTCATAGTAACGACGGAACTGTTTCTCGGAGATGCTGCCATAGTAGCCTTTGAGCTTCTGCTTGGCGCGCAGCTGGATACCGAAGTCAGACAGTTTGCCTTTACGGCGCTGACCGTGTTGACCTGGGCCGTATTCACGGGAATTCACTGGAGACTTGGCACGGCCCCAGATGTTTTCGCCCATACGGCGGTCAATTTTATATTTCGCTTGGATACGCTTGGACATGCGAATCGCTCCTTTCAAATAAGCGCCACGGGCGGTGTGCTGTCCGAAAACCAGTGCACTATGGTGCCCGCGCGGTTCTTAGCTTTATTGCCAGAACCATTCATTAACGGGCGGGGAATATGGGAAACCCCGCCCCAAGTCAAGGAAAAAGCAGTAAAAAAGGCAGTAGCACCCCAAAGAATGCTCGGAAGCCTGCTTTTTGCAACGCGCCTATATAGCCTAGGACCGATTCCAGGGCATGCGTGCCAGCATCATGCCCATGGCACACGAATCCGTGACACCAGCAAAGACAAGCCCCGCGCCCACGGCGGCAGACAACCAGATAAAGCCCGGCGCGACCGTCATGGACAATATAGCTCCAACAACAACCAACGACCCTGTCGCAATACGCACCTGCCGCTCCAGCGACATTGTTTCCTTGTTTCGGTTAACAGGCAGCCCACCAGTGACGCACGCGTCGGTGCCGCCTTCAACAACCAGAACATCCCGGTCTGTATGCGGGGCAATGGCTTCCGCAGCCTTCTTGGCACGACCACCTGCTTTACACAGAATATAAAGTGGGGCGTCGCTGCCTTCTACTGCCTGCAGAATTTCTGTTGGCTTCAGGCTTTGAAGGGGAAACAGCTTGGCTCCCTGCACGTGGCAGGCTTCAAATTCGGCTCCAGTCCGGACATCAATCAGTGTCTCGCATGCTCCTGCGTCGTGGGCCTTCTTGAACGCCTCAACGGAAATCATTTTCAAATTTTTCATAACCAGAACTCCTTAGGCATATTTGCCAATCAATGTCTCAATGTCCATGTCGTCGCCGCCCGGGAGGTCCCCGGCCATCTTACCTTTGACCATACAGGCCAGCATTGCGTGCCCGGCTTTATCAAGCGCCTTCCGCGCGGCCAGCATCTGCTGCGCCACCTTGATGCAGTCCGCATCTTCGGCATCCATCATCTTCTGCAAGCCGCGCAGCTGGCCTTCAATTCTGGCCAGACGCACCTTCATGTCTTTCCTGTCTTGGGCAGCGATCATTTTTTGCTCCTATACTATACCCCCTATAGTATAGGAAAGCATATGGTCGCCTTCAAGGTCCGCCCTGCGTTTATTCCACATATGAAAATATTTGGTTCTGCAGACAAGCCTAAGATACGGTCCGGAAGGACGGATTGAGGATAAGATGGTGGATTCAGGCAATCGCGGCTCAGCTTGCTATTCGCTGAATATTACGACCGATGGATGCGGGCGCCGGAAAGCCCGCCAACCTGACATTGCTCCTGCCCCCCTTCGGACTGCCGCCCCCAGTCAAGTGACCATGCTGGCGACAAAATCGACATGGCCCGGTGTGGCCGCCTATTCGCTACGCATCGTGCTCAAGAAATTGGTGGCAGATGTGTTCAGCGTCTCGCACACTTCGCCAAGCTTACGTGAAATTGCCCGCGCCGACTGAGCGCTGTTTTCCACCCCATTGGCAAGTGACTGCACCGTCTCGATCCGTTCAGACACGTCGGCTGTACCGTTCGCAGCTTCCTGGATATTGCGGACGATTTCCTGGGTTGCTGCACCCTGCTGTTCCACAGCGGCCGCGATGGCACTGGTGACACCGTCGTTGTCATGGATAAGCTGTTTCACACCCCGTATACTTGAAACCGTCGCTTCAGTCTTTTCCTGCACACTAATGATCTGCTCGCCGATTTCCGTCGCCGCGGAACCTGTTTGGGTCGCAAGAGCCTTGACCTCTGTCGCCACGACGGCAAAGCCCCGTCCGGCTTCTCCTGCGCGCGCAGCCTCAATAGTGGCGTTGAGCGCAAGCAAATTGGTCTGTTCGGCGATATCCGTGATCAGCTTGATAATCTGGTTGATCTGCTCCGCCTGTTCGGCGAGCGACAGGACCGCTTCATCGGTGTTATTGATCATATCAACAGCGCGCGACGATCCTTCGCGTGATTCAGCAAGCTGGCGACTGATTTCCTGGATCGAGGCGGTCAGTTCCTCTGCCGCGCTTGCCACGGTCTGCACATTCGCGGACGCTTCACCCGCCGAGCCGGCAACCAAGGCGCATTCCTGGCTTGAGGTCTCGGTGTTATTCGTAAGCTCGCGCGAGGCAACGCGCATTTCCTCAACAACTTTTTGCAGGTCGTCCACTATGGTACCAACCTCGCCTTCGAAAGCCCCCGCGAGATCAAGCATCGCAGCGCGGCGGCGGTTTGCGGCTTCCTCATCCCGCTCAGCAGCGAGGCGGTGTGCTTTTTCCGCTTCTTCCTGCAGGCGGAGCTGCTCCTCGCGCATGCTTTCGCTTTTCTCCAGGTGCTTTTCGGCTTCGAGCTTCAGCTTTTCGCTCTCGATTGCCATTTCCTTGAAGACCTGAACCGCGTTCGCGAGTTCGCCCAGTTCGTCCTTGCGCGCCCTGTCCTGCACTTCGGTGTCCAGCTTGCCATTTGCCAGGGCACGAGTTGCAAGCGTAAGTCTGTTGGTTGGACGGGTGATGTTGCGCCCGATCCACCAGGTTACCACCCCGGAAAGCAAGAGCACGATGGAGGCCCCCATCAGCATATTCAGCCGAAAGGCTGCAAAATCGGCCTCGAAGTCATCCATATAAATGCCTGTGCCCAGGTAAATCTTCCAAGGTTCGAAAGCCTTTACATAGGTCAGCTTCTGGACTGGCACGTCAGACCCGGACTTAGGCCACATATAGGGCACACTGCCGCCGCCTTCTGTTTGCGCAATACGCAACATTTCCTGAATGAAGAAGAATCCGTTTGCGTCTTTCAGTTGGCTTTGGTCGCCGCCAACGAGCGACGGCCGAGCGGCATGGAACACGTTGATATTCGCAAAATTGTTAGCGAACAGATACTCACCGTCAGCATAACGCATCCCCGTGGCTATACGGCCAAGCTCTGCGATGGCCTCATCCTGCGTTATCTCCCCCGCCTGCACGCGAACATCCAGTTGGGCGGCAACGCCATGCGCCGTTTCAAGTATCCATTTAAGCGAGGTGATCCGATCGGACTGCATCTGGTCGTGAACCATTGCGAGCGCCATCCAGATGATGGCCAGCAAGCCCAGAGCCATGGTCGCCATTACTGCGGCAATCTTTTTTCCGATTGCCAAGTCTTGGGCAAAGGTAAGAAACTTCATCATACAATCCGGTAAAAACACTACTTAGTAGTGTTTTTAGGCGAACGACTATTAAGAATACCTTTACCCGTAGAGGTTTTTTGCCCCTTTCCACGTGAACTGAAGAAAAAGTCTAGCCGCGACACGGTTAAGTGTAGAAAACACCTTAGAAACCACGCCGCCGGTTAGAACCAACCACCAATAGAAATCGCCGCCTAGCCTCGGAAGCGGCGGATAAGACTCGACGTATCCTGGCGGTTGCCTCCCATCTTCTGAACATCGCAATAAAACTGGTCAACAAGCGCTGTCAGCGGCAGGGACACACCCATGCTGGTCGCTTCACTGAGCACAATCCCAAGGTCCTTGCGCATCCAGTCAACCGCGAATCCGAAATCAAACTCGCCGTCGATCATGGTCGAGGCACGGTTTTCCATCTGCCAGCTTTGTGCCGCGCCTTTGGAAATAACGTCTACAACCGCTTTAGCGTCAAGGCCGGCTTCCATGGCGAAATGCAGCGCTTCAGACAGGCCCTGGACCACACCGGCGATACAAATCTGGTTCACCATCTTGGCCAGCTGGCCGGATCCGGCCTCGCCCAACAACTTCACGGACTTTGCATAGGCCTGCATGATCGGCTCTGCCTCGGCAAAAGCGACCGCATCACCGCCGCACATCACCGTCAGCACACCGTTAACGGCACCGGCTTCACCGCCAGAAACCGGCGCGTCAACAAAGCCGACACCAGCCTCTTTCGCCGCCGCCGCCATAACGCGGGCACATTCAGCCGACGCCGTCGTGTGATCGACGAATACAGCCCCCGCCTTCATGGCTGTGAACGCGCCGCCTTCGCCCACGCAAACCTCTGCGACGTCCTTGTCTGCCCCGACACAGGCAAACACCACATCCGCATCCGCAGCAGCACCAGCAGGCGTCGGCGCCGCAAACAGCTCCACACCTTCTGCATCCGAATAGTCCTCAAGCCACTGCTCCGCTTTGGCGCCTGTGCGGTTGTAAACCGTTACATTATGCCCTGCCCTGGCCAGGTGCCCCGCCATGGGATAACCCATAACGCCAAGTCCGATGAATGCTACATTTGCCATACGCGCCTCCGAAACTGGACTAGTCAGTCCAATATGGTTAGTGAAGAGTGTGGCACTCTGTGTAAGAGGGGAAGTCGCAAGTGTCCAACATTTAGAGGGATGGGGAGGCAAAATGAACACATTCAAGGTCTGGTTGGCGGCAATCGCCGGCGTTATCGCACTATCGGTACTTCTTGGGGTCGGGTGGGTTAGAAGCAGTCTGCCGACCCTGGACGGCACCGTGACGATCAAGGGCCCTGAAGCAGCCATTACCGTCGCCCGAGACAAACACGGCGTGCCCCATATTTCCGCCAGCAGCGACCATGACCTCTTTTTCGCGACCGGCTATGTGCATGCGCAGGACCGCCTGTGGCAAATGGAAATGAACCGCCGCGCTGGCCTCGGCCGCCTCTCTGAAATTCTTGGCCCGGACACGCTCGGGATCGACAAATATTTCCGCACGCTCGGCTTTGCGGATCGTGCCGCATCCGCCTGGGAGAAGCTGGATCAGGAAACCCGCGCTGCCCTCAATACATATGCCGACGGCGTGAATGCCTATCTTGAGACCCACAAGGGCGCCTTGCCGCCCGAATTCCTTATCCTCGGTGCTGAACCCGAACCCTGGAGCCCGATTGACACAATGGTCTGGCAGAAAATGATGTGGCTCAGCCTTTCGGGCAACATGCGCCAGGAACTGTCACGCGCCAGGCTTTTGACCAAACTGACACCAAAGCAATTGGCAGCTATTTATCCCACTTATCCGGGCGACAGAGAACCTCCCTTCCCATACTTCAGCAATTTGTATGGGCTGCAGATTGATAAGACCATTGCCATGATCGGCGGCGAACTGCCGGAAGGCATTGGCTCCAACAACTGGGTCATCAGCGGCGACCGCACCAAAAGCGGCAAACCACTGCTGGCCAACGATCCACACCTGGGCCTGACCACCCCCAGCATCTGGTACCTGCTTAGGCTACATAACAGCACCACTGGTACAAACCTTGTGGGGGTTGGCTTTCCCGGGTCGCCGTCCATCATCCTGGGGCGGAATGACAGGATTGCCTGGGGCTTCACCAATACCGCCCCAGACGTGCAAGATTTCTTCATCGAAAAGCTGGTCGGGGAAAACCAGTATCTGACACCCGAAGGACCAGCCGATTTCATTATCAGAAATGAACTGATCAAAGTGAAAGGGGAGCGTGACGTCCTGCTGAAAGTGCGGGAAACCCGCCACGGCCCGGTGATGGACGATGCCCTCTCGTCACCCACCGAGTTTAAGCGCGAAGGGTATGTGCTGGCGCTGCAGTGGACCGCCCTCATGAAAGAGGACACGGCGATTACAGGCTTGCTTGCGCTCGCACACAGCAAGACCTTTGAAGACTTCAAAATGGCCGGCAGCTTCTATTTCGGCCCCGAGCAAAACATGATCTTCGCGGATACCGAAGGGAACATCGGCTATCACGCCCCGGCCCTTGTTCCCATCCGGCACCCTGACAATGACATCATGGGGCGCCTGCCCTCCCCTGGCTGGATCGCGGATTATGACTGGCAAGGCTTCATCCCCTACGGTCAGTTGCCAACACGGTTCAACCCGGAAGGCGGCATGATTGCCACAGCGAATGAGAAGATTGTCGATAACGACTATCCTTTCTACATGACA
This sequence comes from Kordiimonas lipolytica, assembly GCF_042651265.1. Classification (GTDB taxonomy): domain Bacteria; phylum Pseudomonadota; class Alphaproteobacteria; order Sphingomonadales; family Kordiimonadaceae; genus Kordiimonas; species Kordiimonas lipolytica. The sequence goes on along the minus strand of NZ_JBHSCR010000036.1, from coordinate 126,315 downwards.
CGTGATTGGGCCCAGCCCTACCGCGGCAACCGTATCCGCCATCTTCTGGACGCTACAGAAAAGCATGACCTAGAGAGCTTCACGGCTCTTCAACAAGACATCACGTCGGATATGGCGCGGGAAATGGCACCGCTCATTGCCGCTGCCGTCTCCGCGGGCGGCGAAAATGAAGACATCGCCAAAGCCCTTCATGCTTGGGACGGCAACATGGCGGCAGACAGGCCGGAGCCCCTAATTTTCTATAGCTGGCTTAGGCAGTATCAGGCGGCCCTGATGGCGGATGAACTGGGAGACCTGTATGGCGACTTTAAACGCTTACGTACACGACTGATCAAAAGCACGCTTTTCTGGTCAGACATCAAGCGCACCAAGATCGCGCCCGCTTATTATGAACAGCCACCCCTTGACCGCGACAGTGCGCTTGCCTGGTGCGATAACACAACAACAGCAGACACGATTGAAACCTGTGCTTCTCTTGCCCGGCAGGCCATGGAAGCCACCATCGCCGACTTGTCCGCGCGTCATGGTGCAGACTGGAAAAGCTGGCAATGGGGCAGCGAACATATCCTGACCCAAACTCACAGACCTTTTGGGCAAGTTCCTGCTCTAAAAGAATTTTTCGAAATAACCACCCCTATGTCCGGCAGCACACACACTATCAATGTTGCCGGTGTAAGCCAGGGGGACAGCGCAGTAAACCGGTCGACCTTTGGCCCAAGTTATCGCGGCATTTTCGACCTGTCTGACCTGGACAAATCGCTTTATGCGCACCCAACCGGGCAGTCAGGCAACCCGCTGTCAGACCATTATGACGACCTGTTCCCCATGTGGCGGGACGGTACATATTTCAGGATTGAGACCAAAGAATCCGTGCCAGCAGACAGCAGGCATATTCTGAAACTCATGCCAAAGCGTTAACCATATGCTTAAGCTTGAACTTTATCCTTAACACAAGGAATTCGACACACTATCGTAGCAAGCGATTGAAGCACCCTAGTGCTGGTGGGAGACAAGAGTGGCAGACAACGACGAAGTAAGGCCGATTATCAAGAAGGTCAAAAAGGTGCAGGGAGGCGGACACCACGGTGGCGCCTGGAAGGTTGCCTATGCCGACTTTACGACCGCGATGATGGCCTTTTTCATGCTCTTGTGGCTTCTAAATGTGGCTCCGCCGGAAACCCTTGCGGGCCTTGCGGATTATTTTTCGCCAACCACAGCAGCAGTTTCGGGCCGAACCGGCTCTGACGCTGTCAATGCGCCGTCCAGCGATGCAGTCGGCAACAACCCATCTCCTGTCGTAGCTATCACCGTCCCCGGCCCGCCACAAAGCGGCCCGTCAGACGGCGACAAGCGCGGCCAGACCGAAGAAGGCGGCGGGGATCCGAACTTCCCGAATGATCGATCTGTGAACTTAAAGGCCCAGGAAGACGCGGCTTTCGCCCAGATGCAGGAACAGCTCAGGCTTGCCATGCAGCAGTCTCCTGACCTTGCGGACATGTCTGACCAGATCATCATGGAAATCACAGAAGATGGCATGAAGATCCAACTGCTGGACAAAGACCGTCGCGCCATGTTCAAAAGCGGCACGGACGAACTATACGATTTCGCCCGGAAGCTGCTGGCTGAAATTGGAAAGTCCATTCAAACCCTGCCAAACCGGGTGACAATCCAGGGTCATACAGACGGTGGCGCTTTTGTCGGCCCGAATGGCGAGACAAATTGGGAGCTTTCCGCAAACCGCGCCAATTCCGCCCGCCGCGTACTGGATAATTCCGGCGTAACGCAGGACCGCTTCTTTGAGGTTGTCGGCAAGGCGGGCACAGACCCCCTGTACCCGGACCAACCGAACCGCACAGAAAACCGCCGTATTACCGTTCTCGTGCTACGGGAAGCGCCGGTTGTGCCACCAAACCTGACTGGCCCCAACTAGAGGGGCCTCAGCCGACCTACCTACTGGACAACTCTTCCGGTAAACTTTCTATTATCTTTTGACTTGTCCATAGGTGGGCACGTCTGTAACACTCTTTTCTTTCAAAAGGGGGGCTGCCCATTGCCGGGCATCCAGTAACAATAGAGCATAGGTACTTGGTACTCTTATGGAATTAATTGAACCAACCATCCAGATGTGGCTGACGTTTGCCATCGTCCTAGGTGCGATTGTCGCCTATGCCTATGACCGTATCCCGCTTGAAATTTCCTCCATCGCGACAATTGCGATGCTGCTTTTCGTTTTCGAAGTCCTGCCGCTTGTGGACACGAGCGGCAGGTCCCTTGTTACCACACGTGATCTGTTGCAGGGCTTTGCTGACCCTGCCCTGATCACCATCATGGCACTTCTGGTAACGGGCCAGGGCCTGGTCCAGACCGGTGCTCTCAACAGCCCGGCGCGATTGATGGTCAGGTGGGGCAAGAATTATCCGGGCCTTGTTATCCTGGCCTGCCTGATTATCGTGATGCTGATTTCAGCAATCATGAACAATACGCCAGTTGTCGTGATCTTCATTCCGATCCTGGCGGCCCTTGCTGACCGCATGGGCAAAAAGTCCGCCATGGTTATGATGCCGCTCAGTTTTGCCGCCATCCTGGGCGGGAACATGACCAAGATCGGCTCATCGACCAACCTTCTTGCAATCGGCGCCTTTGAACAGACCGGTGGCGACACCATCGGCTTTTTCGATTTCACCGTTCCGGGGGCGGTTCTGGCCTCTGTCGGGTTCCTTTATGTCATCCTGATCGCGCCGCGCCTTCTGGTTGACCGCGCAAGCCTCGCCAAACGCATGGCCAGCGGCGGCGGCAAACAGTTCCTGTTCCAAATGGAGCTGACGCCCGACAACGGCCTTGTGGGCCAACGTGCCGTGGCTGGCATGTTCCCGGGACTCAAGGAAGTCACGGTGCGGATGATCCAGCGCGGCACGGAAAAGCTATTGCCGCCCTATGATGACATCACCCTTCAGACTGGTGACATCGTGCTGGTGGCCGCGACGCGCTCTGTCATGACGGAACTTCTGAACGCCTCCCCCGAACTGGTCTCCTCCGCCGAAGGCGAAGATGTGGACGACAAGGCGGGTGAACGGCGTGTCATCGCAGAAGCTGTGATCGCGCCGGCATCACGCATGGACGGACGGACGCTTGCCCAAACTGGTTTCCGTGCCGAAACCGGGTGTTCGGTACTTGGCGTGCAGCGTCGCAGCCGCATGATCCGTGCCGCCCTCTCCGCCCTCAGGCTGGAAGCTGGCGATGTGCTTCTGATCATGGGCAGCCGCACCAATGTTCTGGCCCTTCGCGACAACCGCGATGTGATGCTGATGGAAAGTTCCGCCAGCGATGTGCCGATGCAGGAATTCGCGTGGCGGGCGCTCGCCATCTTTGGCGCGGTTGTAGCGACTGCCGCTTTGGAGATTTTTCCGATTGTGGTTTCCGCGCTGATGGGTGCAACGCTGATGATGATCACCCGCTGCCTCAACGTCCGGCAGGCATCGCGGGCCATTGATCGCCGCGTTTTCACCATTGTCGGCGCGGCCCTCGCCCTTGGTACAGCCATGCAGGCCACAGGTGGTGCTTCCTGGCTGGCGCACACGATGATCGAAGCACTGATGGGCGCCCCTGTCTGGGTTATCCTTTCCGGCTTCTTCCTGCTGGTGGCGGTGCTGACCAATGTTCTCTCGAACAATGCGACCGCCGTCCTGTTTACGCCGATTGCGGTTTCCGTGGCGCACGAGTTGGGCGTTCCGGCCATGCCGTTCCTGCTGGCGGTTATCTTCGGCGCAAACTGCAGCTTCGCAACACCGATGAGCTATCAGACCAACCTTCTGGTCATGGCACCGGGCCATTACCGCTTCATCGACTTCATGCGCGTGGGCACACCACTAATTTTTGTGGTCTGGTTAACCTTTACGCTGTTTGTTCCATGGTATTATGACCTCCTGTAGAAAGGATGTCATGTTGCGATGACCGACCAAGGCCTTCAATTTCCAAAGTTTTATGTCACGGCACCCTCGCCGTGCCCCTACCTTGACGGCAAGACGGAACGTAAAGTTTTCACCGAACTCAGGGGGCCAGATGCCGCAGCGCTGAATGAAGCGCTTGGGCGCGTGGGGTTCCGCCGTAGCCAGTCAGTGGTGTATCGCCCTGCCTGCGAGGGATGCTCGGAATGCGTTTCCGTTCGTGTCCGGGCCAAAGACTTCCGCCTGTCGCGGTCACACCGCCGGGTCGCGCGAACCAATGCTGACCTCAAGTCCGAAATTCGCCCGCCCCTTGTGACCGACGAGCAATATGACCTGCTGCAGGCTTACCTGAACACCCGTCATTCGGACGGAACCATGGCGGACATGACAGCGGACGAATACCGCGACATGGTGGAAACCAGCCCCGTGCCGACAATCCTGATCGAATATCGCCGGGCGATCGACAACAAGCTGATGGCCGTGGCGCTGACAGACGAGCTGTCTGACGGTTATTCAATGATCTACAGCTTTTTCGACACGTCTGAGCCGAACCGCAGCCTGGGCACGCATCTGATCCTGGATCATATCAACCGGGCGCGAGCTGCGAATCACCCCCATGTCTATCTGGGCTACTGGGTGAAAAACAGCCCGAAAATGAACTATAAGGGACGCTTCAGGCCGCTTGAGCGCCTGGGCCAGAACGGCTGGTATGAGCTGGCCGACGACGAGCTTGAAAAATAAGCCTCTTTTCCCTGTCCTCCCAATGATTTGACCACCAACTGGGCTTGCCCTCCATGGCGGGCGCTCTATACTGACCGCCGGCGCCCAACCAATGGTCGCCAGGGATTTTTGTAAGGGGGAGTTTCTCGTGCGTTTCGGTGCCAAAAACCAGCCAGCAAAAGGCAAAACAAAGAACACGGCTTCGACCAGCAGCGACACAGTGCTGAACCGCCGCAATCTGTTGCGCGGCGCGGGCCTTGTGGGCGCAGCCGCCGTGGTGGCGGCCTGCGACAGTGGCCCGCAACCAGGCGCAGGCGGTGCCCCCGCCATCGTCAGCAAACAGCGCCAGCTCAAGATGGTGACAAGCTGGCCAAAGAACTTCCCGGGCCTCGGCACCGGTGCCGAGCGCCTGGCCAAGCGCATTGAGGCGCTGTCGGGCGGCAGCATCAAGGTCAAGGTCTATGCGGCCGGTGAACTTGTCGGTGCGCTGGGCGGCTTCGACGCCGTTAGCCAGGGCAAAGCGGATATGTATCATGCTGCCGAATATTATTGGCAAGGCAAATCCCCGGCCTTCAACTTCTTCGCTGCGGTCCCCATGGGGATGACTGCCTCTGAGATGAACGCCTGGGTGCGTTTCGAAGGCGGCCAGGAACTGTGGGACGAACTCTCGGGCAGCTTTGGCATCAAACCGTTCCTCGCAGGTAACACAGGCGTCCAGATGGGCGGCTGGTTCCAGAAAGACATCAACAGCCTCGAAGATTTCCAGGGCCTTCGGATTCGCATGCCTGGGCTTGGCGGCGAGGTGCTCAAACGCGTGGGCGCCACGCCTGTCACCAAACAGGGCGGTGAAATTTTCCAGGCACTCAGCCAGGGCAATATCGACGCAACAGAGTGGATCGGCCCATGGAACGACCTTGCGTTCGGCTTCCATTCCATTGTGAAAAACTATTACTACCCAGGCATTCACGAGCCTGGCACGACACTCTCACTCGGCCTGAACAAGGAACTGTGGGAAGACATGACCCCGCAAGAGCAGGAAATCATCCGCGCGGCCAGCGCCGCCGAAAATGACATCATGTATTCCGAATTCACTGCCGGCAACGCCCGGGCGCTCGAAACGCTGATCAACGACCACGGTGTGAAGCTGAAGCGCTTCAGCGATGATATCCTTCGGGAGCTGGGCGCGATTTCCGCAACCGTGCTGGCAGACGCCGCCAAGGCTGATGCCATCACTGCCCGCGTCTATGAAAGCTTTGAGACAGCGCGCAAGAGCGGTATCCGCTGGGGTGCAATTTCGGAGCAGGCCTTTGCCCACGCCCGCAGCCTGATTGAGGAATAGTTCCGCAATGACGGCCAGGCTTGTTGCTGCGCTTGACGCATTCCAGGAAAAGAGCGGCCATGTGCTTGCGGTCCTGCCGCTGGCGCTTGTGCTTATTCAGTTTGCTGTGGTGCTGATGGTCTATGTATTCGCGACCGGCAGCATTCAGCTTCAGGAAAGCCTGCAATATATCAACGCCATGATGTTCCTGGGCGGCGCAGGTTATACCGCCGTCAAGGACGGTCATGTGCGCGTGGATATCTTCTATAGTCGTATGAGCGAACGCGGCCAGGCCATTGTCAACTTCTGCGGCACCCTGTTCCTCTTGGTACCGTTTCTTGTGCTGTTCTGGATCTCGGCCCTGCCTTATGTGATGGACAGCTGGGCCATCAAGGAAACCAGCGTTGAGGCCTCAGGCCTGCCGTTCGTCTATATCCTCAAGTCGACACTACTGTTGTTCGCGCTGACGCTTTCGCTGCATGCGGTTGCCGACCTGATGCGCTTCGGCGGCAAACTGGCGCGAAAGGACTAAGCCATGGATATGTCTGTTGTCCTTACCGCATCCATGTTTCTGGTCCTTGTCGGCCTTTTGATCTCTGGCTTCCCAGTTGCTTTCACCCTTGGGGGCACGGGGCTTCTCTTTGGCCTGATCGGCATCGGCACAGGCGCGCTGGATGCCACGTTCCTCGAAATCCTGCCCAACCGCCTGTTTGGCAATGTGGTGCGGAACGAGCTTTTGTTCGCCGTGCCGCTTTTTGTCGCCATGGGCGTGATGCTGGAAAAATCCAATGTTGCTGAAGACTTGCTCGAGAACATGGGGCGGCTGTTCGGCCCCTTGCGCGGTGGCCTGGGGATTTCCGTGACCATTGTAGGGGCGCTTCTGGCGGCTTCCACTGGCATCGTGGGCGCGACGGTCGTGACCATGGGCCTCTTGAGCCTGCCAACCATGCTGAAGCGCGGCTATAACCCGTCGCTCGCCACAGGGTCTATCGCCGCCGCCGGTACGCTTGGGCAAATCATTCCGCCGTCCATCGTGCTGATCCTTCTCGCCGACGTGCTCTCAAGCGCCTGGCAGCAGGCACAGCTTAATCAGGGGATATTCTCCCCCACGCCCATGAGCGCAGGCGAGCTGTTCGCTGGCGCCCTGGTGCCAGGGCTGATGCTGGTCGGGCTCTATATCCTGTATCAGGTCTTTATTGCCATTGTCAGGCCGTCCGCCAGCCCTGCCATTCCGGCCAAAGAAGGCGAAAAGCTGGATGCGGGCTTTTACGGCCGCCTGTTGCTGGCGCTTCTGCCGCCTCTTATCCTAATTGTGGCCGTGCTGGGGTCCATCCTGACAGGCATCGCTACGCCGACCGAGGCAGCATCCGTTGGCGCGATTGGCGCGATCCTTCTGGGGGCTGCACGGCTGCAGGCCCGAATGCGCATGATCGTGATCGCCACGCTGATCGCCCTTCTTGGGCTGCTTGCCATCGCGAATTATGCTGACCTCCGTATGGCGCGCGAGGTGGTGCCAACGGCCGACAAGGTTGCCTATTATCTTGCGATTGTGCTGACGCTGGTGTTCACCGCAGGCCTGTGCGCCGCGCTCCTGCGCACCCACAAGACCGGTGTGCTCGGCGAAGTGATGCGCTCCACCGTTCGTATCACCAGCATGATCTATGGTATCCTCATCGGTGCCGCGCTCTTCTCGCTGGTGTTCCGGGGCCTTGGCGGGGACGAAATCATCGAGAACATGCTGCACGGCCTGCCAGGCGGCCAGTTTACCGCCATCCTTCTCGTGATGGTGCTGATGTTCGTTCTAGGCTTCTTCCTTGATTTCATCGAAATCACCTTTGTCGTTGTGCCTGTCGTCGCCCCTGCACTGTTGGCCATGGACGGCACCTATGGCCCGATCTGGCTTGGTGTTCTGATGGCAATGAACCTGCAGACCAGCTTCCTCACGCCGCCCTTCGGCTTTGCGCTCTTTTACCTGCGCGGCGTTGTACCTGAAAGCGTGCCGACAACCGCCATATACAGGGGCGTTATTCCCTTCGTGATCATCCAGGTATTGGCGCTGATTGTAATCGCGTTCGAGCCTGAAATCGTTACCTGGCTTCCCAACAAGCTGTTCGGCGGCTAACCCTGATAGGCATCTCTTATGAAAGCGAAACTCAACAAGCTTTGGGCCATGTTAGGCGTCACTGGCGTTATCGCCGTCATTCTTGGCAGCGCGCTCATCTACATGAACCTGCGGTCCGCTGACCCGATCCTGCCAGGCTGGGAAGAATACAGCCCTGCGCGTTTCGAAGAACTGATGGCCAGCGGTGAGCCGGTACTGGTGGAAATCTACGCCAGCTGGTGTCCAACATGCCTGTTGCAGCACCGCGCTTTCGAAGAACTTCATGAAACAGGCCGCGCACCAGAAATCCGTGCCGTCAGGGTCGATTTCGACCGCGATACCAGCTTCATCCAGGCGCACGGATATCAGGGCACCGGTATGCTCGTGCTGTTCAAGAACGGTCGGGAAGTCGCCCGCGAGGCCGGACTGGTCAGCGGGGACAAGATCCTCGGCTTCCTCACGGCAAATGGTATCAACTGACACCGCACGCCGCCGAAAGCCTGCTATTCGTTTTTGAAGCTACCGACCGCGCTACCCCGCCCTATATCAAGCCTATCGATATATGTGAGGGACAAGACAATGATCGGATATTCAACTGTTGGCACAAACGATATGGCGCGGGCTGCTGCCTTCTATGACGCCCTTTTTGCTGAAATGGGCGTGGACGCACGCGCGTGGGACAGTGACGGTTTCAAAGGCTGGTCCGCAGGCGGCCCCATGTTCTGCATTGCCAAGCCGGATGACGGCAACGGCGCAACCGTCGGCAACGGTGTGATGATCGCCATCGCAGCGCCAGACCGGGAAACCGTTGACAAAATGTATGCCAAGGCGATTGAGCTTGGTGCGACATGTGAAGGCACCCCCGGTCCACGACCGCGCGACAATGATGACAGCCCATTTTACGCGGGATACTTCCGGGACCTGGACGGCAATAAACTGAATTTCTTCCACTTCCGGCGCTAACAGCCGGATACTGGAAAAACACGAGTGAAGGGCGCTGGTTGCGCCCTTTTTCTTGAAAAACAAACAAAAGCTTTAATATATATGCTTATTGGTGTATTTCCAGATCATCACTTGTCTGTTCCCAGTCCCTGATCATCACACCATTTTTCGGGAATATACCACATGACCATCCGCGCCCTTTCTGCCGCCTTTATTCTCTCCACGTCCATTGCAGCTCCTGCCAGTGGCCAAATAGGGCCATCACCATTGAGCGCCCCTGACGGCAGCGTCATGGCAGCCTGGACCCAGATTACTGGTAACGGCTCCAAACAGGGAGACCTGACCGGCCTGGTTCGGGTTGCACTGGCAGGCACCGGTGGCCAGACAGCCTGCGACAGTTATAGCCTTCAGGTCTTCGGCGATGCCACTGCCCCCATACCCGCCTTGAAGGCCCGACAAAACGATGTCCCAAGCAAGTTCCCCGTGACGGTATGTGAGGCCCCGGTTGACCCTAAATGGAACACCATCGCCCTGACCACCGGCGGGAAGAAGGCGCCCTTGTGGCTGCCTGATGGCGCTGCTGGCCCATATGTATCATTCCCTACCTTGCACGCCGTAGGCCGCAGGAACGGTGGACAGATACAGATGGTAACTGTGGGCGACACCGGCTGCCGCGATAACAGCCAGCAGTCCTGCACCTCCAGCGCCACTTGGCCGTTTGGAACGCTGTCGGACGCCGCCGCTGCCCAAACACCAGACTTTGTCCTGCATGTGGGGGATTACCGTTACAGCCACAAAGGCCACAGCGACAGCTGGAAATATTGGTATGAGGAATTCTTCTATCCTGCCCGCAACCTGTTGCTGACAAGCCCCTGGGTGATGGTGCGCGGCAACCATGAAGCCTGCGGGTATGACAACCCCACACCCGTTGACGCCCCCTGGGGGACCGGCTGGTTCTACTTCCTGCAGCACCATGACGCGGCAAACTCCTTGTCCTGCCCCGCCGACAGCACAGAATCCACGCCTGACCCGACCGCGTATCAGCCACCTTGGTACTTTGATGTTGGTGTTATTGGGGGTGGCACCTTGAGGGCACCGCACCGCATCATCGTGATGGACAGCTCAACCGACACGCCTTCATCCAAGCAGGTGGCCAATTTCACGACCATGCTGGGCGATACCGCCGCTACCAACAGCGCCTGGTGGACCGGGCACCGCCCCATCTGGGGCATCAACCCCTATTCCCCGGTTTCAGCGCTGGAGGCCAATCTGGAACAAGACCTAACGGCTGCGCTTAAGTCCTTCAGCCAGGGCACGCCATGCTGGGCAGACAGCAACCTGCCCTGTTCGCTCAGAACCATGATCGCCGGGCACATCCATAACCTGGAACGTGTGCTGTTTTTCGGCACCGGGTCAAAATCCCAATCATGGATCAGGCCCATGCAATATGTTTCCGGAAACAGCGGGGTGGTGCTGACACCGCCAATGCAGGCAAGCCCCTGCGCCTTTAAAGTGCCGCAATATTCGCCGTCAACCTTTGGCCCAAACCTGGCTGCAACGGTTGACTGGCAAAATGCTTTCGGCTTCACCTTGTGGGAACGGGATCCCCTTACGCAGGAGCTTTCCGGCTGGAAAGAAACGCGCTATCTGCTCGACGGCGGCACGGTTGTTCCGTCTAGCCCACCAAGTATCACAGGCACCGTGACGTCGCCTACCTGTTAGGCGGCACTGCCGGCCATTGCTTTTTCCAGCATGGCCTTCATCATTTCATGGAGCTTGTTAACGGCCTTGAGCGGCCGGACCATGACCTTGAATTCGGTGATTTTACCGTCATCGTTCCAAGTGATCATGTCGATCCCGTCAATCTGGATACCGTCGATCTGTGTGTTGAACTCCAGCACCGCGCCGTTGTCGGTCAGATATTCGCCTACATATTTGAAGTCATCGTTTCCAAGCACCTTACCCGCGGCAGATAGATACATGAAGGTGATGGCCTTACCTACTTGCGGCGTGTGCACCACAGGCGAATGAAACACCACCTCGTCAGCCAGCATGTCGCTGAGCGCTTTCTCATCCTCGTCTGCAACGAAGTCATACCACACCCGCAAGTTCTGTCTGATTTGTTCCATGATCATTCCCCCTTCTGGTCTCTGGCAGTCTTATCCTTTGAGTTAATCCGAAAGCCTGCTCGGTCAATCGATCAGCCCAGAATTCTTCTCGCCAGCCCACAAAGGCCACGGCGCTTTGCGATGGCTGTCTTCAGGCGCTCGTTCTCTAGTGTATTTTCATGAAGGCGGCTGACTAGGAAGGCCACAAGCTCATCAGTATTGTCCACGTCCCGTATCTGATCCCTTAGATGAAGGGCTGCATATGACTGTAGATCAGCAATCATGTCAGGCTGTTCCGTCATTCGGGCGTCTTCGCGCAGAAATCGGTGATGCTTGAGGAAGTCGATCAAGCGGTCCAGCGGCACATAGCGAAGTCCCAAAGGCCTCTGTCGCCCGTCCCTTGTCGGGGATGCCACATGGCTGGTATCGTCAAACACCTCCAGTTCCCTGCATTTTGCTTCAATTGAATTGACGACAGCCTTTGCGTCCCGGGCCTTCCAGTCCGTCCGGCGAGCCCTTGAAATCAAAGCAACACGCGCGTCCGTGCGCGGCAGCAGGTCGAATAAATGGCAGGCGCTTCCATCAGACATTACGATTTCTTCCGCCTGCAGGAAAGTTGCAAGCTGACTGCGGAGGTCATGCTTTTCCGGCCTGAACGGCACATAGCCTTCCCCCTCAAGAAAGCGCTCGAAATCAGCCTCCCCCAGGAACCGGCGGTCTGGCAGGTGGCCCCTCAGGACAGCGAAGCGCCTTTCTGTTTCCAGATCATCCAGCCGGTTTTCCTGCGCGAGGCTTCCGAGGAACGCTTCATACTGCGGGTGCGGCGTCTCACCGATCGATTTGCCCTGCTCTGCGATTACAAGCCGCTCAATGATGCAGGGACTATCCACAACTTGCCACTTGCTAACACCGAAGTAAGCCATGCAGTCACGAAATACCTGCGGCACATGCTTTTTGCCGACAAATAAGACGGTGGCGTTTTCCAGGCCAGGCTCTCGCAGGACCCAAAGCCGGTGGACGAACTCGGCGATCAGGTGCCCGAAATGCCAGTGCAGCACGCCGCCATAAACAAAGGTATCGCCAGGCGCAGGTTTCAAGCGAGGCGCCCCCACCAGGTCTGCTTGAACCGCTTGGTCTTTACTAAGCTTGCCCCTGCGCCGATGGCGAAAGATGGCCGGCAATTGCTCCGGTGTGGCAAAGCCGCCGCGCAGATATGGCAGAAGTTTTTCGAATGGCACGAGCCCGACATCGTCGAACTCGCGGAACTTTAAAGCACGCATCGTTTCCCCCATTAAACGACTGGCTTGTATGTGAGGCGTTACCTTATCGGAACTTATTGCTCCGTGGGAAGCCCATTGGTGGCAGGCGGCCGGCATTACCACGTTTGCCTGTCCATGGTGCGAGCTCTGTTTCCGTACGCCAGCGGTCGCTGTTGCCACCCATTGGCCAGGTCAGGCCCTCTTCCTTGTGGAAGATCATCACGTCAGCCATGCCGCCATCCTTGTAACGCTGCAGCGTCACACCCTGCCCGCGCGCAAGTGTCGGTACTTCCTCGACATCAAATACCAGCAGCTTGCGATTTTCGCCGATTACGGCGACGCTGTCTCCGTCTACCGGAATACAGTGGGTGCCCACCGTGTCGCCCTTGACGTTCAGCAGCTGCTTGCCGCCTTTTTTCATGGCCACGGCGTTATCGGCTTCAGCAATGAAGCCCTTGCCGATGGAGGAAGCAACAAACAGCTTGCCACCAGGCTGATACGGCAGGATGGAGACAATCTCGTCATTGGCTTCCATATCCACCATCAGGCGCACGGGTTCACCGTTGCCGCGCCCACCCGGCAGCTTGTCAGCCCCCAGCGTGAATATCTTGCCGTTGGTGGCAAACAGGAAGATCTTGTCAGTCGTCTGAGCATGGAAGCGGAACCGCTCCTCATCGCCTTCCTTGTATTTCAGCTCTTCCTCTGGCTTCACATGGCCCTTGAGCGCCCTGATCCAACCGCGCTTGGAGCAGACAACCGTGATCGGTTCTTTCTCGATCATGGCTTCAAGCGGTACGACCTCTGCCACCGGCGCATCGCCAAAGCGGGTCCGGCGCTTGCCAAGGTCTGTTTCGGGACCGAAACGCTCTTTGATATCGCTGAGTTTGTCGCCAACCGCGATCCACTGGAGCTCTTCGCTGCCCAGCAGGGCCAGGATCTTGGATTTTTCTTCCTCAAGCTTGGCGTGCTCGGTGCGGATTTCCATTTCCTCGAGCTTCCTGAGCGCCCGCAGGCGCATGTTCAGGATGGCTTCGGCCTGGTTATCCGTCAGCTTGAAGGTGCTCATCAGGCTTGCCTTGGCGTCATCCTCTTCCCGGATGATGCGGATCACTTCATCCAGATTGAGGTAGGCAATCAGATAGCCGGAGAGGATTTCCAAGCGGCGCTCGATCTTCTCAAGCCGGAAGCGGTTGCGCCTCAAGAGCACGTCGATCTGGTGATCGAGGAAACTGTCCAGTATTTCCTTGAGCGACTGAACGCGCGGACGGTTGTCGAGCCCGATCACATTCATATTGAGCGAGAAGCGCGTTTCAAGCTCGGTGAACTTGAACAGGCTCTCCATCAGAACCTTCTCGTCCACCGTGCGGTTCTTGGGCTCCAGTACGATGCGCAGGTCTTCGGCGGATTCGTCGCGAACGTCTGTCAGGATCGGCAGCTTTTTGTCGCCGATCAGCTCTGCGATCTTTTCAATCAGCTTGGATTTCTGCACCTGATACGGAATTTCCGTGATCACGATGTTATAGAGGCCGCGCGGCAGTTCTTCCTTTTCCCAGCGGGCGCGAACCCGCAGGCTGCCCCGGCCGGTCTCGTAAGCGTGCAGGATGGTTTCCCGGTTCTCGACCACCTGGCCGCCAGTTGGAAAATCCGGGCCTGGAATACGGTCAAGAAGGTCAGATACCGTCACTTCGCGGGCCGGATTGCGGCGCGCTTCAATAAGAAGCTGCAGCCCGTCAACCAATTCGCCCACATTATGCGGCGGGATATTGGTGGCCATACCCACGGCAATACCGGATGAGCCGTTCGCCAAGAGGTTCGGGAAACTGCCCGGGAAGACGATCGGTTCTTCGTCTTCGCCATCATAGGTTTCGCGGAAGTCGACTGCGTCTTCTTCCAGCCCTTCCATCAGAACGGCGGCGACTTCGGTCAGACGGGCTTCGGTGTACCGCATCGCCGCCGCGTTATCGCCGTCAATGTTGCCGAAGTTGCCCTGCCCGTCCACCAGCGGGAAGCGCACGGAAAAGTCCTGCGCCAGACGCACCATGGCATCATAGACCGCCTGGTCGCCGTGCGGGTGGTATTTACCGATCACGTCACCAACCACGCGGGCACATTTCTTGTAACCGGTCTTTGGGTCCAGCTTCAGAAGCCGCATGGCATAGAGAAGCCGCCTGTGCACGGGCTTAAGGCCATCGCGCACGTCCGGCAGCGACCGGGACATGATGGTGGAAAGGGCGTATGCGAGGTAGCGTTCGCTCAATGCATCTGCGAACGGGGCCTCGATGATATTCTCTGTGAACTCAGGATTTGTCGTCATGGGCACGACTATATCAAGCACATCGCGCGTTTCCACAAGATATTGTGGTTATCCACAGCAAAATTTGACGATGGTGATATGACTGTCATGCTGAACTTGTTTCAGCATCCATAAAATGCCTGGCGCCGCAGTGCCTAGTGCAACTGACGCTATGGACCCTGAACCAAGTTCAGGGTGACGATTGAGAGACGGCCAAGCGGCTAAGCGTTGATAGGAACCGGTCACGCGCGGGCGGCATGCCCTTGCCGCTGACGACCCAGACAAAGCGATCAAGGAAGTATCCGGTGGTCCTGAGCGCGTCGAGCGCGTCGTGCATGCTGGCGTCTGCAAGCTGGCCTTCGGTCATGAAGGCAGGCAGTGGCAGCAGCTTGCCTTTATAGGGCCCGCCTGCCTCCAGGCTGACCGCCCGCCCGGTTTTGGGCGAGACATAGCGCAGGTTTTCCGTGGTGCCGGTACCTGCGCACTGGGAAAGGTCAAGCCCATAGCCGAGTTCCTTCAGGATCGCGAGCTCAAGCTTCGCCAGCGCCCCGGCCCACAGCGCGATATCGCCGTCAGATTCTTCCAGAAGCGCAACAACAGCTTCAAGTCGTTCGAACAAGCCTTCATGGGGTTCGCGTTCCGGCATGGTGCTGGCCACCACGGCGGTAATGGCGGAAAGCGCGGAGATGCGGTTGCCGTCGCCCATCATGAGGCCCAAGGGGCTGTGGATCAGCTCGTGCGTGAAACGGCCCAGGTTGGTCTCCAGCCGCGCGCGCCAGGAAACGGAAAGGCGGTTGCCCACCTGCAGGTTGGCTTTGTTCCGGCGGCTCATCCCCGCCTTCACATAGCCGCGCGCACGACCGTGGGAGCGGGTCATCAACTCCAGAAGCGCGTCATGCTCGCCAAAGCGGTTTGCCGAAAGAACAATACCTTCATCCTGCCATTCCACGCGATGCCTCTATATCGAACTAGTTTCTGTTAAGTCTACCCCACATTTTGGGCATTTCGTCGGCGGGAATACACGGCTGGTAATTCTATTGTAAGTCATTGGCCGACAACTGCATGCTCTACACCGCCAAGTCATGTAATTGATGTTGCCCACCATCATTACAAGAAACAGGGGCACAAAAGCCGACATTTTTAGATCAAAGGAATCCGCGAACACAAATATTGGAATTGCAAAGATGGCAACAAGCACGAAAACTTTTGCCACTATGTTTGTAAATTTCCAGCGCGTCACTTTTAGCCGCCCTATTCGACGAAATCGAGGCCCATGTCCTGATACATGGTGCGGTCTTCGGCCCAGCGTTCGGTCACGCGCACATGCAGGAACAGATGCACCTTGCGGCCGAACATCTCTTCAAGCTCTTCGCGCGCCATCTGGCCCAGCGTCTTGAGCATGGTACCGCCCTTGCCGATCACGATACCCTTCTGGGTTTCGCGCTGTACGTGGATGACCTGCTCAATCCGCACGCTGCCGTCCTTGCGCTCTTCCCATTTTTCGGTCTCAACCGTGGTGGCGTAAGGCAGTTCGTCATGCAGCCGCAGGAACACCTTTTCGCGCGTTACTTCAGCGGCCAGGATACGCATGGTTACGTCCGCCACCTGGTCTTCCGGGTACATCCACGGGCCCACAGGCGCGCGTTTGGCCAAAAACTTCTTCAGGTCAGCCACGCCGTCGCCATTGATGGCCGAGATCATGAAAATCTCATCGAACACGCCGGTCTCGCTGAGCTCCTGCGCGAGCGCGAGGAGGCTGTCACGTTTGACCGTATCGATCTTGTTGATCGCCAGATGCACGGTGCGGCCTGCCTTTTTAAGCGCCTCGATGATCTTCTCTACTTCTTCATTGAGGCCCTTCTTGGCGTCAATCAGCAGAACAGTTTCCTCAGCGTCCTCGCTGCCCTTCCAGGCGGCGTTGACCATGGCGCGGTCAAGCCGGCGCTTGGGCTGGAAAATGCCCGGTGTGTCAATAAACACCAGCTGGGCGCCCAAGTCTTCTTGCATTGCGATGCCTGTGATGCGCGTGCGCGTGGTTTGCACCTTATGGGTCACAATCGCCACCTTGGCGCCAACCATGGCATTAAGCAGGGTGGATTTACCCGCGTTCGGTGCACCGATCAGGGCAACGAACCCACAGCGGGTTCCTGGTGTAGCCGTTTCGGCCATTATCTTTCTCCTGTAAGCGTCGCCAGCAGCTCTGCTGCGGCGGCTTGTTCGGCCTGGCGCTTGGCACTGCCCTGCGCTGTCGCCGATCCTTTGTTCTCGACTGTGGCTTCAATGGTGAAAACCGGGCTGTGGTCAGGCCCTGACCGATCCACCGTTTTGTAGAATGGCAGCGGCAGGCTTCGGGCCTGACACCATTCCTGAAGCTGGGTCTTGTGATCCTTGTGCACACTGGGGCCTTCCTTCATCAGGGGCGCCCAGTGCTTGCGAATGAATTTGTCCGCCACCTCAAACCCGCCATCCAGATACATGGCGCCGATCACGGCTTCAGTGACGTCCGCCTGAACGGCTTCCTTGGTGCGCGTGCCTTCGGCTTCCGCGCCCGGCGTCACCTTCAGTGCATCAGCAAGGCCAAGGGTGCGCGACATCTCAGCCAGCGTTTCCCGGCGCACAAGCGCTGTGAAGCGGCGGTTCAGCTTGCCTTCCGCCTCGCCTGGGAACGCCTCAAGAAGGAGCGTCGCAACAGAAAGCCCTAAAACCCGGTCCCCCAGGAATTCAAGCCGCTGATAATTGTGCGATCCAGACAGCGAAGGGTGTGTCAGCGCTTCTTCAAGAAGGCTGGGACTGGTGAAGGTATAGTCTGCGATGGTCTTTTGAATACTCATATATCTCTTTTTACGCGCGGGCTTCGTCCATCAGGCGGCGCATTTCCTTAATGGAGGCTTCAAGGCCGTGGAAGATGGCTTCCCCGATCAGGAAGTGGCCGATATTCAGTTCCACCAGCTCCGGAATTGCTGCAATGGGCTTGACAGTATCATACGACAGGCCGTGCCCTGCGTGTATCTCAAGCCCTTTGGCCGCGCCATAGGCAACCGCACGGCGGATGCGCTCAAGCTCTTCGGCTTGTGGTTCTCCAGTGAGCTCACAGTATGCGCCAGTATGCAGTTCTGTTACTGGCGCACCAAGTGATACGGCAGCGTCCAGCTGTGTTTCATCCGGGTCGATAAACAGGCTTACCCTGCAACCGGCCTTGTTCAGTTCGTTCACATAGTGTTTCAGCCGGTTGTGTTGGCCAGCGACATCCAGCCCGCCTTCTGTCGTCAGTTCCTGGCGTTTTTCGGGCACCAGGCAGACGGCATGTGGCTTATGGCGAAGCGCGATCTCCAGCATCTCTTCCGTGGCCGCTATTTCCAGATTGAGCGGCACGGACAATACGTCAGAGAGTGTGGCGATATCTTCATCCGAAATATGCCGGCGATCTTCGCGCAGGTGCGCGGTAATACCGTCCGCGCCTGCCAGAACCGCAAGGCCTGCCGCGCGCACCGGGTCCGGGTGGCGGATACCGCGGGCGTTACGAATGGTTGCCACATGGTCAATATTGACCCCGAGACGAAGTCTGCTCTTGTTACTCATTTGATGCCTCTGCGTCGCCTACCGCGACTTCTTTGCCTGTCGTCTGTTTAGTCTTGCGGCATGATAGCCCGTCAGCAGCCCTTTAAAAGAAAAATAGAAAAGAAGCCACACAACGATTGCCACCGGCACGCCCCCTACAAGTAACGGAAACACGACCGGCAGGAAAGCAGAGAGATAGGTAACCGGATCACCCAGCAGCGCATCCCAGTTCCAGGCCGGGATTTCGGCAACCACGGCATCCCCCAGGATCAGGCCGCCTACCTGCCCGGTCAGCGCAAAAATGAACGGGAATGTCCAGGGATTGCCAATTGCTGTCCCGATCGCCGATGCCAGCAAATTGCCCCTGACAAGCCAGGCAACGGCAAACCCCATGAGGAAATGGAGGCCAAGGAACGGCGTGAAAGAAACAGCCGCGCCAGACGCCACCCCGGCTGCAATGCTATGCGGCGTGCCCGGCAGGCGCGCAATGCGGTGCCAAAGATACTGACCGGCGCGCTTGAGCCCCGAGCGCGGCCAGAGCCAGCCCAGGAGCTTCTTCCACCACGGCAATTGATGGCGGCGCCGAAACAGCATGTCGGTCTACTTTCTCTATGCCCCGAAAGGCAGTTATGATTTCAGGCCACGACTACCCGGCTTGACGGCAGGGATGGCTTTCAACTCTTCCGGCAGGTCTTCCGGCTTATAAGTTGGTGCGTCGATGGTTGCCAGCGCCGTGATCGGCGCGCCAACGTCAGCCCGACCGCCAGAGCGGTTGATCAGACAGCCAGCAGCCACAACATTACCACCAGCAGCGTTAATGGTTTCAATACATTCGCGGGACGACAGGCCAGTGGTGATAATGTCCTCCATCATCAGGATACGCGCGCCCTGTGGCAGGTCGAACCGGCGAAACTTGAACTCGCCTTCAACGCGTTCACAGAAGATGCTGTTCACACCCAGTTGGCGGGCGACTTCATAGCCCACGATCACGCCCCCCATTGCCGGGCTGACAACCAGGTCGATCTCTACCCCTGTGGCTTTCAGCTTTTCAGCGAAAGCGGCACACAGGCGGCCCGCACGCTCAGGGTTCATCAACACCCGTGCGCACTGCAGATAGACAGAACTGTGGAGCCCGGAGGACAGTTTGAAATGGCCTTCAAGAAGCGCGTCCGCCGCGCGAAATTCGTTCAAAACCGCTTCCTGGTCCATGGCTCAAGCTCCTGTTTCCGGCGAATGTAAAAATAGCTATAGCGCGGATAGTGCGCGCGTGGCCGAAGGTCAAGCAATTTCAGGCTTTATGCGGCGAAATGACAGCCTTATCCGATTACCCGGTCCACGCGGCTGATTACACGGCTGACCCGAAGCGCACGGCTAATGTCATTGAGATGTTTCACATCGCGCACTTCCACATCCACAACCATCACATAAAATTCCGGGTCGCGATCCGGGATCTCGAGGTTCGAGATATTACCGCCACCCTTGGAAACCGTTGCAGCAATGCTTGCAAGCGCGCCGCGTTCGTTGACCACTTCAAGGCGAAGACGGCCCGTGTAGAAGGCACCGTCGCCCTCGCCGTCTTCCCAGCGTAGGTCCAGCCAAAGGTCCGGGTGGTCATCATAGTGGCTCAGCGTACTGCAATCGATGGTATGGATTTCCGCTCCCTTGCCCGGAACGCGAATACCCACGATCCGGTCCCCGCGTACGGGGTGGCAGCATTCAGCAAAATGAATGGCGGATTCCTGGTTAATACCGGAAATGGGCACTGCATTGCCGCCCGTTTCCTCCCAGTCGTGGTGAACTTCCGGCAGGCCTTCGCCGCGGGCATCTTCCTTGAAGCCGGGGAATGCCGCGCGCAGGATTTCCTCTTCCGTCAGCGTGCCCTGCCCCACCAGCGCATAGAGCATGTTCGCGTCATCAAGATTCAGCACCTTGGCCGCCTGTTCGATCACCCGGTCAGAGAAATCAAGGCCATTGCGGCGACAGGCTTTTTCAATCAGCGTGTGGCCAAGCTGGCCGTATTCCACCTTGCGCTTGTGCTTGACGTGGCGGCGGATGGCAGACCGTGCCTTGCCGGTGATCACGAAGCTGTCCCAGCGCGGCGATGGCGACTGGCCTTTGGACGTCAGAATCTGAACCTGGTCACCGTTCTGCAACTGGTGCCTAAGCGGCACCATCCGGCCATTGACCTTAGCGCCAACGCAGTGGTCGCCCACTTCCGTGTGCACCGCATAGGCGAAATCCACCGTGGATGAACCGCGCGGCAGGGAAACCAACTCCCCTTTCGGCGTGAAACAGAACACCTTGTCCTGGAACATCTCAAGCTTGGTGTGCTCAAGGAACTCCTCGGGATCATTCGTATGTTCCAGAATTTCCAGAAGTTCACGCACCCAGCGGTACTGTGAACCCTCAACCTGTTCGGCGCCCTGCTTGTACTGCCAGTGCGCGGCCACACCGATTTCAGCCTGCTCATGCATCTTGTGGGTGCGTATCTGGATTTCCAGCCGGTAATTCTGCGGGCCGATCACCGTGGTGTGGATAGACCGGTAGAAATTTCGTTTCGGGGTGGAGATATAGTCCTTGAAGCGGCCCGGCACCATCGGGAACGTCTGGTGCACAACCCCAAGCGCCCTGTAGCATTCCTCAACGTCATCCACCTTCACACGGAACGCCATGACATCAGACAACTGCTCGAAGGTGATATTCTGGCGCTCCATCTTGCGCCAGATGGAATATGGTCGCTTTATCCGTCCGCTGACCTTGGCCTCGATGCCCTTATCCTTCATCAGGTTGCTCAGGGCCTCGACCATGTCTTTTTCAAGGTCCGGGCTTTCCTCAATCAGATAATGCAGGCGGGCATTGATTGATTCCATCGCTTCCGGGTCAAGATGCTGGAACGACAGATGCTCAAGCTCGTCCTTCAACTCATGCATACCGATCCGCTCGGCCAGCGGCGCATAGATTTCCAACGTCTCAAGCGAGATACGACGCCGTTTTTCAGGCTTTTTGATGTAGAAAAGCGTGCGCATATTGTGCAGCCGGTCGGCCAGCTTCACCAGAAGCACGCGGATATCGTTCGACATGGCCAGCAGGAATTTACGGAAGTTTTCCGCCTGCCTGAGGCTTTCGGTCTGCATCTCGATTTTCGAGAGTTTGGTCACCCCGTCAACCAGTTCAGCAACCTTGGGGCCGAAGAGCTCTTCGATCTCTTCGATGGTGGCGACCGTGTCTTCAACAACGTCATGGAGAAGTGCTGTGGCGATGGTATTGCCGTCCAGCTTCATGTCCGTCAGGATGCCCGCAACCTCCAGCGGATGCGAAAAATACGGGTCCCCGGACGCGCGTGTCTGCGTGCCATGTGCTTTCATTGCAAACACATAGGCCCTGTTAAGCAAGGCTTCATCGACATTCTTGTCGTAGGCCCTGACCTTCTCAACAAGCTCAAACTGACGGATCACGCGTTCTTCTCACTTCGTCTTTTACACAACACCGAATAGACAGAAATAATGGTTCTGGCGGATTAATCCAGCCCTTATTCAGCCTTAGCCAACATCGGTAAAGCAACCATAAAAAAAGCCCGACCATGTGGCCGGGCTTTTTGGGTATTCCGTTTTTGGAAAAGGCTTATTCCGCGCTGTCTTTCTTCGCGTCGCCATCTTCCATACCGGCCATCAGAATGGACATATCCACTTCTTCCGGCTCGTCGGATTCTACTACTTTCCTGAGGCCGTGGATCACTGATTCCATCAGGTCATCAGCCACGACTTTTTCTTCCGCGATCTCGCGCAGGGACACAACGGCGTTCTTGTCGTTGTCGCGCTCAACCTCAAGCGGAGCACCGGAAGAGATTTGACGGGAACGCTGTGCAGCAGCGAGCACCAGATCAAACCGGTTGGTTACTTTATCAACGCAATCCTCAACGGTAACGCGAGCCATGCTTTATTCTCCAATTCTTCTGTCCGCCGGTACTGGCTTCAGCCGTCCGGCATACGAGCGCCCGCTTATACAGGCGCCACCCGCCCCTGTAAAGCTTGGAATCACTATAATCGCAATCAACTTATATGCCAGCAGCAATTTGTTTGACGCCAACACAGAGGCCCTGCTGCCGCATGCTCAACAAAAGCTCACTAACCGTTTGTTTTAAAACAGGATGCTGCCAATTCGGGGCTATGTCGTTCATTGGCATAAGCACGAAGGCGCGTTTGTGAGCGCGCGGGTGCGGCACCATGGGTTCTTCGGTATAGGCCGCTGGGTCTTCGCTTTCTGCCAGGGCCGTCCAGCCCTCAAGCGACGGCAGCACCATGTCACCATAGCTGATCAGGTCAATATCAAGTGTGCGGGCGCTCCAGCGTGCGGCGATCATCCGGCCATAGTCGGCTTCCAGCCTCTTGCAAATGTCAAGGAGGTCATCAGGGTTCAGGCTTGTCTCAATCAGCACACAGCCGTTCACAAAATCGGGCACGTTTTCGTCCCCATCAAGGGTGACAGCTTTTGTCCGGTAGATTGGGGAAACTGCAAGCATCTTGCCTGCACGAATTGCAAGATCGGCAATTGCGGCTTTGATTGTATCGGCAGGCTGACCGGCATGTGACGGCAGGTTTGCCCCAACGCCTAATACGACTTGTTGCTTTGACATATGCTCCCCCCGGAAAAGTTGCTGGAAAGGGTCAATTATTCAACCCAAATTTACCAAAACTTAAGCCCCTGATAGCATGATCAAAGCATAGTTTGTACGCGATTTTGTTGCTTGGTGATTTTTAAATTTTTAAGCGATTGGACCTCTTATGATTTTCTATCCAGAAGAGCGTCTCGGCCTATTTATCGACGGCGCCAATCTTTACGCTACTGCCCGTGCTCTCGACATGGAGATCGATTATAAAAGCCTAAGGGCGCATTTTTCCGAAAAAGGCCGCTTGGTGCGCGCTTTCTATTACACAGCTATTCTTGAAGACCAGGAATATTCCCCGCTCAGGCCGCTCATTGACTGGCTGGATTATAACGGCTTTACGCTGGTGACAAAACCCGTGAAGGAATTCACGGATGAACATGGCCGCCGCAAGATCAAGGGCAACATGGATATCGAAATCGCGGTTGATATGCTGAATATCTCTGACGCGCTGGATCATGTTGTGCTTTTCTCCGGCGACGGCGATTTCCGCCGCTTGCTGGAAGCCATCCAGCGCCGGGGCGTGCGCGCCACTGTCGTCAGCTCGAACAGGACCCAGCCCTCCATGATCGCAGATGAACTGAGACGTCAGGCCGACCAGTTCGTTGACCTGGAGAACCTGCGTGATGTGATCGGGCGCACGTCCGGCGGCAACTCGCGCCAGCCCGACACGCGCAAAGCTTATGAAGACCTTCAGGTTGAAAGCACCTGACGGACAGGCTAAAGTCCCGGCCAACCAATGATCAAGGCGGCTTTGGCCGCCTTTCCTGTGTCCAGAGGCCCGCCAATGCCCCGATATCCCGCTGAACCGAAACCTAGCTGCAGCCGCTGCCCGCGCCTTGTGGCCTTCCGGCGCAAGAACGAGCGCGCCTTCCCAGACTATTTCAATGGCGCGGCACCCAGTTTCGGGCCAGAAGGCGCCCGCGCCCTGATCGTGGGCCTGGCACCAGGGCTGCACGGTGCCAACAAGACAGGCCGCGTATTCACGGGCGACGCGTCAGGCGAGATGCTGTTCAGCTGCCTGCAGGAAGCCGGGCTCACAACCGGCCAGTTCGAGAATGACCCCAAGGACGGCTTTGACCTGGACGGCATCATGATAACCAACGCTGTGCGCTGCGTGCCGCCAGAGAACAAACCGACGGCAGCTGAGGCCGCCAAATGCCGCCCGTTCCTGGAAAGCCGCATTAGGGAACTGCCAAACCTGAAGGCTTTGTTTGCCCTTGGGAAAATTGCCCACGATGCCACGCTGCGCACGCTCGGGCTGAAGCTTGCGGACTATCCGTTCGCGCATCAGGCGGTGCATAGCTTGCCGAATGGCCTGACACTCATCGATAGCTATCACTGCTCACGCTACAACGTGAACACCAGGCGGCTGACGCGGGAAATGTTCCTGGCCGCCCTAGCTGACCTGAAGAAGGCGGCAAACCTTTAGCCTTATGGTCAGGCCGGACATAGCCTGCATCAATAGGAAAGCGGCGGTGCAATGGGGGCTACACCGCCGCTCTTACTCGGAACGGATACTCAGAACTTCAGGAGGAAAGCGACGACGGCCTCAAGCCGCCATCACTTCATTCGCTAGTTCGGACTGGCTGGAGAGCCAGGCTCCGACCTTATCAAGCACATCCCGGGGGCCCATATGGGCTGCGGCCCCAGGGCCTGCAACGACGGGGAAAAGGCTGGCGGCCGTCGCCGCGTCACCGCTTTCCACCGCCATGATCAACGCCCGAGTGAGATTTGGGCGCATGGCTGCAATGGTGTGTGCATAAGTCCGGGGGAGGATATAATCTGCCATTGCTTTTACCTTTGTCGTTCTAGACGACTCAATTACACTATAAATTCCTTAATTTTCAGATAAGACCACAAGATATGGTATTTTCTGCACATTTACCGGTGGTAAAAAACAAGGTAGAATCCCCCAGAGAGGCAGGATAAGGAGGCCGTATGACCGTCCAACCTTCAAGCATGGGCGAACAAGTCACCTTCAAGAAGGGGGACATCATCTATGCGCAGGATGACGACAGCACCGGCGTATACATGATTCTGGACGGCCAGATTGATATCTGGCGTTTTGAAGGGGAAAACAGTCACCATATTGCGGCGCTTGGCAGCGGCGAACTGCTTGGTGAAGTCAGTGTGATTGAGAAGAAGAAGCATTCGGTGACCGCCCGCGCCTCGCGCGACACCATCGCGCTTTTCATCACTGCCGAAGCCTTCCGCAAAAGCTTTTCCGACCCCCTTGTGCGCCATGTTGTGCACACTTTGGCAAACCGGCTCAGGAGCTCCTACGCCATCCAGAGCGCAATCCAGGAAAAGACGGACCAGCCAGCCCAATATAAAAGCAAGCACCCCATCATTGAGGGGGAAAGCCGCCTTGTCGCCGACAAACTGCTGACCTTTACGGAAGTGAAGGAATTCCCCTTCACCGTCGGCAATATCTCAAGCAAGAGTGATCATGCAATCGTGGGCGCCGTAACGCTGAAGGTGCCGCTTAATCACACGCCAGAGCTTTCAGACAGTCATTTTGAGGTCATCAAGCGGGACGGCAGCATCTGGATCAGGGATCTGGGCAGCCAGCACGGCACCATGGTGAATGGCCAGAAACTGGGGAAATATACGCTGAATGCCACGGCGAAACTGAAAACAGGCTGGAACCACGTGTCTGCAGGCGGGCCTGAAAGCCCTGTCAAATTCCTGATAACCGTGCCACCCGGGGCGGGTGACGCCTAGCCGTTTTCCTTCATCAGGCGGGATTTCTGGCGCGCCCAGTCACGCTGTTTGACGTCCTCACGCTTGTCGCGGACATTCTTACCCTTGCCAAGGCCGATCAGGATCTTGGCCCTGCCCCGTTCTGTAAAATAGACCTTCAGCGGCACAAGTGTATAGCCCTGGCGCTGGACCGCGCCCGCAAGACGGTTGATCTCGCGCCGGTGCATCAGAAGCTTCCGCGGCCTGCGTGGCTCGTGATTGAAGCGGTTGCCGTGGGAAAATTCAGGGATATGGGCGTTCACCAACCACAGCTCGCCATCTTTTTCTTCGGCGTAGCTTTCGCGGATGTTGGCTTCACCGTTCCGAAGCGATTTCACTTCGGTGCCAGATAGCACGATCCCCGCCTCATATTCGTCTTCTATATGATAAAGGTGCCGCGCCTTGCGGTTATCCGCCGCGACACGATTTGGCAGGGTTCCGCCCTTTTTCTTGTTTTTATTCTTGCCAGCCATGTGGGTTATCCAAGCGCTACAGTCTCAAGTTCGAGATCATGCAGAATTGCATCCAAAGTCGAACGAAGCGCTTCCGTGGCCGGCAACAGCGGCAGGCGAACCATATCGGTGCCGATGCCCCGTGTTGAGCAGGCATATTTGGCCGGCGCCGGGCTTGGTTCTGCAAACATGGCGCGGTGCAGCGGCATAAGCTTGTCCTGGATGGCAAGCGCTGTTTTATAGTCACCCGCCAGGCAGGCTTCCTGCATTTTCGCACACAGGCTTGGGGCCACATTCGCAGTCACGGAAATACAGCCCACGCCGCCCATGGCGTTAAAGCCGTGCGCCGTGGCATCTTCGCCGGACAGTTGAATGAAATCCGGTCCCATGGCAGCGCGCTGGCTGGCGCAGCGGTCCAGATCACCCGTCGCATCCTTCACACCAACTATCCGCGGCAACTCAAAAAGCTGTGCCATCGTGTCAGTGGCCATGTCCACCACAGACCGGCCGGGAATGTTATAGATGATGATCGGCAGATCAGAGGCGTCATGCACCGCCTTGAAGTGGGCATAAAGGCCAGCCTGGCTTGGCTTGTTATAGTAAGGCGTCACGACAAGCGCACCGTCGGCCCCAACCTTTTCGGCGTGTTTGATCAGCCCGATGGCTTCCAGCGTGTTGTTTGAGCCCGCACCCGCGATCACCGGCACGCGGCCACCGGCGGCTTCCACACAAAGCTCGACCACCAGCTTGTGCTCGTCATGGCTCAGCGTAGGGGATTCACCCGTGGTGCCCACAGGCACAAGCGCGTGGCTGCCTTCCTTGATTTGCCAGTCGACAAACTTCTGGAACGTGTCACCGTCAACTTTACCGTCTGCCGTAAAGGTGGTGATTAGCGCTGGGATTGAGCCTTTAAACATACCGATGGCCTTTTACTGTAAAAAATCTCGGCGCACCCTAACGCCGCGCAGGTCAAAGGGCAATAGGCAGAAGGCACCCCCGGCTTGCAAAACCACGCATTTTATCTCCTGCAAAAAGCAAGTTTTGCTTTTTGCAGTCAACAAAGCCGTCAGGTTAGCCGTTAGCGCTGCAGGTAGGCGTCCAGTTCCTGCAGCAACGCGTCTGATTCCGCCGACAGGCGCTCGGTCGAAGAACGGAGTTGTTCTGCGGCCGTTCCCGTCTTCTGGGCATCAACAGATGCTTCCCTGAGATCATGGCCCAAAGAACTGGTCATGGTGAAGGCGGATTGGGCATGTTCGCTGATCTCCTGCGTGGCCGCATTCTGCTCGCTCATGGTTCCTGCCACGATACCAAAGCTTTCGTTCATGCTCTCAATGGTGTCTGTGATTTTCCGAATTGAGTCCGCCGCATTTCCTGCTGCTTGCTGGATAGCGCCGATCTGGTCGGCAATATCACCGGTGGCCCGCCCTGTCTGGGACGCCAGCGCCTTTACCTCGCTTGCCACGACGGCGAAACCTTTGCCAGCCTCCCCTGCACGCGCCGCCTCAATGGTGGCATTCAGGGCAAGAAGGTTCGTTTTGTCCGATATTTCCTCAATCAGGCGAATGATTGACGTGACCTTGTCAGACGCCACAACCAGATCCTGAACGATCTGTTCCACATTTGTTGCCTCGTCCACGGCAGACTGAATATCAGAGGATGACATCGACACCCGCCGGCTAATCTCATTGATGGAGGATGTCATTTCCTC
This sequence comes from Kordiimonas lipolytica, assembly GCF_042651265.1. Classification (GTDB taxonomy): domain Bacteria; phylum Pseudomonadota; class Alphaproteobacteria; order Sphingomonadales; family Kordiimonadaceae; genus Kordiimonas; species Kordiimonas lipolytica. The sequence goes on along the minus strand of NZ_JBHSCR010000036.1, from coordinate 98,504 downwards.
CGATGCTGCAGCCACCGATTTTACGGCTTCCTCTGCCCCCAGAACGGTGTTGTTGGCCGCAGTGCAGCGACTTGAAGATTCACGTGCCGTATCCGCAAGCATCTCCACCGCAGCCCGCATTTCCGACATGCTGGCCACAACATTTCGCACATTGCCGCTGAATTTTTCAGTGATTGCCGCTGATGCCTTCTGGCGTTCATGCATCGCGTCAAGGGCACCATTGATAACGCCTGCCTGATGCCTGAATGCGCCACCAAAACCGGTTCGGCGCACCTGGCGGTAGTAAAGATCATCGCGGACGAATTCCATCGCAGCCCCTGCTTCGCGAATGAAGGCGTCGGACATATCAATGAAATCGTTCACCTGATGCCTGAGTTCGCAAAAGGCTTCGTTTGCATCTTCCTGAAGAGGAACCCTGCTTTCAAGGTCGCCGCCCGTGACCTTTGCAAGCGTATCTGTGACGGCGGCCATCTCCCGCTCATATTGCTCACACTGCCGGGATTTTGCCACAAGGGCTTGCGCCACGGCCCAAATGGGCGACAGGGCCTCCGCCTCGCCACCTTCAGGAAGCGATATATTGGTTTCCCCCGCACAAACAGCGCGACAGACATCCATCAGCGTGTCCAGCTCGGGGCCGCTGATCTTGCCTGTAAGCCCCTCTTTCGGGTTAAATCGAGAAAATAAATTCATCGTAGTTCACCCCTTTTTCCTGCAGCCACTGTTCCAGAAAGTGACAGCTTGCCTGAATACCGTCTTTTCGGCGGTCGGATTTGGCCTCAATTTTGAGCATTTCGTCGTAAATCGGCCGGATGATGTCGAGCGCGGCTTTGCGCGGAGCGCGCCTGTTGGAATGATACCCAACCGCCTGCCCGGACTGGTCGAAACTGGGCGTCACATGGGCGAGCACCCAATAATAGTCGCCGCTTTTTGTGCTGTTGATAACGTAAGCGAAGATTTCCTTCTTTGCCTGCAGCCGTGTCCAGAGCATCTCGAACACGCCCCGCGGCATAGCCGGATGACGGATGATGTTGTGGGGGCGTCCGATCAATTCATCTTCGGCATAATCTGCAATGGAACAAAACAGCCGGTTCACATAAGTGATCCGGCCCTTCAAGTCAGTCTTGCTGACGATGATTTTGTCTGTGTCGAAGACACGTTCCTCGCCAGGATATTTTCCGGATGTCATGGGTATCTGCTTCGCCTATGCCTGATGCTTGCGGGCAATCAGCAATAATAAATGCCGATTTCCGTAGCGTTACCTGATGTATAGAAATATACGTAGCGCCTACATGAAGCAGCAAGGCGGCACCTATTAACTTAGGTTAACAAGGTTTAACTATGCTCTCTCGATGGGACTTCTATAGTTAAGAGAAATAGCGGCATCTTATGGGGGTAAGATTGCCATTTGGGAGGCTATTTGTGAGTGGTTTTTGTCAAATCTGTCCGCACCATGGTGGGCCGGAAGACTGTAAGTATAAGCCTTCTGAGGACGTTAGCGACTTGATCGCCGGGCACCATGAGGTACCTGCGCGGCAAGTGGTGTCGACTTTCCTCAAACCCGGGCAAATGGTTCATATCAGGCACGGCTGGGCCTATTCCTTCCGAATGATGCCCAATGGTGAACGCCAGCTGGGCGGTATTTACAGCGACGGCGACATCCTTTGCTGGCCCAACATCTTCAGCAATCGCACCGGGTGCAGTTCCCGTGCGATCACCAAACTCAGTGTCTGCATCATCAATGTAGATAATTTCACCGCCCGCATTCGAGGCAATGGTCGCTATTTTCAGTTCTTCCAGAGACTGATGGAACGACAGTTCATGGCCCTGACGGACCGCACCTTCGACCTGTGTCACCGCAACGCAGAGGAAAGGCTTTGTCGCCTTCTCCTCAAGGCCTGCCTGTCGCTTTGTGGGAAAATTGGCAACTATATGGAACCCATCCCGATCACGCAGGAGATATTGGCAGACCTGATCGGGGTCTCGAAAATCCATGTCAATCGCCTACTCTCCAGCCTGCGGCAACGAAACGTATGTCATGTAAGCCACGGATATCTCAGCATCCTGGATTGGGAAAGACTGCAGGAAACAGCCAATGTCACCAATGCGGAGCTTGAGGAGTGGTCGGCAATATTGGCTCCTGCGAACCACTTGCCGCCCATCCAGCAGGATGACAGCGCCTAGCAAGAGGTGGCTTGAATTTATGACACTCCCAGCCCACAGGGGTAAGTCCATGGGCTGGGTGTGCTTGAGGCTCTCCTGATCGAAACATACGTACCGCTTCGGGTACCAGCCAGAAGGTCAGCCTCACTTGGGAGGAGAGTTCTTGAAAGTCACCGCCTAAAGTGGGGCTGCATCCGGTGGCCTTTACCTTTCTTCATTCTGCGTGCTTTGGCAGCTTCAAGAAGTTCCGCTTTGGTGACTTCACCGTCACCGTTCACATCCATCCGCTTGAAATGACCGACTGGTTTGGCTGCAAATTCTTCAAGCGAAATACGCTCGTCGCCGTCCCGGTCGTGCTTTGCGATGAAATGCAGCCGTGTGGGCTTGCCCTCAAATCGGCCATGACGCGGGCCTGACGGGTCCGGCATATCGTCCGGTTCGAAATCTTCTCCCCGCTCGTCCATGCGCTCCTTCATCCGTTCTGCCCGTTTTTTCATGCGCTCCCTGGCGTGTTCAGGGATGGGCATTTCCTTCGGCAGTTCTTCAAGCGTCAAGTAGCCGTCGCTGTTCTTGTCAAATTCCGCAAACTTTTCCTGCGCTTTCGCCATCATCTCCGCATGGCTGACAACGCCATTTTTGTTGCTGTCCAAATCATTGAAGCGTTCTTCAAGATGGGCTTTCATGTTTTCAACATGCTCGGCTCTGCGTTCTTTCGAACCGTCCACCGCCAGCACACCGGTGGCGAACAGTGCGGTTGCGGAAATCGCTATCGTCTTTTTCCAGACATTCATGGTCTTGGTCCTCTACTATTGGCTCTTGTCATTTCTGCGCGTCCACAGCTTTTACGAACCCATTTGCAAGCGCCCTTCGCTCCATTTGCTAAACTTTGGATTATTGATGCGACACATTTTTGCCATAGTCTTGCCCAGAGCAGATTTGTGGCATAGGGTCGCCGCCAGCAAATGTGAGCAATCCAATCTAATGAAGGGCAGAAACATGAGATTTATCGGGATTGTTTTGGCAGCTTTGGTTGCCTTCCCGGCCTTTGGGGATGCCAATGTGCAAACCAAAGGTACATTCAACGACAAGTTCCGGCAGCTGGAAGCGGACCTTCCTACGCCGAATGTTTATCGTACCGCCTCCGGCGCGCCTGGCCATGCCTACTGGCAGCAACAGGTAGATTACAAGATCAAGGTCCGGCTGGACGAAAAGGCCCGCCAGATCCACGGCTCTGAGTCCATCCACTATGAGAACAACAGCCCCGATACGCTGACATACCTGTGGCTGCAGCTGGACCAGAACCGTTTTTCCAAACACTCTGACGCCTATACCACCATGGAAATGGGCGAAGAGGCATCGAAGAAGATGGGTTACAGCACCCTGCGCTTCCTTGCCCGCACTGAAGGCAAGGACTGGGGCTTCAAGCTGAACAGCGTCAAGTCAGGCGGTAAGGACCTAAAGTACACCGTTGTCGACACCATGATGCGTATCGACCTGCCCAAGCCGCTGAAGCCGGGCGCAAGCTTCGATTTCTCCATCGACTGGCACTTCAATGTGCCGGAAGGCAAGGCCATGTGGGCTCGCGGCGGCTACCAGCCGTATGAGCGTCACGGCAACGATGTCTTCTTTATCGCCCAGTGGTTCCCGCGTCTTGCAGCCTACACAGATCTGGCTGGCTGGGAGCACAAGCAGTTTCTTGGCACCGGTGAATTCACGCTTGAGTTCGGTGATTATGACGTTGAGATCACTGTACCTGCTGACCATATCGTCGGCTCGACAGGCGAGCTTCAAAACCCGAAGGATGTTCTGACGAAAGAACAGCGCGCGCGCCTCGATGAAGCCCGCACGGCGGATCGCCCCGTCTTTATCGTCAACCGCGAAGAAGCCCTTGAGAACGAGAAAGAAGGCACTGACGGCACCAAGACCTGGCACTTCAAGGCAGAAAACGTGCGCGATTTCGCCTTTGCGTCCTCGCGGAAATTCGTCTGGGATGCCTGGGGAGTGAAGCTGCCAGACAGCGGTCGCACCGTAATGGCCATGTCGCTCTATCCGGAAGAGACAATGCCGCTGTGGGACAAATATTCCACGCAGGCAATCGCCCACACACTGGATACCTACAGCCGCTATTCATTCGAATACCCCTACCCTGTTGCCTGGTCCGTACACGGCCCAATCGGCGGCGGCATGGAATATCCGATGATCACATCAAACGGCTATCCTGTTGAAATCGAGAAAAACGAAGACGGCAGCGAAACCCGCACCTACTCCCGTCGCACCAAATACGGCCTGATCTCGGTGATCATTCATGAAATCGGCCACATCTATTTCCCGATGACGGTCAACACGGACGAGCGCAACTGGGCCTGGATGGACGAAGGCATCAACAGCTTCCTGCAGTCGATGGCAGAGCGCGAGTGGGAAGCCAATTATCCTGCCCGCCGTTCTGTGCCGAAGGGCGTACTATCATACATGACGAGCCCGAACCAGACGCCAATCATGACGCAATCAGACAGCATCATCGGTTATGGCCCGAACGCCTATACCAAGCCTGCTGTGGCGCTCAACATTCTGCGTGAGACCATCATGGGCCGCGAACTGTTTGATTTCGCATTCCATGAATACAGCCGTCGCTGGAAATTCAAGCGCCCCTACCCCGCTGACTTCTTCCGCACCATGGAAGACGCCAGCGCCAAGGATCTGGATTGGTTCTTCCGCGGCTGGTGGTACACCACCGACCATGTGGATATCGCCATCACGGGCGTAACCCATGCCCGCATCAACACCGAAGACCCTGAGGTTGAGAACCCGATCAAACGGGAGCAAGACCGCAAGGACAAGGTCTATATCGGTGAGATGCGTGATCAGGCGGCAAACCTGAATTATCGGATCGACCGTTTCCCGGAGCTTCTGGATTTCTATAACGAAAACGACGATTTCATCGTCACCGAGAAGCAGAAGAAGGCCTATGCCGGCAAGCTCAAGGGCCTGAAGGACTGGGAAAAAGAGTTGCTGAAATTCGGCCACGACCTTTACTTCATTGATTTCGAGAATATCGGCGGCCTTGTAATGCCACTTATCCTCGACGTGGAATATGAAGACGGCAGCCACGAAGAAGTCCGCATTGCCGCGGAAATCTGGCGTGAAAATGCCCAAAAGGTCACAAAGCTGCTGGTCCGCGACAAACAGATCAAGTCCATTACGCTTGATCCGTACCATGAAATTGCCGATGCGGACGAGACCAACAATGCCTGGCCTGCCAAGCCTGTTATGTCTCGCGTGGAGCTCTATAAGCGTAAAGCTGGCCGCAACCTCATGAAAGAGGTGCTGGACGGTGAGAAAGAAGCCGAGTCGGATAAGAAGGACTAGGTGGATCACCCCTGCTACTTTGCAAAGACGATCGGGAGGCTTCGGCCTCCCTTTCTTTTTCACCATGTTCTTCAAAATTTTACTTTTGGTCCGTTAGACTGGTTTCAACCTGGGCTGGCCCCTTGACAAAGAGAGCGTTGTGGGGTCCTTTGCCTCCGGGGTTTGAGGATGATGTACGGGTACTATGGCTAAGCTAGACATAGTTAAAGCGGTTTTGGGGTTGGCTGCATTCACGTTCTTGTTGCTGGGACGTGGTCTGGGCCCAGATATGCCACTGGAACTGCCCTTCTTTCTGGCTGGACTGTTCTGCCTCGGCTGTCTGTTCATAATCACGCTCTATGGCCTTATCAAACCGGGACAAGCTGGCAGGGGCAAGCTGCTGCTTGATCCAGACCGCCTGCCAGACGGTGTCCTTATTTCAGGGATCAATGGTAAAGTGCTGGCTGCCAACGCCATAGCGCAGCGCCTGATCACCAATTTTGACCCTTCCCATGATATCTCCAAGCTGTTTGATGGCTGGCACCGGGAACTTGGAGACCGCGCACAGGCAGACCAAGTGGTAGAGGCCGTCCTGGCCTCCCCCGATATCCAGTTTTCCGAGATGCTGAACCTTAAGGATGGACGGGTAATTGAACGCAATACGCGCCCGCTCGACGACGATGGCAGGCGCATCTGGTTCCTCCGCGACATCACGCATGTCCAGCAGGCAAACAACGATAGCGCCATGCACCAGTCAATGGTGGAAGCCGATGCCGCCCGAACAGCGGAACTGGCTGAACAGCTGTATCACGCCAAGGCAGAGCTTGAAGCAAAACAGGCAGAACTCAGGCGCCTGGCCAACACTGACTCGCTCACCGGCCTCCTGAACCGTCGCCGGTTCACTGCGCGCGGCGAAGAAACCGTCTCCGCCGCGATAGACACGGAAATCTGGGTGATCATGATGGACATCGATCACTTCAAGCGCATCAACGACACCTATGGCCATGCGGCAGGCGATGTCGCAATCAGGGATTTTGCCGGCATCATCAATAACAGCGTGAGCGACCATGGTTTTGTCGGCCGCATGGGCGGGGAGGAGTTCGCCGCAATCCTGCCTGGTTCGAACATGCATGCTGCCATCCGCCTTGCAGAGGATATTCGCCGGCAGACGGCCAAGCACCAGACCAAATGGGAAGATGAAAAATTCCGCTTCACCACCAGCATCGGGGTGGCCCAGTGGCAGCCTGAAGAAATTACGATTGAGCCCGCTCTCGACCGGGCCGATCAGGCGCTTTATAGTGCCAAGGCTTACGGCAGGAACCGGGTTGTCGGTTTCGAATATGCCACAGCCTGACCTTTAGCCAAGAAGTTGATTTGTAATGATAAAATCACTGCGCACCTTCACCGTGGAACTGACAATCCTTGCCCTATTCACAACGGCCGCGCTGGCCCACAGCGCCTTCGCCACCCTGACTGAAATTGAATGGAACGACAGGGATGGTTCACTTGAAGTCATCATGCAGATGCATGCCGACCTGCTCGAAGCGCGAATTTCAGTTGATCACGGCGAACGGCTGAGCTTTCTGAACCCAGATCATTTTGACGCACTGGAAAGCGGCGCGGCACCCCTTGTGTCCAGGCATCTGCATATTACTGTCAATGGCGATCCTGTTGACCTGACATTCCTGGGGCTGGAATACCGTGACCAGGAAGTATTCATCTATCTTGAAAGTGATCTTCCCAGGGCACCAGAGACAATGGAAGTCATGAACAGCCTGTTGATCGACCGGCTGCCCGGGCAGATTAATTCAGTGATGGTAATGGTAAAGGGGCGGCGGCTGGCCGGCGACATCACATCAAGCGGCGAGCCACTTGAGTTCGAGTTCCCCTAATTATTCGTGAGGTCACTTGCATGCCACATTTTGCCTCGCTAATGTGACCTCAGGAATCAAAAACAAGAATGATGACAATGAAAAACACCATTGCATTCGGCCTCATCATGGCCTTCACGATCGGCAGCGGCATTCCAGCGTCTCACGCAGATGAAAACGAGCTCCTCAACTTTGCCCGCAGCAGCGCGAAAGTCGCTGGCAGCGCCCAATACTGCAAAGCAGACGAGGATATGATCGACGAATTCATAGCCAAGGCAGAAGCCCGCCTGGCCATTCTGTCCAAGGACGACTATGAAAAAGTCCTGGGCAAGCTTGAATTCAAGAATGTTCTTGCAGGTGCAGCCGCGCGTGAGCCCGAAGAAGGGTGTGACGCGTTTGTGACCAATTTTGAAGACATGGTTCGCAGGGCACGCTGAGCCCGGTCGCCAAAATGCGACGAAACGGTTTCCAAAAAGGATTAACTGAGCATACGGACATTGACTCGCCGGAATGCGTTGGTGACACTCATTTTTTGCTTTTGGGACAATAAGCTTCCGGCAGGCAATAGGCTTGTCAGCCGGGCATTAAGGGGAGGATCGCCAAAGGCGGCCAACATCATCGAGGAGAAGCAAGGTGAATAACCTGGACCAGAAATTCCGTTTCCTGTTAGCAGGCGTTGCGCTGGGTGCTGTCGCATTCGTTGCGCCGACGATCGCTGCAGAAGACGACAAGCCCGCCAAGCCGGCTGTCGCCAAGAAACAGGAAGAGGATACTGAGGCCAAAGAAGAAGAAAAGGCCGACGACGAAGCTGAAGAGGCGGGTGAAGAAGACAAAAAGAAGAAGGAAAAAACCATCGCGGATTTGGTCAAGGACAAGACCGAAATCGATGGCCTTTTCAAACTGTATCAGGATCCTAAAAACGGAACGCTGATGATGGAGGTCCACGAGGACCAACTGGGCAAGGAATTCATCTATTTCTCCCACACAGCGGACGGCGTTGTTGAAGGGGGCCACTTCCGCGGCCAATACCGCCAGCAGAAAGTCTTCCGCATCGAGAAGCACTTCAAGAAGCTCCAGTTCGTGGAAGTAAACCCATACTTCTACTTTGATCCAGACAACGCGCTGTCGAAGGCGAAAGACGCCAATATCTCCCCTGCAACGATCGCGTCCCATTCGATCGATGCGGAATCCGAAGACGGCAAAAGCTATCTCATCAACGTCACAGGCTTGTTCCGCTCAGAAGCCTTCGACCAGGTCAAACCGACGCCTAACCCTCGCCTCAAGCCATGGGAGCGCTTCAACCTTGGCAAGCTTGATGGCAGCAAAACCAAGATCGCGGCCGTCAACAACTACCCTGAAAATACAGCGGTTACAGTTGACTATGTCTATACCAACCCGACCCCGATGAACCGGGGCCAATGGTTCGAAATTACCGATGCCCGCAATGTGACGGTTTCCGTACAGCACACGCTGGTAGCGATGCCGGAGAATGACTTCAAACCACGCTTTGACGATGCCCGGGTCGGCTATTTCCTCGACTATGTCAACGACATGACCGACCACGGCGCAACGCCCTGGCGCGATATGATCAACCGCTGGCACCTTGTGAAGAAAGATCCAAGCGCCGAGATTTCCGAGCCCGTTGAGCCGATCACCTGGTGGATTGAGAACACCACGCCTGTAGAGCTACGCCCAACGATCAAGAAAGCTGTGGAAGCCTGGAACATCGCGTTTGAAGCCGCTGGTTTCAAGAACGCCGTCGTGGTGAAGGAACAGCCAGACGACGCCGAATGGGACGCTGGAGACATCCGCTACAATGTGCTTCGCTGGACCTCAAGCCCGCAACCACCATTTGGCGGCTATGGCCCGAGCTTCTCCAACCCGCGCACAGGCCAGATTCTTGCAGCAGACATCATGCTGGAATATTCATTCCTGACAAACCGCATGAACGCCAGCAAAGTCTTTGAAAATGCCGCGCTGGGCCTTCAGACTGAAGACAGCCAGATGGAAGACTTCATGCAGTCGGTCAAGGCACACGGTCGCAACTGCAACCTGGCAGGCCACCTGCAGATCAACAACATGCTGGGCAAGACGCTGGCTGCCATTACCGATGCTGGCCCAGAAGCCAGCGAAAAGCTGGTGGAAGAAGCTATCTATTACCTGATGCTTCATGAGGTCGGGCACACGTTGGGCCTGAACCACAATATGAAGGCCACGCAGGCCCGCGCTTACGAAGAAACCTATGACATCGAAGCGCAGGAAGAAGGCCTTGCCGGCTCGGTGATGGATTATCCAAGCATCAACTTCGCCCCTCCGGGTGAAAAGCAGGCGCATTACTATACGGTTCGCCCTGGCACCTATGACATCTGGGCCATTCAGTTCGGCTACGACCCTGACCTGGACGACCCAGACAAGATGAAAGCCCACCTTGCGCGGTCAACTGAAAAGGGCCTTGTGTTTGGTAACGACGCGGACGACATGCGCGCACCAGGCAAGGCAATCGATCCGCGCGTCAACATCTTTGACATGACTGATGACGCCGTTCAATTCGCGAACGACCGACTGAGGCTGGACCGCGATGCCATGGGCAAACTCCGCCAGAAATTCACGACAGATGGCCAGAGCTATCAGGAGCTCAGGAACGCCTACCTGATCCTGACAGCTGACATGGCATGGCAGGGGCGCGTTGCTTCCCGCTATGTGGGCGGCGTGTATGTGGACCGTGCCGTGGCAGGACAGGAAGGTGCGACAGCGCCTTACCGCCCAGTGGAAAAAGAAAAACAGGAACAGGCCATGCAGCTGCTGCGTGACTATATCTTCGCGCCAGATGCCTTCCAGGCTGATCCATCCCTGTTCCAGCACCTGGCGATACAGCGCCGTGGCTTCTTCCACTTCAGCGGCAACGAAGACCCTGCCCTGCATGGCCGCGCGCTGAGCATTCAGGCCGATATTCTGGCACACCTGCTGCACCCGAATACACTGATGCGGATTACCGACAGCGGCCTTTACGGTAACAGCTACAGCGTTACCGAGATGATGACCGACCTGACGGACGCCATCTTCGAAGATGACAGCCGCGATGCCGTAAACACCTTCCGCCAGGAGCTGCAGGTGCACTATGTCAAGCGCCTGATTGGTATCCTATCAGGTGACGAGTACGACTATGTCGCCCGCTCGAACGCATTCTCGACGCTCAAGTCGCTTGGTAAGGACATGACGCGCTGGCGGGGTGACGCAGCAACCCGCGCGCACCGCGACCACCTGGGCTTCCTGATCGAGAAAGCCCTGGAAGTACACAAAGGTTGATAGCTAGATACAGAAAAGAAAGCGGCGCCACGAAAAAGAAAACGTGGCGCCGTTTTTGTTTGTCTGAGTGTTTACAAGTGCGACCTTAACGCACGTAGCTCGCGCCGTTGATATCGATGGTGCAGCCGGTCGAATGGTCAATCAGGCCGCTCAGGAAAAAGGCAACCATGCTGCCGATATTTTCAGGCGGCGCTGCGGCACCCATCGGCACTTCTTTCAGCATCCATTCGTTGCCGGGCTCGAAGGCCACAGCCGCCATATCAGTTTTCACCCAACCAGGCGCGATGGTGAAGGCATAAATGCCCTTGTCCGCAAAACCGCGGGCGATTGAGCGCATCAGCGATACAACAGCCCCCTTGCTGGCGGCATAGTTCAAATATTCCGGCCCGTCACCCCGGAAGGATGCCCGGCTGGCGATGGTGACAATCCTGCCACCGCCCGCAGCGCCAAAATCCCGTATGGCTTCGCGGCAAAGGTCCGCAACCGCCTGCACATTCACCGCCATCACATCGGCCCAAGCCTGATGCCAGCTGTCGTCATCCATATCCAGCGGCGTTTCGGGCATGATGCCCGCGTTATTCACAAGCCCGCTCAGGCCGCCCTTGAAGGCCATTGCCTGCGCCCACAACGCCTTGCCGGCCCCTACTTCGCCTAGATTGGCCTTCACTGCCAGCAAGCGGTCGGAGCCGAATTCGGCCTTCAGGTCTGCCAGGGCGCCTTCGCTGGAATTATAGCTGCCAACAACGGATGCACCCGCCTCAAGCAGAATACGTGCTGTTGCGGCGCCAATCCCACGGGATGCGCCGGTTACAAGAAAAGTCTGGTTTTCGGAAAAATGGATCATGCTGCCCCGCTCCTTCAGTTTGGGGGCAGTATAGTTTTTTTACGTCATTTGGCCACGGCTGTTTGATGAAACTTTCATCAATGCACCTGCAGCCATTCCCGTGCCTGGCGCTGGGCCTCTGCGATCTGCTGGCGGCTCATGTCTTTCGCAAGCTCGCACCGGTCCACCTGTGCGCGGTGAACACCGCGGATGGCAGCAAGATTGAACCACTTGTGTGCCTGGATATAGTCGCGCTCCACCCCCTGCCCGGTTGAATACAGCAGGCCAAGGTCATAGAGCGCATCGGAAGCGCCTTCTTCCGCCTTCGCGATACGTTCCGCTACATAGTCGAATAATTCCGTGTCTTTTCGTCCCATTCCATTCCTCCATCCCTTAGGCGGAGCGCAATATGGCGCGCAACCACCGCCTGTGAAAACATCACAGCGGGAGACACACACGAATGAATGAACGGACCGGCAGCTACTTCTTGTTGGCAGTGCTCAGTTGAGAGCATAGCAAAAATTCCAGAAAACCAGAAGCAATTTGCTCCCACTTCAAACCGGCTAGATATAGGCGTAATCGCGTCCTTCACGGGATACGGAACGGCCGGCAGGGAAACGGATGACAGCCCGTGTGCCTACACCCGGCTGGCTTTCCAGTATCAACCTACCGTCATGGGCTTCCGCAAAGGCTTTCACAAGGGGTAGCCCAAGCCCTGTGCCCTCATGCCGCCGAGAAAGACCGGCATCCCCCTGCACGAAGGGTTGCAGCACCAGTTCAAGCTGCTCCTCGTTCATACCGGGCCCGTTGTCCAGGACAACGATCTCTATACCGCCATCGTCCATGAGACGCTGAGAAATTGTCACTTCCGCGCCGTCAGGCGAAAATTTGATCGCGTTAGACACCAGATTGATCAGCATCTGTTTTGTTACCTGCAAATCAGCAAACAGTTCGACGCCCAAATCCTCAGCATCAGCCCGGAGGGTGATCTTCTTATTTCGCGCAGCTGCTGTCATCATGCGCACCACCCGGTGGATAATTTCCTGCGGGGCTTCATAATCTTCGCGCAGGGTGAAAGCGTTGGCCTCAACCTTGGTGAAGTCCAGGATCGAATTAATCACACCCAGAAGATGGGCCCCGCTTTCGCGGATATCAGAAATATAGCTCCAGACATTTTCAAGCGACCGCCCCCTGGCCTGCTCTGCCAGGATGAAATCGGCAAACCCGATCACTGCGTTCAAGGGTGTCCTGAGTTCATGGCTCATGTTGGCAAGAAACTGGCTACGGGAGCGGGTCGCCGCCTCGGCTTCAATCCGGGCTTCATCCAGGGCCTTCATGCGCCGTTCCGCCCGCTTCATGTGAAGTTGCAGCAGCGTGTGGGAGGTGCAGATCCCTTTATAGAGCCCCCCGGCTGTTACGATAAAACCTTCCTGCAGGGCATGGCGCTGATCGTCGATCAGCATGGCATAGAGGCTGTCGATTGAGACTTCATGATCAACCACCAGCGGGTTACGGTCCATCAGTTCCGATACCGGTCGCTTTTCATATAGGGGGCGCCCGAAGCGGTCCGCCAGTCGCACAAGAAACTCCGTCCGTTTCAAAAGCCCAATCGGCACACCACGACTTAGCACAGGGATGGCAACGAGATTTGGATCCGCTTGAAAGCGTTCAAACACTGCCCCACAATGGGCGTCCGGCGTCTCTGGATGCACCGGTGCCGAAATGAGGGTAATGTCATGCATGAATCTGCCTTTTTCTTTTGCTATTTCCTGCCCTTATCAGCAAGCGGCATGACGGTGTAATGACAGTTTCATTGCGACTTGAAGACATGGCGACAAGCCCCGTTCATCGGCCATTCAGCCCACTGGCGTAAAGTTGGAGGAATGCTGCCATTGCCATGAAAAGGCCCTGTTTCTGGCAAACAGTGCTATGGTGAGGAAATCCAGGAGTTCAGCCACCATGACGATCAAAAACAAAAAACTGGCGCTTTTGCTGCCACTCGCGCTGACGGCGACAGCCTGCACCCAAAGCGTATCACCCCATACCTATGATTCCTATGCCGTGGGCGAGGCCCGGCGTGTGGAACGGGGCGTCATCGACAGCTATCGCTGGGTGGAAATCAGGAAATCAAACAGCGGTGTGGGCACTGCAGCTGGTGTCGGCATCGGCGCGGCCGCCGGGTCTACCGTGGGCGACAGCGGCGCTGAAAATGTCATCGGCGCCATCGGCGGCGCCTTACTCGGCGGCCTGATCGGCAGCAGCATCGACAAATCATCCAGCAAGACGTCCGGGTTTGAATATATCATCCGCACCGAAAGCGGGAACCTGATCACCGTCGTACAGGCCGACCGCCAGCCCTTCGCTGAAGGCACGCCTGTCATTATCGTATTTGGCGCAGACCGCACCCGCATTCGGCTTGACCATGCAGCATACGAAGAGCGCGAGCGGTACGGCAATTACGAGCCGCAGGAAGAAGAATATGTGCCGCGCACCTACGAAAGCGACGGCCTGGAGGACTTTGAACCTGCAGAAGACGAGCCCGAAGAGGAAGAAGAAACTGATCCAACTGGGCGAGTGCTCTGATCAACGCGTGACACAAATGATTGGAGAATGAAGGCGGCTGATGCCGCCTTTTTATTTGCCCCTTTTGACATTGCTGGCGCGCCAAACAAAAAGATAAAGGCCGCTGATCCAAAGACCAGCAGCCCTGATTGTTTCACTAAATTCCATTCAGGATCAGGCTTTAGTCGTCATACTCATATTCGACTTCCCACTTGCGGCAGACATATTCACCGTGGCGGTAGGCATATTCAATGCACTTCCGCACTTCGCGCGGCGGACTGTAAACCTCGTCCTCAAGCGAGTAACGGTTCGGGTCTCGGCCCTGATACCCAGGGTCATAATCATAGGAGTCATAGGACCGGCTGGACGTACCACTGTCACTTGTCGCCGCGTTGCCAATGGCCATCCCGACGAGGGAACCAATGATAATCCCGGCAGAGCGGTTGTGCCCGCCATCGATCTCAGACCCCAGGATACCGCCAATCACACCGCCAAGGATGGTGCCGGCGACATTGTCTGATCCGCCACCATAATAGCCCACGGAATAGCGCGTATCATAGTGATAGTCGAAGCCTGGGCAGTATCCACCATAGTGATAGTGGTGGTGGTGGTCATGCCACAGCCAGGTGGCGTGGGTGTGCCAGTATCCGGAATAATAGGGCCAGTGGCCGAAGTAATAATAGCTGGTGTAGCTGGGCACCCCGAACCACCAGTTATGATAGCTGTGGCGATAACCCTTCCGGTACCCTTTCCAATAGCCATAGCTATAGTCTCGCCCGTACCTGCGATCCCAATAACGGTCACGGTCGCGCGAGCGGTCACGCCACCAGGTGCTGCTGCGCTGGTGATCCCGTCCGCGGTGTTGGTCGCGCCAGTTTTCACGGCTGTCATAGCTGCGGCGTTCACGGTCAGCCTCCGCGCGCGTCCGGCGTTCGTCACGTAATGCACGGCGCGCGCCATCATCATGGACAGTACGGCGCCCCCTTGCATCGTCCCGGCGGGAACGCTCGCGGTTTGTCTGATTACGAGCCCTCTCGTCACGGGATCTTTGGTCACGCGCGCGCTCGTCGCGTGTCCTCTGATTGCGATTAGCCTGTTCGCGACTATTCTGGAGACGATAGGTCTGACGGCTGGGCTGCTGATCCTGGCGCACTTCTCGTGGCACACGAACATTCCTTGGTGCCGTAGCTTCAGTCCGAACCTGCCTTGGGGCTGTGGCCTCAGTCCGGGCTTGCCGTGGAGCCGGTTGCTCGGTGCGCGGCGGCCTTGGGGCCGGCTGCTGCCTTGGGGCACGTCGCTCTGTCCGCGTCTGTCTTGGCGCCCGCTGTCTTGCCTCGCGGCGCTGCTCCGCCGCGGCTTCACGCCGGTATTCAGCACGGCGGTCTTTCTTGTCATCAGCAGAAGCTTCAAGGGATGGCAAGGCAAGCATTGTTGTCGCCATCAATACCGGGGCCCAGAGTTTCAGGGATGTCATTTGCATCATGCCCTCCTTTAATCCTGTGCCTGAGAATACGGCCGGTAAACTGAACGGGGCATGAACCTTTGTTTGGCAATAAAGACAGGTGAACCGTCCCCGCAATTGCGTGCTGCAATATTGACAGCTTCAGCAGTCTCTCTTGTTCCGGTGGCAGAATTGAGGCATCCCCCCTGCCTGCAATAAAGCCTATTCTGCAAAAGAAAAACCACCGGCCAGGCTGACCGGTGGTTTCCAAAATCATTAGAGGATGGCTTTACTTAGCCGTCCAGCTTTGGCTTCAGAAGCTGGTTGACCATGCCCGGGTTGGCCTTGCCGCCGGTGGCTTTCATCACCTGGCCAACGAAGAAGCCGATCAGCTTGTCCTTGCCCGCGCGGTACTGCTCCAGCTGGGCAGGGTTGGCCGCAATCACCTCGTCGATGATCTTTTCAATCTCGCCAGTGTCCGATACCTGCTTGAGGCCTTTTTCCTCAACGATGACTTCCGCGTCCTTGCCAGTTTCAAACATGATCTCGAACACATCCTTGGCGATCCGGCCCGAAATCGTACCGTCTTCAACCAGCGCCAAAAGGTCGGCGCCCTGTTTGGCGGATACCGGGCTTTCGCTGACGGACTTGCTTGCCTTGTTCAAGGCACCGAACAGGTCACCCATCACCCAGTTGGACGCCTTTGCGGCCAGTTTCTGGGATGGCTTGCCGGTTTTCGCGGCAAGGGCCGAAAGCAGGTCTTCGAAATAGTCACAGGACTCTTTCTCGCCCACCAGTACGCTGGCGTTATAGTCAGACACACCCAATTCTTCGACAAAACGGGCTTTCTTCTCGTCCGGTAGTTCCGGCAGGCTTTCACGTGCTGCGTCAATAAAGGCATCGTCGAATTCAACCGGCAGAAGGTCTGGATCCGGGAAGTAGCGATAATCGTGCGCTTCTTCCTTGGATCGCATGGACCGCGTCTCGCCCTTCGATGGGTCAAACAGACGCGTTTCCTGGTCGATGGTGCCGCCGTCCTCGATGATGTCCACCTGGCGCTGCGCTTCATATTCGATCGCCTGACGCACGAAACGGATGGAGTTCACGTTTTTGATCTCGCAGCGCGTGCCCAGTGGGTCACCCGGCTTGCGCACGGATACGTTCACGTCGGCGCGCATGCTGCCCTGCTCCATGTTACCGTCACAGGTACCGATATAGCGCAGGATGGTGCGCAGTTTGGTCAGGTACGCACCGGCTTCTTCCGGGCTTGACATATCAGGCTTGGAAACGATCTCCATCAGCGCCACGCCAGACCGGTTCAGGTCAACGTATGTCATCTGCGGATGCTGGTCGTGCATTGACTTGCCCGCATCCTGCTCAAGGTGGATGCGCTCAACACCGATATCTTTTGTCTTGCCGTCACCAAGGTCGATCGTGATCGTGCCTTCACCCACAATCGGGTGCTTGAACTGGCTGATCTGATAACCTTGTGGCAGATCGGCATAGAAATAGTTCTTGCGGTCAAACACCGAACGCTTGTTGATCTGGGCACCGAGCGCCAGACCAGTACGCACCGCCTGGCGGATACATTCGGCGTTGATCGTGGGGAGCATGCCCGGCATGGCCGCATCAACAAGCGACACCTGCGCGTTAGGCTCTGCACCAAATTCGGTTGAAGCACCAGAAAACAGCTTGGCGTTGGAGATAACCTGGGCGTGCACCTCAAGACCGAGGACAACTTCCCAATCACCAGTGGCGCCTTGAATACGATAGTTGCTCATGACGCTTACCTCCACCACTCTGCGGGTTTGGCCGTAAAGTTCGCGGCCTCTTCCATAACACCAGATACTTTGAACACGGTTTCCTCATCCCACGGCTTGCCAAGGATCTGCAGGCCAAGCGGCAGACCGTTTGCATCAAGCCCAACCGGCACGCTGGAGCCAGGCAGGCCCGCAAGCGACGCCGGTACGGTGAATACGTCATTCAGGTACATGGCGATCGGGTCGTCGGATTTTTCACCCGGCGCAAACGCGGCCGATGGCGCCGTTGGCGTCAGGATCGCGTCAACTTTTTCAAACGCCATCTTGAAGTCGTTGGCGATCAGTTGACGAACCTTCTGGGCCTTCAGGTAATAAGCGTCATAGTAACCGGCTGACAGCACATAGGTGCCGATCATGATCCGGCGCTTAACCTCGTCACCGAAGCCCGCAGCACGGGTTGCTTCATACATGTCAACAAGGCCACCGCCTTCAACCGTTTCCCTAAGGCCGTAGCGAACACCGTCATAGCGCGCCAGGTTCGAGGAAGCCTCGGCCGGCGCCACGATATAATAGGTTGGCAGCGCGTATTTGGTATGCGGCAAGTTGATGTCGACGATTTCCGCACCCGCGGCTTTCATCCACTCAATCCCCTGGTGCCACAGCGCCTCAATTTCGCCCGGCATGCCGGCAAGATGATATTCCTGCGGGATACCGATCTTCATGCCGCGGATATCGCCAGTGAGCGCCGCTTCAAAGTTCGGCACAGGGATATCAACGCTGGTGCTGTCCTTGGTGTCGAAACCGGAAATGCTTTCCATCATGATCGCGCCGTCACGCACGGTGCGGGTGATGGTACCAGCCTGATCAAGCGAACTTGCGAACGCTACCATGCCGTAACGACTGCAGCGGCCATAGGTTGGCTTGAAACCGAATGTACCGGTGAAGGACGCTGGCTGGCGGATCGAACCACCAGTATCGGAAGCCGTTGCCCCCATCGCGGCAAAACCAGCCACAGACGCCACAGAACCGCCTGAGGAACCACCCGGAACCGTATCGGTATCACCGCGGCGCCATGGGTTTTTCACAGGGCCATAGAAGCTTGTCTCGTTCGACGAGCCCATGGCGAATTCGTCCATGTTCAGCTTGCCAAGCATTACTGCGCCATCGTCCCACAGATTTTGGGTGACGGTGCTTTCATACTCAGGCTTGAAGCCATCCAGAATGTGGGAACACGCCTGTGTGTGCACACCTTTGGTGGCGAACAGGTCCTTGATGCCCACAGGAATGCCGGTCATGCCCTTCTGCTCACCCGCCCCAATCTTGGCGTCAGCCTTGTCGGCTTGCTCCAGCGCCAGCTCAGGCGTCTTGGCGATATAGGCATTGAGCGCGTCAGCAGCCTCAACGGAGGCGATATGCGCTTCCGTCAGTTCGCGGGACGTGATGTCGCCCTTTTTCAAAAGGTCGCGAGCTTCCGCGATAGTCAGTTTCGTGAGATCCGTCATGGCCGCCCCCTACTCGATTACTTTTGGCACGGCAAAGAAGCCATACTCGGCGTTCGGCGCATTCTTGAGAACGCTTTCCTGCTTGTCGCCATCAGACACTTCGTCCTGGCGCCAACGCAGCTTCGCGTCCACCACGCTTGACATCGGCTGGATGTCGTCCGTGTTGACCTCGTCAAGCTGCTCTACCCACCCGAGGATGTTGTTAAGCTCGCCCGCCAGGGGCTCAAGCTTGTCTTCCTCAATTTTGATGCGCGCAAGCCGCGCAATTTTGGCAACGGTTGCCTTATCAATATTCGACATGAAAATTCCTATGATACTAGCCAGGAAAATGCGTGAAATCAGCGCGGAACTTAACGCCTGACAACCCTGTGAGCAAGGGCTTATCCGCCCGCGCGTGCAGATTCTGATGTGAGAGGCTTCAAGAGGTCACACCGCAACCGCTAATCGAGCGGATCAAGCCGCACGTAAGACATGAAGCGATTGACCGTCTCACCGTCTTCCGACAGCGGCACATAAAGGATATGCAGCCGCACCGGCGGATCCACTTTCCGCTCCTCACTGACTCCAATCACTGGCGTCTTGATCTCCACCGCATGCTGCATGGAAGCGATCACCCGGTCGGCCACGTCGGGCTGGTGAACTTCGCGCACCCGCTGGTGTGTGATTTCGCTGTAAGCCCCTGCAACAGCGCTGCCATGCAAGGTTACACGCGCATCCGCCATCCTGCCGTCGCCGCCCCAGATGGGCTCCACGAGCGATATCCAGGGCAGATAGGCCTTGAGTGCGGCTGGAGAGACATCTTTTTTCTGGTTGAAAGCACGCGCACCTCTGCAAGAGGCGAAATGCTTCAAGATGCTTGAGAAATCATCGCCAAACACGGGCGCATCCGCAGCCGGGTAGAGAAAATAATCTCCGTTCCCATATCCGTCTTTGCTGCCAATCCGGTCTGTGGTTGAATCAAAAGAAGATATTTTACCCTCCTGAAACCCGCTGATCAGGCCAGCAGGCCCCATAAAAATGCCCAAATTGGCCATTTCTTGCAATAAGCCTTTTGCCTGCAATGCCGAAAACCTCAAAATTCGGCTTGCATTCCCCCCCTCAACGCGCCCAAATCAGCAGATAACCGCAGTTGGGAACACAAGATTGAGCGACCAGATCACCATACGCGAAGCGCGCCTGTCCGATGCAGGGCCGCTCAATGGTTACATCCGGCAGACCTATGCCAGCGCCAATCATCTGATTACGCGCGCGACTGAATTTCGCGCGGGCAGTTGGAAACAGCGTTTCTGGATCGCCCGGAAACAGACCAACCCGTTTGAGGTCTGCTTGGTCGCAACGTCCGAAGGCGATATTGTCGGCATGCTGGACAGCTGGACAGACCGTAGAAAAAGGGTGCGGCACACCACAGGCTTCGCCATGAGCGTGGCAGAAAACTGGCGCGGTCGCGGCATCGGCAAAAAACTGCTTTTGCATTTCATCGATTGGGTGCAAATACATGAAGTACTTGAGCGGATCGAACTGCATGTCCATAGCGACAACAAGGCTGCGATCGCGCTTTACCAGGCCGTTGGTTTTGAACAGGAAGGCGTCAGGAAAGATGCCGTCCGGTATGAAGACGGCCGTATCGTTGACGACCATATCATGGCTTTGTGGCCTGGGCGGTCCAATAGACCAGAAATACCAAGGGGGTAAGCCATCATGGCAAAGCATAAAACCGCACCGGCAGCCAAATTTCTGCTCGCGATAGCCGTTGTGATCATTCTGATCCTGATTGGCGGCATTATCCTGAACCAGAATCAGGCTGCCATGATGAAGGTCGCGTTTGTGCCGTCTCATGAAATCGCATCCGAGGAGCCAACGCCGGCGCCCGACTATACGACAGAAGAGGCCTGGGCTGCCCTGCCCGGCAAAACATCGCCCGCGCAAATGATGCCTGAAGGCATTATACGGACTGCCATGGTGCCGGAAGTGGATGTCTTCTACATCCACCCAACCACGTATCTGAACAAGGAGCGCTGGAACGCGCCTTTTGACGGCGACGAAAAAACCATGCGCTGGACGGACAATTTCGCCCTCCGCTATCAGGCCAGCGCCTTCAACCTGGCTGGCCAGGTTTACGCCCCACACTACCGCCAGGCTACCTTCGGCGCTTTCCTTGACGACAGCGGCCAGGGTGTTCAGGCAATGCTGAACGCACATGCCGACGTGCTCGCAGCTTTTGACAATTACATCACCACAAAAAACAAGGGACGCCCCTTTATTATCGTCGGCCACAGCCAAGGAGCCTTGCACGCCCTTCTCTTGTTGGGCGAACGGGTTGCGCCGACGAACCTGCGCGACCTTATGGTTGCCGCCTATATCATCGGCTGGCCGGTCAGCCACGAGGGCGATCTGGCGGTTCTGCCGGGCATTGACGCCTGCGAGGGCAAGACCGATACAGGCTGCGTTGTCTCGTTCCAGAGCTTCGACAAGGACGGCGACGCAAGCCCGCTTCTGAAAGTTGTGGCCGCAACGCCGGGCCTGAACGGCAAACTGCGCGCGGGCACCAAGATGCTGTGTACCAACCCGCTGAGCTGGGAGGTGGACGGCACAACCACAAAGGCGGCGAACCTGGGTGCGATTGAACTGTTGCCGGAAGCGGGCCCGATTTCGGCCCCGATCCCGTCCCTCACGGGTGCCCGCTGCGGCAAAGACGGCGTACTTTACCTGACCCGCCCACCGCAGGGCTCCTGGAGCGAATACCAGATGGCGGGCGGCAACTATCACGCCTATGATATTAATCTGTTCTATATGAACATTCGCCAGAATGCCGCCGAACGCGCCAGCGCTTGGCTGGAGAAAAACCGGTGAGCCATCAGGTTTCCATCACGGAAATGAAAGGCCGGCTGAAACCACGCCAGCGCCTTCTGGGCATGGACCCTGGAACTAAAACCATTGGCCTTGCGCTTTCGGACACCACGCTGATGATCGCAACGCCGATGGAAATCATCAGGCGCAAACGCTTCAAGGATGACGTAGCCCGCATCCAGCAGATTGTTGAAGAACAGAATGTCGGCGGCTTCGTGATTGGCTGGCCCGTGAATATGGACGGCAGCGAAGGACCGCGCTGCCAGTCGGTCCGCGCTTTTTCCGAAAATCTCGCCAAATTTTTTGACCTGCCGCAAACGCTGTGGGACGAACGCCTGTCTACAAGCGCCGTTGAACGCACGCTCCTGGAAGCAGACAGCAGCCGCGCCAAGCGCAAGGATGTGATCGACAAGATGGCCGCAGCCTATATCCTCCAGGGGGCCCTGCATGCGATTTGACACAAGTCTTTCTGCCGAAGACGGGCCGAACATCGACCATCTCCTGCGCACGACCTATCCAACAGACTTTGAAGCCAGGCTGGTTGAAAGCCTGCGCACCCGGCGCGTAATGGCGGCGGAACATGGCCTGTGGGATCAGGGTGCCCTTGTGGGCTATGTTGCCTATTCGCCGGTATCCATCAAAGACGTAGACACAAAACGCCAGATACTTGGCCTTGGCCCGCTGGCGATTCACAATGACTATCAGGGCGAGGGCCTGGGCCGGCGCCTGTTGGAGGAAAGCCTCAAGGAAGTTGAGGCAGACGCCATTGTCCTGTTGGGACACACAGACTTTTATGAGAGGGTTGGTTTCAGGCCCGCAGCAGACTTCGGCCTGACATTTTCTGACGACCGTGAACAGAATGCCGCCTTTATGGCGATGGAATGCTGGCAAGGGGCGCTCGAAGGCCTTTCAGGCCGGGTGGTCTATGACACGAAATTCTACGCGGACTGAAACCCCATGCCCCAAATCCGACACCTGCGTTGGCTCAATGGATTAGAGACTTGCAGGGTGCAAATTTTGGGCCTATAAGGCGGGCTTAATGAGCACGCAACAGACCGACAAATCGTCCTACCCGCGCGCGGAAGTTTCTCCGCCCTCGGGTCAACTTTTCCCTCATAAACACTTGCTAGGCATCTGGAATCTTGATCCGACAGCGATCAAGCATGTCCTTGACGTGGCCGATCATTATGTCGAGCAGAACAGGCAGCGGCAGAAGTCCTCGCCCAAATGCGCGGGCCTGACGCAGATCAACCTGTTTTTCGAGAATTCGACCCGGACACTGATGAGCTTCGAGATCGCGGGCAAACGCCTTGGCATGGAAGTGACCAGCATGTCCACGGGCACAAGCTCGATCAAGAAGGGGGAAACGCTTCTGGATACGGCAGCCACACTGAATGCCATGCACCCCGATGTGCTGGTGATGCGGCACGCAGACAGTGGCGCGGTAAAGCTTCTGTCGGAAAAAATGGATTGCGCTGTGATTAACGCGGGCGACGGCCGGGCAGAACATCCGACACAGGCGCTTCTTGACGCGCTGACGATCCGCCGCCGCAAAGGCAAGCTGCATGGCCAGACAATCGTGATTTCAGGCGATGTGGCGCACAGTCGGGTTGCCCGCTCCAACATTTACCTCTTGAATGCCATGGGCGCGCGGGTTCGCCTGGTGGCACCGCCAACGCTGCTGCCCAAGGACGTAGACCGCCTGGGCGTGGAAGTTTCCCACCGCATGGACGAAGGCCTTGAAGGCGCGGATGTGGTGATGATGCTTCGCCTGCAGCAGGAACGCATGCAAGGTGCCTTCCTGCCCAGCCTTCGGGAATATTACCGCTTCTGGGGCCTGACGCGCGACACGCTCAAATACGCCAAGGAAGATGTGCTGGTGATGCACCCCGGTCCGATGAACCGCGGCGTGGAGATCGCCTCTGATGTCGCCGACGACCTGGACCGCTCCGCGATCGAAGAACAAGTGGAAATGGGCGTGGCTGTCCGCATGGCCTGCCTTGATATCCTGACACGAGGCTTGCGCGGGGAGGACGCGGCATGATTTCAGCATTCACAAACGCCCGCCTCATTGACCCGGCAAGCGGCCTGGACACCAAAGGCACGCTGATCGTCAACAACGGCAAGATCGCCGATTTCGGCCCCGATATTAAGGTGCCGGACGACGCAACGGTTACAGACTGCAAAGGTCGCGTGCTTTGCCCCGGCCTTATCGACATGCGCGCCCATTCGGTTGACGCCGACGCAGCGCTGGCTGGCGGCATCACGACCGTGATCCTGCAGCCGGACCAGACGACGATGATCGACAGCGATCCGGTGGTGGAGCGCATTCGCAGGCGCGCTGAAGACACGCACACCGTCAATGTCTACCCCATGGGCGCGGCAACGCGCGGTATGGAAGGCAAGGAACTGGCCGAAATCGGCCAGATGAAAGCCTCAGGCGCCGTTGCCTTTACCGATTGCCGCAAGCCGGTGTCAGACAGCCAGGTCATGCGCCGCCTGATGGAATATGCCAGCTACTTCGGTGCTGTTATCGTGCAGTTCCCACAGGACAAGGGCCTGGCGAACGGTGGCATCGCCCATGAAGGCGAAATCGCGACACGGCTTGGGTTTGCTGGCATCCCGGCAATGGCGGAAGTGATCCAGATCGAACGCGATGCACGCCTCAGTGAAATGACGGGTACACCCATCCACTTTGCGCTGATATCAAGTCGCGAAGGCGTGGAAGCCATTCGCGCCGCCAAGGCGCGGGGCGTGAAAGTAACTTGTTCCACTGCACCTCACTATCTGCACCTCAACGACAATGCCATGGAAGGCTACCGCACGTTTGCGAAGGTCAGCCCTCCCCTCAGGTCCGAAGAAGACCGTCTGGCGCTGATCGCAGGACTTGCAGATGGCACCATCGATACGCTGGTGAGCGACCATGACCCGAAAAGCGAAGATGTGAAGCGCCTGCCCTTTGGCCAGGCCGCAGCAGGCATCGTGGGCTTCGAAACGCTCCTCGCGCTTGCGCTCGCGCCCGTGCACGCAGGCAAGGTTGATCTTGTCACCATGCTAAAGGCGCTCACAGCTACTCCAGCAGACCTTCTGGGCGTCCCTGGCGGCAAGCTGGAATCTGGCGCGCCAGCAGACCTGGTGATCTTCGATCCGGAGAAGCCATGGCGCATCGACCGCGAGGCTTTCCGTGCAAGCGCCAAGAACACACCGTTTGACACGCTGCCCGTTCAGGGGCAGGTTTGGCAGACGATCGTGGGCGGCAAGACGCTCTTTAGCGGAGAATAGCGATGACTTTCTCGGGGGAGATGGGGCTGGTACTGGCCCTGAGCTATCTATTGGGTTCTGTGCCCTTCGGCCTTCTGTTTACCAAAATGGCAGGCCTGGGCGACATCCGAAACGTGGGGTCAGGCAACATTGGCGCCACCAACGTGCTCCGGACAGGCCGCAAGGACTTGGCGCTCGCAACCCTCATCATGGACGCAGGTAAAGGCGCCATCGCGGTTCTGTTGACCCGCTATCTGGTTGACCCGGCCCTCGCCCCGCTTGCCGGTGCTGCCGCCTTTATTGGCCACTGTTTCCCACTATATCTCAAGTTCAAAGGCGGCAAAGGTGTTGCCACCTTCTTCGGCACTATCTTCGCCATCAACCTGCTTCTGGGGCTCGCCTGTGGCGTGACCTGGCTGCTGGCCGCCGCCATTTTCCGCTTCTCCAGCCTTTCGGCCCTGATCGCCTCGCTTCTGGCGCCGGCCATCAGCTACTATATCGTAGGCCCGGACAGCTGGATTTTCATCGCCTTCATGACGCTCGTGATCTATATCCGCCACAAGGAAAACATCGCCAGGCTAATGCGTGGCGAAGAGCCCAAAATCGGCAAGAAGAACAAATAAAAGCGCGCAATCCCGCCACCAATGATTGACTTTGGCGCACATGGGCGGCACTCTGCCACCATGAACAAAACGGAAACAGAAAAGCCCCTGACAGATGCGGAAAAGCTGGCGCAGCTGCGCCTCATCCGCACGGAAGGCATTGGGCCCGTTACGTTCAAAGGGCTTCTCGCGCGCTTCGGCAATGCCATTGAAGCACTTGAAGGCGCGGTTGAGCTGGCAAAGAAAAATGGCCGCAAGAAGCCGCTTGTGCCGCCAACGGCGACAGCCGCGGAAAGTGAACTTGAGCGCATTGAGCGCGCTGGCGGTCATGCCCTGTTCCTGAGAGACGCGCACTATCCTGCCCAGCTCGCTGCCCTTGAGGACGCACCGCCCGTTTTGTTCGCCATGGGCAGGCTGGAGCTTTTGAACACCCGCGGCGTTGGCATCGTGGGTGCCCGCAATGCCAGCGTTTCCGGCCTGAAGCTCACGCGCACGCTCGCGGGCGCACTGGCGGACGCGGGCATTACGGTCACATCCGGTCTCGCCCGCGGGATCGACACAGCAGCGCACCAGGCGGCCATCGAGCACGCCACCATTGCCTGCGTGGCGGGCGGGCTGGACATCTTCTACCCGCCCGAAAACGAAGCCCTTCAGCGCCAGATCGCAGAAAACGGGCTTCTGGTCTCTGAAATGCCAATGGGCACACGCCCGCAGGCCAGGCATTTTCCGCGCCGAAACCGGCTGATCTCCGGGCTTTCTGTGGGTGTCCTCGTGGTTGAAGCCGCGCTTAAATCCGGTTCGCTGATCACGGCGCGTTTCGCGCTTGAACAGGGGCGCGACGTATTCGCGATCCCCGGTTCACCGCTGGACCCGCGCGCCAAGGGCGGCAACCGGCTTATCAAAGACGGCGCCATTCTGGTGGAAAATGCGGATGACATCCTGAATGAGCTTCCGGCTGTCGTGGATTATGGGCACACACCGCGCCCCCATAGTGCCCCAAATAGTGCTCTTGGGGCACAAAAGGGCACACCCATAGGGCCCATTTCCCCTGCCCCAAGCCGTGACGCACCATCGGCCCCAGGTGATCTGCTTGGCTTACTTTCGAGTACACCCATCCATATGGATGAAGTGGTTCGCCAATCCGGGGCCAGTGCCGAGGCGGTTATGGCCGCCTTCCTGGAACTGGAACTGGCGGGTGAAATCACCCGTCATTCGGGCGGCCGGGTTAGCCGAAATTACCCCTGAATTGAACAAGGCCATTGCAATCAACGCCGCTTCGAACTAGGTGAGAGCAAAGACAAAGCGCTATAGCGCACCATTATTATAATGTAAGGAACGGGCTGACGTATGAACGTCGTTATCGTGGAATCGCCGGCAAAGGCAAAAACCATCAACAAGTATCTTGGTAAGGATTACAAGGTCTTAGCCAGTTTTGGCCACGTCCGTGACCTGCCTGCCAAAGACGGTTCGGTAAAGCCTGACGAAGATTTCGCGATGGACTGGGTGGTCGACCGCGATTCGAACAAGCGCCTGACCGAGATCGCCAACGCCGTAAAAGGCGCTGACAAACTGTATCTCGCGACTGACCCCGACCGCGAAGGGGAAGCCATCAGCTGGCACGTGCTGGAAGTCTTGAACAAGAAGAAGGCGCTGAAGGACGTTGCCGTGAAGCGCGTGGTCTTCAACGAGATCACCAAATCCGCGATCCTGAAGGCCATGGCCGAGCCGCGCGATCTGGATGATGAGCTGGTGCATGCCTACCTCGCCCGCCGCGCGCTGGATTATCTTGTGGGCTTTACCCTGTCGCCAGTGCTGTGGCGCAAGCTGCCGGGCGCCCGGTCTGCTGGCCGCGTGCAGTCTGTGGCACTGCGCCTGATTTGCGAGCGCGAGAACGAGATCGAAAAATTCGTGCCCCAGGAATACTGGAGCGTGGAAGCAGGCGTCAAAGGCGACGCGGGCAAGAGCTTCATGAGCCGCCTGTTCGCCATGAACGGCGACAAGCTGAAGAAATACGACCTGAACAATGAAGTGGACGCAAAAGCCGCCGCCGCGCTGATCGAGCGCACGCCGCTGAAAGTATCAGCAGTGGAGCGCAAGCCAGCTCGCCGCCACCCACAACCGCCCTTCACCACCTCAACCCTGCAGCAGGAAGCCGCGCGGAAGCTTGGTTTCCCGGCCCAGCGCACCATGCGTGTGGCGCAGAGCCTTTATGAAGGCAAGCCGATTGATGGTGAGGTGACAGGCCTGATCACCTACATGCGTACAGACGGCGTGACAATCGCGCAGGAAGCCCTGAACGCCACCCGCGGCGTGATTGAAAGCCGCTACGGCGACAAATATCTGCCGGACAGCCCGCGCGTCTACAAGACCAAGGCCAAGAACGCCCAGGAAGCGCACGAGGCGATCCGCCCTACCGACCCAATGCGCACACCAAACGAGGTGTCGCACGCGCTGGACGCGGACGAGAAGAAGCTTTACGAGCTGATCTGGCGCCGGACCATCGCAAGCCAGATGGAAAGCGCGGTTGCGGAACGCACCACGGTAACCATCATGAACGCCGACCAATCGGCCGAGCTGCGCGCCACCGGCACTATCATCCAGTTTGACGGCTTCCTGTCCGTTTACCAGGAAGGCAAGGACGACGAAGGCGACGAGGACGAAACCCGCCTGCCAATGATCAAGGAAGGCGAAGTGCTGACCCTTGAAGGCGTTGAGCCCAAACAGCATTTCACCGACGCACCGCCACGCTTCACGGAAGCAAGCCTGGTGAAGCGCATGGAAGAGCTGGGCATCGGTCGCCCGTCCACATACGCATCGATCCTGTCGGTGCTGCGCGACCGCAGCTATGTGCATATGGAGCGCAACCGCTTCATCCCGGACGACAAGGGCCGCCTGGTCACCGCCTTCCTGGAGAAATTCTTCACCCGCTATGTGGAATATGATTTCACAGCGAACCTTGAAGAGCAGCTTGACCATATCTCTGCCGGGGAAGAGGACTGGAAGAAGGTTCTCGCCGATTTCTGGCATGCCTTCAAGCCCAAGACGGAAGAGATCATCGGTGTCCGCAACTCTGTTGTGATTGATGCGCTGGATGAATTCCTGGAGCATATGATGTTCCCGGATGCGTCCACGAACCCGGATGCGCGCAAGTGCCCGAAATGTGAAGACGGCCGCCTGGGCCTGAAAACCAGCCGCTATGGCGCCTTTATTGGCTGTTCCAACTATCCGGAATGCGGCTACACCCGCCAGTTCGGCAACAAGGGCGATGACGGCGAAGGCAATTCCGACGAACCTACCACGCTGGGCGACGACCCAGAGACCGGTGAACCGATTTCCATCCGCACCGGGCGGTTCGGCCCCTATATCCAGGTGGGTGAAGCCGTGAAGGGCGAAAAGCCCAAGCGCGCCAGCATCCCGAAGGATGTGGACCAAGGCGATATCGATCTTGAAAAGGCGCTCGCGCTTCTCTCCCTCCCGCGTGAGATTGGTGCGCACCCTGAGGACGGCAAGCCTATCACCAGCGCCATCGGCCGCTATGGCCCCTATGTGGCCCATGACGGCACCTATGCCAAGCTGCAGTCTTCTGAAGAAGTCTTCACCGTAGGCCTCAATCGCGCGGTTTCCCTGGTTGCTGACGCCAAAGCCAAGAAAGGCGGCGGCAAGACGGTACTGAAGGAACTGGGCGAGCACCCTGATGACGGCGATGCAGTTCGCGTTCTTGATGGCCGCTATGGCCCTTACGTCAATCACAAGCGCACCAACGCCACGCTGCCGAAAGGCACAGAGCCCGAGAGCGTGACGCTTGAACAGGCGCTTGAATGGCTTGCCGCCAAGGCCAAGAAACCGGCAAAGAAGAAAGCAGCTGCCAAGAAGGCCCCGGCCAAGAAAAAGGCTGCGCCGAAGAAGAAGGCCTCCTAACCTGTTCCTGTCATTCCGGCGAAGGCCGGAATCTTTTAGACGCAAAAGCTTTGCCTGACAAAGATTCCGGATCGCGCTACGCTTGTCCGGAATGACAACGACATTTCCCCGAAAGGACACCGCCCTTGGCGCGTAAACCAGAGCCCGGCCAGATACCAACCAAAGACGAAATCATGGAGTTCATCCGCGATTTCGAGGGCGGCAAAGTCACCAAACGCGATATCGCCCGCGCCTTCGGCGTCAAAGGGCCGGACAAGGTGCATCTGAAAAAGGCGCTTCGGGAACTGTCGGAAGACGGCATCCTGACGAAAGACACTGGGCATGCGCTCAGACCCGCAGACCGGCTGCCCGGTGTTCAGGTAGTGGAGTTCGCAGGGCTGAACAAGCACGGAGAAGTGCTTGTAAAACCGGTAAATTTCGAAGGCGGCGGCGAGATGCCGACCATTTTCCTGAAGGAAAAGAAGCGCGGTCGCGGTAAAGGTGGCCCTGCCCTTGGCCCTGGCGACCGGGCCCTGGTTCGCCTGACGCACATCAAGGATGAGCCGCCAGTTTACAAAGCCAGCATACTCAAGGTGCTGAAGCCTGCGCCGCGCGCGCTTATGGGCATTTTCCACGGTAATGAGAACGGTGGCCGCATCCACCCGATCGACAAGAAGAACCGGGACGAATATTGGGTGGACCGCGATGACACGGGCGGCGCCAAGGACGGCGAGCTTGTACTGGCGGACCCGGTTCAATCGCGCCGCGGTTCTGGCCCCAAGCGCGCCCGCGTGAAAGAACGCCTGGACGATATCTCGAGCGCCAAGGCGATCAGCATGATCGCCATCCACGCGCACGATATCCCATATGAATTCCCGGAAGATGTGATCAAGGAAGCCGAAGCCGCCCAGCCCGTGGGGCTTGGCAAGCGCGCGGACCTGCGCGACATTCCGCTGATCACCATCGACCCGGCCGACGCCCGCGACCATGACGACGCCATCTGGGCAGAGGCAGACCCCGACGTAGAGAACAAAGGCGGCTGGCACGCCATCGTGGCCATCGCAGACGTTGCCCACTATGTGAAGCCGGAAAGCAAGCTGGACCGCGAGGCCTTGAAGCGCGGCAACAGCTGCTATTTCCCGGACCGCGTGGTACCCATGCTGCCGGAAGCGCTGTCGGCGGACCTTTGCAGCCTGATGCCGGGCGTGGAGCGCGCCTGCATGGCAGTTCACATGTGGTTTGACGCACAGGGGCGTAAGATAAGGCACAAGTTCGTGCGCGGCCTGATGAAGAGCGCTGCGAACGTAAGCTACACAGATGCCCAGGCCGCTATCGATGGCACCCCGAATGAGCTGACAGAACCACTGCTGGAGC
Organism: Kordiimonas lipolytica; assembly: GCF_042651265.1. Classification (GTDB taxonomy): domain Bacteria; phylum Pseudomonadota; class Alphaproteobacteria; order Sphingomonadales; family Kordiimonadaceae; genus Kordiimonas; species Kordiimonas lipolytica. The sequence continues at coordinate 67,753 of NZ_JBHSCR010000036.1, read as the reverse complement.
CTGTCCTGAAGCCGCTGTGGGGCACTTTCAAGGCCATCATGGAGGCGCGCAGTAAGCGCGAACCGCTGGACCTGGACCTGCCGGAGCGCCGGGTGGAAATCAACGACGAAGGCCATGTAACCGGCATTACGCTGAGGGACCGTTTTGACGCCCACCGTGTGGTCGAGGAATTCATGATCTCCGCCAACGTGTGCGCGGCAGAAGAAATGGAAAAGCACCACCTGCCCACCATGTACCGCGTGCATGAAGAGCCGCCGATGGACAAGCTTGAAAGCCTGCGCGACTTCCTGGCCACCATGGACCTGAACCTGGCCAAGGGCACGGTGATGATGCCGCGGCTTTTCAACGGTATCCTGCACAAGGTGAAAGACACCCCGCAGGAGCATCTGGTAAATGAGGTGGTCCTGCGGTCCCAGACACAGGCCTACTATGGCCCGGACAACATGGGACACTTCGGCCTTGCCCTGCCCCGCTATGCCCACTTCACATCGCCGATCCGCCGCTATGCCGACCTGATCGTGCATCGCGGGCTTATCCGCGCGCTGAAGCTCGGCAAAGACGGCATGACGGACCTTGAAGTTGAGGAACTGGGCGCCATCGGTGAACAGATTTCAAATACCGAACGCCGGGCCATGGCCGCCGAACGCGACAGCACAGACCGCTATCTGGCGAACTATCTGTCTGACCATGTTGGCGAAGAATTCGTTGGCCGAATCACCGGCGTGACACGCTTTGGCCTGTTCGTCAGCCTGGAGCCATCAGGCGGTGACGGCCTGATCCCGATATCCGAGATCGGCGCCGACTTTTACACGCTGGACGAAGCCCATCACCGGCTGGTGGGCGAACGGCACGGTGAGGTGTTCAAGCTGGGTGACCGGGTTGAGGTAAAGCTTGAGGAAGCCAACAAATTCACCGGCGGGCTGCGGCTTTCGCTGGTGGGTGAAGGCAACCTGCCTGATTTTGTTGAGAAAGGCGGCAACCGCGCAGCCAAGCTTAGCCGCCGTCACGACCGGCCAAAAGGCGCCAAGGGCGGCAAGCCCCGGCGGCGCAGCGGCGCCAGCAAACCGGGAAAACCCGGCACCAGCCGCCGCAAGCGCTAACTTCCTACTCCTGCCTCAACCAGCGGCCCGCCGGTATCCGGCGGGTCAAATGGCTTTCGCCCAGCTCCGGGCGTGCAGCGATGACCGTGCCCTGACCGTCCCGCTCAAACACAAGCTTCTCTCCCTCCTGCGCACCGGCAAAGATGAAGTCCGTTTCAGACACAGGCTTCAGCCTTTCCTTGAACCGGCCAAGGGATTGGGCGAACAGCATGCCGCCGTCTGCATAAACCTCAAACGACAAGCCCTCCGGGCCATGATAGGTGCCAGTGAAGGCTTGCCTGTCAGCGTCTGACATTGGGTGCTCGGGGATAAATTCCGTCGTCAGCGTGGGCAAAATGTCATAGCCATGCAGGCCCTCAAAGCGGTCATAGCTCGTCGGGAAATTTTCGCGGACAATCCGGTTCAATGCCTCATCTGCGATCATCTCAGCCACAGGCACACCGGTGCGATAGAGCTCGCCGATACGGTCCACGAACGCTTGCCTGATCTTCTTTTCATGCAAGAGACTGTCCCGGCCATATGCCACTTGCCCACCGAAGCTGCCGGGCACGATGATGGTGTCATCATCACTTTCCGCCAGCACACGATCCAAGCCATCAAAATATCCCTTCAGGCCATTTGGCCCCATGACGCCGAACCAGTCAGGCCGGAAGCTGTCTGCCACGAAAGTCACATTAGCCTTTTCAAGGCGGATGTTCACATGCGGGAAAGAATGGCCGCCGCTTCTGTATGCCGTGATCGTGTCGCCGCCAAAGCGCAAGGTGATGCTGTCCTTGAAAAGGATATCATGGAAAACAGGCTCATAATCCCGGTTTCGCGGGGCATAAAGCACATCTTCCTGCGCGATGACCATCGCGCCCCTCTCGGCAAAATACTCATTGCCCAGGACGTTATAGAAATCCCAGTTGCTGTTGATGACATATTTCACCGGCTTGTCAGAAAGCGTTTTCAGCGTGGCCTCAAGGGCCTCGGAGTCGTTCGCCATCATCGAATTGATCAACAGCAGGCCGTCATCACCCACGACAACCCCCATATTGTTGCCGCTAACGTCATCCCACATGCGGGTCAGCACAAAGACATTGTCGCGAATTTGATGAACCGCGAACGGGCTGTCGCCTTCGGCTGACGCCCCTCTTCCAAACACAAACAGAGATATCACCAGTAACACACGCAGAAAAACCATAAGCCCCCCAAAGAAAAACTGCCATGTGGTCAAGGCATCTATTGGAAAACCCACCTAAGCGCCTGAAACACAATGGAAATACATACGCGCAAACGCGCACCAGACAGGACATGCCCGATGGCGGTGCTGCCGTCCAATAACAGATTAATGCTATAAGATAACAAAACCGTTATCTGGATCAGATGGCAGATTTACGGATTAGAGAATACCCAGCTTCATGAACACATCCGCCACGTCATCGGCAAAGTTCGCGCCCTTCCGAAGCACAGGCACATCGGCCGGCAGGTCGGTGTATTTTTCTTTCTGGCTGGTGGCAATGAGCGCCACCGGAATATCGCGCGTGCTTGGCATGGCCTTCAAGGCACACGCCAGATCAATGCCGGAAAGCTCCGGCATTACGCGGGAAACGATCACGGCATCAGGCCGCATGGATGGGATCAGCTGGATGGCATCCATGGTGGAGGCCACATTGATCATGCGGTAACCGCATTCCAGAAGCTCGCGGGTAACGATCTTGGTCGCGGTTCCCGGCTCCATCACCAGCATCACTTCGATATCCGTGACAGAGACATCCTTCACATCAAAGCCGCCTTTGTTCGGCAGCTTGCGCATCATCTGCGAAACGTCGATTTCCCGGTTTTGGATAAAGGCCTCAAGGCATTCGGCCATGCGGTCGGCGTAAAAAAGGATATCCTTGCACGACTCAGGCGTCAGCGCCTTCATGTTGAAGAAATAGTCTTCAAACCGGTGGCACATGACTTTCAGCGACTTCATCTCAAAGCTTTGAGCGACAGACTTCAGCGAATGCGCCTCAAGCCGGATGGCCGCCAGTGCATCACCGCCTTGAATGATACCCGCCTGGAAATCCTGAACCGCCTCCGTGAGGTTTCTCAGACGGTCTTCGACGGTGTCGATGGCTTCGGTACGGAGTTCTTCAAGAAGATCATTATTTACGGTGGACATAAACTGGCCTCTGTCTCTTTTGCTTGTCACCCTTTTGGCACAGAAAAGGTTACCCGAGCGTTAGCATTTTCAATAAGTTTTGCAAGGCGCGTCAAAAATAATGTAAATTCCTCCAAACAGCGCTTGACTTATAGCCCCGTGTGAGTATTTTGCGCCCTCAACGTGGTCGTACTCAAAGCGGCCTGGAACAATGTTTTCTTGGAGTTAAAAAGATGGCAAAGCCGTCCAGCATCAAGATCAAGCTGCTTAGCACTGCGGACACTGGCTACTTTTACGTAACCAAAAAGAATCCGCGGACACTGACCGAGAAAATGGTCCTGCGCAAGTATGACCCGGTTGTTCGCAAGCACGTAGAATTCAAGGAAGCTAAGATCAAGTAATCTTGGTTTTCGAATTGATCTTAAAAGCGCCGCGCCCCACCATAGGCCGCGGCGTTTTTTATTGTCTGCGCTTCTTGTCCTCGCCTGCCCAACAAAAAAGGCCGGAGCATAGCCCCGGCGCACTGTGTCTTCCTGTGTCTTCCGTTACTGCATTCGGATCAGGACCGGTTGGCCTCTGCGATGATCACCTGGTTGCGGCCGTTTTCCTTGGCCTCATAGAGCGCCTTGTCGGCGGCTTCCAAAAGCGCGGCCGGGGTTTGCCCTTCGGTGCTGGTAGCCACACCAATTGAAACACTGATCGTCAGCGGGCCGTCTGCGGCGCCCACATCAAACGGGTTGTCAAAGACTTCCTGGCGCAAGCGGTCCCCGATCATGAAAGCCCAGTCGGTCGGCGTCTCGGGCATCATCACCACGAATTCCTCACCGCCGTAGCGCGCGGCCAAATCCACGCCGCGGATATTCTTGCCGATCCGGTTGGCGAATTCCTTCAGCACCAGATCGCCCACAGCGTGCCCGTAGGTATCGTTCACCTTCTTGAAGTGGTCGATATCCATCATCAGCACAGATAGCGCCTTATCGGACTTCTGCGCCGCCTGCAGGCGGGTCTCTAAGTGGCTGGTCAGATAGTGACGGTTATAAAGGCCGGTCACCGCGTCTGTCGTCGCCAACTGCATCGACAGGTGGAAGTTTTCCCAAAGCTTGTCGGCATAACGCTTGCGCTTCAGCTGTGTCTTGACGCGCGCCAGGAACTCCATCCGGTCAACCGGGCGGACCACATAGTCGTTCACGCCCATCTCTAGGGCACGCACCAGCAGTTTCGTGTTGCCGTCATCCACCATCACCAGAATCGGCACATGGCGCGTTTCCTCGAAACTGCGCAGTTTGGAGCAAACCCGAAGGCCGTCCGTGTTGCGCATGGTCAGCGAAACGATAATCAGGTCGAAATTCTTTTCGCGCGCCCGCTCGGCCGCGTCTTCGCCGCCAGCCATGAACGTCAGCTCGCCCACGCCTTCAAGCGCACGGGCGATACGCTCCATCACCCGTTCCTGCTCATCCACGATCAGGATGGAGCCATCTGTAGGCACGTCCATTTCAAGCGTGGGCTCTTCTTCGTTTTCCCAGCCAAGGCTGGCACCCGTGGCTTCACGGTTCCGAAGTTCGTCCATCATCACCTTGAGGCGCACCAGCGAGCGGACACGGGCAAACAGCGCCAAATCCTGCACGGGTTTGGTCAGGAAATCATCAGCCCCGGCTTCAAGCCCAGCCACCCGGTCAGAGGGCTGGTCAAGCGCGGTCACCATAACCACGGGAATATGGGCGGTTGCGGGGTCTGCCTTGATCCGGCGGCAAACCTCAAAACCGTCCATGCCCGGCATCATCACGTCCAGAAGGATAATATCAGGATGCTCGCGACTGATCACATCCAGAGCCTCCGGGCCGCTGAATGCTGTCAGTACGTCAAAATATTCGCTTGTAAGCTTGGCTTCGAGAAGCTTGACGTTCGGCGGAACGTCGTCAACCACCAGCACCCGCGCTGTCATCGCACTCTATCCTACGAACTGTTTTACGGTTTCGAGGAAGTGTCCCACCGAAATAGGCTTTGCGATATAGGCCTCGCAGCCGCCTTCTCTGATCTTTTCCTCGTCGCCTTTCATGGCAAATGCGGTAACGGCGACCACCGGAATTTTCCGCAGGTCTTCGTCTTCCTTCAGCCATTTGGTCACTTCAAGACCGGAGACTTCCGGCAACTGGATGTCCATCAGAATCAAGTCGGGGTTATGTTCACGCGCCAGATCAAGCGCGGCCATACCGTCACGTGTCTGGATCGTCTCATAATCGTGAGCTTCCAAAAGATCGCAAAACAACTTCATGTTCAGTTCGTTGTCTTCGACTATCAGGATCTTTTTACCCATACGGTTCCCCTGGCCCCTCCACAAGGCGCTTTGGTTCATTACCCAACCTTTTCGATAATAGTCGTGCTTTCGACAAAAAGACAAGCCCGTCAAGGGATTAAAATAAATTTTTCCTTGAAAAGCGCATGCCTGTGCCAAAAAAGTCATTCCACTGGCGGGTGGAATTTGGGACAATGGCATCAGGCTAAACAAAAACATACCGCTAGCGAGGCATTTTCCATGACCCCCGACATCGCCCAGACCGTTGCGCTCCAGAGCGCGGCCTTCATCTTTCAGGAAGATGAAATCCGCGACCGCTTCATGGCGCTCTCGGGTGTGGATGTGGACGATATCCGCGCCCGTATCCAAGACCCGGCTTTCCTGGCGTCCGTCCTTGAGTTCCTGGTGAATTTCGAGCCGGACCTGATGGCCTGTGCGGAAACGCTGGGGGAAAAGCCCGAAACGCTGGTAACCGCATGGCGCGCGCTGGGCGGCGGCGAAGGCCAGGACTGGTAGCGCCATGACAAGTGTTTCAGACCTCATTGCCACCATCGACCCCGGGCGCCCTCTTTTGCTGCTGGACGCAGACGAAGTGCTGCTCAGGTTCGTCGAGCGGCTGGAACAGTATCTGGCCACCCAAGGGGCGGAACTGAGGCTTTCAAGCTTCCAGCTAAGCGGCAATATCTTTCACAGAGGCAGCGAGACTCCGGTCCCGCCTGAACATGTGCGCGACCATATCGCCGGCTTTTTCGATGCCTGTGTCGACGATGTACCGCTGGTGGACGGCGCGCGGGATGCGCTCGACGGCCTGCGCGAGGTCTACCAGATTGCGATTCTCTCTAACGTGCCCAGCCGCTGCCGCGACCGCCGCGAAGCCAGCCTGAAGGCCCAAGGCCTGGATTATCCGGTGATCGCCAACAAGGGCGAAAAGGGACCGGGGGCAAGAACTCTCGCGGATGCTGTATCCGCCCATACCGTGTTCATCGATGACCTGCCGCCCCAGCACACGTCTGTGGCAGCCCACGCGCCGGAAATTCACAGGGTGCATTTCATCGGCGACCCGCGCCTCGCGAAACTTATCGGCAAGGCACCAGACGCCCATGTCCGCTTCAATGACTGGCCAACCCTTGGCGATCACCTGCATGCGCTGGCCCAGGGGCAGCGACCATGACCCAGACAGCCGCGACACAGGCGGGTTCATCCCGCCCTAGCCTGTGTCGGGTATGCCTGCATGAATATGACGGTGGCAAAATATGCCCCAAGTGCGACAGACCAAGGACAATTTCGCATCCGGAACTTTTTAGCCTGACCATCGCACACATTGATTGCGACGCCTTTTATGCCTCTATTGAGAAGCGCGACAACCCGGAACTGGCGTCAAAACCTGTGATGATCGGCGGCGAGCACAGGGGCGTGGTTTCCACCTGTTGCTATATCGCGCGCATGAGCGGGGTCAGGTCCGCCATGCCGATGTATAAGGCGCGGAAGCTATGCCCGGACGCCGTGATCCTGAAGCCGCGCATGAGCCACTATCAGGCAGTCGGCCGTCAGGTGCGGGACATGATGCGTGACCTGACCCCGCTTGTGGAACCGCTGTCGATCGACGAAGCCTTTCTCGACCTCACAGGCACAGAGCGGCTGCACAAGGCCTCTCCCGCCAAGCTCCTCGCCAAATTCGCGCTGGATGTGGAACGAGAGGTGGGGATCACTGTCTCTGTCGGGCTGGCCGCCAACAAGTTCCTGGCTAAACTGGCGTCTGACATGGACAAGCCGCGGGGCTTCACTGTGATTGGTGAAAGCGACAAGCAAGCCGTGCTTGCCTCGCTGCCGATCACGCGCATCTATGGCATCGGCGCAAAATCAGCAAGAACCTTGGAAAAAGATGGGCTGACCCAGATCAGCCAGTTGCAGGAGATGGAAGAAAGTACCCTCATGCGCCGGTACGGCGAGACCGGACAACGGCTCTACCGCCTGTCCCGCGGCATTGATAATCGCCGGGTCAGCCCCGTGTCTGAAACCAAGAGCGTTTCAAGCGAACGCACGCTCGATAAAGACCTGGCGGACTATGACGCGCTTGAAGAAAAGCTCTGGCCTCTATGCGAAGCCGTGTCTGCAGACCTGAAGCGCAAGGACCTGGCGGGCATCACCATCACGCTCAAGCTCAAGACAAGCATGCACCGCATCATCACCCGCTCGCGCACTATCTCCGGCGCCACGCAACTGGCGGGCACAATCTTCGAGATCGGCCAGCAACTCCTGAAGCCGCTCGCGGATGGCACGCCCTACCGCCTGATCGGCATCGGCGTCAGCCATTTCAGGCCGCTCGCTGAGGCCGACCAGCCGGACCTGATTGAGCCCGCGCGCACCAAACGCCAGACGGCTGAAAAGGCCATGGACGCCCTACGCGGCAAATTTGGCACGGCAGCCATCATGAAGGGACGCTCCAAGGTCCCGGCAAAAGATGCCCCCTCCCCAAGAAAGAAATAATAAATTCATATATTTCAGAACCTTATCACAGCCCCTTCAGTGGCACAGGTCTTGCTAGTCTTTTCCCGAGCAACCAATGTTTGGAGAGACGCATGATCGAGCAGTCCAAAAACAAGCTGAACGACAAGGCCGAGATCAACCCCTATGTCAGCAACCTCGCGAGCAAGCTGATGCAGACCGCGGCTAATGCTGAAATGAAATTCGACAGCGCAGGCTGGCAGTTGATTACAGAAGTGTTGAGCTTCGCAGCCGCCGCCGAGCAACGCATGTCGGAGCAACAGGAACGGATTTCCTTCCTTGAGCAGCTATCCGTCACTGACGAACTGACCGGCATTCCGAACCGGCGCGGCCTCAGAACTGCCCTTGGCCAGACGCTGGCATCCGCCGGCCGCCACGGCGAAGAAGGCGTGCTGGGCTTTATCGACCTGGACGGTTTCAAGCATATCAATGACGTTCACGGCCACATGGCTGGCGACGCCGTGCTTCGCTTCGTTGCCAAGGCCCTGAAGCAGCATGTTCGGCCGTCAGACACCGTGGCGCGCATCGCGGGTGACGAATTTGCTGTCATTCTGAAGCGCTGCTCTGCCGCGCAGGGGATGAAGCGCCTTCAGACACTGCAAAAGGAAATCAACGCCGGCAAGGTACGCTACGGCGGTGCCACCATTCCGGTGCGGTGCTCCATCGGTGTTCAGGCGTTTGACGGCACCACCGACCCTGCCGTGCTGATCGAAGCGGCGGACCAGGCCATGTACCACGACAAACAGACGCGCAAGGGCGCGCATCTGAAGTCGGCGTAGGGTATCAGGAAGACTGTCACAGCGCGATTGCAGGTCGTCACTCGCCGTTTGCGAAGCTGGCGGTACGCCACCTGATCGGCGAGTCCATCACAGCAAACGCAGACGGAGAAGTGGATTCGCCGGTCAGGCCGGCGAATGACGCTTTTGGGGCCTTCAAGGCCCTTTTTTTATGCCCAACCGTTTGCTATAAGGGCTTAACTTCCTTAGGTTTTCTAGAGTTTGGACACCCCAATGAGCATTGAAGCACGCCTGAAAGACCTCGGCATCGACCTGCCAACTCCCGTTGCCCCCGTGGCCAACTATGTCCCCTTTGTCAGAAGCGGTAACCTGGTCAGCATTTCCGGCCAAATCCCCATGCAGGACGGCAAGCTTGCCTTTGAAGGCAAGGTCGGGAACGGGGTTTCCGAGGACGACGCCAAGGCCGCAGCCCGCCTGTGCGCCATCAACCTGATCGCCCAGATGAAAGCAGCCTGCGACGGCGACCTGGACCGCGTGGACCGCGTAGTAAAGCTTGGCGGCTTTGTGAACTGTGTCGATGGCTTCGGCGGCCAGCCGCAGATCATCAATGCGGCAAGCGACCTGATGGTTGACGTATTTGGCGACGCAGGACGCCACAGCCGGTCTGCAGTAGGCGTGAACGCCCTGCCCCTGAATGTGCCGGTGGAAATCGACGCGCTCGTTGAAATCAAGGACTGATATGGCAAACGGCAAGACAGCAGCCCGCGAATTTCCATGGCTGACAGAAAAAGACGTCGCCCACCGGGGCCTGCATAAGCCAGGCACAGTGGCGGAGGAAAACACCATCGCTGCAGTCTCTGACGCGGTGCATGCGGGCTATGGCGTTGAAATCGACGTACGCGCCACCGCAGACGATATTGTCGTTGTATTTCATGATGATACACTTGAACGCATGACAGACGGCCAAGGGGCCGTTGGCATGTGGGGCTTCCAGCAGCTGAAGAAATTCACTGTGGGTAAAAGCGGCAAGCCGATCCCAAGCCTGCCGGATGTAATGGATGCGATCGACGGCCAAGTGCCACTTTTTATCGAGATCAAATCCCATCCTAAAATGGACATCCAGAAACTGTGTGCCGGCGTTCGCCACTCCTTTGAAGGCTATCAGGGGCCGGTGGCCGTGATGTCATTCGACCCGCGAATCGTACTGTGGTTCAAAACCTATATGCCGAAATACGCCCGCGGCCTGGTCGTTGGCCGTGAAGTGCTGCTGGGTGTCAGAAAGCGTCTCGGGCTTCAGCTGGCTGTCCATAAATGCAAGCCTGACTTCCTGGCCTGCGACATCAACCTGCTGCCCAACACCTATTGCACCAAATGGCGCGAAAAGGGCAAGCCGCTCCTGACCTGGACAGTAAGGGACAAACAGCTCGAGGCCGTTGGCCGCCAGCATGCCGACGCCCTGATCTTTGAAGCCCCTGCCGTGGTGGGCGAGGACTTTTAGGCATGCCGGACGGCAGCCAAATCAAGGCGTCCTTCGCAAATTCCATCAGTGATATCGGGCGCGAAGCATGGGATGCCTGCGCCGGGCACAGCAACCCTTTCATAGGATTCGATTTCCTTCAGGCGCTTGAGGAAAGCGGCTGCGCCTCGGCGGACACTGGCTGGCAACCGTTCCATGCCCGGATCGACCTTGATGGTATGGATCGCCCGTTGGCCGTGATGCCGCTTTATATGAAAAGCCATTCCTATGGCGAATATGTGTTCGACCATGCTTGGGCCCAGGCCTATGAACGGGCGGGCGGCCAATATTACCCGAAGCTGCAATCTTCCGTGCCCTTTGTGCCTGCCACCGGTCCGCGCCTGCTGTCCCGCGCGGATGATATGGGGCGCATATCCCTTCTTGAAGCCGCGCAGGGCCTGACGGACCAGCTGGGGCTTTCCTCCCTGCACCTGACGTTCCTGCCCGAAGACGAAGCACAGCTCGCGGGTGCGAACGGCTATCTGATCAGGAACGATCAGCAATTCCACTGGCGCAACCGGGACTTCCGGGATTTTGAAGATTTCCTTGAAGCCCTGTCGTCAAGGAAACGCAAGCAGATCAGGAAAGAACGCCGCACGGTTGCGGATAGCGGTATCCAGATCGAGCTGCTGACAGGCGGCGACATCCAGGAGCATCACTGGGACCATTTCTATCGCTGCTACATCGATACCGGCGCGCGCAAATGGGGCCAGCCCTATCTGAACCGCGAGTTCTTCTCGCTCATTGGCGAGCGCATGGCGGACCGCATCCTGCTGGTGCACTGCAGCCTTGATGGCCGCCCGGTTGCCTCCGCGCTCAATTTCATTGGTGGGAACACGCTTTACGGCCGTCACTGGGGCTGCGTGGAAGACCACGCCTGCCTGCATTTCGAAGCCTGCTACTACCAAGCCATTGAGTTCGCCATCAACCGCGGCCTGACGTTTGTTGAGGCAGGTGCCCAGGGCCCGCACAAGCTGGCGCGCGGCTATGAGCCCGTGAAGACCTACAGCGCGCATTATCTGCGCGACCCCGGCTTTCACCGCGCCGTTGCTCAGTATCTGGCCGAGGAACGCGAGGCGGTCGCAGGCGACATCGCCTATTATGGCGAACACTCGCCGTTCAGGAAGGATTAGCGCATATCCTCCGCTCCAATGCGGTAGAGGACGTGCGGACGGATGGGGTGGCCCTCTTCGATCATCGGGTGGTCGAAATCACCTCCCTGATCCCGCGTCATGCCGATCTTTTCCATCACCCGCATGGACGGGCCGTTTACTTTGGCGGTGAAGGCCACCACTTCAGGCGCCTGCAGTTTGGAAAATGCAAAGGCCAGGCACGCCCGCGCACCTTCAGGGGCCAGCCCCTGCCCCCATGCATTTGCTGCCAGCCGCCAGCCGATCTCGATGCCGTCACCGATGCCGTAATAGTCCGGCACGTCCTGAATGCCGATAAAGCCGATGAACTGGCCACTATCGCGCTTTTCAGTGGCCCAGAAGCAATAGCCGACTTCCGCCTGCGCCTTCATCTGGCGGTCAATCGTGGCGTCGCTTTGTGCGCGGGTTTGCACGCTGGGGAAATAGCGCATCACATCCGCGTCGGCGTTCAAGGCTGCGAAGGGTTCACGGTCTTCCTCTCGCCACGGGCGCAGGATCAGGCGGTCGGTCACAAGCACGGCATTTCCCCAAATAGTGCATGAAAAGGGCGCGGGTTATAGCGCGGGCAGACACAGTGATCAAGAAAAAAGCCAGCAACCGCGGGGCTACTGGCTTTTGTGTATCTGGGCTTGATGGCCGCTATTTCACTGGCACCGGCGGCTTGCCTTCCTTGCGGGTTGCTGGCACGCCGGATTTGGCTTTCTTTTTCTTCGGTGCCTTAGGCTTGGCGGCAGGCGGGGCATGCGGTGTGATCTCGAAGGCGATTTCCTTGTCTTTCACCTTCACAACCACTTCGCCGCCCTTGGCGAGCTTGCCGAACAGCAGTTCGTCCGCCAGCGGCGTCTTGATATGCTCCTGGATCACGCGGGCGAGCGGGCGGGCGCCATAGTGGCGGTCATACCCCTTGTCAGAAAGCCAAGCCTTGGCTTCTTCCGTGAGGCTGATCTCGACATTCCGCTCCGCAAGCTGAAGCTCCAGCTGCAGTACGAATTTCTCAACCACGCGGGATACCACCTCAGGCGGCAGGAAGTCGAACGCGATGGTGGCGTCCAGACGGTTCCTGAATTCGGGGCTGAACATCTTCTTGATCGCGTCGTCGGAGGCTGTCTCGTCCGTTTCGCGGCCGAAACCGATCGCGGATTTCGAAAGCTCTGCCGCGCCCGCGTTCGTGGTCATGATCAGGATCACATTGCGGAAATCGATCTTCTTGCCGTTATGGTCTGTGAGCGTGCCGTTATCCATAACCTGCAGAAGCACGTTAAAGAGGTCCGGGTGCGCTTTTTCGATCTCGTCCAGAAGGAGCACACAGTGCGGGTGCTGGTCAACCGCGTCGGTCAGCAGACCGCCCTGGTCAAAGCCCACATAGCCCGGAGGCGCGCCGATCAGGCGGCTGATCGAATGGCGTTCCATATATTCGGACATATCGAAGCGGTGCAGTTCCACACCCAAAAGGCTGGACAGCTGGCGCGCAACCTCGGTCTTGCCCACGCCGGTGGGGCCAGAGAAGAGATAAGAGCCGATCGGCTTGTTGGGTTCGCGAAGTCCCGCGCGCGACAGCTTGATCGACGCAGACAGGGCCTCGATCGCCTTGTCCTGGCCGAATACCACACGCTTCAGGTCTTTTTGCAGCGTTTCCATCACGCGGCTTTCGTCGCGCGATACGGATTTGGGCGGGATGCGCGCGATCTTGGCGACCACGGCTTCCACATCCTTCACGCCAACGGTTTTCTTGCGCTTTGATGGCGGCAGCAGCATCTGGGCCGCGCCGGTTTCATCGATCACGTCGATGGCCTTATCCGGCAGTTTGCGGTCACTGATATAGCGGTCCGACAGCTCAACAGCCGTCTTGATGGCTTCCGCCGTGAAACGCACCTGGTGGTGGTCCTCGAAATAAGGCTTCAGGCCCTTAAGGATCTTGATCGTGTCCTCAACCGTTGGCTCGTTCACATCGATCTTTTGGAACCGGCGCAGAAGCGCGCGGTCTTTTTCAAAGTGGCTGCGGAATTCCTTATAGGTGGTGGAGCCCATGCAGCGGATCGAGCCGCTTGCCAGCGCAGGCTTCAGAAGGTTCGAGGCATCCATGGCGCCGCCAGATGTGGCCCCTGCCCCGATCACCGTGTGAATTTCGTCAATGAACAGGACCGAGCCTTCAGTGGCCTCAAGTTCCTTCACCACCGCCTTGAGGCGTTCTTCAAAGTCACCGCGGTAGCGCGTGCCGGCCAGAAGCGCGCCCATATCCAGCGCGAAGATGGTGGCGCCTTCAAGCACTTCAGGCACATCATGCTCGACAATGCGGCGCGCAAGGCCTTCCGCGATGGCGGTTTTGCCCACGCCCGGGTCACCCACCAGCAGCGGGTTGTTCTTGGACCGTCGGCACAGGATCTGGACCGCGCGCTCAAGCTCGGCATCGCGGCCGATGAGCGGGTCGATCTTGCCGTCGCGGGCTTTCTGGTTCAGGTCCACGCAGTAAGCCGCAAGGGCTGTATCGGCTTTCTCGGCCTTTGCTGCGGGCTCTGCCTGCACGGTTTCTTCTTCGTCCTCAGCCGCACCACGCACCCGGCGTTCTTCACCGAACTCGGGCACCTTGGCAATGCCGTGGGAAATATAGCTGACAGCATCAAGGCGCGTCATGTCCTGGCTTTGCAGGAAGTAGACAGCGTGGCTTTCCCGCTCGGAGAACAGGGCAACCAGAAGGTTCGCACCGGTCATTTCCTCGCGGCCAGAGCTTTGGACGTGAAGGAGCGCCCGCTGCACCACGCGCTGGAAGCCTGCCGTTGGCGTGGCCTCAAGCCCGTCGGAATCAACTTTCAGGTTTTCCATGTCGTCATCGAGATACTCGATGATCTGGCCCCTAAGCACGTCGATATCCACGTCGCAGGCCTTCAGGACCGCAACAGCTTCAGGATCGTCCAGAAGCGCCAGAAGGAGATGCTCAAGCGTGGCATACTCGTGGCTACGCTCGTTTGCTTCCTTGAGCGCTCTGTGAAGGGTCTCTTCAAGATGTGGGGAAAAACTGGGCACTCTTTTTATCCTTCAGCTGTCGGCACCATTTGATAAAGCAAACGGCGCGGGGGAACTCATTCTTTCTCAAGCGTACATTGTAGCGGGTGGTCATTCTGGCGCGCGAAACTAAGCACTTGATTTACCTTGGTTTCGGCAACCTCATAGGTGAATACGCCACACACGCCCACACCCTTCTGGTGAACATGCAGCATGACCTCGGTTGCTTCCTCGATCGTCATGCGGAAAAAGCGTTGCAGTATGTGCACCACAAATTCCATTGGGGTGTAATCGTCATTCAGAAGCAGGACTTTATACATGGACGGCTTTTTGGTTTTGGCCTCTGTCCGGGTCAATACACCCGTGTCGCCACCGTCATTTCCGTCTTTACGCTTGTCAGGCATCGGTCCTCCGTCAATCCATACCTACATAATGTAGTATATCTGACGCCCACTACAAATACTCCGTCGGTACTTTTTTCGTCACCATTAAGTGATGAACGATTTTGGACCCGGTTGTATTCCCTTCAGCGTGGGGCAAAAGGGTAAAGATGCGGTGAAAAAAAGCGACTTTGTTGTTAAGAAGTTGGCAAAGAATGTGACACCTTCCCCATCTGCCGCGTACCAGGGTCTACCCGTCGCAGAAGTCTTCGTCCAGACCGGCCGGACGCTATTGTGGCTTCAAGACTAATCCGATGGGGACATGACACGATGAAAACCAAAACTTTTGCCTACCTTACGGGTAGCGCCCTCGCCCTTATTGCAGCCTCAACCGCACATGCTGGCGACGAAGCCCAGCACGCGCTTGAGGCGGCAAACCTTGAGAAAGCTATCTATTGCATGGACCTGCTGGAAAACAAGCTGGACGTGGACAAGGCAGCAGACGAATGTTTTGGCGACCCCTATATCCAGCACCACCCGCGGCTCGAGGACGGGCGGGATTCCCTGATCGCGCTGTTTCGCGCGCGGGCCAAGCGGTATCCTGAGTATTCCGCCCGCATCGTGCGTTCAGCCGCCAGCGGTGACCTTGTGTGGCTGCATATGCACGTGAAGCGCTCGCCAGAGGAACGTGGCGGCGCCGTGGTGAACATTTTCCGCATGAAAGACGGCAAGATGGTGGAACACTGGGGCGTGGCCATGCCGGTGCCGGAGACATCCAAAAACGACAACGGCATGTTTTAGTTGCGAAGTTCTATGAGTATGGACTCGAAATCTAAATCTACGTTTTAAGCAATAGCGCTCTGACGACTATTCATATTTTATTTCTCGGTGCGGCCAATAGCGCATTGTGCATTGGTTCAGGCACTTCACTTAGGGGATAACAGCCATTTGCCTTGATAGATTCTAGTAAACTATCGTCAAAGAATGGCGGCCTCAGCCACACTCCGATATCAGGGTAGACCTCATGAATAGCCTTCTTTGAAGGCGCTATAAGGTATGTCCAAATTCCGCCCATCCCATAGTCATAGCCTACGAAGTATTCTTTCATGATGCGTCACTGCCACATTAAAGGTCGCTTGGCGCGTCGACACCGGAGGCCTTAAGGGCTTCGACGAGAGCATGCTTGAGGCGGGCGAGGCCTGCCTCAGTGGATGCCTCGCAGCGTGCGACCAGCACAGCCTGCGTGTTCGAGGCGCGGAGGAGCCACCAACCGTCTGATGTTTGCACCCGCACGCCGTCAACGGTGGACATATCAGCGCCTGCTTCTTCAAGCCGGGCCTTCACTTCCCTGACCACGTCGAACTTGCGCACGTCGTCACAGTCAAACCGCAGTTCCGGCGTGTTGATGGCGGCCGGCAGGCCGTCCTTGAGCGCGGCCAGATCGCCCCCCTGCTTGGTGATGGCATTCAGGAACCGGATCCCGGCATAAAGCGCGTCATCATGGCCGTAGAATTTATGCTTGTAGAAAATATGGCCTGACATTTCGCCCGCGAGCGGCGCGTTCAGCTCAACCATCTTGTCCTTGATCAGGCTGTGGCCGGTTTTCCACATCACGGGCTCACCGCCGAGCTCCTTGATGCGGTCAAACAGCGCCTGGCTGGCCTTGACGTCCGCGATGATCGGCGCGCCCGGCACTTCCCTCAAGAGGTCACCCGCCATGATGGCCAGCATCTGGTCACCCCACACCACGCGACCGTGGGCGTCGATGGCGCCGATGCGGTCACCGTCACCGTCGAAACTAAGGCCCATGTCTGCGCCGTGTTTTGCAACAGCAGCCTTGAGCTGTTCAAGGTTGGCTTCCACAGTCGGGTCCGCATGATGGTTCGGGAAAGTGCCGTCCACTTCCGCGTTGATCACGATATGCTTGCCCGGCAGGCGCTTCACCAGCGCCTCGACCGCAGGGCCGAGCGAGCCATTGGCTGGGTCCCACACAATGGTGAAGGCCTTCATGTCCACATCACGCATCAGGCGGTCGATATAGCGGTCGAACACGTCCTCTTCCCGGATGCTGCCTTCACCCACCTCATAGTCGCCCGCATTCGCGGTTTTGCCGATGGCCTGGATGGCCTCGCCGAAGCAGGGCTTCTTGCCCATCATCATCTTGAAGCCGTTATAGTTGGCCGGATTGTGGGAGCCGGTGATCATGATGCCGCCGTCTGTATCGAGCTCGAACACGCTGAAATAAAGCATCGGCGTGCCCGCGAGGCCGATGTTGATCACCTCAAGGCCGGTGGATGCCAGCCCCGCCATCAGGTTTTCCGCCATCTTCGGGGAGGACACCCGACCGTCATAGCCCACACACACGCGGCTGCCGCCAGCGCGTTTCACATGCGTGCCATATGCCTGCCCAAGCGCTTTCGCGTCTTCATAATGCAGCGTCTCGTCAACGATGCCGCGGACATCATATTCGCGCAAAACGGTGTGATGGAAAGAGTGGCCTGCCATGAAAATACCTTTGGATAAATGGAGAAATTTTGACCAAAGTGTCAGCGGCGGCGCTTGCCGTCAATATGGAAATCCTGCGATATCGTTTCGGGTGGGCTGCGCGGCAACCTGCCGCATTTAACGGTTTTTAAACGCCGCTATAGTAAAAGCACATTTGCACGAAGGGGCCGATAGCCAATGGAAGGGGCTGTCATGACCCAAAAATTGAAATGCGGCGACACCGAATGGTGCGACCAGTGCGCCCAAAAGCAGGAAACTGTGGGGGGCCCAGAGCACCTGACAATGAATGCTCTCGGCCGGTGTGACTTCTATCGCAGCAAAAATGAACAGGGGCGCCCAAACCCCATAGGTTCAGACGCCCCGATAAATACCTAGAAAGCCTCAGCCGCCCTTAAACGAAGGGAATCAAGGCGTGGAACTGAGAAATTTTCATGATGTCGGCCACGTGGCCGCTCGTGGGGGCCTTCATCGCGATGCTTTTGCCTTCCTTTTCTGCGATCGCTTTGGCGCGCAGCAGCAGGCCAAGCCCCGCTGAATCAAGGAATTCAAGCGGCGTAATGTCGAGCAGCCATTCAGCGCCGGACTCTTCCGCCAAATCCTTTAGCATGACCCTGAAGGTGCCCTGGTCATCAAAGGTCAGGCGCCCGCTCATGGCAATTGTTGTCTTGTTGCCGGATGTGGTGATCTTATGGTCCATTTCCTAGCCTGCCTTTCTGATCAGCTATTCACAATGCGGACGAAGTCGCCCATCGCGTCAGATAGTTTAAAGAGTGGTTCGTCGATCTCATCGGATGACCAGATCACCTGGATAGACGATGAGTATGAAGACGCAGCTGTCTGAACCAGTTTGGTAACATTTTCAGACACGATCTCGATGTCATCCCGCAGCCGCCCCACCTGCTCCCCGATTTCGCCGGTTGCCGCGTCCTGCTCTTCGACCGCTGCGGAAATACCTGCGCTGATCTCGCTCAGTTCCTGCGTGATTTTCTTGATGCTGGCAATCGCGTCCACACTTTCGGACGTGGTCTGCTGAATGTGGTGAACCTGGTTGGTAATATTCTCGGTCGCCGCCGATGTCTGGTTCGCCAGGCTTTTCACTTCGCTTGCCACGACCGCAAACCCTTTGCCTGCTTCGCCAGCCCGCGCGGCCTCAATGGTCGCATTTAGCGCCAGCAGGTTGGTTTGGCTGGAAATCTTGGTGATAAGGTCAACCACGGAACTGATGGCCTTTGCCGCCTCTTCCAGCGACAAGATCTTCTCCGCCGCCAACTCGGTTTCGGACAAAGATTTGGCCGCACAGTCCGCCGACATGGTAATCTGGCGGGCGATTTCCTGCGAAGAGGCCCTCATCTGCTCAGTCGCAGCGGCGACCCCGTTGGTGTTCTCCAGCGTCCGCGTGGCAGCGCGGGACACCTCAATCGTGTTCGAAGAGTTTTCCTCTGTACGTTTGATCGAATCGTGCGCAGCGTCCTGAATTTCATTCTTCTTGTCGGCCACATCTTCAACCAGCGAGTCCACCAGCGAAATCAGCGAGGTTGACTGGCTGTGGATGGCGCCCATGTTTTCGATCGACGCGTTGATATCCCTTGCCGCATGCAGGAAGACGCCGGGCATGCCGGGTTCAAGGATCTTCCGGTAATAGCGGTGTTCCTTGACCGCCTGCATCGCCGCCTTTGCTTCACGAACGAAGGCGTCGTTGCGGTCAATAATTCGGTTGATTGCATTGAAAAGAGGTCTGAGTTCGCCGTCCTCCTGAAGGTTCAGGATACGCGCCTCAAAATCGCCGCCTGCCACTGCCTGGCATACATCTATCGCCTTCTGGATCGATGCATCGAGGTTTACTGATTGTTCCGTCATCACCGGTTCCTACTCTGCCGTCAAGCAAGCGACAGCGAAAATTCGTTCAAAGTCATGTTTTTGTCGCTCAGGAGCTTTGCGAGGTGCGCGCTCGAATCTTCAAGACCCTGCTTGCGGCCACCTGCGGCCTCAATCCTCAACAGGTCCTGGTAAAGCGGGATAATGGTCCCCTCAAGCGAGGCCCGGTTGGGAACCCGCCTGTTGGAATGATACCCAATGATTTCACCAGAAGTACTGAAAGAGGGAGTGACGTGCGCCAACACCCAATAGTGGTCGCCGTTTTTTGCCCTGTTCATGACATAGGCGAAGATCTCCTCGCCACTTTGGATAGAATCCCAAAGCGCCTTGAAGATGCAACGAGGCATGTCAGGGTGGCGAATAACACTGTGCGGCTTACCGACTACTTCCTCTTCAGTGTATCCCGCAATATCGAGAAACACGTCATTGGCGTAGGTGATATGGCCTTGCTTGTTCGTTTTGGAAACGATGATGTCATCGGGTTCGAAAAATACTTCAACACCCGTAACATGTGTGCGGTCATCACTCATTGATTAGAAATCCCGTATGCGTCTGTGTATCTTCAAGGATAGATTGTATCAGACCCCCGCCGGCGAGACCATATTCAGCCATAAATACTAAACAATCCGTTACCACTTGGCTGGATACTGGGCTTTTTTTTACTTCAGCTTTATGGAAGCTGTTACAACATTACCGATACCGCTATAGGCCAGTCCGTCGAAGCCGATGGACTTGGCCAGCAAAATGCCTCGCCCAAACTCGCTCTCGTTCAAAGACGCATCCGTGTCGCCCTGCATGAACCGCGCCCAATCGAACCCTTTGCCCTCATCAGTGATGCAGTATTGCAGAACCCCATCATTCTTGATGATGTCGACTTTCGCCAGGCGCTCTTTGTAGGGGCCATCTGTCAGGCGGGCCTGGATTTCCTCCACCAACCTGTCCTCGGCCAGTAAGTTGCGTTTCTCGTGGGCGCCAATCTCAAGATTGCCGTGCTCAATGGCGTTCATCATCAATTCGAAGAGGCCCATTTCCGCCCTGGGTGGCTCTGGCGCATGCTGCGAAAGCTTGCGCGCCAGGTCCCGCGCTTCTGACGGAGACCTGAATGAATAGCTTACCCGATTTTCACCCCCAGGTTGACACATGAGGCGGTCCCTATTTAACGGCGAGTTGTTATATTCAGCCTGCCCTGCCGGTTGCAATCTGTCAAACTGACAGTGCATTTCATCATTTTTCTTTCAGGTAGCGCGCCCTGATCCGCTCTGCGACATCACCTTCTGCAAGGGCCTTGACCCCATCATTGAAGCGTTTCACCAAAGCCGAATCCCGGACACACAGGCGCCGCGGCGTCGGCGGGAACCGAACAGCCACCTTGAACGGTCGCGGCTGGTCGGCCGCCAGTTGCTGATAGGCATATTCAAGCGCCCAATAGTCGCCGATATAGGCGTCCAACCGGCGGTAGAGCATCATCCGGATCAGCTGCCCGCGGTTATAGACCGTCACGCTGCTGCCGAAGGTGACGATATCCTCGGGCGTCAGCTCCTTCAGCACATCTACCGCGCCTGGGAACATTCCAACGCGCATGCCCTTCAGGTCCTGGACAGATGCGATCGGGTCCATCGATTCTATCGGAACCGATATTCCGTCATGCCAATAGCTGAATATCTCGCTGTTGATGCACAAGTCTTCATTGGTGCTGAAGGTGGTCATGGCGTCCACTTTGCCGGAAGACAGAAGCACCTGCACCCGTGAAAGCGGCGCATGCACGAATTCAACCTTCAGCCCCGCATGGGAAAAGGCTTCCGCAACCATATCCAGATCAATGCCGGAGGAAGGGTCTTCAAGCACATAAGGCGGATTATGGGTGATGGTGCCAACGATGACTGGCTGGCCCTGTTGCCATGTATCCGGCTCAGCCCACAGGGGCTGCACCCCGAAAAGAGCCAGAATCCCCACCAACAAAAGGTACCCGCGTCTCATAAGATCGCGCCTCACCGCCCTAAAAGCGTCTGTTTCGCCTCATTCAGCTTGCCAGCCAGATAGTCGTTTCCGCCTTTGTCCGGGTGGCACTGCGCCATCAGCTTACGGTAAGCTTGGTTAATTTCCTGTTCACTGGCGCCGTCTTCAAGCCCAAGGACGTCCAGCGCTTCCTGACGGGTCATCCCACCGGACGACCGGGCGCGACCTTCGCTCTTGCTCTTCAGGCGTTCAGACGCCTTGGTGCCGAACATGCGCCAGGCTGCAAATCCTGCGGGAATGACGGCCAAAAAGCCTTTGCCTGCTGCCAGCATCACAACACCAAACAGCGCGCACAGGCCCACGATGGCCCAGAAAAGCGACCGTTTCGCCGTCTCTACATCAGCGTTTGCCCACCAGTTCAGAAGAACCAGCAAGGAAAAGGCAAGGATCAGACCGATGACCAACCAGGCAATCACAGGGCTCAGGCCTCCTCAGTCTTGCGGAAAGGCAGATTGAGGGCGTCCATCAGCTTGCGGACTTCCTGCCGCGCTGCCACATGCGACATGGAAAGGCCCTTGCCGTCCAGCCCGCCTGCTTCCTTGAGGTCCATCAGCGTCAGGCCGCGCAGGAACAGTTCGCGGTAAATCACCCGTTCGCCAAGCCCCGGCACATGGCGGATTCCGATACGCTTCGTCAATTCATTAAGCACGCGCTCAACCCGCTCCTTGTTCTTGGCATGCAGGGCGCCCACACGGTTTCTCAGCACCACCCAGTCGATGGAACTGCCGTCGGCCATGGCGCGCCGCTGGCGCGCTTTCCAGACCATTTCGGCATAAAGGCTTGGGCCTTCCACCTTGTGGCTTGAGGCATTCACCCGTGCGAGCAGATCAAGGTCCACGAAACTGTCATTCACTGGCGTTACCAGCGTGTCTGCGGCCGTATGCGCCAGGCGCGACAGGAATGTGTCACTGCCAGGGCAATCGATCACAACCACATCCACCTTGTCGGCCAGATTGAGATAGGCTTCCTCAAAGCGCTGCTTTTCATCCGCCTCAGCCTCGTCTGCGGACCGCAGTTCGGACTTGGGCACCACCAGTTCGGTCGGATGCGGCAGATCAAGGCCCTTCTTTTCAGCGTAAGCCCGGCGGTTTTCGATATAGCGCGTCAGGCTTTTTTGCCGGGCATCCAGATCAATGGTGCCAACGCGGCGGCCTTCACGCAGCAGCGATACAACAATATGCATGGCGGTTGTGGATTTGCCCGATCCGCCTTTTTCGTTTCCTAAAACAATGAGATACGGTCGGCCCATCTCACCGGTGCCATTGCCCGCAGTCTCTGGGTTTGCCTTGTTATCCGGCACTTGGCCCTCTCCCTTACGCAATACTGACTGTGTCATGCATGTCACGCATCTGACGCCTTATCATTAGACGATCTTGCGATTTGCACCTACACTTATTAGCTAGATATTGGTAAATTATCCGCAGGGAGAAAAGTACAAAGTGCCCTTAAGCGCGCGTAACATTGCTGGAATATTGGTGCTTGTGGCCGTCATGATTGTCGGCCCAATTCTGCTTGCGCGCCACATGCTTGCGATCAGCCGCACGGACGCCTTTGTTGCGGACCAGCCCAATTACCTGGCCCACACGCCACCACCCAAGAAAATCAAAATGACGCCTAAGCTCGCGCGGCTCCTCAAGAAGGAACTGCATGCCGTTGAGGCCGTCCCTCGAGTATTCCTGACCCGCCTGCCGGAAGACCTGCCAGAGGTGAACGACGCCAATCGCAAGAAGCGCCTGTTCACCTCAACGCTGCTGCCGATTGTGCTGCGCGCCAACGAGCTGATCCTGGCTGACCGCGGGCGTCTTTTGGCGCTCAGGCAAAAGTTTGAGAATCAGCAGCCGCTCAAGCGCGCCGAGAAAAAATGGCTGCGCCAGATGGCCAAGACCTACCGCCTGAAGCGCAAGCAGGACTTCCGCACCAAGGATATCGATTTCCTGCTCTATAAGGTGGATGTGATCCCGCCGTCGCTCGCTTTGGCGCAGGCTGCGATGGAATCGGGCTGGGGCACCAGCCGGTTCGCGCAGGCCGGAAATGCCCTGTTTGGTGAATGGGTATGGGGCGATGCCGATGGCCTTCTGCCCGAAAACCGGGATGAGGGAAAAACCCATAAGATCAAGAGCTTCGAATATCTTCTGGATAGCGTTCGAAGCTATATGACCAACCTGAACCGGCATGCAAGTTATGAAGACCTGCGCCGTCGCCGCGCGGAACTGAGGGAACTGAATATCGGCATCACGGGTGCTGCGCTCGCTCCAGCGCTGGTGCGCTATTCAGAACGCGGTGCTGAGTATGTCAGCGACATTCTGTCGATCATCAACTATAACGATCTGGACGGCCTTGACGACGCCCGCCTCGTGGCCCAGAACTCTTGAACAACCCATTTCCGGATAGCCTTATGACCGCTTCTGTTCCTGCCGTACGAACCGTTGAAGACCTGCGTGCGCAGGTGCATGCCTGGAAGCGTGAAGGCCTGCGCGTTGGCCTGGTGCCCACCATGGGCGCCCTGCACCACGGGCACCTGTCGCTTGTGAACGCGATAGCCGAGAAAGTGGACCGGATCGTTGTCTCCATTTTTGTGAACCCGACCCAGTTCGGTGAAGGCGAGGATTTTGACGCCTACCCCCGCACCGAAGCTGAAGACCGGAAAAAGCTGGCCGATACACCCGCAAGCCTTGTGTTTGCCCCAAACGGCGCTGAAATGTACCGCACCGGGCACGCCTCCACCGTAACCGTAGCGGGCCTGACAGACCGCTTCGAAGGCGCGTCCCGGCCCGGCCATTTTGACGGCGTCGCCACGGTGGTGACAAAACTGTTGCTGCAGTGCCTGCCGGACGTGGCCATCTTTGGCGAGAAGGACTATCAGCAGCTGGCGGTGATCCGCCGCTTTGTCGCAGACCTTGATATCCCGGTGGAGATCATGGGCGGCGCGCTGATCCGGGAAAGCGACGGCCTCGCGGCCTCCTCCCGCAATGCTTATCTGAACGCTGAAGAGCGGGCGATCGCAGGAAAATTCAATGTGATTTTGAAGGAACTGGTCGCAGATGTCTCAGCCGGCGCGGACTTGCGCACTGCGGAACAAGCCGCCAGTGACAAGCTGCTAGAAGCGGGTTTCAAGGCCGTAGATTATGTCTCAATAGTTGACGCCAACTCATTGGAAATTATTGATAAAATCACCACACCTGCACGCGTGTTGGCGGTCGCCCGCATCGGCAGTGTGCGCCTGTTGGACAATATGGCGATAGAGGCCCGCTGAAGCCTCACCCTTGCGCACAGCACCTTTTAGCTTTGAGGCTACCGGGCGACCGGCGCGTCTTCACACCCATGTTCCGGGCCAAGTTTTTCGACCAATACAGAACACAGCTGCTCGGCCTGAGCCTCGTCTCCAGCCTGCCTCAGGATCGCGGCAAGGTGCTTGGTCGCCTCAGGTTCATAGGGCGCGATTTCAAGCGTGCGCCGATACCATAGCTCGGCTTCTTCCAGCCTGCCGGCGTCCTCTTTTTTCTTGCCTATAAGAGCACCAATCGCCGCTTGCCAAGGGCCGACCCGTTGCGGTTCCTGGTCGTAAACCTGACCCATGGTCTCAAATGCGGCCTCCAGCATCAGGACGCTCTGCTGCTGATCGCCCTTGATGTCGTATATCTCGCTCAGATTGACCATCGACTCCCAGGCGGTTTCATCAACCTCGATGGCGCGCAGATAAATCTCTTCGGCAAGGTCGATACGGTTCTGCATCGCATAGACCAACCCCAACGCCTTCAGGGCGTCGGCGTCCCTTGGGGTCAGCCTTACTGCCCTTTCGGCCAGGGCTGTCGCCCGTGCAAGTATCCTCATGGCCGAATCCGACTGGTGCATGTCACGCGAAAGCGCCTCCTGCACGCTGCTGGCCCCTGTGGCGAAAGGCGTGCTTGGCCACCTGATGACACGCTGCACCAACGCATTGGCAAGCCCGGCCTGTGCCGCCGCCAGGTCTGTGTCCAGGGCCAATGCCTTTTCATAAAGCGCGATGGCTGTTTCATTGTCCTGTTGCGTGAACTGCATATAGAGATCATTTGCCCGCGCTGTCAGTGCCGCGGCCTTCGAAGGCTCCGCCTCTCTGGGCTTCAGCACAATGAAAAGGGCCAGGGCGACAACGGTCGCAAGCCCAACAACAGCCAGCAGGACGGGTATCTTTGGGCTGGGCTTCGCGCTGACACCTGCCGTTACCGGCAACAATAGGCGGTATCCGCGGCGCGGCAGTGTCTCGATATAGGCCGGGTCTTTGGCGGAATCGCCCAGCGCAGCCCTAAGGCGGGACACTGTGCGGGCAACAGTATCCTCGCCAACCACCACGCCTGCCCACAGGCGTTCCTCTATCTCCCTGCGCGATAGGACCGCACCGTTCGCCACCGCTAGCAACAACAACAAGCCCATAACCTTGGGTTCAAGCGATACTGTTTCATCGCCCCGCACAAGCCGGCCAGTGTCAGGATGGACAGTCCAGTCGCCCACTTTGAAGGGCACTTGCTGCGGTATTTGCTTCATATTCTTCATGCTCATGAAGCGGATAGTAGCGGAGACAAATTCCAAAAACAGCAGGAATTTCAATGTTGTCAGGCTTTCGTCAGGAATAAAGGAGCCGCCCCACATGGACACGGTTCGAGATTGCCCGCATGACCGATGCATCGAGTTTCCATGTGGAGAATAAAATGAATACGAAGAAGTTACCGATAGCGAGAAGACTGATAGCGAGAGGGTTGGCCGTTCTGCTTGTCCTTTGGACAGCACCATGGGCACAGGCAGAGCCAAAGGAGAATAACCCTACCATTCCAGTGGAAGTAATCCGCAGCGATTTTGAGGCCCTATATGCTGGCCTCAAGCGTGCGCACGTCGACCTTTATGCCCACCGCACCAAAGCCGCCTATGACGCCCGCTATCAAGAGATGCTCACATCATTCAACCGTCCGCTCAGCTTGTTCGAAGTACGGGTCGCCTTCCAGAAGTTTGTTGCATATGGCAATGTCGCACACGCCAGGATCGAATTCCCGGAAGACGTATATCGCGATTTCCGGGACAAGGGCGGCCGGAGTTTCCCCATCTACCCCCGGATCGCTGGCGACCATGTTTATGTTGGGGAAAACTATTCCGGCAATGCGGACATCCGCTCAGGCGATGAGATCCTGGCCCTGAACGGCGAACCAATCGCCAACTGGCTGGCAAGGACAGCCGCACATATCTCTGCCGACACCGACTATATCGCCCACTCAATTCTTGAATTCGCCCTTCCACAGTATTTGTGGCTTGAATTGGGGGAAAGGCCCTATTTTGACCTGACATTAAAAGCACAAGACGGCAACATCCTGGATGTTCAGGTGAAGGCCACGACGCGGCAAGAACAGACACTTGCGGCGGATAATCAACCAGCCCGATTTGCACTTAACGGCGCGGAGCGGACAGCGAAAATGCTCACAGCCCAAACGGCCTACCTGCGGCCCGGTCCATTCTACAACTTTGAAAACCCCGCAGCTGTCTGGGACAACAGCGCCTTTCTTACCTTCACAGACGATGCGTTCGAGACCTTCATCAAAGAAGGCGCCCGCCAGCTGATTATCGACCTACGGGAAAACCCGGGCGGGGACAATTCCTTCAGCGACCCGATCCTGGCGTGGTTTGCAGACAGGCCTTTTCGCTTCTGTTCGGCCTTCCTGGTCCGTTCGAGCGATGAAGCAGCAGCGTCGAACCAGGCACGGCTGGATGCCAATCCGGCAGCCAAGGAAGGAATATCAGGCCGCTATGCACGCATGTATGCCGAAACGCCGCGCGGAGAGCTGTTCGACTTCGATATAGACTATGCTGAGCCGCGCAAGGGCGAACGCTTTGAAGGCCAGGTCTATATCCTTGTCAATCGGCACTCCTTTTCCAATGCCGTGACGATGGCGGCCATGGCGCAGGACTATGGCTTTGCAACCATTGTTGGGGAAAAAACCTCCGACATGGCAACAACCTATGGCGCGATGGAAAGCTTCACCCTGCCCGCGACCGGGATTTCCGTTGGCTTCCCAAAAGCCCATATCATCCGCCCCTCTGGCACACGGGAATCAGACGGCGTCACGCCGGACTGGGAAATTCCTTCGCCGATTGCCCCAACCAAGGAAGATGTCGTCCTGCAACAGCTGCTGGAGCGACTGGAGGCTAAGGGATAAGGGCTGGGTGAACTCGCGCATCCTGCGCCACTGAGCCAGATACAGAAAAGGCCCGAAGGCTGTGCAACCTTCGGGCCTTTTTTCCTTGATTGAAGCGCCTAGTCCTGAGCGACCTCGGCGTCATCGTCTTTCTTGTCCTTTTCGCGCTCGCGGGGCTCCGGCTCGCGCGGGAAGCGCTCCTCGCGCATCGCGGCGTTATAGACAAAGCTGGCCATGATCACGGCTGCCTGCTTCAGGTCCTTTTCAAACGCATGGTCATAGGTATCGACTGTGCTGTGGTGCAGGCGGCTACCGTAATCCAGCGGGTCCTGAATGAACTGGAAGCCCGGCAGGCCAATGTCATCAAACACCTCATGGTCCGTGCCGCCTGTGTCGTTCATGGTAACGGTGTCCGCGCCCAGATCATGGAAAGGCTCCAGCCACTCAGTGAAAATGGCGGCGGCGGCAGCATTGCCTTCGGCGTAGATACCGCGGATTTTGCCCGAGCCGTTATCCAGGTTGAAATAGGCTGAAAAACGCTCATAGTCCGGCTTCTTGGCAATCGGGAACATGCCGAATTCCTTGGCATAGGGTTCCATATATTTCAGCTTTTCATCATCGCTTTCCGGGCGCGTCGCCAGATGGTTCTTCACATATTGGTACGAACCGTAATAGCCCTGCTCCTCGCCGCCCCAAAGCCCGATCCGGATGGTGCGTTTGGGCTGGAACCCAATGGCTTTCAGAATACGCACAGCTTCCATGGTCACCGCCACACCCGCGCCATTGTCCACCGCACCGTCACCCATGAACCAGCTGTCAAGGTGGGCGCCCAGCATCACAACTTCAGGGTTGCGGCCCCGGCCCGGGATTTCCGCCAGTGTGGAATAGGACTGCATATCGTCCGTGTAATAGGTGGCCTTCACATCCAGGCTCATGCTCACGGCCTGATCATCCTTCAGCAGGCGAACGGCGCGGTCATAATGCTCTGACGCCATGCGCACACCCGGCAGCCCGGGCAGATGACCTTGCAGATACTGATAGCCGGTGGCTCCAATCAGCATGTTGCGGCGCGGCGAGCGGCGCACCACGGCAACTGCCCCCTCTTCTTCCAGGAAATCCGTCAGGTAATAGCCCCAGCTTTTATAATCAGTCCAGCCATCTTCCCCCGGGTGGCCTTCAGGGACGTCATAGGTGCTGATATTCTCAAGCTCTTCTTCCGTATAGCGGCGGATCGGCTCGTTGGCACGGCGGCGGTCTTCCGCGTTCATCTCGGTCGGATCCTTGTAGGGCGATACCGCATCCACAAGAACAATCTTGCCCTTGAGCTTACCCTTGTATTTCTCAAAATCGGCCTTCGATTTCATCGGCGCAAAAATCACATCCCCCGTCACCGGGCCCTCGGTGCCCGGATACCAGCTGATCGGAAGCGCATGAAGCTGGTCTGTTCGCGGCGCTGTCATGCGCACGTCCACGCTTTCCCACGTCCAGCCAGGCCCGAACTCAAACCCTTCAAGGTGCGCGTTCTCCAGCCCCCATTCCGTCAACTGATCCCGCGTCCACTCATTGGCCTGCATCATGGCAGGTGTGCCCGTCAGGCGCGGCCCGATGCGGTCCGTGAGATGCCTGAGCGTTTTCATCACCTGCGAATGGTTGAAACCTTCATCCCGGATTTTGGAGATGACGCCCAGGTCAGGCGCGTCACCGGCGCAAGCAGCACCGAAAATGCCGCTGAAACCAAGTGCAACAGATGCTGCAAGGATCGATTTTTTAAACATGACTTTCCTTTTGAACCAGATGACGGCGCTGCGGCCCTACAGCCCGTCGGTATACCATTCATATTGCTGGAACGGCTTCAGGGGCTCCATGCCGGAAAGCACAAAGCGCGTGTCGCACGACCAGTCTTCGAAACGCTTGAGAAGCGGCCACAGTTCCCGCTTCCAGGGCGGATTGACGCGGTTCACAGCGCCAATCATATAGTCCGGAAAGCGCAGATAGTGGCCGAAGGTGTGGCTTTCCTCGATAATGATTTTTGACAAACGCCCCAGGAAACAAACACGTTCCACAAGCCGCATGCCGTAATCCTTCGGCACAGTCGCCACTTCTTCCGCGATGCGCGCGCTGACCCGTTCGGTGATGGCGTCGTCTACCTTGATATGGTCTTCCACATGGGTAAAGGCATCGCCTTTCATGGCGTTGGCGTCCACCAGCGCGCGGCGCCTCAGGTCTGATGGCAGCTCCTGGAAGCCGCTAACCATCCAGAAGGCAATCCGGTTCCTCAGCCGCTCCACCGACCCGCCCTTGATGACAAAATCATCGCCGCCGGCCCGCAGGCCGCCGCGGATGATGTCAATATCGTCATACCCTGTCAGGTAAATCACCGGCATATTCTTCAGGCCCTGCTTTTCCAGGGAATCGACAAAGTCGAACCCGCCTTCGCCCGGCATCTGAACGTCGCTGATAATCAGGGACGGCCGGTGCGCACGGGTGGTGGCGATCGCCTCTTCAACGGTTTCCGCGATCAGGGTTTCAAAACCGAATTGCTGGACGGCGGCGGCCTGAATTCGCAGGACGACAGGCTCATCATCCACCAGCAAAACGAGGCCTTTGTCCATGTGCAAAGCGTCCTAGAGCAGAAACAGGGCGGCCAGCCCCAGGAATGCGAAAAAGCCCACCACATCAGTGATCGTGGTCACGAACACGCTGGAGGCGATGGCAGGATCAGCGCCCGCCTTATTGAGCCCAAGGGGCACAAGCACACCGCTGAGCCCCGCGACAACCATATTGACCAACATGGCGATCGCGAACAAGAGCCCCAAACCGGCATTGCCGAACCAGATCCAGGCCACCAGACCGGAAAAGACAGCCAGCGCGAAGCCATTGACGGCTGCGGCTGCGAGTTCCCGGTTCACCACGCGGAGGGCGTTGGTTGAGCTGAGGTCCTTGGTGGCGATTGCGCGCACGGCAACGGTCATTGTCTGGGTGCCTGCGTTCCCTCCCATGGAGGCCACAATGGGCATCAGAACCGCCAGCGCCACCATCTGTTCGATCGTG
Source organism: Kordiimonas lipolytica (assembly GCF_042651265.1). Classification (GTDB taxonomy): domain Bacteria; phylum Pseudomonadota; class Alphaproteobacteria; order Sphingomonadales; family Kordiimonadaceae; genus Kordiimonas; species Kordiimonas lipolytica. Next base: position 37,341 of record NZ_JBHSCR010000036.1, on the reverse strand, counting down.
GCGTCGAAAAGCCCGATGACCACAGACGCCAGGATCGCGGTACCAAGGTTCACGAAAAGCCAGGTAAAGCGGTCTTTCGTTACTTCAAGGAAGTTCTCGTTTACGCCGGATTCTTCAGACACACCGGCAAGGGCCAGGATATCTTCCTGGGCCTCGTCGCCGATCACTTCGACCACGTCGTCAACCGTGACCACACCGACCAGCCGCTGGCTCTGGTCCACCACACCGGCGGAAATCAGGTGGTATTTGCTGAACTGGTAGGCCACTTCTTCCTGGTCGGCCGTGACATCCACAAGCGTTGGGTCATCATCCATGATCTCGCCGATGGTCACAGGGCGGTGGGTGCGCATCACGCGAGACAGCGGCACTGTCCCCACAGGCTTGTGCGACGGATCAACCACGAAGATGTCATAGAAATCGTCCGGGATATCCTCGTTCTCAGAACGCAGATAGTCGATGGTCTGACCCACTGTCCAGAACTGGGGCACCGCCACCAGGTCGCGGCTCATCAGACGGCCGGCGGATTCTTCCGGATAGCTCAGGCTTTCCTCGATCGCCACCCGGTCGTCAGCTGCCAGCGAGCGCAGAACCTCTTCCCGGTCCTCATCGTCCAGTTCACCAAGAACGTAAACGGCGTCATCGGTCTCGAGCTCGGTGACCGCGTCGGCGATCTGCTCGTTGGGCATATGCTCATAGAGGTCGTCCTGGGCCGCGCCCTCAACCTCGATAAGCACGTCAGGGTCCAGCCGTTCGCCAAGTAGCTCGATGAAGCCAACACGCTGCGGCGACGACATAACCTCAAGAAGGTCGGCGATGTCTGCGGCGTGCAGGTCTTCAACCAGATCGACAGCCTGGTCCTGGTTGTTTTCCTTAACCGCGCTCAGGACCTGCTGGATAAATTCCTTGTCCTGGTGAACTTCAAGTTCGGGCCCTTCGTCCAGCTCTTCCTTAGCCTGCTCTTCCTCGTCGTGGGGCGGCTCGCCTTCGGGTGGCATGGTCAGCACATCATCTTCGGGCAGATCTGGATTTTTTTCCTTTTCAGCCATGTATGCCTCCCCTGATTTGCTCGAAATAATGTTGGTTTTTTGGCGCACCCCCAACTGGTGCCGCTATTCATTCTTAAGTGATAAAAGAAAGCCCCAAAGGTTTCCAGCGAAAGGTGGAGAAAAGATGCGCGCCGCAATAAAAAGAAAACCCGCAGGGCGTTCCCTACGGGCTTTCATTGGTGCGGCCGAGAAGACTCGAACTTCCACGGGTGTTACCCCACAGCGACCTCAACGCTGCGCGTCTACCAATTCCGCCACGGCCGCGAGGTCGGGCGCTTATCTATCAAGGAAGCCCCTGCCCCGCAAGCGGAAAATGACATGATTTTGAAACTATCTGAAAAAGCCCGGTTTTCCTGACGGTCACAGGCGGCTGGGGAGCCTAAACCTGAAGCTGGCTCATCATCCGCGTGATGGACACACCGATCTTTTCGCCCACGATCATGATCTCGCCGCGCGCGATCAGCTCATTGTTGGCGTATACCCAGCATTCGTCTTCATGCTTGGCGTCCAGGTCGATCACCGCACCCCGGCCCATCTTCAAAAGCTGGCGAATAGGCATGTGGGTACGCCCGAGCACGACGGTGATTTCAACGGTAACCCTGTTAACAGCCTGATAATTCATCATTTCCTCGTCTGGAAAACGCTGGGGCCAGCTTGCCACGGCATCCTTATCAAATGATTAACCCAAAAGATCAGCACACTTCAAGCACCGTCATGGCCCGCCTCACAGGAAACTTTCTTGGCTCACACGCGCAAAAGCGGTATGTAACGCCCAAGGTTTAGGTATTTTGTGAGTTTTTGGCCATGGCAGACCAGTTTCCCCTTGAGTGGCGAATCAGCGACGAGCTTGTCGCCTACCCCGATGCGCTTGAAGAGATGGAAGAGCGTGTGCGTGCGATTCGTGCGGGCGAGGCGGCTGAGATGGTCTGGTGCCTGGAACACCCGCCGCTTTATACCGCCGGCACCAGTGCCGACCCTGCCGATCTGGTAGACCCGGACCGCTTCCCCGTCTATGACGCGGGCCGCGGCGGGCAATATACCTATCATGGCCCGGGCCAGCGCGTGGTCTACTTCCTTCTGGACCTGAAGAAGCGCGGCAAGGACGTGCGCCAGTTCATCTATGGGCTTGAGGAAGTGATCATCCAGTCGCTGGCCAAGTTCGGCGTGACGGCAGAGCGCCGCAAGGGCCGCGTGGGCGTTTGGGTTGAGCGTGGGGGCGGACGCGAAGACAAGGTTGCCGCCATCGGCGTACGCGTGCGCCAGTGGGTGACTTATCACGGCATCGCCATCAATGTGGAACCTGACCTCAGCCATTTCGAGGGCATCGTGCCCTGCGGCATTTCCGAACACGGCGTGACGTCGATGGCAGACCTTGGCCTGCCGATCACCATGGATGACCTGGATGTGGTGCTCAGGGAAGTGTTCGACGACATTTTCGGCATTGAGGCCCGCCCGATGACGCTCCAGTACCAGGAAGCGCCCGAAGGCCCCAAGGCCAAGCAGCCGTATGAAGCCCAGCCGACCGAAAGCGGCGAAGTCGAAACGGGCGAGCGACCCGAGGAAAGCCATCCGGTTTTCCAGATTTAGCCTGCAAAGGACTAGACCGTCGGTTTGATCTCGAACCGGAGCCGCACCATGCCCTGCGCCGGTTCTTTCTCCACACGGTCCACATCAGCCGCCGGCGGCCCGTTCAGGCACATCTCCAGCATCAGGTTCACATCTTCTGCATGGCCGTAGAAAAGCGCTTCTACCGTACCGTCCAGCCGGTTCCTGACCCAGCCGTGAAGGCCAAGGCGCCGGGCTTCCTCTTCTGTCCAGCCGCGATACCACACGCCCTGTACCTTGCCATAGATGCGGGCGCGCACTGCGATCCATTTGGTAGCGTCAGACATGCAGGACCTCTCAGCTGCCCATTACTTCAGCCAGACGCTTCATGAAAGCGTCGCAGGCGTCAAGCTGGCTTTTGTCGATAAATTCATCCGGCTTGTGGGCCTGGGCAATATCGCCGGGGCCGCATACCACGGCCGGGAAATCGATGCTTTGGATATGCCCGGCTTCGGTGCCAAAGGCCACCACGGTGGTGTCGTTGCGGCCCGCGAGCGCAAGCGCTAGCGTCTCCGCGTCTGAGCCCGGCTCAGCCTTGAGGGGCGGCAGATAGGCCCACACGGTGTTTTCGGCCCGGCATTCGGGGAAGCTGGCCTGAAGGTGCGGGTTGATCACATTATCAAGGAAATCGGTATATTCCTTGAGGATCGCCGCAGGGTCTGCTGTGGGCACCGCGCGGAACTCCCAATCGAACTCGCAATAATTGGGGATGATATTGAAGGCGCTGCCGCCGGATATCGGCCCCACATTGAAACTGGTGTAGGTGGGGTCAAAACTTTCGTCATGGGGCCCGTGAATGCGCGCCTTGGCGCCCAGGCTGCCGATAAAAGTGATCAGTTCCGCCGCCACAGCCACCGCGTTGATACCGTCCTCGGGCCTGCTTGAATGCGCTTCCCTGCCCCAGATGCGGGTTTTCGACACATACTGGCCCTTGTGGGCGTTCGCCACCTGCATGCTTGTGGGCTCGCCCACCACCACCAGGCGCGGCGCGGCAATATGATCCTTCATCAAAGGTAGAAGCGACTGGATCCCCAGACAGCCGACCTCTTCATCATAAGTGAAAGCGAAATGGATTGGGCGTTTCAGTTCTGCCGCCTTGAAAGCCGGAACCGCCGCCAATGCGCTGGCGATAAAGCCCTTCATGTCAGCGCTGCCGCGCGCATGTAGCTTGCCGTCTTTTTCGGTCAGCTTGAACGGCTCAGTCGTCCAGTCCTGTCCGTCCACCGGCACCACATCCGTGTGGCCGGAAAGCACAACACCGCCCGGCACATTGGGCCCGATGGTGGCGATGATATTGGCTTTTGAGCCTTCCTCATTTAGCTGAATTTCAGATTCTATTTCAAAGTCTTGCAAGTAACTTTGAATGTAACTGATTAGCTCAAGATTGGATAGGCGGCTGGTGGTGTCAAATGCCACCAGCCTTTCAAGAATTGCATCAGTCGTGTGTGTTTCGCCCGCCACCCTATTCGAACTCAAGGATCACGGCATCAACCGCAAGGCTGTCGCCCGCTTCGGCGTTCACGGCCTTCACGACGCCGTCTTTTTCGGCGCGCAGGATGTTTTCCATTTTCATGGCTTCAACAACTGCGAGCGCCTGACCGGCCTTCACCTCATCGCCTTCAGCCACATTGAGGGACACCACAAGGCCCGGCATCGGGCACAACAGGAACTTGGATGTGTCCAGCTCCACCTTCTCTGGCATCAGCTTGTAAAGCTCTGCGGCACGTTCGGTCTGGATACGGATATCCATCGACACACCATCGCACGTCAGCCTCACGCCAAGCGGCAGGCGGTCGATTTCCATGGCGTAATCGACATCGTCAATCGTGGCATGGAACACCGGCTGGCCAGGCATCCAGTCACTTGTGATCTCAATGTGCTTCTTGCCGATGATGACTTCTGCATGATCTTCGAGCGGCAGGATACCAGTGGTGACGCTGTCGCCGTTGATGGAGATCACCCAAGGGCGCTCCTGCGGGCCGTGTGGCTCTGAAATCTGGCCATCAATCTGCGTCTCGCGGGATTTTTCAACCGCGTTGATAAAGGTGGCCGCCGCAATCATGGCTTCCTTCACTTCGTCCCGCAGCACGCCGCCTTCAAAGCCGTCAGGATATTCTTCGGCGATGAAATTTGTGGTCATGTCGCCGGACTGGAAGCGCGGGTGCGCCATCAGGGCCGCAAGGAACGGGATATTGTGGGCGATACCGCGAATATAATATTCGTCCAGCGCCCGGCGCTGGGCCGCGATGGCCTCATCCCGCGTTTTGCCCGTGGTGATCAGCTTGGCGATCATCGGGTCGTAGAACATGGAGATTTCAGCGCCTTCATAAACGCCAGTGTCAACACGCACGGCCTCATCCTCGGACGGGCGCACATAGCGCGTCAGACGGCCAATGGACGGCAGGAAGCCACGGAAGGGGTCTTCCGCATAGACGCGCGTCTCGATGGACCAACCGGTCAGCTTCACATCGTCCTGCGTGAGCGCCAATTTTTCGCCGTTCGCAACGCGCAGCATCTGCTCCACAAGGTCCACGCCCGTGACCTGCTCGGTCACAGGGTGTTCCACCTGCAGGCGGGTGTTCATTTCAAGGAAATAGAAGTTCTTGTGCTTGTCCACAATGAACTCAACCGTACCGGCACTGCAATAATCCACAGCTTTCGACAGTGCCACGGCCTGCTCGCCCATGGCTTTGCGGGTTGCTTCGTCAAGGAACGGGCTTGGCGCTTCTTCAACCACTTTCTGGTGACGGCGCTGGATCGAACATTCGCGCTCGCCCAGGTAAATCACGTTGCCGTGCTTGTCGCCCAGCACCTGAATTTCGATATGGCGGGGCTCTTCAACGAACTTCTCGATAAATACCCGGTCATCGGCGAAGGATGTGCGCGCCTCATTCTGGGCGGAAATAAAGCCTTCCTTGGCTTCTTCGTCATTATAGGCGATGCGCATGCCCTTGCCGCCACCGCCCGCGGACGCCTTCAGCATCACGGGATAACCGATCTCGGCAGAGATTTTGGCGGCCTCTTCGGCGTCCTTGATGATGCCCATATGGCCCGGCACGGTGGAAACGCCGGCTTCCGCCGCCAGTTTCTTTGATGTGATCTTGTCGCCCATGGCGTCGATGGCCTTCGGGTCCGGCCCGATAAAGGCAATGCCCGCCTTCTGCACCGCTTCCACGAAGCTCGCGCGCTCTGACAGGAAACCGTAGCCAGGGTGGATCGCTTCAGCGCCTGTGTCCTTGGCGGCCTGCAGGATCTTGTCAGCCAGCAGGTAGCTTTCCGCCGCCGCCGGTGGGCCGATATGCACGGCCTCATCCGCCATTTCCACATGCAGCGCGTCGGCGTCAGCGTCGGAATATACGGCAACCGTCTTGATGCCCATGCGCCGTGCGGTCTTGATCACGCGGCATGCAATTTCACCCCTATTGGCAATCAGGATCTTACTGAACATAAAACGGGTCCCTTATTCCTTGTTTTTCTTCCACCGGCGCCCAGACGCCAGGTACCAGAGCGCGCCAATCACAGCCGCCCCCAGCATGAAATAGATGCTGCCACCGCCCTTGCTGAAGAAGGTGGCGCCAAGCGCAAAACCAAATACACCACCCAGGATGAAGGCCCAGATAGCAACGGAGCGTAATTCGGAGCGTTTGGCGATACCGCCAACCTTGTCTTCCGCGTCTTTGGGGATTGGTCTAGCCATCGGATTTTTCATCCTGTTTGTCGTCCTTGCCGATGTCCTTCATCATGTCGGCGTTCTTTTTGAACAACCAGAAGGCAAAGCTGAACATCAAGAGGCTCACACCGCCAGTGTAGCGCATTGGCTCTTCGGTGCCGAAGCCCAGGTAAGTGCCGACGATCATGATGATGCCCACGATCAGGCAGCCCCATATGCCGATTTTCTGTGCCGTCGTCATAGGTATCCCTCCCCAATCTCAGCTCACAGCGGAATGTTGTCGTGCTTCTTCCACGGGTTCTCAAGATGCTTGTTCGCAAGCTTCTTGAGCCCAGTGATGATGCGCTTCCGTGTGGAGTGCGGCATGATTACCTCGTCGATATAGCCGCGCTGCGCCGCCACGAACGGGTTGGCGAACAGGTCTTCATACTCTTTGGTGCGCTCGGCGATCTTGTCGGCATCATCCCGGTCCTTGCGGTAGAGGATTTCCACCGCACCCTTCGCGCCCATCACGGCGATCTCAGCCGTCGGCCAGGCGTAATTGAGGTCGCCGCGCAGATGCTTGGAGGCCATCACATCATAAGCGCCGCCGTATGCTTTGCGCGTAATGACGGTGATTTTCGGTACAGTTGCTTCACCATAAGCGAACAGAAGCTTGGCGCCGTGCTTGATGATGCCGCCATATTCCTGGCTTGTCCCCGGCAGGAAGCCCGGCACGTCCACCAGCGTGATGATCGGAATATTGAAACAGTCGCAGAAGCGCACGAAACGCGCCGCTTTCTTAGAGCTGTCGATATCCAGGCAGCCCGCCAGCACCATCGGCTGGTTGGCAACAATACCCACAGTTTCGCCGTCCATACGCGCAAGACCGATGATGATATTGCCTGCGTGATTTGGCTGAAGCTCAAAGAAATCGCCCTCATCAACCATCTTGTTGATGACTTCATGCATGTCATAGGGCTTGTTGGCGTTCGACGGGATCACACTGTCGAGCGACTTTTCAATCCGGTCAGGCTTGTCGAACGTCGCGCGAACCGGCGGTTTCTCGCGGTTATTGAGCGGCAGGAAGTCATAGAAGCGGCGAAGCTGCGCCAGTGCTTCCACGTCATTTTCAAAGGCCTTGTCGGCCACACCGGATTTGGTGGTGTGGGTGCTTGCCCCGCCCAGCTCTTCCTGGGTTACCACTTCGTTCGTCACGGTTTTCACCACATCAGGACCGGTCACGAACATGTAGGAGCTGTTTTCCACCATGAAGATGAAGTCTGTCATGGCCGGACTATAGACCGCGCCGCCCGCACACGGGCCCATGATCATGGAAATCTGCGGGATCACGCCGCTGGCCAGCACGTTTTTTTGGAACACGTCGGCATAACCACCAAGGGCTGCCACACCTTCTTGGATGCGCGCGCCGCCGCTATCGTTAAGGCCGATCACCGGTGCGCCAACCTTCATGGCCATGTCCATGACCTTGATGATTTTCTGCGCGTGTGTGGCCGAGAGCGAACCGCCAAATACGGTGAAATCCTGGCTATAGACATAGACAAGGCGGCCATTGATGGTGCCAGAGCCGGTCACGACGCCGTCACCCGCGAATTTGGTATCGCCCATGCCGAAGTCGTTGCAGCGGTGCTCAACGAACATGTCATATTCTTCGAAGCTGTCTTCATCGAGGAGAAGCTCGATCCGCTCCCGCGCTGTCAGCTTGCCGCGCGCATGCTGCGCATCGATCCGTTTCTGCCCGCCACCAAGGCGCGCCTGCGCCCGCTTTTCTTCCAACCGCTCCAGGATTTCTTTCATAGATCCGCCTTCCCTCGGTTTTATTGTGCAGGGCAGCAAACCCTATATTTTGCGCCCCTTTGCGGCCATCACCGCCAAATTTGTTGACCCTTATTATCCTGTCACTCAGACAGATTCCAGCGTTTTCGTTCGCAGGTGCGAAAGGAACTCCGCCGCCGCGACAAGGTCGGCATAGGCGGCGTCCCGCTTTTCTTCCACTTCCTGATCGAGCCCCCACAATTCTTCCTGGTGCAGGCTATCAAGGATACTGGCCTGCCACACAGCTTGAAGCGGACTATAGCCCTTCATGTAGGCCAGCGCCAGAACGAGCGACCCAAGCCCGTTTGTGAAAGCATGCAGCACCGTCAGCTCAAAGGCGTCATGGCCGGCAACTTCCGCTATCAGCGCCTTCAGCGCTGCGTCGGATTGCTGAATGGGCATGATGCCGTCAGTCACCTGAAGCTCAGCGCCCAATGTGTCGCGCGCCCAGTCCAGATACGGGTTCCAGACATCCTTCTGGCGCGCCACTAGGTCTTTGGGCTCGTCCGCGCGGTAGCACAGAAGGTCCGTGCCGCCGAAGGCCGCGACCTCGCGCACCACATCGTCGTGGCGCGGCGCCACACGGTCGAGTGCTGTATAGGCCAGCTGGGTTTTGGGCATGTTGGCGGGAACGATTTTGTCGTCTTGCGCGCGCCACTCTTCCGCCACGGCTTCCGCGAGCGCCTTAGTCGGCAGCACCAGGGTTGCCCTCGCCTGGGTTTTCACCAAGCGGCCATCCAGCGTGACCACATGGCCCGTGTCTGCGGCTTCCGTCGCGACTATCTCGTAAAATCGTTTCATGGCTCAGTCGTCTGTTTTCTTTGTTGGTTCAGATGTTTTCTCAACCTGCATCTGGCGCGTCACTTCAGCCAATTTGCGGCGCGAGTGGCGCGCCTGCTTGCGTTTGCTGGCCATGCGCTTTTCCGCCAGGCCAGATTCCACTTCGAACGACCCGGCGTAATTCAAGCTGGATTTTTCCTTCTCGCGTCCCTGCCTCACGACCACGTCATAGCCCAGAAAGCGGTTACCAAGCTGCGGCTGCCGGTAGCACAGCAGCAAAAACATGGCGAGGAAAATCAGAAAACCAATCAACAACACATAGAGGAAATCCCCGTTTTGCGCCGCCAGGGCAAAATAGGCGACCACCGCCAAAATACCGGTGATTGCGGATGCAATGAGAAAACCGATGCGCGGACGCAAAGCTTCCGCCTGAAGGTCATCCTGTTCTTGCTTGTTGAGTTTGTCGCGTATCATTGTCTTATCCAATCAGGGCCTTAACAGCCTTGGGTATGTCGTAAAAGCTGGACGCCACATGCGCGGCCCCCGCGCCCGTAAGCTCGTCCGCATGGTGATAGCCCCAGTCAACACCGATCCCACCGCAGGGGGCGTTTTGGGCCATCATCATATCAAAGCTGGTATCGCCGATCATCACTGTCTGCTCTGCGTCACTCCCGGCCTCCACAATCGCCGTGTGGATCATGGACGGGTGCGGTTTCGACGGGTGCCCGTCGGCGGTCTGCAGCGTAACAAAATGATGACCGATGCTGTGTTCCTTCAAAACACGCTCCAGCCCGCGCACGCTGTTGCCTGTGGCAACACCCAGCACATAACCTTCGCCGTTCAGCTGCTCCAGCACCTCAAGCGTGCCAGGATAGAGTGGGTCTGGCCCTGCCGCCTGCTCTACCCGACGCTTGTAGAAATTGGCTTTGTATTTTTCCGCTGCCACCTCATGAAAGGCGCGCTCGGCCTCGGGCAGCAGGGCGGCCATAGCTTCCACAAGGCTGAGGCCCACAATGTTCCTGACCTCTGCATCGCTAAGGATCGGCAGGCCAAGTTCCTCGAACGTGTCGTGCATGGTGCCGACGATCATATGCTGGCTGTCCACCAGCGTGCCGTCACAATCAAAGATTACCAGCCGGTTGGCCGCACTCATGCACCGTCCTCCACAAGCGGATCTTCATATTCGCCAACCTCGAACCCGAGCATCGCGAAGCTTTCCGCCATATGGGGCGGCAGTGGTGCTGTTACGCTGGCGCGACCGCCAGCCGGGTGCGGGAAACGCACCGTATGGCTGTGCAGATGAAGTTTCTTGGAAATCGCGCCCGAAAGGAACGCATCCGCCCCGCCATATTTGCCGTCGCCCACAATGGGGTGGCCCATTTCCGCGCAGTGCAGGCGCAGTTGGTGCGTGCGGCCCGTGTGCGGCTTCAGCTCCAGCCAGGCGGCCTGGTGGCCAGCGTTATCGACAACGGCATAGTCCGTCAGCGAATGCTGGCCGTCAGGGTCAACCACCATGCGTTCATTGCCCTTGATGGGTGCCTTGGACATATTCAGGATGATCCGGCCATCGCGAGGGTTCGGGCAACCGATCACCAGCGCCCAATAGCGCTTGTCGGTTTCCTTGGTCTTGAAGGCGTTAGCAAGCGCCGCTGCAGCGTTGGGCGTACGGCCCAAAAGCAACACGCCTGATGTGTCTTTATCCAGCCGGTGAACAAGGCGCGGGCGGTGCTCCGACCCGAACCTGAGCGCGTCAAGAAGGCCATCCAGATGACGCGATTGCCCCGTACCGCCCTGCGTTGGCAGGCCAGCGGGCTTGTTGATCGCGATCACATGGTCGTCCTTATAGAGCACCCAGCTTTGGACTTCCTTGATGTCCTTATCGCTCAGGCGCGGCTTCGGCTCCCGCTTTGGTGCTTCCGGCAGGTCGCCGAACGGCGGCACACGCACCACCTGGCCCTTCTCAACCCGCTCAGGCCCCTTTACCCGCTTGCCGTCCAGCCGGACTTCGCCCTTGCGCATTTTCTTCTGAAGCGTGCCGAACGGCACCTCAGGAAAATGCCGCTTGAACCAGCGATCGATGCGAATGCCGTCGTCGTCCGCCTTTACCGTGATATTCTTTACGCCACTCATAACAAAATCCGTCCCAGCCGGATGCCGGCAAAAAGCCCGGCCACACCCAGCGCCAATGATCCAAAGGCATACAGCGATGCCAGCATCCATTCGCTGCGTTCGATCAGTCGCACGATCTCCAGCGAATAGGTTGAAAAAGTCGTGAAGCTTCCAAGGAAGCCAACTGCCAGAAGGCCGCGCATTTCCTGCGACACCGACAGGCTATGGGCAAAGGCTGTCACCAGGAAGCCCATGATCAGGCTGCCCAGGATGTTCACCGCGAAAGTGCCATAGGGAAATCCAATCCCCACCGCACGCATGATCGCGCCCGCCACAAAGTGGCGGGAAAGCGCACCAGCGGCGCCACCAACAGCAATTGCAAGCAGCATCTGCATGCCAAATTCCTTAAAAGCCCATCAGGCCAGTGTAGCCCGGAAGAAAGGTGCCAGCCCATCTTCTCTTGAGCATATAGTTATTCGATACCGAAAACCCAACCTTCGGTGCGGCGCACCATAGCCGAGAGTGCATCGGGATTCCAGTATTTGCGGTCATGGTGAATATGCCTGAGTGCGGCGGCGGTCACACAGGCGTCTGCTGCATGGTCTGTAAAGCCCAGGCCAAGGCGCGGCATACGCCTTGTGCCCAGCGCCTGCAGGATGGGCCTTAAGGCCACCATATCCCTGATTTTGCCCCGGTGGCCGCCCATGGCGGCAAAGGCAGCCGCGTAAATTTCCACCACCACAATACGGGCATTCGATATGTCATCAAAGGGCCAGATGGCGATGTGACCCTGATCGTTCAACTGATGCAGCATCGCCATGGTCGACAGGCCCGAAAGCCCCACCTGGCTTGGTCCGATCAGGTGAAACACGCTTTCGCATGGCCCTGCGCCGCTATCCACCGCCAACTGTTCGGGCACGCGCATGCGGCGGCTATAATACTCGCCCCTCAGCGTCTCCCCGCCCCGGCTCCTGAGGTAATAGGCCGCGTGCTCATCGACAAAAGGCCCGCCATACAGGTCGCCGCCCGCGCACAGGTCGGCCACATGGGCCCACAGGGCTTTCACATCCGCCGGCAGTACATCACCCGGCAGATAGGCGCCTTCATCCACAAAAGGCATGCCGAAGGACGAATCGATACCTACAAGCACCCTTTCGCCTGCCCGGCGCCCCACGCCACCCGAAAGCCAGTTCGCGCAGTCCTGGCGGCTCCAGCGGCTTTGGCCGGATGGCGGCACAACCATCTTGGGCGCGCCCTCACCCGCTTCGCACACGGCAGCAGCTAGCCCGGCGTGGCGCTTTCCCTTGGCGCCCGTCCAGTCGATCCCGACAAAATGCGTGAAGTCAGCGTGTGGCATAATACCTCATAGGTTTAGTTCTTCCCTTGCTGGCTGTGCGGCGTTACCCTGCCCGTCGGATTTTATCAAGGGGGACAGATATGGCCAGCACCACAAGCAGGGTACACCCAGGACCTTCACGAACAACCCGCCTGTTGGGAAAAATCGGGCTGTTGGCCATGGTTGGCGCCGGGGCCTATGCCGTCTATGTGGCGGAAAGCCATAAAGCGCCCGAAAGCGCCACAGTTCTGTTCATGAATGACATCTACCGCATAAATGGCATCAAGCGCGGCGAGGAAGGCGGCCTGGCGCGGATCGCCAGCATTCGCAAGCAGCTGGAAGAAAAGCACGGCGCGGTGCTTGTCCTGCATGCAGGCGATGCCCTTTCGCCTTCCCTTCTGGGCGACATGTACAAGGGCGCGCAGATGGTGGAAGCCCTGAACCTGCTGGACGGCGATGATGACAGCGACAACCGCCTTTTCATCACCTTCGGCAACCATGAATTTGATGCCTCCAGCTGCGACAGGCCCGACGCCCTTGTGGCCCAGGTCGGCGCATCCGATTTCACCTGGCTTGCTGGCAATATGGATTTTAGCAAATGCACGACTGAGCCCGGTTTTGACCCGCTGGCTAACGCCGATAACGTCATGCCCCGTAAAATTGTCACCCTGCACGGCATCAAGATTGGCGTCTTCGGCGTAACCATCAACAATTCAGTATACGCAGGCCTGCTGACCGACCGCGAAGGCACAAGCTCGATCACCGAAAGCTATATCGCGGCGGCAAAAAGGCTGAGCGCGGACCTTCGGGCTGACGGGGCAGAGTTTGTGATTGGCCTTACGCACCTGGCCTCCTTCCAGGATAGCGCAATCCTTGAGACATTGGGCGACGCGGGGCCGGACCTGATCATCGGCGGGCATGACCACGCGGCCATGAAAATCGGCCCCATTGGCGGGCGCTTTATTTATAAACAAACCGCAGATGCCCGCGACGTGGGGGCCATTACACTGACCCGCGCGGACGACGGCAGCATCAAGGCGTCCGACCGCACTGTTTATGCCCTGAAGGGCAACTCGCCTGCAAAAGATCCAACCGTGCAGGCCTATGTGGACCAGAAGATGGCTGAGCATGAGCAAGCCTTCTGCACAAAGAAGGGGCTTGGCGAAGGCTGCCTTTCTGACGGCATGGGCACCACACAGGTTGTTTGGCAGCTGGAAGAAAACAGCAACCGGGAGATGGAAACCGCCATCGGTAATTGGCTGGCTGACCAGATGCTAACGCCAGATATCCCGACGTTCGACCAGTGCGATGCCAGCACGCCCACCGTTGGTTTGCTCGCAGCTGGTAGCCTGCGCCTGAATTATGACCTGCCTGCTGATTTTGACCTGAAACGACGGGAAGTAGAAGAACTGTTCCCCTTCTCTCTGCCGCTTGTGGCGATATGCATGACAGGCACGGAACTGAAGGCCGCGCTGGAAAACGGGCTGGGCGCACCGGGTGAAGGCCGCTGGCCGCACCTGAGCGGTTTGGGCGTGCGCTATAGCTTCGGCGGCAGCCGGGGCACGGCAGAGGTGCATGCGGTAACGGCGAACGGCATGCCCGTTGGACCGACAGACCCTGTGCGCGTTGTCACCAACGGCTATACGGCTTCCCGCGGCGACGGCTACCATATGTGGCCCGTGTGCGGTGCCGGCAGCGGCATTGACTGGAACGCAGATGGCGCCAGAAGCAAATGCGAATCCCGCATCATGTCAGGGCTGGAGAGCAAGACGGCCGTACCTGTTATGAACGGCGACGCGGTCTTTGACCTGAAGACTTGGACACTTGAGGCCTTCCACACAGCAGACGGCAAAGGCGTGGGCCCGGCAGAGGACCTGACGGATGAAACCCGCCGCGTAATAAAGGAATAGGCTTAATCGTTTTCCGCGTCAGGCTTGGCTTTTGCGGCATATTCGGCGCGGATACGGGCAAAATAGGCCTGCCGTTTCTGGATTTCCCGTTCGAACCCGCGCTCGACGGGACGGTAGAATTCCTGCCGCGGCATGTCTTCGGGGAAATAATCCTGCCCTGAGACACCAGCTTCGGTGTCATGGTCATAGGCATAGCCCGCGCCGTAACCCATATCCTTCATCATCTTGGTTGGTGCGTTCAGGATATGCGACGGCGGCATCAGGTTCCCATTGGCCTTGGCCGCTTTCTTGGCCGCCTTTTCCGCCTTGTAGGCCGCGTTCGACTTGGGCGCGGTTGCCAGATAAATCACAGCCTGTGCGATCTGGCTCTCCCCTTCCGGGCTGCCAAGGAACTCATACGCGTCCTTCGCTGCCAGCGCCTGATGGATGGCCTCAGGGTCCGCAAGGCCGATGTCCTCGCTTGCGAAGCGCACAAGACGGCGGATGACATACAATGGGTCCTCGCCCGCCGTGAGCATCCGTTCGGTCCAATAAAGAGCGGCATCAGCGTCAGAGCCCCTCAGGGACTTATGCAACGCGGAAATCAGATTATAGTGCCCGTCACGGTCCTTGTCATAAGAAGGCGCGCGCTTCTGCAAGAGCTTCGCAAGGTCTTTCGGGCCCAGCGTTTCGCCGGAAGCCAGATCATACAGGGTTTCCACGCAGTTCAAGAGGAACCGGCCGTCCCCGTCTGCCATCGCCTTAAGTTGCAGGCGCGCGTCACCGTCAAGCGGCAGCGGTGCGTCCATCTCGGCTTCCGCGCGGTCCAGAAGCTCATCCAGAGCCGCATCATCATGCCGGTTTAGGACCAGCACCTGCATTCTTGAGAGCAGCGCACCGTTGATTTCGAACGACGGGTTTTCCGTGGTGGCACCGATCAACGTAATGGTGCCGTCTTCAACATACGGCAAAAAGCTGTCTTGCTGGGACCGATTGAAGCGGTGGATTTCGTCCACGAACAAAAGCGTGCCCCGCCCACCCATGCGGCGGGCCTTGGCGGCCTCGAATACCTTTTTGAGGTCTGCGACACCTGAAAAAATCGCCGATATCTGCTCAAATGCCAGATCGGCATGGTTCGCTAGGAGGCGCGCGATGGTGGTCTTGCCGGTGCCCGGTGGCCCCCACAGGATCAGGCTGGAAATCCGGCCCGATTTGACCATGCGGCCAAGCGCGCCATCATCGCCCAGAAGGTGGCTTTGGCCGACAACCTCTTCAAGCGCCTTGGGGCGCAGCCGGTCAGCGAGCGGACGCGGTGCGCCCGTCTCAAGACCAGCTTGCTCAAAGAGGTTCGACATGCTTACTGCACCACGCGGCAGCGGTAAGACCGGCCCTGCCCCGCCAGCAAGCATTCCTGCACCCGGCCACGACGCAGTATCTGGTAAAGATACTGGTCTTCGTTTTCAGGCAGTGCGACCTCAAGGTCAGCCACGCGGGATACGTCCACATTGTTGACCTTCAAGAGGATATCGCCCGGCACCAGAAGCTGGTAACGAGCTGCAGGTGTGCGGCCATCCACCTTCAACACCACCACGCCCTTGAGGAACGGGTCGATCTGCAGTTCGTCATTGAAGCGGGGCGACAGATTGCCCACGGTCACGCCCTGGAACGGATGACGGCCATCAAGCTTGGTCACGTTGCGCGCGGGGTCCTCCGGTGGCAGGGCCAGTGTGGCGTTACGCTGCTGGATAAAGCCTTCGGACAGGACAGCAAGCGGCACCTCTGTGCCCGCGTCCATCGTAGCGATACGGAAATTCAGGCCCGGTTCGTCGATGACTTCCTTGCCGTCAATAGCCATGATCACATCGCCCGGAAGGATTCCTGCATTTGCCGCTGGGCCGCCTTCATAAACTTCGTCCACCAGCACGCCGCCCGCCCGGTCGAGGCCCAGGCTTGCTGCCAGGTCACCCGTGACATTCTGGCCACGTACGCCAAGCCATGGCCGGGTCAGCTGGCCTTCATTGAGCGCCGCTTTAAGCACAGACTTCACCATATTGGCAGGCACCGCAAAGCCGATGCCGTTTGAGGCGCCTGTGCGGCTGTAGATGGCTGTGTTGATGCCCAGAAGCTCACCGTTCATGCCCACAAGCGCACCGCCTGAGTTACCGGGGTTTACGGCTGCGTCTGTCTGGATGAAGAAGCCGAAATCGGAAATGCCCTGCTGCGTGCGGGCCGTGGCGGACACAATACCACCCGTTACCGTCTGCCCCACACCGAAGGGGTTGCCGATAGCCAGCACGATATCACCCACCAGAACATTGTCGGAATCCGAGAGGCGCAGGCTTGAAAGCGGCTCATCACCCGCATCGATCTTCAGGATCGCCAAGTCTGTGCGCGGGTCCGCCAGCACGATGGTGGCGTCAAACTCGCGCCGGTCATTCAGCACCACCTGAATTTCATCCGCGCCTTCAATCACGTGGTTGTTGGTCACAATCACACCGTTTGGCCGCACGATCACGCCGGAGCCCAGCGAGCCCTGCACGCGTTCCTGCGGCGCGCCGAAGCTGAAGCGGTCGCCAAAGAAGCGCTGGAACAATGGGTCATCAAACAGGGCAGACCGGCGCGACCGCACGATCTTCTTCGTATAGATGTTCACGACCGCCGGTGCCGCTTCCGACACGATCGGGGCGTAGGAAAGCTTCACCTGCATATCGGACTGGGGCACCATGCGGGCCACATCCCCGTCTTGCGCCTGTGTGGCGGAAAAGCTTGCTGTGATGCCAGCGATCAATAGTGTGATTGCTGTGATAACGCGCTTCATGAACATACCTCTTGTTTCCGGTTTTGATCCAAATCCGGCACTGTTACGGTGTCGTTGAATTTTTCCCTGCCTTTATATGGCGGAGCCGGTGACCATTCGCAAGGGCCATGGCGACAGGATGCCTTCCCTGCGCGGCAGAATTGGCGCAAAAGTTGGCCAAAGAAAGGCCGTTGTTCAAGCTTTTCGCTGCAGGAGCACACCTGCACGGTGTTCGCGTGCGCGGAATTTACCAACGCTGATATGATAGAAAAGGAACAGAGGCGCAATGATACCGGCAAGCGTATGCGCCGCGCTAGAGAGCAAGCTCAGGTCCTCGTCGCCAAAATAATATATGCCGACGCCTGTCACGGCCAGCAAGAGCATGCCGCCCACAAGCGTGAAGCCGGAGACAAGGTTTCCCCGAATACGCCAGCCGTGGCGGATATGCACGGTCCATGTGGCACCGAACAGCATCAGAAGCCAGAAAGCCACCAGCGCGTGGGCAGCCACAACCGGCAAGCGCATGCTAAATTCAAGCCGCCAGGGCACATCCCATTCCAGGCGCATATCCAGAAACGTGGGCACCAGCAGAAGGCCCGTCACCAAAGTGGCGAGTGACACCCCATAAAGCATGGGCCGAAACGATTTCGGATAGCCTTTCATTGTGCTTGCGCATCCCCAATCAATTGTCCGCCAAGGCGTCCTATCAGATCACGCGCGCCATCGCCAGCCGAAAGGCACGCCACTTTTGTCAGTGCATCTGCCCGCCATGCCTGGGCCGCCATCACCGTCATGGTCCGTAACGCAGGAAGTGTGTCACCCACGATCCTGCCCCGGAAGCGGCCGTCTTCTGCCTGCTGGCCGCCTGAACTGGCAATGGCGCCGTCCGCCAAAATACCCGCAGGCACAAAGCTTTCGCCCTGCCGTATGCTGATGGGCGCGCGGGCATTGCCAAACACGCGCAGGTCGCCGCCTGCGTTAACTGCGCCGCCCCACGCGCCATGCCGCTTCAGCACGGCCACGGCACGATCAACCGCATAGCCCTTGGCAATACCGTCGAGCGTGAGCAGAATCCCTCGCCTTAAGCGCACACTGTTCCCATTGATTTCGATATCGTCTGCACTGCCTCTCGAGCAGGCTGGCGCAAAGCCATGATCCGGTAAAATGCCCAGCGCGACCATCTGGCCGCCAAGGGTGGCGTTGAACAGGCCACCGGATGCCCGCGTCATCGCGCGGGCAAGCCGTATCACCCGCACGGCATCACGGGGCATGGTGGCCCACGCCCCATCCGCCAGATTGAGCCGCGTGAGGTCACTTTCAGGGGACTGAAAGCTCAGGCTTTTGTGGATTGCCTCCACGACGGCAAAAGCCGCAGAGACTGCATCCATGACCAAAGCTTCGCCTCCCGTCGCCGAGATTTCGACAAACGTCCCAAGAAGGGGCCGTGTGCGCAATATCTCAGCCATCGGACAGCATGACCTCCACAAGGGCCAACAGGCGGTGTACCCCATCTGTGACATTGCGGCAGGAAAGCGTCGCTCCCGAAATGTTGGGCACGTCATCACCCAGCTTGAACCTGTCATCAAGACTCTTGCCTACAAGGTTCTGGCGCCAGTCTGCCTCCATGATCTCATCGCCGTGGGTTTCACGGTAGCTCATCACCTCGACGCCCAGCACATGGCCATCCGGCGAAATTGCCGCCGCATAGGTGATGAATTCATGCTTGCCCACGACGTCATCGACAATGAACCAGCCCAGCGTCTGGTCGCCTGCCATGGCCCGCCAGACCTTCTGTTCATCCCAGCGCTGGCGAACACCAGAAAGCTTCTTGATCGCCTTGCGCTGGTCCTTGGACAGGCTCAGGTGGCTGGCCTGGAAGCTGTCAGCACCCGGGAACAGTGCAGCCTGGGCCTGCGCAACGGACAGATAGTCTTTCGCATAGACAGACTGGCTAATCCCCACAACTGGCAAGGCCAGCAAAATACCGATATGTCGGCTCATCTGATTGCTCCACTGGCCTGATTAAAAGTTGAACCCAATCTTGAAAAGAAGCTCATTCTTGGTTTTCTCGATAAGATGCAGGCCGTCCGGCTGACCTTCGTAGGTTTCGCCGCCCCCTGAAATCTGTGGCAGGTAGGTGAGCGTCGCCCAGAATTTCTGGCCGCCATAATGAATGGACGGGCCACCGAACCAGCTATAGCGCTCCTGGCCGACTTCGGTTTCAAACTCGGTCTGATACTCAAGCTCCGCGCCAATATACCAGTTTGGGGCAAAACGGTAGGAAAGGCCGGTGCCAGCGGTAATCTCAAGTTCCATTTCCGGGTCAGTGGGCCATTCGAAGTCCGCAGGCAGGCCTTCAATTGCGCCGCGGTCGGAATATGTGCCCTCAACAGAGAGGTTACCCATCCAGATCAACTGGCCCTCGAGGAAATATTTCTGGCCGATGAACTCCAGCTCCAGGCTCAGGGTATTCTTGTCCTGTCCGGAATGCGGATCAACCCAGTCATAGTCGAGCGCCACGTAGCTCGCGAGACCGAAGTCATCCAGCGCTGGGCTGAGGAACATATATTTGCCTGTCAGTTGCACACCGGCCAGTTTCGGGCCGAAGTCGCCTTCAAGTGGCAGGTAACCATCGATAAGAAGGCCTTCGGTGTTGACCGAACGCGCCTTGAGGGCAGTCCCGAACTGGAAGCGGTTCGAGACGCCATATTCATATTCCACTTCATAATCGACGGCATCATAGTCGCCCTACCCCTTGCCTGAGCGCCAGTTGATCTTTGCGTATAAGTCGCTTGCGCCTTTGGGAAGCACCTCGGCACCCTTGACATGCCCCAGAAGGTTTTCGTCTGCCTGAGCCGCACCAGAGCAAGCCACAAGGGCTGCCAGCGCGCTCGCTGAAATCAGCTTAAAAGTCATTGGATTAGTTCCTATCAAATCTGTGCGTTCTTGTTTTTTCCGCATCAAGCGGTGCGCAGGACGATAGGAGTCCTGAACTCTAATTGCAAGTCATTCTTATTATTATTTGCAACAAAGGCCAATCCCGCAGCTCTCCCCTCTCAGCGCGATGTAGGTTTGGTTCTTCTTGACTAAAACGGAATGCCCAGACGGGCGGCCAAGATAAGCGCTACGTCAAGGTCAAGCATCTCGCCGGAGCGCAGAAGGGCTTTGAACTCATCCCTTTCCAAGCCAAGCGGCGCGCCGATCACGCCCGGGTCTTCCTCGGGCTCGGCCACCTTTTCACAGTCAAACGCCAGGAAGATATGCTTTTTAGCCGTTGAATAAGCCGTGACATAGGTGGTGGTGACAGGCTCAATCCGACCGCTGTAGCCAGTTTCTTCCAGCAGTTCCTTGGCTGCGGTCTCAGCTGGCGTGTCACCCGGATCTATCATGCCCGCTGGAAGGTCATAGGTGAAGTGGCCCGGCCCGGGCCTGAACTGCCGCACGATCAATATCTTGCCGCCCTTGGTAACAGCGCCGACGACTGAAAATTCAGGAAGCGTGGTAACTTGATAGCGGTATTCGCGGCCCTTGTGGCTGTAGGTACGGTCTTCCACCCCCACATATGGGCTGCTGTAGACCATATGAGATTGCTTGAGGATAACATCTTCACTCATGGGGAAGCTCCTTCGCTGCAGGGAGACACGCTCGCGCGTTTTGGTGCTGGAAAAACCGACCTGCACTTGGCTGCGCTCCGAGGATCATGTAACATCAGGCACCGAGGGGCAACATCAGGGAAGCAAAAATGGGGAAGGTTGAACGGGGGGCTGCGAGCCAGGGCTTCTTTCAAAATGTCCATTGGTTTCGGGGCTTGGCGATCCTGTTCATCGTCGCGACCCACGCCAATGACCTGCTGGTGTGGCCTGAGAGCTCATCCCTCGCCCAACTCAGCCAGGCTATCATCCGTGAAAGCTCGCTGTGGTTCATCTTCATCGCCGGCTTCCTTTTTCTGCACCTTGCCCCGCGCCATACGCCTAGTTCCTATTTCAAGAGTAAGCTCAAGAACGTCATCATGCCCTATCTGATCTGCTCAGTCCCGGCATTGGCCTTGACGCTGACCCTGTATCCCGAGAATTTACCGGCTGCCTTGACCGACCTGACGCCCTTGAAGCAGGCTTTGGTCATGCTGCTGACCGGCAGCCATATGGCGCATTTCTGGTTTATCCCAGCGATCGCGCTGGTCTATCTGATCGGGCCGGGATTGCTGGCACTGGAGCGACGGGGAACTCTCTATTGGCTGCTTATCCCGCTGTGTCTGTGGTCCCTGGTGATGAGCCGGGACGGCCTCCAGCTTGTGACCGGTCTGGGTCTGGTGGCGGCGCCTGCATCCAAGGCCCTCTATATGTTGCCGGCCTATATTGCGGGCATGGCCATGCGGCGGCACTATGACCTGCTCGATCCCCTTATTCGCAAGCACTGGTTACCGCTGACTGCAATGACAAGCATCCCCTTTGCCTTCCTGCTGACAGGTGCCCTGCCTGGTCTTCACTGGGCCTTTGCCTGGAAACTGATGTCTGCTGCACTGGTGCTGACGGCCTTGGGCACGCTACCGAAGGGGCTGCCGCTGCGGCCCATTGAAACTCTGGGCACCTACAGCTTCGGCATCTATTTCGTCCACGGCTACGCCCTGAAGGCGCTATCCTTTGTGCTGCAGGGGCAAACAGCCCTGGCGGATATATTGACCGCCGACTGGTTGGGCTATGTACTGCTGACGACAGTGACCGCCCTTGCCTGCACCCTTGGGCTGGTTTCCTGCCGCAAGCTGCTGGGGCACCGAAGCCGCTATCTGGTCGGCGTATAAAAAAGGGCGACCAAAAGGCCGCCCTTGCCATAGTTCTTGCCATAGTACCGCTAAGGGTCAGTCGTCCAGGTAATGGCCGACCTGGATTGCGTGCATATCAGTAGCACTCACTCCGACAAGGAACATCGAGCCCTCCCCGCTTTCAATCAGCAGGCCTTGCTGGCCATCAATTTCAGCCGGGACAGCGTTCGAAATTGCGTCTTGGAAGTCACTGAGCTCGTCTGCATCCGCCACGAAGATGGTGTCAGTTTGCACATCAAAGTCTGTGACGGTGTCGCGGCTGCCGTCGAATTCGAAAAAGACGATGTCGTAGCCGGAACCCGTGCTGATGACATCATTGCCAGTGCCGCTATAAATACTGTCGTTGCCGGAACCGCCATTAAGCGTATCGTCGCCGCAACCGCCATTAAGCAGGTCACTGCCGCTGCCACCATAAAGCACATCGACACCGCCTTCACCCCAAAGCGTGTCATTGCCTTCGCCGCCATAGAGGGTTTCCACGCGGGTTGAGCCTGGGCCATCGAACTGATGGAAATACTCCGGGTCGCCATCACCGCCGAAGACCAGGTCGTTGCCGGCACCGCCAAAGATGACGTCCACGCCGCCAAAGCCACTCAGGACATCATCGCCGGCGCCGCCTCCCATGGTGTCGAAGCCATTGGCACCATAGAGCGTATCATCACCCGCGCCGCCCCAAAGCTGGTTAGCAAAGCCTGGCTGGTATTCAAGGCTGGCGCTACCAGCATCGATTTCTTCATAGTCGACGATACCGTCGTCATCGCGGTCAAACCAGTTGCCGCCAACGATCACATCAGCGCCCGCGCCGCCAAAAAGCTTTTCAGCGAGTCCTTCTGGTGCGGGCCTAACCAGATAAAGGATATCCTCACCTGTGTCTTCGGTCATACGGCCACCGGAGCTGTCGTCCGCTGCGGCATACTGGCCGCCAACCATGATATCATCGCCGTCGTCGCCATGGATGCGGTCCTGCCCGATATCGCCGATCACCAGGTCATTGCCTGCCCCAGCCGAGATAATATCGTTGCCCTGGCCACCAGAAACCGTGTCGTCCCCATCGCCACCAACGATGGTGTCGTCCAAAATAATGTCGGTCATATTGTCCCCCAATATACTCATATCTGTCGTGTCAAAGCGCTGGCTGCTGCCAGTCGCGTTATTCAGATAGCCATCGTTAACTGAACGGCTGATGAATGGCGAGTAAACCAAAGAGGGAAATGGAAGAACTTTTGAGGGAAGTCATTCTGATTTGTGCTGGGGCCTGCTGCGAAGCGGAAGCCAAAATAGAAAAAGGGCGCCCCGGGTGGGACGCCCTTCTCTAATCGTGAATTGACGGTTGGCTTATGCCGCGTCTTCAGCCTCGTCCATGTCAGCGGTTGGGCCGCTGTCCTGGCCTTTGGCGTCTTCGTTGCGGTCAACCAGCTCGATCACAGCCATCGGCGCGTTGTCGCCGTGACGGAAACCAGCTTTGAGAACGCGAGTGTAACCACCGTTACGCTCTTTGTAGCGGTCAGCCAGCTCGTCGAACATTTTGGAAACCAGCGTTTCGTCCTGCAGGCGAGCAATCGCCAGACGACGGTTGGCAAGGCCACCCTTCTTCGCAAGCGTGATCAGCTTCTCAACGATCGGTGCCAGGTCTTTTGCCTTTGGCAGAGTCGTAATGATTTGCTCGTGCTTGATCAGCGCTTGGCTGAGGTTCATGAACATAGCCTTACGGTGGCTAGCGGTCCGATTGAGTTTGCGGCCAGATTTACCGTGACGCATTGTCTTACTCCTGGTTGCCTGTCCGGCCTTGGGTAACCAATTTACCTAGTACCGGCAGGTGTCCCACGTTTGGTGTGGGAGGTTTTAAAAAAGAGCTTTGGGCCCCTCGGATGAGAGGCCCTGTGCCCTAGGCTTAGTATTCTTGCTCAAGTTTCTTGGCGAGCTCTTCGATATTCTCAGGCGGCCAAGCTGGGAGTTCCATGCCGAGGCGCAGGCCCATGGACGCGAGAACTTCCTTGATTTCGTTGAGCGATTTGCGACCGAAGTTCGGCGTGCGGAGCATTTCTGCTTCGGTTTTCTGAACCAGGTCGCCAATGTAGACGATGTTGTCGTTCTTGAGGCAGTTTGCCGAACGAACGGACAGTTCCAGTTCGTCCACTTTGCGCAGCAGCTGACGGTTGAACGCTGGTTCTTCGTCTTCTTCCGGCTTGGTGGCTTCTTCTGGCTCGTCGAAGTTCACAAACACAGCCAGTTGGTCCTGCAGGATGCGGGCAGCGAATGCCAGGGCATCTTCAGGCGTTACTGTGCCGTCTGTTTCAACTTCCATCGACAGTTTGTCATAGTCGAGAACCTGGCCCTCACGGGTGTTCTCAACCTTGTAGCTTACTTTCTTCACTGGGCTGTAGAGCGCATCCACAGGAATAAGGCCAATTGGCGCGTCTTCCGGACGGTTGCGGTCTGCAGGCACATAGCCTTTGCCAGAGGAGACAGTCAGTTCCATGTTCAGCGTGGCACCTTCATCGAGGTGACACAGAACAAGGTCTTTATCCAGGATCTCAACGTCAGCTACTTCGCTGATGGCGTCGGCTTTCACCTCACCTGGGCCGGAAGCGGTCAGGTGCAGGCGCTTGGAGCCGTCGCACAGAACGCGAACGGGAAGCTGTTTGATGTTGAGAACGATGTCCGTCACGTCTTCGCGCACGCCTGGTACGGAAGAGAATTCGTGCAGAACACCTTCAATTTGGATCGCTGTAACAGCACCGCCCTGCAGGGACGACAGCAGCACGCGACGCAGGCCGTTGCCCAGCGTCATGCCATAGCCCCGCTCAAGCGGCTCTACAACGATTTTGGCTTTACGAAGCGGGTCTGCACCCGGCTCAATCGTAACGCCATTTGGTTTAATCAGTTCCTGCCAGTTTTTCTGGATCACGGTGTAACCCTCTTTTTGAATGACGCTGTTATTACAAATTCAGCGCCAAAGGATTCGCGCCAATACTCTTTACCCGAAACTCGTGTGCGTTATACGCGGCGGCGTTTGGGTGGACGGCAACCATTGTGTGGAATTGGCGTTACGTCACGAATGCTCGTGATAACGAAGCCAATTGCCTGAAGCGCGCGCAGAGCGGACTCGCGACCAGCGCCAGGACCCTTCACTTCCACTTCCAATGATTTAACGCCATGTTCCTGGGCTTTCTTACCAGCGTCTTCTGCAGCAACCTGTGCAGCGTAAGGCGTCGATTTACGAGAACCTTTGAAACCCATCATACCTGCAGACGACCAGGAGATTGCGTTACCCTGTACGTCTGTGATTGTAACCATCGTGTTGTTGAACGATGCATTTACGTGAGCAACACCATTGGTGATGTTTTTCCGCTCACGGCGCTTAACGCGCCCAGTGTCTTTAGCCATCTCTAGCAGACCCTATAATTATGGGGAGTCCTAAACAGCGGATACCCGAGATTACTTCTTCTTACCTGCAATCGGAACAGCTTTACCCTTACGAGTACGAGCGTTTGTGCTCGTGCGCTGACCGCGTGTAGGCAGTTTTGCACGGTGACGGAGACCACGATAAGACTTGAGGTCCATCAACCGTTTGATATTCATCGCAACTTCACGGCGGAGGTCACCCTCAACAGTGAAATCGGTATCGATCATTTCACGGATCTGAATAACTTCAGAGTCCGTCAGTTCCGACACACGACGCTCACGGGGGAAACCAAGCTTTTCGCAGATTTCCGTGGCCTTGGTGCGGCCAATACCGTGAATGTAGGTCAAAGCGATTTCTACTCGCTTGTTGGTCGGAATGTTAACGCCAGCAATACGCGCCACGACCGTTTCTCCTAATAAACAAGTTCACGTCTATACATACGAATCACAAGACGTGTTGAAGCCGGGGATTATATGAACTAACCCCCGTTCGTCAACCGTCAAGTGACAGTTTCTTTACGCAGTCAAGACTGCGTCAATTTGTGCAGCAACTTCATCGATGGCAGCCATGCCATCAACTTGCTGCAAAGTCCCCTTATCAGCATAATATGGCAACACAGGCGCCGTATCTGCGTAATAAGCTTTCAGCCGGCTTCCAAACGTCTCTGGATTGTCATCCTTACGACGGGTGAATTCCGTGCTACCACACTCATCACACACACCTTCCACCTTCGGCTTCAGGTTTGTGTCATGATAGCCAGCGCCGCATTTGGCGCAGGTATAACGTCCGCACACCCGGTCCACCAGCGCTTCGTCATCGACTTTCATTTCGATAACGGCGTCAAGGTTCAGGCCTTGGTCTGCCAGCATCACATCAAGTGCTTCGGCCTGCGCAACGGTGCGCGGGAAGCCATCCAGGATGAAACCGTTCTTGCAGTCTTCTTCCTGGATACGGTCACGGATGATGCCGATTACGATTTCGTCGGTTACAAGGCTGCCGCTGTCCATCGCAGCTTTGGCGGCCTTACCCATTTCGGTACCAGCGGCAACAGCTGCGCGCAGCATGTCGCCGGTGGAGAGTTGCACCAGACCACGGGACTTTTCGATCCGCTGAGCCTGCGTGCCTTTACCGGCACCCGGAGGGCCAAACAGAATGATAATCACCGGCGGCCCCCTTTCAGGCGTGTCTTTTTCAGAAGTCCTTCATACTGCTGTGCCATCAGGTGCGAATGGATCTGGCTTACTGTGTCCATGGTCACATTCACAACGATCAGAAGGCTTGTACCACCAAGATAGAATGGTACGGCCGCCTGGCTGATCAGCACTTCAGGGATGACACACACGATGGACAGGTAGGCAGAGCCAATAACCGTCAGGCGCGTCAGGACATAATCAAGATACTCGGCGGTACGCTTGCCTGGGCGAATGCCCGGCACGAAGCCGCCGTGCTTCTTCAGGTTATCGGCCGTGTCTTCAGGGTTGAACTGAATAGCCGTGTAGAAGAAGCAGAAGAATACGATCATTGCCACGTAAAGCGCGATATAGAGCGGCTTGCCCGGGCCGAGGATCGCCGTCACGGTGCTCAGCCACTCTGGGCCGCCAGCCTGATACAGGTTGGCAACGGTCAGAGGCATCAGCAGAAGGGACGATGCGAAGATCGGCGGGATAACGCCAGCCACATTGAGCTTCATTGGCAGGTGCGACTTGTCACCCTGGAACACGCGGTTGCCCTGTTGGCGCTTCGGATACTGGATGATGATCCGGCGCTGGGCGCGTTCACAGAGAACGATGAACCAAACCAGGGCAGCAGCACCTACCAGCAGCGCCAGCAGGATGCCAAGCGACATAGCGCCCGTACGGTTCAGCTCGAAAGCCTGTGCAAGGGTCGATGGCAGTTCCGCCACGATACCTGCGAAAATAATCAGGGAAATACCGTTACCGATGCCGCGCTGGGTGATCTGCTCACCAAGCCACATCAGGAACATGGTACCGCCGACAAGGGTGATCACCGTTGTCATGCGGAAGAAGAAGCCTGGGTCAACCACAACGCCCGGCTGGCTTTCAAGGCCGGTTGCAATGGCATAGCCCTGCACCACGGTCAGCAGCACAGTGCCATAACGCGTATATTGGTTGATTTTCCGGCGACCCTGCTCCCCTTCCTTTTTCCACTGAGCCAGTGTCGGGCTCATGGTGGTGAGGAGCTGCATAATAATGGAGGCCGAGATATAGGGCATAATGCCCAACATGATGATCGAGGTGCGTTGGAGTGCGCCGCCGGAGAAGGTATTCACCATATCCAGCATGCCGCTACCCATCTGCGCGAACATATTTGCTACTGCATCGGAATCCAACCCTGGAAGGGGGATATAGCTACACAGTCGGTACACAATAAGTGCACCCAGGGCGAACCAAATTCGTTTTTTAAGCTCTTCGGCTTTGCCGATTGATGCCAAACTAATATTGGACGCCAATTGTTCCGCAGCGGATGCCATAAATACTCCAAGCCCCTTGATCTGTTTTTATATCTCGGCCTACGCTTTTGCTTTAAGCGACGGTAACCTTGCCGCCAGCCTTTTCAACAGCTTCTACCGCACCTTTGGATGCGCCAGTTACTGTGATGTCGACCTTGGCTTTCAGTTCGCCTTTAGCCAGCAGACGTACGCCGTCGATAACCTTGCCAACAACACCGGCTTCCACCAGGGTTTCGACAGTGATTGGCTTCTTGGCGTCCAGTTTCTTGTCGTCGATCGCCTTCTGCAGACGGCCGAGGTTGAGAATCTGGAAGTCTTTCCGGTTCATGCTGGTGAAGCCACGCTTCGGCAGACGACGGTAGATTGGCATCTGACCGCCTTCGAAGCCGTTGATAGCTACACCAGACCGGGCTTTTTGGCCTTTGTGACCAGAACCGGCGGTTTTACCTTTGCCGGAACCGATACCACGACCCACACGCGTTGCAGATTTGCGAGCGCCTGGGTTGTCACGAAGTTCGTTGATTTTCATCAGTCTTCTCCGAACGCGCCGGCTTAATCTTCAACGCGCACCAGGTGGTGCACCTTGTTGATCATGCCGCGTACAGCAGGAGTATCCTCGAGCTCACGCGTTTTGTGCATTTTATTAAGACCCAGGCCCACCAGCGTCTGGCGCTGGTCAGCTTGGCGGCGGATTGGGCTACCAATCTGGGTAACTTTAATAGTCTTTTTCTTCGCAGCCATTGATCATTACTCCGCTTGAGCTTCGTCAGCAGCGTCATCAGCACCGTCAACGACTTTGATGTCGCCACGACGAGCTACGATGTCAGCTACCTTCTTGCCGCGGGCCGCTGCGACCTGACGTGGCGAGTTCTGCTTCGTCAGAGCATCGATCGTAGCGCGTACCATGTTGTACGGGTTCGAAGAGCCCTGCGATTTAGTTACCACGTCCTGTACGCCGAGTGCTTCAAACACTGCGCGCATCGGACCACCTGCGATGATACCCGTACCAGCTTGAGCAGTACGCAGCAGTACCCGACCAGCGCCCCAACGGCCCTTGATGTCGTGGTGCAGCGTGCGGCCTTCGCGCAGCGGTACACGGATCATGTTTTTCTTAGCAGCTTCAGTTGCCTTCCGGATGGCTTCAGGAACCTCACGGGCCTTACCATTACCGAAACCTACACGGCCACGTTGGTCACCAACCACTACGAGAGCGGCGAAACCAAACCGACGACCACCTTTAACAACTTTGGCTACGCGGTTAATGTGAACCAATTTCTCAATCAGTTCGCTTTCTTCGCGATTGCGTTCTGGGCGTGCCATTGGATTTCCTTTCTATACTTTTCTTAGAATTCCAAGCCGCCTTCGCGCGCCGCCTCAGCAAGAGCCTTCACACGGCCATGGTAGATGAAACCACCACGGTCGAAGACCACTGATTTGACGCCCGCAGCTTTGGCTCGCTCGGCAATCAACTTACCAACTTTGGAAGCGCCCTCGATATTCTTGGACGAATCTTCACGCAGGTCCTTCTCAACGGTGGAGGCAGCTGCAAGAGTTGCACCTTTCACATCGTCGATAATCTGCGCATAGATATGCTGGTTAGTACGGTGAATAGAAAGACGCGGCCGACCGCCTGCGCGCTTCTTAAGCGCGGTGCGGTTGCGCTGGCGGCGCCGTTCAAATGTATTATTAGAAGCCATTCGTGCCACCCATTACTTCTTCTTACCTTCCTTGCGGAAGATATATTCGCCTGCGTACTTGATACCCTTGCCTTTGTATGGCTCAGGCTTACGGAATTCGCGAATCTTGGCTGCAGTTTCACCGACTTGTTGTTTGTCGATGCCGGAGATAATGATCGTGGTCTGATCAGGCGTCTCAATCTTGATGCCTGCTGGAACCGGGAAATCAATATCGTGGCTGTAGCCAAGCTGCAGGTTAAGGGCAGAACCCTTCATAGCAGCACGGTAACCAACACCGGTGATCTCAAGCTTCTTGGTGAAGCCGTCGGTTACACCTTCGATCATGTTGGCAACCATCGTGCGCTGCATACCCCACATGGAGCGAGCACGCTTGGTTTCGTTAACTGGCGTTACTGCGATGCCGTCGTCGTTCTGGGCAACGATTACCTCAGGAACGAAAGTCATTGCGAGTTCGCCTTTAGGGCCTTTAACCGTCAGGTCCGCGCCGTTCAAGGAAACGGTCACGCCGGACGGGATCGCCACTGGCTTTTTACCGATACGGGACATGTCTTCTTCCCTTCCTTAGAATACGGTGCAAAGAATTTCGCCGCCCACATTGCTTTCCCGCGCTTCAGCGTCGGAAAGCACACCTTTCGGTGTGGAAACGATCGAAATACCAAGGCCGTTGTGAACACGTGGCAAGTCACGAACTGAGCTATAGACGCGACGACCTGGTTTGGACACACGATTGATCGTGCGGATAACCGGTTCGCCTTCGTGATACTTGAGCTCGATGGAGATGGAGGCTTTGTTGCCTTCACCTTCTTCACGCGAGTAGCCGCGAATGTAACCTTCACGCTGAAGCACGTCCAAGATGCGCTGACGCGTCTTGGAGGCTGGCGTGGATACAACGGATTTGCGAGCTTGCAGACCGTTGCGGATACGGGTCAGCATATCGCCGATCGGATCTGTCATCGACATGAGCCTATCCCCTTACCAACTGGATTTAACGACGCCCGGGATCTTCGCAGCGGAGCCAAGCTCACGCAGCGCGATACGGGACATCTTGAATTTACGGTAGTAACCACGTGGGCGACCCGTTACTTCGCAACGATTGCGAAGACGCGTCTTAGCGCCGTTACGTGGCAGTTTAGCGAGCTGGAGTGCAGCAAGCCAGCGCTCGTCTTCGCCCAGGCTCTTGTCATAGACTTTAGCCTTAAGCTCAGCGCGCTTGGCAGCATACTTCTCTACCAGCTTTTCCCGCCGTGCGTTCTTGTTCATGGCACTTTTCTTAGCCATATCAAAACCCTCCTTCGGCTGCCGTTATTTCTTAAACGGCATGTCAAAACCGGCGAGAAGCGCACGCGCTTCCTCATCGTTTTGAGCCGTGGTGCAGATGATAATGTCCATCCCGCGAACCTGATCTACTTTGTCGTAGTCAACTTCTGGGAAGACGATTTGTTCCTTCAGGCCCATTGCGTAGTTGCCGCGGCCGTCGAAAGACTTCGGGTTTACGCCCTGGAAGTCACGAATACGTGGCATTGCAATGGTGATCAGACGATCAAGAAACTCGTACATACGTTCGCTACGCAGAGTCACTTTCACGCCAAGAGGCATGCCTTCACGCAGTTTGAAACCTGCGATGGACTTGCGAGCTTTCGTAACAACAGGCTTCTGACCAGCGATGGCTGTGATCTCGTCAACAACCTTGTCGATCTTTTTCTTGTCGGCAACAGCTTCACCAACACCTACGTTGATGACAACTTTGTCGAGCTTTGGAACCTGCATCGGGTTTTTGTAGCCGAACTGCTCCTGCAGGGAAGCACGTACTTTTTCTTCATACATTGTACGAAGACGTGGCATTGCCTTAGTTGCTTTAGCCATCGATCACCTCCCCGGACTTCTTCGCAAAGCGAACCTTGCGACCGTCTTCGAGAACTTTGAAACCAACACGAGAAGGAGCGCCGTCTTTCGGATCTTCAATCATCAGATTGGAGAGCTGAATAGCCGCTTCTTTCGTCTCAATACCGCCTGCACTCGCCTGAGTAGGACGATTGTGCTTCTTGATCAGGTTTACACCCGAAACAAATGCACGACCTTCTTTAGGGAGAACGGACGTGATTTCGCCGCGCTTGCCTTTGTCTTTACCGGCAATCACAACGACCTTGTCACCTTTTTTAAGTTTCGCGGCCATTTAGAGTACCTCCGGTGCAAGCGAGATGATTTTCATATGCTTCTTTGCACGCAGTTCACGCACGACCGGGCCAAAAATACGGGTACCGATCGGCTCATGGTTCTTGTTTACAAGTACTGCTGCGTTGCGGTCGAAACGGATGGCAGTGCCATCGTTACGGCGAACTTCTTTAGCAGTACGAACGATGACGGCGCGATGCACGTCACCTTTCTTAACACGACCCCGTGGGATCGCTTCCTTTACGGAGACGACAATAATGTCGCCTACTCCAGCGGTTTTGCGCTTGGAACCACCAAGCACTTTAATGCACTGCACCCTCTTGGCCCCGGAGTTATCGGCCACGTCGAGGTTGGTTTGCATCTGAATCATGGGTTACACCCTTTGTTATTGCCGACGAATAGCAAGAAGGTGAGGCCTAAGCCTCACCACCTACTACACGCCAGGTCTTCAGTTTCGAAATAGGACGACACTCCTCAATGCGGACTGTCTCCCCAACCTGAATTTCGTTGCTCTCATCGTGAGCGTGGTACTTCTTAGAGCGTCGAATAATTTTGTCAAGCAAAGGATGCTTAATCCGACGTTCTACTTTTACAACAACGGTTTTGTCGCCCTTGTTGCTTACCACAGTTCCTTGCAAAATACGCTTTGGCATGGGTTTACTCCTTACGCCTCAGCCGACTGGCCCAGGATCGTCTTGATCCGGGCTACGTCGCGACGGATCTCGCGTACGCGAGCCGTGTTTTCGAGTTGGCCAGACGCCGCCTGAAAGCGCAGATTAAGCTGCTCTTTTTTCAGGTCTTCGAGCTCTTTACGGAGCTCGTCTTGCGACTTTTGGCGAAGATCAGCTGCCTTCATCATTTTTCTCCGTTAGCTCTTAATGCATCCGTTCCACGATGCGAGTCTGAACAGCGAGCTTTGCAGCTGCGCGCTCAAATGCACCGCGGGCCAGTTCTTCAGAGACGCCGTCGATCTCGAACATGATGCGACCAGGTTTAACCTTGGCCACCCAACGATCGACAGAGCCTTTACCTTTACCCATCCGAACCTCGGCAGGCTTAGCCGTTACTGGAGTATCAGGGAAGATACGGATCCAGACTTTACCAGAACGCTTCATGTGGCGGTTCATGGCACGGCGGGCTGCCTCGATTTGACGAGCCGTTACACGGCCAGGAGTGGTCGCTTTGAGACCAAACTGACCAAAGTTCAATGACGTTCCGCCTGGGGCAGAGCCGTGGATACGGCCTTTGTGCATTTTGCGGAACTTAGTACGCTTCGGTTGCAACATCGCTTGTCGCTCCTACTCTAGCCGTCCCAGCCTAGCGGCGGGACGGGCCTCCTTGGCTTTGAACTTCGTTAGCACGGCGTTCATGAGCCATCGGGTCGTGTTCCATGATGTCGCCTTTGTACACCCATACTTTGATGCCGCAGATGCCGTAGGCAGTCAGGGCTTCAGCTACACCGTAGTCGATGTCAGCACGCAGAGTGTGCAGCGGCACGCGGCCTTCGCGGTACCATTCGGTCCGTGCGATCTCTGCACCGCCAAGACGGCCGGCACAGTTGATCCGGATACCACCGGCACCAAGACGAATTGCGCTTTGTACCGCACGCTTCATCGCACGACGGAACGCAACACGACGCTCCAGCTGTTGTGCAATGTTGTCGGCGATCAGTTTCGCATCAATTTCCGGCTTGCGGACTTCGACAATGTTCAGGCTCACTTCAGCAGATGTGAAGTTGGCTACCTTGCGGCGGAGCTTCTCAATGTCGGCGCCTTTTTTACCGATGATCACACCCGGACGAGCCGAGTAGATGGTCACGCGGCATTTTTTCGCCGGACGCTCGATCACAACTTTGGAAATGCCGGCTTGCGACAGTTCTTTGGTTACGAACTCACGGATTTTCAGGTCTTCATGCAGCATCGAGCCGTATTCTTCGCCTTCGGCGTACCAGCGCGAATCCCAGGTGCGGTTCACACCCAGGCGCAGACCAACAGGGCTTACTTTCTGACCCATTATGCAGTCTCCTCTACTTCGCGCACAACGATGCGCAGGCGGCTGAACGGCTTAACGATCTTGCCTACGCGACCACGAGCACGGGCACGGAAACGCTTCATCGTCAGTGCCTTGCCCACAGTTGCTTCAGCAACAACGAGGCTGTCCACATCCAGGTTGTGGTTGTTTTCTGCGTTTGCGATTGCAGACTGCAGAACTTTCTTTACGTCGATCGCGGTGCGGCGGCGGTTGAAGCTCAGGCTTGCCAGAGCTTTTTCCACTTTCATACCACGAATTGACTGCGCCACGAGGTTGAGTTTCTGTGGCGAGCCGCGAAGCATTGTAGCGGTTGCTACTGCTTCGTTATCCGCCAAACGGCGTTTTGCAGATTGCTTACCCACAGTTATTTCCTCTTCGCTTTCTTGTCCGCAGCGTGACCGTAGTAGGTCCGCGTTGGAGCGAATTCACCCAGCTTGTGACCAACCATGTCTTCGGTCACATAAACCGGAATGAACTTTTGCCCATTGTAGACATTGAAGGTCAGGCCAACGAAGTTCGGCAGAATTGTAGACCGGCGAGACCAGGTCTGAATTACTGCAGCCGTTTTGCCGCTTTCCAGGGCGCCTTCCACCTTCTTGAGAAGGTGCATGTCAACGAAAGGGCCTTTCCATACAGAGCGTGCCATATTCAGGACTCCTTAGCGTTTCTTGCGCTCGTGGCGCGACCGGATGATAAGCTTGTCAGTCTCTTTGTTAGACCGAGTCTTCTTACCTTTCGTTGGTTTACCCCATGGCGTCACTGGGTGACGACCACCGGAAGTACGGCCTTCACCACCACCATGTGGGTGATCAACCGGGTTCATGGCAACACCACGAACGCTTGGGCGTTTGCCCAACCAACGGTTCCGGCCCGCTTTAGCGAGCTTCGTGTTTTGATTATCAGGGTTGGATACAGCGCCAACGGTTGCGACACACTCGCCGCGTACCACGCGTACTTCACCCGAAGACAGACGGAGCTGTGCGTAACCGCGGTCACGACCGATCAGCTGGGCATATGCACCAGCGGAACGAGCGATCTGGCCGCCTTTGCCTTTCTTCATCTCCACATTGTGGATGATGGTACCGATTGGCATGTTGGCGAGCGGCATCACGTTGCCTGGTTTCACGTCTACTTTGTCACCGGCAATCACAGTGTCGCCAGGGGCGAGGCGCTGTGGCGCGATGATGTAAGACAGTTCACCATCTTCATATTTGATCAGGGCGATAAATGCGGTCCGGTTAGGATCGTATTCAAGACGCTCAACAGTTGCTGGAACGTCCCATTTCGTCCGTTTGAAGTCGATGATCCGGTAAGAGCGCTTGTGACCACCACCAATGCGACGGGCAGTGATGCGGCCTTTGTTGTTGCGGCCACCGGATTTGGTGAGACCTTCGGTCAGCGCTTTTACAGGCTTGCCCTTGTGCAGACCGTCACGGTCAACAAGAACGAGGCCACGCTGGCCCGGGGTCACCGGTTTATATTGCTTGAGTGCCATCGGTTAAACCCCCGTTGTCACGTCAATACTGTTACCTTCAGCAAGCGTTACCATGGCTTTTTTGTATTCGGCGCGCTTGCCGGTTACACCACGGAAACGTTTTACCTTGCCTTCTTGGCGCAGCGTATTGACCTTCTTCACCTTCACGTCGAAGAGAGCTTCGACAGCGGCTTTGATCTCTGGCTTAGTAGCATCGATCGCAACCTTGAAGGTTACTTGGTTGTTTTCAGAGCCGAGAGTCGCCTTTTCGGTGATTACAGGGCTCTTGATCACGTCATAATGCTTGACCATGCTCATTTGAGCCTCTCCTCGAGTTTGGCGACTGCAGCTTTGGTGAGAACCAGCGTGTCACGACGCAGGATGTCGTACACGTTCGCACCTTGGCTTGGCAGCACATCAACATTCGGAATGTTGGCAACGGCGCGCTTGAAGTTTTCATTCACTTCAGCACCGTCAACGAACAGAGCATTAGCAAGGCCGAGCTTCTCGAGCTTGGCTGCCAGTTCTTTCGTCTTGCCTTCCTTCAGTTCAGCAACATCAACCACGATCAGCTTGCCGTCTGCTTGTTTAGCGGACAGAGCCGATTTGAGGCCGAGCTTGCGGATTTTTTTCGGCAGATCGAAGCCATGATCGCGCACAACAGGACCGAAAGCGCGACCACCACCGATGAAGATGTTGGAGCGACGGTCGCCGTGACGAGCGGTACCACCACCTTTTTGGCGGCCCCACTTTTTACCAGTGCGAGCGATGTCGGAACGGAACTTCACAGCGTGAGTACCGGCCCGGCGCTTGGCAAGCTGCCAGTTCACCACACGGTGCAGGATGTCTGCACGTGCAGTCACACCGAAGATAGCCTCATCGAGTTCGATGTCGCCGGCTTTCTTGGCGTCTAATGTAAGGACGTTCGTCTTCATGACGCTTATTCCTCGTTAGCTTCTGCAGGCGCTTCTGCTGGTGCTTCAGCCGGAGCCTCAGCAGCAGGAGCTTCTGCTTTCGCAGGGGCGCGGAATGCAGCCGGCATCGGCAGACCTTCCGGAGCAGCCTTCTTCGCAGCGTCAGAGATCAGTACCCAGCCCTCTTTGGAACCAGGGATACCGCCTTTAACGAGGATGAGGCCTTCATCAACCCGCGTTTCAACAATTTCAAGGCTCTGCACAGTTTTGCGGACATCACCAAGGTGACCAGCCATCTTCTTGCCCTTGAACACGCGGCCTGGGTCTTGACACTGACCCGTGGAACCGTGTGAACGGTGGGAGATGGATACACCGTGGGAGGCACGCAGACCGCCGAAGTTGTGACGCTTCATCGCACCAGCAAAACCCTTACCCTTGGACGTGCCAACAACGTCAACGCGCTGGCCTACCAGGAAGTGATCTGCAGTCAGTTCAGCACCAACTTCAACGAGCGCATCAGCGGCAACACGGAACTCAGCGAGTTTCGCTTTTGGCTCAACTTCTGCTTTCGCGAAGTGGCCACGCTGTGCCTTCGAAACGTTCTTTACTTTACGGGAACCCGCACCAAGTTGCAGAGCGGTGTAACCGTCTTTCTCAATCGTGCGCTGGGCAACAACCTGACAGCCGTCGAGCTGCAGGACAGTTACAGGCACGTGGTGACCGGCGTCGTTAAATACGCGAGTCATACCAAGCTTTTTTGCAATCAAACCAGTACGCATGGGTCTTATCCTTGCAGTTTGATTTCAACATCAACGCCAGCAGCGAGGTCGAGCTTCATCAGCGCGTCTACGGTCTGTGGAGTTGGGTCGACAATGTCGAGCAAGCGTTTGTGGGTACGCATTTCGAATTGTTCACGAGACTTTTTGTTTACGTGTGGGCCACGCAGTACCGTGAATTTTTCGATCCTGGTTGGCATCGGGATAGGCCCGCGAACCATGGCGCCCGTACGCTTAGCCGTGTTGGCGATTTCACCGGTTGCTTGGTCAAGCACACGGTGGTCAAAAGCCTTCAGGCGGATGCGAATATTTTGCGCTTCCATTGATCTAACACCTTAACAGTGGCGCCGGAACAAGGCCCGGCGCCGTGATTAAATTACGCGATGATTTTAGCTACAACGCCGGCGCCAACGGTACGGCCACCTTCGCGGATTGCGAAGCGGAGGCCTTCGTCCATGGCGATCGGAGCGATCAGCTCAACAGTCAGGTTCACGTTGTCACCAGGCATTACCATTTCGGTGCCTTCTGGCAGTTC
>NZ_JBHSCR010000035.1:0-145397 GCF_042651265.1 Kordiimonas lipolytica | reverse complement strand
GGGGGTGGCCACCCCCTGTTCAAAATCAAAGAGGCACGAAGATCATAACAAATCTTCGTGCCTCTCAATGTATAAGCCCCGGCAATGCCGGGGCTTTCTGTTTTCGGATCACAAATCCTTCTAGTGGGCCAGCATGGCCAACAGCAGAAGTGCAACGATGTTGGTGATCTTGATCATTGGGTTCACAGCTGGGCCAGCGGTATCCTTGTATGGATCGCCGACAGTATCGCCGGTTACTGCAGCCTTGTGAGCCTCAGAACCCTTACCGCCGTGATTACCGTCCTCAATGTACTTCTTGGCGTTATCCCATGCGCCACCACCGGCGGTCATGGACAGTGCCACAAAGAGGCCGCCAACGATCACGCCCAGAAGAAGGGCGCCAAGAGCTGCAAATGCAGCCGCCTGCCCTGCAATGGCATTGATCAGGAAATAGGTAATCACTGGTGCTGCAACTGGCAGCAGGCTTGGAATGATCATCTCCTTGATCGCTGCTTTAGTCAGCAGGTCAACGGAGCGTGCATAATCCGGCTTGGACGTACCTTCCATGATGCCAGGGTTGTTGCGGAACTGCTCGCGCACTTCCTCTACCACTGCACCACCGGCACGACCAACTGCCGTCATGCCCATTGCACCGAAGAGATACGGCAGCATAGCGCCCAGGAAGAGCCCTACAACCACATACGGGTTAGACAGGCCGAAATCGACCGTAACGTCCGAGAAGTATGTGTTGAGGTCAGCCGTGTAGGCACCGAACAGCACAAGCGCGGCAAGGCCTGCAGAACCGATAGCATAGCCCTTGGTTACAGCCTTGGTGGTGTTGCCCACGGCGTCAAGCGCATCAGTCCGGCCCCGAACTGTCTCGTCAAGACCAGCCATTTCGGCAATGCCGCCAGCGTTGTCGGTAACGGGGCCATAGGCGTCCAGAGCGACAACCATACCCGCAAGCGCCAACATCGCCGTTGCAGCAAAACCAAGGCCAAGGATGCCCGCCAGCTGGTAGGCAACGATGATGCCTGCACAGATCACCAGAGTTGGCAGCGCCGTGGACTCAAGGGAAATAGCAAGCCCCTGGATCACGTTGGTGCCGTGGCCGGTTTCGGATGACTTCGCGATCGACCGCACAGGACGATAATCCGTACCCGTATAATATTCTGTAATCCAGATGATCACCCCGGTCACGATAAGCCCGACCAGTCCGCAATAGTATAGGTCACGACCGGTGAAGGTGGCCGCGGAAGTCGTGAAAGTACGCTCCATGTCGCCGAGCGCCCAATCCATCGCGAACC
Source organism: Kordiimonas lipolytica (assembly GCF_042651265.1). Taxonomy (GTDB): domain Bacteria; phylum Pseudomonadota; class Alphaproteobacteria; order Sphingomonadales; family Kordiimonadaceae; genus Kordiimonas; species Kordiimonas lipolytica. Next base: position 144,111 of record NZ_JBHSCR010000035.1, on the reverse strand, counting down.
ACATTACAATCGCCGACAACACAGCCGTCACGATGAAGCCCTTATAAAGCGCACCCATGATGGACTGCGACTTACCCAGCTTCACGAAATAGGTGCCGATGATCGATGTCAGGATGCACCCGCCACCAATGATGAGCGGAAGCTGCATAATGTCTGCGGCACCCATCTTCAGGAAGAGTGCGGACAGCACCATGGTGGCACCGATAGTTACAACGTAAGTTTCAAAAAGGTCCGCTGCCATACCGGCACAGTCACCAACATTGTCCCCCACGTTATCTGCGATAACCGCTGGGTTCCGCGGATCGTCTTCCGGGATACCGGCTTCCACTTTACCAACCAGGTCAGCGCCCACATCGGCGCCTTTGGTAAAGATACCGCCACCCAGACGGGCGAAAATGGAAATCAATGACGCCCCAAAGCCGAGCGACACCAGAGCATCGATCACAGCACGGTCTGTGGCTTCAATACCAAGCGGCCCAATCAGGATATAATAATAGCCAGCGACCGCCAGAAGCGCGAGGCCCGCAACCAGCATGCCTGTTACAGCACCGGAGCGGAAAGCGATGGTCAGGCCGGCCTGCAGGCTGTTGCTCGCGGCCTCAGTGGTGCGCACGTTCGCCTTAACGGAAATCAGCATGCCGATGTAGCCTGCCACGCCAGATAGAATGGCGCCGATAAGGAAACCAGCTGCGGCCAGATGGCCGAGAGCCAGATACAGCCCAATCGCCACGACAACGCCAACCATGGCGATGGTGCGATACTGACGGTTGAGATATGCCTGAGCGCCAGCCTGGATGGCCCCGGCGATCTCCTGCATTTTCTCACTGCCTGCACTGGATGATAGAATAGACTGACGCGTTACAATGCCGTACAGAACGGCAGCAACGCCGCATGCAATCGCGGCGTACAATACTTCCATGGGAAACTCCCTCCCTTGAACCAAACCCAAGTAGTGTTGAGCTTATCGGGCAGAGATACTCCCCACATGTCCGCCCTGCTCATTCATTCTAGTAGACAAACCCCTAAAACTCCTGACAACAGGTTGGTCGGTAATTACCTTAGGAAGCATTTTCGATAGTTTCAACCATCTAAAAATGCAGAAGGCGCCGCAAAACCGCAGCGCCTTTCATATTTCCCGCTTTCCCGCCGTTTATTGCGACAGGCGCATGGTATTCAGAATAGAGATATTTTCCACAACACCCGGGCCGACAACTTCAGCAGCCTTTTTCTTCAGGACAGCTGCGACCTTGTCGTGGTCCAGCTGCAGTGGTGAGTCCTCGCGCATCAGGTCACTCTGGCTAATGGCAGAGATGAAGGCATGCTGCAACTGGGGCTGCGACCGTTTAACCAGTATCTGGTTCTCGTTGCCGTATACTTGTACGGCCAGATCAACAAAATAATTGCCAACAAACCGCGTTGTATTCTGGCTCTTGAGGTAGATTGGCACCGCAATGCGCTCAAACCCTATTGTCTGCATAGGGCCCTTGGGCTTTTTCTTTTCTACGACCTGTTCCTCACCTTCCGGGACCATGGTTTTGAAATAATAAAAGCCAAGACCGCCCCCGATTGCGATACCGCCTAAAAGCCCAAGAAGCAGAAACAATTTGCCCGAACTTGAGCCTGAATCCATCGACACGTCATCTTGCGACATTGACTAAACCCTCGGTCCTGTTATCGAAAATGTTGATATCCTTGATGGGCAGACTGCACCAGATTGCCTTCCGGATCAACAAGATGGCACTCATTGCCTGCCTCAATCACACCAATGCGCATAAGGGGAACATCGCAGTCCCTCGCAATCCGCACCAAATGCTCAGCCTGTTCGCGCGGCGCAGTGAACACCAGTTCATAATCATCCCCGCCCGAGTAAACACAGGGCCACAACGCGGAATCCCGGCCCACAAGTGTTGCAGCATCACCTGAAAGCGGCAGACAGACTTGGTCAACCCGAGCGCCAACTCCCGACGCAGCGCAGATATGCCCAAGGTCGGCCAGAAGGCCATCAGATACGTCGGCGCATGCACTCGCCACACCCCGCAGCATCTGCCCAAGGCCAACACGCGGCATGGGGCGCAGGTATCGATCCCTGAGGGCTGGGGCGCAATCCAGGTCGCCCTGCACCATCTTCAGCCCAAGAGCAGCATCGCCAAGGCTGCCGGAAACGTAAATGTCGTTACCAACGGTCGCACCGGACCGGGTAATCATTGTTCCGGACGGCAAGGAACCCATCGCTGTGATGCTGATCGTCACGCCGCTTCTGCTGGCTGTTGTGTCACCGCCCGCGAGGCGGACACCAAAAGCGTCCTGGCATGCCCGAAGCCCAGAAGCGAACTCCGCCACCCAGGCTTCCGGCCGGTCTGCAGGCAGGCTCAGCCCCAGAAAATAAAGGCTTGGTGCGGCCCCTTTGGCCGCGAGGTCCGACAAATTGACTGCCAGCGCTTTCCAGGCAATGTCCTGTGCCGGTTCGTCGCCAATAAAATGAACGCCTTCGACAATCAGGTCCTTCGTGACAATAAGGTCAGCCCCACCTGACACCGTTACACATGCGGCGTCATCCACCAGCCCCAGCCCCTCGGGCCCGGCCAGCGGTCGAAAATAGGTTGCGATAAGATCAAACTCTCCGGCCATTAGCTCTCCGCCTTCTGCCGGGGCACACGCTAGGTGCGTACGGCTTTGGCAAATTTGTCCAGCACGCCGTTCACGAAAGAGGCTTCTGTACGCTCATAGAAACCGTGCGCCACATCGACATATTCGTTGATGATCACCGCGGTCGGCACATCGGGGCGCGCAACAAGCTCGTACCCGCCGGCGCGGAAGATCGCGTGAATCAGCTTTTCAAGGCGGTCAAGCGGCCAATCGGATGACAGGCAACCTTTGAGCGTCTCGTCGATTTCCTCGCGGCGTTCCCACGCCCCAAGCACCACATCGCTAAACAGATTGGCGTCAGCGGCCACATACTGGTCGCCTTCAATTTCCTGGCCCAGCCGGTGATTGACATATTCTTCCACCACCATCTTGGCCTTTGGCTCGTCAGACATGTCCAGCTGGTAAAGGGCCTGAACGGCCGCAAGACGTGCTGCGCTGCGTGGGCCGCCAACCTTTGGTGTTCTTGATCCTGCGGACATTATTCTACTCCAAAACTCTGCTTCAGTCCGATCATGGCAAGTGCAGCTTGAGCCGCCCCTGCCCCTTTATTCTTCTGGTCGCGTTTCGCCCGCGCCCATGCCTGGTCCCAATCCTCAACGGTCAGAATGCCGTTACCGATGGCCAGATTTTCCCTGAGTGTCAGGTCCATCAAACCGCGCGCACTTTCACCGCAGACATAATCATAATGCGTGGTCTCACCGCGGATCACACAGCCGAGGGCAACATAGCCGTCGAAATGCGCCTTTTCGCCGGCATGGGCAAACTTGATTGCCGCCGGAATTTCCAGCGCTCCCGGCACGTCATAGCGGTCCCAGGTGCAATCAGCAGCCTCAATGGCTTCGATGGCGCCAGCCGCCAACTCGTCGGCGAGGTCCGCGTAAAATTTCGCTTCGACAATCAGAATATGAGGCTTCGCCATCTGTTTTATCCTTGGAAGGGCCGACAGGTCCGGGGACATGCGGCTAAATAATATCTTTGGCGCCAACTATTCGGCGTCGGGAATTTTCCGCTGTTCTACGATATCCAGGCCGTAGCCATCAAGACCAACATAGTGGTTCGGGCTGTTGGAATAGAGAATCATGTGACGAACGCCGATATCGAGCAGGATCTGCGAGCCCAGCCCGATATCCTTGAGCGCCCGCTCCTTGCCGTCTTCCTCTGGCGGCGTGCCTTCCAGCAACTGCGACGGACGAATGGCAATTTGTCCCGGGAACAAAACGACCACGCCTTGGCCGTCGTCCTCAATCGCATTCATGGCGCGCTGTAGCTGGCCGCTACGGGGATGGTCCATGCCCAGAAGGTCTTCAAACGGGTTGAGGGCATGCATCCGAACGGGTGTCGGTTTGCTCCCATCGATATCGCCCAGAACCAGCGCTACAGTCTCGCGCGTGTCAGCCGTGGAGCGATAAACCAGCACTTTCCACTTTTTGCCGCTCTGGCGGACAAAATCGCTTTCGGACGCCCGCTCCACCAACACATCATTCCTGAGGCGGTAAGCGATAAGGTCTCGGATCGTCGCAACCTTCAGGCCATGTTCCTTGGCAAAGGGGATCAGGTCCGGCAGGCGTGCCATGGTGCCGTCGTCCTTCATGATCTCACAGATCACGGCAGACGGGTTGAGGCCTGCAAGACGGGAAATATCGACAGATGCTTCCGTATGCCCTGCGCGCATCAGCACGCCACCATCCTGCGCCATCAGTGGGAACACATGGCCAGGCGTCGCAAGATCGTCTGCGCCCTTGGAGCTATCGATGGCAACGGAGATGGTATGCGCCCGGTCCGCCGCCGAAATACCGGTGGTGACACCTTGCTTGGCCTCAATGGATACAGTGAAGGCAGTCTGATTACGCGCCTGGTTGTTATTACTCATCTGCGGCAGCTTAAGCTCTTCGATGCGCTGACGCGTCATCGGCAGGCAAATCAGGCCGCGGCCATATTTGGCCATGAAATTGATCGCGTCAGGTGTCGCCATCTGCGCCGGGATGATCAAGTCACCTTCGTTTTCGCGGTCTTCATCGTCCACCAGGATGTACATGCGCCCGTTGCGCGCATCCTCAATGACATCTTCAATTGGTGACAGGAAACTCTCTGACACTGTCTTACCCTCTGCTTTGCAGGCGCGCTACATACCGCGCCAGAATATCAAACTCCACATTCACGGTGTCCCCAAGCTTGCTGTTCCTGAAGCTGGTAACCGCCTGTGTATGCGGGATCAAATTGATGGAGAAACGTGTTACACCGCCTTCGTCTGCGACCGCGTTGACTGTCAGCGAAGCGCCGTCGATGGTGATGCTTCCCTTCTGGGCTACGAACGTGCCGTGATCTGCCGGGATTGCAATCTCCATGACCACAGACTCACCCAACTCGTCAAAGCGCACAATCTGGCCTGTACAGTCCACGTGGCCGGTCACGATATGGCCGCCCAATTCGTCGCCCAATTTCAGGGAACGCTCAAGGTTGACTTCTGTGCCCTCAGCCCAGTCACCCAGGTTCGTGACCTTCAGCGTTTCGGCGGAAACGTCGACAGCAAACCAGCCATTGTCTTTATCCACCACCGTCAGGCAAACACCCGCGCAGGCAATGGAGGCGCCAATGTCCACTGAGGACATATCAAAGGCAGTTTCAAGCGTCACGCGTTTGTCTGCGCCGCCTTCAACGGCGCGAATGCGCCCTACATCTGTAACAATTCCGGTAAACATGCGCCTGAGTTACTCCGCCTTAACGTATGATGCAAGTATATCCGGCCCCAGATGCCGAATTGCATGAAGATTAAAATGGGGCGCATCCCCCAAGCTGGCAAGGCCAAGGGGTCCAATTGCCGGCCTTCCCTCTGCACCGATGGCTTTACCAGCGCAGAAATGCTCGACCCTGTCGGCAATTCCTGCTTTCAGAAAAGAGGCATGCACCTGCCCCCCACCTTCAACCAGTACCCTCGTGAGGCCGCGCCCTGCCAAAACAGCTGATACCTCTTCAAGATCACGGGTGTCATCAACCGCGACTGTATCCACGCCTTTTTCCTGAAGCGCCTTCTCTTTGGCAGCGTCCCGCACTTGATGGATAAGAATTGTACCGCGCACAGACGCCCATTCCGCCAACTTGTGCGATGGCGACAGCCTCAATCCGGTATCCAGCACGATAGGCACTGGCGAATGCAATTCCAATCCAGGCAACCGGCAATCCAACGAAGGATCGTCAGCTAGAACGGTACCTATCCCAACGAGGATGCCGTCATGGCGCGCGCGCAGCATATGGCCATACGCCCGCGCTTCTACCCCCGTTATCCACTTGCTTTCGCCGTTTTCAAGGGCGATCCGACCATCAAGGCTGCTGGCCATCTTCAGTGTGAACAGCGGCCTATTACGGCTGACACGCCAGAAAAACCCGCGGTTCAGTTCAGCCGCTTCTTTTTCACAAACCCCGTTCACAGTTTCGATACCGGCTTTGGCGAGAATGGCTATGCCCTTTCCCGAAACCCGCATATCGGGATCAGAAACCGCAATCACACAGCGGCTGATGCCCGCCGCAACCAAGGCCTCTGCACAGGGGCCGGTTTCACCGTGGTGGGCACAAGGCTCCAGTGTGACATAGGCTGTCGCGCCTTCTGCTGCGGCACCAGCCTGCGCCAGCGCCACAGTTTCAGCATGCGGCCGACCGCCCGGCTGGGTCCAGCCACGGCCAACAACCAAACCATCTTTTACCAGGATACAGCCAACAGCCGGATTGGGGGCAACATTACCAAGGCCACGCCGGGCAAGCCCAAGCGCAGCCTTCATATAGGATTGATCAAGTGATGCTGACGCCAATCAAGCCTCCCTATCAGGGTTCTTCGGAAAAGGCCTCGTCTTCCGTGCCAGTCATCTTGCCCAGGAATTTTTCAAAATCCGAGGCTTCGCGGAAGTTTCTGTATACGGACGCGTAACGCACATATGCGACTTGATCGAGGCTCTCGAGCCCTTCCATGACTAAACGACCAATTTCACCCGAATCAATCTCGTTCTCACCCATTGATTCGAGTCGGCGTACGATTCCATTGATCATCCGTTCAACCCGATCCGGATCAACCGGACGTTTGCGCAACGAGATATCAAGAGAGCGTTCGAGCTTGGCGCGCTCAAAGGGCACTCGCCGGCCAGTCTTTTTGATTACTGTCAGTTCACGCAGTTGAACACGCTCAAATGTAGTGAACCTTGCCCCACATGCTGGACAGAACCGCCGACGCCGGATCGCAGACTTGTCGTCTGTCGGACGGCTGTCCTTAACCTGAGTGTCTTCGTTTTGACAAAACGGACAACGCATAACGCCCCCTACTCCCCTGGAATCTTATTTTGGTCAGTGATGGTGTGGGGATAATGCACCCACACCATCTTGTGATCAAGCTTATCCGAGTTCACTATAGATTGGGAAGCGTGCACAAAGGGCAGCGACCTTATCGCGCGCTACGGCTTCTGCTGCATCGTTGTTTTCAGGGTTGGCAGCCAGACCATCGAGCACTTCCGTAATCATGTCAGCGATCTGCCCGAACTCTTCTTCACCGAAGCCGCGGGTCGTGCCCGCAGGCGTCCCCAGACGGATGCCTGAAGTGATAAACGGCTTCTCCGGATCAAACGGAACACCATTCTTGTTACAGGTCATGTGAGCGCGCTCAAGCGCCTCGTCAGCTGCCTTGCCCGTCAGCCCCTTCGGACGCAGGTCAACCAGCACAACGTGCGTATCGGTGCCACCAGAGACGATATCAAAGCCATTGGCTTTCAGTTTGTCAGCCAGAACTTTCGCATTCTTTACCACTTGCGCCGCGTATTCCTTGAATTCAGGGCGCAGCGCTTCACCGAACGCCACGGCCTTGGCAGCAATCACATGCATCAGCGGGCCGCCCTGCAGGCCAGGGAATACTGCAGAGTTGATCTTCTTGGAAATATCCTCACGGTTGGTAAGGATCATACCGCCACGTGGGCCACGCAGCGTTTTGTGGGTCGTTGTGGTTACAACATCAGCATACTCAAGCGGGTTCGGGTGCACACCGCCAGCCACAAGGCCGGCAAAGTGTGCCATATCGACCATCAACAGCGCGTCGACGCTGTCGGCGATCTCGCGGAAGCGCTTGAAGTCAATCACGCGTGGGTAGGCCGAGCCGCCAGCGATAATGATGCTTGGCTTGTGCTCAAGCGCCATTTCCGCAACCTGATCATAATCGATCTGCGCGTCTTCGCGGCGAACGCCATACTGAACTGCATTGAACCATTTACCGGAAAGCGCCGGGGCTGCGCCATGTGTCAGGTGGCCGCCGGCATCCAGGCTCATACCCATGATGGTGTCGCCTGGCTTTGCCAGCGCCAGCATCACCGCACCGTTCGCTTGCGCGCCAGAGTGTGGCTGCACGTTCACGAAGCCTGCATCAAACAGCTTCTTAGCACGTTCGATAGCAAGGTTTTCTGCCACATCCACGTGATGACAGCCCTGATAATAGCGGCGGCCAGGATACCCTTCCGCATATTTGTTGGTCAGAACAGAGCCTTGGACTTCAAGTACAGCACGGCTGACGATATTTTCAGAGGCGATCAGTTCAATCTGACCTTGCTGGCGCTCGAGTTCGCCAGTTACGGAATTCAAAAGTTCTGGATCGGTTTCGGACAGATGGGAAGTAAAGAAACCTGGTTGGGTAAAACTAGTCATCGTTGGTGGGCCCTTACGAATATAGATAAACAAGTATGTCGGGTTTAGCTTTATGCGCCCAGTTTGTCGACTCGCCTTTGGTGGCGGCCGCCTTCAAAGGCTGTATTCAGGAATGCATCGAGGCAGTCAATTGCGGTTTCAATACCGATAAGGCGAGAACCAAGCGCCAGTACGTTGGCGTCATTATGTTGGCGGCTAAGCTTGGCCATCAATCCGTTCTGGCAGAGTGCAGCCCGCACCGCGGGGTTCCTGTTGGCTGCGATGGATATTCCGATACCGGACCCACATACAAGCACACCCCGTCTTACCTTGCCTTCTGCGATCGCATCACCCATGGCTACGCCAAAATCTGGGTAATCAACAGAATCCGGGCCGTTTGTGCCCAAATCCAACACGTCAAAGCCGCGCTCAGTCAGCTCTTTTTTAAGGGACTCTTTCAGGTCAAAACCTGCGTGATCGCAAGCAATTGCAATTGTCTCGGATGCCATTGTACGCCTCATAGGTCAAAGGGGCTCGCAGCATAGAGCTGCGTCGGGAAAACGCGGCCTGATTATCATATAAAAGGCTGGAACCCAAGCGCGCATCAAGCGGCATGTATGAAATTCACTAATTATACAATTAAGCGGAAGTATTACTTGGCGGCATCATGGTTAACTGTTTATTAACAAATAAATTGTGAAAGAACAACCATTTGATGTTGTAATCACCAACAAAATGCGGCAATAAAAGCTCGAAAAACTTAAGAAATTGGAGCAACGAATTAATGTCGACTTTTGACACTCCAACCGATTCAGGCGAGCTGATGCTGGGTCTTGTGACAGATATTGTCGCAGCCTATGTCAGCAACAATACAGTTGATTCAGGTGATCTGCCCGAAGTTATCAAGACAGTGCATTCCACCCTTACGGGACTTGGTGGACAACCCGGCGCTAATGGCTCTAGCAGCCAGAAGCCGGCCGTACCGGTGAACAAGTCATACACCAATGACCATATTATCTGCCTTGAAGACGGCAAGAAACTTAAGATGCTGAAACGGTACCTGCGTACCCGCTATGGCATGACGCCGGAAGAGTATCGCGCGAAATGGGGCCTGCCAGTAGACTACCCCATGGTGGCACCAAATTACGCCGCCAAACGGTCTGAATTCGCCAAGAAAATCGGCCTTGGGAAGAAGCGTTAAGGGCAAGAAACGCTAGATCTGGCCTAGAAAAAACCAACAAAGGGGCAACCTATATGGTCAGCCCCTTTTTTTGTGCCTCTGCCTTTTTGGCGTCACGTTCCATCACATAGCGCAGCTTTCTGACCGCGATGGCCTCCAGCTCTTTCTGGCTGGCACGCGGATCGCCGACAATCTGCACCTCACGTCCCGTGCGCGTACAAACGGCACTGACGCGTATGGAGTTCCCAACACGGACAAATTCAACGATGACACTATCAGGCGAAGCCATCTGGCCTTCCCCTTCAGCCTACCTCGCGCTTGAGATGCAGGCGCCCCCAAACTTCGCTAAGAGCCGCCACCAGGGCTTCCATAACATTGTCGTCATGAAGCGGGCCTGGCGTAAAACGCAGGCGCTCAGTCCCCCGTGGGACCGTCGGGTAATTGATCGGTTGAACATAAATGCCAAATTCATTCAGCAAAATGTCTGAAACATCCTTGCACAACACCGGATCACCAATGAACACCGGCACGATGTGGCTTTCGCTGTCCATCACCGGCAGGTTGGCGTCTTTCAACAGTGCCTTCAGTTTCGCAGCCCGTTCCTGATGCTGCTCACGCTCTGCATTGCTGGCCTTCAGGTGGCGAATACTCGCCAAGGCGCCAGCCGCCAAAACAGGGCTCAGCGCTGTGGTGAAAATAAAGCCCGAAGCATAGCTACGAACAACATCCACGAGTGCCTTGGAGGCAGTGATATAGCCACCCATCACACCAAACGCCTTGCCAAGCGTGCCTTCGATGATGGTTAGCCGCTCGGCAACACCGTCACGCTCAGACACACCGCCGCCGCGCTTGCCATAAAGGCCCACGGCATGCACTTCGTCCAGATAGGTCATGGCGCCGTATTTGTCCGCCAAGTCGCAGATCCTGCCAATCGGCGCGATGTCACCGTCCATGGAATAGACGGATTCAAAAGCTATCAACTTCGGCGCAGACGGGTCGCTTGCTGCCAGAAGTTCTTCGAGATGCTCAAGGTCATTATGACGGAAGATATGTTTCTTCGCGCCACTGTTCCTGATGCCCTGGATCATGGATGCATGGTTCATCTCGTCAGAATAAACAATGCAGCCCGGCAGCAGCTTGGCTACCGTCGACAGGGTCGCTTCATTGGAAATATAGCCAGAGGTAAAGAGAAGCGCGGCTTCCTTGCCGTGCAAGTCCGCAAGCTCTTCCTCAAGCAGAACATGGTAATGGTTTGTGCCTGCGATGTTGCGTGTGCCGCCTGCACCTGCGCCTGTCTCATCAAGCGCCTTGTGCATGGCGCCGATCACAGTTTCATGCTGCCCCATGCCGAGATAGTCGTTCGAGCACCAAACGGTGATCGCCCGGGCATTATCTCCGGCATCGTGGCGTACCGCCCTTGGGAAATTGCCGCGCTCGCGCGAGATGTCAGCAAAGACGCGGTAGCGTCCTTCCTGGCGTACGGCTTCAATCGCGTCAGCAAAGATCTTTTTATAATCCATCAGGCAGTCCATTCGCTTGCAGCTATCCGAATTGTATCGGCGCGCTCTTCTTAACGCAATGCTGCGCTTAACGTCCAGCGTCGAAAATGTCGCACCTGCATATAAAAATAGACTGGCCCGAATGCAAGGCCAGTCTTTTTTGCCTGGTCCGACGCTCTATAGACCGAAGTGTAGCTTGTCAGACCAGTAGCGTTCAAGGTTGCGCAGGTTTTTCCGCAAATTTTTCAACTCATCATGGTTGATCAGGTCGTCCTGCATCAGCTCGTCAAGGTGCTGCTTGTAGAGATCATCGATCAGTTTCCGGATCTCATACCCTTTATCGGTCAGCGAAATGCGGACCGCGCGACGGTCATAATCCGACCGTTCATGGCGCAGATATCCCATTTCCACCAGCTTTTTAAGGTTATAGGAAACATTGGAACCCTGATAATAACCGCGAGTCTTCAGTTCACCGGCAGTCATTTCATTCTCACCGATATTATGAAGAAGCAAGGCCTGAACAGGGTTCAGGTCGTTGCAGCCGATATGCTCCATATGGTTCTTCAAAACATCAAGAAGTCGCCTGTGAAGACGCTCAACAAGGCTCAGAATGTCGAGAAATAGGAACTTTGGATCGTTAAAATCGTAACCGCTCATTGTATTTGCCTGACTTTTCGAGAAGATTTTTAGTGAATCTTGACTAAAAACAATCTGCTCTACAAGTCCTAACGGATTATTAATGCTAAAATTTGAAGTATTTTAAGGACGAATGGCCACCCCATGCGACAAATTACACCAAATTTACAGCAAGCCGTGACAAACAGAAGTTAGCGTGCCTAAGATGCGCGAAAATTTCAGCAAGGATCGCTTTATGACTGCCCGTTTTCCTTCCACTCGTCTCCGCCGCCCCCGCGCCACAGATTGGTCCCGCCGCATGGTACGGGAGAACCATCTGTCAGTGGACGACCTGATTTGGCCGATATTTATCCGTGAAGGGAAAGACGTGATAGAACCGGTGGCATCCATGCCCGGCGTGAACCGCCTGTCTGTTGATGCGGCAGTGAATGCGGCCAAGGAAGCAGCCAACATGGGCATTCCCTGTATCGCACTGTTCCCGAACACGCCAACGGGCAAGCGCGATGAACGGGGTGACGAAGCCCTCAACCCAGACAATCTGATCAACACGGCTATGCGCGCCATCAAGGACGCCGTGCCGGAAATTGGCCTAATGGCCGATGTGGCGCTAGACCCCTATACCAGCCACGGCCAGGACGGGCTTGTGGAAGACGGCGTTATCCTGAATGACGAAACAGTGGGCATTCTGGTCCAGCAAGCGGTGGTCCAGGCTGAAGCCGGGGCTGACATCATTGCGCCTTCCGACATGATGGATGGCCGTGTCGGTGCAATTCGCGGCGAATTGGACAAAGCTGGTTTCCAGCAAGTGCAGATCATGGCCTACAGCGCCAAATATGCGTCTGCTTTCTATGGGCCGTTCCGAGATGCCGTTGGCAGCAAGGGGGCCCTGAAGGGCGACAAGAAAACCTACCAGATGGACCCAGCCAACCGCGCCGAGGCCCTTCGGGAGGTTGAACAGGATATCCTTGAAGGCGCCGACAGCGTGATGGTCAAACCCGGCATGCCGTACCTTGATATCGTGCGCGATGTGAAAGACATTTTCGGCGTCCCCACATATGCCTATCAAGTATCGGGTGAATACGCGATGCTGATGGCCGCGGCCCAGAATGGTTGGTTGGATCAGGACGCGGTGATGATGGAATCGCTGCTGGCCTTCAAACGCGCAGGCGCCAATGGCATTCTGACCTATTTCGCGCCCATGGCGGCGAAACTATTGCAGGACTAGCGAAGGCTATTCCTGCTCTGCTTCTTCGCTCGCCGCGTCCGCTGGTTTTGGGAATTCGACCATCATATAGGTCAAATTCTGCCTATCCGTGCCCTTTTGCCAGCGTACACCGAAAGCGTCAGGTTCGTAAAATATTGGGATTTCCATACCGCTGTCCTTACGACTGCGACAAGTACGGCTGATATCCCTGAGCGCGCCATCGCCAAACCCCCGGAAAGACTGATCCGCCAGTTTCGCACCATCAACCCAGGCCAGGTCTGCGGTTTCGTTACAGGTCGCACTCAATCCAATCCACATGGCGCTTGTTCGCATCATTGGAAAATTCAGCAACAGGAAATAATGGGTCTCCACATCCTTGATGGTGGCGAGCTGCCCTTCCCTGCCTTCGTAAAGATACCCGCGAACCATGCGCTTTGCATGGCGCCAGGTGTGGGGTGGCTTGCCATAGAATTCGAATACTTGGAAATAGCTGCCTGAGGTTTCGTTCAGGTGAACTTCTCCAATGGGGCGGGCCACAGCCGTGCCTGTATCGTCAATGCCTTGAAAAAGCATCATCATCACAGCAAGTGTTGCACCAATCCCAGACATAGGCCCTCCTTGTTCAAAGACGCACCTTCTGTGCCATACTATTATAGCAAATGAAACGCTGTATGACAGATGAACGACTTAATCGTCGTCCCGAACTGGTCGTGACAGCGACTTGATGATGCCGCGCATGGTATGGACTTCCTGGCGCGAAAACGCAGCATTCTGCACCAGATTGCGAAGCGTACGACGCAAGGGATTCCTGCGGCCTTCGGACCGGAAATAACCCTTTTTCTCAAGCTCTCTTTCCATGTGCTCCATCAGGCCCAACAGTTCATCTTTGTTGGCCAGCGGGTCTTCATGGGCGGATTGATAAGCCGGGGTTTGGTCGGCAAATGTATGGAACTCATAGGCTGCCAGTATCACGGCCTGCGCCAGGTTGAGACTGCCGAATTCCGGGTTGACCGGCACAGTCAGTACCGTATCTGCCAACACAACGTCATCATTGGTGAGGCCTGAGCGCTCTGGCCCGAATAGAATTGCGGATTTGGCGCCTTCCTTGATCTGGCTGTGCATCTGGGCCGCCATCTCACGCGGAGTAACCACCGGCTTCGGCATATCGCGGTCACGCACTGTTGCTGCATACACATGATTGCAGTCAGAAACAGCGTCTTCGACCGTGTCATAGACCTTCGCCTGATCCAGAATGATATCCGCACCGGCGGCGGCAGGGCCTGCAGCTGGGTTGGGCCACCCGTCACGCGGAGCCACCAGGCGCATTTCCGTCAGGCCGAAATTGAGCATCGCACGCGCTGCCTTGCCGATATTCTCACCAAGCTGTGGCCGTACCAGAATGATGGCAGGTTGTTGTGTCACCTCAGGCATCAGTCAGCCTTGCGCCATTTCACGCCGTCCGGGCCCACTTCGATCACCAGGCCCAGGGCCGCGGCTTCATCACGAAGGGCATCCGCAGTCGCGAAATCCTTGGCTGCACGGGCTTCGTTATATTTGGCGGTATTCGCCTCGATCCATGCAGTTTGCTCATCAGAGAAGCTCTGGAACCAGTCGCTCGGCTCCTGCATCAGAAGGCCCATGAACTGGGCGCCCGCCTTCAGCTCGGCTGCGGTCTCAGGTGCGGCAAGTGCATCAAGGGCCGCGATCGCCTTCGGCGTATTCAGATCATCCGCGAGCGCATCGATCACGCTTGAAGGCACATCAGAGGCAGCCTCAACACCGTCTGTCAGGCGGTACCAACGGTCCAGGCGGCGCTTTTGCTCGCGCGTGCTATCGAGCGAGAAATCAACCGGCTGGCGGTAATGGGCCGTCAACAGGCTAAGGCGCAATGCCTCGCCCGGAAACTCTGCCACAAGGTCATGCACCGTATGGAAGTTACCCAAAGACTTGGACATCTTCTCACCGTCCACCGTGAGGTAGCCGTTATGCATCCAATAGTTCACGAACTGTTTGCCGTGCGAGCATTCGCTTTGCGCAATCTCATTTTCATGGTGCGGGAAAATCAGGTCCTGCCCGCCGCCATGGATATCTATCGTTTCACCCAGATGCTTTTCGATCATGCAGGAGCACTCAAGGTGCCAGCCCGGACGACCGCGCCCCCATGGGCTGCCCCAACCGGGTTGATCTTCCGAGGACGGCTTCCACATCACGAAATCTGCTGGATCGCGCTTGTAGGGCGCTACTTCCACACGGGCGCCGGCCACCAGTTCGTCCCGGCTATGGCGCGAAAGACGGCCATAATTTTCCATGGACGGCACGTTGAACATCACGTGGCCTTCCGCCTCATAGGCGTGACCGTCCTCGATCAGCTTACGCATCATCTTGATCATTTCAGGAAGGTGCTCGGTCGCCTTTGGCTGGATCGTAGGGTCCAGCGCGCCCATCATGCGCATGTCTTCCTGATATATTTTGGCGTATTTGGCTGACACGGCCTTGATCGACGTACCGTCCTTGACCGCCCGCTCCATGATCTTGTCGTCAATATCGGTGATATTACGGGCATAGGTCACATGGTCATCGCCATAAACGTGCCGAAGCAGGCGGAACAGCATGTCGAACACCACCACAGGGCGGGCGTTGCCGATGTGGGCATAGTCATAGACCGTGGGCCCACACACATACATGCGGACGTTTTGCGGATCAATGGGCCTAAAAACCTGTTTCTCGCGCGCCAGCGTGTTGTAGACCCGTATCTCGGTCACAGCAGCCCCCTTTTATGCGGTTTGGCCAGAAAGCCGCGCGACAACCTTGTCGCGGCCGATCAGCGGCAGCAGCATTCCCATGTCAGGGCCATGGTCCTGGCCCGTAAGTGCCTGGCGAAGCGGCATGAATAGGCCACGACCTTTAACGCCAGTCGCTTCCTTGATCGTACCCGTCCAGGCCTGCCAGCTATCTGCCGTCAGCTCGCCCTCAGGCAGCAATTCCAGCGTTTTGGCGATATGGTCGGCGTCTTCGATTTTTGGTTCAACCGGGCCATCAATGATCTTCTTCAGCTCGGCAACGTCCGCAAGCTTGTTGATGTTCGGCTGCAGCGCAAGCCACATGTCTTCCGATACACCGTCAAGGCGGTCAGCCACCGCAGTATAAGGCATCATATGCAGGATTTTCGCGTTCAGGATATCCAGGTCAGCGGGGTCCAGCTTGGCGGTCGCGCGGCCAAACTTGCCAAAATCGAAACCCTCGATCAGCGGCTGTGGGTCAACGAATGGTTCAATGGGTTCAGATGTACCCACACGCGCCAGCAGGCTCACGATCGCCATTGGCTCGATACCTGCCTCATCGCGGTATTCTTCAATCGACATGGCACCGTGGCGCTTGGAAAGGCCTTCGCCGCCCTTGCCTGTCAGCAATGCAAAGTGCGCCATCTGTGGCGCCTTGCCGCCTACAGCTTCAAAAATCTGCACCTGAACGGCAGAGTTGGTGGTGTGGTCTTCGCCGCGCACAATGTGCGTGATGCCGTAATCAACATCATCCACCACGCTTGGCAGCGTATAAAGGAAGGAGCCGTCCTCGCGGATCAGGATTGGGTCCGAAAGCGCTTCAAGGTCAATCGACACATCACCACGGATCATGTCCGTCCAGTCCACGCGTGCCGGCGTGATCAGCTTGAAGCGCCAGTGTGGCTTGCGGCCTTCGGCTTCCAGCTTCGCTTGTTCCTCATCCGTCAGGTTCAGCGCCGCCCGGTCATACACCGGTGGCTTGCCGCGCCCCATCTGGATTTTGCGCTTCATGTCCAGCTCTTCGGCTGTCTCGTAGCATGGGTAAAGACGGCCTTCGGCTTTCAGCTTCTCAACCACTTCGTTATAGCGGTCGAAACGGTCGCTCTGTTTGAAGGTTTCATCCCACTTCAGGCCCAACCACGTCAGGTCGGCCTTGATGGCTTCTTCGTTTTCCTTTGTTGACCGCTCGCGGTCCGTATCGTCGATGCGCAGCACGAAGGTGCCACCCTGCTGGCGCGCGAACAACCAGTTCACGAGTGCAGCACGGATATTCCCCACATGAAGCTTGCCCGTGGGTGACGGGGCAAAACGAACCTTAACAGTCATTGTCTTTATCCAATTGTCTGGGCCTGATGGCCGATATGTATAACTTATTTAGTTCTGCGGGCGCTTCTGAACCCATTGGTGATGGGGTAGCGGCGATCCCGGCCAAAATTCTTACGCGTGATTTTCACGCCCGGCGGCGACTGACGCCTTTTGTATTCGGCGATGTACAGCAGGTGCTCAATTCGTGCAACCTCTGATGCGCTGTGGCCGCGTTCAATAATCTCGTCAACCGACATTTCCTCGTCCACCAGGCAGCGAAGCATGTCATCAAGCGCCTCGTAAGATGGCAGGCTGTCTTCGTCCTTCTGGTCTTCCCGAAGCTCGGCGGTTGGCGGCTTGGTGATGATATTTTCCGGGATCACTTCGCCCGATGGCCCAAGCGCCCCCACAGGCACATTCTCGTTCCGCCAACGCGACAGAGCAAACACATCCAGCTTGTAGACATCCTTCAGAACGCTGTAGCCACCGCACATGTCGCCGTAAAGTGTGGCGTATCCAACGCTCATCTCACTCTTGTTGCCCGTTGTCAGCACCATCTTGCCGAACTTATTGGACAGCGACATCAACACAAGCCCGCGAAGGCGCGACTGGATATTCTCTTCCGTCGTATCGGGCTGGGTGTCCTTAAAGACATCAGAGAGCATCTCGTCAAACGCCTCCACACCCGGCTTGATCGCGATCACATCGTACTGAACACCCAGTGCCTTTGCGCAGTCTTCCGCGTCCCCCAGGCTTTCGCCGGACGTATACTTTGACGGCATCATCACACAGTGAACCTTGTCCGCCCCCAGCGCGTCCACCGCCACAGCCGCAGACAGCGCACTGTCGATCCCGCCAGACAGGCCCAAGATAACGCCGGGGAAGCGGTTCTTGTGAACATAGTCCTTCAAACCCAGCACCATCGCCTGATACATGCTGGTGTAATGATCCGGCATCGGAACCTGATATTTTGTTGTGCACTTCAGGCCGCTGTCGGCACGGGTCCATTCGGTCCGCAGTTCAGCCTCCGCCCAGAATTCCATCTGCACAGGGACATTGCCGTCAGCATTCATCACGAAACTGCCGCCTTCGAACACCAATTCGTCCTGACCGCACATTTCATTGCAGAACACCAGCGGCAATCCGGTTTCATCCACCCGGTTGCGGGCGTGAACAATCCGCTCGGGGTGCTTGTCCAGCTCAAACGGGCTGCACGTCGGCACCAACAGGATTTCAGCGCCGTGATCCTTCAGGTTATTTGCAATGGTCGGGAACCACATATCTTCGCAGATCATGACGCCAAGGCGGAAGCCGCGAAAGTCCACGGGAACCGTTGGCGCGCCGGGCTTAAACACCCGCTTTTCGTCAAACACACCGTAGTTAGGCAGGTCATGCTTGTAGCGGATGGCCGAAATCTCGCCGCCTTCCAACAAAAGGACTGCGTTATGGAGCACTTCGCCGTCAAACCAGGGACTGCCGATAATCAGCCCCGGCTTGCCGTCTCCTGCTGTCATCTCTGCCAGTTCGTCTACCGCGCGCATGGATGACCGCACGAAGAAAGGTTTCAGCACCAGATCTTCAAGGGGATAGCCCACAACGGATAGCTCAGGCGTCAGCACCAGATCAGCGCCAGCCTTATGAGCGCGCTCGTATGCAGCCCTAATCAGATCGACGTTGGCAGCAATCGCGCCCACCGTCGGGTTCATCTGCACCAGATATATGGATAAAGCATCAGTCATGACGCGCTTTTACCCTTCTTGGCGTGTGGGGACAAGACAAAGAAAATCATGCGTGGGTTAAGGCCCAGCTTGTCGCATTTTCATTATCTGTCATGGTGCGGATCCGGCTTGATATTAAAGGAATTATTTATGCCGGACCTTTCCACACTTTTTCTGTTTTCCGCCGCCAGCCTCGCGCTTACCATAACACCTGGCCCAGACATGCTGCTGATCGCCTCTCGAAGCGTCAGCCAGGGCAAATCCGCAGGCTTGCTGTCCGCCTGGCTTTTGCCAGCCGCACCTGAAACTCAAACAAAGACGGCGCCGCAAGCCTGCGACGCCGTCATCCGGAAAATTCACATTTTGGGCCCTATGGGTGTGCCCTTTTGTGCCATACGGCCCCTACCGGTGTGCCCTTTTTACGCAGCCGCCGTTTTGGCCAATGCTTCCCGCTCTTCCTTCAGGGCCTCGGCCAGAAGGAAGGCCATCTCAATCGACTGGCTGGCGTTCAGACGCGGGTCACAGTGCGTGTTATAGCGCGAAGACAGGCTGTCTTCCGTGATCGCCACGGCGCCACCGATACATTCCGTCACATTCTGGCCCGTCAGCTCAAGGTGAATACCGCCCGCGTAGGTGCCTTCGGCGCGGTGGCAGGCAAATACCTGGCGGACTTCCTTGAGTACGCGGTCAAATGGGCGTGTCTTGAGACCACCATTGGACGTTTTCGTATTGCCGTGCATCGGATCACAGGACCAAACAACCTTCTTGCCTTCGGCCTGAACGGCCCGCAGTAACTTCGGCAGGTGTTCCTCAACCTTGTCAGCGCCAAAACGGGTGATCAGCGTCAGGCGACCGGCTTCGTTTTTCGGGTTCAGAGTATCAATAAGCTTCAGCAGGCCATCCACTTCCGTCGTCGGTCCAACCTTGGCCGCGATCGGGTTACCGATGCCGCTTAAGAACTCAAGATGCGCGCCGTCAAGCTGGCGCGTGCGGTCCCCCACCCAAAGCATATGGGCAGACGTATCGTACCAATCGCCTGTCGTGCTGTCCACGCGGGTCAAGGCCTGCTCATACCCCAAAAGGAGCGCTTCATGGCTGGTGTAAAAATCTGTACCCTGGAGCTGGCGCACATCGTTCGGGTTGATGCCGCACGCTTCCATAAAGTTGAGCGCTTCGCCGATGCGGTCTGCCAGTTCCTTATATTTGTCGCCCGCCGCAGATTGGGACACAAAATCCAAATTCCAGCGGTGTACTGACATCAGGTTGGCATAGCCGCCCTGCGCAAAAGCGCGCAACAGATTGAGCGTGGCGGCAGATTGGCTGTAAGCCCGCAGCATACGGTTCGGGTCAGGAATGCGGGATTCCGCATCAAACGCTGGGCCGTTAATAATGTCGCCGCGGTAGCTTGGCAGTTCAACACCATCCTTGGCTTCTATGTTGCTGGAGCGAGGCTTGGCGAACTGGCCCGCGAGGCGGCCCACTTTGACCACCGGGCAGCTCGCCGCAAAGGTCAACACCACCGCCATTTGCAGCAGCACACGGAAGGTATCGCGAATATTGTTCGGGTGAAACTCAGCAAAGCTTTCCGCACAGTCACCGCCCTGCAGCAAAAAGGCCTTGCCTTCAGCCACATCGGCAAGCTGGGACTTAAGATGGCGCGCCTCGCCTGCAAAGACGAGCGGTGGATAGGAGGAAAGTTCCTCTTCAACCTTTTTCAGCACATCTCCGTCAGGATAGTCCGGGACCTGTACAATCGGCCGGGTTCTCCAGCTGTCTGGACGCCACTCACTCATCACTTTACCTCAACTTCACAGCACAAACTTGTGCAGGATTATTTCAATATCATGCCGTTTTCGGCAATTTCATAAGCCTCACATATAATAGGGCTCATCCTTGGAAAGCAAGCCTTAACGGCCTTTTTCAGCCATTTCCACAGTTTCTTATGTAACAGTATTCGCGGATATTTACTGCAGACGAATTCTTGCCTTTCACAACAGGCTGTCTTTCTTTACACACTGTAACGGCCTTTCAAGACCAGTGCGTGAAACTTTTGAGAAAGCTGATCAATGTCCCTGTTTCCTGCCCGGAAGATTATTTTCGACCTCGACGGTACCCTGATTGATAGCGCCCCAGACCTGCACGCTGCCACCAACCATACGCTGCGGCATATTGGGCGGGACACGGTAACGCTTGATCAGGTCAGGCACATGGTAGGCTATGGAGCGCTTCGCCTGATTCAGCTGGGGCTTGAAGCCACGGGCGACGGCAACGAATATACCCCAGAAGAGTTACGGCCGGTCTTCCTGGACTATTACAGCAACAACATCACTGCCCATACCCGCCTTTTTGACGGTGCGCTGGACATGCTTCAGCATTTTCGCGACACCGGCATTGACCTGGGCATATGCACGAACAAGCCGATACTATTGACCGAACCAATTCTGGAAAACCTTGGGATAATTGACCTATTCGGCGCCGTTAGCGGCGGCGACAGCTTTGATTTCAAAAAGCCGGACCCACGGCATATATTGGAGACGGCCAGCAAGATGCCTGGAGAAGGCCCGATAGTAATGGTCGGTGACAGCCGCCCGGATATCGAGGCCGCAAAAGCCGCTGGCGTACCTGCCATTGCCGTCAGCTTCGGTTATTCTCAAACACCGGTGAAAGACCTGCAGCCCGACCGAATTATCGACAGCCTGACAGAGCTCCCAGGCCTCATCAAACGCGCCTGAGAACCTTTTTCCACAAGTGTCCCGCAAGGAGCGGCAGCGGCATTCGCATATAGTGGCTTCTCACATACAGCAGCGCGTTCGCCAGATAAACCAGGCCCCCTTGGCCATCTGTAACTGTCCGAATGCACCATTTCAGTAGCCAGGGTGCCTTTCCCCCTTCGGCCTGAACGTCAAAATACTCGCCAAGCATCCAAAGGGCTTCCCGGACAGGAGTTTCGGCCCCGACATCCTTTGCCCGCGGCATAAGGCTTCGTTTCTCAGCGCCCGTCAAATCGCTGTAGAGATAAAACAGTTCGATAAAGCTTCGCGCAGGCGTCTCGAAGGCACCATCACCAAAAATATGAATCGCGGAATGAATGAAGCGGTCGGTTGGCGAAAAGACCATCAGATCGCTGCTTTCAACCAACCGTGCATCCGCCATCAGTTTGAGATGATCAGGACGGATGCGGGATGTCCGCGGCAACAGCCTGTGGTGCACATCGATCAGCGTCCGCCTGGTTTCGTGCCTTAGCGGCGGCAGTTCATGCATCCAGCGACGATAATATTGCTGATCATACGCCCCAGCGGTGCTTTCCTCAGCGCGCCAGCCCGCCTGCCCCAGCAGCTTTTCCGTCTCCTTAAGGTGCTCTTCCGGCACAAGGATATCAATATCGCTGACCCGCCGCCCAATCCCGGCCAACAAATGTTCCGCAACATAAGCGCTTCCCTTGAGAAGAATGGGCTGTATGTCCGCGCCCATCAGGGCACGCCTGACACGATTGGTTTCAAAGGTTAGCATTCGCCTGTCATAACTGCTTCTCAACCGCGCGTTTTCCAGTATGTCATTCAGCTTTGAGCCCACTTCCGCAGTCACTACTGCGGCCACCTGCCCCAGAATATGACTTTCCTGAGCCCAAGCCACAAAACCGGCCAAATCGCTTGGCGTGTCGGGCAGCACCGCCCTTCCGGTAGCAATACAGAAGAAGGATTTTATGTCACCACGACGCCTAGTCATGAAACATGCCTCCGCCACAGGTCACTCACCAGTGCGAGGCTGTCTTCCGTTGAGCCATACTCGATCTCATAGGCTTTCATGCCGTCCAGCATGGTCATGAGCCCGGTGAATGCACGCTCGCCAATCACCTGATAGTTCGGGGAGCTCGCGATCAACTGCATAGCGGTATCTGCCAGGTCAATTTCCTGGCACCTTGGTGCCGCCCCTTCCGTAAAGGCTGGAAACACAATCACCCTTGGTCGAGCGGGCAAGGCCATTCTCTCAAGATCGCCGCGGCGAGGACGCCTATAGGCAATCGATCCCTTTGGTGTGCCATACAGTGTATCGCTGACCTGGTTTTCACCAGCAAAGCCGCGAACCACATCAATGGAGGCATTCTTGAGCGATACAGGCCTTGGATAACCTCGCAATGATGCTTCCTCCAGATCGAGAATCGCAAACTCGTCTGAAAGCAGACGCCACCCTTCTTCCATAAGGGCTGCGGTTAGCGTGCTTTTTCCGCCACCTGATTTGGCGGCAATGATCAGTGCCTGGTCACCGTCTGCAACAACGCCCGCGTGAAATATAGCATACCGGAAGCATTGCAGAGCCACGCTCAGGTTCAGTCCCATCTCAAGCGCCAGGGGTGACATGCTTACAGGCAAGGGAGCCGCAGGGAAACCGAAGCCGGGATCGGGTACAATCTGGCGCCGGAAATACTTCCTGAACTGGTTGGGTGGCCGAATTGTCAGTGAAAAATCACTCAGAGCGCCGTCTTCCAATGTGACCAGACAATCCGCATACATATCCAGAAAGAAGGCGACAGAACGGCGGTCGGAAAGTTTAACACGTGTGGAGAAAGGCCCCAATTCAAGCACCAACGCGCCTGACTTCAGTGCCCGTATCGCATCGGCCTTCACATATGTTTCTAAAGGGCGTGCTGTCATGGTGATACCCGCTCGACCAGACCTACATCGTCCAGTTCGTCGAACAATCGCCGCACGACGCCGGATGGGCATTCTTCTTTCGGCACCTGAAGATAATCGGCAAACCCCGCGACGACCTCGCCCAGCGGTTTGGGCCTGTCAGTGAGAAAATCGAGCATCGCGCGAGAGACAAGATTCAGCATATGCGTCGTGCCAGACAGCCGACTAAAAACAAAAGTCGTATCGCCTATCTCGTGAATAATGAAATGGTCCGGGTTCACGACCCAAACCCAATCGTCGCTGTTGGGGCCCGCCGACACTGTGCCGTCTACTGCATTTCCAGATAGTTGAGGATGGATAACAAACAGGAAATGCCAGGGAAGCCACCGTCATTGCCGTAAGTGTCCAGATATTTACCGGCGAGCAACAGATAAAGCCCGGTAGGTCCGTTCAAACTCCAGTTACCGTTGCCGTTCAGATAATCTGATGGCGTAATCGTTGTATTTCGGTCGATTTCATAGACCTTGTAACAGTCTGTCCAGCCACCATTGCCCCCGCCGTCATCATCGTCATCACCGCTGCCACCGCCATGGCCGCCGCCATGACGCCAATCATTCCCATTACCGCTGTATCCATTCGGTCGATTACCGGGCTCGCCGTCCTCGCCCTCTTCTTCAAACCAAGGAGTTTCGCGCGGTGGATCAGCATTGCAACTGTCTTGGTCGTCATTGTCGCCCACTGGGTCGTCTATATCGTTGCCCCAGCCGCAATCATTCCCACGACCGCCGTCATCATCCCCACCACCTGTTTCACATTCATCCGGGCGAAAGCGTTCCGGCACCGTATATTCGGGGAAAACATAATCAGCGTTGTTTTTGAACTGCTCAATGTCCTGGGACTTATATTTCCCGTTCTTTTCCCGGATGTTACCGTCACCCATCCATGCCTTGCCGTCAGCATCGACAAGGATCTTAACCGTGTCATGAATGACGAAGGCGCAGTCCAGCGCCGAATGGATCGGCTGTGTCGCGGAAGCTTTCAGCGTCAAAACCATGGGTACACCAGCCGCGCCCAGCTTAAGCAACTGTCGGCGCCGCGCGAGGAAATCGCCGTCCTTGTTCTGATTATTTGACACTCTGACTACTTCTCCAAACTTACAGGCATGGAAAATTATGCAAAAATTTAATTAATTCGAGTTTAACAGCGTTTTCTTACGCCGGTCTAGGCGAAAAATACTGAATATCAACAGATTCGCTATTTCTGGATAATAAATAAATCGAGTAACAAAACCTTCACAAAAGTGCAAACTATGTAAATTAAGGGAAAGCTGACTTTTCTGTTTGTGCACCAGATGGTGGGACGCACGGATACATTCCAGGACGCTGACATAATGGCCCCTCAATCGAAAACATATATGGCGCTGCTTAACGAGCGCACAATCATTGTTGCTATTGTATTTACTCTGGCACTGATGTGGTCATTCGGCCAATTGTCATTCCTTGGTGCGGTTATCGTCGCCGGTGTGACGACTGCCTGTCTTGTTCAGCTATCGGTCCGACGCAGGTTTGAAGAACTGGAAGCCAGGAGAGCAGCAATACAAAAACGGAAACGGGCAAAAAGACCAACGTCCGTCTCCATTCGCGCTAAGGCTCTGGACCAACTCCCCTCCCCCTTCATGCTGATTGATGCCGATCACCGCATCCTTGTCGCCAACCTCGCCTCAAAGGAGCTACTGGGCGAAGATATTGTTGGGAATGACGCGACATTTTACCTGCGGCAGGTGGAGTTCATAACCGCTCTTGAGAAGGTTTTGTCCAGCCCAGGCAACGATTTTCAGGTAGTGCGCTATACGAACAGCAAGGACCGGATTTTCGATGTAACGGTCGCCTCCATCCCCCACCAGAAACAGGAAGAACGGCAGCCCGAAGCCGTGCTGTTTTTCTATGAGGTGACAAGCCTGATCAGGGCGGAACAGATGCGCGCCGACTTCGTCGCGAACGCAAGCCATGAACTGAGAACGCCACTGACATCCATCCTCGGTTTCATTGAGACACTGATTGGACCCGCTGCGGATGATAAAGATGCCCATGGTCGCTTCCTGGGCATCATGCAAACGGAAGCGGAGCGTATGGTCCGATTGATCGATGACCTTCTATCGCTTTCCCGAATCGAGATGACGCGCTATGTCGCGCCGGAGATGGAAGTTGATATCAAGAAGCTGATCGTGAATACCGTTGGCGCCATTCAGCCTGGTGCTGCAGCCCGCAACATCACCATGGACTGTAACATTTCTGAAAACATGCCGCAGATTCGCGGTGATGGAGATCAGCTCACTCAGGTTTTCATCAACCTGCTTTCTAACGCGTCGAAATATTGCGATCCCGATAGCACCGTCCATATCAGCGCCACGCCGACTTTGGACAATAAGCGCATTCAGATCAGGATTCGCGATGAAGGCCCTGGAATATCACAGGAGCATCTAGCAAGGCTTACCGAGCGATTTTACCGCGTTGACACCGCGCGCTCCCGTAAAATGGGCGGCACAGGCCTTGGGCTTGCAATTGTAAAACATATTCTCTTGCGGCATGATACAAACCTCGACATCAAGAGTGAAGTTGGCAAGGGAACTGAGTTTTCCTTCAAGCTCCCGGTTGCTCAAAAGCAGCCTGAGTAGGACCGTCACGCAATTGTAACATTTAGGCTGTAACTGTCGCGGAGCCAGGGGAAACCATATATAAAGTAACAATAATCCCTTGCTTGATAGAAATTTCGCCACCTGTTTTTGTGGCATGGAGAGCTACCATGAAAAAATTCGCTGTTGCAGCCGCTTTGATTACCGCTGCCACTTTCAGCACCACAAGCGCGGAAGCACAGTCCCGGGATCAAATCCGGATTGTCGGTTCCTCGACCGTCTTCCCATTCGCGACTGCTGTCGCTGAAGAGTTCGGTCGTTCCACAAACTTCAAGACACCAATCGTCGAATCAACCGGTTCCGGTGGTGGTCTTAAACTGTTCTGCTCTGGTGTTGGTACCAACCACCCTGACATCACCAACGCATCGCGCCGGATCAAGGCAAGCGAAGTTGAGCTTTGCGCAAAAAACGGCGTGACCGACATCGTCGAAGTTAAGATCGGTTTTGACGGCATCGTGCTTGCTGCCTCCAAAGAGGCGGCTCCGATGGAACTCAGCCTGCGCGACCTTTATCTTGCTCTTGCAGCCCAAGTCCCTGCAGAAGGCACTGAAGGCGGCGCAGGTAACATGGTTGCGAACCCATACAAGAATTGGCACGAAGTGAACCCAGACCTGCCGAACAAACCGATTGTGGTTCTGGGCCCTCCTCCAACCTCTGGTACGCGCGACGCCTTCAACGAACTGGCGATCGAGGGTGGTTGCAAGACCTTCCCGGCCATGAAAGCCCTGAAAAAAGAGGACAAGAACCTCTATAAGGCGCTTTGCCGTGGTGTTCGTGAGGACGGCGCTTACATCGAAGCTGGCGAGAATGACAACCTGATCGTTCAGAAACTGCAAACCAACAACGATGCTGTTGGTATCTTCGGCTTCAGCTTCCTTGACCAGAACGGCGACGTAATCCAGGCCTTCCCTGTAGCCACGAAAGCTGACGCTCCTTACCAGGAGCCAACATTTGAGGCAATTGCAGATGGCGCTTACCCGATCTCCCGTTCGCTCTATTTCTATGTTAAGAAAGCACATGTGGACGTTGTTCCAGGCATCCGTGAGTATCTGGCGGAATTCACCAGTGACAAAGCCGCAGGCGACTTCGGCTATCTGGCAGATCGGGGACTGATCCCACTGCCTGAAGAAGACCGCGCGAAATATGAACAAGCCGCAAGTGCCCTGACCAATCTTGTGCTTGACTAACTAGTGCAAAATACTGTGTAGAAGGGGCAACAAGCGACACTTAGCTGTTGCCCCTTTTTTTAAATCTCGACACGTTCGACAAACCTGCGTAAGGCCGCCCTAAAATGACGAGCTCCGCAATCTTTCTTTTCCTGGTTATGCTGGCCCTGGTTTCATTTGCCATGGTGCGCCAGAAGGCCCTTGCCGGCGCTGGCGGCGACCCCGCCAAGCTTCACTCCCTGCCACGGCATTATGGTTATTTCGCTGCAATCTGTGTTTTGCTGCCTGGCCTCTTTGCCTTTGGCATGTGGGTTGTTTTCGGAAACAGCATCATTGAGGGGCTGATTCTCTCTGGTCTGCCTGACCGCGTCTTCGAACAGAATGGCGATCAGGCAACGCTGGTGCTCAACCGCATTCGGTTGGCAGTTGAAAACCCAAATTCCCCGGAAACAGACCCTGATATTCTGGCAGCGGCCGCGAAATTCCAGGCCATCTATGTCAAGGGCATTTGGGCAGCTTTCGTCCTGTCGATCGCAATGGGCCTTGTGGGCTTGTATATGGCAAGCAATCGGACCCAACCGGATTTCCGGGCCAGGAACAAGTTTGAACGTGTCATGTTGATTACGCTGGCTCTGAGTTCCGTCATCGCCATTGTCACAACGCTCGGCATTGTCGCGTCTCTTTTGTTTGAAAGCCTGCGCTTCTTCCGGGAAGTGCCGGTCACCGAGTTTGTCTTCGGCCTGCACTGGAGCCCACAGACAGCGCTTCGGGCAGACCAAGTGGCATCCGCTGGAGCATTTGGAGCGGTACCGCTTTTTGCCGGCACCATGCTGATCAGCTTTATTGCCATGCTGGTTGCCGGGCCGATTGGCCTTCTGGCTGCCATTTACCTGACACAATATGCCAGCACGCGCATGCGCAAGGTTGCCAAACCCGTGCTTGAAGTCCTGGCAGGGGTTCCCACCGTCGTGTACGGCTTTTTCGCTGCCCTGACAGTTGCCCCACTGTTTCGAGATGTCGGCATAACGCTTGGGCTGGACATTGCAAGCGAAAGCGCACTGGCGGCCGGTATTGTCATGGGTATCATGATCATTCCGTTTGTCTCCTCCCTTTCTGATGACGCCATCACAGCTGTGCCCAAATCTCTAAAAGACGGATCCTTGGCACTTGGCGCGACGCCATCTGAGACCATCAAGCTGGTGGTGTTGCCTGCAGCCCTGCCCGGTATTGTTGGCGCCTTCCTTCTTGCGGTCAGCCGCGCGGTTGGTGAAACCATGATTGTGGTTATGGCCGCCGGTATGCAACCGAACCTGACAGCCAACCCGTTCGAAGCGGTAACCACGGTAACAGTGCAGATCGTGGCCCTCCTGACAGGCGACCAGGAATTTGACAGTGCCAAGACCCTGTCAGCCTTTGCTCTTGGCCTGGCCCTGTTTGCTTCGACCATGGTTCTGAACGTCATCGCGCTGAAAATTGTCAGAAAATATCGCGAAGTTTACGATTAAGGATGTCACATGTCGGATAACGCAAAAGAAATCAAACCTACCGACTGGCATTCACCAGAAATGAATGCCCGGATCAAGCGGCGCTACCGCAAGGAAAAATGGTTCCGCGGCCTCGGCTTCACGGCCGTGATCCTTGCCGCCATGTTCCTGGTGACCCTGATCGGCAAGATTGCCGGCGATGGCCTCTATGGATTTGTGCAAACCAGTATCGACCTGGACATCCCGTTTGAAGAGAGTGTCCTTGGAAACCCGCGCGAGCTTTCAAAAGCCGAATTTGAAGAGAATGTCCGCCGTGCGAATATGCTGCGCATCATCGATGCATCCCTGCGGGATCACTTCCCCGACGTAAAAAGCCGCCGCGACCGCCGCGATCTTCTGCGGATGGTCAGCACAGGTGCACGTGGCCAGATCAGGGACATGGTTCTTGCTGACCCAAGCCTTGTAGGCACCACCCAGCGAGTTTCCCTTCTGGCGTCCGACGACATCGATCAGCTTCGCAAGGGACGGATTGATGCGTCTGAACCCGAAGCCAATCGCAAGGTGAAGGATAAAGAACTGGCCTGGTACCAGAAGCTGGAAGAGGAAGGTCGTGTTTCACTGAACTTCCATACAGTATTCCTCACAAGCGGCGATTCCCGTGACCCGGAGTTGGCCGGCATCTGGGGCGCCACGGTAGGCTCAGCCCTGACCCTTCTTGTTACCCTTTTGATCGCCTTTCCGATCGGAGTGCTGGCGGCCATTTATCTTGAGGAATTTGCGCCAAAGAACCGCCTGACAGACCTGATCGAGGTGAACATCAACAACCTTGCTGCGGTCCCGTCCATCGTGTTCGGTCTTTTGGGCCTTGCTGTATTCCTGGGTGTTATGCACCTGCCACGGTCTGCACCTCTGGTTGGTGGCCTGACGCTGGCCCTGATGACACTACCAACGATCATTATCGCATCGCGCGCGTCGATCAAGGCTGTGCCGCCGTCGATCCGGGATGCCGCTCGCGGCCTTGGCGCTTCGCCGATGCAGGTGGTGTTCCACCATGTGGTGCCGCTGGCGATGCCAGGTATCCTGACTGGCACCATTATTGGCATGGCTCAGGCACTCGGTGAAACTGCACCTCTGCTGATGATCGGGATGGTCGCCTTTATCGTTGACATCCCTGGCAGCGTGACTGACGCGGCCACGGCGCTTCCTGTACAGATTTTCCTCTGGGCAGACAGCCCCGAGCGCGCCTTCGTCGAAAAAACCTCCGCAGCCATCTTGGTGCTGCTAACATTCCTCATTGCAATGAACGGCCTAGCCATCTGGCTGCGCCAGAAATTTGAGCGGCACTGGTAAGATGTATAAAATGGCCTCAGAGTTGGAAACCATGAC
The DNA here is from genome assembly GCF_042651265.1 of Kordiimonas lipolytica. Lineage (GTDB taxonomy): Bacteria > Pseudomonadota > Alphaproteobacteria > Sphingomonadales > Kordiimonadaceae > Kordiimonas > Kordiimonas lipolytica. The sequence goes on along the minus strand of NZ_JBHSCR010000035.1, from coordinate 114,135 downwards.
TGAAACACGCAAAGCAAAAATGATGGCGAAAGACGTGCACGTATTTTACGACACGAACCACGCTGTCAAAGGAATTTCGCTGGACCTCCACCAGGATGAAGTCACAGCGCTGATCGGGCCTTCCGGTTGCGGCAAGTCCACCTTCCTCCGCTGCCTGAACCGTATGAATGATACGGTCGCCAGTTGCCGCGTTGAGGGTGAAATAACGCTTGACGGTGAAAACATATACGCGCCCAGCATTGATGTTGTTCAGCTTCGCGCTCGGGTGGGTATGGTTTTCCAGAAACCGAACCCGTTCCCCAAGTCTATCTATGACAACGTAGCCTACGGCCCGCGTATTCATGGTCTGGCACAATCTCGCACAGACTTGGATGAGATCGTTTCTACAGCGCTTGAGAAAGCCGGTCTTTGGAACGAAGTCAAAGACAGGCTGGAAAGCCCAGGCACGGCCCTTTCCGGTGGTCAGCAACAGCGCTTATGTATCGCCCGTGCGATTGCAGTAAACCCTGAAGTAATCCTGATGGATGAGCCTTGTTCGGCACTGGACCCGATCGCCACGGCCAAAGTTGAAGCCCTAATCGATGAACTTAAGGGCCGTTATGCTATCGCAATCGTAACCCATAGCATGCAGCAAGCCGCCCGAGTTTCCCAGAAGACAGCCTTCTTTCATATGGGCGACCTGGTTGAAATCGGGGACACGACAGAAATCTTTACGTCGCCGAAGCAAGAACGGACGCGCGACTATATCACTGGCCGCTTTGGCTAAGGAGTATTGAGATGACGGAACATACTGTCAAAGCCTATGACGAAGAACTGAAAGACCTGCGTGCGATCGTCAGTCGCATGGGCGGGTTGGCGGAAGACCAACTGGTTGGCGCCATGGAAGGTCTGAATGAGTTCGATGTTACTAAAGCGCGTCATATCCTCGATTCTGACAAGCAGCTGGACCGCTTGGAAATTGAAGCGGAAAAAGCCGCGATTGTTGTTTTCGCACGTCGTGCACCAGTAGCTGACGATCTCCGCGAAGTGGTATCCAGCCTGAAAATGACTGGTCTGATCGAGCGCATGGGTGACTATGCCAAAAACATCAGCAAGCGGACCCTTGCGATTTCCGAAATGGGCCCTGTTGCCCTGCCGCCTGTATTGGACCAGATGGCTCGGGATGCCCGTAAGATGATCCAGGATGTTATGGATGCCTATGTGCACCGAGATCCCGACCTGGCGATGGAAGTATGGGAGCGGGACGAGGCACTCGATAACCTGCACAATTCCGCTTATCGCTATATTCTCGCTCGTATGATGGAAACGCCTGAGAAGGTCGGGGTGCTGACCCATTTCCTGATGATCGCCAAAAACCTTGAAAGGATCGGTGATCAGGCAACGAATGTCGCAGAACAGGTTTTCTATACCATCAAGGGCATCATGCTTGAAGAAGCGCGCCGCCCAAAGCATGACCTGACCAGCACTGAGCTGGTGACAGACGAATAGTAAACAGGACAATCCGGAGGGCACTCCTGTGAAGACAAGAATTCTACTGATTGAAGACGACGAAAACATCACTGAACTGGTGCGCTACAATCTCGAGCGCGCCGATTATAAAGTTGATGCAGTTGCTGATGGTGAAGATGGTCTTTACCGCGCTAGTGAAGAAGCACCGGACCTGATCCTACTGGACTGGATGCTGCCGAACCTTTCCGGCCTGGAAATCTGCCGGCAGCTTCGCCGTAATGCCGAAACGCAGAACATCCCAATTATCATGCTGACGGCACGGGCAGATGAACCTGACCGTATCCGTGGTCTTGAGACCGGCGCTGATGATTATATCTGCAAGCCTTTTTCGCCAAAGGAATTGATTGCCCGTATCCAGGCTGTGCTGCGACGCCTTCGCCCTGCCCTGGCAGGCCACGAGTTGGCGTTCGAGGATATCAAGCTCGACAGCGTGTCTCACCGCGTAACGCGTGGCGGCAAGCCGATCCAGCTTGGCCCAACCGAATATCGCCTATTGCGCCACTTTATGGAAAATCCGCGCCGCGTATTCAGTCGCGAACAGCTGCTCGATAGCGTCTGGGGTCATGATGTGTATGTTGAGCCACGCACGGTTGATGTTCATATCCGCCGCCTGCGCAAGGCCATCAATGTGGACGATGCCCCGGATTATATCCGCACTGTCCGCTCAGCGGGATATTCCCTCGACAACTATAACTGACGCGCTTCAGTTTCAGGCCGGGCTGGCATCCAGCTTGGCCAAAGTGCGATCCAGCATCAGGATACACCACAATGAAGCGTGATGGTCTCTCTTCGATGCCAGATGCTCACCCACCATTGCCCTGAGCCCGGAACGCGATATCAGGCCGGTATCCAGAAGCACCTCGCTTTCACAAAGTCCCTCCAGCATTGGCGCCAGCTCTTCACGCATCCACTGACCGGCTGGGATATTGAACCCCTTTTTGGGGCGATCGATAATCTCGTTCGGGATGAAGCCGCGGGCGGCCCTTTTGAAGGCCGCCTTTCCTTCACCGTCGACAATCCTGCTTTCCGGCCCAAGTCGCATGCCCCATTCAAAGAACTTGTGATCCAGAAGCGGCACGCGCACTTCAAGAGAATGCGCCATGCTTGCCCTGTCTACCTTGGTCAGGATATCGCCCGGCAAATAGGTGTTGATATCGATATATTGCACAACCGAGAGCGGATGCGCGCCCTTGATCTGATCCGCCAGTTCCTCAAAGCGTTCCTGGGGATGATACCCGTTCAATTGCTTCTTCATCCGATCAGACTGCAACCTTGACCGGTCCCTGTCCGGTGTTTTGGCAACGGACTGGAAGTATGCCTGTGCTGAATTACGCGCCAGTCCTTCCAAGGTGGATTTGGCGCGCATAAACTGCGGTGCCCAGTCCATCTTTGGGTAAACCCTGGAGAGAGGGCCAAATATGGCACTTCTGATCATTTGAGGAATTGCGCTGCGAAACTGTTCCTCCAGCATGTGGAAACGGTACCGCCTGTAACCGCCAAAAAGCTCATCTCCGCCGTCCCCTGATAGCGCCACCTTCACGGTTTCCCGCGCCAGGGCGCAGACCCGGTAGGTCGGTAGGGCAGACATATCGGCAAACGGCTCATCATAAACATCAGCCATGACATCGATCAGGCTCGCGTCATGGGCTGATATCAATCGCATACGGTGGTGGGCGCCAAAATGGTCCGCCACCATCTGGGCATATCCGCTTTCGTCGAATTCCGGGACATCCGACCCTACTGAGCAAGTCTCAACCGGCTTGTCATTATTCCGGCTCATCAGGCCAACAACGACGCTTGAATCGATACCGCCAGACAGGAAAGCGCCCAAAGGTACATCTGCGATCATCCGCAGCTTCACGGCCTCTTCCAGGCGTTCCAGCAGCTCTTCGGACTCTTCATGAACGACCGGTGGGGTAACCATATCCAGCTGCCAGTAGCGATAAAGCTCAAACTTCCCAGTATTTTTGGACAGCCTCAGGCAGTGCGCGGGAGGAAGCTTTTCCACACCAACCAGAATCGATTTGGGGTCCGGCACATAGCCAAGCGCCAGATAATCCTCTAGGGCATCCAGACGCAGTCGGCGGTTCAGCCCCGGATACTGCAACAACGCCTTCAGTTCAGAGGCAAACAGGAAGGTACCATCTGGCAGGCTAGCGTAATAAAGCGGCTTGATGCCAAGGCGGTCGCGCGCCAGGAACAGTTCACCCTTGCGGTTGTCCCAAATGGCGAAGGCAAACATGCCTCGAAGCCGGTGAACACAGTCAGCGCCCCACTCCAGATAGGCAACCAACAAGACTTCCGTATCGCATTCTGTCTTAAAGCTGTGGCCCAAGCCCTCCAGTTCCCTTCGCAGGAACTGGAAGTTATAGATTTCACCATTGTAGGTCAGGACCACGCCCTCATCTGCGCTGAGCATGGGCTGACGGCCGCCCGCAGCATCGATGATCGAAAGCCTGCAATGGCCAAAAGCAACCTGATTGCCCCAAAAATAGCCATTGTCATCGGGGCCCCTGTGAAGGATGCTCTCCGTCATTCGGCGAACCCCTGCCTGGTCGATGCGGGTCTGAGCCGTCGTGATTATTCCGGTGATGCCACACATAAAGTCTTTTCCCGACCAGTCGGATCAACGCTGAACAGGAAGCGTTCGGGCGTCAAAGTGCTGAAAAACTTGGATAGGATAGCCCTCGCATGCTCTGGTGTCGATGGGAATTCTGTCGCGGCTACAAGCATTTGCCCTATCACAGGCCTCCCCTGCAACCGCTGTAAAGCAAGAGCTAATTTCGCCTTGAGGGCCGAGCCATAAAAACGGCCACCAACATAATAAGTGCGCCAGACAAGACGTTTTCGACCATCGCCATACAGAGCCGTTTCCTCAAAAACAGCACGACCAATTGCCTGGCTGCTAAGGCCCTGTCCGTAAAAGAGGCTCCAGCCCTTTTCGAAGGTTACAGCCACCGGCGATGCCAGCCGGTGCCCAGCCCTGTCAGGCAAAAAAAACGCCGAGACACCAAATACCGTGTCAGCCTCCAGCCGGTACAGCCAAGGCGATGAGACATCAGCTTTCGGTATGTCAATCCAATTCGGCTGATGACCCACAGCCAATTGTCGGACGCCGCAGTCTTCGCAGCTAACAACCTGCATATCCGGCAAGCAGGAAAGTTTAGCCTGTCCTCCGGCAGGCAGCCAAAGTCCGGACGACAGTACTGCGAGCAGGCTCAGTACAACGGCAATCAGCCCGAACAGTTCTGACTGTTCGCTCTCACCCCGCGCCTCGATCCGCGTGTCCGCTCTTTCAATCTCATCATTCAAATCGGAAAACCGGTAAGCTGCCGCGATCAGAATAATCAGTACCGCGCTCAGGAACCCCCAGCCATAGACGATATGATCAACATCCTTGGCAAAAGAACTGTCCGTAGCCTCGGCGATCAGCAAGGTGCCATAAACCCTCACAGCATTGGCAATAATGGGCACGATAATGGACGCCACCAGCATCAGGACACGCCGTCGCCAACTTTTGAATGCCAACCGACACAATAAAATGCCAGTGATAAGGCTTGAAAACAGAAACTTCACGCCTGCGCAGGCCGCTGCAACCTCAAAGATACCGGACGACAGCTGGATCAATACGCCATCAGCCTGATGCCCTATCCCTGTAAGCTTTAAGGCCCAGATAACAATCTTTGCCGTAAATACCTGCAGCGGCGCCACCAGTGCACTGCCAAATGGAACTATGGCAAACAAAAACAGCATTGGGAAAAGGATGCCCCGGTAGAGTTGCGGCCCCAATGTTGCAAGCACAAGAAACTGAATAGCTCCGACGAAAGCTAAATGCTGCACTATCTTTGCTTCCGCGGCTCCGCCCAGCAGCCAAAGGCTAGCAACAAACATCAGCCCTACGGCACCCGGCCACCAGAAGCTTACGGGCACTTTGTCCAGTCTGCTTCGTTCCCGCCAGATCAGCCACAGACTGACAAGAGGCACCCAGATGCCGTGACTGAAAATATCAACCGTCCAGACCAATGTAGCCAGATGGCGAAGGGTGTCAAACCAGGCAACAACCAGAAGGAGCAGTCCTGCCCCAAGAACAGCAAGGTTTTTGCGTACCTCTGCCGCCATCAGCCAACGTCCTTCTGGCAAACCTCGGCAATAAGCACGTCGAGCTCGGCAAGTGTCCTGGACCAGCCATAATGAGTTTCCATATGGACGCGGGCAAAAGCTCCAAGTCTGGCTGCATCGTCTGGATTGCACAAAAGACTGATGATTGCACTGCCTAACCCATCTGCTCCATCCGCCACCAGCAGATGCTTGCCCTCTTCCGCTTCGATACCTTCCTTGGCCGCAGGGGTTGCTACAACGGCTTTCCCCATGGCCATGCCCTCCAGCACCTTGTTTTGCACGCCGCGCGCAGTCAGAAGCGGCGCGACGACAATGCCTGTCCCGGCGATGGTTTCGGCCATGTCATCCACAAAACCAAGCACCGACACGTTCGAGTTTTCGGCCAAAGCCTGAACCCTTGGATGGACCGGCGCGCCTGCAATCAGGAACCGGGCCTCCGGCACCGACCTGCACACAGATGGCCAGACATTGGTGACAAACCACTCCACTGCTTCAACATTGGGCTGATAGTCCATCGCGCCTGTGAAGATGACAGTTTGCGGTGCCACTGCAGTATCCTGGAAGCGCTTTGGATCGAAAGCCTTCAGGTCCACCCCGTTGTTGATATGACAGACCCGCGCCCTGCTTGTGGTCGGAAGTTTGCTGCGGAACAAAGCGGCCTCGGCCTCACTTACAAAAGTGGTCGCTGACGCAGCCTCCGCGACTGACGCTTCGAAGCGGAACAACAAGCGGGCTTCCCTGGCGTAAACCCAGGACATTGGGAAGCTATGCTGCGCGGCATAAGCGGCCCACTTGTCACTGTCCACGTCCACAAGGTCGGCAATCACCGGCACCCTTTCTGGCTTATCGGCAATCAGCGGTGCGACCGCGCCTGAAAACAGGAAAACAAGGTCGATCTCGTCCCTGGCAAACAGGTCGTCCACATAGGCCTTCAACTTACGCTTCGGATAGGCCGCAAGTGTCATGGGCCGCGCGGTTAACAGCCCAAGGGCCGCGCCCGCAAACTGCGATAATCGGCTGACATAGTGGTAGCAAAGACTTTTGACCTTAGTGTGAAGAAAGTCTATGTGCACCAGGTCCCTGGGCTGATCCACATAAAAGGCCAGATGCACCTCATGCTTTTCAAGCAAATGCTCAAGAAAATGCCATGACCTGATCTTGTCGCCTTTATTAGGCGGATAAGGAATACGGTGCGCGAGGAAAAGTATTCGTGCCATATGCGCTACCCCAGATGCCTTGCCACCGGCGGACCAATCAAGTTTGCCAAACCGAGGGGCAGACGCTTCCAGGCAGCAATCAGAAGGCTGAACTTGCGGTTTTGCGGCGACATATTGGGGATGCTTGCACCAGGAGCCAGACGGTATTCATATTCAAGCGGTGTGGGCTCAAAACCCCAGTTTTTCTTGAAATTATATGGCCCCGTTCCCACTTTGCTACGACCAAAATCGAACTTTGCATGACCGTCCGCGACGGCTTTCTTCATCAGGTCAAAATACATGAAATCATGTGCTGCCAGGCCGCGTGCATGCGCACTGCTTCCGGCGTAAAAAGGCAATATGGTATCTTTGGTGCGGAAGCTCATCAGGCTTGCTACGCCTAAACCATCTCCATCACGGATGATCTGAATCAGCACATCGTCACCAAACACCGCCTTGAATGCCTGAAATAGTGCCTTCGGAAATACAGGCGTGCCGAGGCCATGAACTGAATAGGCATAGAGATCATAAAACTCAGAAACAACTGAACTCCAATCACTTACAAGGCCATGCTTAAGTGATTTCCGGACAACGGCCCGTTGTTTGCGCGGAATCTGCAGGAGCATTTCCTGCTCGTCGCCGGGCACGATGTCCTTGATAAAGGTTGCGGCTTTTCCGCTTGCCGTCTGCCAGTCGGGCTCACCTTGGTGGCGCGCACGCAGTGTACGATATTCAAGCGTATCGCATCCGGCGTCACGCGCGAGCTTCCAGGCCGCCTCGTCCAGCGCCTGATATGCTTCGTCATTGACCGCCAGCGGGCCACCATAAACACCAAACATGGTCGATGTTGCCAGTTTGCCGAACAATAGACTAAGCCTAAGCGTAAGTGGCAATACGCCGACAATCGCCCCGTCCTGCTCTGCGATAAGGAATGGGCTTTCGTGCCCTGCCCCGTCTTCAATGACCTGTTTCCAGCCAGCGCGGTGACAAAAGGTTCCATCAGGGTGCGCTTCAACGAATTCGTCCCATGGCGCAACCGCTGCAGTATCAAGTTGTCTAACGCGGACTGTCATTGGCTGCCAGCCTTGCCCTCTTCCGTGAAGGCAACACCAAAAATTTCATCCATGCGCCCCCACGGACGGCTGTCACAGAAGCGCCCCACCTTTCTGGCCATGCGGCTTTGGTTCGTATAGTGCCTGAACCGTGACAAGAGCGGCGCATCTGCAACATAGGGCTGATCAGGGTCCATTTCCCAGGGATGCATATAAAAGACACCTGGCAGGCCGGTTTGGCCGGCACTGCCGCTGAAAAGCCCTTTGCCTAGGAAATACGGTAGCAGGCGGAAATAGCCGCCCCCTGACGCAGGCCATGCCCGGCCAAGATGATAGACGCTCATCGGCACTTCCAGAATTCGGCCCTTGCCAACAGGCCAGAACGGCCGCCGCGGCGCCTCCGGCATACCATAATGATCATGATGGACTGGATAGAGGCTCGAGCTATAGCGAAAGCCAAGTTCTTCCAGGCATTCATAGGCCCACCATACATCCGGCGTCAGCGAAAAGCTGGGGGCTCGATATCCAGTCACTGGCGCGCCTGTCGCATCTTCAAGCTGGGCCTTGGCCCCAGCTACGTCCTCAAGAAACTGGTCACGCGTCATGGTAAAAAGGCGCTTGTGGTCTCGGCCGTGGCACGCCACTTCGTGTCCAGCTTCGTGGATGGCGGTAATAAGCAAAGGATGGCGTTCCACCACCCACCCCAGACAAAAGAAGGTTCCCTTTACGCCGTGGGCATCAAGAAGTTTTAAGACATTGTGGGTTTGGTGTTCCACGCGACTTTCAAGGCCATGCCATTCGTCACGGTGCAGCGTATTCTCAAACGCACCAACCTGGAACCATTCTTCAACATCAACGGTAAAAGCAGACCGGTCACCAAATTTGATGCCGGTCGCCACTGGCTCAATCGACGTAAGGACAGATGTAGCCTTACTTGTCATCCTTTTCACCGCCACCAGCCAACTGAGCCATGAGGCTGGTCAGTTGCTTCAGGGTTTCGTCCTGCGACTTCATCATATTCTCGAGCTGGTTGATACGGTCCTGCATCTCTTCCTTCTCTTTGTCCTTTTCTGCGGACTTTCCGGAAGAAGACTCTTTGGCACCACTGCCCCCCGATCTCTCAAGCGGGACTGAAGGATCATTCTGCAGATTGACGGGCGCAGTAGCGGGCCGATGAATAGCTGAAGATGTCGGCGTAACCTGCCTTGTATCGCTGGCCATATCAGCAATTACAGCGTCTACCGTTTCAGCATCTACGGTGTGAATTTCTTCAAGCGCACCATAAAGCAGGATCCGCGAACAAAGGGTGTTCAGGCGCCGGGGCACACCAGCACTGTGTTGATAAATGGCCTCAACTGCATCAGCCGTGAAGCAAGGGTCATTGTCCCAACCGACCAGGCGAAGCCGGTGCTCGATATAGCCTGCGAGCTCTTCCTCTTCCATCGGCTCAAGATGGTGGGTCGCGATCACACGCTGTCGGAGCTGCTCCAGTTCAGGGGCAGAGAAGATACGTTCGCGAAATTCCGGCTGACCAACCAGAAAGCTCTGGAGCAGAGCCTTGTCACCTTCCTGGAAGTTTGAAAGCATACGCATCTCTTCCAGTGCTGCGTTGGACAGATTCTGCGCCTCGTCAACCACTAGAAGCGCACGGCGCCCCATCTGGAACTGTTCCCGCAGATACTTTTCTAGCCTTGCCAGCAGTTGGCCTTTGTCTTCCGCCTGAGCATCCAGGCCGAACGCTGCCACAACGCTACGCAAAAGGTCCTCGGCGCTCAGTTGGGTGCTTACGATCATTGCCGCGATAAACTCGTTACGGTCCAACGTCTCAAAGAGGTGCCGCACAAGTGTAGTTTTACCGGTACCAATGTCACCGGTCACGATAATGAAGCCTTCCCCCTGGTTCAAACCATAGGTGAGGTAAGCCATCGCCTTCTTATGAGTGCGCGAACTGAAATAAAAGCGAGGATCCGGCGTCAGCTGAAACGGACGCCCCTGCAAATTGTAAAAACTTTCGTACATACCGCCTTAAAACGTCCCTCTTAGATACAGGGTCAACGCATTTTCCATTAAGTCCGAGCCCTGCTCATTCGACTGCCTCTGGCTATGACTCGCATTCACCGAGAAGGTAAAATACTTAGATACGCGCTTTGACCAATCCAAGCTGCCCACAAAATAATTATCTACCCGAACTCCGTCCTCAAATCTACTGCGACGATAACTTATTGTTCCGGATAAATCAGTGTTTTTATTCACCTGCCTTTTAAAGCCAGTGGAAACACCCCAAGATGAGGCTGTACCTGAATTATCATCAAAGGTCCGCCACTCCATGTTACCGTTCAGATATAGCTGAGATCGCTTGTGCCGCCATGTCAGGACAGCGCTGGCGTTCCGGCGACGAAAATCCACATCTGACAAGGAAAAACTCGGGTCCGTTTCATCCACCGGCAGCCCTTGTGTGTCGATAATGCCACGCGACGGATCAAACTGCAGCGACTGCAACGTATCGTTGAGGACAATTGCATTGGAGGTGATGGTATCCGTGTAACTGGCAACCAAATCCAGGCGCACCGAGAAGAAATGCTGCAGGCGACCATACCACTTAGTCCGATTGCCTTCTTTCCCCAGCTTCATGGTAAGGTCAAGTTTGCTTCCCGGTGTTAGCCGAAAGCCTGTCTCCCAGGACATGCCATCAACCGCCAGCGCCTGTGTTTGCAAGCCGTTCTGGGCATAGCCGAGAGAGCCAATAAGCGAAAAATGCCGATTAAACTTCAACTGAAGTTCTGCGCCTGCACTTTCTGTTCGGAAATCATTGACATCCAGGCTGCGCTGACTTCGCTGGCTGCTGGCATAAAGCCGCCACTCCAAGTTATTGAACCGCTGTCCCGAACCAATGGACGCACGCACTTCGTGGGTCTGTGTGTCCGAGAAGTTTGTAGTGATAGTTTCATCCGCCAAGTTGTCTGCAGGGCTGAGGGTCAGTCCATACCGGTAACTTATGCGCCAGTCGGCATAGTTCCGAACTGTACCTTTCAGGATTGCACTGCCTGTATAGCTCTGCACCAGTCGCCGATTGGTGCTTTTATTGGCGATGCTTTTGGAAAGGCTGCCACCCCGGTCCAGAAACACCTGCCGCAAGCTGGCGCGACTGTTGACTGTAAGATGATCTTCCCAAACATCCATATCAAAAGTGCCGAAAAGATTGTGTCGGCTTTCCGACGATCCGTCCGACAAAAAGCGGAGATAGTCGTAGGAATAGTCGAGTGCACCGCGAAGTTTTCGTCCCTCTATGCGGGTATTAAGGCCGGGCGCAAAGTTCAGCACCGTGTCAGCCTGCCTGTTTCCTTCACTCAGCAGAGAATTATCGGAAAAAGCCAGTTTGGCCTCTACCCTAGGGTCGAACCAGATATGCTGGGCGTGTAGGGCACCTAACTCGGCACCCAGGCATAAAGCCAAGGCACCAAGTAAGAAGAGCCGGAATATTCGGATATTGCCGGAGAAAGCCCCCACCTAGCATTTCCCCTATCGGCCGCCGTACCCGTAGTAAGACGCAAATTTCTTGTTGCTACCACTGTAACGGGTCTTGTTCAGAAGCAGGTTGATATGCTCGCAGGCACTGATCATGCTCAGGCTTTCCTTGATCTGAGGCTCAGTGGTCTTTTCCGCCTCAATCACAAAGATTGTCTGCCCCATGTATAGCGCCAGAACCGAAGCTGCCGAGCTCGCAAGTACGGGCGGAGAATCAAAAACCACCAGTCGGTCTGGATACCGAGACCCGATCTCGCTTACAATCTTTTCCATCCGCTCACTGGCGAGCAACTCTGTTGTCAGGTTGTGCTGTCGACCTGCGGGCAACAACACAAGGTTCGGGATATTAGTGCGGATCAGGCAGTCGCCAATTTCAATCTCTTCATCCGCCACGACATCCATCAACCCCCGACCACCACTGACGCCAAGGCGGTTCAGCACCTCAGGCTTTGAAAAGTCAGCATCAATCAGGAGAACAGTCGTATCTTGTTCCGTAGCCACGGAAAGCGCCAGGTTAATGGCGCAGAATGATTTACCTTCGCCAGGATTGGAACTGGTAACAAGCACCACGTTACCGTTATCGACCCGCCGCTCTTTGCCAAACGCGTTCAGTAGGATGGAGCGCTTAATGATACGGAACTCTTCGGACATCAGGTTGGGCGGCATGTCGGGCGTGATATAGCCAGCTTCCCGAAGCGCCATAAGGTCAATTTGCTGTTCCTTACGCTTTCCGCTTCCGGCTTTGCTGGCCTTGCCTACCTTTTCAGGTTTTAGCGGCGCCTTCATTTCGTCTAGCTCAGGCTTTGGGCTAGGCTCTGGCGGCTGCACCGGCAACGGCTTGTCGACAATCTTGTCTGCCAGTCTATCAGCAGTGCTGCGACGCGCCTCTGGCGACCCGATACCGCCTATCGCTGCTTTCTTTTGTGTGTCGCCGTCAGCCGCATCGGTCCGCGGCGCCCCAGGCTGTCCGATACCCCTGAACTGCTTCGGTTGTTCCTGCTGGGAAATAGGGTTTAAGGATGACGGATCAGGCTTCTTTTCCGAAGGAGCCTGGCTACCGACCCCAATGCCTCGCGCTTTGGACTGACCAGAACTGCCAAGCTCAGCCGCGCGCTCGACCAGAGAGCCACCACTCTCCTTCTTCTTCTTTTCTTTCTGCGCTGCCCGTTCGATCAGGTCCATTACACGATACTCACCCTTAACCTACCGTCGGCGCGCCGAAAATATCGAACGCAAGCAGGGATACGAAAATGATCAACAGCAGAAGGACACCTCCGGCAAAAGACAAGAGGTCGATGCTGCGGCGGCGGTTCTCCTCCTCCGACATGGATTTGGTGACATTACCCAAAATAGGCAAGTCAAAATGCGACCTGAGTTGATCCACAGTGATTACTACGGGACGGAGCTGAGACAGCACCAGCGCAACGCCAATCCCAGCAATGAGAGAGCCCACGAAAACACCGGCAAAATAAATCAGGCGAGGCGGACCGCTTGGGCTTTGTGGCGTGATCGGCTCTTCAACCACCCGAAGCGAGAGAGCCTCATCTGTGGCCTCCACATCTGCCCGAAGGTCAAGGTCCTGCTTCTGCTGCACGAATTCGTTATATTGTCCACGGATCGAAACATAGTCCCGCTTGAGCTTGCTCTCCTGTGCCTCGATCTCCGGCACTCGCTTGGCCTTTTCCTCCATTTCAGCAACGGTCTTGCGCTGATCGCTCTCACGTTGCTTCAGTGTTTGCAGCTCTGTCCGCGTCTGAATGATCTGAAGCATCAACTGCTCGTACAGACGGTTTGGCGTTTCTGTCGTCAGGTTGGAATTGCGCCCTGCTTCTGCTGACCCCTCGAGCTCAGCAGCCAACGCGTCCTGCTTGTCCTGAAGTTCTTTCTTCAGGGCATCGATCTGCCGGGTGACATTCACCACATCGGGGTGGCGGTCTTTAAGGCCAAGCACTCTGAGCTGATCCAGTTTCTTCTCAAGATCCGCGATGCGCTCCTCCAGCGGATCAGCATCTCCCCCCCGGGAGCCGGTGCGGCTTGATCGGGCTTCTCGAATGGTGGCTGGCACATTCTTGATCTGCTGTTCGAGTGTATCGTGAGTGACCTGGGCCTCTGCTATCAGGCTGCTGGTCTTGCGTAGTTCCACCTTGGCCGTGTCCAAACGCTGGATGAAACTGCCAGCAGACCCAAGGTATTCGATGTTGTCTTGCTGGAATTTTGCCACTGCCGTCTCAGCATCCGAGAGTTTCTGAGCATATTCCTGGATCTTCTGATCAATAAACTCGATAGCACTGTCTGATTTCTGCCGACCGTCCTCGGTATTGCGCTCCAGGAAAAACGCCAGCAAGCTCGCTACGACGCGCTTTGCGACTTCCGCACGCTGACGGTCGCTCAACCTGTCATCATCAATCGAGTACTGAATCCTGAACATCCCCTCATCAAGCGGAAAAATTCGGATGTCTCGCGTCAATTGAGCGACTAGGGCATCCAGGTCCTTGTCGGTCCGCGCCAGTTGGTCAAGATAGTCTGACCGTCGGATGATCTTCTCGAGGTTAGACCGCGTCACAACGGTACGGCGGACGATATCCACCTTGCGCATCAGGTCAACATTGATGCCCATTTCGCGCGCAATTGTTGGCAGGATTGTTTCTGTATCTACAAATATCTGGGCTGTTGCCTCATACTTGTATGGCATTGTCGCAACCAAAGCCCACCCCAGAAGGCTAACCAACCAGGTTGTTCCAAGCATATACCAACGCTTTCGCCAAATACCATAGGAAATGGCTTTAATCTGTTGATATATATCATGTAAACTGGACTGCTGAACAGCCATTATCTTTACTCCGATACCAACATTTTATACCCTGCAGCTAGCAGTATACTACAGAATGCTCTCTGGGATAATCAGTACATCACCCGGCAGTATCTTAACATTTGCCTCGATTTCACCGTCCTTGAGCAAAGATTCGATCTTCACCCCGTATTCTTTTTGTTCGCCATTCTCAAAACGAACCAGCGTTGCGCGGTCTCCGGCGGCGAATTCCGTCAGGCCGCCGACCTGAATCATCACATCCAGAAGCGTCATATTCGCACGATAAGGAATAGCCTGCGGGCTTGCTGCCTCGCCCACAACGCGCACCTGCTGTGAAAATGGGCCAAAGAAGTTCTGCACCACAACAGTCACGATTGGCTGGGTGATGTATACGCCAAGCTGTTCTTCAATGTCCCGTGCCAGCTGACTTGGCGTCTTGCCTGTGGCTGGCAGGTCTTCAACCAGCGGCATGGTAAGACGGCCGTCCGGGCGCACGGTTACAATCACAGAAAGTTCCGGACTTCGCCAGACATGGACACTAAGCCCATCTCCTGGCCCAATTAGATAATTGGGGCCTGGTCCTTCATTAGGCGGCACGAAAGGCGCCGGAGGCAACCTGTCTGGCCAGTTGAAGAAATAACACCCACTCAACAGACTGGCGCCAGCAATCAGCACAAAAAGCCTGCCCCATAATTTCAATGCCGCTGTCACGAGCCCTTTTTTCCTAACGTCATATATTATTGGCGCAACTACTACGTCTAAGCGCAATATGCCAAGCAGATTCCAAATAAATCAAGCGCTTTATTAATGACTTAGGTTGTATAAAACCAGCCATTTTCGCCATTTCATTGGTCACTTTGCTTTGCTTTCGGATCAACACTGAACTTTTTACCCTCTTCATCGCCCGAGAACTCAGCATAGTCGTCATTTTTAACCATCCAGTAAATTAACCAGGCAGCCAAGAAGCAGAAAATTATAAAATACAATGTTTCCAATACCTTAACTCCTTTTCTTGGTCGCCTGCTCTACCTGCCAGTCAAATGCAGTCTGCAATATCTCTCTCAAATTATCATGCTTTGGCCGCCAGTCCAGCAATGCCGGCAAGCGTGTTGTGTCGGCAATTACAGACGGCGCCTCACCCGCACGTGCTTCACCGTACCCAAATGGCACATCCCGTTTGGTCACCTCTATCAATGCATTGATAACCTCAAGAACACTGTAGCCCGTGCCATAGCCAAGATTCAGCCGCTGGCTTGTGCCACCCAGCTGCAGATACTCCAGAAGGCTAACATGTGCGTCGGCCACATCAGCTACATGGATATAGTCCCTTACGCCTGTTCCGTCCGGCGTTGGCAGGTCCTGGCCAAAGATAGTCAGCGGCGGTGCTATCCCTAAAAGAGCATCAATAGAACGACCGATAAGATGGACTGGCTGCTCCAGATACTGGCCATGACGCATGGCAGGATCAGCCCCGGCCACGTTGAAATATCGGAAAATGCCATACTTCAGCGCACCTGTCGCTGCCACATCCTCCAAAAGCCGTTCCGTGAAAAGTTTGGACCAGCCATAGGGATTCAAGGGAATCGTCTCATCATCCTCAGAAACCGGCCGGTTCGGCGCCGTACCATATACGGCTGCGGTGGATGAAAAAATGAAATCAGCTACACCGCCTGCCACACAAGCCTCAACTAACGCCCGGCTCCCCTCTGTATTATTTTCATAATATTTCAATGGGTTAGAAACGGATTCATCTACTTTGATGGACCCCGCGAAATGCAGGACACTGCGTATGCTATGTGACGCAATGATATCTTTCACCAGTGCCTGGTCATGGACACGGCCTTCATAAAAATGGGTCTGATCATGAAATTCGTGGCGCATGCCGGTAGACAGGTCATCAAGCACACACACATCATAGCCGCAGTCAAGAAGTGACAGGACAGTTTGGCCGCCAATATACCCTGCACCACCGGTCACAAGTATGCTCCCCCTGCCCTTAGCCAACAGCCTGCCCTTTCTTGAATTCTTCTACTGCCTTCTCAAAAATAGCCTGCTGCGCCAAAGACACTTCTCGCCAACCGAATTGCTGGGCGTATGCGCGCACAGACCGGCGCCCCGCGTGATTATAAATGACATCCTTGATCGCAGTTGCATAGGCTTCTGGTGTCTGGCTATAAACCAGTCGCCCAGCCTCTGGTACAGTAACTAGGTCAAGCGCACCCGCAACGGCGTTTGAAACCACAGGTGTACCACATGCCATGGCTTCAAGAAGTACATTCGCCCAACCTTCGCGTTCCGAAGGTAACATCAGGACGTCCGCCCGCCCCAAAAGTCCGGGCATCGCCTCCGGAGGCTGTTGGCCAAGGAATGTCACCCTGGATGAAATACCGAGTGATTGCGCCAGCACCTTAAGTGACGGGAGTTCTGGGCCCTCCCCCACCATCGTTACGCGGGCACCGGGTATTTGGCCTGCTGCTTTCAAAACAAGGTCTGGCCGTTTGCGTGGAATTAGCCAACCAGCGAACACGAGATGGAAGTCGTCAATACCATGAGGCTTTGCAGACACGTCAGGTAGAATATGAAAGCGGTCAGCATCCACACCATTCCTGAGCGTCGTTATCGGCGTCCGGACACCCATTTCCGCAAGCTCCTGACGCAAACTGTTACTGACAGTAATGATATGGCTACTGCTCTCAGCGGCCTGAAGGATCTTCCCCCTGAATACCGGCAATCTGCCAATTTCTGTCACATCGCTGCCCCTTGCGGTCATCACAACAGGTTTGTCGAACGCGCGACCGAGCATCGCAGCGGCAACACCATCAGGATACAGATAATGGGCGTCAATCAGGTCAGGGTCAAAGCCACTCTGCTGCAAAGCCCGCAACTTCCTGGCCGCAGCGCGGGCCAGAAACCAGGGATTTAATCGCATGCCCACCTTCGGCACCACAAGAAACCGCGGATGATGAACAATTATGCCATGTCGCACTTCTCGCGCTGGCACCTTGGCGTATTCGCCGTACCGGCCAAAGACGGAATGCCCAAAAGGAAACCATGGTACGGGGGCCATGACCTGCGCCTCTATGTCCGTATCAGCCAACAAATGTCGCAAACGGTTTTCTACAAACACCCCAAAACTTGGCTGCTCGCAGTTTGGAAATAGGCTTGAAAAAGTTAATATTTTCAATTTATTGAAGCCAAAAAATAATGTTTAACGTAAATTACTAAGCTGACGGCGAGCATCCGCAGCTTGGCTAAACTCCGGGTTCAACTGCAGGGCTGCTTCAAATGCCTGCACCGCGTCTTCTCGACGCCCGCGCGCAAGATATGCCATTCCTAAATGGTAGCGATAAAGCGCTTCGGATGGCGCGCGCCTGGTTGCCTGCTCAAGTGCCGGAATAGACGCCGAAGTATCCCGGTTCGCCTGCAGCAAAATCCAACCATAAGCATCCAGGATAAAGGGGTCCTCAGGGCGGATCAGATAGGCCCGTTCAATTAGAGGCACGCTTTTGCGGTTGCCATCTTCCATATAGGCCATCGCCAAAACAGCAGCGACATAAGCGTCTGCCACACCATTCCGCAGAATAGTTTCATATTGCTTGATTGCAGCTCCGGTCCGGCCTTGGTCGGCATAAAGCTTGCCAAGCTTGAGCCGTGCATCTCGGCTGACCGGCTTGTCCTCGACAAAGTCTTCCAGCGTCGCAATGGCGGCTGTTACGTCACCGAGTTGTTCCTGCGCCTGTGCAAGACCGACAAAAAGATCACTGCTGGATGCAGTAGTCATGGCCGCCCGATAGGCTGCAACAGCCTCTTCCGGACGGCCCGCCCTAAGCAGGAAGTCCCCTACCACGCCAGCAGACACATCTACCGGGCGTTTGCCGGGTATCAGGCCGCTCCGCCTGACAATAGCCTCATCAAATCGTTCGGCCAACGCGTCCGCCGCGAAGAGGTACCAATCAAGCACGTCAGCGTCTGGTCGATCCTTTTCGGCCTGCATCGCACGCCGGAAGGCCGTTTTGGAACCGGTATATAGCTTCATTGCCAGCATTGCCCGGCCCTGGAGCAGATGCGCTTCGCCACTGTCCGGATGATAGGCCACATAGCGTGACAGGGGCCGCACAGCCAATCGAGCTTCACCAAGCCCCAGCAGAAGCTCTCCCATCCGACGTAGCAGGTCTGGCCTGTCGGCCGCCATTACGGCAGTATCTTTTGCCTGCGAAATCGCTTCCGCCGTCTTTCCCGCACCGCCCAGCGCTTCGGAATAATCAGCCCAAACATCGGCGGAATTCGGTATAGCCCTTACCGCTGCACTAAAATAGTCTGTTGCCTCATCCGCCTTTCCCAGCCTTAGCAAGGCCCTGCCTAACATAGCCTTGGCGCGTGCGTCATTGGGCGTGATTTCAAGAAGTCGCTTCAGATCGTCTTCTGCATTCGCATATTGGCCCATCTGAATTTGCGACAGAGCCTTGTTCCTGAGAGCTGTATAATACTCCGGGTTTCTGGAAAAAGCAGCTTCGAAGGAACGGGCTGCCGCAGCATACTGCCCACGCTTGAACTCAAGTGAACCCCTAAGGTTGTAGCCAAGCCCCCGGTCCGGCGCATATGCCAACATCCTCGCAACTGTCTGCTCCGCTCCATCCAGATCGTTCTCCCGGATTTGCATGCCCGCAAGAATGGCCAGGCTCCGTAAATTGGCTTGTTGGTTCTGGACGGCCCGCGCCAAGGTTGACAATGCGTCTTCCGTTTGGCCAGCAACAAACCGTGCAAGCGCCAGCTTGGCAATCAGGTCAATGTCATTCAAACCCGCCTGTCCGCCGGTTTGTGCAGCCAGCGCTTCATACAGGATCTTCCCGTTTTCAATATCGCCCAAACGCATGGTCGCTGCAGCTGCAATCGCCAGAATGTTTGGGTCGTGCGGGCGAGCTTCAAGCGCTGGGCGGAGTATGTTCAGCGCTGCCTGAGGGCGTTCATGCTTGAGAAAGGCTGATGCCAATGTCATCCGCGCTGGCAAGTTTGCTGGCCGGGCTCGGACCACCTTCGCAAGCAACTCTTCGGCTTGAGGGAAGTTACCCAGTTCGTAGGCAACCAGCCCACGGATATAGATCGCCGGCAGATAGTTTTCCGTGACAACACGGGCAGAATTCAGAAGCGTGTTTGCCTCTTCATACCGTCCCTGACGGGCCAGAATGGTACCTGACAGATACATAGCCATCGGGTGTTTGGGAGCGGCCGCATAAATCGCATCCAGATAGGCCTGAGCATCTTCTATGCGTCCCTGGTCGATCCGGATCGCAGCAAGCTCGATGTTCGCCAGAATGTTGCCAGGAAAAAGCTTCTGCGATTCCAGAAAAAACCTCTCAGCAGCCTCGGCGTCACCCTGATAGCGGGCAATCAGGCCTTCTGTATAGCGCACCATTGTATTGCCCGGCGCAAGAGTTGCAGCCCTGTTGGCGTAATCGGCGGCCAAATCCAGCCTGCCATTTTGAAGGCCGAGGCGCGCAAGTCCAAGGTAGGCTTGGAAATTGCTGTCATCCGCTGCCCGCCCGAGTTCATAATTCTTGTGCGCCTCGTCGTATTTTCTCAAGGCGAAATTCGCATCACCGAGAACGATATAGGCCTCAGCGCGCTGATCGGCGGGAATATTGACACCACGCAGGGCGCCAATCGCATCAGCAAACTTCCCCTGTAGCAATTTGGTCTTGGAAAAAGGAACAGCGGTCTGGGCATAATCGGCGCCAAGACGGCGCGCCCTTTCGATGGCTGCCTCCGCGGCGATTCCGGCTCCGCTCTGAATATAGGCCCGAGAAAGCAGCATGTAGAGGTCGCTGTCTGCCTTGCCTTCCTGCTGCAGGCTTTCTAGGCGTTGGATAGCCGCCTCATAGTCGCCAGCCGCCATCAGCTGGCGTACGTCTTCTTTGCCTGCCTGGGCTAAAGCGCCCCCGGTACCCACCAAAGCAATCAGAGCCACTGCCGCAACACCTGTCTGTAGCGCCCTTTTGGTTGCCCGGATCTGGGTTGGAAATGCACTGCCTGACTGCATACTTCTTACCTTACCCCAATCGGAAAAAGAATAACCCTTATGGTCTGGATGATAATCAACAAGTCGAGAAACAAAGAATAGTTTTTAATATAATACAGGTCATATTCCAGCTTGCGACGTGCATCCTCAACGGATGCCCCATATGGATATCGGATTTGCGCCCAACCGGTCATGCCTGGCTTCACACAGTGCCTTTCCCGAAAAAACGGTATCTGCTTGTCTAGCTGCTCAACAAAAAACGGCCGTTCCGGGCGTGGACCAACAAAGCTCATATCGCCTTTGAATACGTTCCAGAGCTGCGGCATTTCATCGAGCCTTGAGCGCCTTAGGAAATTACCGATTGGCGTTATACGGGGGTCTTTTTCCTCCGCCCATTGCGGGCCGCCAGCCTGCTCTGCATCAACACGCATACTACGAAGCTTAACAAGCCGAAATCTCTTACCATTCAGCCCTACCCGCTCCTGCAGATAAAACACAGGTCCCCGACTGGTGATTTTGATGGCGATTGCAGCCGCCAGCAAAAGCGGGCTGACCAACAAGCCAAATACCAAGCTCACGGTGAGGTCCAGCATTCGCTTTGCAGCGCCTTCTAGTCCGGTTGCGCCACGAAATCCTTCGGAGAATATGATCCATTCGGCACTGACCGAACCGACATCTACATATCCCCGGATCTGTTCATAGCAGGCCAATCTGTCTTTCACTTCTACACCCGACAATTTACTGGCTATAAGCGCTTCAAGGGGCAAAGCCGTCTGCACGTTATCACGGGTTACGATGATCATTTCGATATGATTATCATGGACAAACTGATCAAGCCTGGAAATATCTTCCAACTCCACGGCATCCTTGACTTGTACGCGCTCACCCGGCAACGCAACCGTCTTGACAATATTGATCCCGGATTCCCGAGCCTTTTCTGTATACTGAAGCAGGTTTTCTGCTGTTTCGCCAGCTCCCAACAATAGAACTCTTTTTCCCAGGAAATGCGGGCTTCCAAACTTCATGAAAATGCCACGCGAGGTCATCAAGGCGATGCTGGACGTCATAATCGCCAAAACCATGATGGATCGCCAGAGTGGCAGAACCGGCACAAGAAAGAGCACGGCTGCAACGATCATGGCGGCCAGCAGCAACCCCACTGCCAGCCGAACCCAGAAGATACGAAAATCGGATAGTGACTCTGTCTGATAAGCCCCAACACCAAGCAGGACCGGTAAGCTGACAACAGGCAGCAAGGCCTTGGCAACCCATCCGGCCAAACTGAAATCTACGTCAGGCGGCAGGTCAAGAAACTGGTAACGCAACCATTCAGCCCCAATCGAAGCAGCAAAAATCAGCAGAAAATCAATGGCCGCCAATCCAAGTTTGATTGGCGATACATAATGCCGAAAGATACGAACCATCCCGATTACGCCCTACCACTTTACGACTCCCCACCTACCGAGAAGCCTAGGCATTACACCCAAAAATGCAAGTTATTGTTCTTATTCAACAACTTCCCACTGTTGGCGCATTCCTGCTTTCCGGCCATGTTGGGGCAGTCTGTTTAATGCTGAGGGTCTATTGGGTCCGGTCTCGCAAACCCAGCATAGCACACGCTGCCCCCAGAACAGAGACGCCGATAGCAATGCCGCAGCCCGGCCCACCACCGATTTCCAGACCCACGATTGGCGTCTTGCCAATCAGGTGCCAAGCCAAGGCCTGCATGGGATTATCACTTGCTGCTGGCAGCACATGGCCTGTCGCACCATCAACCAGCGCGTCAAGCACGACAGTAGCTGCTATCGCGGCCCACCCATCAGTCAGGACTGGCAGTCGGCGGCTGCGCGCCGCAACAAGCGCGCCTACGGCTGCAGCTATTTCCCGCCCACCAAGCCGACGCATAACCTCAAGCGGATCACCCTCAGCACCTTGGACTCGCGCCAGCAGCACCTTCACATTGTTGGCAAAATCTTTGTCTACTGCCGCCAAAAGAGTATCGTCACTCTGCAGCCCTTTTACAGCCAAAATAATTGCGACCGCACGCTCTGCATTGCCCGGTGCCATGTCCGTTAGCCCGAGGATGTTTCCGCCTGCTGCCGTTGCTTCCATACCAAAGGCCACAGCAGCCATACAGTCCTGCTCCGACCAGTCTCCATCACTTGGATGGGGCATCTCTGGCGCAAGCTGGATAGCGCGTAGACCGATCCCTTTTTCAACGCACAAAAGGTTCACAGCTGCAGCCCCCTTGGACGTCGCTTCAATATAGTCAGTCACGCTTGATGTATCCTGCCCTTCATAACTGGAGGCCAGGACGCAGATATGGCTTTCTGCTATGCTGGGGTTGGATGAACCTTGCCAGCTTGCCGCCCAGGCAGCCAGCTCGGCCAGACCGCTAGTGCTGTCTACCGGCTTGCCGGCTAAGGCTTCTCGAACCTTTTTTGCAGCACAATCGTCCGCATCAGGCAATTGGGCAAGAATGGCCCGAAGATCATCAAAGGGGCGGCCTGTTAACATGTTTTTACGATCCATACTTTAGTCTGGGAACAAAAGGCTTGCTATAATGGGCCAGTGATTAGCCCGCAAACCACGAATAAAGCAAGGGAAACCAACAAAAATGCGTTTGTTAAACGTCATTTTGATGTATTAAGTTAAATTTGAGACAAGTTTTTCGTTGTTGAGGAAACAGAGATGCTGAAAAGCAACAAATCGCTCATTATCTCTACCCTGCTGACCGGCACTGCAGTCGCTACAGGTACGCTGATCTATGGTGCTTGGCAGCAGGAGGACGAGCTCAGCATTCTTGACGACACGCTGCCACCGGTTATTGGTGACCGCCTGCTGCCCCCTCCAGCGACATATGTCATGACCACGCCGCCTCCGGTTGAAATACCCGGGATCAGGCGCTTGAGAGTGGTGCGTCCAGCCCTGAGAAGCGCTGTTTCCGGCACGCAAGATACAGCACCTTTGCAGGATACAGATGAAGAAGCGGCAGATTTCTACCTAACTGGCACCAGAAGTGCTGACCTGATCCGCTCACCGGTTGAAGCCCGGATCGAGACCTTCCCCACGGTCACCCTGGATGAAGCCGTTGAAGGGGCGCTTGCTGTAGACGAATGGGGCTTCCAGGTCGTGCAATCTTATCTAAACCAGGCGATGGGCGATTCTGACGCACTTAAAGCCAGGATGGATGCCCTGCTTTCAAAAATCGAAGAAGCTGCCGGTGACTATGATCTGGCAACCATCTCCGATGCTGCAAACCTGATTATCGAAGCCGGTGCACGGACGCACTGGACAGCCTTTATGGCGCCTTTCGTGCTGGACGATAACTTCAAGCTGACAGAAGGGGCGATGGGCTGGGACCTTGGCCCATCCGGCGGTACGCCGTATGAAAAATTTGTCCGCGTCAGTTCCGAGAGCAAGATGCTGGTCGGCGACCACATGAGCGATGAAGCAGCCGACAGCGGCCCGTCCATCCTTTCAAATGGTGTCCGCAACGTGGAACAATTTGTTGCGAACAATGTTCCAAACGGCCGCTACCGTGTTGTCATTTTGACCGCCCCTCGCCCTAACGGCCAGTCGCCGCTGTATCCATTCGGCGTGGACGTCAAGCGTAATGGCGGCAAAGTCAATATGGTCGACACTCGGGCGACAGATGATCTCGTTCCCGTAATGAAGCTGGGCACTAACGGCCCGGATCGCCTGTCTGCAGGGTCTGGCCATGACAATAATGCCACCACCAGTGACAGCACTGATTTTAACGCTGAAAGCTATAGTCTGCAGGCTAGCGCGTCGGGGCCTCTTTTCTTGTCAACCCTTGATGCTGCAGGCAAAGACCTGCATCTGGGCAGCGGCCCAATTGGCGCGGCAGCAATCAGCGGGCTTTCAGGCCTCTCGCTTGATGCAACACAACCATTCATGCAGTTTGAAGGCTCTGGCGGCTCTGGACCTGCCACCGGCCACATGCTTGTCACCCGTGTAGAGGTGGTTGACGGCACGCTGCGGATCAACTTTCGACAACTGGGCGGCCAGGACACCTATATCACCGCTGTAATCATCTATCCTGAGCCCTCGGATGAAATTGAAGAAGAGCTGGCTGAAGAAGTCGCTGACTTTATTGAGCGAATTGCACCAGCGGCCGGCCAGAATATCACGGTCGAAAGTGTGCTTGAAATCGACACACCTATCATTGATCCAGGCGCTGCCTTTGCCGATGCTTCTGCAGGCTTGCCAACCCAGGAGGCGGTAGCGGCAACCCCTCAACCGTCTACGTCCAATACGGGAAGCACCCCTGAGCCCGCGGCTGAACCTGACCCAGCGCCAGAGCCGACGCCGTCCGAAGACCCGAACGATACACCGGAAGCGCCTGTTCCAGAACCTAACGACGGAACACCGGACCTTGGTTCGCCCACAACGCCTGAGCCTACTCCAGAGCCGACCCCGGAGCCGACACCGGAGCCCACTCCGGAACCAACGCCTGAGCCAACGCCAGAACCAACGCCGGAACCAACACCGGAGCCGACACCGGAGCCGACACCGGAGCCAACGCCAGAACCAACACCTGAGCCGACACCGGAGCCGACACCGGAGCCAACGCCAGAACCAACACCTGAGCCGACCCCGGAGCCAACGCCAGAACCAACACCTGAGCCGACCCCGGAGCCAACGCCCGCCCCTGAACCCCAGCTTGCTGCAGAAGCCGGCACCTATGATGCGGTACTGCTAGGGGAAGACTTCCAGCTGGATGGCTGTGCCTCCAGCTTCGAAGCAGAAGCACTTTGCAACCTGACCGACACATCTGAGTTTGAGCTTGTCTGGTTGTTGGATGGCCAGGAATTGGGTACTGGTGCGAACCTGCTTGTGCAGAGTGGCGAGGGCACGCTTTTTGATGCCACTGGCAATTATCTGGTCACCCTGCGTGTTCGCTATGATGGCAGCCTTCTGGGGAACGGCGAATTCGTCAACCTGATCTCAGGTGGTCGGCTGTTCCTGCCTGGCGACTTTATCCTCACCAGTTTGGACACTGCGGTTATTCGCGTCGTGTCTGTGCCAGAACCAGCAGGCTTCCTGCTGCTGGCTCCCGGGCTGGTTTATCTAGCGCGCCGCGAACGCAAAAAGCGCAAGAAACAAAAGGCATAGGAAGAACGGACCATTGGACCTGCCTTTCGTAGAAAAAAGTCTTTAAAAGAAAAAGCGCGGCCCCCAATTGCCGCGCTTTTGAATTAAGAGTCTCGAGCAGAGAGGGCTTTACATCCCGTATTCGTCCACACCGCTTGCAAGCAGGCGGGCGAGGCCCAACACTTTCTTGCGAATACGCGGATCGGCGATGCGGTAATAGGCTTCCACAAGTTCCTGGGTTTCCTGACGCTCGAACGCGTCTTCGTCCATCCCTTCAATTGCGGCGTTATAGCCAGGCAATTTAGTTTCGGCACCCTCGAAAAAATAGGCTACAGGCACATCAAGGGTTGTAGACATTCTAAAAAGACGACTGGAACCGATGCGGTTGGTACCGCGCTCGTACTTCTGAACTTGCTGAAAAGTCACGCCCAGTTCATTACCCAACTGAGTTTGCGATAAACCCAACATCTTGCGACGCGCACGGACGCGTTGCCCTACATGTACGTCAATTGGATCAGGACTCTTATTCATTTTACTCTCTCTTTGGTGATTGGCTGCGCCCATTATAGATTGCAGCTATTTCGATAACTAGCACATTGTCCGGGCGAATTTGCCGTCGGCACTAGAATCAGATTCTGAAAACCGAACCGATTGTCATTTGCATATAAAAATCAATGACTAATTAATCTGCCAAAAAAGTGCAAAAAGGTTTATCAATCCTTAACATGGCTATCATATTAGACACGGCACATGCCATATTTTCGTTTATTACGCGAATCACCACCCCTTTATGCAAGCGATTTTTCAACCAGTTCTCTAACATCATCGCTCAAATTTGAAACCTTCAAAACAGACATCAGCGCATCTTTCATAAAACCCTTTCGAGGCTCATCAACGCGCCCCCAGCGCCCCAAGGGCGCAACAAGTCGCGCGGCGGTTTGAGGGTTGAGCTCATCTACCCTAACGATCATTTCTGCCAGGAAACGGTATCCCTCGCCATTTTTCTCATGGAATCGCACTTGGTTGAGCATTGAGAAAGTGGAAATCAAAGACCGTAGTCGGTTTGGATTCTTGAATGTGAAGGCCTCATGCTGCGTCAACTCTCGCACTTTGGACACGGTATCAGACCGTTTACTCTGTGCCTGAACGGCAAACCACTTATCGATGACAAGGTCATTTTGGCGCCACTTGTCATAAAATTCCTGCAGGACCTTATCCCTGCAATCAAAATTACTGTGCGATATCAGGGACAGGGCCGCCATGCAGTCTGTCATATTATCTGCTTCGGCATAGCGACGCTGGGTCGTTTCTTCACCATCCGGCATCAAAGCAATATAATTCAGCAGGACATTTCGAAGCCGACGATTTGCCTTTGCGCCCTGCTCGTGGCTATAGCCTTGCGCTGCCTTAAGGCTTTGATAAAGATCAATAATATTTTCTGAGGATGCATCAGCGAATGCCTTCGCCAACGTCTCGCGTGCTGTGTGAATACGCTCCGGCGCCAGGCTTTCCATTTTCTGACCGAGTGCGATTTCGCCCGGTAATGTCAGCAACTCGGCCACCAACGCTGGGTCTGTCGCCTTATCGGCCAGGTGCCCTGTAAAGACTTGAAGCAACAACTCAGGCGGGTGCCCTTCGCCGTCCTCGCTTACCTGTTTCACAAGGTAGCGACTGTAAAGGTCTTGTGTCGACTCCCAGCGTACAAAGGGATCACTGTCCTGCACGGCCAGAAAGGCCAGCTCGTCGTCGCTCAGGTCGTGATCCAACACAACAGGCGCGCTAAATCCCCTGAGGATACTGGGAACCGTTCCTTCAGGGACGTTCTTGAAACGGAACGACTGGTGGGTTTCCCTTAGGTTCACAATACAGCTGCCATCTTCCCATTTACCGTCACCTTCAAGGTCTGCTGTTACTTCGCCTCCATTCGGCCCCACAAGACCAAGTCGGATAGGCATATGGTATGGCAGCTTAACGCCCTGCCCCGGGCTGGGTGCGCACGACTGTTCAAGGGTGATGATAAGGTCACGGCCTTCATGACTGCGACGCGCGGTCACTTTTGGTGTGCCCGCTTGGGAATACCACAGCCTGAACTGTTTCAAATCGGCCCCGCTGGCATCTTCCATGGCTGCAGCGAAGTCCTCGCATGTGGCCGCCTGTCCGTCGTGGCGTTCGAAGTAGAGATCCATTCCCTTACGGAAAGCCTCAGGCCCAATGATGCTGTGCATCATGCGGATAACTTCAGCGCCCTTATTGTAAACGGTCGTTGTGTAAAAGTTATTGATTTCAATGTACTTTTCTGGACGAACAGGGTGTGCCAAGGGCCCGGCGTCCTCAGGAAACTGCAGCATGCGCAGCACGCGAACGTCATCAAGACGCTTGACCGCACGAGACGTCATGTCGCTTGAAAACTCCTGATCGCGAAAGACCGTCAGTCCTTCTTTCAGGCTGAGCTGAAACCAGTCCCGGCACGTCACCCGGTTCCCTGTCCAGTTGTGGAAATATTCGTGGCCGATCACGCCTTCGACATGATCGAAGTCGGCATCTGTCGCAGTTTCCGGGCTGGCCAACACATATTTGGTATTGAAGATATTGAGGCCCTTATTTTCCATCGCCCCCATATTGAAATCGGACACCGCAACGATGTTATAGACATCAAGATCATATTCGAGGCCGAAGACTTCTTCATCCCAGGCCATGGAGCGCTTCAGCGACTGCATGGCATAATCGCACTTGTCCAGGTCCTGCTCTGAAACATAGATGTTCAGGTCAACCTGCCGCCCAGAAGCGGTAGTGTAGCTGTCATTCTGGCATGCCAGATTGCCCGCCACCAGGGCAAACAGGTAGGAAGGTTTTGGGTGTGGATCGTTCCATTCCGCAAAGTGACGCCCGTCGCCCAAGTCACCCTTCTGCCCTGGGTTGCCGTTTGATAGCAGAACCGGGCAACTTTTGGTATCTGCCTCAATCCGAACATGATAACGCGTCAGCACATCCGGACGATCGGGGAAATAAGTGATATGGCGGAAGCCTTCAGCCTCGCACTGGGTGCAGAAGTTGCCGCCGGAAAAATAGAGCCCCTCAAGCCGTGTGTTTTCCCTGGGACGCAGTCTCGTTACCACGCCTAGCTCGAATTTTTCGGGAACTGATCTCAGCTGCAGGACTTCCGCAGATTTGACGAACTGGTCGTCAGGCACAGGGGAGCCGTCGATTTCAAGCGCCAGCAGGTCCATATAGGGCCCGCCGTCAAGCCTGAGCTCGCTGCCTGCCCCCTTTTTCATCCGGAACAGGGAACGTGCCTCTACTTCTGCATAATCGTCATGCAGTCGAAAAATCAGATTGATGCTTTCAATGGTAAAAGCTGGAGCCTCATAGTCCTCCAGCCTTATCTCCTGCTTGGGCGCGGAAGCCGCCGACCGGACATCCACCATTAACTCCGCTTCCGGCGACCGCGGCCACTTTCGATTGCATAGTCAAGAGGCAGGGCTGTGGTGTATTTGATCCGCTCCATGGCAAAGGAAGAGCTCACGTCCGTCAGCTGAACCCGTTTGATCAGCTTCTTGTAGAAGGTGTCATAGGCCGCCATGTCTGGCACCACCACGCGCATCAGATAGTCGATTTCGCCGCTCATGCGGTAAAGTTCCACCACTTCTGGGAACTCGCAAACAAGTCGCGCGAACTCATCAAGCCAATCAAAATTATGCTCGTTGGTGCGGATGGCGACAAAGACATCGAGCGGTACATTGATCTTGTTGCGGTCGACCAGGGCAACACGGCGCGTGATATAGCCCTCCTGCTCCAGAATCTGGATCCGGCGCCAGCATGGAGTGGTCGACAAACCAACTGCCTCGGCAATTTCCGCCGTGCTCAGCGTCGCGTCTTTTTGCAGCAAATTCAGAATCTTACGGTCGATTTCATCCATGACATGTCCTTAAAACAAAGCAAGAGAGATACTTCGGTCTGTATTAACCGATTTTCATTCTAAATAAAAAGCAATTCGACGGAAAAAAACTCAAAAAGCAGGCAAAAAGACCACCTTCATTTTCAAAATTTCGTGATTAGCTTATTTTGCAATCCGAAGGACCAACAAACGGTCCAGAGACAAGCGCCCCGCCCCCATCATCACAATAGGCAATAAAGCTGCAATCCAAGTTGTGTGCTCTGGAAAATAGCCTGGATAGACAAAGAGCTGGATCACCAGTGTCATGCCCATAAGCCCGGCCGCTGCGAACCGGCTTCCCAACCCCACCATCAACATCAGCGGCAGGAACGTTTCGGCATAAAGAGCCAAGTGTGCTGCCACGTCTGGATCGACAAACGGCAGCGCATACTCTTCTTCAAACAGCATCACTGTCAGGTCTGAGGGTGTCAGGAAGCCACTCCCCACCTTCGACCTTCCTGACAAGTAGAATATCTTTGCAATCCAGACCCGAAGGAACAGCAGCAAATAGTCCTGCACCCCAAAGGCCTGCATAACGCGGTCGGACAGAAACCGATATTTTTCTATAAGTTGGTTCAAAGGTTCACCCTTCCCCATTTATGATTATCGGGGCTTAATCGCTCCCCTATCGATTAGCTCCTTCAACAGATCCGCCTCAATCAGCCCGAGGGCCTCGCCATGTTCAATCCTCATCAAACAATCGGCTACCGGCCCTTCCAAGGACTGGTAAAAGACCTGCCCCTCATGGAGAACCAGGAGGACCACTTGCCCTCCGCGACTAGAGATATCCAGTGCTTCCGGCTCCAGTTGGCCGCTTGCAACCTGCCAGAGGTCATAAACCGGAAAGCTGCTAACCAACAGCCGAGCGTTTCCATGCAGGCGAAGACCCGTCCCTTCCTCAATGGCAGCATGTGCCGCAGCATAATCTTCAAAAATCGCTTCTTCTGAAGCGTTTGAAAGTGCGTGCGTATACCACTCCAGCAAGGCCACATCCGCGAGATAAGGCACTGATTCTGCAGCAGGATAGGTTCGCAAGAAATCCGGGAAATTCGCACCGTAAAGAAAGAGCGCGGCCTTATTTGGTGGGCATGCGAGCGCAAAATGGCGCAGCGCCTGCTTCAAAAACAGTTCACCGACAAAAGCCTCACACAATGGGAAGACGCCTGAAAGTGCGCTGCTCAGGCTTTCCCGAAAATTATTCTGATGGATGCGCAAGCGCGCGTCTGGCGGCAAATCACCGGGCTTGACCGCCCGCAGCAGTTCTTCTTCTGGCGCTTGCCCCAATATGGTTTGAGCGAAAGATCGCTGAAGGGATAGAAGGTCAGTCACGGCACGCGCCTTCTGCCTGCGCTAGCACGCCGTTCATCACCTCGCGCGCACGCCCTGCTTCATTAAGCAGCACATCAAGGGGGGGAATATCAGAATCCCACTCAATCAGCGTCGGCCTTGGGCCGATGCGCCCCACCACACTTTCATACAGTTCCCACACGTCCTCTGAGACTTTACTGCCATGATCGTCAATCCGGATAGTTTGGCCATCCACCTCTTTGGTCACATGCCCTGCCAGGTGAATTTCACCAACCAAGGCGGCTGGTACATTTTTCAGGTAGGCGGCGGCATCCCACCCCATATTTTGGCCTGACACATAGACATTGTTCACATCAAGAAGAAGGCCACATCCCGTGCTTCCGGCGAGCTCCACAAGGAACTCTATTTCCGGCATATCGCTACCAGTGAAGGCGAGATATGATGACGGATTCTCTACAAGTATCCTGCGCCCAACCGCGTCCTGCATTGCATTGACATTATCCCTGACAACCTCAAGGCTCTGCGGGTTTAGGGGTAACGGCAGCAGGTCGTTCAAATAGGTGTCGCCCATCCTTGACCAGGCTAGGTGTTCGGAAACAAGCCAGGGCCTGTAACGCTCGACGAGAGCTTTGAATTGCCGCAAATGCGCCTTATCAAGCCCTTCAGCGGACCCAAGCGACATGCCCACACCGTGCAATGACAGCGGGTAGGTATCGCTGATTGCCTCCAGATACCGGTGATGCGCCCCGCCAGGCATCATGTAATTTTCGGCATGGACTTCAAAAAAAGCCAGCGCCGGCTTGGAAGACAACACATCATCATAGTGTTGTGTCTTCAAACCGACGCCGACCGGACATTTCGATCCTTTGGCAGCAATATGCGCTGGAAATGTCATTTTATCTCCAACCCCTCATTGAGCCGCCAGCAGAAGAATAATTAGGAACGCTTGGGCTCTTTGGAACCACCTGCAAGGCGATCACACATGCCGGCAGGTACGAAAATCCATTCTTCCGGATGGTTGTCCATCTTTGCCTGGCCTGCACAGCTATGGGCAGATGTCTGGCAATCGTTCATACCTTTGGCCACCACGCCGTAGCATTTTTCTTTCTTGCCCTTCTTGTCGTCAGCTGTTGCGACACCAGAAGCTGCAGCCAAAGCAAATGCGGCTGCGCTGGTTGTGATTACTGCGGATTTTGCGAAACGATTCAGTTTCATAGTCAACTTCCCTTTGTTAGTCGTCATAAATTCATCCGGGCTGCATCTTTGCCTGCCCTCGCCGCACCATAATCACCGAACGGTGCAGCAAATTGAAATAATATGAGCATCACGCTTTGGTGAGAGAGGCGAGAGCCCTAACCCACACCGGTAACATGGCTGTTTCCTGCTATCTTCTTTTTAAATTATCCTGAAAGCGCTTTGGTCAACTCACTGTCAGCTCACAGCAGCGCGAGGCACCCGCTTGACATCCCTCAAGCTGCATCAGCCGCCGGAGAAATCGTTCCGATATTCCCTCATAAAGGACTGCAACTTTTCCACGCTGGCGATCTGGCTGGCAATTGCGCCCAGTTCACGGCCAGAAAGCTCCTGATCGTTCGTCAGCAGTTCGAAAGCATTGGCGAAATCGCCCTCGCGCATCTGCTGGCCATAGCGGCGGCGCATTTCAATCAGCCCTGCCCGATCCTCGGTGAAGGTAAGCGCAATCGTCAGGCGAATCAGATTGAGGCGCTGTTTATCGTTCAGGGCCTCATTGCGCCGCCAGCCGTCGCCGAGAACGCGCCGCACCGTTGATGCTAGCTGAGGCCAGTTCTTATCGCCCCAGTAAATGTCAGCGCGCAGATATTCCGCAGTGTTGCTGCGATCACCATCCAGAACCACTTCCGCTTCCTCATAGCGGCTCAGTTCAATCAGTGCCCTGGCCTCTACATGGCGCCGCGAAGCTTCAATATCCTGCGGCAACCTTGGCTCTCGAGTGCCGCGCAATATTTGCAGGGCCTGTTCCGGCTTCTCATCAAGAATATGTATCTGGGCCAATCGAGCCGCAATCGCAGCGCGGGCGGCCCCTTCGGTACGCACCCGCACCTGATATTCCAGCAGTTCCGCGGCGCGGTCCAGCAGATCAACTGAAACAAGCCGGGATGCAAGGCGGCGGATCATCAGGTCACCGTCATTACCCAGTGGGGTTAGATCTCGGAAGTCGTAATAGAGGCTGATCGCAGAGATTGGTGTCATATCATCAGCGTCACCATCAAGGAAAAGCTGACGGAACACCTGGCTTGAACGGCTGATCATCTGGCGTTCCGAGGCAAGGTCAGGAAAATAGGAAATACCCTGACGCAGGGTTTCAAGCCCCAAGCGATATTGCTTTGTCTGAAAATAAAGATCGGCCAGATCGTCAAGTAGCTGAATTTCAAACCTGTTGCCACGCCACGCATAGCGAAGGCGCTCAAGCTGGTCGATGCCGTCCTGTTGCGTGATGTCATTCATCCGCAGGCTATATTTGATCCGGGCATACCGGGCACGGGCCGCAATCCAGCGCTGCGGCACGTCTGAAAGGTCATCATACTGAGCCAGCGCCATATCCAGTTGCCCTTGGCGTTCTGCAATCCTGGCGCTCTGGAAAACGGACTCAGATATCTGTTCACTTGTTAGTGAAAGGCCATTCAGAAGGTCCAGCTCACGCTGCGCTTGCTCTATATTGCCAAGCGCAAGGGAGGAACGAATAACCGCCAACTGAATTTCTGCTCGGTCATAATCGTCATAGGTCCCCATGACATCCTTGCCGCGGCGATAGTGCTCAAGCGCCTGTTCATAATTGCCGCGCGCTTCCGCAACGAGCGCACGCCACAATTCGGCGTCCTGTTCGGCCTCCAGCCCCCGCGCCGAAAGATCTGCGGCGGCTTCATCTAGCCTGCCTGCCTTGAAGTTCGCAACGCCACGGACGGCCAGATATTCGCTGTTTTCAGTCAGCAGCGGGTCTTCGTCGAGCATGCGCTCCATAATGCCCAAAGCTTCCTCACCCCGACCATGGGCCAGGAAATAGCGCGCCAGTTTCCAGCGCACTTCATTGCGGTCACTCGCCGGACGCAACGAAAGTTCATATAGAAGCCGGCTTTTGTTCTTGCGGTATTCCCAGTCATTGCCGATCCGCCAGGCCTTGAAATCGATCAGGCGGTTGAAGTTGCCTGTTAGCTGGTCGCCAATGCCAGTACCGCGAGACAGTTTCGACGCGGACAGAATGTCATTGCCGGCAGAGCGAATGGTAACCCCGTCGGCAAAACGCTCCACTGTCACGAAATCCGACAGCGGCACCACGACAATACCCTGGGATGTTTCCAGTACTTCAGACGAAGCATAGCTATATTGTTGTGGCAACCCACGGCCTTCAAGAAGTGTTGGCACAACTACGAGCAGGTCCCCCACAGCCGGGTCTTCCACTTCGATCTTACGGCCAAGGTCTGTCGCAGGAATGTGAATTTGCTGCCCCTGCGTTCCTTCTGTTTGACGCTCAGGCACAAGCGGGAAGCGCGGCTTGGCGGGCGTGTCTTTCAGGGAAACCAACCAATCATTTCGGTCTTTTTCCACCACGGTGCTCTGATCCGTCCGGATACTGAGCCGCATAACAAGCGCATCCCTGTGCTGCACCAGTTCAATATTTCGAATGCGCGGCCCCACAAGTGCTGCATTGGCTCGAAGTCCGCCCATCCGGACCCCAAGCTGGCGATCAAACACCAGCCAAAGAAAACCACCACGCTCAAAGGCCGCAGCCGCAACACCTTCTGGTGTCTGGAAGCGTAGCTTGATACCATTTTCAATTGCCGACACCGATACCGGCACAGGCTCCCCTTCAGGCTCAGAGCCCGTTACGGTCACATTCTGCTGCGGCGGCATAGGAACGCGGTTTTCCGGCACCACATCCGTCACGTTGGTGTTTGTGGTAGCGACCGGATCGGAATCATTTGTGTTATCCGCCTCAGGTTCCGCCGCAGTGATATCCCGGGTCACGCCATCGTCTGAGCCGAGGCGCGCGTCCGCTTCATCTTCCTGCGGCTCACTGGAATCTACCCCGCTCACCGGTTCCTGCGCAGGCTGCGTACCTGCAGCTTCCGATTCTTGCCCGCCTTCCGGGCTATCGCCAGCTGTAGCGTTATCCGAACCATCTGCACCACCCGGTGTATCGGATGTGGGCTGCTGGCTCACTGGTTGCGACACATCAGCCGTTTCTGATTGCGCGTCAGCCTGGGCCGGAACTTGGGTTTGCGGCTGAGCAACAGGCTGCGGCGCCCCTTCCGCCACAATATTTTCCGAATAGACGTCCACAACGAGGAATTGGCCCGACCGAAAGTGACGAACATTGGCATCTTCAGGCACAGTGAACGTAACGATAGTCTGCCCGGAAGCACTATTGGTCCGGGGATTACGAACCTGACGCAACTGACTACCGTCAATCTGGCTCAGATCGAAGCTAATGTCTCCCTCAGCTGTTACACTGACTTCTGTACCTTGATGCTCGACAGAGTATGCGACAGCCTCTGGAATCGCAAAAGCCAATCGGGCGAATGTGGCCTGTTGCGCGCCCTGTACAGGCACGGTTTGCAAAGCCGCGACAGGCAGCGGAGCCAAGCAAGCGGTAGCGAACGCAACCACTGCAGCTCCGGAAAGATATCGCCACTTAGAAAAGGTCATACAGTCCTCTATCCCGTCGTTCATCAATTATAATTATATCAATGCGTTCGGCCAGATCATAGCGCCTCTGCTGGGTAAGGCTACCGGGTAATTGATTGTACCGTGTATCGGCATAGCCCAGCACCGCCATCGGCTCCCTGTACCCCGCGTCGGAAAGTATCCCTGCCACAACCCGGGCCCGAGTAAGTGAGAGTTCCCAGTTCGACCGATAAAGCTGGTTTGCAACTGGCGACTGGTCGGTGTGGCCGGCAACCTGGATTTTGTTCCGCAACTGGATCAGAACACCAGCCAAATCCCGAAGCGCATGTACGCCTGCCTCATTCGGGATCGCGTCTTTGCGTTCGAACATCAAGCTGGCAGGAATAGACATAATCACTTTGCCTTCCTTCCGCCAAACCTGACCGTTCTCAAAGAGCGGGATCTGCGCAAAGCGCTGAGAAACAATCGCCTCAAGATAGGCAGGGTTCAGCCCTTTTGGCTTTGATTTCAGAACCGACGGCGGGTCTTGATGTTCCGTTGGGCTGATCGCCGGCCGGTTTGGATTGAACTCGTCACTCATCGTTCGCACGACAGCCTGCCAGTTTTCAAACCGAATGGTGTTCATGGAGAAAACCAGAACGAAGAAAGTTAGCAGAAGCGATAACAAGTCCGCAAAGGTCAGCATCCAGGCGTTTCCCGGTACGTATTTGGCGGACCCTCGACCGAATGGAAATTTAGTTGCCATTGCGCCCTCTGCCCTCGCCCAGCTTGCTGCGCTCATTCCGGTCAAACGTCCGACTGAAGATAGCAAGGATTTCACCTTCCGGGATGCCAACGAAGCCAGTCGTAAACACATCACGTTCCAGTCCGGAGGTCTGCAGATAGCGGGCCAGCGACCCCGCACGGCGAACTGCGATTTCCTGGGTACGGGTCAGTTCTCTGGCCACAGCGCCTCCCCCTGTGCCGAACAAAAACGCCACTTCCTGACGTCCGCCGCTACTGACATCCGCAAGAGCCGCGATGATCTGGTCCATGAAGGGCGACATATCGCGCCTCATATTGATCGCACCGGGTTCAAACAGATAGCTCTCAGGAAACTGGATTTCAAATGCCCGGCCACCTGCTTCGGAGAAGCGCCCCGGAATATCAAGTTCGGAAAAAAAACGCTGCTGGATGGCCTTCAAAACCGGGTCCTCTGCCGCAGCCGTGCTTGCCCTTGGGTCGATATCCTCTGTCTGGGACTGCCCTGCGCGCGTGAAAGTCTTGTTCACGCTTTCCATGGCCAATGATCCCCGCGCAGCGGTATGGGTGGAAAGGGCTGTCAGAATGATGAAGAAAGCCAACAGAATAAGATAAAGTGCAACAAACAACCCCATTGTGTTGTCTGCCCCGAATATCCGTTTGCTCTCTTTCTCCTCGCTGAACATATGCTCTCTAGCTATGCCACGCGTCAGTCGAAGCTCGCCAAGATGGCATCGATCTCAGCCTGGCTATTGCCCTCGCCCTCAAGCTGCGGGCCATGCAACAGATCGGTTTCATCCTGCACAAGGCCTTCGTCATCACGTTGGATCTCTTCCTCTGGGTCAGGCGCCACATAATCATCACCGATCGCATCGGCAAGCGCGTTCAGGCGCTCTTCCAGATGGGCCAGCGTACGGGTCACTTTGGTGATGCGCTGCCCAGTAAGGTCCTGAAAACTGGAAGCCTGGAAAAGATCTGTAGAGATTTGCGCCAATCGGCCACCAACTTCATCTTCAACTTCTTCCGCGATCTGCCCAACGGCATCTGCGGCATCCATAATGGCTTCGGCAGCATCTTCTGTCGATTTTACGATGGCGTCCAACTGTTCGCCTGCATCCGGGATATCCCTGTTCGAAAGGGATTTAGGCTGCATCTCAACAAGTTCGCTTTTAGCCGCCCCGATATATTCCAGGAGCTCGCGCAACTCTGCTGCCACACGGTCAATATCGTCATCATGGGTAGTGCCTTTGACCAGGCTGCCAACCACATGTGTTATTTCATCAATTGCAATGTTATCGCCGCGGTCTTCCCGAAGCGATGCTGCGCGGTCTTCCAAACTCACGACCGTTGCCTGTTTTCCCATTCCGCTACTCCTGGCCCCACTTAAACTCAAGAAAGGCGGCTACTCCCATATACCGCCCGTCTCCCTCTTAACGTCCGCCACCCCTTACTTCGTCGATATTCGGAGGCTGAACCTGTGTGGCAAGCTCCGTCGTCAAAATCGATGCCTTCTGTGGCGACATATTTTCCATCAGGGCTGCAACCTTTGCCGGCTTCATCCGGGTCACAAGGTCAACCTGTGTCTGCAGCGCCAGCGCCTCAAAGCGCGGTGCGGCATCCTTTGGCTTCATCTTTTCATAAACCGCAACAATGGAATCCAACTGCTTTTCTTCTACTTCTTCAAACAGGCGCAAATGCTTCTTGATCTGCACCTCAAGCTCCTGCAGCTGAACGATCTTGTCATTGATCCGCTTTTCAGTGCTCGCCAGAAGCTGCTCCTGAAGATCAAGCTGTTGTTCCCGTGCCTCCAGGTCCTCGCGGCGCTGGCGCAACTGGGTAATCAATTCCATTTCTTCTGTACTTGGCAGGCCGATGATTGGTGGCGCGGCAGCGGCAGTCGCGGCGGACCCTGAGCCATCAGAATCCGTATCCGAAGCTTCGGCAGTATCAGTCTGTTCTCCGCCCTGGTCCTGGGCTGATGCGACCATCAGGTCATACCCTGAATAAAGGCTGACACCACGCAGCCCCAGCGCAAACACGGCGAAAATAATAAGCAATGGGAACAAACGAACC
The DNA here is from genome assembly GCF_042651265.1 of Kordiimonas lipolytica. Lineage (GTDB taxonomy): Bacteria > Pseudomonadota > Alphaproteobacteria > Sphingomonadales > Kordiimonadaceae > Kordiimonas > Kordiimonas lipolytica. The sequence continues at coordinate 76,073 of NZ_JBHSCR010000035.1, read as the reverse complement.
CGACTGTATATCGCACCACTCATTTTACTGCCTCACACTCATACACCGACCGCATCAACGCGCTTCACGCAGAGCTGCCAAAATTTCCTGCTGCTGTTTCTTGTTTGCCTTCGGCTCTTCAGATTCAGCAGTAGCCTTTCCTGACGCCGGCGTTTTTCCGCCAGTCAGGCCCTTCTCAATTCTGTCAGCAAGATTGTTGCCAGCCTCTGAAATCATGCTCAATTCTTCGGCCATGTTTTTGGCCCGCTTGATTTGGGATTCCAGTTTTTCGTCAGCATCCAGCGCGGCCTGGCGGATATTTCCGACACTACGCTGCGCATCAACAACAGCATTGTTCAGGCTGTCAACCAGTTGACGCAACTGTTCCTGCCCTTCACGTATCGTCGACAAACGCCTGTACACAATGGTCGAAACCACAATCGCCGCAATCAGCAGGATCGCAAGCACACCATCGACAATCATTTCAGGTACGATCTGCATCAATAGCTTCCGGGGTTATTGTCGTCATCAACATGCAGACGTTCAGCGGTTTGCCGTATCTGTACCGCGACATGCTGACCAGCCCGACCAATTGCACCGCTAACCATCGGCACTTCACCGCATTTTAGCACAACTTCATCGTTCGGGCTCTTGTTAAAAAGAATGGTCTGCCCGACCTCAAAATTCATGACGTCACGAAGTGACATGGTGGTCTCGTCCATAATGGCCTGCAAATCAACATCTGCCCGCCACAGTTCGGTAGCCAAGTGGGTTTCCCAAATGCTGTCACGACCAAATTTCTCACCCATGAACCGCTGCAGCAGCAGTTCGCGAACGGGTTCAAGCGTTGCATATGGGAACAGCACTTCAAGGCGCCCGCCACGGTCTTCCATATCTACGCGAAGCTTGATCAGGATCGCCGCGTTCGGCGGTCTGGCGATGGTCGCGAAACGTGGGTTTGTCTCTAGCCGGTCGAAGGTAAAGTTCACAGGACTAAGGGGTTCGAATGCGCCACACATATCCTTGAGAACCACAGAAATCATCCGTTCCACAAGCGTCTGTTCGATTGTGGTGTAGGGGCGCCCTTCGATCCGCATTGCTGCCGTGCCCCGCCGACCGCCCAGCAGCACGTCCACGATTGAGTAGATCAGGCTACTATCGATTGTCATCAAACCATAGTTATCCCACTCTTCGGCACGGAACACAGCAAGCATCGCCGGCAGCGGGATCGAGTTGAGATAGTCACCGAAACGAACCGACGTAATATTGTCGAGCGACACTTCGATGTTGTCAGAGGTGAAATTCCGTAGGCTTGTGGACATCATGCGGACCATACGGTCGAAAATGATATCCAGCATCGGAAGGCGTTCATAGGAAACCAGCGCACTATTGATAAGCGCGTGGATACCTGTCATCTCACCGGAATCGCCGTCCCCATCAAATCCGAGCAGGCTGTCGATTTCGTCCTGGTCGAGAACACGACCCGGGGACGGGCCTGAGCCGTCATCATCGTCGTCATCGCCACCGCCGGCGGCCATGGCTTCCCACTCAGCTGCCATTTCGTCCTGGTCGGGCGCATCATCTTCGTCGTCACCATCGCCGCCGGCCATGGCGGCCCACTCTGCAGCAACTGCTTCGTCGTCAATTTCTTCGTCGTCGGCCATCTTTTACCTTACTCTTTCACCCAGAGGTGTCCCCCGAAGCGGTCAGCTACCCTGCACCAGGAATTCTTGGAACAACACATCCTTGACACGCGTTGGCGCTACAGCCTGATTGATCCGCATCAATAATTCTTCCTTCAGGCGGAAAATGCCTGCAGCTCCAGCCAGATCTTCCGGCCGCAGTTCGCGCATGTAGGCATTAAATTCATCGAGAATACGGGGCATCTTGGCTTCAATATCCGTGCGGTAGCTTTCCCGGTCGATCTCGAGGGCGATGCGTACACGCAAGAAACTTGTGCCCTGCCCGCCGGTATTCAGGTTATATAACTGTTCCGGCAAATCGACGAACAGCAGCTTCAGTTTTTCCGCTGGTTGATCCTCTTCAAGCTGCTCATTTTCACGTTTGGCTGCAGCTTCCTCTGCCATTTGCTCCAGAGCTTCATCCTCGGGGTCCACATCGTCACCGCCTCCGAACAGGGTCACTGCACCAATTGCAGTGAGCAAAGCCACAACGAGCCCGGCTATAATAATGACAACCTTCTTGCCACTGACCTTCTTCCGTTCAAGTCCTTCGACAAGCTCGGCTTCACCCAGCGCTTCTTCCATTCCGTCGGACATAAGCGATCAATACCTCTTGAGTGCCTGATATGGGACGCGCCCATTCGAAATCATTTCGACTTTATCTTTATTGATACATAGTTAACAAGCCGTGAAATAGTCGTAAAGAAATCCGGCGGAAAAGCTGAGAAAAATATCACCACTGCAGCGGGCTTTTCTTTCCCACCTGGGCAAATCCTGTGGGCAAAACATGCTCCTCCACCATCCAGACATTTTCAAAAAATAAAATAAACCATTGATTTGAAACAATAAAAAATATTGGCACAGTTCATGCTTTTATCTCGGCAAACGATAACTGCGAAAAGCAGCAAACTGCGAATGCAGGAGAAAAGTTATGGATACCGCACTGTTTGTCGGGTTGGCTCATAGAAGCGCGCTGAAAAGGCGCATGGATGTTGTTGCACATAATATCGCAAATATGTCGACGGCAGCCTTCAACAAAGAAAGATCTGTCTTTCGTCAACACTTGATTGACGCTCCAGGCGCGGCCGGTACGGTCGGCGGCAAAATCGCCACGGTTATGGACCATGGCGTTGTCCGGAACCTGGAAGCCGGGACAATGATCCCAACGAGCAACCCACTTGATATCTTTATTAATGGGCGTGCCTACCTTTCTGTTCAAGGTGGCGACGGCCAGACCGTTTACACGCGAAACGGCCGGATGACCCTTGATTCCGAAAGAAATCTGACGTTGCTCTCAGGTGAGAAGATCCTGGACGAAAACGGCCAGGCCATTCAGTTTGACGAAGACGACATCGATATCAGCATTGCTACAGACGGTTCGATTTCCACCAACAATGGGGAAAGAGGCAAGCTTGGCATCGTGTCTTTTGCCAACGAGCAAAACATGAAACGCCGCGGGAATTCTCTGTATGAGACTGACCAGGCGCCTCAGCCACCAGAAAACATGACCGAATTTACCATCCGCCAAAAAGCGTATGAAGGGTCAAATGTGAATCCCATCGAATCCATGGTCGAAATGATTGACGTGATGCGGGCTTATGAAAACGCCAGCAAGCAATCAGGCGGCATTGAAGAGATGCGGAAGGATTCCCTCAACCGCCTGGCTCAAGTGAAATAGCCAGGATCAATGAGGAAAGGATAGAACGATGAAAGCACTTAGCACAGCAGCAACAGGCATGTTGGCCCAGCAGTTGAATATCGATGTTATCTCGAACAACATCGCCAACATGAACACCACAGGTTTCAAACGCGGCCGCGCCGAGTTTCAAGACCTTCTGTACCAGAACATCGAACGCGTGGGTGCGAACTCCTCCGACGCCGGCACCGTTGTCCCAAGCGGCATTCAGGTCGGCGTGGGCGTCCGTACCGCTGGCGTATACCGTATTACCGATCAGGGCAGCCTGCAGAACACCGGCAACATGTTCGATATCGCGATCAACGGCCGCGGGTTCTTCCACATCCAACTGCCAGACGGCCAGGATGCCTATACCCGCGCTGGCTCGTTCCAGATTGACCAAAACGGCCAGCTCGTGACCCCTGAAGGGTACGCGGTGCAGCCTGCCATTAACATCCCGCAGGATGCCATTGACGTTACCATCAACGAGCAAGGCGAAGTGGCAGTAAAACAGGATGGCCAGACCAACCCTGCCGTTGTAGGTACGCTTGAACTGGCGATCTTCCCGAACGAAGTTGGCCTTGAGGCCATCGGTGGCAACCTGTACCTGGAAAGCCAGGCGTCTGGTGCCGCAGTGCCCTCTTCCCCTGGTCAGCCAGGTTACGGCACCGTATTCCAGGGCTTCCTGGAGCAATCCAACGTGAATGCCGTGGGTGAAATTACCTCCATGATTTCGGCGCAGCGCGCCTATGAGCTGAACTCCAAGGTCATCCAGACCGCAGATGAGATGCTCCAGGCTGCCAATAACCTGCGCTAATAGGAGACACTGATGCGGAACTGTAGCACAAAAATCATCACTGCCCTGGCCTTCAGCACCATGCTGATGACAGCAGCCCCAGCTGAGGCGGCGGAACTAAAGGCCGCGCCAATGGTGGATGACGCTGTCATCCGCTTGGGGGATCTGTTTGATGACGTGGGCGACAAGGCCGCAGAAATCATCATGCAGGCACCAGCACCCGGCGAAGCCGAAAAACTGAACTCCTACGACCTTGACCGGATCGCAGAGGACTTCGGACTGGACTGGGAACGCCCCAATTACCTGCGCACTGTCATGATCCAGCGTGACGGCGTTGCCTTCTCGCTCACAGACCTCAACGACCTGGTGCTGGATGCAGCAAACCAGCAAGGGTTGACCCACGATGTTGAAGTAACTGTATATGGCAGCAACCGTGGCCTCTATCTGCCGACCACGGCAAGCCTTGCCGATATTGAAATCGAACGCTTCACCTTGAGCGACCGTATGGACCGCTTCAGCGCAACCTTGCTGATTCCCACCGGTAGCGCGATACCCAAGAAGCTGAAGGTCAACGGGACACTGCAGGAAGTGCGACTGGTACCGATGCTGACCCGGCTGATTGCCCCTGGTGAAGTGATCACTGCGCAAGATATTGCCTGGAACCAGTACCCAGCCAAACGCCTGAACCGCAATTCTGTTCTGGACCAGCAAAGCCTTGTCGGCCAGACGGTCCGCCGCCCGCTTCAACCCGGCCAACCTCTGCGTGTCAATGACATCATGGCCCCCGTAGTTGTGGCAAAAGGCAGCCTCGTTACCATGACCATCCAAAGCGGTGCCCTGAGCCTGAGTGCCAGTGGTCGCGCCCTGGAAAACGGTGGCGACGGCGACACGATCCGGGTCATGAACATCAAATCCAAACAAAGCGTTGAAGCAAAAGTTATCAGCCCCGGCCTTGTGAAGGTCATGAGCAACAGCTTTGCGCTTGCCGCCCTCTAACGTCGGAGACTTGTAATGATTAAGAACGCCTTACGCAAAATTGCCCTCACGGCAGCCCTCGCGTCCCTCGCGGCGTGCGGTGCGGCAGATCGGATCTCGAACATCGGCAAAGCGCCGGACATGACGCCAATCAAGGATATCAAGGCGCCTGTGGCCCAGCGCTCCATCAGCCTGCCGATGCCAAACAATACTCCGGACAAATATCAGCCAAACTCGCTTTGGCGCACCGGCGCCCGCGCTTTCTTCAAGGATCAGCGCGCAGGCAATATCGGAGACATCCTGACGGTGAATATCGATATTTCCGACAGCGCCCAGATCGGCAACTCTACCTCTCGCTCCCGCGCGACTGCGGAAGATGCAGGCTTGTCCAACTTCCTGGGCCTTGAACAGAAAATCGGCAGTGCCATTCATGGTAGCGGCGAGGGTGCTCCGACCGTTACGCCAGGCTCGCTGGTGAATGCTGACTCAACAACCTCTTACGAAGGAACCGGCAGCGTAAACCGGTCTGAGGCCATCAGCCTCACGGTCGCTGCCATCGTTACCGAAGTGCTGCCAAACGGCAACCTGGTGATCCAGGGCCGCCAGGAAGTACGAGTGAATTTCGAGAAGCGCGAACTGCTTCTTGCCGGGATTGTGCGTCCTGAGGATATCTCTAGTTCGAACACCATTTCGCACACCCAAATCGCCGAAGCCCGCATTAGCTACGGGGGCAAAGGCCAGCTAACCGATGTCCAACAGCCACGTTATGGGACCCAACTGTACGACATCATCTTCCCATTCTAATCTGACCAAACCAAGGAGGCGTCTAACGCAGGACTTAGGAACTACTTACCGAAATAAAGCCAACTTAATTCTGCATACAGTGCAGTGGCCGGAAGCCCCGAGGGGTTTACCGGCCTCTTTTTTTGCCCCCCACAGGCAATAAAAAGGGAGCCGCAAAGCTCCCTTGTTCAAACTCTCTAATCTCTGATGATTAGTCGTCGCGGTGCACTTTTTCGGCCCGTTCGTGTGCTTCCTGGGCTTCAATCGTCATCGTGGCGATCGGACGGGCGTCCAGGCGGCGCAGACTGATTGGCTCGCCAGTTACTTCACAGTAACCATATTCGCCCTCTTCGATACGGCGCAGCGCAGAATCGATTTTTGACACCAGCTTGCGCTGACGGTCGCGGGTACGGAGTTCAACCGACCAGTCGGTCTCAGAAGAAGCGCGATCTGCAATATCGGGCTCACGCAGATTGTCTTCCTGAAGGTTGTGCAGTGTCTCAGCGGACTCCCTGAGAATGTCCTGCTTCCAGTCATTCAGCTTGCGGCGGAAATATTCCAGCTGAAGCGGGTTCATGAACTCTTCGTCTGGCGACGGTGTGTATCCTTCTGGCAGCTGGATCTTTTTCGCTGTCATCGTCTCGGTCATTGTCACTCCCTAACAAACCAAATCTGGACCTTCGCCTCGAATTCCCCCGAAGGCCGAGAGCAATACATTCGGGGGGTTATATAATGATTTCCGCCCCACAGCACAAGCTGTAATAAAAACGGACGCACCAACGATCTTGTGATGTACAGGAAAAAAATAATAAGGCTTTGATTTTAAACGCCTAGTTTTGCCAGCTCAACTTCGGCCCGGAGCTCGATATCCGCCAGGATTTCATCCAGCTTCTTATCATCTGTCTTGCCGCGCTGATTCCTTGCCATATCCGCAAGGCCCCGAAGCTTAGGTGCAGGAATGGCCCCCAGAAGAATACCTTTGCGCACTTCCTCAAGAAGATCGAGCATCTCTTCAGCACGTTTTAGGCCTTTTGAGCGACGCTCTGTCGCGTCCGGTACACCCTGGAGGGCAATCACTGCATCAAGGGAAGCTATAGGCCCTGCGGCCCCTGCCCCTGATGCTGCGCCGGATGCGGAACTCTCTCTTGTTCCGGAAAGTTCGCTGGCAAAGGCCGACCCACCACTCGCACCCTTGCGAGAGGTCTTTTTGACCGTCTTTGACTGAACTGAACCGGAACCAGAGATCTTCATGCGTCTAATTTATTCCTTGAAGAACGGATGAGCAAGCATTGCTACACCCAACCGGCAGATAATTCCAATTCAATAATAGCCCAGAATTAAAATCCTTAAAATTCAACAAGTTAAACAGACAATTCAATTGGCACGATATTCGCATTGTTGGAGGCGAGATAGAAATAAGCGGCAAAATTGGCCGCACATGAATCAGTAAGGGTGCCAAAGCATGTTTTGCAAATCGAAAGTTCGGACCGGTCTGACACTGATGGTTGCCTTCCTCTTTCTGGGGGCAATGCCTGCCGCACATGCATCTTCGCGGATCAAGGATATCGTGTCTATCGAGGGCATTCGTGAGAACCAGTTGATCGGTTACGGCCTCGTTGTGGGCCTGAACGGTACGGGCGACACGCTCAGGAACACTCCTTACACTGAACAAAGCCTGACTGCGATGCTGGAACGTCTGGGCGTGAACGCCAAAGGCGAGACCATGCGCCCGGAAAATGTTGCCGCAGTTATGGTAACCGCCAATCTGCCGGCCTTTTCCCGCCAGGGTAACCGCATCGATGTCAACGTAAGCTCTATGGGTGACGCTCAGGATCTCAAGGGTGGCACGCTGCTCGCGACCCCACTGATGGGCGCAGACGGTGAAGTTTATGCCGTGGCCCAAGGCGCCATTGCGGTTGCAGGTTTCAGCGCACAGGGCGAGGCTGCCTCCGTCGTTCAAGGCGTACCAACAAATGGCCGTATCGCAAACGGCGGCATCGTAGAGCGTGAAATCCCATTCGAGCTGTCTGACATGACTTCCGTGAAGCTGTCGCTCCACAACCCGGACCTGACAACAGCCCAGCGTGTTACAAGCGCTATCAACCGCCAGCTCAAGAACAATATGGCCCGTGCGCTCGACCCGGCTACGATCCAGATCGACCGCCCAATCGGCTATGAATTGGCACTGGTGGACATTCTGACCCAGATCGAGCAACTGCCGATCAAGCCAGACCAGAAAGCCCGCGTAATCATCGACGAACGGACAGGCATTATCGTTATGGGCGCGGAGGTTCGGATCAATTCCGTGGCCATTGCACAAGGCAACCTGACCATTAGCGTTTCCGAGGAACCACAGGTGTCCCAACCTGGTGCCTTTGCCCAGGGTGGCCAAACCCAAGTGGTACCACGCAGCTCAGTAACGGTGGAAGAAACCGGCACAGAGAAGCTGACCATTCTTGAGAACGCTGTAACGCTTCAAGACCTTGTGGACGGCTTGAACGCCTTGGGCGTTGGCCCCCGCGACATGATTTCCATCCTGCAGGCCATCAAGGCCGCGGGTGCAATGCAAGCCGAAATACAGGTGATGTAATGCAAGTCGTTTCCGTAGATACAGCTCAGGCACAAGCCATCGACGCCCAGATCGGCGCCGCAAAAGCAGGCCTCCAGAATGCCGGATCGTCTGACGCGACCAAACGCGCAGCCCGGGAAGCGGCTGAACAGTTCGAAGCTGTTTTCATTGCCCAGATGCTTGGCCCAATGTTCGAAACAATTCCGACCGATGGCCCGATGGGCGGCGGTCACGCCGAAGGCATGTACCGTTCGATGTTTGTGACCGAAGCCGGCAAGGCCATCGCCAAGCAAGGCGGCATCGGTATTGCCGATCAGGTTTATCGCGAGCTCTTGAAAATGCAGGAGGTTTGACATGCCACTGGATAATCAAACATTGCCAGAAGCCCCCCAGCCCGCAGAGCGCCCTACTCTCTCTGGGCACAGCGCCCGCCTGGCGAAGCTGACTGTGCAACTAAAGGATTTGATTGCTCGCGAAACAGAGCTTCTCAAGGAACGCAAACCACAAGAAGCCAAGCGGCTTCACGGCGAAAAAAGCCGTCTGATGGCCGAATATAAGGACACCATCGGAAAGTTGAAGGTCAATGAATATCAATTGGGAGACAAAGCGTCCCCTGACCGCAAGTACCTTCGCCAACTGACCGATGCCCTGCGTGAAACAATCCGGGACCATGCGCGTGTTGTGTTGCGGCTAAAGTCCGTCACTGAAGGATTGATCCGAAGCGTCGGTGAAGAAGTCAGCAAAAAAAACAGCCCTGTTGTTGGGTATGGTCGCAATGCATCCATGCGGGCAACTGGGCCAGTCAAGCCGACTTCACTAAGCCTCAACCAGGTTATATAGCCCCTTAAGGCCCAGACATGCAGGCCATCACCCCACACACGCTTCCCTCACTGAACCAGAATGCAGGCCTGCCGATCAGAGCCACCCTGGGGAGGCTTGCCGGCCAGGCAGCCTTTTTAAATGAGCTGTTCAAGGCAGCTGGCCGTCAAACGCCACAGCCCTCTCATGCGACGGGCGAACCCCTGCGCCCCGTTACCTTTTTCCCGTTGGCCGCGTCCGGCGCGGCAACAGCAGCGGCAACGCCCACGACTTCCCGAAGTAAAAAGCACAAGAAGAAGACTCTCGGTAGCCCGTCCGGGGGCACGCCCACAGGGCTTACGCTCGACCGCCGCTGAAGGTCCATATCTGCCTATCTCCCACTTAGCCAACTCAAGACCCGGCAGAAACTGCTGCCCGATTCTGCCTTGGCCTGCAGATTCCAACAGGACCATTTTTGCCGACAATTTTTTCGAAAAACTAAAGATTCATTTTTATCCTTATATTTCAATGGCTTATTGCAAGTTAAAAACTGGCACACCTGTTGCATTTAGAGGGGAAAGCCGAGAGATCGGTTGGGTAAAAACGTCATGAAAAGGAGAGGTTCAAATGACCTTTTCAATTAATGTAAACGCCAGCGCCCTTGATGCGCTTCGCAACCTGAATTCCACCAGTAAGGATCTGGAAGTTACCCAGACCCACATTAACACTGGTCTCAAGATTTCGTCTGCAAAAGATAACGCAGCCGTCTTTTCTATCGCGCAAAAATTGCGTGGTGACCTTAAAGGTCTGAACGCTGTTAAACAGTCACTTGACCGCGGTATTTCCACTGTGGACATTGCGCTTGCAGCAGCGAACGCCATTTCCGACCTCCTTTTGGAGATGAAAGAGAAAGCCGTTGCCGCGGCCGACCAGGGCCTTGATAGCACAAGCCGGAACGCCCTGTCGGAAGACTTTGCGGCTCTGCGCGATCAGATTACTACAATCGTCAACAATGCCGAGTTCAACGGGTCGAATCTGATCGACAGCGGCACCGATGCGATTGTGGCCATCACCAACGCCGATGCAACCCAGACTCTGACTGTTGACCACCAGGATTTGACGCTCGGTAGCGCAAATATTCCGATCTCTGCCGCTCAGGACATTTCGACGCAGACTGCAGCAGCGTCTGCTGTGACCGACTTGGGCAATGCCATCAACAACCTGAACTCTGTACTGACCAGGCTTGGCGCAGGTTCCACTTCCCTTGAACAGAACCGTAGCTTCGCCGGCAAACTGGCCGATGTTATCGAGGTAGGTATCGGGAACCTGGTCGACGCAGACATGGCTAAGGAAAGCGCCAACCTCCAGGCTCTGCAAGTGAAGCAGCAGCTGGGTATTCAGGCACTGTCGATCGCCAACCAATCACCACAGTCCATCCTCTCCCTCTTCCAGGGCTAATGATGGCACATCTTCATGACGTAATTGCCAGCGTTGTACCCGGGCTTCAAATGAAAGCCCGGGGCTTCGCCCAAGCGATAACCTCGTGAGTTTCTATTCAGACTTTCTGAAATCCGGCGCTTAGCGCAATATCTTCCCCAGACACTCCACCACGCGGGCTACGTCATCATCAGACATTGCCGGGAATATCGGCAAGCTCAGGACACGCTCATAGTAGCGCTCAGCCCCTGCAAAACTTTGCTTACCATAGAGGCCTTCATAATAGGGCTGCGAAGAAACGGGGATGTAATGCACCTGTGTTCCCACCCCCAGCGCAGACAATTCCGACATCACTGTCGCCCGGTCTTTCTTTTGCGCCTTAAAATCAATCAGGATCGGATAGAGGTGCCAGGCAGAATCCGCCAGCTTTGTGCACGGAATTGGCACCACACTGTTTAGATGCGCCTCAATCTGCCTGTCATAGATTGCTGCGATTTCTCGTCGGCGAGCCACAAAAGAACCCAGCTTTTTCAATTGACTAAGTCCAAGCGCACACTGAAGATCAGTCGCCCGGTAATTATAGCCCAGCTCCTGCATTTCATAGTACCATGGGTTAGGCTCTCCTGAATCCGGAGAAAACGCGGCCTCTGCCTGTTGCCAGGCTGAAGGATCACGCACCATGCCCTGACTGCGCAAAATTCTCATACGCGCCGCAAGCACACTGTCGGAAGTGGTGACTACGCCCCCCTCCCCCATCGCTATCGATTTGACAGGGTGTAACGAGAAACAGGCCAAGTCCTCGAAAAGGCCGTCTCCTGGCGCGCCAGTAACCGAACCTTTATATGACGCCCCAAGCGCATGACAGCAGTCGGTCACGATAGCGACCCCTTCTGCTCGGCAAAGGGCGGAAATTTCTTCCATATCGACACATTGCCCGTTCAAATGAACCGGCAAAACGGCCTTGATCGGACTTGATGCCCGCGCAAAAGCTGCCTTAAGCGTTTCTACTGTCAGAAGGCCGGTGTCTGGGCATACATCGGCAAATACAACGTCTGCGCCAGCCATGCGAGCAGCATTGGCGGTGGACAAAAATGTCACGGTGGGCACGATAACGGCATCGCCGGGGCCAACATCCAGCCCTATCATCGCAAGATGAAGTGCTGTTGTTCCATTTGAACAGACGATGGCCTCTGACGCACCTACCTGATGGGCAAAGGCCTGCTCAAATGCTTCTACCTGGGGACCGCATGTCAGTGCGCCATTCCTGAGCACATCAACGACAGCAGCAATATCATCCTCATCTATTTGGTGCCGCCCATACGGTAGAAATGTATCTGCCATTTTTCCTGCTACTGCCCACCTTCGGGGATCGTCTTGAGGACCTCTTTCAGCTCTTCCGCAGACATCCAGCTGTCATTCTTGTCACTGACGTATTCAAACCCCTCCGGCATGGTTGGATATCCCTTTTCTACAAGCGTCGGTCGCTTCCAGAAGCTCCATTCCGGCTCAATGACATAACGATCACCCATGTCCACGGTGTTATAGGCATTGTGCTCCGTGATCATAATTTCGTGCAACTTTTCACCTGGCCTGATACCTACCTTTTTCTGTGGCATGTCAGGAGCGAGGGCTTCGATCAGGTCTGTAATCTTCATCGACGGGATCTTAGGTACAAAAATTTCCCCGCCTACCATGATTGGAAGACAGGACAACGTGAAGGCGACAGCTTCCTCAAGTGTGATCCAAAAGCGTGTCATACGCTCGTCCGTAACCGGAAGTTCTGTCGCGCCCTGCTTGAGAAGGCCGCGAAAAAACGGGATTACACTGCCCTTCGACCCCAGTACGTTCCCATACCGAACAACCGCAAACCGTGTGCCAGTACCCGAAGCCAGTGAATTTGCAGCAACAAAAATCTTGTCAGAAGCCAGCTTGCTGGCACCATACAAGTTTATCGGGTTCACCGCCTTGTCTGTCGACAGTGCGATGACCTGTTTCACTCCCGCACGGATCGAGGCCTGAACCACGTTTTCTGCGCCAATCACATTGGTCTTGATGCATTCGAATGGATTATACTCGGCAAGCGGCACTTGCTTTTGCGCAGCGGCATGAACAACGATGTCCACATCCCGCATTGCCATCGTCAGGCGATCACGGTCGCGAACATCACCTATGAAAAAGCGAACTTTCTTCTGTTCCTCAGGGGACAGGGAATGCTGCAATTCAAAATGGCTGAACTCACCACGGGCGAATAAAATGATCCTACGAGGATTGTAATGGGTCAACAGTCGTTTGAGCAGTGTGCGCCCAAACGAACCGGTCCCACCTGTGATAAGCACCGACTTGCCTGCAAGATCACACTTAGATTCGTCAAAGGATAAAGTTGCCATCCGTTTGCCTCCTTGACCACTTCGACACCACCCTATCACCGGAAAATGATTTCTTAAACAATTCTTTTATTATAATAGCTTAGCTGTTTTCCCCAGAGATATACGCTGACGCAAGGACATCGGTGCAATCTTGGCGTCCAAACCCGGATCGTCGAATTTGCTGGTCTCGTCCAACTCACCAACGCTCATGTACCCGCGGAGAAAGAAGCTTCCACGCACCGGCGCGCAGGCCACCATGCCGAGGCCGGCACAATCTGCCCTCTTCATCTCAACACACACGTAATGATCAGCATCCCCAAGATATAGGCGGCCTTCGGTTGTGCCCAGGGCGGATGAAGCCGACACCAGCCGTGACACCGGCGCGCCATGGTCCACCGTAACAAGCTCGCCATCTCTGAAGAGAGGATAACGTTCAAGCACCTCTCCACCATTGTGGGTGGCATAAAACAGCGTCTTCCGATCAAAAAAGTCGGGATTCAAAGTTACAAACCCGAGCCTTTTGGATGCGGCCTGCGCCATCAACTCATTGCACTCATAACTGATGTCAACGGTACGCGCCTTCAGGTCCACACGTATCGTCTTGTGAATCCTACTGCCTCCCGCGGCGATTCTCGCAATAATTTCCACCTGCCCCGTTGATACACAGCAGGCTACCTCTGGCTCGCACTTGGCAAGATCGGTTACCTTGTGAGACAATGCCGGCTCGATCACAAAGTGGCCGCTGTAGAAATCAGCGCCATAAGCGATATCTTCAAAGAAACCGTGAGCCAGCGTTCCTATGACCCCTTCCTGTGGTAGCTTGCCAGACAAGGCAACGCCCGCTGCCCCAAGGCCAAATGACTGAATTGCAAGTCCACGCTGCATATTCAGAACAAGGTGGGCTCCATCCCCTTCAATAGAGAGGAACCGGCCCACCCGTTGGACCGAGAGATTGGGCGGCAGGTCGGTGCCCCTGTCGCTCTGGGGTTCCGGTTCCCTGACCTCTATGGCAGGCAGATTATCGGCGAGTTCCAGCCAGCGCTTGCCTGTAATATGAGTTCGGTAGTCGCTCGCCCACATCTGACACAGCTGCCGCCAATCATTCTGCGTAGGCGCCAAGGTGCCGTCAGCGAAGCCCTCATATAGCCGCCAGCAGTGGGTATTAAGCTTCAAATCGGCGCGTCCTGTCAGCCCCCAGCGTGTCAGATTATATTTCCTTTGCTTTTTTACCGGCACAGGTACTGCGCTGGTATCAAGACGCAGAGGCGGCGACTGGCCATCTTCAAGAGCGGCAAGGGCTTCCCTTGGCAGAGCCAACACAACATCGTCGCTTTTTTTGAGACTTGTCAGCAGCAATCTAATGCGTTCGAACTCGCTAATGGCCTCAAGCTGCGCCTCTGCCGCGAACCGCCCGGGGCGATAATCAAACACTTCGGCGTCACTGGTATAAACAGGGATTGCCTTGGCCCCACTGTTGATTTGCTCGGAAAGGAAGCCAAAATATTCTTCAGCAGTCAATTCCCCGTGGGCATAGCGCTGAAACTTCTGAAAAGAAATCGCGTCGGACCAAATGACCGGCAACTCTGTGCCGCAAGCTCCGGCAATCATTTGTGGCCGTTGGGAGAACGTCTTTTCCCAATTCTTGTTGTGGCTGGCAGGCTCCGCCCAGTCCATCATAACGGCATCAAAACCTGCCTCTTTATAAAGCGGCAGGAGACCACTGGAATAAGCCTGTTCATTAATCAGCGCGACAGTGGGGCGACACCCTAACAACGCTTCATAGTCATCAAGGCCCAACTTTAGGTTCTGGCGGGTCAATTCTGCCGGCACAAGCGGCCCGATAATCTGGCAGAAACCACTGCCAATCAGTTCAACTTTTCCCTCTTCGACCAGAATTTTCAGCGTTTTGACCCAGTCGGGGTCAATCTTCTGAACTTCAAGAAGCGTAAAACTTGTAACTTCAAGGCCAATCGGGACTTCTTCCTGCGCTAGGCGCAACAAGGGCCAATAACAGCGCTCTACAACGGTCTTGCGTTCTTCTACTTCAACTGATGAAAAAGCCAGATTGAGGTGGAAAACTGTATATAATATGGGTCCTGGCATGCTTTTAGCTAATATCCAACTTGATCAGGTTCAATGCTTCTTGAGCTCTCAGCTGGGCGTCCTCCCGATTTTCTGCTGTGGTAATCACCATCCCGAGGGACCCACCGGAATTGGTAGGCAGCTTACACTGCGCTCCTGGAACCGCCCAAACAATCAACTTTAAGACGCCCGGTGCCCTCCCCGCTGCGTCAACCCCAGACAGACTGACAACCTCTCCCTCATTCGCAGGAAACAACAACCTGATGCATACATGCCTGTTCTCTGTCGGTTGCAAGTCCTGATCTGTCACCGGCAATCCTGTAGCAAGCTTACCGGCCAGCGTCACGAGCTCAACCCCAGTGGAATAGGGAATTTCGAAGGTACAAAGGTGCCCGCCAGACAACCGGGCTGCCAATTCAATAATATAAATCTTTCCGGTCCTGTCGACCACAAGGTCCCCTTTAACTGGGCCGGAAGCAATATCTAGCGCTGCCGAGGCCGTATCAAGGACTGCCCGAACCTCTGCCACGATATCATCTGACAGGCTGGTCGGCAGATCGCCCCCGTTTTCAATGACATAAGGCGCATAGGTTTCCAAAAACTCATAGTTTCGGTCAGCCATACCGAGGGTATGAGTGATACCATCTATCACGAGGCTCTCTGTGCTCAACTGGCGCCCCTCAATAAAGCGTTCCGCCATGACGCGATCGGTCGGAGAATGGGTCAATGCGTGCTCATAGGCCCATTTAGCGTCCCCTCCAGAATCTAGTATTGAAACCCCCTTGGAACCGCGGCTATCGACAGGTTTTACGACAATCTTGTCCCAACGCTCCACATAATGGTGAAGACCCGACACATGGGTTACCAATGCGAAATCCGGCACAGCGACGCCCGCGCCATGGAGGCACTCTTTCATTGCCACCTTGTCGACCATTCGGTCGGCTACAGGAACAGGCAGCCCAGGAATTCCGATGTGCTCCGCAACACGGGCGCCCACATGGGGCGCATCAACAGCAATAACGATCAAGCCGTCAATCGAACGTATATTGTTGTGAAAATCTGCCACGGCCGGAACACATTGGTCAGCATGATAAATGCTTGCAACAACCGCTGCGTCAGCAACTTTGAAACAGGGTGCTTGGCTATCGCCGTCGCATACAACAGTGAAGAACCCGGCCTCCTTCAATTGGATTACACCTTCAACTGCTTCCAAGCCGCCGCCAATCAACAATATGGTTTTGCGTCCCAAAAAACTTCCTTTCCGCGCCTTCAAGATTCCTGTAGCTTCACTCTAAATGCGTATATTAATGAAGAAAAATCAATCAAAACCAAGAAAGATGATACCGCTGTGGCCCTAGGTGCAAAAGTCATTGCTGATTTCCTCAAGGAAAGGGGAATAAACCGAGTATTCGTATATCCAGGTGGCACGATCGCCCCCGTACTGGACGAGCTACATAAGCTCGATATTGACCTTTTTGTTCCCAAACATGAACAAGGCGCAGGCTTTGCTGCTCTGTCCGCCGCGAAATTGACAGGTGAACCGCAGGTTTGCATGGTCACTTCGGGGCCCGGTGTAACGAATGCAGTCACTCCCTTGGCGGACGCCTTTTTCGACTCTGTCCCAGTGCTCTTCATAACCGGACAGGTCGGCACTGGGGATCTTGCTGGAAGCCCAAAGCTACGCCAGAGAGGGTTTCAAGAAGTAGATACCCCCAGCCTCTGCAGACCTATTGCCAAGGCCGTATTCCAGCCCCATAGCCCAGATGACCTTTCCGACACTTTGCATAAAGCCTATCAAGTGATGTTGTCAGGCCGACAAGGCCCAGTGGTTCTTGATCTACCAATGGATGTCCAGCGATCTGCCACAGATCGAATAGCGCCTACTACTGCAGCAGAAACACCTACTGCCGCCACAGAAATTGACGAAACAGCCATCCAGGAAATCGCCGGCAAACTGGCTTCTGCAGAGCGCCCGCTCATCCTGGCAGGAAACGGTGTACGGATTGGTGACGCCATATCAGAGCTTAGGCAACTGGCGGAACAATGCGGTTGCGGTGTTAGCCAGAGTTTACCGGCCTTGGGTGTTTTTCCTACTGCGCATGCCCAAGCATTGGGATTTCACGGCCACACTGGTAGCCAGGCCGCAGGAAAAGCGATCCAGGAAGCCGATGTAATCCTGGCAATTGGCACTCGCCTGGACGTACGCCAGACAGGAACAGAGTTGAAGTATTTCGCTCCAGATGCCTGGAAGGGCCGAATTGATATCGATCCCACTGAAATAACCCATAGCAGAGTGCCTTGCGACATCACGATTCAAAGCGATGCAAAAACAGGACTTCAGGCGCTGTTGAGTGCCCTAGAAGTTAAACAAATCTCAGAGAAAGCTTCTTGGCTAAGCAGGATAAAGGATCTGCACAGTGAGCACTGCTACCGCTTCGACCATTCTAAGCTGAAGCCACAAGCGATTATTGAGTCAGTCAGCAATCAGGTCAATGCCACACAAGTCATTGTTACATCTGGTGTTGGCTCCCACCAACAATGGGCCGCGCGCCATTTTGACTATGACTTGCCATCTCGTTCATGGCTTACTTCAGCAGGTCACGGAACCATGGGCTATGACCTTCCGGCAGCCATTGGCGCCCAACTAGCCATGCCGGACGCTCATGTCATCTGCTTTGTCGGGGACGGGTCTTTACAGATGAATATTCAGGAATTGGCGACAGTTGTTGAACACGATCTACCGATCAAGATTTTCCTTCTGGACAATGCCCGCCTGGCTATTGTTTCCCAGTTCCAGTTGTTTAACTGGGAAGTTGACCTGACGACCGGCGACAAGAAAAATCCAGATTTCGCTGCAATCGCGAAAGCCTATGGGATGACAAGCTATACGCTGTCGGACCCCGCGCTAGTTGAACAAACCGTTTCTAATGCTCTTGCGACTGCGGGCCCATGCCTTGTTCATTGTATGATTGACCCCTTTGAGGATGTATCGCCCATGTTGCTTGCTGGCCAGAAAATTGATGAAATGTGGCACCGAGAAGGATTGGATGCATGACCCATCTCAAGGGAAAAAACGCTTTGGTGACAGGTGGATCGCGCGGCATTGGGGCTGGCATTGCCCGCGCTTTGGCTGCCGCTGGTGCCAATGTGGCACTGACGTTCCACACTGAAGACCAAAAAGCCAAAGAGGTAGTTAAGCAAATAGAAGCGGATAAAGGTGCAGCAATTGCACTACCACTGGAAAATGGCAACCGCTCTTCAGCTGAAGCTACCATTCAAGCTGCCACAGACCAGTATGGCAGTCCGGACATCTTGGTGAACAACGCCGGGATGGCGCAAGAGAAATCATTTATGGATCTGACGGATGCTGACTGGATGTCTATGCTGAATTGCAACTTGATGGGGGCAGTTCAACTCATTCAATTATGCTTGCCGTCCATGCAGGCTAAAAAGTGGGGACGCATCATTAATATCGCTTCCATTGGAGGGCAATGGGGTGGCGAGCGCCAAGTCCACTATGCTGCATCAAAAGCGGCACTGATCAATCTGACCATGTCTATGGGACGTCTCTATAGCAGGGATGGCATTACCTGTAACGCCATCGCCCCCGGGCTCGTCCCAACAGACATGACATCAGCGGAACTCGGGGATAACGCCAGTAAAGCAAAACTCTCCAGCATCCCCGCGGGTCGGCTGGGGCGCACCGAGGAGATTGCGCAATCATGTGTGTTCCTAGCCAGCAAAGATGCAGGGTATATATGCGGTCAGACGCTTAATGTGAATGGCGGCATGTACTTCGGTTAACACTACGGCCTCAAGCGACTAGACGTTCATAGCACACCATATTTCCGCAAATCTTCTTCACCTGCTGTTTTCATGATGTTGTATATGGTCTCTTTCTCATCATCAGAGAAATATGCTTCACCTCGCCCTCCAACGCCTTTGTTGAAGCGCACTTGGTCTGTTATACTGAGGGTCTTGTCCAAGGCCGCTTGAACTTTAGCGTCGGTATAGGAGTAAATGGGGTCAAAATGCTTGACTAGGGCTGCCAACAATTTCTCTGACGTTTCGGAAAGATCCCTGAACGTCATCCAGAGCGGTGCGGTTTTACCCAATTCCTCACACTCCCTCGTATACCGCAACCACTTGCAATAAAAGCGGGAATACCAAATTGGCGCGACATGAACCAACGCGTATCGTTTCTCTTCCGCTGTCATATCCGTATAGAGTTTGCCTATGTCCATTACAAACTCAGAATTTGCCTCATCGGGCTCATTAGCCTCAAGCTTATTCATTGCGTTGATATAGCTTACAAGCGTAATCAATATGTTTCCCGTCTGAATACCGACACGGATATCAAACGTGTCTATCATATCCACAACAGGCCCATTGGGCTACATATGACAATGCATAACCGCTGCACGAGGCCGAGCTGCGGTACCAACATGCTGGTTGAAAATAGTTGGAAAATAGAGGTCTCGCGACTGTTCACAGCTGGCGTTTGGCGCGCGTTTGGGCGGCAAGCGCCCATGCCTCCTTATCCAGAATTCCGGCCTTGGGTTGCTGGGCGATGCCCTTTTCGGGCTTCAGCATCTCTACCGGCAAGGGCTTGTGATGGTCGTAACCGCGCGTGGCGAATTGCCATGGGAGGAGCCCCAGCATCACCACTGGGGGCAGAAGTCATTGACCGTTCTAGACGCCTTTGACGTCACTGTATTTGATTTTCAGGTTTTGGGCTGTGACTCTTTTTCCCTTGCGGCCCAGGTAGCGTTTTCGCAGGAAAAAGTAACCGCCGTTCTCATGCACAGGGGGAATGTCAGTGAATAGAGTTGAAGCGATCCAGTCCATTCAGGACAAACACCCCACTGCGGCCATCATATACAGTAATGGCCTGACCTCGCGCGAGGCCGCCCATTTCTGCCACCGCCCAGGAAATTATTATTTGCTGCATGGTATGGGCGAAGCCCTGAGCGTGGGAGTTGGCCTGAAACAGGCGCGCCCGGATATTGACGTTGTGGTAGTGGATGGAGACGGAAATGCCGCGATGGGCCTGGCCAGCAGTTGTATGCTGCCTTTGGAAGGCCTGACCTATTACGTCCTGGATAATCAGAGCTATGAAACGACAGGCGGACAACCCACTTTTTTCCTGGATGACAAAGTGCCCCAGGCAACCGTGATCAAAATCGCTACCGGCAAAGAAGACACTCCCAACCCACCCGCTCCAGAGCAAATTCAAGCAGAATTCAGCGCCTGGCTGGCCCGGAAATAGGCATGCCAGCTGCGCAACACCATTTGGAAAGAGCAAATCATGACCAATAAGATCTTTTCTATCGGCAACATTGACATGGGCGAAGGCCTGCCTTGCCATTTGATTGCGGAAATCGGGTTGAACCACAATGGCAGCGTTGATCTGGCCAAAAAGATGATTGACGCAGCCGTCTTGAGCGGCAGCTCGGTTGTAAAATTCCAGAAGCGCGAACCATCCGCGCTTGCCACCGCAGCCTTTCTTGATGCCCCTTTCCCCAAATGTCCTGCCTTTGGCAGAACGCAGCGGGATGTAAGGGAAAAACTGGAACTTGGGCTGGATGAATATATTGAGCTCAAGCGGTATGCCGAAAGTCTGGGCCAGATTTTCTGTTCCTCAGTATTTGACCTTGTCAGCCTGGAGTTCCTGCAAAAAGTCGACATCGACCTCATCAAGATTGCGTCTCACAGCCTGACGAATGCCCCACTTCTGGAAGCCATTGCCGATACCGGCAAACCGGTCATGCTTAGTCTTGGCGGCACTACCTGGCAGGAACGCGACAAGGCTGTTGAAATCCTGAAAGACAACCAACTGATGCTTTTCCACTGCGTCAGCGCCTACCCCACACCGGACAGCCAGGTAAAACTGGACACAATCCAAACCATCAAGGACCGCTATGGGCTGCCTGTCGGCTTTAGCGGCCACGAGGCTGGCACTGCCCTTTCCTTCGCGGCTGCAGCGCTTGGTGCTTGCGCAATCGAGCGCCATTTCACCCTGAACCGTGCCATGGTGGGGCTTGACCACACCATCAGCCTGCTACCGGATGAGTTTGCATCACTTGCCATGGACCTGAAGCGGTTGCATCAGGCGCGGGGAGTGGCTGAGCCGCTGCAAGCGGGCGAATTTGCTGCGCGGAACAACTATCATGTTTCCATCTGTTCCAGCCGGGCGCTAAAAAAAGGCCAGACAATCAGCGATGGCGACATTGTTTGCAAGCAACCCCTGACAGATGCAGCCGACTTTTTCACCGGCATGGAAGTTGACGCGATTCTGGGTCGTACGATGGTTGAAGACCTGCCGGCCGACACTCCGATCCCTCGCGCGCAGGTTAAATAAAAAGAAAGGTCGCGGAAACACCGCGACCTGTTGCATCAGCCTCTATATAGATAGGGGCGTGGCCTAATAAGTTGTTACGCGGTCATAGAGCTTCATTATGGAAGATGCTGGGATGCCGCGCGCAATGGCCAGCTCATAAATCTTTTCCTGCCCGCCATAACTGGATATCAACAGCCCCGTTTCAGCCCAGTCAAATTCTTCCAGACAATCAGGTGACCTTATTTCGATACCACGCCAAGTCCGTCCTTGTTTCATCTGATCTGAATCAACCGCTAGAAATTCAGCATCCCGAAAGCGTTCAAAGAAAGTAGTTCTTTGCAAAATATACTCGAGATGCATTCCCGCTCCCCAGATCGCGATCTGCGACATGGCCGGGAATTGCGAAATGCTTTTTTCCGCATCGATTAAAGCCTGGCTAAGGCTGGCCCTTACTGCATGAAGCCTGGAATAGTCTTCAAAATCCGCCGTAATCTCACCAACATGATCGTCCGGATAGGCAATGACACGATGCCCATTATAGTCCGCTGCATCCTGGCTTTCCGCGATACGCCAACCTGCCTGCATAAAGGTTTGACGAAGCGTATGCTTGCTGAAATGGGTCAGGTGCTGAGGCGAAAAGAACCCATGTATGTCGTTCGTAAATCCAAGTTCAAGCACAGGAACCTCGACAACAAGCGCAGTCTTTTCGTGGGAAAAATCCCTCAACACACGTAGAACGCCAACCGGATCTGGTAGATGCTCCAGAACATGGAACATTGTGAAAACATCCACCTGTTCATCCAAGCTGATCTCTTCAAAACGCCCCTGCAAAAACAGATATTCATCGCCAGGGTAATTCTTCTTCGCCCGTTCGATGGCCGGTCCGTCGAAATCAACCCCAATGAAGCGCCTGCCTACAGGAAGTTGTGCTAGGAACTGGCCTTCGTAACAACCGATATCCATATAGCTGAACGTCTCATTTTTCAGACCATTTTTGTCGAGCCACGCGATCTGTTCGTCATGACGGCCGCCACCGTCCCCGTACGATCTGCCGGCTTCTGAGAAAAGGACTTCAAACCCACGATCTGAATAGGCCGGGTTCATGAAAAGCGTAAGGCAATTGCGGCACTGAACCTGACAAACGTCAGCCTGCTTGGATACATCAGGATGATCTGTGAAAAACTGCAACCCAGGCAACGCTTCCACAGCGCGTGTCTGATCAGTGCTGCATACCGGGCAAGCACGTTCTGAAACATAGGTGCTGTCTTCCTTGCCCCAGCTGGCATGACTAAGTGCTGAAAACGACGCTTTCATGTCACGTCTCCCTTTTCTTTAAATATGCCTTCATGATGGACGTCACGGCTTCCCGGCCGCCATCATTCGTTAGCTTCCCGGTCGCGGTTTTGATCAGATGCTGACGCAAAGCGCTGTCGGAAATCAATTTCGATAGAACGGGGCCTATTTCTTCCAGGTCATCGACAGGCATTGCCACACCTGCCTCTTCCAAGGCCCGCCATTCGCCGTCGGACACCGTCCCCAAAGCATCATACACCACAGTCGGCAACCCGGCGTTTAGGCACTCGAAGAAACTGACACCATACGCCGCGACTGCCGCATCATAGGACGCGAGCTCACCGGCCAGATTTGGGGAGGCCTCCACAGGCTTCCAGTTTTGGTGGCCAAGCCCTTCAAGGGGATCAGCCGTACCGGGCCATATCACCCAGGAAACGGTGACGCTTCTGGGTAGTCCCGACATCAGTCCGGAAGCGAGCTGCTTCGCTCGTTCTCCGGCCAAGCCTGCGCCAGAAAGTACAATAACCCGCTTCACTTCACTCACCGTGTCTGGCCTCCGTACCACCCGCCTGAGCAGAAAATGATTCCACCCAAAGCTTGAAGGTTGAAAATCGGGTCGGCCGTTTACAAAGCTGGGCATCATGAGGAAATCTGGTTCAAGCCCAATGTCCGGATTGTCAATCGAGACAATGAAACAATCGCTATCGGCGTCTTTTTCTCTGTCTGCAAAATCGAAGTTGGCTCCCTTAAGGTCCTGAACCAAGATATCGGCGCCCTGAAGCTTGGAAAGCAATAGGCCCCTTACATCTGTGCCATCGGATATTCGAGCAACAGGAACACCCTGAAAATCCAGTTCCGGGAGTGCATCACATTTGACAAGGAATTCAAGCGATGCCGAATAGCAGTCCTGAAAAGCCCTTGCCAGAACAATCATGCGTGCCAGGTGACCAAGCCCTATGCCCTGCCCGGCTTCAACAACAAAGCAAACGGATGGCGGCTCTTCACCAACATGTTTTTGGTGCACATGGGCATTAATATCATGCCACCGCCCCTTCTGGAGCATGGAGATCACCCAAGATAAAGAGACAATCGTATCGCTGCTATGGCTTTCATACCAAGCATCATAAACAGCCTGCATAAACTGTAAATCTGAGTAGGTATCAATCGAAATGCGGTGCGTTACCGTCGCATATAAGGGATCTTCGGCAAAATAACAGATTCCGGTTGGGTCTACTTTGCCAGAATGATGGTAGGCGGACGCCAAATGTTCCTTTTCGTATGCTTCTGTCGAGGCCTGAGCAATCTTGTCCCAGAAACTCCGCCGATATACATCGAAGCCCTCATGAATATATCGGCCACCGTCGGGGGCGGGCGTCAATGTGACAAACTCGGCCCCAGGGTGCGCTAATAGTTCCTTGATCATACCGTCCAATGTCACAGGCTCAATCAGAGGGCAGTCTCCGCAGATATATACCAATAGATCCGGGTCATAGTCCCGCACAACGGCGTCTACCCGCCCCACGACATCATCAATGTCACCGCTATAAGAAAAGCAGTCGACACCCGCGCTTTCAGCCCACTCACGCAACTCGTCATTGAAAGTCTCGTCTGTGGTCGCAATCACAATTCCGGTGATATGGGGAACCGCTTGCAGCCGGCGGACGATATGACTGATCACCGGCTCTCCAAAGAGAGGACGAAGTTGCTTTTTCGGGAGCCTGCTGGAATTAAGCCTTGCACCGATAACAGCTAGGACTTGCTGGCCCATTGCGCCCTCACGCTCTTATTTGGCCTCAGGCCATCATCAGGGGACGCGCGCCAAGGTCGATCCTCGATCTCCGCAGCTGTAGGGGCCTTTTCCCCGCTGCCATCAATAAGTGTCCCCTGCCGATGGAACGCAATAACCGGGGCAATCTCCTCAGGCAGCCAGCAATGCCCTGTTTCATATTCTGCCCCTGCACCGTCGATATCCAAATGGAATTCAATGACACTGGCGCCCCATTTTTCAATCGCTCGAGATACAACAAGTGGATTGCGGCTGTGGTCTGACCACCCCACCTTACATCCAAATGCATCCCGCAGCGTGGCAATTGCAGACAGATTGCATTGTTCAAGGGGTGTTGGATAACCCGAAATGCAGTGTAACAGCGTCAGGTCACGGCCACCCGCTTGCTCAAAAACCTCAACTGCGTGTGCCACTTCCGCTAAATAAGCCATGCCGGTAGACATCACGAGAGGCTTGCCCGTTTGGGCACAGGCCCGGATCAGATCATCCCACGGCATTTCATAGGAAGCGATCTTGTAAAAGTCTACATAAGGCAACATTTCCTCGACCGCTTCCAAGTAGAAAGGCGTGCACGAAAACTGCATTCCCTTCTTGTGACTGCGCTCTGCCAACGGCTTTAGGAATTCAACAGGGAGTTCCCAATGTTTCCGGCGACGATGCTCTTCGCTGCATTTGAGGATTTCCGGAGCAAAAAGCTCATCGATCCGAAACAATTGGAATTTTACGGCATCGCAACCGATGTCAGCTGACACGTCGATAAAATCCATGCAGCGCTCAAGGCTCTGCGCATGGTTGCTGGACACCTCAGAGATAAATAATTCCTGGCTCAAAACGGCTATCCCAGGTTTCGACGAATGGTATCCGCCGCGAACTCTGCAACCTCCGCCCAAGAAACCCCACCTTGAGCGTCGATAAAGGTCGTGCCCGGCGCAAACGGAATCTTTTCCCGGTCACCAAAACACCACCATGGAGCAATCTGGGTCAACAAGACTGTTCTGGTTCCAATGGCTTGAGAAAAGATTGCCGGTGCACTTACCGCTGCAACAACAAAATCGCAATTGTTCATAATAGCCAGGTTAGCCTCAATATCCTTTTTCAAGTCCACGTCATCGAATTGAATAATGTCAACGCCGAACAACTCTTTTGCGCGCACCAATTCGTCAGCGCACTCCCCATACTGGAGATTTACGAAATCCACCTCATCTTTCAAAGCAAAGAGAGGACCCAACTCCTCAATACTGGCGTAGATTCCTGAGCGAAGGCCGGTCAGGTTACCACTTCGCCAGGCAATCCCAATCTTCGGTTTGCTGCCTGCTGCTGCCAATTTATCCTTGAATTTTTCATCCAGTTCAGGATCTGGTACCAGATACCCAGCCGGATGAGGTTTGATATTTGCAGTTTTAGTCCATTCAAAACGCGGGCAACTGGCGACCTCAATCGCATAGTCGATGGAAATTTCGCCTTTAGCCATATCCGATTCAATTTTTGGGAAAGACCGATAACGATAGTTGTGCGCAAAGGCATCCCGGTAGGCCTCGACAGTCGCGTTTGGAAAACGCCGCTGATAAATGGATACGAGCCTGTAGTCGCAACCAATATAAAGTTTTTCTACCTGCTCATAGAGGAAGGTCATATAGGTCCCGAACATAACTTCATCGCCAATACCCTGTTCCCCCAATATAAAGAGAGATTTTCCGGCCAGGTCCTGGCCTTTCCACTTCGGCACTTTATGCGTAAAGATTTGCGTTTGGTTCAGGCGGCGAGTGTGATCGAGCCTTCTGGTGTAATTATCCCAGGCTTTGTCAAGTTTACCAAAGTAAAACTGTAACTGTGCTGCACCAAGAAACGGTTCGGGATTTGAAGGATTAGCCCTCATGGCCCGTGCGTCCATTTTCAGCGCCTCCTCCAAACGCAGGTCAAAGGTCAATGACTGCGCGTAGTTGCTGAGGGCTTTATAATTGGTTGGGTCAACCCGCAGCGCCTCATCCAGAAACACGTAACTTGGCCCAATCCCGTCGCGAAAACGCACCATCGTAGCCAGGACATTCCATAAGTCGCCATGCTTTGGAAACCGCGGCAAAACAGCCTGCAACAGTTCTATACCCTCGTCATACCGTTCTGCGCCCGAATAGGCCGATGCGAGGTTGACGAAATGGGATGGGGTATCAGCATCCATCGCAATCAACTGGTGCCCGACTTTGATGGCAATGTCGTAAAATTCCATTTTTACCGCCAGCTCAAGCATGATGGCACAGATGTCAGGCGTAGGCTCATGATATTTGAGCGCCCGCTCTAACACTGCAATCGCCTTCTCGCGCACGCCCAGCTGTACCAGTGAGTGAGCCAGCAAAGTCAGGAGTCCCAAGTCGTTCGGTACCGCATCCCAGGCAATCAACAAATGCTTGGCTACGTTTCCCCAGTCCATCTTTTTAGCCGCCTTCTCGGCGGCCTTAAACGCCTTGATCGCCTCCGGCTTGGAAACAGTCTGAGGAGATTTCTGAATATTGAAATCCATCCCGAGTTGCTGCAGGTCTTCGTCATCCAGTTCAAGCCCGATATCGCTTGTATCAATTACAGGTAGCCCCTCCAATAGAGCGTCCTCTTCGGATTTCGTATTAGCTGGCACCGGCAAACTCCTTCTGTCTTTCCAATAGTCTGGCGATTGGCGTATTGATTATGCACCATCAAGTGGCGGATGCAAGCCAGGTGCCAATCAATTATTTTATGGCGTATTAAGATTAATGCCTTATGATATAGGCAGAAACTGTCCCTCTGGGTGACAAATAGAATACGACCATTGGGGAGGAATGAATGGCGTTAAAGCTTTCTTTAAAGCCTGATGAGAAACTGGTGATTAATGGCGCGGTAATTGCAAATGCCGACAGGAGGACGACGTTGATCGTCCACAACAAGGCCTCGATCTTACGAGAAAAGGATATTTTGCAGGAAGAAGACATTACGACACCAGCTCGGCGCATCTATTTCCCAATCATGCTGATGTATATGGATCAGGGACAAGTCGACAAATACTATGAAGAGTTTGTCGTACGCATGACGGAATTCATGAATGCTATCAGCACACCTGACGCTGTAGAACTTTGCGTTTCAATCAGCCGGGACGTAATGGAAAAGAACTATTATCGAGCACTAATGAACTGCAAAAAGCTGATCACTTTCGAGAAGACGAGACTTGGGGGAACGTGAGACAAGGTAGTAGAAGGTAGTAACGGAAAAGTAGATGTCATACCAAGCTTACCAGAAAGCTCAGCATTCGGCCGAAAACCCCAGCCAGGTGGAATATAGGCTTTTCGCTGAGGTCACCAACGCCCTTATCAAGGCTAAAGACCGAAACATCCGCGACAAGGAAATGGTAGAGGCGCTGGATTGGAACAGACGGATGTGGTCCGTACTATCGTCAGACTGCGGCACCGAAGGCAATGGCCTCCCCCCGCAGCTCCGCGCCGGTATCATCTCGCTGTCTATTTGGGTATCCAAGCATTCCTCCGCTGTTGTGCGCGGTGAAGAATCCATAGACGACCTGATCAACATCAATCGCACGATTATGGAAGGTCTTGCAGACCAGGCCAGGCTGCAACAACGCGCTCAAGAAGAAAACAATGATGCGCAACAGCAACCACAAGACCAAAAGCCAATCAACTCCCTCCTCTAGGCAACTTCTGCCCCATTCGGCAATTTTTGCCGAATTTTCATGACACTTTTTTCCTAGCCGGCATTTTTTGCCGCCCCACCCCAACAAGCCAGCCCGATACTTATCCGCACCGAGAAAGCTAAAAAGATAAGTATTTTCAATACTGTGGGCATTATTTTCCGAGCAATGGGAAAAATTGGCACACCCCATGCAATGTTGAATTTCGAAAGCAAAAGGCTTTCATGAGCAAAAGGCTCAAACGACATCTCAGAATGGAGAAACAACATGTCTTTTTCTGTTAACACCAATGCTGGTGCATTTGCAGCTCTGCAAAACCTCAACTCCACCACTAACATGCTCAACAAAACTCAGACCCAGATTAACACGGGCCTGAAGGTAGCGTCTGCCAAGGACAATGCGGCCGTATTCTCGATCGCGCAAAAACTGCGTGGCGACGTTTCCGGTTTGAATGCTGTGAAGTCCTCCCTGGACCGCGCGCTTTCTACCATTGACGTGGCCGTGGCGGCAGGTGAAGCAGTTTCCGACCTTCTCATTGAAATGAAAGAGAAGGCTGTGGCTGCAAAAGACGCTGGCCTTGACACTGCTAGCCGTACTGCCCTGAACGACGAGTTCACTGAGCTTCGCAGCCAGATCACATCGATCGTATCGAACGCTGAATTCAACGGCACCAACGCGGTTGACGGATCCAACGCAATTGTTGCGATCACTAACGACGATGGCTCCAACACGATCTCCATCCCTGCACAGGATCTGGCCCTCAGCGGCACCACTGTGACAGTATCTTCTGCAACGGCAATCGACACGTCCGCTAATGCATCCGCTGCAGTTGACCTCATCGAGGCCTCCATCTCCAACGTGAACACTTCGCTGTCCGCTCTTGGTGCTGGCGCAAAACGCCTGGAACTGCAGAAAGAGTTCGTAGGCAAGCTGTCTGACACCATCGAAGTTGGTATCGGTAACCTCGTTGACGCCGACCTGGCCAAGACAAGTGCGCAGCTGCAATCGCTGCAGGTTAAACAGCAGCTTGGTCTGCAAGCATTGTCGATCGCCAACCAGGCACCATCGACGGTACTCGGACTGTTCCGTTAAGCAGTTCCTCGAAATCACATTCTTTAAGGGGCCTCAGGGCCCCTTTTTTTATGCACACTTTTTGCCCTGAAACGGCAATCTTTGCCTGCAACTTCTGCCGCACCCCCTCCATCCGCGACTGAGAAATGCAAATTCTCCATAACTTTCAATGCATTAAAACTGGCACGCCCCTTGCGCTATCCAGAGCCAAGAGCAAAAGGCTCAGTTATTACTCTCAGAAAGGAGACCAGAGATGGCTTTTTCAGTTAACACCAATGCATCCGCCCTGTCCGCACTTCAAAACTTGAACAGCACAGATCGGATGCTCGGAAAAGTACAAACGCAGATTAACACGGGGCTTAAAGTGGCTTCATCGAAAGACAACGCAGCAGTATTCTCTATTGCACAGAGCCTTCGGGCAGATGTGTCAGGCTTGAATGCTGTGAAATCCTCTTTGGACCGCGCGATGTCGACAATCGATGTTGCTGTTGCCGCCGGCGAAGCCGTTTCCGACCTTCTCATCGAAATGAAAGAAAAGGCAGTGGCCGCAAAAGACGCAGGTCTTGACACTGCCAGCCGCACCGCACTGAATGACGAGTTCACAGAACTACGCAACCAAATCACATCCATTGTCGACAATGCGGAATTCAACGGAACAAATGCCGTTAATGGTAGCGCCGCTATCGTGGCCATTACCAACGACGACGGTTCCAATACAATTTCCATTCCTGCGCAGGACCTGGCCCTCAGCGGTACCACCGTGACGGTTTCCAGCGCCACTGCGATTGACACTGCAGCCAACGCGTCTGCAGCCGTGGATCTGATTGAAGCGTCGATCACAAATGTGAACCAGTCACTCTCTGAATTGGGCGCTGGCGCAAAACGTCTCGAACTGCAGCAGTCGTTTGCCAACAAGCTTTCAGATACGATCGAGGTCGGTATCGGCAACCTCGTTGACGCAGACATGGCAAAAGCATCTGCACAGCTGCAAGCGATGCAAGTGAAGCAGCAGCTGGGCCTGCAGGCGCTTTCAATTGCCAACCAAGCACCTCAAGCTGCCGTAAGTCTTTTCCAATAAAGCCATATCAGACATCCGGGCCGGCCTTTGGGCCGACCCGGCATTTTTTTCCCCTCCACTAGGCAAAAAGTCACCCCACTTCTCAAATGTGGAAAATTTTGCCTACCTATAAATTATACCTAAAATTGACCAAATCCAATATTTTCCATTGTTTACAAATAGTTAAATAAGTTTCCATTTTCCACCTAAGTGGCACTAATATTGCAAGTTAAGCGCTAGGACAAAAGGTCCTTAGGGCAAAATGCCCGTTAAATAACTCCAAAAAGGAGAAGCAAAATGGCTTTTTCGGTAAACACTAATGCGGGCGCGTTTGCTGCCCTGCAAAACCTTAATTCTACGAGTAGTAACCTCAATACGGTGCAAAGCCGTATTAATACGGGTTTGAAAGTAGCTTCTGCAAAAGACAATGCTGCCGTATTCTCGATCGCGCAAAAACTGCGTGGCGACGTTTCCGGTTTGAACGCTGTGAAGTCCTCCCTGGACCGCGCGCTTTCTACCATTGACGTGGCTGTGGCTGCAGGTGAAGCAGTTTCCGACCTTCTCATTGAAATGAAAGAGAAGGCTGTGGCTGCAAAAGACGCAGGCCTTGATACTGCCAGCCGTACCGCCCTGAATGACGAGTTCACTCAGCTTCGTGCCCAGATCACATCGATCGTATCGAACGCCGAATTCAACGGTACCAACGCGGTTGACGGCTCGAGCTCAATCGTTGCAATCACTAACGACGACGGCTCCAACACGATCTCCATTCCTGCACAGGACCTGGCCCTCAGCGGCACCACTGTGACCGTTTCCTCTGCTACGGCAATCGACACGGCTGCTAACGCATCCGCTGCGGTTGACCTCATTGAGGCATCCATTGGTAACGTGAACACGTCACTGTCTTCACTTGGCGCTGGTGCGAAACGTCTTGAGCTGCAGAAAGACTTCGTTGGCAAACTGTCTGATACCATCGAAGTTGGTATCGGTAACCTCGTTGACGCGGATCTGGCCAAAGAATCTGCAAGCTTGCAAGCACTGCAAGTGAAGCAGCAGCTTGGCCTGCAGGCACTGTCGATCGCCAACCAGGCGCCTTCGACCGTACTTGGGCTCTTCCGTTAATTTGAGCTGATCGGTGGGCCGCCATCCGGCACCCAAGGCGGCCCACCCTTCGCCCAGGCAAGAGCATGAACGTTAACGAAACAATGAAAACATCCATTGTTTCAGGAGTGGACCGATGACTGAGATTGGAAAAGTAGGCGGCAGCGCTCAGGTCCTAGACCTGCAAGGCGCAAAATCTGCCAAGCCAGCCTCGAATGACGTCGACCGCTATACAGGCATCAAGCCCCAAAGCGGGCCAACGTCAGGAGTTGAACCTCTTTCCGCTGTTGAGAAAAAGGTTCAGAATGCCAATGCTACACCGCTGGAGCGGGCGGCTGAGGCACTGCAAGGCTTCCTTCCGGAAGAGGAGCAGGCTCCGAATACGCGGCTGCGTATCGATAAAGACGACGAAACAGGACGGTTTGTTTACAAGAATATCGACACCGAAACCGGTGACGTAATCAAACAGTTCCCACCAGAATCGATCCTGGAGTTTCTGTCTTACTATCGGCATGTCGCTGGACTGGCAGTAGACGATAAAGCCTAGGCTTGAGTTAACCCATTTTAAACGGTTGATGCGCTAGCATTACTCAAGCCTAAGCTGAAGATGAATAGTTCTCCTGTATCTGCCCCAATGGGTGCGGAACAGGCTTTTTGCGTTTTCTCAAAGCTTGTCGTCCCCTCCCCCTTCTTCAAAAGCTTGGGCTGGACATCGAGAGCATATGCGCTACGTAAGTAGCAATTCGATTTGTCTGTTTCAGGAGTAGAAAAAATGAAATTTGCTGGCACCGAAAATTACGTCGCCACCGATGACCTCAAGGTTGCCGTGAATGCGGCTGCGACGCTAAGGCGCCCTCTCCTTATCAAAGGTGAACCAGGAACCGGAAAAACCGTTTTGGCTAACGAAGTGGCGGAAGCCTTTGGCTGTCGGCTTATTGAATGGCACATCAAATCCACCACAAAGGCGCAGCAGGGCCTTTATGAATATGATGCCGTTTCCCGCTTGCGAGACAGCCAGCTCGGCGACGAAAAAGTCAAGGATATCAATAACTACATCAAGAAGGGAAAGCTCTGGGAAGCCTTTACCTGCGATGAGACACCTGTCCTTCTCATTGATGAGATTGACAAAGCGGATATCGAATTTCCAAATGACCTCCTTCTGGAACTCGACCGAATGGAGTTTCATGTCTATGAAACCGGCGAGACTGTGAAGGCGAAAAATCGCCCCATCGTGATCATCACGTCCAACAACGAGAAAGAGCTACCAGATGCCTTCCTGCGTCGCTGCTTCTTCCATTTCATCAAATTTCCTGATGCGGAAACCATGAAAGATATCATCGCGGTTCACTATCCGGACATCCAGCAAAGTCTGGTCAAGGAAGCCCTGAATGTCTTCTTCGAGCTCCGGGAAGTCCCGGGCCTGAAGAAAAAACCATCAACCAGTGAGCTCCTGGACTGGCTCAAGCTCCTGATGGCCGAAGACCTGCCGCTGGATGTGCTAAAATCGAAAGACCCGAAAACCATTATCCCGCCGCTTCATGGTGCACTTCTCAAGAACGAGCAGGACGTGCATCTGTTTGAGCGACTTGCCTTCATGAACAGGCGCCAAGGGGCTTGACGGCCATGTTCAACAGCTTCTTTTACGATCTGAAAAACGGCGGTGTCCCGGTCAGCATCAAGGAGTATCTGACGCTTCTTGAAGCCATGAAGGCCGGCTGTGCAAACTACAGCGTGGAGGATTTCTACTATCTCGCCCGTTCAGCCTTCGTGAAGGATGAAAAGAACCTGGACAAGTTCGACCGTATCTTCGGCAAGACATTCGAAGGGATCGAGTTTATCGGCGATGAAGCTATGGAAATCCCTGAAGAATGGCTGGAAAAACTTGCTGAGCTCTATCTTTCGAAAGAAGAAATGGAGGAGATCAAGTCCCTCGGCAGCTGGGACGAGATCATGGAAACGCTGAAAAAGCGCCTTGAAGAGCAACAGGAGCGCCACCAAGGCGGCAACAAATGGATTGGTACTGCCGGCAGAAGCCCTTTCGGCGCCTATGGTTACAATCCCGAAGGCGTTCGGATCGGCCAGGACAAAGGCCGCCACGGTCGTGCTATCAAGGTCTGGGACAAGCGCGAATACAAGAACCTTGACGACAGCGTCGAACTTGGCACCCGCAATATCAAAGTAGCTCTCAGGAAACTTCGGCAGTTTGCCCGCGAAGGCGAAGCAAGCGAGCTGGACCTGGACGGCACCATCCGTGCGACAGCGCACCAGGGCTACCTGGACATCAAGATGGTTCCTGAACGGCACAACTCGGTAAAAGTGCTGCTGTTCTTTGACGTTGGCGGATCAATGGATCCGCATATCAAAGTGTGTGAGGAACTGTTTTCTGCCGCCAAGGCCGAATTCAAGCATATGGAATTCTTCTACTTCCACAATTGTCTTTACGAAAAGGTTTGGAAGGAAAACAGCCGCCGCTTCAACGACTTCATCTCCACTTTGGATGTCCTGCACACTTATCCGCACGACTATAAGGTCATTTTCGTTGGTGACGCTTCCATGAGCCCCTATGAGATCACCTATCCAGGGGGCTCGGTTGAGCATTGGAACGAAGAGTCCGGCGAGGTCTGGATGAACCGCCTTACACAGGTTTATCAACGGGCCGTATGGCTGAATCCCATCCCGGAAACGCACTGGGATTATTCACAATCTATCCAGATCATGAAAACGCTGATGGAAGACCGAATGTTCCCTCTGACCGTAAGCGGTATCGACCGCGCAATGCGCGAATTGCGCCGCTAACGCCCCTATCCCTCAAAAATAGCTTTAAACTTTAGATTGCGCTTATTAAATCTAAAGTATTATTTTGCAGATAACATATACTTTAGTGTATATGTGACGCAATTGGTATTTGATTTGCTTTGATTTCAACTAGAAGAAATCAAAGGAGCTACCAAATGCAATCTACGCAAACGCTGTTGAACAAGCTTCAACAGATGGAAAGTGCGGCGAATGGCGACATCGCATATATCCACGACCTGGAAAACCTCTATGAGCAACTGGCTGGCCAAGGCCTTGAACTAAGTCAGGATTTTCTCAGGGCCCGAAATATTTTCCGGGTAAAAAATGCACACTTGATGCAGCAACCCCGCCCTAAAATACTTCTGGGCTTGATCAATTCAGAACATTTTCCAAACTTTCACACTGTGCCATTGATGCGCGTCGCTGACGTTGTGTCCATCACTACAACAGTGCCAAAGAGCAATGAAGTCGACCGCCTC
The DNA here is from genome assembly GCF_042651265.1 of Kordiimonas lipolytica. Lineage (GTDB taxonomy): Bacteria > Pseudomonadota > Alphaproteobacteria > Sphingomonadales > Kordiimonadaceae > Kordiimonas > Kordiimonas lipolytica. The sequence continues at coordinate 41,341 of NZ_JBHSCR010000035.1, read as the reverse complement.
CACCTCACAATAGGAAACACGTCACTAAGTGACGCTATTGATCGGCTTCCCAGCGGATTTGGCCCGGACCTCTATTGGGACCCCCAGATATGTGGCGCGAGTGTGCTTCCAATTGGCCTCGAAAAGCTGCCTTTTCCAACTGTCGGCGGGCTGTGCCATCAACACCTGACGCTATCAATTGAAAACTTTTCCCACTTCTATGATTTTCTTTGCCCGCTTTCCGCGCGTTATGTTGAGCTCGTCGGAAACGCCTTTCCAGATAAGATAATCTTGGACCTGCCTTTCGGTGGCAATTGGGGGTCATTTAAAGACATTATCCCCCCACTCGACGACACAGAACGAGACATCGATCTTTTGCTTAGCTTCAGCAACAGTTCTGAAGGGGCGTATGGGGCCTTTCGCAAAAAGACCCATACATTGTTCGAGGCGTTCAAGAAAAAATATGGGAGCCGCTATAACCTCGTGGCGATTTCCGGACTGACGAGGACAGAATATATTCAACACCTGAGACGCAGTAAAATTGCTCTCAACTCTGTTGGACAGCATGGCCCCTATAATTACCGCACCTGTGAGATCATGAACGCGGGTGCCGCCATGATGCAATATGATGCAGTGTTTCCAATCGGTGACTTGAAGCTGGACCAATATTTTAGAGACGGTACTGAGGCCGTCTTGTTTGATGAAGGAAACTTTGAACACAAGCTGCTGGATTTGTTGGAAAATCCTGAGAAAGCCAAAGCTATTGCGCAGGCCGGACAGCACAGAATGAACACTGAATACAGCTACGAGAGCATCTATCGCATGCTCATTCAACAGGTTCAGGACAAGGCAGCGTCCACAAAGCCCAGGACCTTGACACGCGAGCAAGCAGTAAATCACAGGATTGCGGGCCTGTTCCACGCTCCGCAATCACACAAAAAGCCATATGCGCTATATCATGCAATGCTTCACTCGCTGCAGACACAAACTTCGATGGAGCATGCGCTCCTGGCTCAGTTTGACCTTTTGCGGGCAGACATTTTCACACCTCTGCTAATGAAAATCGTCAGGGATGACGCTCTGACCACAATGATCCAGCAACAAACGCTTTCCGGCTTGGACGGCCTCTATCAACGCATAGCCGAACCCACTATAGTCGACCGATGGAACGTAGTAATGCATCGTTTGCGACTGGGTGTATGTGATAATGACATGCTGGCACAAATCAGGGATGACCTGAAAGGCAGCGACCAGGCAGAACATCTGCTGAATGCCACCTCGCTGATATACATTCCCAAGGTTCCACAACTCGACACAGAAGCAGCAGCAAAAGCCGAACTAAACCATCTTTCGACCCAGTATTTGCTTGCAGGAAACGATGCCTCGCAGAAAGACAAAATCCTAAAGGCTTACATGTGTGAGATTGCCGACCTCGCACTTGCATACACGGGCCAGCGGCCCAAACCTATCGAGGGGCTTCGCCTGGCCTAAACAAAAAAAGGGGCTGACCAGCCCCTTTTTCTTGCCTTTTAGATCACCTGAGTCTCGCCCAACCCATCAATCCGCACTTGCCGTTCTTTCGAACGATATGCTGGCGGTCAGAGGACCGCGATTGCCAGCAATCTCGCGACCGGTAACGCGGCCTTCTCGCATCAGATTGCGCTGTTCCATCGCAGACCCGGCCAGGGCGTAATTCAGCTGAAGTGAGAATGTCAGCTCCTTGCCATCAAAGTCTGCCGGTAGCGCCGGAAAGTCGGCACGTTCCACAACGCGCCTGGCCGCGGAATTCAAAAGTGGACTGTCTGTGCGCTGCAGCAGGTCGGACGCCACCACATCCCCTGCCCGGTTGACTGTAACACGGAAGCTGGCGTACCCCTGATCACCTTTGCGGGCTGCAAAAACCGGATATGTCATCACCTTGTCAACGCTGCTTCCTGCGCTTTCAGCCCAGGCGTTAAGCCCACTGTCATGGCCTGCCTGCGCCGCCCCGCTAAACATGGTCGCGGCGGAAACTGCAGCAGCGATAGCGGTCTTTTTCATGAAACGGATAGTCATTGTATTCTCCTCGCTTTGGATTGTGTGTCGCTTGTGTTTCAAGTCCGGCTTTCTCTCACGCTGTTTTTGCTTTGCGCCGGTAAGGAGAGATTGGCAGATCAGAGGCGGAACGCGATGCCTACACGACGAGCGGAGGAGAAAATGCGATCTTCCGATAAACTCTGAGACAGAAGTTTATATCCATTTCACCTGGCCGTGACAGATCACAGTCTTACTGTCACAATAAGTCTAAATTTGCCTTTTATAGCTGTCGTCGAGTTTGCTAAAAGAAGGGCGATGTGCGCCCACATATCATTTCGAGTTCCGGGAAGGACTTTATGAAAAACATTGGATTGAAATCTGTGGCAATCGCGACAACCGCCTTGGCCACCACATTGTTCACTGCAAGCGCGCAGGCTGAAGACACCGGCACAGCTGAAACGTGGCTCGAAGAAGGCGCACGGGTCGTCGCGGAAAAGGCCGCCGAGCCGGTAAACACAAAACGGGCCAAGAATGTCATCCTCTTTGTTGGTGACGGAATGGGTATTTCAACGCTGACGGCTGGGCGCATTCTGGAAGGCCAGATGCAAGGCAAGTCTGGCGAGGAAAACTATCTCAGCTTCGAACGCTTCCCATATACGGCCCTTGTCAAAACCTACAATGTCGACGCACAGGTGCCAGACTCTGCCGGCACAGCATCTGCACTCAATACCGGCTCGAAAACGCGTATTGGCGTTATCAACACAGCACCAACCCAGCCAAACGGCCAGTGTGCCGGGGCAATGGAAACTGCGCTGACGCCGCTCGCCCACTATGCTGAGAAAATCGGCATGGCGACCGGAATTGTCAGCACCGCGCGCCTGACACACGCGACACCTGCCGCGGTCTATGCTCACAGCCCAAGTCGTGGCTGGGAAAATGATGGCGAACTTCCGGAAGAAGCTGTGGCAAACGGCTGTAGGGACATCGCACAACAAATACTAAACCCGATCGGCGGGAACGGCCTAGAAGTGGCGTTGGGCGGCGGGCGTCGCAACTTCCAACCCTTGGGCACAGGGGAAGGTCGCCGCAAGGACGGACGCGACCTGACCCAGGAATGGATGGCAAGCGATAGCAGTGCCGCCTATGTGGAAAACGAGCAAAGTCTGGCGCAGGTCGATATAGCCAACACATCGCGCCTCTTGGGCCTGTTCGACAACTCCCACATGCAGTTCGAAGCCCAGCGCGGTGACGAGCAACCAGACCTCGCCGAAATGACCGAAGTCGCCATCAAGATGCTGCAGAAAAATGACGGCGGCTATTATCTCATGGTTGAGGCCGGGCGGATTGATCACGGCCATCACGGGGGCAGCGCCAAAGCCGCGCTCTATGACACGGTTGCTCTGTCCAAGGCTGTACGCAAAGCCATGGAAATGGTGGATCTGGACGAGACGATGATCCTTGTAACCGCTGACCACAGCCATGTTTTCACCATGGCTGGCTACCCCAAGCGTGGTAACCCGATTTTCGGCCTTGTAACCGGGCCTGGTGAAACGGAGCCGACGTTGGCAAAAGATGGCAAGCCATACACCACACTGGCCTACCAGAACGGTCCTGGCGCCGTGCAGGGTGAGCGTAAGCATCTGACGGAAGAAGACATCGCGGCTCCAGACTTCCGCCCGCAAGCCCTGGTACCAACCCGCAGCGAAACCCACGGCGGCGAAGACGTTGGGCTGTTCGCCATCGGCCCGAGGGCCCATATCGTGCGCGGCACCATCGAGCAGAATGTTATCTTCCACATTATGGATTACGCCCTGGATCTCAGGAAGCGAGCTTCGGAATAGTCCCAGTCATAGGAAAACAAAAAAAGGGACCGACTACCGGTCCCTTTTTTAATGCCTGGCCGAAAGGCCTATTTGTCATATTTGGCGATTGCCTGGTTAAGGCCATCAATCAGCTTCTCGCCGATCTCACCACCGCTTCCGCTGACGCGCCCACGGATCACAGCCCGCATGGCGTCCAGGTGCGCCTTGATCAACTCCACCTGGTTATCCGTAATCTCATCCCTGGAATAGGAAAACCCATACAGGGAATCTGCGATGGTCGTAATCAGTGGATAGCCAAAGGTGCCGCCCTGCCCCTTCATATCGTGTGCGATATGGTTGATGGCTTCCAGGCTTTCCCGGCGTTTTTCCGGGCTGTCCACACAGCGTCCGTGCTGTTCCTGCAGCTTCACAATCAGGCCGGACACCCAGTCGGGATAATCCTCTGCCATCTTCTCAAGCGCGGCCTCAGCAGCTTCAAGCGCTTCGGCGGAAATAGAAACCTTGCCCGGCGCGAGGCCCGCTGTCTTTTCCTTCAGCCGGTTCTTGAACCGGTAAAAGCGTACGATGACCTTCTTTTTATCCACGGATAATCTCCACGCCTTCGCTCTTGTCGGTCAGGACACGGCGTTCAGGGCCCTCAAATTCCAGCTTCTGGCGGCGCCGATCCGGGCCAAAGAAGTCTTTTGTGTGCACGAACTGGCGTGGCCGTTCGATAATCGAAATCAGCTTGTCGCCAATGTTCTTGATGGTGAAGGGTTTGGCCAGCATGTCCGTAACGCCCATTTCCCGCGCCTGCAGGACGCGTTCAGGCTCGGAATAGCTGGTGATCATCACGAAAGGCACGAAACGGTCCGGGCTATCCTTATGGCGTCGCACCCAGCGCAGGAACATCATGCCGTCAATCGGGTGCATGTCCCAGTTGGAAATAACAATATCAATCTGCTGTACCCCTACCTTCATGGGCTCGTTCTTTACACGCTGAAGGAAATGGATCGCGTCACCGCCGTGCTCTACGGCGAACACATTGCCGACGCCAAGAACTTTCAGGGAATTTACCAGCAAGGAGCGGATGAACGGGCTATCTTCCGCCAACAATACATTTACCCGGTCAAAATCATAATCGCTCATACATGTGCCTTATTTGTCCTGCCTATTACAGGTTGCTAAACTTTTTTACCGCTAGTTTTGGCGCCCGGTCAATCTTTCGGTCAATCTTTTCGCTTACAGATCACAAGTTTATCCGGAATTGATAGCTGCTGCCAATTCCCCCAATCGTTCTCTCAGAACTCCCAGAATCTTTGGCCGCCGAGGGTCATCCGCGGCTGGTTCTCCCATCATCTCCGCGCGCTCTGCGGCTCGCGCCATACGCCAGGCGCCGATACCCCGCGCAGCTCCCTTAAGCTTATGGGCTGACGAACGCCAGCCCTCCCCTTCCGCAGCTTCCAGCGTGTCCAGATATAGCGGTGCATTTTCCAGAAATATTTTCAAAACGTCGCGGGCGAGATATTCGTCGCCACCAGTGTACCCAACCAAGTGCTTTCGGTCGAGCACGACAGATTCGTCCCAGTCTGACTCGGCCATCTAGCGCTTTTCCTTGCCAAGAACAGCGCGCCCGGCGCTCGTCAGCTTGCACACAAGCCAGTCTGGCTTGATCGGGTTGCGGTACCACGGCTCGCACCAGCCCTTTGAGAGGCAAGACCTAATGGTCTTGTCCTTGATCCGTTGGCCGTCCTGATCGAAAAGGGGCAGCTTGCCGCCCGGCTCGGAAAGTCCGCGTTCAAGGTATCTGCGCTGAGCGCTGCTTGGCTTCGCCTTGGTAGCAGACTGATGTTCCATTAGATCGCTCATAAATCCCCTTCCCCGTCATGAAAACGATCACGAACCGTCATATTGCCATAATCTTCGTTAAAATTCTGCTTTTCCGTCAAGGAACAAGCTGGCACGTGTTGACGTTCTGGTGTTATTCATGAACTGTAACAATAGAGTAAGTTATTTCAATGGGTGGCGGTAACGCCGGGGGCGGCATGTCGAAAGCGGAAATGGATTTCCCTGAAACAACGGATCAGGAACCTGAGGGTGGCACTGGTGAAACGCCTGTCGCCGACAGCGAAAAAGCAAAGAAAGCCATTCGGTCGCGCAACACCCGCCGTCTGATGCCTTTCATGCTGGCCAGCGTTTCCTCGCTGGGCTGGCTCGGGGCCGGGGCTTATTATCTTTCCAATGCGGGTACAAACCTTGCCGCGATGGCGCCCGAAGGTGCGGCGGCCATTATTGGTGGCCTCACGACCCCTGTGGCCATTTTCTGGCTGATTGCGCTTGCCTTCCAGCGCACAGACCCGCTTCTAGAGCGCCGTCTGGCCATGGCGCAAAGCCTTCACAAGGCCGTGGCGCCTGTCGAGCTGGCAGAACAGCGCCTGGGACAGCTGAACAAAGCGCTCAAGAAAGAACTGACCAACATTGAGGCCGTGGCCGATCTGGCCTCCGACCGCATCGACAACCTGGAAAAACGCTTCCAGGAACAGATCAGCAATCTCTTTTCCGCAACAGCTGACACAGAAGCCCGCACCAGCAGTATTCGGGAGATTCTGGAACGCGAACGCAGCAGCATGTCTGAGCTAACAACGGAAATTGAAGGCCGCTTCAATAACCTTGAAGCGATAGTCAAGGCCATGGCAGCAGACCTTTCCGGCGCTGGGGAAAATGCCGCAGGCACCGCCATCTCCGCCAAGGAGAAGATTGATGAAAGCCTGACAGCTCTTCACGGCGCGACGGATAACATGGAAGCCCGGCTCGACAGTGCCAGCAGTCATATCTCCAAGAAGGCCAGCGAAGTGCAGGAATTGACGGTAGATGTGGAGCTCAGGCTGCAGTCGGTCACCGACAATGTTCTCTCCGGCATGGACCGCTTCCGCCACGATGTGGAAGGCCTTGAAGGCCGGTCAGCTGAACTGTCTGAGCACATGAAAACACAGGCTAATGTTCTTAATGAACTGGCACAGTTGGCAGCAGCCGAATCTGCCAAGATTGAAGAGGCGCTCCGGTCGCACGTGGGCGAAGTGCGCACAGCCGCCACCGATGCCCTCGCCCACACCGAAGAAGTATCCACAATCGTTTCCGAACGCGCCCAGACCATGTCCGAGAAGATGACCGAGGCCGTCAGCCAGGCCAAGGCGATGCTGGATGAGGCCGGCAAATCACTTGAAGAACACTGCGAGGCCGCCCTTTCAACCAGCAAGTCGGTGAACGAGAAAACGCTCGCAACCACCGAGGAAACAGGCAAGGCCGTGCTTGAGCATGCCCGGCAGGTAGACCGCGTGTTGGATGACGGGCTTGAGCGCGCGCGCCGGGCACTGGATGAAACGATGGCCTCCATCACCAGCCATAGCGACACCGCAGCCGCCCAGGCCGAAGAAGTGGCATCACGGACACTGCAACATATCCGCCAGCTGCGCGCTGGTGTTGAAGAACAGCTTGAGGAGCTTGCCAAAGCTGGCGAAGCTGCAGGCACCCAACTTGGGGCCTCTGCTGACCAGATCGGCGCCAAAGCGGATGAGCTGACCGAAAAAGCTGGCGCCACCAGCCAGGAACTTGCGGGCGTACAGGATCAAATGAGCGCCCAGAGCCAGCAGATTGCAGAAGTGCTGAACGATACCCGCATGAAGCTGGCACGCTTGGAAGAGGATCTTTCGGCGCAGCGGGATGCGCTGAACAGTGCCTCGAACGATGCTGCCGAACGTGTGATTGAAGCAGCAGAACGGTTTGCAGCCCAGGGCAAGGAGCTTCAGGAAGCCGCAGAACGGGTTGGTGAAGACCTTGAAGGCAAGTCAGGCAACCTGGTGTCGATGGTTGAACATATGCGCGAAACGGGCAGCCAGACGGCTGAGAGCCTGTCGGCAGCATCAGACACGCTCAAGGAGCGTAACACAGACCTGCGGGCCGAACTGAAGGAATCAAGCGAAGCGCTTGGCACAGCCGCAGAGGCCTTCTCGGGCGAGCGGGCGCGCATCAAGGACGAAACCGAAGGTGTGGTGAAAAACCTCAACGAAGCCACGGATACCATGAGCAAAGAGGTAGATCGCTTCGCCATGAGCTCCATGGAAGCAGCGGCGCGGCTTGATGCCGCAAGCCAGTCACTGATGGACCAGACGGAACGGGCACAGACGGAAATGAAATCGTCCGTGGACGAAACGCGCACCGAACTGGCTGCCAGCATGGATGAAATCTCAAACAAGGCTGCCGAACGTATTACCTACCTGCGCGAAGAGATGCAGGCCACCCTCGCCCGCGTGCTGGAGGAATATCAGGACACTGCCGAACAGGCAGAAAAGGAAAGCGCGCTGCTTGCCATGCGCATCGGCACAGAGGCCGACAAGATCGCCAAACAGGCCAACCAGTTCATGGACCATACGGCAGAGATCGAAAAACGCATCGCCAGCGCAACCAAAAACGACTTCGCCCGCACATCCACGCTGCTGATGGAAAGCCTTCAGTCGACATCAATCGATATCAACAAGGCCATTTCCACCGACCTGCCGGACGATGTCTGGGAGGCCTATCTGGCCGGTGACCGGTCTGTCTTCATGCGACGCTCGCTCAAGATTGCGGACCGCAGCACACGCAAGACCATCGCCGACAAATTCAAGACAGACCCTGAGTTCCGAGAGGCCGTGACGCGATACTGTCGCGATTTCGAAGGCATGATGGAACGCGCCATGCTCGGGGACCGCGGCAGTGCCATGTCTGTCACGCTGATTTCATCTGATATGGGCAAGCTCTATATCCTCTTGGGCCAAGCGCTCAAGAAATTCAGCTAAACCCTTATAATTAAAGCGAGTACGGGAGGGGAGCCTATGCGCGCGCACATCATTGCGGCACTTGCCAGCTGCAGCCTTTTGGCAGGTTGTAGTACTGAAGAAGCCAAGGAAACAACCGCCGCTGAGCCACTTGAGAAAATCGAATGGCGGATGACCAGCACCTACCCAAGCACCCTTATTCAGCTTGGCACCATGGGCAAAAGGCTGGAACGGGAGCTGCATGAGATATCGGGCGGCAACATTACGCTCAAATTCTATGAGCCCGGTGTTATTGCTCCTCCCTTCGAGACCTTCGATGCCATCAGTTATGGCGCCATTGAAGCTGGCTGGTCCACCCCCGGCTACTGGGCAGGCAAGGACAGCGCCCTGCAGCTGTTCTCAAGCGTTCCCTTCGGCCCCTCGGCCCCGGAATATCTGGCCTGGATCGATTATGGCGGCGGACGTGAGCTGTTTGAAGAGGTCTATCACAAGCATAACATCCACAGCATCCTGTGCGGCATGACGCCGCCAGAAGCGTCCGGCTGGTTCAAGAAAGAGATCACCAGCATGGAGGATTTCAAGGGCCTCAAGATTCGCTTCTTTGGCCTTGGCGCCAAAGTGCTGGAAGAGATAGGCGCTTCCCCGCAACTGATCGCAGGCGGCGAGATTTACCAAGCGCTGGAACTGGGCACCATCGACGCCACTGAGTATGCCATGCCGGCCGTTGACTACCGCATGGGCTTTTACCAGGTGGCCAAGCATTACTATTTCCCCGGCTGGCACCAGCAATCCACCTTCTTTGAGCTGATGATCAACCTGGATGCATGGAACAGCCTCTCGCCGCTGCATCAGCGGCAAATCGAAGCCACTTGTTCCTCGAACATCCGCTACGGCATTTCGGAAGGCGAAGCCCTGCAGGCGGACGCCATGACCGCGCTGGAAGCGGAAGGTGTGCAGATCCACACCTGGCCGCCGGAAATCCTGGCTGAACTTGAAAACGCCTGGAACAAGGTGGCTGCCAACATGGCGCAAGAAGACCCTGAGTTCGCTCGTGTGTGGGAAAGCCTTCAATCCTTCCGCAAAAAATACAAAGCCTGGTCCGACCGCGGCTACCTGAAGGATTGAGGTTTATGGAACGCCTTTTATCCTTCTCTGCAAAGCTGGAGCGCGTCAGCAGTGCCATAGGCCGATTGTCGGCCTGGGCCATCATCGCGCTCATTCTCGTGATCATGTCTGATGTGGTCCTCAGGCGCTGGTTCGTCATCGGCTCGACGAAACTGCAGGAACTTGAATGGCACCTTCATGGTTTCCTGTTCCTGATGAGCCTTGGCTGGGCCTATACGAGAAACGCGCATGTGCGGATTGAGCTCGTCAGCGAACGGCTGCAGGCTCGCACGCGCGCATGGATCGAACTTTTCGGCTGCCTTCTGTTCCTTTTGCCCTATGTAGGTGCCGTGCTTTGGTTCGGGTATGACTATGTCAGCTACAGCTGGGCCTATAATGAAGCCTCGGCATCCCCCACCGGCCTGCCCGACCGCTGGATCATCAAGTCCGCGATTGTTGTGGGCTTCGGCGTTCTCGGCATCGCTGCCTTGGCACGACTTGCGCAGGCAATTGTCTTTCTGTTCGGTCGCGCAGATCAGTCCGAACGAACGCCTTTCTCCCATGTTGAACCACATTTGGGAGACAGCTGATGGATATGCTGATCGAATTCCTACCGTTCCTGATGTTCCTGGTGCTGACGCCGCTCCTGTTCTCCGGCTACCCTGTGGCATTCGTTCTGGGTGGCGTCGGCCTTGCTTTCTGGCTTCTGGCCGTGGCCCTGGGGCTTGAAAATGAAAACAGCTTCTTCCTGATCATCGGCCGCATCTTTGGCGGCGTGGTGAACAAGCAGGTTCTGGTGGCGATCCCCATGTTCATCTTCATGGGAACGATGCTGGAGAAAAGCGGTGTGGCCCGGTCCCTGCTTTACACGCTGCAACTGATGACCCATCGCATTCCTGGCGGGCTGGCGCTATCCGTTACGCTTCTGGGCGTGATCCTTGCGGCGACCACGGGCATTATTGGTGCAAGTGTGGTGATGATGACCCTTCTGGCGCTACCGGTAATGATCGAGCGCGGCTACGACAAATCACTCGCGTCAGGCACAATCGCAGCTTCCGGCACGCTGGGCATCCTGCTGCCGCCATCCATCATGCTTGTGGTGATGGCGGACCTTTTGTCCACATCTGCGGGTGGCCTGTTTATGGCGGCAATCGGCCCGAGCCTCCTGCTCGCCCTCCTTTACATGGGCTATATCCTGATCCGCACCAGCCTGAACCCCGCGCTGGCACCGCCGCTAGGTGCAGAAGCAGCTAAGGGCCAGCTTACATTTGGGCTTGTCGCCAGAAGCTTCGTGCCGCCGATCCTGCTGATCATCGCGGTGCTAGGCTCCATCTTCGGCGGCTTTGCAACACCAACAGAAGCTAGCGGCGTCGGGGCTGCGGGCGCCCTGTTGCTGGCTGCCTTCAACCGCAAGCTCACGCTGGGCACGCTCAGGGACGTAGTTGAGCAGTCGGCCCTCACTTCAACTATGCTGTTTGGCCTGTTTGTCGGCGCGACAGCCTTTTCATTCGTTTTCGCGCTTCTGGGTGGCCACGACCTGATCCTGCACCTGATGGAAGCCTCGGGCGCTGGCCCATGGCTCATCCTTGGCATATTGATGCTGGCGGTGTTCGTCCTTGGTTTCTTCTTCGACTGGATCGAGATCACGCTCATCATCCTGCCGGTTTTCGCACCTGTGATCAGCCAGCTAGATTTCGGCAGCCATTTGGCCGACCCAACCCAGGTATTGCCCTGGTTCGCGGTGCTGATGGCGGTAAACCTGCAGACCAGCTTCCTGACGCCGCCCTTCGGCTTTGCGCTTTTCTACATGAAAGGCGCTGCACCGGCGTCCGTAAAGCTGACAGATATTTATCGCGGCATTGTACCCTTCGTCCTGCTGCAGCTTCTGGGCCTCGTGATGCTGTTGATCTGGCCGGAAATAGCGCTCTGGCTACCGTCAGAGCTTGGGAAATAGCAACGAAAAAGGGACGCCTCCTAGCGTCCCTTAGGTCTGTATCCAGAGTGCAAAACGAATCACTTTGAATCAGATTCTATCGATTCGGAATCATCTACCCGTTGAAGCTTGCCGATCAGATAATCCAGGTTTTCGGTATCCACATCATTCTCAACGGCCGTCAGAACCCTTTCGATCATCAGTTGGCGATACATCTCTCTGTTATCGCCGCCCGTTTCCAGCATCTCGTCTGCAACTTCAAGGGCCGCGCGTGCCATGGGCAGGAACTGGGGCGGCATCTTGGCCACCTCGAACAAACGCTTCAGCCCCAGCTCGCCTTTGTCATGAACAAGCTGATAGGCGTTGCTCACGGGGATGCCAACCTTCTTGGCCAGCGCGACCTCAAAGAAAGTCGTGTCGCCCATGCAGAGCGCCCGCAGCATCAATGTGGGTGTCAGGCGGCCATGTTCCGCCAGCTGATCCACAAGTTCCTGAACAGTCGCTGATTTCTGACCGCCTTCAAGCAGCGATACAGTTGCCTTCTCTCTGCTTTCCAGCAAAAGGTCCGCCGCCATGCCGGGCGAAACCTCATGGTGGGTCATGATATGGTCGCGAATCTTTTCGGAAACCATGGCAACAAGCCGTTCTGCCACGCCAATGGGCAGCTCACCGCGCAGCGCCATCGGCGTCTTGACCGCGTCGCTATCGGCATATTTCTCAAGCACCTTGTCGTAGGTCTTTTCTGCGATCTGGGCAGTTTCATTGCTCACCAGGGTCGCGACGACCTCTTCGTTGCCGGTGTCCGCCAGTGCGTCTGCCACATCTTCCGACACGTCCTTGCGGCCAGCCACAGCTTTCTGGACTGATGCACCCTTCGTGCGGACGATCTCAATCAGGTCCTGATCCGTCAGAACACTGGAAAATTCAACGACAGGCAGCGCGACCTCATCAACGTCCTTCGCAAGCGACGTCGCAACATCATGCGGCACATCGGGGTTTTCCTTAAGGCTTTCAGCCAAAGCGTGCCGAACCCGGACCGACGCATCCTTCAGCATGACGCGGAAAATGTCCTCCGCGATCTTGCGTTCCCCTTCCGTAAGCTGAGCGTCACCAAAAGTTGTCGCGACCTTGGCGGCGGCTGCAGCCCGGTTCTCAACATTTGGATCCTGCAGCAGTTTCGCGACATCGGCGCTGGAAAGCTTGGTACTGTCTGACAAGGCCTTATCCCCACACAAGTAATTTCATATGCACGCTACGGTAAACAAGTTAAGCGCCCGTTAAAAGGCTGTCTCCTGTCAAATCACCCAAAACCACGGTCCTCCCCTATTTTTGACCATAGTTTCCTTGAGCCCATGCCGTTTAGCGGCTAGCATGCGCAGCAATTTTAACCGGACGACCATACCGTCCCAAGAATATTTTGTCTGGGCAAGAAAATAATAACACGCCCGTCAACAGGGGAAGCTTTGAGTTATGTACAAACGATTACTGGGAGCCCTGGCTGCAGTATTCGCCGTTAGCGGCACAGTCTATGCGGCGGCTGAAAAATCATCCTTTCAACAGTTTCTGGATGATTTCTCCATGATGGTAAACGATGCCATATCGCCTTTCACAACGAAATTTTCTGAAGTCATTTTCTATCCAATTCCCATGGATTGGCTAGCGGAAGGCGCTCCTGGGTTGCCTGTCATTGTACTTTGGCTTTTTTCTTTTGCGCTGTTCTTCACCATCTATATGGGGTTCATCAACCTACGTGGATTCACGCAGGCCATTCGTATCGTAAAAGGTACTTATGACAATCCTGACGACCCGGGCGAAGTGACCCACTTCCAGGCCCTGACAGCCGCCCTTTCGGCAACGGTAGGCCTTGGAAATATTGCGGGTGTCGCAATCGCTATCTCTGTTGGTGGTCCTGGTGCCACTTTCTGGATGATCCTGGTGGGTCTTTTCGGCATGACCAGCAAATTCTGTGAGGTCGCGCTGGGCCACAAGTACCGAGATATTGACGAGCACGGCGTGGTGTCTGGCGGCCCGATGAAATATCTATCCAAGGGCCTCGCAGGCCTTGGTATGCCCAAGTTTGGTAAAGGACTGTCTGTCCTATTTGCCATGATCTGTATCCTTGGCGCCTTCGGCGCGGGCAATATGTTCCAGGCAAACCAGGCAACTTTCCAGCTGGCGGCCATCGCTGCTGAACTGACTGGCGGCGCCGACAGTTTCTTTGCCGGCAAAGCCTGGATCTTCGGCATCATCTATGCGGGTTTGCTCTCCTTCGTAATCGTGGGCGGCATTCGCGGCATCACACATGTGACAGAGTTTCTGGTGCCAATCATGGCCGCGATTTACGTCATCGCAGCCCTGGCCATCATAGGCGCGCACATCACAGAAGTTCCTGCAGCATTCGGACTGATCCTCAAAGGGGCCTTTACAGGTGAAGGCGTTGTCGGTGGCATCCTTGGGGTGCTTATCATGGGCCTGCGCCGTGCGACCTTCTCGAACGAAGCTGGCCTCGGCACAGCCTCAATCGCTCACGCCGCAGCCAAAACCAACGAACCCGTTGCTGAAGGCCTTGTTGCCCTGATCGAGCCATTCATCGATACGGTCGTAATCTGCACCATGACGGCGCTGGTGATAATCCTCACAGGTGCTTATCTGGAAGCAGGCGAGTTTGACGGTATCGGCCTGACATCCATGGCGTTCGACAGCTTCTTTGATGGCTTCCGCTATGTACTGACATTGGCGGTGCCGATGTTCGCCTTCTCTACGACCATCACATACTATTATTATGGCGAGCGGGCGCTGGATTACCTGACCAAAGGTGGTCACAGGCAAGCAACCAACATCTACAAGATGTGCTACCTGCTTGCCATCATCGTGGGGTCTGCGATGCAGCTGACCGCTGTGATGGACTTTGCCGATGCAGCACTGCTGGCGCTCGGGTTCCCGAACCTGATCGGTGTGTTCCTGCTGCGTAAGGAAGTGAAGGCCCTGCTGAACGATTACTGGGGCCGCCTGAAGGCAGGCAAAATCAAACCTTATGTTCCAGGCGCAGACAAGGGCGGCAAACTGCCACAGGAGACTTGATCTCCGTTCATGTGCTATTAAGTAAGGAACTGAAATATGTGGCGGGGGGTTCCCCGCCACAACGCTATTTGGAGCTTGTGTAATGAATAAGACTTTTGCCACCCTTGCGCTGGTTGCTGCGCTCACCTCCTTCACCGGCCCTGCGACGCTTGCCGATGACGACCCGACGTCGACTGCGATTTCGGCTGGTGGCGACGCGACCAAAGGCAAACGGCTCTTCAACCGCTGCAAAGCCTGCCATAACCTGACGGCCTCCGAACGGTCCAAACTGGGCCCCAACCTGGATAATCTGTTCGGTCGCCAGGCAGGTTCTTCCGAAGGCTTTACGCGCTACTCGAAAGCGCTTTCCGAAGCAGGGTTCGTCTGGACTGAAGAAAAACTGGATGCGTGGCTGACAAGCCCGAAAACATTCTTGCCCGGTAACAAAATGACATTTGCCGGCCTGAGGAAAGAACAGGACCGCAAAGACCTTATGGCCTATCTGCGGGACGCGACAACAGGCGCAGAATAAGATATATCGGACCATCTGCGGCCGACATGTGAGGACAAATTATAATGAAACGCCTACTTGCAACATTATCCCTGCTACTGGTGATTGTTGCCCCGACATATGCACAGGATGATCGGGCTGTTGACGATGCCCGAGGGGCCATCGACTTCATCCAGCGAATTTCTGACGAAACCATTGCTGTGTGGAGTGATGCAAAAATGACGGAAGTGGAGCGCTACAACGCTTTCCGCGCCATTTTCGAGGAAGCAACCGATATTGAACTTCTCGCCCGCGGCATGCTTGGGCGCCACTACCGTACTGCAAGCAGCGCACAGCGTGATGCTTACATGACGGCCATGGGTGACTATATCATTTCAGAATTCGACAAACGCATGGCCCAGATCGGCTTCAAGACACTGGTTGTCACAGGTACCAAAGCCGCTTCCGGCAAACATGGCCACCTGTTCGTGCGCACTGAAGTAGAGCGTGAAGAAGGAGAACCAATCCTGGCCGATTGGCGCGTCCGCAAGAAAGATGGCCGTTTCCAGATCGTGAACCTGGAATTTGAAGGCATCAACCTGATGATTACTAACCGCGATGTGTTTGCGTCCAAGGTAAAGGATGAAGGCATGGACGGATTGATCGATTGGCTGAAAGCCCAGAACACGGCTCCCGAGGCAACTTCGGGCGGCCAGAGCGCAAGCTCCGAGTAAGAAACCTAGCTTACCGCCTCGAGGCTGCACTCGAGGCGGAGGCTCCCTGCAGTGTTATACAGCGCTGCCTCAAGTGCCCCTTCCCTGCCCTTTGGTACATTCACAGCAAAGCGTGTGCGATAGTCATACGACCCATCGTCAAGTGGCACGCGGCGGCTGCTCATCCGGACAATATTTGCGTCATAGTCTACCAGCACTTCACTGATACGTGCCACAAGGCCAGGACGATCCCCGCCCTTGATTTCGACAAGATGCGTGATCTCGCCACTGTCGCTGCGCTCAAGGTCATAGCCAAAGGCTGAAACGGTGATTCTGGCACCCGCGAGCAATTCAAGGGCTGCTAGACCCTTCTCCAGCTCGCCTTGGTCGGCCTCTGCATCAAAGGTGGCAACGCATGAAAATTCAAAGGCTTCCCCTAAAACAGCGAACGAGCTGTCTGCCAAATTTGCCCCAATTTCAAAGAGATAGCCCGTTACTTCAGACACAAGCCCAGTTTGATCACGACCGATGATTGAAATGAGGAAGGAAGTCGGGTTTTGAGCCGTCACGGTGGTACTCCTAGAAAAAGGTGGTGTTTTGCTGCGAGTTTGCTAAATAAACGCCGCGCGCACAATCAATGTTTTCACATTGCTGACTGCAGAAAAATTTTGCAACGAGTACGGCAGGATCGTTGCCCGAGCAAACGCAACAGGATGGTAACTTATGGCTGAACAACAACTTCTCCACCTTGTCTTCGGCGGACAGGTGACCGACCCTCAAAAACTCGAGTTTGCGGACCTCAATAAGGTCGACATCGTGGGTATTTACCCAAGTTACACGGAAGCAGAAGCCGCATGGCGCAGTGTCAGCCAGGCCAATGTTGACGATGCGATGACCAAATATGTGGTCGTGCACCTGCACAAGCTGTTGCAGCCCGAAGAGTAAACTCCGGGCTTATATCAGCAGATTTTCTGTAAATCTTGGGCCCTGCATGAAAGTGGGGCCCTTGAAGGTTGAAGGCATTGGGATCGCCTGTGGCGATCAACCGGCCTAAAGCGCGGCTGCCGCGCCGTCGAAATAGGCGCGAACGCCTGCTTCAATCACATCGCCCTGGCGGTCATAGACCCCCAAACGGCCGATCATTTTGTCGTACGCTTCCTGGCGGGACGTGGGATGCATCCGCTTCAGTTCATGTGCGACCAGCCTGTGAAGGCCTTCATTATTGATGGTATTATTCATTCTATCTTCCATTCATTCACTCGCTTTCAATTCTTTCTATTGTGCTCTCCTGTATATCGCAGCTTGAAGGCAGTTTTTTGACAGCCGCCTTACAGCTCCGTGACGTGACACTTATAGAAACGGCGGCACCACAGACGTGGCACCGCCGCAAGAGATAGTCCCTATATGGGGACTAATTTCAGGATTTCAATGACTTAATCCAGGCGTCCACATTCTCCTCAAGGATCGAAAGTGGAACCGCACCATTTTCAAGCACCACCTGGTGGAAGCCAGCAAAGCTGAACTTGTCGCCCAGCTCATCCATGGCCTTCTGGCGGAGCTCCATGATTTTGAGCTTGCCAACCATATAGGCAGTCGCCTGCCCCGGCATCACGATATAGCGCTCGATTGCCGCTACGGCGTCGCCCCGTGGGTTTGGCGTGTTCTCAACAAGATAATCAATCGCCTGTTCACGGGTCCATTTCTTTGAGTGAATACCTGTGTCCACAACCAGACGGCAGGCACGCCATAGTTCCATTGCCAAACGACCAAAGTCAGAATATGGATCTTCGTAGAAGCCCATGTCCTTGCCCAGTTCCTCAGTATAGAGGCCCCAGCCTTCGGAGAAAGCCGTGAAACGCGCAACACGCTGGAACAGCGGCACGCCTTCAAGTTCCTGACTGATGGTGATCTGGAAATGGTGTCCTGGAATGCCCTCGTGGTAGGCAAGCGCTTCAAGCTGGTAGATCGGCATGAAGCTCATGTCTCGCAGGTTGGCATAGAAGATACCCGGGCGGGAACCATCCGGCGCGCCGCGATTATAGAAAGCCTTGCCGGCAGATTCCTCGCGGAACTTTTCAACCGCCCGCACTTCCATCGGGCCTCTTGGTGTCAGGCTGAAATACTCAGGCACCTTGGCGCGCATGCCGTCGATAATATCGCGGGCCTGCTGCAGATACTGCGCCTTGCCTTCTTCTGTGTTCGGATAGAAGAACTGCTCGTCAGTACGCGTGAATTCAAAGAATTCCTGCAGCGTACCTTCAAAGCCAACCTTGTCCATGATCTCGCGCATGGCCGTATGGATCCGCTCCACATTCTCAAGACCCACATTGTGAATCTCGTCGGCGGTCATGTCGGTGGTTGTCATATTCTTCAGTGCCTGCGCGTAGAAGGCATCGCCGTCAGGGAACTTCCAGGCACCATCATCGGTCGTGGCTGTTTCCTGAAGCTTTTTGAGCTCCATGACCAGCGCCTCATAGCCAGGCTTCACACCCGCCAACAGGGCGGCTGATGCTTCATCAACCAGTGCGGCCTGCTCGGCTTCTGAAATCTCAAGGTCTGCCACCTTCTTGCGGAAATCGGCCAGCAGCACGCTGTCTTCGCCGCTGTCATCAAAAGGCGTTCCTTTGAGCAGGTTTTCAGACGCTTCAATCACATAAGGATAAACAAACTGCGGCGCCTGAATGCCCATGCCTGCCCGTTTTTCAAGTGATGTAACAAGCTGGCTCATCAGCGTGTTCACACCATTGAGGCGCGCGATGTAGGCCTTGGCGTCATCCACATTTGTGATGCGGTGCACAGTCATCAGGTGGCTTGGGATGCCTGTCTGCCAACCGAACATCTGGTTGACGGGGTAGCCATAGTCACGCCAGCGGTCGTTTTCGATCGAACGCTCGGCCGTGATCTCGAAAATCCGGTAGCTGAGCTGGTTTTTCTCGTTCAGGCTGTCGAAATTGAAGGTCCTCAGCGTGGCCAGTTGATCCTTGATCAGTTGCAGCTGTTCGTCTTCAGCCGCGTCGGTCAGTTCCGGCCATTTATCGTTGTTGCTGCGATCGCCCAGACGTTCAGCCATCAGTGGGTTGAGCGCCAGACGAGCCTTCATGGCTTCGTCAAAGAAAGCTGTGATCTGCGCATTGACGTCCTGGACCTGTTCAGTGGCCTGACCTTCCTGCGCGGTTTTAGTGTCATTCGCGGGTTCGCAGGCCGTCAGCGCCAGCAGAAGTGCGAAAGATGAAACGGTATTACGAAGCATGATACCTCCCTATTGTTATGTTCACGCTGCCCCAATAAAAAACGTAAATTTCTTAGGGCTTGGTAAGCTTTTGCCAACTTCTGTGCGCTAGAGTGACCCCCGCGTGCGATAAATTGCAAGCTTTGTTGACAAAGATGCTTGAGATGCCTATCTGACGCTTCAGTAAAGGAGTCGTAAGCTAAAATGCAGCATGATCCAAAAGTAACGAAAAACCCTCTGTTTACGATCGGCCAGGTGGTTCGGCACCGCTATTTCCCGTTCCGTGGCGTGGTTTTCGATGTGGATGCAGAATTTTCCAATTCCGAGGAATGGTGGGAATCCATTCCAGCGGAGATCCGCCCGGCCAAGGAACAGCCCTTCTATCACCTGTTCGCGGAAAATGAGGATTCGAGCTATGAGGCATATGTCTCGCAGCAGAACCTGGTCGCAGACGATTCAGATGAGCCTGTCAATCACCCGGATGTTGGCGAGCTGTTCGGCCACCTTGAAAAGGGGCAGTATGAGCTGAAGGCTATTCCTCGCCACTAAGGAGGCCATCAAGGCCAGGCATAAAAAAAAGCGGCCATCTGGCCGCTTTTTTATTGGGTATGGCTCACGCCTTAGGCAACGAAGGCCGCCAGAAAGATCATCAGCACAACGACAGCAGCAGTACCCCGTACCATTGCTTTCATGAAACCATCGAAGGTGCGTTCCTGTTCGTTGATATCCATCATTGTATCTCGCTCCAATTGACTGGCACTGTCCCGGTGCCCTTAACAAACCATCTCGACCGCTCTATAGCGCAACCAGCGCCCGAGGCCAAGCCCTATCCGCGACCTTATGTCACGCTTCTTTCAAGACACGCCTGAAGCTGAGCTGGTTCGATATTACCACCACTAATCACCACCACCGTGGTCTTGTCTTTGGCCTCAAACTTGCCAGACAGAAGTGCCCCAAGCGACGCAACGCCGCCCGGCTCGCCCACCAGCTTCATGCGAATGGCTGCATAGGCCACAGCGTCCAGCGCCTCATCGTCCGACACGGTAATTCCCTTCAGCCCGAGGTCTTTCATGATCGGGAACGTCAAGTCGCCCGCACTTGGCGTCAACAAGGCGTCGCACACGGACCGCGCACCAAAATCCACCTGTTCGATCGTGCCGCTTTCAAGCGACCGTGTGACGTCATCGAAGGCTTCGGGTTCAACCACATAACCGTTCAGTTCAGGAAAATGCTTATAGAGCGCCATATAGGCCCCTGAGCACAAACCACCACCACCGCAGTTGATGACCGCCTGGTCCGGCGTCACGCCCATGGCCTCAAGGTCCTGGGCAATTTCCAGCCCCACAGTGCCCTGGCCGGCCATGATGAAAGGGTCGTTATAGGGGGGCACAACGGTCGCGCCGCTGTCGCCCACCACACGCCCGGCAACCGCTTCCCGGTCTTCGTTATAGCGGTCATAAAGCACTACTTCAGCGCCAAAGCCGCGCGTGTTGGCAAGCTTCAGCTCGGGTGCATCCTTAGGCATGACAATCGTTGCTTTAATGCCCAGCAGCTCTGCCGCGTGCGCTATCCCTTGCGCGTGGTTCCCACTTGAAAAAGCCACAACACCACAGGCTTTTTCTGCATCCGTCAGGCGTGAGAGGCGATTGTAGGCACCACGAAACTTGAAGGCCCCTACGCGCTGGAGGTTCTCCGGCTTGATGAACACTCTGCCGCCTACACGGTCGTTGAGCGCAGGGCTCTCTATCAGGGGCGTTCGCACCGCCACACCAGCTATCTGGTTGGCAGCACTTAGAATATCGTCATAGCTGATCGCATATGTCATTCAGGTGTCTCCTCGCTTTTCTTTTTTTGCCTTTTCTTGTGGTTGGCCTTGCGCGTTTGCCACCAACGCCCGAGTCTAACTTCCTGGTTCCGCCGAAACCGGCGAACCGCCGGGAAATCAACCGAAAGCACGAGGAAACCAAGCGGGATCATCCAGAAGCCAAGAACAGGCAAAAAGCCCAGCACGCCGCCGATAATAAGAAGAATGCCCACCACAATGCGTCCGATGCGCGTGGCGGGCATTACCCTTTTGACATGTTTTCTGACCATGAAATCTCGCGATACTAACCAACCTCGTTGATGGTTTTCCGCATGATTTCACCGATCTTGTCAATATCTGATTTGGATATATTGAGCGGCGGTGCGATCGCGATATGGTCGCCGCTCATCCGAACCTTCAGGCCATTTTCATAAGAACGCTGGAAAATCTCGCCAGCCCGCTTCATCGGCGTACCGTCCTTATGGGCGAATGTAATCGCGCTCATGAAGCCCAGGTTGCGGGCATCCGTGACCGTATCGGCAGAGGCAAGATCATGGACCATGTCCTCGAAATAGCCGCTGAGCGCACGGACGTTTTCATAGACGCCCTCTTCCTTAAAGGCCTTCTGCGTGGCAATAGCCGCCGCCACCGCAAGCGGGTGGGCAGAATAGGTATAGCCGTGGAACAGCTCCACACCGGCTTTGGTCTCGTCCATAAAGGTATCGTAGATTTCCTTTTGCACGGCCACTGCCCCCATCGGCACAGCGCCGTTGTTGATGGCCTTCGCTGTGGTCATCAGATCAGGCTCAATCCCGAAACGCTCGGATGCAGAAGCATAACCAAGACGCCCAAATGCAGTGATCACCTCATCAAAGATCAAGAGGATGCCGTGCTTCTTAGTGATCTCACGCAGCCGCTCAAGGTAACCCTTCGGTGGGATATAGACGCCACAGGAACCAGCAGCCGGCTCAACGATCACGGCCGCAATGGTGCTGGGGTCATGAAGGCCGATGATATTCTCAAGCTCGTCCGCCAGATGCATGCCGCCTTCAGGCTGGCCCCGGCTCATGGACATGGTATCCGGATTATATGGGAACGGCAGATGGTCCACGCCCGGCAACAGCGAGCCGAAGAATTTGCGGTTATTCACCATGCCGCCAACGGAAATGCCGCCGAAGCCCACACCGTGATAGCCGCCCACCCGGCCGATCAGCCGCGTGCGCTGGCCTTCACCACGCAAGCGGTGGTAGCCAATTGCGATCTTGAGCGCGGTATCCACCGATTCAGAGCCCGAGTTGGTGAAAAAGAAATGATCCAGGCTGCCCGGCATGGTGTCCCGAAGCATGTTGGCAAGTTCGAACGCACCCTTGTGCCCGAACGCGAAGGCCGTGGAATAATCCAGCACCCCGGCCTGTTCCCTGATGGCTTCCACTACCTTCGGGTGGTTGTGGCCAAGCGCACAGCACCAAAGGCCGGATGATCCGTCGATCACCTGGCGCCCGTCGCTGGTTTTATAATATAGCCCATCCGCGCTTTCCAGAATGCGCGGGTTGGCCTTGAAATCCTTGTTTGGCGTAAATGGCATCCAATAGGCGGCCAAGTCGTCATTCACTCGTTTACTTTGGTCATTCATGACACACCTCATCTGAAAGGAGAGGCCCGCAGGCCTCTCCAACAAAATGATACTCTTTTAATTACAACCAGTTAGGCGTCAGTCCTAGCTGCCGAAGCGATAGGTAAACCGGGCGCCGAACGTCCGCGGACGGCTGATACCGAAACCATGACCAGGGAAGAAATCCCCGCCTTCGGCGGTGCCGTCATAATACATGCGGTTAAAGATGTTCTCTACATAGGCCACAACTTGCCAGCCGCTGTTGCTTTCGTAGCCCACGCGAGCCGAGAAGTCAGACCAACCTTCTTGGGCATAGAGGTCGATGTTATCGAGACCGCCATAGGTCTTGGTCTGGGTCCGCCAGTCGATGGACGCGTTGATCTCACCATCGTCACCAATCGGCTGGTGGTAAGACAACAGGCCTGCGAAGGTGAACTTCGGCGTGCCCGGCAGCGTATTGCCGTCGACACCTTCAGCAACAACCGGATCAACATTGCTGATCTCATTATCGTTGTAGGACGTTGACAGGAACAGGTCGAAGTTCTCGCTCAGGATCGCCTGAACAGTACCCTCGATACCGGTCGCCTTCACTTTACCCACGTTGGTTACCCGCGTGCCCTTGTCGAAATAGTTCAACTGCAGGTCTTTGTAGCGATAGTGGTAAACGCTCATGTCCATGCGGATACGGCGGTCGAACATGTCGCCTTTCACGCCTACCTCATAGGACCAAACGGTTTCCGGATCGAACTGGTTCAGCGTCGCGTTTTCGGCCACCAGATCATCATTTACATCGTCATCGTCCGCTTCAACGGCGAAGCTGCCGAAACCGCCTGCCTTAAAGCCACGCGTGGCACTGGCATAGATCATCCAGTCGTCATTCGGGCGATAGCGCGCTACGAAGCGTGGGGTGAAATCATCCCAGGAATGCTTGCCAGTCACGAAGCCGTCAGTGGTAACACCGAATGCCCAGAACGGTCCGAGCTCACTTTCCACTGGCAGGATGTTGTTGCCAAATTCCTTGGTGTCCTTGCTGTAGCGCAGGCCCATACCTACTTCGAACTTGTCGCTAACAGCATAGGTCAGGTCAAGGTATGCGCCCCAACCTTCATAGCTGCCGGTAACATCGTTCGATTCCAGAAGGCCAACAGCGTTTGGCGTGAACTCGCCCCACTCATAGTAGGCAAACACTTCAGAACAGCTGTAGTAATAGTAAACAAGGCACATGACTTCTTCGTCAGCACGCTGATCGAAGTGCGCATCGATGTTTTCCTTATAGTAAGAAACACCGGCATACCAGCTCAGCGGGCCGTCACCATTCGATACGAGACGCAGCTCCTGCTCGAAATAGTCACCGCTCTGGATCTGGCCATAGTCGTTGAAGCCAATCGGCATGCCGTCGAAATCTTCGGCATACTCATAGTCGTGGTCCTTGTATCCCGTCATGGATGTCAGGGTGGCAAACTCAAGGTCCACGTTGATCTCCGCGCTCAGCGACAGGACTTCACCGCGGTCATAGTTGCCAAGCTTTTGGTCGGCCCCCACATCGCGTTTGTTGCCGCCCGGCAGCACATTCTCTTCACCCAGTACATTTTTCAGGTGCTGGACGATGGAGAAACCGTCATTCTCCGGCACGTCATCGCGGATAAGACGGTAGATGGAACCAGATTGGTCACGGTCCTCATATTCCGCCATGACAGTGGCATCCCAGCTCTCACCGCGCATAGCAGCCGTCGCCCGGAAGGCAGACTTGTCATGGGCTACAAGCTTGTCGTCATTTGGCCTGGCCGTGTTATCGACATAGCCGTTCTCTTCGCTGTGGTAAGCCGCGAGACGAAGGGCAAAATTGTCTGACATTGGCAGGTTAATAGCGCCTTCAGCTTCAAAGATGCCACGCTCGCCAAGCCCAACTTCTACATAACCGTCATTATCGTCGAAATTCGGCTTTTGCGTATGCAGGCTGACAGCGCCACTGATGGCGTTACGGCCGAACAGGAAGCCCTGCGGACCGCGCAACACTTCCGCGCGCTCCATATCGAACATGGAGGTTACAACCACACCGTTCCGACCTTGATAGAGACCGTTCTTGAAGAAGCCAACGGATGGATCGCCGCCAACGCCGAAGTCGTTCGTGGAGATACCGCGAATGTTGATATAGTCGATGAAGCTGTCTTTACTGTCGCCGGAAAAACCAGGCGCAAACTTCACCAGATCCTTCACATCATCCAAATTCACACGCTTTGTGAAGTTGGCATCAAAGGCCGTGATGGAAACAGGTACATCCTGCGTGGACTGGGCACGTTTTTGCGCCGTTACCACAATCTCCTCAAGCGACAATGTATTGCTATCGGAATCCTGTGCAAATGCGGCACCGCTGGCAAGCAGGATTGCGCCAAGTGACGCACCTGTGGCCAAGGCCCGATTGCGGGTTCGATGGACAGTTTTCATTTTCTGCTCCTCCCCTAAGGAATTGCCCGACGGGGGTCGGGGTGTGTTAAGCAACATGTTCCGTCTCCAAACCTGTTGCTCTCATGTTTAACCTAAGGTGCGCTTGCGGCCCCATTGCCGCGCTGCCACCCAGTTTCAAATGGGCTCCACTTCAAGCCCGGCGTTCTTGAGCTCATTCATCATTGGGCTCAGATTCTTTTCAAATTTCCTCCACCGGCCAACAGACCGGGTATGGGCCTTTTCGCGCACCTGCGCGGCACTTGCGGTCGTCACCGCAGCATCCTGTTCGTGGAAATCCACACAGGCGTCTTGCCAATCAAGGCCCAGAAAATCGATGATGCGGCGAGCGTTCGGCTCCAGGTCCTGCACCACGTCCTCATAGCGCACATCCAGGATGCGCTCACCAAGCAGGTCGCGCCAGCGGTCCATCAGCCTGCGGTATCGCACATGGTGGCGCGCCATCTCTGCCTGGTCATAGGAATGATAGTAGGCCTCGGCAAACAGCTGCTTGTAGCTTGCAAAACAGCTGTCCATCGGGTCGCGCACAATATGAATGATTTTTGCGTTCGGTAGTGCCGCGGCAATCAGCGGCAAATACATATAGTTGACAGGCATCTTGTCGATGAACCGCTTGGTATCTGGCTGCACAGATTTGGTCGTCTCCAGATACAGCTCTCCAAGGGCCTTTGCGTCCAGCTTCGGTGTTTCCCTGATGATGTCGGCCGTCATCGGCTTGGGCGAGCTCATCTCAAGCTGGCGCTTGATCCCCATGGCAAACTGTTGCAGCTCACCCGCTGAATCTACATCGCTGTGCGCTGTGATGATCCGCTCCACAAGCGTGGTTCCGGTCCGTGGCTGGCCAACAATGAAAATTGGGGCATCAGTTGACGCCCCCTCACCCACACTGCTGAGCCATTCTTCATCAAGGGTCTGCTCCAGGGCTTCAAAAAGCTCAATCTCAGCCTGTTCATCGTATGGAACAGACGCGCGGCGCGCCCGGGCTCCTGCATCGTAAGCCGCGAACGCTTCGTCCCAGGCTTCCAGGTCTTCATATTCCTTGCCGATGGCATAGTTCAGGAACGCGTGGCTCGGGTGTCCGGTAGGCAGGCGATCTGCTATTTCTTTCATGGTCCTGGCGTGGCTGTCGTCAGCCGCCTTGTCCAGACGCGCCAGCATCCAGTGCGCCATACCATCATCAGGCTTTTCTGCCAGCACTTTACCAAGAGATTCTGCCGCTTCCTCAAGCCGCCCAAGGAATGTCAGGGCTTTCGCGCGGCTCAACTCAAAGAAGGCGGAACCGGCACCCGCCAGTGCCTTGTCGAACCACTCCAGCGCCGTTTTCTGATCGCCAAGAATACTGTGAACATTGCCGATGACGTCCAACACCAGTGGGTCCTTGGGGGCGTTCTCTTCAGCGTGGCGGACAGCCTTTTCCGCCATGGTAAACTGGCCCATCTTTGCACAGCAGCGCGCAAACTGGGCCCAACCAGCGGCGTGTTTGTCATTCAGCGAAACAACATTCTTGAAGGCCCGGCGCGCGGTTATCCAGTCACCGCTTTCAATCCCAACAAGTCCAACCAGGAAATGGGCTTCTAAAAGCTTGGGATGGTATTTCAGAACCAGATTGCAGCAACCACCGGCTTCCTTGAAATCCCGGCGCATCAACGCCTGATACCCCCGGCGCAGGAATTTAGCCACATCCGCCTGCCCCATCTCGCGAGGGGCAGCGCCTGTTGGTTTCATTCCAATGGTGCCGGTGTTTGAAGCCATGACTTTATCCCAATGCGTCCTTCATGCGGTAATAGGCCATACCAATAGCCTGCAGGGGCTGGGCAAACATTTGCCCCCCAGGGAATGGAGGATGCTTGATTTTTTCCATGATATCAAAGCGTTCGAACTGTCCTGCAATCGCCTCGGCGATCAATTTTGCCGACATGTGCGTTGCTGCCACACCATGGCCGGAATAGGCCTGGGCAAAATAAACATTCGGATTCAACCTGCCAACCTGCGGGATACGGTTCAGGCCGATGCCCATATAACCGCCCCAGCTATAGTCGACCTTCACGTCTTCCAGCTGCGGGAACACCTTCAGCATATTGGGCTTCACGGCTGCAACGATGTCACGCGGGTGGCGCCCCGAATATGTCGCAAGGCCACCAAACAGCAGTCGCTTGTCGGCCGAAAGGCGGAAATAATCCAGCGCCCAGCGCTGGTCGCACACAGCGTAATCTGATGGCAAAATGCTTGCCACCTGTTCATCGCTGAGCGGCTCCGTTGCGACAATATAGCTGCCGGCCGGCAGCACGCGTGACGCCAGCTTTGGCACCAAACGACCCAGGTAGGCATTGCCGCCCAGCACCACGATATCAGCGGTGATGCGGCAAGTACCCATGTCAATGATGGTGTGGCCTTCCTGAAAGTCCATATTGGCGACACGCGCGTCCTCAAAAACCTTTACGCCGAGCTTTTCGGCAGCCCGAGCTTCACCACGCACTAGATTAAGCGGGTGGCAATGCCCCCATCCCATGTTGGTGACACCGCCGATATAGCGGTCAGAGCCTACGATGTTCTTTACTTCGTCGGCACCGATCACCTTTTGCTCCGGCTCATAACCAAAGCCGACCAGCGTATCCATGGCCTCCTTCAGTTCGTCCATTTCGCGCTCTTTCATCGCAGCGTCGAAATAGCCCCACTTCAGGTCGCAGTCGATATCGTATTTGGCAACCCAATCCTTGATGATGTCGACACATTCAACACCCATTTCCCAGGCTGCGCGCGCGTTATCCTTGCCAAAAACCTTCTCGATCTTGGACAGGTTAGACAGCTCCGGCCCATAGCCGCCGATAACCTGGCCACCATTGCGGCCAGAGGCGCCCCAGCCAATGCGGTTCTGTTCCACGAGCGCAACCTCGAAGCCCCGCTCGGCAAGGTGGAGCGCTGCGGCAACGCCAGTGAAACCGCCCCCGACAACACACACATTAACCTTCATATTGCCTTCTAGGCGGCTAAAAGGCTCAAGGTCATTGCAGGTCGCCGTATAATAAGATGGCGGCAATTGGTCACTATGGATGGAATCGCGAATACGCATAAGGCCTCTAGATAATTCTCAAATACTGTTCATAATCGGCGGTGCTGATCTGACGGTGGAATTCCTCCTCCTCCGACCGGCGCACCTGCAGGTACAAATCTACGAAGTCATCGCCCAGATAGCGGCGCATGATCTTGCTTTTCTCCAGCACATCCAGCGCAATGCGCCAGCGTGGCGGCAGAACCCCGTCAAAATCTACCAGATCAAACTCGCCAAGAGGCTCTCCTGGGTCGGTTTCGTCCCGAAGTCCGTGGAAAGCACCCGCAAGGATTGCTGCCACCACCAGATGCGGGCACACATCTGCGCCGCAAACACGGTGTTCAAACCGGCGATTTGCTTCATCGGAAAGCGGCAGTCGCACGCTCAGGCGGCGGTTGTTTTCACCCCAGTTTGGCACCACCGGCGCAAACCAGTCTGGGTCGAATCTGCGGTAGCTATTGGCGTTTGGCGCAAAGAAAGCAGTTGCCTGCGGCATGGTGCGAAGAAGCCCCCCCACCGCATGCTTCAACAGTTCCTCACCATCTTCGCCCGCGAAGATATTGTTACCGTCCTCGTCCAGCACGCTTACATGCGCATGAAGGCCGTTACCAACTTCGTCAAAAATCGGCTTGGCCATGAAGCTTGCCAACAGACCGTGCTTCAGCGCCACCGCCTTAACAGCTCGCTTCAAAAGAAGCGCATCATCACAGGCCTTCTCTACATTTGACGTGTGCTGCAGGTTCACCTCGAACTGGCCATTGCCGTATTCGCAAACCAAACCAATGACATCCAGACCCTGGGCACGGCAATCATTCTCGATTTCCTGCATCAGGCCTTCGAAGTCATAATAGACGTCCATATTGTAGCAATTGGCGCCGCTTGCGGCCGCCATACCGTTCGGCGGCGACACTGGCACCGGCGGAATGGAACCCCGATCGAACAGGAAGAACTCATATTCAAGCGCAATAACCGGGCGAAGGCCCTTTTCGGCATAGCGCGCCAGCACCCGCTGCAGAACGGCACGCGGGTCCATAAAGAAAGGCGTACCGTCACTGTTCTGCATGGTGACCTGGATTTGAGCGGTCGGACGCGAAGCCCAGGGAACGCGTTTCAGCGTACCCGGCACCGGCATACAGATGCGGTCAGGGTCACTGCCGTATTCATCAAGCGTATATTCCGCATTCGAGCCGTTCGTAGTCAGGAACGTGGTGGTGATTGGAAACGGAACACCATTTTTTGCCAGTTTCTTGAGACCGGAGGCAGGCATCTGCTTGCCGCGGAAGATACCATTGATATCTGCAATCAGCACTTCCACTACTTCAATATCCGGATTGTCCTTCATGAAGGACTTTATTTCCTCACTAACTGGCATACTTACACTACTCACATTAAATTCCCGCCATGCAGAGATACTTCACTTCAACATAATCCTCGATCCCGTAGCGCGAACCTTCGCGCCCCAGGCCGGACTGTTTAACGCCGCCAAACGGCGCCACTTCTGTTGACAGGATGCCAGTATTGATACCGACCATGCCGTACTCAAGCGCCTCAGCCACCCGCCATACCCGCGACAGGTCGCGAGCATAGAAATAGGAGGCAAGGCCAAATTCCGTGTCATTGGCCTGGGCCACGACATCGGCTTCGTCATCAAATTTGAACACAGGCGCTACAGGGCCAAATGTTTCCTCGCGCGCGACTTTCATCTCGCGCGTGACGTCCCGCAGGATAGTCGGCTCAAAGAAGCTGCCGCCGAGCGCATGGCGTGAACCACCCGTCACCAGCGCAGCCCCTTTGCCGAGTGCATCCGAAATATGTTCTTCGACCTTTTCAATGGCCGCCTCGTTAATAAGCGGCCCTTGCACCACACCTTCTTCGGTGCCGTCGCCAACCTTCATGGCCGTGACTTTTTCAGCCAGCTTTTCAACAAATTCGTCATAGACACCGGCCTGCACATACAGGCGGTTGGCACACACGCAGGTCTGGCCGGAATTGCGGTATTTGGACGCCATGGCGCCCTCAACAGCGGCATCAATGTCCGCATCATCAAACACAATGAACGGTGCGTTGCCGCCAAGCTCCAGCGACACCTTCTTGATATCGTCCGCACACTGGCGCATCAGCACCCGACCAACTTCGGTGGAGCCAGTGAAGGTCAGCTTGCGCACCGTCTCGTTGGCACACATCTCACCACCAATATCGCGGGATTTCTTGCCCACAATGATATTCAACAAACCTTTTGGCAGGCCTGCGCGTTCTGCAAGCTCAGCGAGCGCAAGTGCAGACAGCGGCGTCTCCGCCGCAGGCTTCACCACAACCGGGCAGCCAACAGCTAGCGCCGGCGCAACTTTACGAGTAATCATCGCATTCGGGAAATTCCAGGGCGTAATAGCCGCCACAACGCCAATTGGCTGCTTCAGCACAATGATGCGCTTGTCGGCCTGGTGCTGCGGAATCACATCGCCGTATACGCGCTTGCCCTCTTCTGCAAACCATTCAATGAAACTGGCGCCGTAAGCGATTTCGCCACGCGCTTCCGCGAGTGACTTACCCATTTCGGCCGTCAGGATCTGCGCCAGGTCTTCCTGCGCATCCATAATGAGCTGATACCATTTTTTCAGAATACGGGAGCGCTCTGCAGCCACTCGGCCACGCCAATCTGCAAAGGCAGCCTCAGCAGCCTCGATTGCCGCGCGCGTCTCAACCGCTCCCATATTGGGAAGCGTTGCAATCACTTCACCCGTCGCCGGGTTTTTCACGTCGAATGTTTCACCACACTGCGCGTCCACCCAGGAACCGTCAATATAGCCCTTATCCTTCAATAAGGAATGATCACTCAGTTTCATTTCAAAATCCCACTTTTCTATACCCAGAGGAAGCGCCGCTGCCCGGCAACCTGAACGAATTACTCGGAACATTTTGTCCACGGTACCAGCAGCGGCAACTCTCTAGGCACGAGACAATGTGATCACAAAATGAGATTAGTGTCAACACGGCTGGGCCATTTTTACTCAATCAGCCACATTGAATCATGGCCATATCGGCTAAAAACCCCTTTATCCTGCTGTTTAAACGGGATTTTAAAAGTTCACTTGACCCATTTTCAAAAATGTGATCACTTTATTCGCAAGTTATCGGCCTAAGGGCCCAGTCACCCCTCTATGCTAACAGGTGTATTTGTGCAGCAACATACTGAACATACCGGCTCGTATTATGCCGCGACCGCTAATGATACGAAGAACCGCCCCGCCCTTGAAGGCGACATCGAAGCGGATGTCTGCATCGTTGGCGGCGGCTTTACAGGCATGGTTACAGGCCTGACGCTCGCTGAACTCGGTTATGACGTTGTGATTCTTGAGGGCGCCAAGGTTGGCTGGGGTGCCTCGGGCCGAAACGGCGGACAGATCATCAACGGCTTCAGCCGTGAAATCGAATATATTGAAAACACCGTTGGCCCAGAAGGCGCGACAGCACTTGCATCCCTGGCGCTTGAAGGCGGCAACGTGATCCGCGAGCTTGTCAGCCGTTACGGTATCAAGTGTGACCTTAAATACGGTTCCGTGCTTGCTGCATGTTCCACAAAGCAGTTGCGCGGCATGACCGAAGTGAGGGACATGTGGGCGTCACGCGGCAGGAACGGCATTGAAATTCTGAACAGCCACGCGATCCGCGATCATGTGGGTACCGATAAATATGTCGGTGGCTGGATTGATCACAAGGGCGGCCATATCCACCCCCTTAATCTGGTACAGGGCGAAGCCAAGGCTGCTGAAGGCTTGGGCACCCGCATCTTTGAACAAACACGCGTAACAGAAGTGGACCACCAGTCCGCTACTCCTGTTGTGCACACGGAAAGCGGCTCGGTCACCAGCCGATATGTCGTGCTTGCAGGTAATGCTTATCTCGGAAAAACCGTGAAACAGCTCTACCCCAAAATCCTGCCTGCCAGCACGCAAATCATTGTGACCGAGCCGCTTTCCGATAAAATGGCAAATGACATTCTGCCGACTGATATGTGCGTCGAGGATGCCAACTATGTGTTGGATTATTTTCGCCTGACAGCCGACAAGCGCCTGTTGTTTGGTGGCGGCACAGTTTATGGCGGCGAAGATGTCGCCGACGTTGAAAAAGCATTGCGCCCGAACATGGAACGCCTGTTCCCGGCGACAAAGGATTTGAAGGTGGACTTTGGCTGGCAGGGCAATATCGCACTAACTTGGTCGCGCCTGCCGCATGTTGGCCGGCTTGGCAGCGGGACGTATTTCGCCCATGGTTACAGTGGTCACGGCGTCACCAGCTCCCATATGATGGGACGTCTTGTCGCCCATGCACTGCACGGCGATGCGACACATTTCGATGTGTTTGCAAGCATGCCCGCAAGAAGCTTCCCCGGAGGACAGCTTCTTAGTGTACCGTTAAGCACCCTTGGCTGCTGGTGGTATTCGATGCGGGACAAACTCGGTATATAGAAAAGGCTTAGGTGGGAAGTGGGGAATTTATCAATGACCGCAGAGCGACGGATATTGGGGTTGAAGCCAGAAACGCTGTTTCAGGTGTTCAAATATACCATCTACACGCTCATTTTTATCAATCTCGTTTATTTCATGCGCGAAGAGTATATCGCCGCTGCCGTTCGCTTCCCTGATGGGGTTGGTATTGGCATCCTGGTCGATGCCTTCTCCCAGTCCACGGACAGTTTCGCCTGGCTGGTACTGCTGCTGACCTTCGAGCTTGAGACCTATATCATCCCCGATGAAAAGCTGAAGGGCCCTGTAAAATGGGGCCTCAATTTAGTCGCCGGCGTCTGTTATGTGCTGATTACACAGGCCCTTCTTGGGTACATAAACCATATGAATGAGGTCATGAACTTCATGCCATATGCAGCTGGAACCGCCTGTCAGGCGGTTGGCACTGTATCGTCGCTGGCGCTTGATCTTTATGAGTTTGTCGAACTGACAGCGCAAAACTGCGGCAGCATCGATTCATCCACACTCTTTTTCCACGCCGACTATAACGCGCTGACAGATAAAGAAAACCTCCTGTACCTTGAAGAACTGGCCGTTACTGACGTGATAAACGCGTCAACCTGGCTTTTGATTGTGCTTGTGCTTTGGGTGGATATCTTCCTGCAGCTTCGCGGCGAACTGACGGAAAAGCTCTATAAATGGAACGGTATCCTGAAGGCTGTTCTTTATCTGACGCTGATTGCCTGCTGTACCTATTGGGCATTCCTTGGTGATTTCATGGGCTTTTGGGACGCCTTCCTTTGGATCCTGGCCTTCTTCTTCATCGAGCTGAACCTCTTCAAATGGCATGAAGCCCATCCTGCAGATGAAGATGAAGAAGCGCATAATAAAGGAGAAGCAGCATGAAGCCGGTTGTTGCCATCGTTTGCGATACCAGCCAGCAAGGCCCGCATGTCTACCACCAGGTGGGGGACAAATACATCCAGGCCCTGGTGCGCTGCGCTGACGTCACCCCTGTGCTGATCCCGGCACTTGAAGACCCGATCGCTGCGGCAGACATCTTTGCCATCGCGGACGGTATTCTGTTCACCGGAGGCTACAGCAATATCCAGCGCCACCATTATGGTGAATCAGCAGCGCCTGACGGCGAACATGAAGACCCACGGCGCGACAAGAACACGCTTGCCCTTGTTGGCGAGGTGCTGAAGGCTGGTGTGCCCATGCTGGGCATCTGCCGCGGTTTGCAGGAACTGAATGTGGCGTTGGGTGGCACGCTTTACCCGCGCGTCCACGAGATTGAAGGCCGCATGGATCACCGGGAAGACAAGAACGCCCCAGTGGAAGTCCAGTATGGCCACGCGCACTCTGTCTCAACCACCGAAGGTGGCCTGCTGGCCCGTGTTACCGGCGAAAGCCAATTCATGGTCAACACAGTGCACGGCCAGGCAATCCGCGACCTGGCACCTGGCCTGAGCGTCGAAGCCCTGGCCGATGACGAAACAATCGAAGCCGTCTCCGTTGACGGCGCAAAAGCTTTTGCCCTGGCAGTCCAGTGGCACCCGGAATGGAAGGCCTGGGAAGATGCGCCTTCCACCAAAATCTTTAACGCGTTCGGCAATGCCGTTCGCGAGCATAAGACCAACAGAACCTTATAGAGAAGGACACGGCCCAGTAATGGGCCCTGCATAGGTGATCTATGTATGATGCAAAGCGCATCGAAGAGCTGGACAACTGGCTCAAAGCCGAAAATATCGACGATATCGAATGTATGGTGGCAGATAACGCGGGTATTGCCCGCGGTAAATCCATGCCGCGCGTCAAATTCATCGAGGGCCTCAAGTCCCGTGGTTTGAAGCTGCCAGAAACTGTGTTCGGCATGACCATCACAGGCGACTATGCCTTGAATGATCATTTGTCTGAGACCGAGCGGGATGTGATCCTGATGCCGGACCTGGACACACTGTGCATGACACCGTGGCAACCTGAACCCACTGCCGCCGTTATCTGCGATGCAGAGCTTGAAAACGGCGACCCTTGCGTGTTCTCGCCGCGCCAATTGCTGAAGCGCGTCCTCAAGCTTTATGAGGACGAAGGCTGGCAGCCAATCGTCGCTCCAGAGTTCGAGTTTTACTTGATCGATCGCCAGGAAGACGTTGAATCACTTCCGATTTCTCCGGTTGGCGCTTCAGGGCGTCGCGATGTGGGCTCCGCCCCATATTCGATCGACAGCCTGGATGAATATGCGGCCTATTTCGATGACGTGTATGACGCTTGTGAAGCTCAGCGCATTGATGTGGACGAACTGATCCACGAGGCTGGGCCAGCCCAGTTCGAGTTCAACGTGACCCATGGGCCTGCCCTTCAGGTTGCTGACCAGTCGTTCCTGTTCAAGCGCATCCTCAGGGCCATCGCCATCCGTCACAACATGTTCTGCACTTTCATGGCAAGCCCCTACCCTGACAGCTATGGCAGCGCCATGCATATCCACCAATCTGTGGTAGACATCAAGACAGGCAAGAACATCTTCGCCAATGAAGATGGCAGCCATTCCGACCTGTTCCTGAGCCACATTGCTGGCCTGCAGAAATACCTGCATGAAACCATGCCGCTGTTCGCACCATTCGTGAATAGTTATCGCCGTTTCTCCATGGCCTGGTCGGCACCAACGAACACGCACTGGAGCCGTGAGAACCGCTCAGTGGGTCTTCGTGTGCCGGGTGGCCCGAAGGAAGGTCGCCGCGTCGAAAACCGCATCGCCGGTTCTGACGCCAACCCTTATTTCGCCATCGCGACATCGCTGGCCTGTGGTTATCTGGGCATGAAAGAAGGCCTGGAGCCATCGGCGGAATTCAAAGGCTCTGCCTATGAAGCGCGCGGCAAGGCCCTGCCAAGGCACTTCCTTGAAGGCATGAAAAACATGCGCCGGAGCAAGGCCATCCGCGACATCTTCGGCGAAGGTTTTGTGGAAACCTATCTCGACGCCAAGGAAATGGAATACGACAGCTATTCATCGGTTCTGAGCCCTTGGGAAACGAAATACCTCCTACTGACGGTGTAAGTTATGACTGAATTAAGCAATCGTACCAAGTTCTGGCAAAGCCAGGACGCGGAACACCACCTGCATCCCTTCACCGCCCACCCGGGCCTGCGTGAACGCGGTGTGCGCATGATCACAGGTGCCAAGGGCGTGTATCTGGAAGACAGCGAAGGCCAGAAAATCCTGGACGGCATGGCTGGCCTTTGGTGCGCCCAGATCGGTTACGGTAATGAAGAAATGGTTCAGGCTGCAGCAGAAGCCATGCGCGGTCTGAGCTACTATAACCTCTTCTTCATGACGTCGAACCCATACGCGACCGAGCTTGCGGCCAAGATCGCCGAAAAGACGCCGGGCCATATCAATCAGGTTCTGTTCGCCTGCTCCGGCTCCGAAGCGGTTGATAGCGCATACAAGCTGGTGAAATACTATTGGAACCTGAAGGGCCAACCAAACCGGAAGCAGTTCATTGCACGTGAGCGGGCCTACCATGGCTCCACCACTGTTGCGGCATCGCTTTCAGGCCTGACGGGCATGCACCCGCAGTTCGACCTGCCGATCGAGGGCATCCACCATGTGGGCCCGACACCGCACCACTATAAGTTCGGCGGCGATCTGAGCGAAGAAGAGTTCTGCGACCAGTGCGTCCAAGCCGTTGAGGACAAAATCCTTGAGATTGGCCCTGAAAATGTGGCCGCCTTCGTTGGCGAACCAGTAATGGGCGCAGGCGGCATGATGCCGCCACCGGAAGGCTACTGGCCGCGCATTGAAGCCCTGTGCCGCAAGTATGGCATCCTCCTGTGGTGCGACGAAGTCATCACCGGCTGGGGCCGCACAGGCGAATGGTTCGGCTCCACTTACTATGGCATCCAGCCAGACATCATCACCATGGCCAAGGGCCTTTCTTCCGGCTATCAGCCGATTTCAGCTGTGGCGATGGGCGGCGACATTGCCCATGAAATCGCCAAAAGCGATGAAGAAATGGTGCATGGTTTCACCTACTCCGGCCATCCTGTGGCCTGTGCCGTGGCGCTCAAGAACATCGAGATCATGGAACGCGAGGGCCTTGTTGGCACAGACGAAGCCAAAGCCCGCATCGCATATTTCCGTGAAAAGCTGGAGACACTGTCTGACCATCCGCTTGTCGGCCAGATACGTACTGTGGGCCTCTTGGGCGGCATAGAACTGGTGAAAAACAAGGAAACCAAGGAACTGTTCCCTGATGAACTGGATGTTGGTTTCAAGTGCCGTGAACACTGTTTCAATAACGGCCTTGTCATGCGCCATGTGGGCAATTCGATGATCCTGTGCCCACCTTTGATCATCACCAATGATGAGATTGATGAATTGGTTGAAAAGGCGCGCCTTGCGCTGGACCTGACAGCCAAAGAAATCGGCGTAATGTAAGGAGTTTTACCATGACAGATAAAACACTCGGATACTGGCAGGCGAAAGCCAAGGACGCCAGGATCCACACCCAGGCCTATATCGACGGCAAGCGCGTAGACGCGGCCTCAGGCGAGACGTTCGAGACCATCAACCCTGCAACAGGCAAGGTCCTGGCCAATGTCGCTTCATGCGATATGGCAGACGTGGACATGGCTGTAGCCGCTGCCCGCAAGGCATTCAAAAGTGGCATTTGGGCGGATCTGCACCCCACAGAGCGCGGCAAAGTAATGATCCGCTGGGCGGACCTGATTGAAAAGCATGCGGATGAACTGGCGGTTCTTGAAACACTGGATATGGGCAAGCCCATCTCTGACGCGACGAGCATCGACATTCCGGCCTCTGCCAATTCGATCCGCTGGTACGGCGAAGCCGCCAACAAGGTTCTGGATGAAATCGCCCCAACCGATCCTGGCGCCCTTGCCATGATCACGCGGGAGCCAATCGGGGTCGTCGCGGCCGTGGTGCCTTGGAACTTCCCGCTTCTGATGGCCTGCTGGAAACTGGGCCCAGCGCTCGCGACCGGTAACTCAGTAGTACTGAAGCCAGCCGAACAGTCCCCCCTGACAGCGCTTCGGATCGCAGACCTTGCTGAAGAGGCTGGCATCCCGGCTGGCGTCTTCAACGTGGTGCCAGGCCTTGGCCACACCGCAGGCAAGGCGCTTGGCCTTCATATGGATGTGGACGGGTTGGCCTTCACCGGCTCGACCCAGGTTGGCAAATATTTCATGGAATATTCCGGCCAGTCGAACCTTAAGCGTATTGCGCTTGAGTGCGGTGGCAAAAGCCCGCACATAATCATGGACGATTGCCCTGATCTGGACGCTGCGGCACAAGCCGCTGCAGGCGCGATCTTCTTCAACCAGGGCGAGGTCTGCACTGCAGGCTCCCGCTTGCTCGTTGACAGGAAGATCAAGGACGAGTTCATGGCCAAGGTGCTTGAAGCCGCCAAAGGCTGGGTGCCGGGCGATCCGCTTGACCCCAAGACCAACCTGGGCGCCATCGTGGACGACAGCCAGTACAGTCGTGTCCTCAGCTATATCGAGACCGCAGGCAAGGATGGCGGCAAGCTCGCGACCGGTGGCGCGGCTGCCCGTACTGAGACCGGCGGCTACTTCATTCAGCCAACCATCTTTGACGGCGTGACGCCAGAAATGACCATCGCCAAGGAAGAGATTTTTGGCCCGGTTCTGGCTGTGATCGAGTTCGACGGCGAAGAAGAAGCCATCGAGATCGCCAACAACACCATCTATGGCCTCGCTGCCGCCGTGTGGAGCAAGGATATCAGCCGCGCTCACCGCATGGCTCGCGCCCTACAGGCCGGCACCATCTGGGTGAACTGCTGGGATCCGACCGGGGACCTGTCAATCCCGTTCGGCGGCTATAAACAAAGTGGTTTCGGGCGCGATAAATCGTTGCATGCGCTTGATAAATACACCAACCTGAAAACAACCTGGGTGCAGCTATAAGCAAACCATAGTGGGCGTAGCCAACAGGCTGCGCCCTACTTTTTTGGAGAGACGATTAAATGGAAACAGCGGCAGACCTGAGCCATCACGGCATACTCACGCTGATCCCCACACTTGTGGTTCTTGTTCTGGCAGTTACCATCAAGCGTCCGATTGAAGCGCTGATCATTGGGGCTGTCGTTGGCATCATCATGCTGAACGGTGGCGATTTCGTCACTGTCACCGCCGAAACAACCATGCGCGTACTTGCAGACGATGACCTGATCTGGGTTATCCTGGTATGCGGGGCCATGGGCAGTCTGATTGGTCTCTTCATCCGAACCGGTGCACTAGCTGCCTTTGTCGACATCGTCACCAAACGGGTCACCAGCCGTTTCACGGCCATCATGGCAACCTGGGCGCTGGGTGTGGCGCTGTTTGTCGATGACTATCTCAATTCCATTACCGCAGGCGCCGCCATGCGCAAGATCACGGACAAATACCGCGTCAGCCGCGAGATGCTGGCCTATGTGATCGACAGTACAGCCGCCCCGGTAAGCGTGCTCATCCCCCTTTCCACGTGGGGAGTGTTCTTCTCTGCTCTCCTGGTTGATACAGGGTTGGCAGCCGAAGGCGAAGGCATCTGGACCTATATTTCAGGCATTCCTTACATGCTTTATGCATGGATTGCGCTTCTGATCGTGCCGCTGGTGGCTGCGGGCAAGTTCCCGCTGATCGGCCCCATGAAAAAGGCTGAATACCGGGCGCAGGAGTTTGGTCAGTGCGTGCCGCCAGGCGCGGAACATATTCAGGCATCAAACGAATCCATTGTGGAAAAGGAAGGCGTAATCCGAAATGTGTGGCTATTCATCATGCCGCTCGCCGGGCTTGTGGGCTTCACCATCTATTATGATATGGAATTCCTGCCCGCCACCTATGCCACACTGGCGCTTCTGACGCTGGCGATAATCGGGCTCCGCATTCTGGATCACCACGACACCTTCAACACCATCATCGACGGCTTCAAAACGATGATCGAGGCACTGGCGATCATTTTCGCGGCTTATATGCTGAAGGATATCAACGACCAGC
This sequence comes from Kordiimonas lipolytica, assembly GCF_042651265.1. Taxonomy (GTDB): domain Bacteria; phylum Pseudomonadota; class Alphaproteobacteria; order Sphingomonadales; family Kordiimonadaceae; genus Kordiimonas; species Kordiimonas lipolytica. Next base: position 1,790 of record NZ_JBHSCR010000035.1, on the reverse strand, counting down.
TTGGCCTCACTGACTATATCCTTGAGCTGACAACGCCCTTCATGACGGCATCAACCCTGCCGTTCATTGTGTTTGGCGTGATGGGGCTGATTGCCTTCGCGACCGGGTCCAGCTGGGGCATGTTTGTGATCGCGCTGCCGGTTATCGCCGAACTGACTCTGGCGACAGGCGCCCATGTGCCGCTCGTGATCGGGGCAACGCTTTCTGCCAGCACTTTCGGCAGCCACGCCTGCCTCTATGCGGACGCAACGGTCCTGACAGCCCAAAGCTGTGGCACCACGCCCATCCAGCACGCCCTGTCGCAATTGCCGTTTGCAGTGGTCGGTGCGCTATTATCCTTGATTGGCTTTGCCATTCTTGCGTAAGAAGGAGCCTATGAGCAAAGACGACTTCAATTTCGACTGGCTGGACCGCGTAGATAACGAAACAGCGCAGGAATGGGTTTATCGCGCGCTTCGGTTCGCTGTGATGTCCGGCCAGGTGCAGCCTGGCCGTGCCCTGACCATCCGCGGCATCGCCCAGATGCTAGATGTATCAGCCATGCCGGTTCGCGAAGCCCTAAGGCGGCTCACGAGCGAAGGCGCGCTGGAATTGAAGTCAAATCGCCGCATCACCGTGCCTGACCTGACGCCAGCCAAGCTGGCGGAATTGCTGGAGCTTCGGATCATGCTTGAAGTGCATGCGGCCGAGCGTGCGCTCCCATATGTGACAGACGAGCGGCTTGAGCTTCTCAAGGAGCTCAATGAAGAGCAGAACCAGGCGTTCGAAGGCCCGGACCCACAAGGCATCATCCTTGGCAACCAGGCCTTCCACCGGGCGCTATATCTCGCGCACCCGCACCCCGTGACCATGCCGATGATCGAGCGTGTCTGGCTGCAACTTGGGCCCCTTCACCGGCTGGCGCTCGCCAACCTTGAAAAACATTATGTGACCGACCGTCATGTCGAAATCATGAAGGCGATCGAAACCCGCAACCCGTTTGGCCTGAAGGCCGCGATTGAGGCGGATATCCGCGACGGTGCAGGCTATATGACCCAAACGGAACTTCTGGAACGCTATACCCGCGACGAGGCCGAAAACCTTGCCATGCCCGGTAAGGCATACATGCGCCAGCTTGCCAAAACCGTTTAGTCAGTCAGCTGACGCGTTCCCTGGTGGAACAGCACCTTCCAGACACCCTCTTCCATGCGCCAGATACTGCTTCTGAGCGACGCGGGTTTCTGTTTGCCCGCCACCCAGCGCGGCGGGATGCGGTAAGTCGCAAGTGCTGTGTCTGGCCCAAGCCTTGTCACTTCTAGTTCTTCAACAAAATAGCTATCCCCATCTGGCTCATCCGCCAGAAGGCCAAGGATCGTTTTCTTGTCGAAAACGCGCCCGGATGCGCCGAACTCACGAAAATCGTCAGACAAAAGCGAAGCCATCGCATACCGTGACGCCCGCACCTCCGGGTCTGCCAGCGCTTCTTCAAGAAGCTGCAATTGTCGTTTCAATTTGTCATCTGACATAAAAACCTCACTTCACGGGAGCGGCGAAATAAGTATCTGGAGATCAAAAGCCCCTGTAAAGGCGCAGGAAGGCCACAAGGGCGCCATTTCCACAGAACACTGTCGGGCTGCAATAGTCATCAAGATACGCACCCTGCCCCCTTTAAAACCGACCTCTGCCTGCCGAACCGAGCCTGAAGGCACAGAACCCGCGCCAAAATACAAAAAAGCAGCGGTGTTATGTGTCAAGCGCGGCTGCATAGTGATCCCTCATTTTTGCGTTTGCGCGAATGAGGATTTTTCTAG
>NZ_JBHSCR010000034.1:0-35185 GCF_042651265.1 Kordiimonas lipolytica | reverse complement strand
TGCCCCCGGCTATCATATCAACCATATCCATACTGGCTCACTTTTACGCCGCCCTATGGCCTAATTTTGCTCCGCCCTTGACAAATCTTAACGATTATTCAAAAAATGGAGGTAGGCGGCGAATATATAAAACTTTCGGACCAATTTATGGCTAACCTAACGCCTTGAGAAACTGGTCTTGGCACCAATTGCGCTGGTCACTACAAAGCGGCCTTAAAATAGTCGTCGCGCATCCACACCGCAGTCATCTACTTGATCCGCTTCTTGAGCTGAGCCTAGCCGTGCGGCCTGAACTTGGCATTGGCTTTATTGTTCACGATCCTCAAGGTACTCGGCAGCTTGAGCTGCAGAATTTTGGACGATCCTGGAATAGCCCTTAAAGATTTCCTCACGTTGGTCTTTATATGCTTGTTTGATCCGTGCCGTGAATGCGGGGTGCGTAGTGGAGCTCAGAGCAATATACATCCCAGCTTCCATTATCCGTCGGACCGGTTGAAGCGCCAGTTCTGCAACAGCAGCGTCATTAACAACCGAATCAGCCGTCAAAGCATCGAGCAAAACATAATCTGCGCGTCCCAATTGAAGCCCCTTCTGCATCGCAGCCAAGTTCGGGACTTCGAGCAATTTGAAGAAGGCCGGTACTCTTGAGCCTGTTGGCAATCGAGGGTTGGCGAGCACAAGGACATTTAGCGTACCCAAAGCCAGATCATATTTTCTCGGCTTAGCAATAGCATTATAATAAAGGTAATACTGGAGCCTGGGCGCAACCTCACCAATCAGATGCATATTTGAAGGCTGACCGTCAACTTGAAGGAATGTTGCTGTTAGGGTATTGGCCCTTTCAAGACCATCGCGCGACACCCTTGCACTTGGCAGCAAGCGTTCAGAAAAGCTGATTCCCTCAATGTTCAGCATCTGTCGAACAGCCCCTACAACCGGCCCCCCAATGGTCTTTCCATTACACGTTACATAAGGAGGCCATTCCTCGTACAGGACCTGAATGTCGTGCTGACGGCTGTCCTTGACGACGAGCTCACAGGCACTTGAAGCGGCAGAAAAAGAACACAGACAAAAAAGTCCTACAAAGATACACGAAACCCCGACGCGGCGGAGCCTTCCGAACATATCGACCGAGGAGGCTTTAAAAGATGTCAATATGCCCATACTTTTCTCGGCACGTTAGCCGATCCTCTGAAATTTTGTGAAAAGATCGGTCGCTGTTTGCGTGCGTTCAACAGTAGGCAGGCTTAGAATTGTGGCCAATGCCTCATCGAGCTTATGAACGCTTTCAACCTGCATAAAGCGATGAGATCGTATTCGCCTGCAATCGTCTAGAGCGACAAAATTGTCTATTTCTTCCGACACCTTTGAATCACTTCCAGCTGATTCTTGAGCTAAACCTTCAGCAAGACCTGAGCCTTTGCGCACTGCGACGAAAAGAAGCTTCTTGCAACAACCATTCCCGTCGCACCACACCAAGACCCGCGGCAACGGCCTCCGCGACAACAGAGAATTGCTCGAAATACAAACCACTAGAGAAGGCAACCAGCAGATCAGAAACCAAGAATTTTTTCATAAAAACAACTTTCTGCTTCCAGCGCCTTCAAAGTTGCCTCGCGTGTTGCCCAGCCATGCCCGTCATTCTCAAACTCTATCAATTGATATGGCATATTGTGTTTGGCCAACAGGTCACTCAATAGATAGGCTTGGCTCGGGGGTACGATTTGGTCCTTAAGGCCTTGCAACAACAGCAGGGGGGCCTTAAGCGCCGCAGCATAGGTTGTCGGGGACCGGTCTCGGTAGACACTCTCATCTTGATCTGTACAGCCAACAAGCGATTCCAAGTAATGCTTTTCATAGCTATGGGTTGTTTTAGCAAGCGACAAAAGGTCAAGGACCCCATAGTGAGAACTCCCTGCGGCGAACAAGCTTGATTGGGCAAGCAATAGGACAACCGTCAAACCACCCGCACTTGCCCCCCTCACCACAATTCTCTTGGGATCGATATGACATTTTGACACTATTTCTTGGACACAGGCACATACGTCCTGAACATCAGCAATCCCCCACTTGCCGTTGATTGCTTGCCTAAACCTTCGCCCTAATCCCAAGCTTCCGCGATAGTTGACGTCCAAAAAACAATAGCCTTGCTCCAGCCAGAATGCCTTGGTAGCACTGTAATCGGCCGTAGCCATAGCTTTCGGGCCACCATGAACGTTTACGACAAGTGGTAGTTGGTTTCGAGCATTTGCTTTTCCGGTCTTTGACGTTTCGTAATAGAAGGCATTGCCTTTGAGTCCCGGCTCAACCTCAAAAATGATATTCCTAAACTCAGCTACAGGCAGTTGTGCATCTGGTTGAGTATCTGCCGACAGCCGGACAAGGTCGGCGTCCCTTTGCAAGCTCCAGACACTTATCGGACGATCCCTACTGCCAGCGAGAAGGGCTATTCCACCCTGGTAGGCTTTGATCTTTCTGATGCTGACAAACGCTGCATTGTTAGTGTCAATAGATGCAGCTTTATTTGACCCGCCCACTGGCAACCAAGCAGATAGATGCCACTCGGCCATCTCGGATACGGCGCAGAATAATCGACCATCGCTGACCTGTGTAAACGTTCTTTCAAGCATGTTGGATGAAAGAAACCCCATATCCGTCGCTAACTGCGCCACTGGAATAGTTTTACCGTCGGAATATTCCTCAAGTGCCCAAAATCCTGAAGCATCATTGAGGTACCAAAGAGAATCACCGTTGTTCCAGTAGGGCTGGCATATACTGCGCCCCTCAACGGCGGGGAGCAGTTCGGTAACGTTGAAGTCCATTTCCGACAAAAAATCCCCCACCCAAAGACTGGTAGCATCGTGCGGCATTCCAGTCTCGGGCCAGGCTATCCAGGCTAATGAAGCACTATTTTTTGATGGTGCTAGCTGAGCAATGAAGCCAGAAATTTTCCACAAACAGTTACACTGTCCGGATATTGGGTCATAGCTGTAGATCCCTGTACTACAATTTTCCCCATCGGCCGTTTCCCCAAGAAAGAATAGCCGCCCCAAATACGGGTGATAAACAAGCCCGCCAATTTTTGTTCCTGGAATGTCGGCCCTCACCTCGACCTTGTTTGTGGTCGTCAAATAAAGTAACGAGCCGCTCTTTTGACAGACTGCGTAAACACCCTCCGGAGACAAGCAAAAGGAGCCGCTACCATAGCCTCGCACGGTATCTTTTACTCCGCCGGGAACATCCAAGTCTATCGCAGTGCCGTCTCGCCATTCTACGAGAACCTGCAATCCGTCTCGCGCCGGCCTGCGTTCTAACCAGACAAGACGGTCATCCAGTACATCAAAGTCAACTATTTCTGGGCCAAGAAGCGCTTGCATCTTCATCCCCTAGACAGCAGTGGCTGATTTTGGGGCCTTGTCAGCTGCCTCTGCTTCAAGTGTCGCAATCGATTTATAAGGGAAATCCATCCCAAAACACTCAGGCCCGACATAGGTCAATGCTTGCTCACTACACAATTGAGGAGGTGCTTCAATGCCGATGACCTTTACGCGTTGTCCATAACGTAAAGCCCCCGTAGTAATAGGACTTGCAGTCTCTTCATCAACTACACAGATAAGATCCGGCACGACAGCAACCAATTTATCTTCGACACAAACCCGTAGAAATTCGTTCTGAAAAATCAACTCTGCGCTTTGCCCTGATCCAAATGCCTCAATTCGAAAACTACCTTTTGAAAATCCATCCGCGGTATCTCTTTGAACGTCTACAATTTTACCCGTAAACAAGACCCTGCTTTCTCGATCAGGATAAATTGTACTGAGACAGTGCATCAATGATTCAATAGCGCAGGAACCGGGGGGCCTCTGGCGAATAGAACGACCTATTGCAATAGCCTGAGACAAAGTGCCCTCAATCGCACACTCTCTAACCATTCGACCTGTCATTGGATAACAGCCGATGAACACTCGCAACCCAAGTTCAATAGCAATTGCTCTCGTAATCTTCTCAGCAGTACGATCCGACGCAGTCTCAACAATCGCAGTATTGCAATGCTCATCTGTCACAATCATGGGAGAGGCTGAAATTCCATTAAAGCTGAATACGTTCATTGGCAGCTCTGGAAAAGCTCGTCCCATACCGTCTGCATTGATAACAGGCAATTTACACCTAGACGCCAGGGCAATTGGTACGAGTGAATTGCTGCCGCCAATTTCGGCGGGGATAATAGCTGTCACCTTCTTTTTCAGGTGCTGTTCAAGTTTGGCCAAGGCCTTTTCCAGCTCTCCCTCGCCGATCAGCTTTTCGATTTGCACCGTTGGGGCTCCGTAGCCAGCCACGGTAACCACAAAATCGTCATCCTTGACCTGATCTAGATCCAATACTGTTGGCTCACCGCAATCCTGGATTGCCTTGGTAGCTATTAGGCGGCCGATATAAGGGTCTCCTCCACCACCGGTACCAAGAAACGCAGCGCCTACAGCTAAATCTTCTAATTCATCAATCCCGATCGACATACGCGGGGCCTCTCCTATCAAAGTAAAATGGTCACAGTCCAGATACGATCATTGACGCAAATGGGTATGATTTGGGGCTATGTCTCAGACCAAGGCTTGAGATGCACTGCGCAAAGCGAAGCGCTGTTCTGAGAGGGCTGATAACCGGCACATCTAACTTGCGAGACAAAAGCCTGTCAGCGATCTGCGGCGCATACCCAACAAATCCTGTGCAGCCAATAATCAAGGCACCGGCCCCATGCTCCTCCACGCAGTTTGCCCCAACGGTAACCAACTGATTCAGGAGTCCCTCATGGCTTCCTGAGACCACATCGGAAACCGTCGCATCAATAGCGACTGCACTAGCGAGCCGGTTTTCCAATCCATAAAGCCTACATTTCTCTTCGATGAGAGGCACAACATTTGGAGACGGTGCTAGAACAGAAAACTTTCTTGCGAGCATACTTGCAAGGTGTACTGACGCCTCTCCTGGTCCAATAACAGGAATACGCACTGCTTCTCTTGCCGCAACGAGGCCTGGATCACCCACACAATCGATGACAATTGCGTCAACCCCATCCCTTTCTGCCGCAAGACACTCCCTGACAATACCTGGCACGGCGAGAGCACTGTGCAGCTCTCCTTCAATACAGGGAGGTCCGTCTTGTATCTGAGAGCATGTCACTTTATGCCCTTCTTTACACAAATCCTCATACTCGCATTCTTTGTTCGATCGCGGAGACACATGAGCCGTGATCACCCTGATATGTGTCATCATTTCACCTCAAACTTGTTCTTAGAATTAGATGCAACATTGCCTCTTCCCCAACCCGCAATTTTTTCGAAAAAGAGATAGGACAAGAAACCTGCAGTTACTGCGTCACAGGCAGGTACAGACGAAAGCACAAAAAGGCCATTCGTCGTACACAAGCCCAGGCCAAATCCTGACGCCCAGGCCAGCATGGCAGACCAGTTAACAGGCCGATAAGCGCCCACCGTTTTGAGAAAATACTTCTCGCGTGAGCCGAAAAAGAAATCGGCCAGATAAACACCTGCGATTGGTGGAATTGCTGCGCCGAAAAAAAGCAGTAAAGGAATGAACTGATCAGCAACACCAAGAAGCGCGATCAAAACCCCAACCAAGCCCGCTCCCAGCGAACACAGCCAAAAAGGCACCTTTTCTAAAAGCATCGAAAAAATGAGCGATGACGAATAGAGGTTGCCTGCGTTAGTTGTCCACGCCGCAAAGACGAGCGTAAACAATGCTAAAAAGCCTTGTCCCGTAACAAACATGATTTGTACGAGATCTGTCTCACCAGTTTTGATGCTGGCATATGCAGACAGTATCAGGACAACGGGCACTGCCGCCCCATAACACAGAAAAGAAGCAAATCGTCCTTGACCCGAACTGTGAGCGAACCTCGCCAAATCAGGAAAAATGGTGGTACCGACGACCATCCCGCCTACTACAGCGGAAACAGCTAGTCCAAGGGTTAAGCTCACATCCGACGGATGGCCTGCATCAGGCAACTGTTCAATACCGCTAACCTTATAAGCTGACCAAACCATCACCACCAACAGTAATGGCACTACTATATCGGCCAAACGCCGTAGCCCGCTAAAGCCAAATACGGTAGTAGAAATCATTAACATCCCGCCAACAACAACAAAAATCCATGTAGGGAAGGTATGTCCTGTCGTAGAACCAACGAGTGCTGCCAATGACGAACCAAAAAAAGCAACGGTAACGCCGAACCACCCAAGTAAAGTTGACGCTATGATCAAGTTCACAAACCGCGCACCAAATGCCCCAAAACATGTTTCAACGATAAGAGATGCAGACAATCTGGTCTTTCCTGCAACAGTAGCTGTTGCAGCACCGAGAGTTGCCAAAATTAGCGCCCCAAAAAGAATTGCAAGACTACCCTTCTGCAAACCTAGCGAGGCTCCGATTTCTGCCCCTGAGATGAATGCCGGAAGTGCCACGATGACGCCGATCTTAACAAACGCAATGTGCCATCCACTGACCGTCGCGCCTCCAGGGACTCTTGCCCTTTCATAGTCTTGGCCAATTTCCATTACGCATCCTCTTACTTTGTAAATTTTTGCGCTTTCACTAATTAATGTGGCCTGGGAGGAGCAATGAGCGCCAACTCCTCCCAAAGCCCCCGGCAACTAGAACCGGTAGCTCAACTCGACGCCATAGCTTCTTGGCATGTTTGGCGTCCGCAAAGCTGACTCACTAACGCGGGTCGCAAATCGTGCATTGGTGAGGTTCTTACCCCAAACAGAGAAGGTCCAGCTCTCAGCTTCAATTGCTATCCGTCCATCAATCAGATCTTTTGTTCCTGTGCGGACCAGATTGTTCAAATCGTGGAAATACTGACCCCTTTTTCGATAATCAGCACGCGCCACCAGGTCGAGGCTATCCGTCAACGGATGGGTGTAGGTAATTCCAGTATTATAGGTAAATGTCGGTACCAGCGGCGACTGATTTCCGACGGCACCAGATACGTCACCAAGCGCATCATCCACGGCTGAAACCTCTTGAACAATCGAGCTTGTCACCCCGAGGCCGAGGTTGATCTCCAGACCTTTCACCGGCCGGGCAAACACCTCCAGTTCAGCTCCGTTGATGGATGTACTATCAATATTCACGACGCCGCGCTGGGCGACATTTCCGTCAAAGATAACGAAAGAGAATTGTTGGCCGGTGTAATCAATGTGAAACACAGAGGCATTCATCGTCAGCCGACGATCTAAAAATGTGCTCTTCAGGCCAAGTTCATAGTTCTTCGTCACCTCATTATCGAATTGAACATTCTGCGAGAAGCCACCAGTCCTGAAACCCGTGGAATAAGTAGCATATGCCAGCATATCGTCTGTGAATTGATATGAAAGCTGCAACTTAGGTTGCCATTGACTGAAGGTTGCTTCCTTGAACGTCGCATCGTAATTGTTTTGGTCAACGCTACTTTGATGATCACGATCATATCGCATTGCTGCCAAGAAGGTCATTTTATCCGTGATGTCGTAGCTCGCCTGGCCAAAAACAGCCCAGGATTCACTCTCCATCTCATTCGCTAGGTTCAGGATCGTGTCGGGTACGAGGCCTGCCCCCTGGGTTTCCGCACCTACAAAAATATCCTGATTTTCATCACGATTTTGGTAGAAACCACCAGCAATCCATTTAAGCCGTGCATCATCAGCTGAAGTTAGCCGAAGTTCTTGGTTAAAAACATCTGTCGCAAATACCAGGTCCTGAATAACTGCAGGCGCGCTCGAGTAATCAGCGTCACCAACAGCATACTGTTTTACATGTGCCAGGCCTGAAATGGAGGTCAATGTCACCGAGCCAAGATCGAGGTCTGCCTTCAAGGAAGTATCCCAGAACCTGTCTTCAGAAGTCCCGATAATGTTTGAAGTCGACACAGGCACATCCAAGTCATCAATGCCAATAGGAGTCCCGTTTGAGTCCTTTGCCAGTCGGTCCAAATGACAACAAAAGCCCGTGCCTTGGGTCACACTACCTCGCCAACTCACATCCAGCCTTTCAGACTGGTACATAAGCCTAGTTCTCAGAGACCATTGATCTGAAGCGGTAATATTGTCACCATTGACATTCTTGATCAGGCCATCGGTGTCGCGATAGTACCCAGATACACGGCCATAAAGCGAGCCCTTCACCAACGGCCCTGAGACCCCTCCAGCAACCCGCATGCTATCGCCATTGCCGTACGATGCTTTGGCAAATGCTTCGAACTCATCTACAGGCTCTTTTGTTGTTACAACCACAGCACCTGCGATAGCGCCTTGACCATATAGGGCACCTTGAGGGCCTTTTAGGACCTCAATTCGAGCCACGTCCAGCAGGTCTTGGTTGATAAAATCATTCGAGCCCAACTGAACTCCATCCACAACAAAGCTAACTGGGGGCAATGCGCCTTGCGCACTTGAAAGCCCTCGCAGTGTAAGAAAGGTTTCATTCGAACGGAACGTCTCGCGCACAATCAGGTTTGGCGTGAGGTCGACGAAGTCCCGCAACGTATCGATCTTTGCTGCTTCAATGGTACTCGCCGTAAAAGCCGTAATAGCTTCAGGTACATCTTGAAGCTTTTCTGATCGCTTGCGGCTCGTAACTACGATTTCCTCAAATACCATTAAATCATCTGTATTTGCTTCGGAGTTCGCGCCAGATTGCTGAGAAAGTGCAGCGAAGGAGGGCAAAACAAGCGAACTCCCCGCCAAAAGTGTGAGCATCATGGCTCGTTTCGAATTATACATTTTCATGACTACCTCCAGTTTCCCTAGTTTTCCCTGAATTCAAAACAGTTTTAGGCCCCTCTGAGCTTGGGCGCCCCAATTCTGCCAATTTGCCGGTTGCCTTGACCCGGATGCGAACGGCACCCCCTGGCACATAAGCAAGCGGAATTTCGTCCAATTCGATTACCCTTACCTGAGCCGGATCAGCGCCAGCACCGATCGCCGCCTCAATAGCTGAGTGCTTGGCACTAGCTAAGGCTGCTTCCCTGCCTATTTTTGAATAGGAGAACACCTTGTCGACCTCGCCACCCACTTCGGCGATGGATGCTCCGATCGCATTTGCTACGTCCGCATGCTGGGGCTTGATTACTTCCGATACCCCAGGCAGGTCTTGAGAAATCAATATCGCGCCACCTCCAACGAGGATCAAAGGCACTTCAGCTGCACTGGTTTTCATTCTCTCAACACCGGCAGCAACCGCAGCATGAATACGCGCCACGCAAGCGACCACGTCGACTGACTTGAGATCTGCTACATTTGCGCGGTTGCCAACATCGGCATAGCCCGCAGCAACAGCTATGTCTGTCGCAGTCAGTACGCCCCCACCAAAAACCCGGGCTTGGGTGAGCAGGTTCTTTGCTACAGAGTCAGGGCCTATGGTAACCTGCTCTCCAACTCGAACTCGACTACCCCCACCGACACCCAAGGCAATGATGTCAGGCATGCGAAAATTCGTTCGCACACCTCCTACATCAACAATTACCGAAGACTCTCGTGGCATACCGTTCCGCAACATTCCGATGTCTGTTGTGGTCCCCCCGATGTCAGCAACGAGAGCATCTTCGACACCTGTCAAAAATGCAGCGCCGCGCATACTATTGGTAGGGCCTGAAGCAAAGGTAAGAACTGGGTATTGCTCAACCATCTCGGCTGACATCAACGTGCCATCGTTTTGACTAATGAAGAAGGGAGCCTTGACATTCAACTCTTGAAGGGCTTGCCTAAATGACGTCACAACTCGCTTTGCAAACACTGCCAAGCTCGCGTTCATGATCGCCGCGTTTTCGCGTTCAATTAATCCAAGCTTCCCTATTCGATGGGATAAGGTCAGCGACACATCCGGCATTTCATTCAGGATGATCTCCTCAACCCTCAACTCCATCGCACTATTCACAGGAGAGAAGACCGATGAAACCGCAACAGAGGGCACCCTTGCTGCTCGCATGTCACGAATTGCTAAGAGCAGCTCCTTTTCATTGAGCGGTACATTCTCGCGACCATCATATTGATGCCCGCCGTGAACCATATGGATTTGGTCTTTGAGACAGGCTTTCAGGTCGCCTGGCCAATCCATCAGAGGGGGCAGTCCAGCTGCAGCCGGCAAACCAACTCGCACTACGCCTACCGGCGTTAGATTTTTTCGCTCTACAAACGAGTTGGTGAATTGCGTCGTGCCGATCATCACAGACTCTAGCTGATCGACACCTATTCCCGCCGCATCCAACACGGCACGAGTGGACTGCACGATACCACTGCTAACATTTTCACTCGTAGGGGATTTAATGCTTGAGACAACCTTGTTGCCATCCATCAAGACCGCGTCTGTATTAGTTCCACCTACATCAATACCAATTCGCATACACTTGCTCGCCTGACTAATTAGTTGTCCGATTTACTTCGGAAGACATTCGTCAAGCGTGACGCAGTGTTCTAACGTTCGCAATCTCGCCAGGGGGTAGGTTTTAAGGTATTAAGGGTGGGGTAGCGCCGAACGGAAATAGATCCATGGGTGGGGTAAGCTTTCGCACAGAAACGGCGCTAGTTTCTATGGGCGACTGTTACAAAACGTCCAAGTCTCGGGCAATTTCGGAGGCATGTTCTCGATTGTTTGCTCCCAACTTCCTATAAAGATTCTTAACATGAAACTTAACGGTATTGTTGGAAACACCCAGTTCACGAGCAATAAGTTTGTCCGAATTGCCCTCAGAAAGCGACCTCAGCACCTCCCGTTCTCGCTTCGTTAAAATTTCAGAAACTGCAGGATGAGCAGGCTCTGAACATAGTTCAATGATGTATTCAACCTGTCGCAATATATCTGGGGAGACTTTTGAGTTATCGTCCGCGATTCTGGCAGCAATAAATTCCGAGAGCACTGAATACTCATCGATCAGGTGGCGCACATATCCTGTTGACACAATTTTTTCCGTCACTCGGTCAAACAGCTCGTAGCTCTCCTCAATATGCCCCTGATCGAAGCCAACCTTACATGTAAGAATTCCAACGCGTATAAAAGGGCGTATCAGACCTTGTTCAAAAAACTTAAGTACCATTCCATTGGCTTCCACGAAGCCAACCATTCCCGAACTATCTCTGCTCTCAACATCAAGAATTGCAATCATGTTGGCCTCAACCTCTCGCCAAGACGCTTGGCCAAATTTTGCGACGACTGCTTCAAAAGTAATCGCCTCTGAAATCAACACATCGCGCGCAGAAGTTATTAGCCCTGCCCGTGCCAAAATACTGCTCCGCAGTGAAGCAAGACTGTTCCTCAACTGACCTCGGCCTTGTCGATCGGCTTCGCACACGCAAGCATCAACCATGTCCAAAGCACTTTCGGCCCCAGACTGTAGATAACTCACCAGACTGGCAGTCATAAATCCCGCCAACACTATGTCCAGCCAGCCTTCTGTTTTATTCACGCATTGAAGAATCTTATTGGTCCGATGTGCTGCATCGGCGATGTTATTAGTTTCATAGTCAATTTCTGCAACTAATGGATCAATGAGCTGCAACTTGGATCTGTCTGTTCCGAAGGACCTACGCGCTAAAGATAGAGCTGCCTTATAGCTGTTGCGGGAATATTCGGGGCTCCCTTGCAAAAACTTCATAGTTCCTTGGTGAATATTGCAGAAAATCTCCCCGTGAGTTGAGCCTGCATTCCTATAATGAAACTGGGCACGTTGAAGATATTCCGCTGCGGTCCCCAGAAGACCTCTCTGGTGATTGTTGATGCAAAGCAGCGTATTGATATTGCCTTGCAGAGTGTGATCTTCATCAGCCAATCTCGAAATTGTCGCAATGTTTCGATCAAATTCTTCAGGCAAACATACTCTACATTCGTTTACCATCAGCGACATATCAACATATGACGCGTCAAGGCGAAGTTTCTCGATATTTCCTCCGTCTCGGTCCTGCTGAAAAGAATTGGTTAATTGACGAGTTTTCTCAAATTGCTGACGAGCACTGGTAAGCTTGCCCTCCTTCATCAAGATGATCGAGCGCATTAGCTGCAATCTTGGAAACAACCTTAAAATGCTGTCAGTCAGTTGTCGATCCACCTCCTTCAGCCTTGCCCACCCTACACGCAACAACAATTCACGCCCGCCGGCGTCTTCCACTAGTTCTCCAACCAAAAGCTGCTTTTTACTTTGGCGGGCATGTTTGATCGCAGAGACAATGTTTTCTCGGGCAAAGCACCACCTTGCGGCACTTTCCTGAAGCTCTGTCCACTCGTCAGGATTTTTCCGTTCAAATTCAAACCGGAGATAGTCCTTCAATAGGGGATGAAAACGTACAACTTTTCCCTTCGCATCTTTTGTGACAAATGCATCGAGTCCCTGGATAGACTGCAGCTGCCTCCAATAGCCAAGCTCTCCCATTGCGAAATTGACCTTGTCTTCTGTAAGCTCGTCAAAAATGGAAGTCCGCATTAGTAGCGAACGCAAATTTTCATCCAATCCAAGTAGAATTTGCTCCGCCAGGAATTCAGCTATCTCTTCAAGCGCTCCATTGAATTGTTCTAGAATTGAAGACGTACTTGCGTTGTGGACATACCATTGCTTAAGCACTTGCACCGCCACAGGCCATCCCTCTGTTCTGCGAAAGATTTGGGTTGCTTCTTGATCACATATGGCCCCAGAAAAGACTGCCTTTATCTCGTCTTTCGAGAACGATAATTCATCCGGGCCAACTTCCTGTAGCAACCCCTTCACTCGAATCTTTGAAACCTTCAGGCTAGGCTTGGAACGACTACAAATAACTAAGCGCACTCCAGAATTCCGCACTTGCAATATTGGCTGAATGCATTTTTCCATCGCATCCTTTTCCAACACTTCTGCGTTATCGAGAAACAGGTAAAGAAGCCCATCGATATCCTCCAGCACTTCCTGTAAGAGGAAGACCAGATCGGCTTCGGAGGCACCTGAAAAGGCTGCAATACTGGCTTTAGAAACATCGGAAAGGCCAACACATTCTTGGGAAAGGGCCCTAAATAAGTAGGAAAGCAAAGTCTCCGTCACATTGTCGTTGTCATCCAGCGACAACCACACACAATTCAAGCCATTCTCTGACAACGCATGATAAAATTGGCTTGCAACAGATGTTTTCCCAAAACCCGCAGGGGCTCGTAGAATGACAGCCTTTTTGGACTGATTTTCAAATATGAAGCTATCCATCCATTGGCGCGACACCAAGTTGATAGCATGATTTGGCGGTGACAGCTTTGCAGCATGGAGCTTATGGCTTGCTTCATGTCCAGTAAGAAAATTTGCCTTTTCAGCTGTCATCTCATCCTTCCAAAGGGCATAAGTACTCCCATTCCACTCAGGCAAAGGAGCCAATTCCTGAGAGAAAGGCAGTTACTAGACCTGGGTCCCGCAGCATATCATATTAGCTCACCAACTATCCTAGCCATAAGAGTCACGGGCAACACGACGGAACAATTCAGTTCCGATGCTATTAAATTCTTGACGTCACTACCGAATGAAAAGCAATCACAAACAATTATATCGGGCTCAAATTTTGCCATCTCGGCCACAGCTGTACTAATAGCTTGAGAATCTGAGTCTGGCCGGAGTGGTAACACGTTTAGCTTATTCAAGCCGGCCATCCTCCAGCTATTCTCACATACAGGCACTTGTTCGAGCAAGGGAACAAACACCCCTACACGCTTACCCTCTGTAACAGACCGAATAAGACCAGGCACAACCCGCGAAGGCATTATCAAGCCCGTTTTATACAGAACGGGAAAATCACTGGTACAAGCCAGAACGTTAATCGTTTGTTTCGATTGTGTTGGTTCTTTCAACAAAGCATGAAGCCTTTTGGTAATCTTCTGATGGCCTACAATTACATGCTTCCCATTTGCCAAAACAGTGAAGAGTGGAGTGTCCCCTACTTCCGGTGCTTGGGCTGCGATATCAGTGCCCACAAGGCCGTCCAGTGCGCCTCTGACCTCCACCTGTACATGCTTCGGCAGCAGCGACTGCCACTCCAGTAAAAGGTCCTTCCGCGTTCCCTGACCAATCGTCCAGATTGTGATCATAATCCTACACCTTTTATTCAATCAAACTGGTCGATTTGGACGCCAGCACACGAACAAGTATGACGCCGCGCTAGATAAAGACAATTTTTGAGGAGGGTAGTGCAAGGGTAGGTTCTGCTTTAAAAGGCCAAGACCTAAACCTCGCTCTCCAATGACCCTCCAAAAGCAGAAAAGGTGGCTGACCGGAAGAACAAACGGCATGGAAAGAGGTACACCGTCTTGCAATGGCGATGGGAGGGTTGGGGGGACACAACCTTATACACCGACACTCCTCCGGCCAGCCAATTGGCTTCAAAAGTCAGGGCTGGAATGACTAATGAAACGTTGAGAGGAGTGGAAATATAATCAACATTGCAACGGTTCATTGCCAGCACTCTAATGGGTAGGTTTGCGGATGAATGGGGTAGGCTTTTGGAAATCTTAGCAAATAGTGCCCGCGACCCTGTTTCGGAATTGAGGGAAGGCGCTTGCTAATATTTTGGCGCCAGCAAAGACCAAGCAGCAATGCCAATTGCCACCTTCTTCACGATCCAGGCCGACCACTTTCCCGACACTTTCCCTCTCGCCATAGGCTTAGTTGACTCAATCTTCTGAATCCTGGCTTTTTCCCAAATTTCGGTTGACCAATTCGGCAATTTTATTGACAAATTGCCGAATTTGGTTGACTCTAATGACAGCCCGGCACGAGGACATTTTCTCAAGCCGGGCTTTGGATTCCTGAGGCATTTTCAATCTCTGGAATAGCGTCTATACCGTGAAAAGGGGGCATAATATGTTCGGAAGTGCGTACGCTGAAGAGAATAATGTAACAGCGCCTAGCCTCGCCGATGAAATCCTTCTTGCAGCTCTCGAAGGAGACACTGTAAAGCTTCGCAAAGCCGCTTCAGAGATCGCTAAATTATACGAAGGCACGCAAAAGTCAAAAATTGCGGTGCAGATCCATGACTTGCTTAATAGGTCACCCATCGAACTCCGCCCTCTACGCGATCCTCAGAAGCTCCCAGTCGACCTTAAAAGTCGATTTCCCTTACTTCAAAAAGAAGATTGGCCTTCCGACCCTTTGATATTGCCTGACAGCCTTGCCGGGGAACTAGAAATCGTTTTGCAAGAAATCGGCTATGCCAGCCAATTAGCCAAAGAAGGCTTGGGGGCACGAAATGCAATTCTGCTCCACGGCATGCCTGGAACGGGGAAAAGCTTGATCGCGGGCCATATCGCTATGCGTCTTGGTCGGCCCCTTCTAACTATTCGCCTCGACACCATTATTTCATCTCTACTCGGCGACACAGCGAAAAATATTCGTTCATTATTCGAATATGCCTTAGCCGGTGGAGCTGTACTGTTCTTAGATGAAATTGACGCTGTAGCCAAAAAGAGGGACGACAATAAAGAGCTTGGGGAACTCAAACGAGTGGTAAACGCTCTTTTGCAAGGCCTAGACCTTCTTGATCACGAAGCAGTTGTGATTGCCGCCACTAACCACCCCCATATGCTGGACCCAGCTATCTGGAGACGATTCCCGTATCAGTATGAAATTGCTGCACCAGACTCAGAAATGCGCCAAGAACTCTGGAAGCATTATCTTTTTCAAGACATTGATCACGACCATGTCGCAGCAATTGCGAAAATCTCTGATGGTCTTACTGGCTCAGATATTCGGGAAATCTCCATTGCCGCGAGACGACGAGCGATAGTTACGCAGTCAGAAATACAAATAATGGGAATTGTTCGATCAATACTCGACAGCTCACCAAGTGAGATTTGTAGGCCTAACTTCCAAGCACTGTCTGGCGACATCGCAGCCAAGTATTATTGGATTTTGTATGACAAGCACAAACTGACCCAGCTTCAGATTGCCAAACTTGCCGGCGTATCGAAGCAATCTGTATCAAAGTTGTTGAAATCTTACAAAAACACCAAATAATGGTACACCCTAAACTCAGGGTGATATATGGCAGATACTCACGGCGTTTTTCGCAACTCCGCGCTCAAGCTGGTTGTTGATTATGAAGAGCATGGCATTGATGCGAGAGGCAAAAACCTCACCGAAGAGCTTGCAGCAAGATTTCGGCGCCTTCAACCTAGGTTACTAGAGCAAACCTCCCTCCTACTAAGTAATTTTCCTGAATACACGCTCTTTGACGGAAGGTTGATAGTATGGGTGAAAATGCAAAATGATGCGTACAGCGTCACAAAGACACCCAATGACCTATTTCTCTCCTCGAATGATATATCGATACGAGCACCATGGAGAGATGGTTATCTCGTCGAAGTGACCAAAGCTGGGTTAACTGAAATCACTCAAAGAATACGCGAAGCCTCGAATGACAAAATCAAGTTTGATATAGCAAATATCAACGCCATTCGATATTTCCCGGACGCGCTAGTTGAGGAATGCGACCCTGCTGGAGCAGACGGAGAAAGCCTGCTATCAATAGACGGCGTGAAGTTATTTCGAGTTCAAACTCCATCCTACAGTACCCAGGAGGCAACGGCTCAAACACTAGAGCACGTGTCCAAATACATTCAATCCGGCTCGTCTCAACTATTATCTCCAGCAACGCCACAACAACTTATTGAAACAGAGCCATCTAGCGTTGTCGATGGGCCAATCGGTTCATCGCGACAAGTTCTATTGGATGTCGACAACAGCATCGATCTGCTGTCGAAGTTGCCAGCCCGCAAAAATAGTCAGTTCACATTGCTTATGGGCTTTAGAGAGGTCGGCGACCTAAAGCGACTTATGCTTAGTGGTAGCGTCGTCAGGTGGGAGCCTCTCTCAAAATTTGCCCCCGCGCCTCCGGGGGAAGGAGAAGAACCCTCACTTGAGCTCAATGTTACAGAACATGATCCGACGGTTGCAGTGATTGACGGCGGGTATCACGCCAATAGATACCGGGACGCGGTAACCTGGGAAGGTCCAAAAATCGTCCCAGATCATTCAGCCGACCGGGCCCATGGAAACAAAGTATGTTCTATCATTGTTGATGGACATGCATGGAACAATCATCTGCCACTTCCAGAGCTGCATTGCCGATTGGGAATAGTTCAAGCGATACCGAAAAGATCGAGCCCTGAAATCGTCACGATTGAGTCAATTGCTCAAGCTCTTGATCAGGCTATGGAGGCGCACCCAGATACAATGGTGTGGAACTTGTCGGCAAACCTTGATCATCCGGCATCAACTTTCGACGTAAGCCAAGGTGGCCACCTGCTCGCGCAAATAGCCCGAAAACACAATCGACTATTGGTGATTTCTGCGGGCAACAAACCTGAAAACACTCTCGGTACCATTGCTCCACCTGCAGATTGCGAAGCGGCGCTGGTCGTGTCTGGAAGGTTACCCGCTCTACTAAACGAGCCTGGTGATCCTTGTCCAATTTCACGAACCGCCTACGGCCCGGACTATATGACGAAGCCAGATCTTAGTTGGTATTCAAAACAACGAGTATTAGGGGGGCAATATGAAACAGGTACCAGCTACGCAACGCCCCTCATCTCACGCCTGGCAGCACATTGTTTCAAGAATGTTGTAGACCCTACGCCAGATTTGGTGAGAGCCCTGATGATAAATGCATCCGACCTCCAGCAGTATTGTCCCCACAGGGGGTTTGGCACCCCCAACTCGGAAGGCCCGCCCTGGCTTAGCACTGATACATCAGTCATCCTTGCATGGACGGAGTCCATCAAAGCCCAGAAAAGGAACTATTGGAATGCCATCGCTATACCACCAAGTATGATCAAAAACGGACGGCTTGTTGGGCGAATCAAGCTCGTATCTATCCTTCGCCCAAGGGTTCAGAGACGAGGTGACAAATATATTGCTACCCGCTTTGAGGCGAATATCCAGAGTTACCATGAAGGTGAGTGGACCAAATCCAACATTTTGGAACCTATGGAATCCAAAGTTTTGGAACGAGTGGCAAGAGCAAAGTATGCAAAATGGCAACCCACGCGCTGCTTCGAGGCAACATTCACCGAGAATAATGGTCCCCATATTGATCCAGAGAAGCCATTTCTCAGGATTGGGGGACGAATATATTGGCGGCACAAATTTATTTTTGATCCTGACGAGATTCGAGATGAAATGCACGAGGTTTCGTTCGCACTAACACTCGAAAGCAGCAACCCTCGGGCAGATACATACAATGAATTTCGTCAGTTGATGGCAGACAATGTCGAAGAGCTAATAACCACCATCGAAGAGGAAGTGGAGGCCGACCAATGACTCAATTCTCATCGCACCTTCTTTAGCCGTATCGTATGAGTTTTCGTAAGCTTAAAGGCCATTCATCATTCTCCAACACCTGATACTAATGATTCAGTTAACTAAATGAGCGGTTAATTTTTTAAACATGAGATTCATAGTCATACCCCAAGGACAGAGCTTGCCTGCCAAGCGATTGGATCAATTCTATACGCTGACAGATGGGTGGGATGACTGAGTTTTGTCAGTAAGGCGGGATCGCCTGTGAGCGATCATGAGCTACCAGCGGAGCGGCGACCTTTTAAGGTTGCCACTTTTCGTTTTCGCATTCTTTCCAAAGATTTGCGTTAGTAATTCTACTAGAAATCGTATAGCGTTCAACTTTAGGGGTTGAACTGCTATAGGGGACTTTCCGATGGGGGACTATGTTTCTCGGCTTGCTTTCAGCGCTTTACTTGTCCTGACACTCACGAGCACTTCCGCGAGCGCAGCTTCTCGCAACTGTACCGCTGCAGAAAAACAAGCGGCAAACAACCAATTAAAAGCTATTGAGGCTGACGCAACTGTCCAATCGCAGATTGCTACCAGGCACGCACCATTCGGCGTGCCGGTGACCACCATCTCAGCCAATAACGAAAAGGTGCTGTTCCAGAACGGATATATTCTTGGCCATGACGGTGACCTTCGAACAGCTCTTTGGGTTTCATATCGCCTGACGGCCAATGATATTGCCGGCGCTACAGGCAAAGACAGAGTAAATTGTTTTCGCAAAGATCCGCGACTTAGCCGCACCAACGCAGCCTCAACCTCCGACTATAAAGAACCAATCTACGATCAGGGCCACATGACAAATGATGCTGACCTGAAGGATGACCTCACTGAGCAGATCAACACCTACATGATGTCAAATATGTCGCCACAACATTGCCGTTTTAACCGTGGCATATGGCTTTCATTGGAGCACCTAACACGCATCTGGGCCGAGAAATATGGTGATATTCTAGTCACCTCCGGTGCCATCTTTGATCGAGATGGCCTCCCTGGTCGAGACGACGACACTGCCGCGATGTACATGAAGAGCAACAACGGTAAAGAGCGCGTTGCTGTTCCAAGCGATTACTTCAAAACGTTCCTGCGACAGGAAAATGGCGTTTGGCATGCGATTACTTTCAAGCTGCCACATAACAATGATGACAATGGTGTCAATTGGGCTGACGTAAAACCCAAGGTTCAAGCCGCCATCTCCTCTATGCTTGAGGTAGAAACTGCGTCAGGGCTAGACCTCTACCCAAACATCGATATGACGACGGTTCGGGAAAGTAGGGACGGATATGATTGGAATCTGTCCATAGGTCGGGCGAATTTTAGCAGCAGCTGTAGATAGACTGGCGTGACAGCACTAGGGTCTCAACCTGATCTACTGCAAACTGGGGCTGAATCAACAGGCGTCCCGTACCCATAGAATCGAAAGGAAAACAGGCGTGAAAAGTACTTCTAAAGTAACCGTCGTTACATCCTGTTTTGCGTTGCTCACAACGCAAGCCCAGGCTCAGAACTTTCCACCTCTGCAAATTTCTGCCGATCCATCTGCCAGATACGAAGTTTTGGATGTCACACAACGTGCGGATGGCATGTTTGAGATCGTCACAAAGCGAACTGGAAAATCTGGAATAAGCTATGCCAAGCGGCTGGTGGATTGCAGAAGCCAAACTGCAAAATATCTAGGGGATGGCGAAACCCTTGAAAGCATGGAGAGATCAAAACCTTCTCCTCGCATGGGGCCTTTGGTTGAAGGGTCTTCGACCCATGCTGTAGCCATGTATGCTTGCACCCATGGTGCAACTTTGGCTGCAAAGTAAGTGCCTCTAAAAATTGGCGTTATCTGGTATGTCAAAAGCGAGCAGGACCTGCAAGGCAAAGGTGACGAAAGGCAGAGCGACAACTTCTTGTGATGCACCGGTTTCATATGGGCAAGCCGATGCTTGGTACTGCAAAAATCATGGGCCCCTGTATTTGGATGGTGAGGAATTCTTTGCGAAAGAAGCGTTCAGAATCTTGACCGACATCCTTGAGGAGGACCGGATAGGGCGATTTCTACCCAACTCCATTCGTGCTGAGTGTAAAAGCTTGCTGGCAAAGAGCCAGAACCGAAAAGCTGAAAAAGACGAACACGCGATAAGATTCTGACTCGCAAAACCCTTAACATCAACAAACAGGCTTCAAGTCAATTTTGAACAAGTGTATCCGCGGCCACGAATGGCTTCGCCGGTTTTGAGCGGCCAATCATACACTTTTTTCGATCAAAATACGTATAGCCAATCCATGTAGATTGTCGCCCTACAATAATGAACACCATCTTCTTTCCTATTGCCTCCGTCGCTCTTATCCAGGAGGAGGCATCAATACCCGACGGAGTTGGATGCGCCTCTGGATGCGAATGCCATTCACCTAGATACGTCTGAAATCCACCACTTTGCTCCCAAGCCTTCATGGCAATTCCATGATGATTCTTGTCTTTCCGATGAAACCTAAATCTGGATGCGACATCCTTTGATTGTTGGACAGTACTTGACGTAATGTCTATATGGTGGCCCCGATAGGACCCAATTAGAATACCCCCGGTTTCATTACCCGAGTGTATTTCCCGAGATTGAAGACCGATTTGGGCTAACACCGGTTTCCGCACAAGCAGGTATCCTCCCTCCGGTCCAAAGTCGCCTATGAAGTCGGAAAACATACGGGGCATCTTATGTGCTTTGAGGGTGACGTGTCTTTAACCGTCTTGGTGATTTGTGGATCGGTATCCACCAGCCTTGTACGTAACGATTTCCCAGGGCGACCCGCCGCCCAATCGAGCATCATCTCAAGGGCCAATCCAGCCGCCATCACCGATGATGCAACGGAATAGGGAATGTAGGCCCCGTCGGAACATGTCGCACTTTCAAAATATGTTTCTTTGTGTGCTTTAAGCGGGGAATACCTCGGCCGTTCGCCAAAGTCCGGTTCAAGACACCTGTAACACGCCAGTTCATTGTCCAGGGTCAACAAGGCCTGCGTAGCAGCACCCAAGCCCTCAAGCCACACAAATAGGACTGGCGGATATTGGTCCTGACTTTTACGAAACAGGTTTAGCCCATTTGAAAAAGTGCTGTCTCCGGTTGCATCAATGATCAAATCATATCCGCCCAAACCATTAAATACCTCTGCAGCATTCCGATCAACAGCCTGAATGTTCTTTCCTGGATATGTGCCCTGCAGCAACTTGGCTAAGGCCACGGACTTACTAATCCCCAAAGCGGTGTGTCCAAGCAAATGACGCCCGATATTGCCCGGTTCATGT
Organism: Kordiimonas lipolytica; assembly: GCF_042651265.1. Classification (GTDB taxonomy): domain Bacteria; phylum Pseudomonadota; class Alphaproteobacteria; order Sphingomonadales; family Kordiimonadaceae; genus Kordiimonas; species Kordiimonas lipolytica. Next base: position 13,559 of record NZ_JBHSCR010000034.1, on the reverse strand, counting down.
AGTTGATTGTCAACAAGTTTGAGCTCGGCGTTTTTACCTGAACCCGCTCCGGATTGGGCTGAAAATTTTGCGAGATGGCTTCCGATTGTACCGCAACCTAGTATACATATTCTCTTGTCCTCCAGCGTCGCCCGCCTCACAAGTGATCTCCCATAAACATAACGGTCCCCAATATCTCGCCCAAAAAAACGTTTCACCTCTATCTTGGATCCAAACATTTGATAAGCCGCTTTCTGGACGGCAGGCTTTTTGAATTCATTACCCTTTTTGCGTTTGAATGGCAGTCCCTGCGGCCACAAGCCATACATGCCGAGCGTGCCATTCAAAAACACCGGACAAGATCTACCCAGTTCAGACGTCATCTGCTCGAGCACGCGGTCATCCAACTTGCCGCCAAAACCCTTGAGCCAACTCAAGTAATCTGACAAAAATCGGAAATCCGGTTGAAACTTGAGAAATGGTGCTGATTCCGAATATTTCAGAACATGTGCGGGTGTCGTATAGTCTTTGAAGCCCTGCTCTCGAGGATGCTGGTTTGCAAAAAACTCTTTCAACCGATCATTATTGGTCAGAAGAGAAACCATATACTCCTCGTTTATCCAACGATGGAGGCTCGTCGCTCCTTCATAAGTAGAATCAATATCTGTGGCAATGCTTCGCCCTCGCCAGTAGAAGCGAAACTCATCCAGAATTTCATCAGAGCAACGACCGGAAAGGGCCTTGTCCAATTCCTTCAGAAATATCTGCCTACACAGCAAGATAGCCTCGCCAGGCCGCGTGGCGTCCAGAATTAGGGTTTCCGGTGCGGAATAACAGAAATTATTATAGGAATCGAGATGCGGCAGAATACCTACAGCGTTGCCGAAGGTTGGAAGATAAAATTTGGGCCTCTCAACAAACCCATCGTCCCTGATAACAATATCAACCCGCAACTCTTTGCCCTGCAGCGATTCCGTCCCGCTGAAACGCGTACCAAAGTCTTGAAAGGACCGGTCAACTTTGTACCCCTTGGTTTCCAAGGTATCTCTAATGACACGTAGGAAAGTCATTTTTAACCAGACTTGTGTTCCATCACCTCCGGTGCGGCTTGATAAGCTGGTGCAGTTGAAAGAACTTCGTCTTTTGGCCCGTTTGTGAATTCCACGAGCCCAACCTCCATTGGGACACGTTCTCCAAATACGTCGCAGATCTGTCCAAGCGCCGCCTCTTTGCGAAATCCAGCATTAAGCGCGTGATCCACTTTTTCGACCAGTTCATATGCCTTCAAGATGAAATCGCCTCGCTCCTGCTGACTCCATCCTGACGCCAGATTGTTGTGCTCCTCAGGTAAAACGGGATTGATGATGGCGCCGTGCAGTGCATCTGCCAGATATCGCGCTGTCTGAAGGAGCGCTATATCCAGGCGATCTTCCGCTGGCCTGGATCCATCCGGATTGCCGAAAGCATTGTCGTATGCCTCTACAGCGACGGTCATAAGTGAGATTGATGAAAGTTTGCATTCATTCCAGTTGTAATCTCGCCATGCCTTCAAAAGGCGGCAAACATCACGCAACTGTTCCCCATGATCGCGTACTGCGTCGTTAAACCAATCATGAATTTTCTGAGGGTCCGATAAAATCCAATCATCTTCTCGAGTAGCCAGCTTCACTTGGTTACTGTCAATGCGGAAAGGGCTACGATAGTCTTTCATAGCCTCATAAATATAGGTCTGAGAGAAATCCAGACTGTCGGAGGCCATCTCTTTGGTAAGGCGATCGAACTCTTTATCCGGCACACCGTACAAGGGCAAGTCAATATGGCTCTTCCCGCTGTTCAGTTCCACGCGAACACAGGAATTTTTTGAAGTGTCAAGGCGCCAGCCTTTATCCTCACACAGCTTGGAGATTGCCCGCTCCACAACATCAAAATATACTGACGCCTTTAGTGTAGGTTGCCCCAGATAAAAAGGCATGGGCACATAAATGCCATCATCAAGATCAACTTGCTGTGGCGGCAGTTTCGCTGGCCAGTTTACCGTTTTGTATTGGAAGGAGCCCTGCGTCAGAAACTTGGGTTTGAACTCCAGATCAGGCTGGAGCGAGTGATCGTAGCGTGTGTGCTTATAAAAAGCTTCCGAGAAGACCACCTGAGCACTAGCCATTTCCGGCAATTCTTTAAACTCCTGCCGGATATGATCACGAATTTCAGAACGGGCAGACAAGAGCGCATCACGCTCCGAGGAGACAACCTCAATGTTTTTGAGAAACCCGGGAGAAAACAGTTTCCCTTTGAAAACTTTGTGCAGGTTTAGTCGCGACATTTTCAATGACCTAATGAAATGGATTCAATTAATTCAATATTATGTGGTAAACAAACCAAACTAATCAAGATGATGTGCCCAAAATGTTTGATAATTACTCAAAAAACTACTTTAGAAGGTGTCCGTTCATATGGTGCGGGCCAAAATTGTCGGAGAGATCGACTCATTCTAACCTCTGGCCAACAGACTATTTTTAGAGAATAAGGCTTCGTTTTATATGGATAATAACCAGAAGTCGTCAGCAACTCGTTCTAACGACGGCAATGAATCCCAGACACTTGTAGATCAACTGAAGGTCTTCCTTTTTGGCGATAGTGACGACTTCGTCTCAGCTGTATTCTATGCCCTTTCAAAATTCAGCAGACCACTGGCCGAAATTTGGTTCAAAGTAATGGGGTGGTTTATCGTTGTTGCGGCGCTTATGACGCTCGCTCAAATCACAGGCAAACGCATTTTCTTTGTACTCTCTTACCTCAGCTCAGGGTTACTCGTGATCTATATCTTGTTTGGTGGAATACAGTACCTTTTTGATCTTCAGGAGAAGCACAGCGATACCGCAAAGTCCAAAGGTGAGGTTCTAATCCTGATAGTCTTGATGTTCGGAGGCTTCTACGCCTTCCTTTCTCTGGCTGGAGCAACAGGTGATGCATTGCGTGAACTCGCAACCACGCACCTAAAGCAATAGACGAGTAGCTATACATTGGGGTCGCCCGGATTTTACTATCCCTCGCCTGACTTTACCTACTCCAAGCGAGTAAATGTAATCGTGCCAGCTGTGCACATGGCTCTTCGCCACATCCGATTGCTCCAGAAGTACCCTTCCAGACAATCTGAATCTGCATCATATTGCAGACGTGCCGAGCCATCGAACTCCACATCGTCTGCCACATTGTCAGTTTTATTGGTTTGCCTGTACATATAGCAAATTCCTGGTTTCTTGAGCCCGTTTGCTTTTATCGGCTCTATGAGAATAGTATGTGAGTCTTCGATGGGAGTATTTTGGGCGGGATTGTAGAGCCTCATCTCCATCCCAAACCACGATTGATCTATTCTTGCCCGCAAGGTCATGCTACTCAAGGTCGCCAGATCCATATCCCTGCAAGAAGCCATATCAATGCCTTCGGTTTTTGAGCTTGCCGCGTCAAGCAACTGGCTTACTCGCGGCCAGTTGCTATTCAGCGTAACCACCCAGTCGCCATTGAGGTCGGGAAAAATTATCTTTCCCAACATAGGGAACCAACTCCAAAGCTTCCGCCATACAGCTCTCAGCAAGAGGGTGTTAATCAGCAACCAAACAACGACAGGGATAAGAGCTGTTCTCAACTCCATGTGAAACAGGTCGCTGATCACATTAAAAAAATAACCAACACCAATGCCAAGCCAAACAATGGCGATAACAATCAATTTTTTAGAAAGAACCCTGTACATGATCTGCCCCCTCGCAGTTTTAAGCGCCTATATGTCAGTTGATATAGGTTACCTATGAAAGATACTATCAAGCGTTCGTCGGCAAAAAGAAACCGGGCGCTCTGGTTGACAACCGTGAAAATCAGAACGCCAATGCGGCTATTAATTAAACAAAATTAAAGCGTTCTTCTGCAGCTTAGTTCAAAAGTGACACGGATTCATCAAAAGAGCACAGGAAATATTTACAAATCAGTATAAGTTCTCACCTCGTTCCCGCCCGTTCGAGTGAGAGGTGGCCGCAATTCCAGCCCTCTTCTGAATATTCTTGGTGACTTTAGAGTTTTACAGGATTGTAGATGCACCGCCAAATCCAAGGTCTGCATGACTTTTTCAAATCTGTCTTCTGGCATCGCTGCATTACCCAATCCACAATCTATGCAATTATAATATGCGCGCGTCCGATTTTGTCACCCCCCTGTTTTAGCTTCAGAGTTGGGTCAGTAGACTCAGAAAAACAGCAGTTAGAAAGGCATGAAAATTGGCAACCAACCCACCAAAAGGAGATGGCCGTAGGATCGGAGCGGTCCGAGGGCGTTCTCAGACTCAAACCCCAAGCGGGAATTATGTGAAACGCGACACATCAACTGGTCGGTTTATGGATGTGAAGACGTCTAGCAAAACCCCCTTCAAAGGCGTTCGGAAGGAAAAGTAGTGGCGAGCAGGATTGAACACGAATTTATCGGCGCGTTTGCGGGGGGTGTCTTTGCTACTTTCAACAATGACGAGGCCAATCCACATGCGGTGAATGTGGCCACAGGCGCTCTGCTCGGCAAATATGCGGCGAGGTTGCCTGACATGTTTGAACCCGCTTCCCACCCCAACCATAGAAACTTCTTTCATTCTTGGGTGTTCCTCGGCACTCTCGGTGTCGGCATGTACAAGCTGACGAAATGGGAACCGAAAGAGGGCTACGAAAAGGTCCTAAAGTGGTTCGTGCTGATTGCTGGCGTCGCATATGCTTCACATTTGCTGCGGGATTCGATCACGCCCAAAGGGCTGCCCTTGGTGTAGGAGCGCTACATGTCCTTGCATGAGGCTCGATTGAGCAAAATCATAAAAATTGCCTACGCTGATGCAAAACTCTCTCGCAAGGAGATCTTCAATGATGTGTCAGCTTGCATTCGAAAAGAGCAAAACCCGGAGAGTGGCTCCGGTGGCGGAGGCGACTTCCACGGTGTGTTGTGGGCGGCCTTCAAGGAGTGCATCTTTGAACAAGATGTAGAGGGTTTTGATCAGATGGTTGCGGCTCTGATCAGCGGAAATTCGCGCCGCAAAAGGCTGTTCCCCCAGTTGGCGGACGGATTGAAGTCGTGGGGGTTGCTAAAACGGCGTTGGATGAACGAAGAGATCAAAAGAATCAAAAACCCTGTCGGAACCGTCATCTTGGAAGGCCAAGATATCGCGTTTAAGGTCAACAATGTCCTTGCTCTTGAAATTGTCGGAAAGGGCAATCGCTATATCTACCCGTATTTTAGTGAAAAGCCGGCGCTGAATGATGAAGCAGCGCGTGTAGCTCTGTGGCAATTGCATTGTGCATTACCCCATGTGCATCTCGATGAAATCAGGATATTGGACGTCATGCGCGGGAAAAGCTACTCGACGGTGGAGGTGCCTCTAGTGGGGGATGAGCACGACATTTTCGCTCATCAGGTCGCGGAGATTTTTCAATTATGGGACAAGCGATACCAAGATCGAAAAAACGGTACGGCCTAGGCAACGTTTTCCCCCGGACTAAGTCTGGATCTATTCAATTTCAAGCGTATAAGGTAAATGGCGCGTGGGCAAATTGTCGAGCACAAAGAGACTGCATGATGAGCAGCTAAGGGCGCGGCTTAACCGCCTGATGAGCGGCGATCTGCGGCCTGACGACGTAACGAAGCTCTTTGCAGGACTGCGATCCTCAACCTATGGCCGAGCAAGTTTCAGAGAACTCGCCGATTTCGCCGCGCATCCAGACTTTCGGAACCGAGGACCTATTACTGACCGCATTCGTGATATGCGCACAACATTCAAACCACTCATTGATCATGCATTAAATCCTAACGGAGCCAGCATCGAGCAAATCTTTGACCGCGCGGAGTCAAACTTTAGGATGGCTACAGATGAACAAGTTGCCAGGCTTTCAGGCGGACTCAAAAGGCGCAAGGCCGGCTCGGTGCTCGGGTCAGCAATCGACAAACTACGACAGGGCCCAAAAGGGATTCATCTAAGTCCAGCCGAAAAACTCCTCGCCCACAACTTCGGTGACCGCTTGATTTGGAACCCGGCCTTGCGTGCAAAGGGGGTTTTTGACGACTTTAAGCAGGTGATGCTCAAGAACGGCCTGATGACGGCGTGCAACAGTGATAAGCTGGATGATGCCCGAGCTTTGGTGATACTTCATGCGATCACTGTCATGCATGGTGTTGCATTTGATATTGGCGATGGCATGAAGGGTGTGCTCCAGGCTGGCTACAAGAATGAAGAAGGATGTTTGGAAGTGACCACGGTACTCAATCTTGAAGGATATCCAAAGATGATATCTCTAAAGCTTGGTATGTTTTGGACTGACTTGTTGGCTAAAAACCATGTTGATGAAATGCTCTTGGATCGCCATGGCCCATGGGATTTCCCTATTGAGATTCAGGATAACAAACTGTGTCCTATTGGGGATGTACCTGAGTTGCAGGAGGAGGATGATAATTCGACCATGGTGCATCTTCCATAGTGAGAACGCTTATCTTTATCGCTATAGCGAACAATTTCGAGGCGCTCATCTACGCCAATTAGTGGGGCAAGCTAGAGAAAGCTTGGCAGAACTATTACCCTTTCAGCGAGTGTGGGCGAGTTGAGGCCTTTAAAGCCAACCTATTGCCAATTCTACAATTAATTTTCAGATTTTTTGTAGTTAGCCACTTGAGATATTTGGGCCGCCCAGTGGCTAAAAATCATGAAAAAGTTATGTGTGTTCCTCAGCGAGTGCGACTGCAATGCGCCTACGAGCAGTCACTGAAATGGCGTCGCTATTTAGCTGCTTTTCGCCAAAAGCGATAGGTAGAGTGTCTTAAGTGCTGACTTGTCGAGTACGACGAGTCAACATGGCTTGTGCACGTAATACAACGGGAGGGTCAATCATTTTGTTATCAATTGAAGTTGCAGCCTTTCCATCGCCACGAGCTTCATTGCTAAGAGTAATTACGTTTTTGGCATCTTCGAGTTCCTGGGGGCTAACGGTGAATACTTCATTCGCTATCTCAACCTGACTTTGTTGATTTCCGCTGAGAAGTGACCCGGTAGAGTGATAAATTTCCATTGAGAATTGACCCATGTTGAACTCACCCCCTGGCATTGATGAGCAGGGGAAGATGGAGTGTTGGACATGGCGTTTTTGAGCGTTATCAGGCGCTGGCATCACCGGGATCATCTGTCGATCCGGGAGATAGCGCGGCGGACAGGACTATCCCGTAATACCATTCGCAAATATCTGCGATCGGACACGATCGAACCACAGTTCAGGGTGCCGGAACGGCCGAGCAAGCTGGACCCGTATACCGAGCGGCTTTCGCTCTGGCTGAAGCGGGAGATGGGCCGTCCCCGCAAGCAGAAGCGGACGATCAAGCAGTTGCATGCCGATCTGGTGAGCCTCGGCTACGAGGGTTCTTACGGCCGTGTGGCGGCTTTTGCTCGGGCCTGGCATGAGGACTATCGTCGTCAGCAGCATCTGGGCGGACGAGGTACCTTCGTGCCCTTGTCCTTCGCGCCGGGCGAGGCGTTCCAGTTCGACTGGAGCGAGGACTGGGCGATCATCGCCGGCGTGCGCACCAAGCTGCAGGTTGCCCACTTCAAGCTCGCCTATAGCCGGGCTTTCCTCGTGCGCGCCTATCTGTTGCAGACCCACGAGATGCTGTTCGACGCCCACAATCATGCCTTCAGGGTGCTGGGCGGGGTGCCGCGCCGGGGCATCTACGATAACATGCGCACGGCCGTCGACAAGGTCGGGCGCGGCAAGGAGCGGAGCGTCAACGCCCGCTTCCAGACCTTGGTCAGCCATTATCTGTTTGAAGCCGAGTTCTGTAACCCGGCGGCAGGCTGGGAGAAGGGGCAGGTCGAGAAGAACGTACGGGATGCGCGGCACCGCCTGTGGCAGCCGACACCGCAGGCCGAGAGCCTCGATGCCCTGAACCGGTGGCTTGAGGCGCGCTGCAAGGCGCTCTGGCACGAGATCCCGCACGGCACCGAAGTCGGCTCGGTTGCCGATGCCTGGGCGGATGAGGTGGAAAGCTTGATGCCGGCAGGCCGGCCGTTCGACGGCTTTGTCGAATATGGCAAGCGGGTCTCGCCGACCTGCCTCGTGCATCTGGAGCGCAACCGCTATAGCGTACCGGCCTCCTTCGCCAACCGGCCGGTCAGCCTGCGCGTCTATCCCGACCGCTTCCTGGTCGTCGCCGAGGGCGCCGTCATCTGCGAACACCAGCGTATCATCGACCGGTCCCACGACAGGCCGGGGCGGACCGTTTATGACTGGCGTCATTATCTGGCCGTCGTCCAGCGCAAGCCGGGCGCCCTCAGGAACGGGGCGCCGTTCCTCGACCTGCCGGAGGCCTTCCGGAAGCTGCAGCAGCATCTCATGGGCCATGCTGGCGGTGACCGCGAGATGGTCGAGATTCTGGCTCTGATCCTGCATCATGACGAACAGGCTGTGCTCACAGCGGTTGCCATGGCGCTCGATGCCGGGGTGCCGACCAAGACCCATATCCTCAACTTGCTGTACCGGCTCCTTGACCCCAAACAGGCCCCTGCGCTGCCGGTGAGGGCGCCACAGGCGCTCCGGCTGGTCAGCGAACCGGTGGCCGATGTCGAGCGTTACGATGCCCTTTGCCGGGAGAGCCGCCATGCGTCATGATCCCGCAAGCGGTGCCATCGTCGTCATGCTCCGAAGCCTGAAGATGCACGGCATGGCCCAGGCTGTCACCGATCTCATGGCCCAGGGCGCGCCAGTCTTCGAGGCGGCAGTCCCGGTCCTGTCCCAGCTCCTCAAGGCCGAGACCGCGGAACGCGAGATGCGGTCGGTCGCCTATCAGCTCAAGGTCGCCCGCTTCCCGGCTTACCGGGACCTCGCCGGCTTCGACTTCGCCGACAGCGAGGTGGAAGAGGCTCTGGTGCGCCAGTTGCATCAAGGTGACTTCATCGACGGTGCCGACAATGTGGTGCTGGTCGGCGGTCCCGGTACCGGAAAGACCCATCTGGCCACGGCGCTCGGGGTCCAGGCTATCGAGTATCACCGGAAGCGGGTCCGCTTCTTCTCCACCGTCGAGCTCGTCAATGCGCTCGAACAGGAGAAGGTCCAGGGCAAAACAGGGCAGATTGCCAACCGGCTGCTCCATACCGACCTCGTGATCCTCGATGAACTCGGTTACCTGCCGTTCAGTGCATCGGGCGGAGCTTTGCTCTTCCACCTGCTGAGCAAGCTCTATGAACGCACCAGCGTCATCATCACCACCAATCTCAGCTTCAGCGAATGGGCCAGCGTGTTCGGCGATGCCAAGATGACTACCGCGCTCCTCGACCGCCTCACCCATCACTGCCACATCCTTGAGACTGGAAACGACAGCTTCCGCTTCAGGAACAGTTCCGCAAGGGAGATCAAAACAAAAAAGGAGAAAAACCCATCTTGACCCATAACTAAGACCCGAAACATAATCTCACCCGGGTCAATTCTCGGTGAAAACACCGGGTCACTTCTTAGCGGAAATCAACACCCTGTCGTTCAGGACAAGAGCACCTTCCCGCTCTGCAAATAGAGCCCCCTTGGTCCAAGTCGATCCGATATCAATCGAGATGATTGCCATTTTTTATCTCAAGGCGCGGAGGCAAAGGAGTTATCTAACTCCGGAAGCTCTTGCTTGAATGCAGTTGAAAGCTCTTGACGCATCCGCGTCACGTCGTTGTGTAGAAGGTCACACATGTCGTGAAGGTCCGAGTTGGGTGGAAAAACTCGATCAAAACCCATCGCTTGAAATAGCTCCGCCACCTCAACGCAGGGCCGCTTTCCAACTACTAGATTGCCACCGATGTATAGGACTATTTGACCTACACCTCGTTCTTCGCACTTGGCTCTGAAGCCGAAGCAGTCAATTTCGCCGTGACCGTATATAGACGAAACTAGAATTGCATCAGCGTTCGTCTCAATAGCTGCGTCGATGAATTCATCTTGGCTGACCATCACACCTAGGTTGATGACTGCAAACCCTTGCTGGCTCAGAAAGCTGTTCAAAATCGTATTGCCGACAGCATGGCAGTCCGCGCCGATAACCCCGAGAACAACTTTGATCGTAGAATTGATTTTTACCGACAAAATGATCACCTCGAACAAACGTAAAAGCAACTTTGTAATTAGTGATATTTTGATAAAAATAAAAATCAGAAAATAATTTTTGTTATATCAAAAAATATGATTCAAGTGAAAAAATGGTCCTGGCCGTGTGGTGGCGGTGAGATAAAATCTTCATTTCTTGTGTGAAGTGGGCGTTCTTTTGGGTTGGGCTGCATGTTTATAGCCTCCCTTTGTGTCATTCTGCTGCGCAGATTTTCAGGGTTTCATCAGTTGGTGTCGCCTAGGCTCAGGTATACGTGGATTTGGTTGGTTCAATTAATAATTGATCAATATAAAAAATTAACTTATATAAAAAATATGCCATTTAAATAAATTGGGAGTTGGCGCATGTTTGGAGCACTGAACGGTAAAGGGAATGCGATGGAAGGAGAGCTCAGCCGATTGCGTAGCCTCAGACTTCCCGATCTGCCAACAGTGCCGCAAGATGAGTTTGCGCAAAGGATAAAAAAGGCCTGTCAGTTGATGGCAGAAAGTGGGATTAGCGCAGTCTTTCTGAACGCGGGTCCCAATTTGGCCTATTTCACCGGTATTGAACTCTTCTCTAGAGAGAGATTGTTGGGGGCATTGCTGAATCAGTCAGGTGACCTCTGCTTCTTTGTACCATCATTTGAGTTGGGGACATTTAGTGAATTCGGTTACCAGAGTGGTGAGGTCAGGTGCTGGGAGGAACACGAGTCTCCCTATATAGGATTGGCGGATTGGTTTTTGAAAAAATCTGCGGGGTCAAGTGGGGTGCTGGCTGTGGATGAGCGAACCCCCTTTTTTCATGTGAGTGAAATTCAATCCAGCCTACCTGGTGTCAAGTTGGTCAATGCAAAATCAATTACAGCAACCTGCCGCATGATAAAGTCTGAGAGTGAACTTGCCTGCATACAAGCCGCCATGAACATGACGCTCGAGGTTCAACAAAGTTGTCGATCAGTACTGGACTGTGGGCTTGAGGCCGGTGAGCTTAAAGCATTTATCGATGCAGCTCACAAGGCAATTGGCGCGAAGCAGGGTTCGTATTTTTGCTCGGTGTTATTTGGGGATGCTTCTTCCTATCCTCACGGCGTACGTTGTCAGCAGGTGTTGCGGGAAGGTGACGTCGTGCTGATTGATACCGGGTGCCAAGTCGCCGGATACAAATCGGATATAACTCGAACATACGTCTTCGGCGAACCCACATCCTATCAGCGAGAAATCTGGAAAACTGAACAAGAGGCTCAAATGGCCGGGTTTAAAGCGGCCGCGCAGCCAGGGGCGAAGTGTAGCGATGTGGACCTTGCAGTGAGAAATTTTCTTGAGGCAAGGGGGTTAGGTCCGGGGTATGAATTGCCTGGGCTGCCACATCGTACTGGGCATGGAATAGGCCTCGAAATACACGAATGGCCTTATTTAAACCTCGCTGACACGACCGCGCTTCAGGAAGGTATGTGTTTTAGCTGTGAACCTACGATATGCGTGCCAGGTAAATTCGGTATGCGTTTGGAAGATCATTTCTTTATGTCAACCGACGGCCCGACTTGGTTCACACAGCCCAGCCCTTCGATTGACTCTCCATTTTTTTGCTGATCACAGGCAGTTAACGCCTGTTTGACGATCTGTATGTATTGGAAGTTTTATGTTGATTGCCGAAATTGATACAGAATTGGGAACTGTTTCTATACTGCTGCGGACGGATTTGGCGCCGAAGACATGCGCATATTTCCGAGAAAATGCTGACCTTGGCCGTTTTGGGGGGACCAGCTTTTTTCGTGTCTTAAATGAAGGGAACCAGCCAGGCGGAGTACCAAAGATTCACATCATTCAAGGCGGCATTAAATACTCCGCAGACGCGAGGCAAGATCCACTACAAATGGAAACTACGGAAATAACCGGCTTGAAACACCGAAAGTATGCCGTTTCACAGCCAAGGTTTGGGGTGGGAACGGCGTACGCTGGCTTTTTCATTTGTCTGGAAGATGAGCCGGAACTTGATTATGGCGGTAGGCGGAATCCGGATGGGCAGGGCTTTTCAGCCTTTGGTGAGGTAATAAGCGGCAAAGATGTTGTGCAGGCCATTTACCTACGAGCGGGCACCGAGCCATTTCTCGAAAACGAAGTGGAAATCAAAGGCGTGACATATAGGCAGGTCGATAATCTTGAGTTTCAGATTGAGAGAGAAGTGCCTGAGGCTCGTGTATAATCGGTCGCAGAGTTCGTCGATATCACTGCTCGAGGGCAGTGTGATGTTTGGTATGATAAAAGGAGTTGTCAATGACAGAGGCGAAGAAAGTAAAGATAATGCTCCTGAAAACGGTGAGCGCGTTAGGACAAGAGCGGGAGCTTGGCTCTGTTTTGTCCGAAATTTGTGCGCCGGAGACAGAAGCTGAGATTTGGTCACTTGCTAGCGTTCCCAAGCTTACAAATCTAGAATACCGCACTTATGAAACTTTTGTTGGGCCCGACATGTTGCGAGCAATCCGAAAGGCTGAGCGCGAAGGTTTCGATGCAGTGATAATTGGTTGTTTTATGGATCCGCATATAGCGGCGGCACGCGAGCTAAGTCGCTCCACGGTAATAGTTGGCTCATGTCAAGCCAGTCTTCAGGTTGCGTCCTCGCTTGGTGCTAAATTTTCAGTCCTGGTGGGAGCGAAACATTGGATTTCGCATGTGGAAGAATTGGTTCGTCACTATGGATATGCAGATCGATTGTCGTCCGTGTTGCCAATGGAAATTGACGCCGCTGATTTGCGAGATGATGTCGCAACTACAGTGACGAAAATAATCGACCTAGGACGTCGGGCAATTGAAGAAGATGGCGCCGATGTGATCGTTATGGGCTGCACCTATACTTTCGGTATGTATCGAGCCATTCAAGACGCCCTCAATGTGCCGGTGATCGACCCAGCATTCGCATCTTTCAAAATGGCAGAGTTGCTGGCATGGCAAAAGAAGACCTTTGGCTGGATGCAAAGTAATGGAGTTGGCCAGCAAGCTCCGCCTGAATCCGAGATTGAGGCCTTCGAGCTGTTCGCCGTTCCACCTGCAATCGGGTGCAGGGTAGAAATTGGTTAGAGTATTTGGGGTCATGAGACCAAAGACACCTGACCCCGCCGATATTGCCCCCCCCTCTCTCTCTTCCCCCAGCGGGGATGGTGATAGATAGCCCGTCTTCCTTATTGAAGACGGGCTATATTTTTTCTGTGGATTGTACTTGAACTGCCGCATGTGAGGGCAGTTTTTTTGGGATAAGGGGTTGGAGTTGGTGCTGTTAAAACATTGAAAGAATTTAGTTTGGTTTCCCAACATATCACGCTCCAAACAATTCACTATTTGTTAAAGTTTAAGTGTGTTGCAGTGTTCTGTGTTTGATGTGTATAGGGCGGTGTAAAAGTAGGCCACTGAAGCGGCGGCGTTGTGTTGCTGCGGGCGGAGTAAAAGTCTGCCACTTTTTGG
>NZ_JBHSCR010000033.1:0-25669 GCF_042651265.1 Kordiimonas lipolytica | reverse complement strand
GGTGAAAATTTGTTCGTGGTCTTGCTCATAATGGCTCCTTTTACTCAGAAGTTGGAGCCTCCGGCAATCCCGGGGCGGTTCAGTTGAGGTAGTTCTTGAAGCCAAGTCCACTTACTACAATGACATCAATCCCCATCTCTTCTGGTAGTTTACCATGCTTATCTTTGAATAGCTTTTTGACGATAAGTTCGTCAGAAGGGCCTTCAACGAGTATTGCTTTTTGAGCCAATACAATTCGAAGAGTGTCATACCCTGGCAAACGCTTAATGCGTTTGATTGTTCCTGCATCTAAGTCTTTTAGCCTTGTATAATTTGCCCCTATCAAGCAGAGCTTATCCATGCTCAGCTTATTTAAAACATAGGAATTGTGTGTGGTAAGGAATAGCTGCTTGCCTGCATGGTGTAGTTCAACGTAACTAATCAATTTATTCAGACTCATGTGCGACAAATGGTTTTCGGGCTCCTCGATCAACACAAGGTCCAGAGTATCTGCATTATTGTGAAGTGCTAGCTTGATCTGAATTTGACATTGTTCGCCTTTCCCGATGTGGGCAAAGGGTACATCGTCCACGGCTAGGTGTAGGTTACTTTCCCAAGTTGAATTGGATTTCACGTCAGTAGTAATCTTGAGGCTTTTGGATGTGATCATGTGATCATTGTCTAGCGCCGCGTTTATTCGGACGACCTCAGCATCAGCATCAAATTGAGTTTTGGTTTGGCGATACGCAAAATTGAGTGTTGATCTAGATGCCTCGTTTAGGGTCTCATTGAGAATGTTATTGATATATTTGTTCTTGCCGAATGTTGGGTGCAACCTATCAGGTTCAACGCACAAGATCTTCGCGGGATTTACAAATTTGTTGAGCTTTCTCCATGCGAAGTCAAACCACTCAACTGAGTAAAACTCGGTAGGAAGAGAATTGACTTTTCCGTCTGCGAGTAATCTCCCATAGGTCGGTTCCAGTTCTGGGCTAATGCCAATTTTGACGAATATACCTGTGCAATTCTCGTTTAAACTGTTGTTGGTTCCCCTTAGCTCTTCAGGAGCATCTGCCAGGTAGGCCTCTATGAGGACCTCGGGTAATTTGTCGGCAGTCTTTTGGTCCTCGTTACTATCCAGAAATGCCTGAACCGTTTGATTGTTAAAAAACTCAGCAGTTAATTCACCTGCAAGTGGGCGACCATGAATCGTACAGTTCATGCAAGCCTCGATCGCTTCAAGGAGCGTGCTTTTACCGCTGTCGTTGTCTCCTACGATGATGTTGGTATCGCTGTTGAATTCAAAAGTGGCATTCTGGAATTTCTTGAAATTTCGTATAACCAATTTCTCGATATGCACGCTGATATCCTTGGTCTGAAGAATGGTGGCTTTGCAAGAGACTATCGCATAAGTGCAAGGATAACAATCTAAGGGGTTCAAGTTAAGCTTGCCCTCAAGCGCACCTATCGAACGTCCCCTTCTGGCCGAATACTGCCTTTAGTGGGAAGCAAGGCAGCCTTTGGTGCATGAGGTTACCAGTGCCCGCCTTAGTAGATGTGGATTGAAGGCACGGAACCTTAGCTAGGCAATCCGTCATTACCATAAAGGAATTTGTCTGCGTTCGCCGCATCGGCTTGGCCTTCTGAGCTTGCATTGAATGCACGCTCTGCTTTTGTCATTCTGCTCAGTCTCAATATTGTCAGGCTAATACCTGTATGGTCATCTTTGTCATCATCAATTTCCTCATCTGTGATGACATCGATTTCCAACAACTGATTTAGCAGCATCCGTCTCGCATCAATGCGTGCTTGTTCATATTTGCTCATCATGTCCTCTATTTTACAGGTCAAGATATAGTGCCTAAAGCAAGATCCTATATTGTTACAAACATATGGACTTTGGGCACGTAGTGCGAGATCTTATTCCCTTTCACTTCCTTGGGTAAGGGCACCATAACCGTCGTGATGCGCAAGGGACGTTGTTCGTCAGATAGCAGACACTCAGATTTCGAGATCGAAGGTCCCCTACTCGCCAGATGTGGTCATGCCTGTTTCGCTTTGAGGAACCACACGACATGCGGTCTGTCTTCAGCGGGGCAAGGGGGGGGGAGCCCCTGGAAGGTCTCATCGGGTGTTGCAACAAGGCGTGGCCTGTGGCTGAGAATTTGCTACATTGTGCGGCGGGCGAGCTTGGTAGAGGGGAGGATGGCATGGCGGTTGAAAAGGACATTTCAGGGGAAGCGTATCTCGCGAAACGACAGCTGCGTGCCGGAACGGCGGGCTGGCCGCTGCTGGTTGGCCTTGGCGTCGCCTATGTCATCTCCGGCGATTTCGCGGGCTGGAATTTTGGTCTGGCGCAGGGTGGCTGGGGTGGGCTTTTGCTTGCCACGGCCCTGATGGCCGTCATGTATACTTCGATGGTTTTCTCCCTGGCTGAACTTTCAGCCACAATACCTGCCGCAGGTGGGGGCTATGGCTTTGCCCGGCGCGCGTTCGGCCCGCTCGGGGGATTTCTGACCGGCACGGCCATCTTGCTTGAATATGCTGTGGCACCCGCTGCCATTGCTGTCTTCGTGGGGGCCTATCTGGACAGCCTGATGGGTCTTTCCGGATGGCCGGTCTCCCTTGCTTTTTACCTTCTTTTTGTCGGTGTTCATCTATACGGCGTTGGGGAAGCGCTGAAGTTGATGTTTGTCATCACGGCGCTTGCGGTTGCGGCGTTGATAGTTTTCATTGTCGCCATGGTGCCGCATTTCCAAGTATCCAACCTGTTCGATATCGTGCCCACAGGCGACGCGGGTACCAGTAGTTTCCTGCCATTTGGCGTTTTGGGCATCTGGGCGGCGATCCCCTTTGGTATGTGGTTCTTTCTGGCCGTCGAGGGCGTGCCCTTAGCGGCGGAAGAAACCCGGGACCCGGCGCGCAACATGCCAAAGGGCATGATCGGCGCCATGCTGGTTCTGCTTGTTCTCGCGGCCCTGATGTTGGTGTTGGCGCCTGGTGGCGGTGGGGCCGCGGCGATTTCAACCGCCGGTGATCCTCTTATCGCCGCCTTGGAAAGCCCGGCGGCCTATGGCGGTCCAACAATGGTTGGTACCATTGTCAATATCACAGGGCTGGCCGGGCTGACGGCCAGCTTCTTTTCCATCATATTTGCCTACTCGCGTCAGGTGTTCGCCTTGTCGCGGGCGGGGTATATCCCGCGCTTCCTGTCGCTGACATCGAAGCGCAAGACCCCCCATTATGCCCTGGTCATCCCCGGCACGCTCGGTTTTCTGCTGTCGCTCACCGGGGAAGGAGATCTTCTGATCCTGATCGCGGTGTTCGGGGCGTCCATATCCTATGTGCTGATGATGGCCGCACATATTGTCCTGCGGATCAAGGAGCCCGACATGGCGCGGCCCTACCGGACGCCCGGGGGCACCTTTACATCTGGTTTAGCCCTTGTTCTTGCCGTGCTGGCTTTGTTGGCCGGTGTGCTGGTGAACCCCGTGGTCATTCAATATGCCGCAGGCTTCTATGTCATCATGGTCCTCTATTTCATGCTGGTGAGCCGGCACAGGCTGGTGGCCCATGCGCCAGAGGAAGAATTCGCCTTGATTGAAGAGGCTGAGCGGGGGCTTGCTGGCAACTAGCCGATTGATTGCCCGCGCAGGCGAAGGGACGATCTAAGGGTGCTTTCCGGCCACGAGTGGCTGGCCGTTTTCTCCGCGCATATGTTCGGCGAAGAACCTGACGGCAGGGGCGACGAGGGGTCGGCAGTCGTGGCCGGCACCTGGAATTTCCTCAAGGGATACGGCCAGGTCTTGGGCCTGCCAGTTTTTATAGAGCGTATGCAGCCGGTCGATCCGGGTGACGCCGGCGTCATTGGCGCCGGGCATCCATTTGCCGCGACCGGGGCGATGGGTGATGGCATCGGTGTTTGTGTCTTCGCGGCCGACGAGAAGCTGTGCAGGCACCTGTCTCATGGCGGCCAAATCCAGAGACTTGCCAAACAAGTCTTCCATATTGCGGGTGCCGACCCACCAGTCCTGGCCCTGATCCAGGATGGTCACGGAACCGGGTGCCGCGATCGAGACAGCGGACAGCCGGTCAGGGTGCAGATAGAAGAAGCGGTGGGCAAAATGGGCGCCGCCAGAGAAGCCAAACAGCGCGAACCTGTCCACATTGATGCCATAGAGCGTGGCGGCTTCCTCGATCATCTGCAAGAGCAGCAGGTCGAAGCGGATATCGCGGTAGGCGATATATTTATAATTGTCATTGTCCTGGCGGTCGGCGATGCCCGAGGGGAACAGGGGGGCAAGGACGATCAGCTTCTCTTTTTCTGCGAGATCCGCGAACTGCATGCGGATGTCCTGATAGTCCCGGTCACTGCTGTGGACAGCGACCAGCAAACGATATCCCTCAGGACCGTCCTTGAGGATCGACCGGGGGGCGTAGGTGCAGAATGAAAAGCGTTGGTCATGTTGGCAGGCGATGGTGGTCGACGCCCCCAGATAGTAACCGGATAATTGATAATTGTATTCTGTCGTCTGACCAGGCACAGCCGGTAACTCCCCAATAAAGAATATAACACTGAACAGTAGCCCTTGATTCGAGCCTCATAAAAATAGTCGCCAATAATGGCTATAAAATCAAGAATATTTTACGTCATTCGGGCCGATTTGAGGGAAAATTAGTGTCGATGGAAGCAATATATCGCAGATTTCTTTGATTTTTATGTAAATTAACTACATGAAAAATATACATAATTTTTTGCACGGTCGCAATTTTCAGGTGTGGCACCAATTTGGCGTTGAAAAAGGCTACGAAAATGGCTACTATTTTATAAATCAGTTACGAGGAACCGCTTTCATGCGTGCTTGGGAATTTATAAATTGTTCTTTAGGGAGAAGAGACATGTTTTGTCTGTCAGGTGAAAAGCTGATGAGGTCTGCATCGGTGATCGCCATTTCAGTTGTGGGGCTGCCCGCTGCCGTTTCGGCACAGGATGCCGGGGCGTCCGACGGGGCGTTGATGGAGGAGATTGTTATCTCCGGCTCACGTTTGCCGGCATCCATTGAATCCATGCCGGGGTCGGTTACTATTATTGGCGAGGAAGAGCTTGGTAAGCAGCTTGCCGTGACGACAGACCTTGAGGCAATTCTGGGGCAGTTGGTGCCGGGTATGGGGACGAGCTCTGCGTCGCCCGCCAACTTCACCACCAGCCTGCGCGGCCGCAAGCCGGTGGTCTTCATTGACGGCGTGCCAATCACGCCGACACTCAATGATGTTGGCCGCGAGCTGCGCCTGATTGATCCGGCCGTCATTCAGCGCATTGAAGTGGTGCGTGGTTCGTCCGCTCTCTATGGCAACAGTGCCGGGGCCGGCTTCATCAACTATATCACCGGGCCAGGCAGGAAGGGCGAAAGCACTTTCACAACGGAAGTAGGGACGCAATTTTCCCTGACTGACCTTGGCAACGGGTTCCGTCCTTCCATCCGCCAGTCCATGAGCGGCGGGGGTGACAGCATCGATTATGTGGCGTCTGGCTACTATGAAAAAGTTGGCGGCTTCTTTGATGCCGACGGCGACCGGATCGCGCCTATTCCAAATGGCTTCAGCGGCCTCGCGGATTCCGACATCTATAGCCTTTATGGCAAGATTGGTTTCGATTTTGCCGAAGATCAGCGCCTTGAGGCCAGCATCAACAAATATCGCCAGAAGCAGGACACCGATTACACGTTGCTCGCTGGGGACGTGTCTGAAGGTATCAAGGCGACAGCCATTCCCAAGGATGGCACGGAGATCGAGGAAGCTGACCAGTTTCACAGCAACCTTGTCGGCACGCTGACCTATACTCATGACGATATCATGGGCACGGGGTTGACGCTTCAGGGATATTATCAGCGGTCGAAAAGCGTGTTCGACTATAACCCGAACCGTTTCCCGCTGACGGACAAGGCGTCAGCCCAGTCTGACACTGAATCCAAAAAATATGGCTTCCGCCTTGACCTGCGCACGCCGCTTGATTTCCTGTCGGATGGTGCCGAGCTGTTGTGGGGGGCGGACTATCTGCATGATGACACGGTCACCGGTCTTGTTGATGGTCGTGAGTTTGCACCCACCCAGGTTCTGAAAAGCCGTGCTGTGTTTGGTCAGTTGTTCATGCCGCTCTTTGATAAGCTCACGCTGACTGCGGGGGTCCGCCATGAAAAAGCTGACCTGACGATTGAGGATTTCACATCGCTGTTCACGTTGGCGGAAATTACCGGCGGCACGCTTGAGTATTCCGCAACGCCGGTGAATATCGGCCTGACCTATGATGTTTCCGATACGGTGAGCCTGTTTGGTGGCTTCTCGCAGGGCTTCGAGGTGGCGAGCGTTGGTCGTGTACTGCGGTCATACCCGGTGGATGTGAATGTTGTGATCCTGGATCCGGAACCCAACCTGATCGATAGCTATGAAGGTGGTGTGCGGACGCATTTCGAGAATTTCTCGACCGAGCTTGCGGTGTTCTACACCACATCCACGAATGCGCTGACCTTTAGCCCCGACCCGAACAACCCGGCCAACAATGTGATCGAGCAACGGACGGCTGATGAAGTGTATGGCATCGAATTTACCTTCAATGCGGATCTTTCCGACACCTGGCGGGTTGGTGGCAGCTATACCTGGCTTGAGGGCAAGGAAGACCGCGATCTGGACGGCACGTTCGAACGCTATATCCAGCATCGCCGTATCCCGCCACGCAAGATCACAGGTTATGTGGAGCATGATTTTGCCGATACGTGGAGCGTGCGCGTGCAGGGCCTCTATTCCGGGTCGAGGAAGAAATTCCCGGGCAGCACGGCCTTCTGGGAAGGCGATGTGAATGACTGGTTCCTGCTGGATGTGAGCGTTTCAGGCGAAGTGGGGCCAGGTACGCTGATTATTGGGGTTAATAATGCGCTGAATACCGACTATTTCACGCATATCTCCGAAACAGCGCAGCGGGATGACCGCTATTCCAAGGCTCCTGGTGCCACGGCATCGATCCGGTATCGCATCAGTTACTAAGGCGGTTCCTCTACCCCCACCCTCGACATGAGGGCCCCTCCCCGTGCCCACCTCGATTATAATTGGGGTGGGCACCCCTTTCTTGAGTGGAGAGTGCAGGCAAATGCGTCGGACGATTTATAAGTTTCACAAGTGGCTGGGCCTGGCCTTTGGCATGTTGCTGATGGCACAGGCGGGGTCTGGCGTGCTGTTGAGCTTCCGCCCGCAACTGCAGGCGTGGGAGCTTTCACGGCACCCTGCGGCCAGTGCGGAAATGGGTGTGAATGACGCGGTCGCCGCTGTGCTTGATGCCTTTCCAGGGGCAAGGCCTGAGCGGGTTTATGTCGCGGCTGAACTGGGCGACCCTTTGGCTGTCCGGTTGGCGGACAGCAGCGATCCCCGTTTTGTGGCCGTGTGGAGAAAGCATGACGTCCTGGCCGTGGCCGGGTTGCCGCTCCATGGGGCGCTGCAGTGGCTGTTTGAATGGCACGAGGGCCTTTGGTGGAGTGGTGCAGGGCGCTGGGTGCTGGTCTTTCAGGCTTTCCTGCTTATGGGTTTTGTTGTCTCGGGGCTCTATTTCTGGTGGCCGCTCCGCCATAAGCAGGGCCTGAAGGTCAAGTGGCGGTCACCACCCGTGCGCCGCTGGTACGATGTGCATAGGATCATTGGTATTTGTTCGGCGCCGTTTCTTGTGTTGGCGGTGCTGACCGGTGGGACAATGGCGGTCCGTGCCATGGCGGGCGGCAGCGCGCCTGTGTTGCCGGTGGGGCCGCGCGGGCCCGTCCAGGTTGATGAGGCATTCGAATGCGCTGCGTGTGGTCCGTTAAAGGAAATCCGCATGACGCCGGCTGGCGGCTACCGGCTGATCTACGCTTCAAAGAAGGCGCCCTGGCCGTTGGCTGCCGACAGTATCGCTGTGTCAGCGAAAGGGCGGGCCAGTCCGAGGATGGCGCAGGACGCGACTGCTGCCCAGAAGCTGCTTGGCTGGATGTATCCGCTGCATACCGGGAAGGCAATGGGGGTGTTCGGGCAACTGGTCACGCTGGTGGTGGGGCTGGCGCTGTCCGTGTTGCCTGTCGTTGGCGGGCTTCTCTGGCTGCGGCGGCGCCCCAGGAAGAAATCTGTTGCGTGTGGCGCATAAATTGGCTACTATTTTGATATTGAGTCATTCTTAGGAGGAAATTGTGGAGCTTGGGAGTTTGAGAACGGCGTTTATAGCGTCTGTGTTGGTGTGTGGGCTTTCCCTGGCAGGGGCCGGCGCGGCAGATGTGCCCGACTATTACCCGGCAGACTATGAGGCGATGGTGGAGGCTTCCAGGTCCGAGGGCAGTCTTCTGATCTATTCGAATATCGCAGAATATAATTGGCGGGATATCTTTGTGGGCTTCTCGAAAAAATATCCCTGGATCAAGATCGAGAGCATTGACCTGGGGCCATCCACAAGCTTCGAGCGCTACTATTCGGAAAGCTCTGTAGGCAAGCGGACGGCAGACCTGATCGTGACCGGTGCGCCTGACGGCTGGTACCGGTTCGCTGCGAAAGGCGGGTTGGCGCAGTACTCGTCACCTGAAGTCGAAAAGATGCCGGAGTGGAGCCGGCCGCTGCCAGGGCTTTACACGATCTCTGCAGATCCGATGGTGATCATTCATAACAAGCTGCTTTTGAAGGATGCGCCCGACAGCCTGGCCGATATCCGGGAGTTGACGGAAGAAGGTGGTCGGTATCGCGATAAGGTGACAACTTATAACGCCACCAGCCATTCCTTCGCCTATGATATTCACTGGTCAGTGACGAAGGCGTTTGGGGATGCGGCCTGGCCGCTTTTCGACGACCTGGGCAGCCTCACGCGGTCCGAAAGTGGTGGTGCCGTGATGGTGGAGAAGGTGACGAGCGGTGAATATGTAGCGGGCTATTTTGTCTCCGGTATCACAGTGTTCCAGCGGATGAACCAGGCGGGCCGCGACAAGATTATGGGATGGAGCCTGATCGAGGACGGTACCCCTGTTTTCCATCGCGGCATGGGGGTGACAACGGGGGCGGAAAGCCCGAATTCGGCGCGCCTGATGCTGGATTATATCCTTTCGCATGATGGCCAGGTGGCCGTTGGCAAAGGCGGGCTGACGCCGTATCGCCCGGACGTCGGGAAGGATGAAGTGCCATATCTTTCTTATGGAGGGATCGTCGATGAGATCGGCGAGGAGAATATCATCCATGTGGAATATGACCCCGAAGCCTATGAGCAGCGTGATGTATTTCTCGCCCGTTGGAAGCAGGCTTTCCGCATCAAAAACTGAGGTTCAACCACGTTGGCCGATGCAAACCTGAAAGCATCGGCCCAACGGAGAGTATGTTATGCAAAATGCAGCAGTATCTGAAGAACAGCCGTTCGGTGTGGTTTTTTCCAGGGCGAAACTGATCCAGTATTCTGTCGCGGTTATTGCGCTGATACTGGTGGCGGTACCCCTTGTGCCCATCATGTATCAGGCGATGCTCGACAAACCCATCTATGACGGGCAGGCGATCCTGACGCTGGATAATTTCAGCCGCTTGTTCGCCAACCCCAAATTCTATGAAGCTTTCAAGAACTCGGTGGTCCTGTCGGCGGTGACAACCGTCATCGCGGGTATTATCGGCGTGTCCACCGCTGTGTTCATCGGTCGTACCAACATACCGGGCAAAAAGTTTTTCGGTGAAGTGGTCTTGTGGCCCATGTATGTGTCTCATCTGGTTTTGGCCTTTGGCTGGTTCATGATGTATGGGCCTTCGGGCTATGTGACGCTGCTGGTCGAGGGCTGGATCGGTGGCAAGCCGTGGGATCTGTATACAATGGCCGGCATGGCCATCGTGGCGGGTGCAGCGCAAGCGCCGTTGGTGCATCTTTTCTGTGCGTCCTCGGTGGCGCGGGCCGATGCGTCGCTTGAAGACGCTGCCAGAACTGTTGGCGCCGGGCCCTTTACGGTGTTGCGCCGGGTCACGGTGCCTTTGTTGCGTCCCGCCATTACCTATAGCGCCATGCTGAATTTCATCGGGTGCCTTGAAATGCTGTCCGTGCCGCTCATTCTGGGGACGCCGGTAGGCAAGGACTTCTTCACCACCTTTCTCTATACGCAGGGATACAGTGGTTCCAATCCAGACTATGGCCTGATCGGCGCGGCCGCCTGTTTCCTCTTGGTAATGATCAGTATCCTGATCTATCTGCAGTCCAAACTTTTGAAAAAGGCCGGCCGGTTTGTCACGGTGAAAGGCAAGGCCACGCGCCCGAAGATATTCGACCTTGGGCGCTACCGCTGGGCGGTCTCCGCCGTGCTGGCGGTCTATTTCGGGCTGACGCTTTTCGTGACCGTTGGCGGGCTTGGGCTCAGGGCCTTCACCACTTTCCTGACACCGCTTCTGGCGCCATGGGAGTTGCTGACCCTCGATAATTTCGCGCTGATTTTCGAATATGACGCCTATCAGCGGTCAATCACCAACAGCCTGTTGGTGGCCGGGATTGGCGCTGCGTTTGCCGTGGGCTTTGTCAGCCTGATCACGGTGATCATTCATCGATCGGGTTTCCGGTTCCGGAAGGTGCTCGAGTATGTCGCCCTTTATCCGCGGGCTGTGCCAGGCATTGTCGCGGGCATCGGCTTCTTCTGGGGCATGCTGCTGTTCCCTTTCCTCGGGCCGCTTCACGGCACCATCTGGATCCTGATCCTGGCCTTCACCATGCGCACGATCCCCACGGCTTTCGGGGCCATTTCACCGGCGCTGATGCAGCTGTCGAAGGATCTGGACCAAAGCTCGCGTACCGTGGGGGCAGATTGGTGGAGCACCCAGCGCAAGATCATTCTGCCGCTTCTCCGCCCGGCGCTTTTCGGGGCTTATGTCCTCCTGTTCCTGTCCTTCCTGAAGGAATATGCGTCTGCAGCCTTCCTGTTTGCGCCCGGCAGCGAAATCCTGGGCACCACGATGCTGCAATTCTGGGTCAATGGCGACAGTGGCCCGGTAGCCGCGCTGGCGGTCATCCAAATCATTTTAACAATCACTTTTGTGGTCTTTGCCCGCAAACTGTTGGGAGTGAAAGCTTATGGGTAAGCTGATTATTGATAACCTGTGCAAGCATTTCGGCGCCGTGAAAGCCGTTGACAATGTCAGCATCACGGTTGAAGACGGGGAATTCCTGACGCTTCTGGGGCCATCCGGATGCGGCAAGTCAACCACCCTGTTTGCTGTCGCGGGCCTTGACCGGCCCACAAGCGGG
This sequence comes from Kordiimonas lipolytica, assembly GCF_042651265.1. Taxonomy (GTDB): domain Bacteria; phylum Pseudomonadota; class Alphaproteobacteria; order Sphingomonadales; family Kordiimonadaceae; genus Kordiimonas; species Kordiimonas lipolytica. Next base: position 14,433 of record NZ_JBHSCR010000033.1, on the reverse strand, counting down.
CGCATTCTGGTGGATGATGTAGTGTTTTACGACGGCAAACAGCAGGCCATGATGCCGCCTGAGAAACGCAATTGCGGCCTGGTGTTCCAGTCTTACGCTTTGTGGCCGCATATGACGGTCCGCGACAATCTGGCCTTTCCGCTGGAAATTCGGAAAATCGGTAAATCCGAACAGCAGAAGCGCATCACTGACGCGTTGGCGCTCGTGGAGATGGAAACCTATCAGGACCGGTATCCGCACGAACTGTCTGGTGGCCAGCAGCAGCGCGTGGCATTGGCCCGCACACTGGTTTATGAACCGCGCTTGATGCTGCTGGATGAACCGCTTTCAAACCTGGATGCCAAGTTGCGGATTCGGGCCCGCCGCTGGCTCAAGGAACTGCAGGGGCGCCTTGGCCTGACAACCATCTATGTCACCCACGACCAGATCGAGGCCCTGACGCTGAGCGACCGCATTGCGGTGATGGAGGGGGGCAAGCTGGTGCAATTGGGTACGCCCGAGGAAATCTACAGCAGGCCGGTTTCGCCCTTCGTGGCCGACTTTATCGGCGCCAGCAACTTCATTGACGGGTTCGCAGGCGACGGCGCGGATGGGGCCGTCAGCATTTCACTTGCAGAAGGAGTGTCTATTCGGGCCAAGGCCCGCCCTGGAGTCATGAAAGGCAAGGCGGTGCGTGTAGCAGTGCGACCTGAAAATATTCGTCTTGTGAATGGCAGTGGTGTGCCAGATGGCAGCAATGCGCTTACCGCATCAATTCGTGACCGCGATTACCTGGGCGCGCGGTTCCAGTATATTCTGGATGTCTGCGGTACCGAACTGCGCATGGAGGCGGAGCAAAATCTTGAGGGAAGCCAAGTGGATATCAGTTTCACCCCTGAAGATTGCATTGCTTTCCCCGCTTAGGAATAGGAGGTCGCGATGGTCCATATCATCAATGTTGCCTGTATCCAGAATTGTGCCACCGACGACCTTCAGGGCAATCTGGCCTGCCTGGATGACCTGATCCATGAGGCCGTACATCGCGGTGCCGACACCGTGGCGTTGCCCGAAGCATGTGAGTTTCTGAGCGACGACAATGACGCGATGAAGGCGCATGCCAAGCCGTTGGACGATCATAGTGCCTTCAGGATGCTGCAGAGCAGGGCGGAGCGCCACAGGGTCTGGATGCTGATCGGCTCGCTGACGGCCAGGGATGAAAATGGCCTCATGGTAAACCGGTCGCTACTGGTTAACCCCAAGGGTGATCTTGTCAGCCACTATGACAAGATTCATATGTTTGACGCCAAGGTGCCGGGACAGAAAATGTCACGCGAGTCCGACCTGTATCGTCCCGGTACCAGGGCCAAGCTGGTGTCGCTGTTTGGCGCGGTGATGGGTATGAGCATCTGCTATGATGTGCGTTTCCCGCACCTGTATCGCAGCCTTGCCAAGGCGGGAGCGACCATTCTGTCGGTGCCTGCCGCTTTCATGCAAGCCACGGGCGAAGCGCACTGGCATTCCCTTTTGCGGGCGCGCGCCATCGAGAATGGCTGTTTCGTCATCGCCCCGGCACAAACCGGGCATCATTATGGTACCCGGCATAGCTATGGCCATTCCCTGATCGTCGATCCCTGGGGGCGGGTTATTGCCGATGCCGGGACCGAGGTTGGTGTTTCCATGGGCGCCATCGATCTGGATGAGGTTACTCGGGCGCGGTCGTCAATCATGAGCCTGAACCATGACCGCAGGTTCGAACCGCCCGCCCCCACTGCCATGCAGGACCCTGTCAACGGGCGGTGTGGCGCATGACCAAGGTGGCTGTTGCAGGCTTTCTGCATGAAACCAACAGTTTCGCGCCGGGGCTGACAGGCCTGTCGGCCTTTGAGGCTGCGGATGCCTGGCCGGGAATGGTTGTTGGGGAAGCAATGCTTGCTGCCTTTGGACAGTCGAATATTGCGATGGCCGGTTTTCTGAAGGCCGCCCAGGAGAAAGCCTGGGAGATTACGCCGCTCCTCTGGTGTTCCGCCGGTCCCTCCGGCGTGGTGGAAGGGGGCGCTTATGATAGCATATCGACTGATCTCTTGGCGCGTCTTGAGCTGGCCATGCCGGTGGATGCCGTGTTCCTGGACCTTCACGGTGCCATGGTTTCGGAAACGGAGACGGATGCCGATGGTGTGTTGCTGGGCCGGGTGCGCGCGCTGGTAGGACCGGACGTGCCGATTGTCGCAGTCCTTGATTTCCACGCCAATATCTCTGAGCACATGGTGGCTGCGGCAGATATGCTGGCGCTCTACCGCACCTACCCCCATGTGGATATAGCAGATACCGGGCGGCGGGCGGCGGGGTATCTGGCAGGGCTGCTTGAGGGAAGCCGACCGGAAAAGATTTTGCAGCCAATACCATTTCTATTGCCACTTGGCACGCAGGCTACACTGGATGGCCCCGTTGCCGCCCTGATGGCTGGCCTGCGGAAACTGGAAAGGGATACAGGCGCCAGGATCGAATTTGCCGCGGGTTTTCCGCTGGCTGATGCGTTCGAGACCGGGCCTGCGATTGTGACTTATGCGCCCGATAGAAAACTGGCCGAGGCCGTGGCGCACCAGTCTGCCGGGCTTCTGGCCGCGCGTGAAAAGGAATTCACGCTTCAGACGATGTCGCCGCGCGAGGCCGTGGCGGCAGCGCAGGAGGGGAGGCATGGGCATGGTCCCCTCCTGCTGATCGACACGCAGGACAATCCGGGCGGCGGTGCAGCGGGGGATACGGTGGGCCTGTTGCGGGCCATGATCGAAGGGGGGTGCCGCAGGGCCGTGATGGGCGTGCTGTATGACCCCGAAACGGCATTGCAGGCCCACAAGGTGGGGGTGGGTGGCGCGTTCGTGGCATCTATTGGGGCAAAATCCTGCCCGGGGCAGGAACTGCCCCTGCGGGGGCGGGCCAGGGTGATGGCGCTCGGTAGCGGTAATTTCGCTGGGACCGGCCCCTTTTACAAAGGGTGCAGTTTCGCTCTTGGCCCCATGGCCTGCCTTGAAGTCGGCGGGGTGCGGGTGGTGCTTTCCAGCGTCCGGCAGCAGGCGGCCGATCAGGCCATGTTCCGCCATGTGGGCGTTGAGCCCGCCGAGGCCGGAATTCTGGCACTGAAAAGTTCGGTCCATTACCGCGCGGATTTCGACGGGATCGCACGCGGCACCATCATTGTGAAATCGCCAGGGTTGAACACAGCCAGCCCGGCAGACCTGACATACCGAAACGTGCGCCCCAATGTTCGGGTTGCAGGCGGTGAGCAACTCAAAAGAGGTACAGTATGAAGCTGGGGGTGTGGCTCGCGACCGCCAACACGGCGGTGATCGAAATGGCCAAGGACCTGCGGGCTGATTTTGCAGTGTTCGATCTGGAGCATGGTATTTTTGACCCGACGGCTCTTGACGCCCTGGTTGGGTTCGCGGCTGCCCTGGGCGTGCTGCCGGTTGTAAAAGCCGGGGCGCCCGAGGGCCGTTTTGTGATGGAAGCGCTCGACCGGGGCGCGGCGGCCGTGCTGATCCCCCAGGTGCGGGACTATGGACACGCCCGCGATGTGACGGCCTATGCGAAATATCCGCCGCTGGGGTGCCGGGGGGCGTCTGGTGGACGAGTGTTCGGGTACAGGCCCGCGTCCGCGTCCTTCTATCGGGTCGAGGACACGCGCAAGCCCTGTTATGTCATGATCGAAACCGCGGGTGCCCTGGAGGATGTGGAGGCCATCGCGGCCCTGCCCACGGTGGACGGCCTGTTTGTTGGCCCGACAGATCTCGCCCTGTCACGGGGCCGGCCGGCATACGAACAATCACCAGCGGATTTTGCAGACATTGTCCGCATTGCGGCGGCTGCCAGGGCGGCTGGCAAACCTTGGATTTTTCCTGCCTGGTCGGAAGCTGAACAACGCTTTGCCTGTGACCACGGCGCCAGCATGATGGTGGTAACCAACGAGCACGGCGCGCTGAAGGCGGGCCTGCAGGCCGGGCTGGATAGTGCCCGCCAGCGTCTGGAGGCGGTGGGGGCATGACACCAGCGCTTCACACGGTCCGCACCTGGGCCGCGCATGAACAGCACCCGAGGCACGACGAACTTGCCTGGAAGCTGGCGGGTGTGGCCTTCGCCCCGCAGCCGGATGACGCTGTGGCAGATATGGTGATCAACCGCCTGATCGATAATGCCGGGGTGGCCGTTGCCGCCCTGAACCGCACGCCAGTGGCCGCCGCGCGGGCCCAGGCTCTCGCGTTCCCGCGCGCTGGTGGTGCGACACTTTTCGGTGTATCGCCCATGGTGCGGGTTGATGCGTCCTGGGCAGCCTGGGCCAATTCCGTTGCGGTGCGGGAGCTGGATTTCCACGATACCTATCTGGCGGCGGACTATTCCCATCCGGCCGACAATATCCCGACGCTTCTGGCTGTGGCGCAGCAGTGCGGTGCGTCGGGACGAAGCTTGTTACGCGCCATTGCGGTGGCCTATGAGGTTCAGATCGCCCTGACCCGCGGCATCTGCCTGCATGCCCACAAAATCGATCATGTCGCCCATCTGGGCGCGTCGGTTGCTGTGGGGATCGGCGCCCTTCTGGGGCTTGGCCGGGAGGTGATCTATCAGGCAGTGCAGCATGCGGTGCATGTGTCCTGTAGCACCCGGCAGTCCCGCAAGGGACAGATTTCCAGCTGGAAGGCCTATGCACCAGCCCATGCCGCCAAGCTGGCCGTTGAAGCCGTGGACCGCGCCATGCGAGGGCAAACATCGCCGTCGCCCATTTATGAGGGCGAGGACAGCATCATCGCCCGGCTGCTTGGCGGGGCAGGGCATGAGTATACGGTACAATTGCCGAAAGAAGGCGCGCCCGCCCGCTCCATTCTTGAAAGTTACACGAAGGCGTATTCGGCGGAATATCAAAGCCAGGCGCTGATCGATCTGGCCCTGCGGATGCGCGCTCGGATCGTCGATCTGGAAGAGGTTGCATCGATTGCCATCCATACCAGCCACCATACCCATCATGTGATCGGCACGGGAGCCGGGGACCCGCAGAAGATGGACCCGCTGGCCAGCCGCGAAACGCTGGACCATTCCATCATGTATATCTTTGCCGTCGCGCTTGAGGACGGATGCTGGCATCACGAGAGATCCTATTTGCCCGCCCGGGCGGCGAGGCCCGAGACCGGGCGCCTGTGGCAAAAGATCTCAACCGTTGAGGATGCAGGCTGGACCGCGCGTTACCATGCGGCAGACCCGCGTGAGCGCGCCTTTGGTGGGCGTGTGGAAATCCTGATGAAAAACGGCAGCCTGATCGAGGACGAACTGGCAGTCGCCGACGCGCATCCTGCTGGTGCCGCGCCATATGGCCGACCGGAATATATCGGTAAATTCAGGAGCCTTACAGGCGGGATACTGACTGTCGGTGCTCAGGACCTGTTTCTGGCATCTGCGGCAAGATTGAATGACCTGACGGCAGGGGAGCTGGATGCGCTGGTGCCAGAGCTGTCGTCCCATGATCTGCTCCAGATCACCAACGAGGCGATATTCTGATGCAACAGGCATTCGTCAGTGTGGCGGCAAAGCGCCAGACCTTTCGTGCAGGACTGGCATCAGGCAAGATGCTGCGGTTTCCGGGTGCGATTTCGCCCCTGTGTGCAAAGCTTATTGAACGGAAAGGATTTGATGGCTGCTATGTGTCGGGGGCTGTACTTTCCGCCCAGCAGGCGCTGCCGGATATCGGCCTCACCACCGCGACAGAGGTGATCGGCGCCAGCGGTGCCATATCGGCCGCAACAGCATTACCCACACTTGTGGATGCGGATACTGGCTTTGGCGAACCCGTCAATGTGGCGCGCACGGTGGCGGCGCTTGAGGCGGCCGGGCTCGCGGGCTGCCATCTTGAAGACCAGCGCCTGCCCAAGCGGTGCGGGCACCTTGACAACAAGGAACTGGTGCCCGTGGAGGATATGTGCCGCAAAATCCGCGCCGCGCGCGAGATACGCGCCGATGATAGTTTTCTGTTGATGGCACGCACTGACGCCCGCGCCCTTGAAGGGCTTGATGCCGCTACCGAGCGGGCGAGGGCCTATGTGGATGCGGGTGCCGACGCGGTCTTTCCGGAGGCGCTGGCGAATGAGGCAGAGTTTGAGGCATTTCGGGCGGCAATCGATGTACCGCTTCTGGCAAACATGACCGAGTTTGGAAAGTCGCCCTTGCTGTCGCTCGATCAATTGCGCAATCTGGGGTACAATATGATGATCTATCCGGTCACCCTGTTGCGTCTCGCCATGGCGGCCATGGAGCGGGGCCTTGATGTTCTTGCGCGGGACGGTAGCCAGGAAGGCGTTATCCCGGATATGCAGACGCGTGAGCAGTTGTATGACCTGCTCGACTATGACGGCTACGGCCGTTTTGATGCCAGTATCACCAATTTCCAGCTGTAGCGATTACCTTGGTGTTTCCCAGTGTTCAGTTAGCTGTTGCGGGCCTCATTTAATTGGCGTATAAATTGGCTACTATTTTAAAGCTTTGAATTACGGAGTGTGCAGAATGTTAAGCTTGGCAGAGGTCAGGGACCTGATATCCGAGAACAGGGACCGTCATGTGAAGATTGGGCTGTTCGATATCGATGGTATCCTTCGGGGCAAATATCTGTCGGCTGACAAATTCCTCTCGGCACTCGACGGTGGGTTCGGTTTTTGTGACGTGGTGATGGGCTGGGACATGAACGACCAGCTGTATGACAATGTATCTTTCACCGGATGGCATACCGGTTACCCAGACGCACAGGCCCGCATTGTGCCCGAAAGCTACCGGACGCTTGAGGCAGAAGGCGGGACGCCCTTCTTTCTGGCGGAGTTTACCGGCAAGGCGGCCGAAATCTGCCCACGAAATCTGCTGCAACGCGTGCTGAAGCGTGCCGAAAACATGGGTTATACCGTCAAGGCGGGCATCGAATATGAGTTTTTCGTATTCGATGAATCGCCGGAAAGCGCGCGGGAAAAGGGGTTTCGCAATCTGAAACCCATTTCGCCCGGGGCCTTTGGCTATTCGGCGCTGCGCTCGTGCGAGCATGCAGCCTTCTATCAGGCGCTTCTGAAAGGCGCGGCGGATATGGGCATTCGGATTGAGGGGCTGCACGAGGAAACCGGCGCCGGCGTCCTGGAAGCCGCGCTCACTGTGAATGACGGCCTGGCGGCCGCAGACAATGCGGCGCTTTTCAAGTTGATGGCCAAGGTAGTGGCCCGTGCTCACGGCAAGATGGCCACTTTCATGGCGAAAAGCTGCCAGCAGTGGCCCGGCCAGAGCGGCCATATGCATTTGTCTTTATGGAAGGGTGACCAGTCGGCGTTCTTTGACGAGAAGGCTGAGTACCGGATGAGCCCGGTCATGCGCCAGTTCGTTGCCGGCCAGCGCGATATGATGCCGGAAATACTGGCGATGATTGCCCCCACCATCAATGCCTACAGGCGGATGATCCCCGGCTTCTGGGCACCCACCACATCTACCTGGGGAGTGGAAAACCGCACCTGCGCCCTGCGGGTGATCCCGGGCAGCAAGAAAAGCCAGCGGGTCGAATACCGGATTTCTGCGGCGGACGCCAACCCGTATCTGGCACTTGCGGCGGCCATCGCTTCCGGCTTGTGGGGGATAGAGAATGGTCGCGACGCCGGCGAACCGAAGACAGGCAATGCCTATGACATCTCAGTGGGCGACGAGCACAAGTTGCCGCTGACGCTGTGGGACGCGGCCCAGCGCTTGCGGGCAAGCGAGGCGGCGCGCGACTGGTTCGGTGATGCCTTTGTCGACCATTTTGCCGCCACGCGGGAGTGGGAGGAGCGTGAATTCCGCAAGCATGTCACCGATTGGGAACTCAATCGATATTTCGAAATTATCTAGGTGTGGGTCAGTAGTATGTCAGTAAAAACCGTTTCCCCCATTGATGGCCAGATCGTTGTCGAGCGGCCCTATGTTGAGAACGATCAGGCATTTGCCTGTATTGATAAAGCCGGTGCCGTGCAAGCCGTGTGGGCGGATGTGCCGGTGAAAGACCGGGTGACGCTGCTTGGCAGGGCTGTGGACCATATGGTGGCCCACACCGATGACCTGGCGCGCGAGATCACATTGCAGATGGGGCGACCCATCAGCCAGACACCGGGTGAGATTGCCGGCATGGCCACCCGTGCGCGCTATATGCTCTCCATTGCAGAGGAGGCGCTGGCCGACCTGCCGCGCCAGGCCCCTGAAGGGCAGCATCATTTCATCCGCCGGGCACCCCTTGGGGTGGTGCTGGTTATCAGTCCCTGGAACTATCCGTATCTGACGGCTGTGAATGTCATCATCCCGGCGCTCGCCGCAGGGAACGCGGTGGTGCTGAAGCCGTCAGCGCAGACCCCATTGATTGGCGAGCGGTTCGCGGAGGCTTTCGAGGCGGCAGGCCTGCCTGCGGGCCTGTTCCAGTGCCTGCATCTGAGCCGTGAGACAACAACTGCCGTTGTTCGAGAGACCAACATCCATCATGTCGCCTTCACCGGCTCTGTCGCGGGCGGCAAGGAAATGGAAACAGCGGCGGCTGGCCGGTTCCTCAGCATGGGGCTGGAGTTGGGCGGCAAGGACGCGGCCTATGTGCGCGCAGACGCAGACATCCAGGCTGCGGCCGAAGGGCTGGTGGATGGTGCCATGTTCAATTCGGGTCAGTCATGCTGCGGCATTGAACGCATTTATGTGGCGGCGCATCGGTATCAGGAATTTGTCGAGGCCTGCGCGGCTATTGTGAAGGGCTATCGTCTGGGCAACCCGATGGACCTGGCGACCACGTTGGGGCCGGTGGTGAATGTGGCCGCGGCCAGTCACATCAGGAGCGAAATTGCGAAAGCCATCGCCGCAGGTGCGACGCCGCTGGTGGATGAGGCAGCCTTTGGCATGGCCAAGGCCGGAACACCTTATGTGGCACCCCAGATTCTGGTGGATGTGGACCATTCCATGTCCATCATGACAGAGGAAACCTTCGGGCCGGTCGTGGGCATCATGCCGGTGGAAAGCGATGAGGTGGCGATCGGCCTGATGAATGACAGCCCTTATGGCCTGACGGCCAGCATCTGGTCCCGTGATGAAGCGGCCTCCCTGAAGATTGCGGACAAGCTTGAGGTGGGTACCGTGTTCATGAACCGGTGTGACGCGCTTGAACCTGCCCTGGCGTGGGTGGGTGTCAAGGATACCGGCAAGGGCTGCACCCTGTCGCGCTATGGCTATGATGCCATGACGCGGCCAAAATCTTTCAACTTCAAATATTCTTAGGGCCTATTGCCATGACATCGGAACAGGTAAATTTCTCAGCAAACTGGAACTATCCCACGGCGGTGCGCGTCGGCGCGGGCCGCGTGCGGGAACTGGCGGCATTGTGCGCGCAGTTCGGCATAGCCAAGCCGTTGGTGGTGACGGACAGAGGCACCGCGAGCCTTCCGTTCACCGTGGCGATCATGAGGCAACTTGGTGATGCGGGGGTGCAAGCTGCGCTTTTTGATGCTGTCGACAGCAACCCCACGGTCACGAATGTGGAAGAAGGGGCGGTGGCGTTTCGGAGCGGCGGGCATGACGGTGTAGTGGCGCTTGGGGGCGGAAGTGGCCTTGATGCAGGGAAAGCGATCGCCCTTTATGCCGGGCAGGATCGCCCGCTGCGGGATTTTGAAGACGCGGGCGACAATTGGATGCGGGTGAACGAAGCCGGGGTGGCGCCTGTGATCGCCGTGCCGACAACGGCCGGTACAGGGTCCGAAGTGGGGCGGGCTTCCGTCATTACCTTCCCGGACACCCATGAGAAGAAGATCATCTTTCACCCGACAATGCTGCCAGTGGCGGTGTTGTCAGACCCTGAGTTGACGGTTGGCCTGCCGGCAGGTCTCACGGCTGCGACGGGACTTGATGCCTTCACCCACTGTTTCGAGGCCTATTGCGCCCCCGGCTATCATCCGATGGCAGATGGGATCGCGCTTGAAGGGATGCGGCTGATCAAGGCGTGGCTGCCGGTGGCCTATTCGGAACCCGGTCATATCGAGGCCCGCACCCATATGCTGGTGGCTGCCAGCATGGGGGCAACCGCTTTCCAGAAGGGGCTTGGTGCGGTTCATGCGCTCAGCCATCCCGTGGGGGCCTTCTATGGCGCGCATCATGGGCTAGCGAACGCGGTATTCCTGCCCTATGTGATGCTGAGGAACCGGCCTGCCATCGCGGAGAAAATGGCGCGGCTGGGGGCCTTTCTGGGTTTGGAGAATCCCGGGTTCGATAGTGTGTATGAATGGGTGATGGACTTCCGGGCGCTGTTTGATATCCCGAACTCAGCCGAAGTGCTTGGTGTTCGGGAAGAAGATATTCCCGCGCTTGCGGCAGCCGCAGAGGCAGATCCGTCGATGGGGGGAAACCCATGCCCGATCAGCCGGGAAGGATTGGCGGACCTGTTCCAGAGGGCGTTGGCGGGGAAGCTTTCCCCCGCCTGAGAGTGCTCAGGACTTTTCGTCCGTTACCGGCTTCGAGAATTCCCGCCAGCGATTGAGGTGCCGATAGATGGTATAGTTCAATCCATCGCCGTCCCGGCTGCGCAGCATTTCGACCATCTGACGGTGATCCTCGTTACTGGCTCGCATGCCAGCAACCGTTTCCCAGCCGCCTTCCCGACCGGGAAGGCCGCGATCCCGCAGTTCCCGGATTTGAGTGATCAACAGGTCGTTGCCACCTATTGAGTAGAACCTGTTATGGAAGGCCATGTTGAGGTCGGTCAGTTCTGCCCGGCTGGCGGTATCGATCGCGGCTTCAAAGTCTTCCACCATCTGGCTCAGCTCGGCCACGTCGTCGTCGGAGCATTTCTGCACCGCGAGGCGCCCGGCAGCGGTTTCCAGAATGGTCCGCACTTCATAGAGTTCGGCCCGCTCACGGTCTGACGGGTTGATCACCCTGTACCCGCGGTTCGGGACATGGTCGATCAGGTGTTTGGCGGCCAGCGCGGACAACGCCATCCTTACCTCGAATCGGTTCGCTTTATACCGATTTTCGATGTCAGCCTGCTTAAGCCACTCCCCCGGACGGAAATATTCTCCCAGAATATCCGCCTGCAATTGCTGTGCGACGCCAATTTCTGCCGCTTCCGCTGTGTTTTTCCTTGCCATATGATAAATAGTAGCCAATATTGTTAACAGATTTAATCGCCTATAATTTATAGCAGCAATCGGCGGCCAATGCCAGTGTCGTGTTCGGGCGATTTGGGTTCAGATATGTAAACAGTGGAGGTGACGATGAATGCGCCCAGTGCCAACCCTAAGACGTCAGTGCCGGAGAGAAAACCGGACGATATAATCCGTGTCCGCCTTGTGGAAGGCTATGATGTGGTGGCCTACAGTTTTGGCGCGGGCGACGATGTGCTGTTCTGCGCCAATGGCGGGCCGGGCCTGCCGTGCGACTATGTGCGCGATAGCCACAGCGTGATGGCGGACCGGGGCTTTCGCGTGGTGGCGTGGGACCAGCTTGGCTGCGGCCAGTCCGACCGGCCGGAGGATGCGAGCCTGTGGACGCTGGAGCGCTATGTGGCGGAAGCCGAACAGGTTAGGAAGGTGCTAGAGCTGGGGAAGGTTCATTTCCTTGGCCAGTCCTGGGGGACCTGGATGGGCACGGAATATGCGCTGACCCATCAGGAAAAGCTGAAGTCCCTCATTCTTGCCAATGGCAATTGCAACATCCCGCATCTTGTGCGGGAACTGAACCGGTTGCGCGAGGCCCTGGGGCCGGAAACCGTTGCCATGATGCAGCGTCATGAGGCAGAGGGGACACTCGACCATCCAGAATATCAGGCCGCCATCACCATACTGAACTACCGCCATGTATGCCGGCTGGATGAATGGCCGGCAGCGGTGAACCGGTCGCTCGAGGACTGGAACATGGGGCCTTATATGACCATGCAGGGCCCGAACGAATTCACTTACACGGGCAATATGAAGGATTGGAACCGCATACCGGACATGCACCGGATCACAGTGCCCGTCTTGTTGTTGAGCGGCTTGTATGACGAACTGACACCGGCCGGCACGGCGGAAATGCACCATGCGCTTCCGAATTCGGAAGTTCGGATTTTCAAGAACAGCTCCCACATGCCGTTCTTCGAGGAACCGGAAGCCTATTTCGACTGTCTTGAAACATTCCTGCGGAAGGTTTCCTGAAGCTGACAACCGGGCCGACAGGCCCTCAATATGATGGAATTCATGATGACAAGACGGTGGTGTGCAAGCACCCTCGCTGGAGGGCTTGTGGCCTTTTGCAGCGGAAGCGGGGCAGTTTTTGCGGGCGACATTGATTTTTTCGGCCTGCTGCAGCTGGATGCCCTGGATGTCCATGCGGCCGACAATCAACAGCTGTCGGCAGGCAATGGCCTGCGGGCTTTGAAAACCGGGATAAAGGCGCGATTGTCCGAGCGCCTGGACACGCAGGTTGAACTTGCGGTGTCATCAAGCGGGGATGTCAGCCTGGATGACAGTTTTGTACGCTATCGCCTGGGCGACAATATGGCGCTCTCTTTTGGCTATCTGAAGATCTATCATACTCTTTCGGCGGCGACGAGCGAGACGGTCGGCGGCCTGCCGGAACGCAGCTTGGCCTCCAACGCGTTTGAGGTGGGCACTGGCGGCCAGCTTGGCGTGTTTCTTCAAACCGGTGGCGGCAATTGGAGTGTGCAGACGGGCGTGTCGTTTGATGACCTCAACGATGATACCGCCGACACCAATGGCTGGGGCCTGCATGCGCGTGCCACCTATGCACCCATTCTGGCGGAAGAGGCGTTCCTGCATGTGGGCCTGTCGGCCTATTACCGCGATGAAGACGACAATCTGCTGTTCCTGTCGGCCCGGCCGGAAGCCTGGCTTGACGGCGGCAGGATGTTTGCCAGTGGCCTCGTTGAGGCGGACCATTACCGCCATGCCAACATTGAGCTTGCGACCTCCAGCGGGCCCTGGCTTTTCGACGCCGAATATGGCGGCCTTCGCACGAAAGGCAGGGAGGCCCACAGCTATGACGGCGGTCACATTGCCGCAAGCTATGTACTGACGGGTGAACACCGGGCCTATGACGCCGGGGCGGGGAAATTGAAGGCCTTCAGCCTTCACGACCGGTGACAGAAGGCAGTATGGGCGCCTGGGAAGTCGCCGTCCGCTATAGCCGCCTCGACCTGCGCGCTGGCGGTTTGGGCACCTATGGCCGTAACTGGTCGGCGTCCTTGAACTGGTACGTGACAGAAAACGTGCGCCTCATGATCAGTGCCACGGATTTCAGCACTGACGGCGACACACACCAAAGCGGCCATACTGTTGGGCTTCGCATGCAATTTGGGTGGTGAAGTAATGACCGCAGAGGGCCAGAAAGTGCGCTAGGTTGATAGGAGTAGAATGACTGTTTCCTGATCATAAAGGAGACAGATCATGAAACTCTTCTTTCATCACGGAAATGCCCATCAGCCCTGGAACAAAGGCAAACTGATAGGGCAAAAGCCACCTCTCAAACTGAAGGAGATTGGGGCGATCCGCATTCGCCTGCAATTGAAGGCTGCGGTTCGTGATCTTGCTCTATTCAATCTAGCGATCGACAGCAAGTTGCGCGCCTGTGATTTAGTGAAGCTCAAGGTCTCGGATGTTTGCGAAGGCTCAGAGGTGAAGCGTCGCGCAATGGTACTGCAGCAAAAGACAGGTAATCCGGTCCGATTTGAAATCTCGAAGCAAGTCCAAGCTCGGGAATCCATTTTGAAGTGGATCGCGAAGTCTGGGTTGGGGAATTCAGACTATCTCTTCCCCCAGCCGGATCGATCGAACTCGGCACCCCTCAATGCGTCAATATGCCAGGGCGACGAAAGCCTGGATCAGTGATATTGGACTGGACCCAAGCAGCTATGGAGCGCACTCGCTCAGGCGTACCAAGGCTCCGCTCATCCACAAGCAAACCAAGAACCTTAGGGCGGTACAGCTACTCTTGGGGTATTCGAAATTGGAAAGTACGGTTCGCTATCTTGGTATTGATGTCGATGATGCCCTCGAAGTTGCTGAGCAGCTGGAAATCTAAAAGCAGACACTCAGAGCGACCACTTTGGTGGTCGCTCTCTCGCCAGGAGTGGACATAGAAAAAGGGAGAGCCGAAGCTCCCCCAGCGCCACAGTAACCGAATGCAGCTAGAGGTCCAACGTGGCGGATTGGAGGTCCGATAAGGTTAGTCCCACCAGGAACACGGAAGAGCCATCTCCGGTGTCGATCAAGACGCCGTCTTCACCGCCGGCTGTTGTTTCCTGGCTGGCAGCCAGAACATCGTCAATCGATGTGAAGTCCGTATTTGTGTTCACCAGATAGAGGGTATCAAACGCGGTGTCGAAATCGTCCACAACATCATTGCCGTGATTGTTGCCGAAGAAGAAGGTGTCCGCACCATCACCGCCGATCAGCA
>NZ_JBHSCR010000032.1:0-18995 GCF_042651265.1 Kordiimonas lipolytica | reverse complement strand
GAACTGCCAGAAGGCACCGAAATGGTAATGCCTGGTGACAACGTGAACCTGACTGTTGAGCTGATCGCTCCGATCGCCATGGATGAAGGCCTCCGCTTCGCAATCCGCGAAGGTGGCCGTACCGTTGGCGCCGGCGTTGTAGCTAAAATCATCGCGTAAGCGACAAGAACTCGAAAGTGGGCCGGCCTGTTCGGCCCATTTTCTTGCGCGGGTTCCGAGTTTTGAGGTTGCCCCGCTAAGCCATTTTAAAAATGGCAAAAAAAGTGCTTGCATGCTGGGGGTAGGGGCGTTAAACCGCACCCCTCACGAGAAGCGCTTATGGCTTTAGGGGCGTAGCTCAGTTGGTAGAGCACCGGTCTCCAAAACCGGGTGTCGGGGGTTCGAGTCCCTCCGCCCCTGCCAAGCCGGAAGAGAGAGCAGCTGCTTTTGAGTGCTGAATTGATAAGGTTTTGAAAAGCCTGCGCTTTATAGGCTCTAAGCGCGGGCTTATGAGCTAGAAAGAAGGACACACTATGGCGAAGACCACCCCGGGTGAATTTGTCCGCCAGGTACGGCAGGAAGGGTCCAAAGTGACCTGGCCGACGCCTAAAGAAGCGGGAATCACCTCTCTTATGGTGTTTATTATGGTTGTGATCATGGCTGTGTTCTTCCTTGGCGTGGATTTTGTTCTGAACGCCGGTGTGCAATACCTGCTGGGTCTTGGAGGTTAATGTGAGCAAGTCTCGTTGGTATATCATTCACGCCTATTCGGGCTTTGAGAAGAAGGTCGCTGAGGCCATTAAAGAGCAAGCCGTTCAGCAGGGCCTGGACGCGCTGGTGGACGAAGTGATTGTTCCGACCGAAGAGGTTGTTGAGGTCCGCAAGGGCAAAAAAGTAACGTCCGAGAAGAAATTCTTCCCGGGCTATGTGCTGATCAAGATGGTTCTGACGGACGATACGTACCACCTGGCCAACGGCCATGCGAAGGTAACGGGCTTCCTTGGGCCACAAGGTCGGCCTTCGCCGATTTCGGATGCAGAGGCTGCTCGCATTCTCAACCAGGTTGAGGAAGGTGTTGAGCGCCCACGTCCGAATATCGTTTACGAGATTGGCGAAGAAGTGCGCGTGACCGATGGTCCGTTCGCATCCTTCAACGGTACTGTCGAAGACGTGGATGAAGACAAGGCGCGCCTGAAGGTGTCTGTATCGATCTTTGGTCGGGCGACACCGGTTGAGCTGGAATACACCCAGGTCGAAAAAGTTTCTTAAGAATTCTGGGGCTAGCTGCCCCGGATGAACCGCGCGGAAGGCCAGCCATTAGCCGTACCGCGCACCCTAAACGGGGCCTGAAGCCCCATGTTGTTTTTGAAAGGGAAATGAAATGGCAAAGAAGATTTCTGGCTATCTGAAGCTTCAGGTGCCTGCAGGTCAAGCAAACCCGTCGCCTCCAATTGGCCCGGCGCTTGGTCAGCGTGGCATTAACATTATGGAATTCTGTAAAGCGTTCAACGCAAAAACCCAGAAGATGGAACCAGGCCAGCCTTGCCCAACCATCATCACGGTTTACGCTGACAAAAGCTTTACGTTTGACATCAAGACCCCACCAGCAAGCTACTTCCTGAAGAAAGCTGCTGGCCTTAAGTCTGGTGGTTCCGAGCCTGGCCGTGCTGTTGCCGGTTCTGTCACCAAGGCACAGGTAAAAGAGATCGCGGAAGCGAAAATGGTGGACCTGAGCGCCAACGATATCGAAGCAGCAATGCTGATCATCGAAGGCTCCGCTCGTTCCATGGGTCTGAAGGTAGAGGGCTAATCAGATGGCGAAAACTGCTAAGCGTATGCAAAAAGCTCTCGACGGTATCGACCGCGAAAAGCTTTACACCGTTGAAGAAGCTGTTGCCGAGCTGAAAGCTCGTTCCAAAGTGAAATTCGACGAAACGATCGAAGTTGCTATGAACCTCGGTGTTGACCCACGTCACGCTGACCAAATGGTTCGCGGCGTTGTATCCCTGCCACACGGCACGGGTAAGACGATGCGTGTTGCTGTGTTTGCTCGCGATGCGAAAGCTGAAGAAGCAAAAGCAGCTGGCGCAGATATCGTTGGCGCAGAAGACCTGATGGAAGACATCCAGAAGGGCAACATGGATTTTGACCGTGTGATCGCAACGCCTGACATGATGGCTGTTGTTGGTCGCCTGGGTAAGGTGCTTGGCCCTAAAGGCCTGATGCCGAACCCAAAGCTGGGCACTGTTACACCGGACGTTAAAGGCGCTGTTGAAGCGGCTAAAGCGGGCCAGGTTGAATACCGCGTTGAAAAAGCCGGTATCGTGCACGGCGGCGTTGGCAAGGCCAGCTTCGACGAAGCTCAGATCATTGAAAACGCCAAAGCGTTCATCGGTGCGGTTGTTAAAGCCAAGCCAACCGGCGCAAAAGGCACTTACGTGAAGAAAATCGCGATGTCCTCTTCCATGGGCCCAGGCCTGAAGATCGACACGTCTGCGATCGACGCGTAATTGAAGAATTTGTGCCGTCTCGAACGGGGCGGCACAAACATGCAGGCGGATGTTTTGCCTGTGTGAGAGTACTGTCCGAGATTACAGGTGCTCTGAAGTGTGTTGCTAGTAGTTGACCTTCAGGGTTTAAAACAATCGGTCGTCGCGACGCCGAGGCCTGTATGAGATGGGTATTAGGAATTATCAGCTTCGTGAGTTGATAGCCGCGGTTCCTACAGGATTGGGTGTGGCCCATCCTGCGCCCTGGACAGGGTAGCGTATCCGGGAATGATGCTTCGGCATGAGACGCGGATATATGGCTCAAATGAAACGGAGGCTGACCCCGAAGTTTGGGGAAGGTTTCCAAAGTCGGAGACGAGAAAAGTGGAAAGAGCCGAAAAGCAGGATCTGGTTGCATCCATGCATGAGGTATTCTCGAACGCCGCGACTGTCGTAGTTGTACACTATGATGGCCTGAGCGTTGCTGAGATTACTGCACTGCGTGCGCAAATGCGTGAAGTGGGTGCTTCTTTGAAAGTAACCAAGAACCGGCTGACTCGTCTTGCGCTCAAAGGTACTGAATACGAAGGTATTGCTGATCTGTTTACAGGTCCGACGGCAATTGGTTTTGCTGACGACGTTGTAGCTCCAGCCAAAGTCCTCGCTGAATTCGCCAAGAAGAACGAAAAACTTCGTCTTGTTGGTGGCAGCATGGGCTCTACGGTTCTGGACGAAAGCGGCGTTAAAGCACTGGCCTCTATGCCATCGCTGGACGAGCTTCGTGGCAAACTTGTGGGTCTCCTGCAAGCTCCTGCCCAGAAGGTCGCCGCAGTTACGCAAGCCCCAGCGGGTCAATTGGCTCGTGTATTCGGTGCTTACGGCAGCAAAGACGCAGCTTAAACACAAAATGGGTGGTGCCCGGATGGTCGGACGCTGCCTAGACTTTTATGCAATGTGACATGTAGTACCTCGACTGTAGGACTACGAAATTGGAGTAATACAAATGGCTGACCTCGCGAAGCTTGTAGAAGAACTTTCTGGCCTGACTGTTATGGAAGCTGCTGAGCTTTCCAAGATGCTGGAAGAAAAATGGGGCGTATCTGCTGCTGCTCCTGTAGCTGTTGCTGCTGCTGGCGGTGCTGCTGCTGGTGCTGAAGCTGCAGAAGAGAAAGACGAGTTTGACGTAATTCTCGCAGACGCTGGCGACAAGAAAATCAACGTGATTAAAGAAGTACGTGCAATCACTGGTCTGGGCCTCAAAGAAGCTAAAGACCTGGTTGAAGGTGCTCCTAAGCCAGTTAAAGAAGCTGTGTCGAAAGACGAAGCTGAAGAGCTCAAGAAAAAGCTCGAAGCTGCTGGCGCGAAAGTTGAGCTCAAGTAATTTCTTGAGCCACTTGATCCCGGGGTCGGGAGCGAAATTCGCTCCCGGCCTTTCGGCGTCCTGAGGACCTAAGGACATAAAAATCAGGTCCCGTCTTGGGTGAAATGCCCAAAAGATTTGGATTTTCAGGAGTTTAGGGTAAGTTGTTCACCCTAGACCCCAATTGGCAGCTGGACCAGGGCCTTCGAGTACTCAGGCTTTGGCGGCACAACTAAAGGAACGAGGGCGAAGCATGGCGACTTCATTTACCGGTCGTAAGCGCGTGCGTAAGGACTTTGGGCACATTTCCGAAGTGACGCAAATGCCAAACCTCATTGAGGTTCAACGGCGGTCCTATGACCAGTTCTTCAAGCCTGGCGCAACAGAAGAAGAGCGGCTGACTTCCGGCCTTGAGAAAGTTCTCAAGTCGGTTTTCCCAATTCAGGACTTCTCAGCTACTTCATCGCTTGAATATGTCAGGTATGAACTGGAAGCACCGAAATATGATGTAGAAGAATGCCAGCAGCGCGACATGACCTATGCCGCACCGCTGCGCGTGACCTTGCGCCTGATCGTATTTGAGGTTGATCCAGAGACAGAAGCCAAGTCCGTTTTGGACATCAAAGAGCAAGACGTCTACATGGGCGACCTGCCACTGATGACCGACAACGGTACGTTCGTGATCAACGGTACCGAGCGGGTGATCGTTTCCCAGATGCACCGTTCGCCTGGTGTATTCTTCGACCATGACCGCGGCAAGACGCACAGCTCCGGGAAATTCCTGTTTGCAGCGCGCGTGATTCCTTACCGTGGTTCCTGGCTCGACTTCGAGTTTGATGCAAAAGACATCGTCAACGTACGGATCGATCGTCGCCGCAAACTGCCTGCGACGTCCCTTCTTTACGCCCTTGGCATGGGTGCAGAAGACATTCTGCACTATTTCTACAACACGGTTTCCTACACTCGCACGAAAGGCGGCTGGCGCATGCCATTCATCGCCGAAGCATGGCGCGGTGTTAAGCCGGACTTTGACGTTGTCGACGCCGACAGCGGCGAAGTGATTATTGAAAAAGACAAGAAGGTCACGCCACGTCTGGCGAAGAAGCTGGAAAAAGACGGCATCCAAGGCATTCTTGTTCCAGAAGAAATGATCGTTGGCAAATATGCTGCTCGCGACGTGATCAACGAGAAAACCGGCTCCATTTATGTTGAGGCCGGTGACGAGCTTTCCGAAGAGATCGTTGAGGACCTGTCTGCTGCGGGCTTTGACGAGATCGAGGTTCTCGACATTGATGCGGTCAATGTTGGCCCATACATCCGTAACACGCTCAAAGCCGACAAGATCGAGTGCACTGACGGCGCACTGGCTGAGATCTACAAGGTTATGCGTCCGGGTGAGCCGCCAACCAAGGAAACAGCCGAAGCGCTGTTCTACGGGCTGTTCTTCGATCCAGAACGCTATGATCTGTCTGACGTTGGTCGCGTGAAGATGAACATGCGTCTTGGCCTTGACTGCGAAGACACTGTTGGCACGCTGCGCCGCGAAGACATCCTTTCCACCGTCAAGACGCTTGTTGAGCTGAAGGACGGCAAGGGCGAGATCGACGATATTGACCACCTTGGTAACCGTCGTGTCCGTTCCGTTGGCGAACTGATGGAAAACCAGTACCGCATTGGTCTCCTGCGTATGGAGCGTGCGATCCGTGAGCGTATGTCTTCTGTAGACATCGACACTGTGATGCCGCATGACCTGATCAACGCGAAGCCGGCTGTTGCAGCTGTTCGTGAATTCTTCGGTTCTTCGCAGCTGTCGCAGTTCATGGACCAGACCAACCCGCTTTCCGAGATCACGCACAAGCGCCGTATGTCAGCGCTTGGTCCTGGTGGTCTGACGCGTGAGCGCGCGGGCTTTGAGGTTCGTGACGTACACCCAACCCACTATGGTCGTATCTGTCCAATTGAAACGCCGGAAGGCCCGAACATTGGTCTGATCAACTCGCTCGCGACTTACGCCCAAGTGAACAAGTATGGCTTCATCGAAAGCCCATACCGTAAGGTTGTTGACGGCAAAGTGTCTGCTGAAGTGGTTTACCTGTCCGCTATGGAAGAAGGTAAATACACTGTTGCACAGGCAAACGCCGAGCTGACAGAAGACGGCAAGTTCGCAAGCGACCTGGTGTCCTGTCGTGAGGCTGGTGAATTCATCATGTCCACGCCTGACAACATCGACCTGATGGACGTATCGCCGAAGCAGCTTGTGTCCGTGGCTGCATCGCTCATTCCGTTCCTCGAGAACGATGACGCGAACCGCGCACTCATGGGTTCGAACATGCAACGTCAGGCCGTTCCACTCGTTCGCGCTGAGGCGCCGTTTGTTGGTACCGGCATGGAAAAAGTTGTGGCTTCCGATAGTGGTGCCGCCATCGCAGCCCGCCGTACCGGCGTGGTAGAGCAGGTGGACGCGACCCGTATCGTTATCCGCGCTACCGAAGACGTTGACCCTGGCAAGTCCGGCGTTGACATCTACACGCTGCAGAAGTTCCAGCGTTCCAACCAGAACACCTGCATCAACCAGCGTCCACTGGTGAAAGTGGGTGACGAGGTCCTGAAAGGCGACATCATCTGTGATGGCCCATCGACGGAACTCGGTGAACTGGCGCTTGGCCGGAATGCCCTCGTGGCCTTCATGCCTTGGAACGGTTACAACTTCGAGGATTCCATCCTGATTTCCGAGCGGATCGTGAAAGAAGACGTCTTCACGTCGATCCACATCGAGGAATTCGAGGTGATGGCCCGCGACACCAAGCTTGGCCCAGAGGAAATCACTCGTGATATTCCAAACGTGGGTGAAGAAGGCCTGAAGAACCTGGATGAAGCCGGTATCGTTTACATCGGTGCTGAAGTTCACCCAGGCGACATCCTCGTTGGTAAGATCACGCCGAAGGGTGAAAGCCCAATGACGCCGGAAGAAAAACTTCTGCGTGCTATCTTCGGTGAGAAAGCATCCGACGTTCGCGACACCTCCATGCGCCTGCCACCCGGTGTGGCCGGTACGGTTGTTGAGGTACGCGTCTTTAACCGCCACGGTGTGGACAAAGACGAACGTGCCCTGACGATCGAGCGTGAAGAAATCGAACGCCTGACCAAAGACCGCGAAGACGAGCGCGCAATTCTTGAGCGCAACATCTACGGTCGTCTTCAGCCTCTCCTGATTGGCCGCACGGTTACTGCGGGCACCAAAGAGATGAAGAAGGGCACCAAGATCACCGAGGAAGGCCTCGCTGAACTGAAGCGCATCACCTGGTGGGATATCGCCGTTGATGACGATAGCGCCATGAGCGATATCGAAGCACTCCGCAAGCAGTTCGACGACAGCAAAGGCCAGCTCCAGCGCCGCTTCGACGAGAAGATCGAGAAGCTGCAGCGTGGTGACGAGCTGCCTCCTGGCGTTCTGAAGATGGTTAAGGTCTTCGTTGCCGTGAAGCGCAAGCTTCAGCCTGGTGACAAGATGGCAGGCCGTCACGGTAACAAAGGTGTTATCTCGCGCATTCTGCCACAGGAAGACATGCCTCACCTTGAGGACGGCACGCCGGTTGACGTTGTGCTGAACCCGCTGGGTGTACCATCGCGGATGAACGTGGGTCAGATTCTTGAAACGCACCTTGGCTGGGCGTCTCGTGGTCTTGGCCGCCAGATCGACGGCATGCTTGAAGCATACCGCCACGGTTCGGGCGCTGCGGATGATTTCCGTGCCAAGTTCAAAGAGATCTACGGCGAAGAGCAGTATGAAAGCGATATCGCTGAGCTGACCGATGACCAGATCATCGAGCTTGCCGGCAACCTGACAAGCGGTGTCCCAATGGGCACACCGGTGTTCGATGGTGCTGTGGAAGCCGATATCTGTGAAATGCTGGAGCAAGCCGGCCTTGACCGTTCTGGTCAGGTTCAACTGTGGGATGGCCGTACGGGCGAGAAATTCGACCGTAAGGTTACCGTGGGCTACATCTATATGCTCAAGCTGCACCACCTTGTGGACGACAAAATCCACGCCCGTTCGATTGGCCCATACAGCCTTGTTACCCAGCAGCCGCTGGGCGGTAAGGCGCAGTTCGGTGGCCAGCGCTTCGGTGAGATGGAGGTGTGGGCACTTCAGGCATACGGTGCTGCTTACACGCTGCAGGAAATGCTTACCGTCAAGTCGGACGATGTGGCAGGCCGGACCAAGGTCTACGAAGCCATTGTACGCGGCGACGATACATTCGAAGCAGGTATCCCAGAATCCTTCAACGTACTTGTGAAGGAAATCAGGTCCCTGGGTCTGAATGTCGAGCTGATTACTGGTACCGACGACTAATATTGTGCAGGCCGGGGCTTATGCCTCGGCCAGCCCACCTGCGGGTGGGCGGAGTTTTGGAAGGCGAAGCGGGGCTCCTTGAGCAGAAATTGCCCCGACAGCGAATTAAGAGAGACGCCGGACATGAACCAAGAAGTGATGAAATACTTCAACCCGAACCAGAAACCGGAGACGTTTGATCAGATCCAGATCTCGATTGCGTCGCCGGAGCGGATTCGTTCCTGGTCTTTTGGTGAGATCAAAAAGCCGGAAACCATCAACTATCGGACGTTCAAGCCCGAGAAAGATGGTCTTTTCTGTGCCCGTATCTTTGGCCCTGTGAAGGACTATGAGTGCTTGTGCGGCAAATATAAGCGCATGAAGTACCGTGGCATCATCTGTGAGAAATGTGGCGTTGAGGTCACGCTCTCGAAGGTGCGCCGCGAGCGTATGGGCCATATTGACCTGGCTGCTCCTGTAGCCCACATCTGGTTCCTCAAGTCGCTCCCAAGCCGGATCGGTCTTGTGCTGGATATGACGCTGAAGGATCTCGAGCGCGTTCTGTATTTCGAATACTATGTGGTGATCGAGCCAGGCCTGACGCCGCTGAAGCAGTTCCAGCTGTTGTCTGAGGACGATTACTATCGTGCGCAGGACGAGTATGGCGAAGACAGCTTCACCGCTGGCATTGGCGCTGAAGCGATCCGCAAGCTTCTGGAAAGCGTTGATCTTGAAGACGAGCAGGAAAAGCTTCTGAAGGAACTGGCTGAGACCAAGTCTGAGCTGAAGCCCAAGAAGATCGTTAAGCGCCTCAAGGTAATCGAGAGCTTCATCGAATCCGGCAACCGCCCTGAGTGGATGATCATGACCGTTGTGCCTGTGATCCCGCCAGAGCTGCGTCCGCTCGTACCGCTGGACGGTGGCCGCTTCGCGACTTCCGACCTCAACGACCTTTATCGTCGTGTGATCAACCGGAACAACCGTCTGAAGCGCCTGATTGAACTGCGCGCGCCAGATATCATCATCCGGAACGAGAAGCGTATGCTTCAGGAATCCGTGGATGCGCTGTTCGATAACGGCCGTCGTGGCCGTACCATCACTGGTGCCAACAAGCGCCCACTGAAGTCCCTGTCTGACATGCTCAAGGGTAAGCAGGGTCGTTTCCGTCAGAACCTTCTCGGTAAGCGGGTTGACTATTCCGGTCGTTCCGTAATCGTGGTTGGTCCTGAGCTGAAGCTGCACCAGTGTGGCCTGCCGAAGAAGATGGCGCTTGAACTCTTTAAGCCGTTCATCTATTCGCGCCTCGACAAGAAAGGCATCGCGACCACCATCAAGGCCGCGAAGAAGCTTGTTGAGAAGGAGCGCCGTGAGGTTTGGGATATCCTTGATGAGGTGATCCGCGAACACCCAGTGATGCTGAACCGTGCCCCAACACTGCACCGTCTTGGTATCCAGGCGTTCGAACCTGTACTGATCGAAGGTAAAGCCATTCAGCTGCACCCGCTTGTGTGTGCTGCCTTCAACGCTGACTTCGACGGTGACCAGATGGCCGTTCACGTGCCACTGTCCATCGAAGCCCAGCTTGAAGCCCGCGTGCTGATGATGTCCACAAACAACATCCTCAGCCCAGCGAACGGCAAGCCGATCATCGTTCCATCCCAGGATATCGTGCTTGGTCTCTACTATATGACCAGCCTGCGCCAGGGTGACATTGGCGAAGGTAAAGCCTTCTCCTGCATGGACGAAATCCAGTTTGCACTGGACGCCAAATCCATCACGCTGCACACCAAGATCAATGCCCGTTTCGAGCTGATCAACGACAAGGGTGAACTTGAGACCAAGCGCGTTGAAACCACGCCTGGCCGTATGATCCTTGCGCAGCACCTGCCGAAGCACCCGAAAGTGCCATTCAGCCTGATCAACCGTCGTCTCGGCAAGAAAGAGATTTCTGAAGTGATCGACGTGGTTTACCGCCACTGTGGTCAGAAGACGACTGTTCTGTTCGCTGACGGCATCATGGGCGAAGGCTTCCGCCGCGCATGTGCCGCTGGTATCTCCTTCGGTAAAGACGACATGATCATTCCTGACGCCAAGGAAACGCTGGTTGAAGCCACGCGCGACATGGTGAAGGAATATGAAGAGCAGTATCAGGATGGTCTGATCACCCAGGGCGAGAAATACAACAAGGTTGTAGACGCCTGGGCGCAATGTACCGACAAAGTGGCAGACGCCATGATGAAGGAAATGGAGCGCACCGAGGTTGATGAGAACGGTCGTGAAACTGATGTGAACTCGGTATTCATGATGGCCAACTCTGGTGCGCGGGGTTCTGCGGCTCAGATGAAGCAGCTTGCCGGTATGCGGGGCCTGATGGCCAAGCCGTCTGGTGAGATCATTGAAACGCCGATCATCTCGAACTTTAAAGAGGGCCTGTCGGTTCTTGAATACTTCAACTCCTCGCACGGTGCCCGTAAGGGTCTGGCGGATACAGCCCTGAAGACGGCAAACTCAGGTTACCTGACCCGTCGTCTGGTGGACGTAAGCCAAGACTGCGTTGTGATCGAAGAGGATTGCGGTACCGAAAACGGTATCACCATCACGGAAGTATCCGAGGGCGGCGACGTTCTCGTGCCGCTGAGCGAGCGTATCCTTGGTCGCTGTTTGTCAGTGGATGTGAAGCACCCTGTGTCCGGCGAACTGCTGTTCCCGGCTGGTGAGCTGCTTGACGAAGCCAAGTCTGACGCGATCGAGACTGCCGGCATTGGTGAAGTGAAGATCCGTTCGGTTCTGACCTGTGAAACCAAGGGCGGCACATGTGGCAAGTGTTACGGTCGTGACCTGGCCCGCGGTACGCCTGTGAATATGGGTGAAGCCGTTGGTGTTATCGCCGCTCAGTCGATCGGTGAGCCTGGTACACAGCTGACCATGCGTACCTTCCACATCGGTGGTGCCGCAACGGTGAACGCTGAATCCGCTGTTGAATCGTCCGCTGACGGTAAGATCAAGATCGAAAACCGCAACGTGATCGAAGACAGCAAAGGCCGCAAGGTTGTGATGAGCCGGAACATGGAAGTCATCGTTGTTGACGATGAAGGCCGTGAAAAAGCCAAGCACCGCCTGGCTTACGGTTCGCACCTGTTCAAGGACGAAGGCCAAGAGGTTGTTAAAGGCGAGAAACTCGCTGAGTGGGACCCATACACCGTTCCGATCATCACAGAGCAAACTGGTACGGTTCGCCTGGTTGACCTGATCGAAGGCGTGTCCGTGAAGGAAATCGTAGACGAAGGTACAGGTATCGCGTCCAAGGTTGTGACCGACTGGCGTTCCGCGCCAAAAGGTGCTGACCTGCGTCCACGCATCACGCTTCGTAACGAGAACGACGAAGTTGTCGAACTCGCCAACGGTACGGAAGCACGCTACTTCCTGTCTGTGGATGCCATCCTCTCCGTTGAGGACGGCAAGCACGTACAGGCTGGTGACGTAATCGCCCGTATCCCGCGTGAAGCTGCGAAAACCAAAGACATTACCGGTGGTCTGCCACGGGTGGCTGAGCTCTTTGAAGCCCGCCGTCCGAAGGACCACGCGATCATCGCTGAGATCGACGGTATCGTTGAATTTGGCCGCGACTATAAAAACAAGCGTCGCATCTCTATCCGTCCACGCGACGAAGAGGGCGAGCCAGTTGAATATCTGGTACCAAAAGGCAAGCACATTGCCGTTCAGGAAGGCGACTTCATCCAGAAGGGTGAATACCTGATCGACGGTAACCCTGCACCACACGACATTCTGCATGTTATGGGTGTTGAGGCGCTGGCCAACTATCTGGTGAAAGAAGTGCAGGACGTTTACCGCCTGCAGGGTGTGAAGATCAACGACAAGCACATCGAGGTGATCGTTCGCCAGATGCTGCAGAAGATCGAAATCACTTCCTCTGGCGACAGCACGATGCTGCTGGGCGAACAGGTTGATCGCGAAGAGTTCGAAGAACAGAACGCGAAGCTTGAAGCTCAGGGCAAACTGCCAGCCAAAGGTCACCCGATCCTTCTTGGTATCACCAAGGCGAGCCTGCAGACCCGCAGCTTCATCTCTGCCGCGTCGTTCCAGGAAACGACCCGCGTCCTGACAGAAGCGTCTGTTGCAGGCAAGAAAGACCGTCTCGTTGGCCTGAAGGAAAACGTGATTGTTGGTCGCCTGATCCCGGCTGGTACCGGTTCTGTGATGAACCGCCTGCGTCACGAAGCGCACAAGCGTGACAAGATCGCAGAGGCTGCACAGGAAGAGGCAGCAGACCCAATGGCAACTGCCGAAGCCGAGTTCGCCGCAGCAACCGGCACGGAAGAAGCAGCACCGCAAGAGGGTGGCGAAGCTTAAGCTTCTTGCTAAGAATTCAAGGAAAGGCCTGCCGATATCGGCGGGCCTTTTTTTGTATCGGACCCTATCCATCGGGGCTTGAAGCCTGTGCCTGTCGCAGATACTAATGGATAAACGCTTGAAAGGCTTGGGGAGAGGCCAGTGGACAGCCAGACAGTCGCCATAGTTATTCCGTGCTACAATGTCAAACGGCATATCCTAGAGGTTATCGACTCGATCGGTCCTGCATGCCAGCAGATATTCGTCGTTGATGATGCCTGCCCGGAACAGAGCGGCGCCTTTGTCGAGGCGAATTGCACGGATCCCCGCGTGACGGTGCTGAAGCACGCGATGAACCAAGGGGTGGGAGGGGCCGTGGTAACGGGCTATAAGGCCGCTCTAGAGGCTGGCGCCGATATTGTTGTGAAGATGGATGGCGACGGCCAGATGGACCCCGACGAACTGCCGGGGCTGATCCGTCCGCTTGAAGACGGTACGGCGGACTATACCAAGGGCAACCGGTTTCACTCTTTCTATTCGGTTCGGCAGATGCCCAAGGTGCGGTTGTTCGGCAATGCCGTGCTGTCTTTCATGACCAAGCTTTCAAGTGGCTACTGGAACCTGTTTGATCCCACCAATGGCTATACGGCGATCCACCGGGAGGTTCTGTCCCGGATTGAGCTGCACAAGCTGGGCAAGCGTTATTTCTTTGAAACCGATATGCTGATCATGCTGGGTGACCACCGGGCTGTGGTCACCGACGTCCCGATGGAGGCGGTCTACGGGGACGAAGAAAGCGGGCTGAAAATCAGCAGGATTGCCGGTCCTTTCCTGTGGGGCAATATTCGCGGCACCATTCGGCGCATGGTTTATTCCTACTTTTTCCGGGACTTCAACCTGGCGTCGCTCAATCTCGTTTTCGGGCTTTTGCTGATGGCGTTTGGCGGCGTCTTTGGCCTTGTGAAATGGCAGCAGTCTATCGCTGAAGGGGTGGCGGCTACCAGCGGCACCGTGATGGTTGCGGTGCTCCCGATCATTCTTGGCTTCCAGTTGGTACTGTTTTTCCTGAGCTATGATGTGTCGAACACACCGCGGCAGCCGCTGCAGAGCCTGTCGGCACGGCGCCGCAAAAGGCCTGATCAGGCATGAGCGAGGACAGCGCCAGTCGCGCCACAGGTAAAAGCGTTTTCGGCCAGGCCGCGCGCTATATTTTTGTCGGGCCGGTTATCTATGGTTTGGACTATCTTACCTTTGTGCTGATCACCTATCTGGCGACCGGCCAGTATCTGTGGGCCAATGTGGCAGCCAAACTTGTTGGTGCGGGCACAGGCTTCCTGCTGCACAAATATTATACCTTTGCGGGCGTCCATGCACATGCTGGCGCACACCAGGCTGTCAGGTATGGGTTGTTGCTTGGTTTCAATATGGGGCTTGCGACAGCACTTCTGTATCTTGCCGTGCAGATGCTGACGTTCCCGCCACTTGTTGCCAAGGTCGGCGTCGATATTGTCGTGATTGGTTGTTCCTTCCTGATCAGCCGGGCCTTCGTTTTCGCTCACTACAAGGGAGACCAGCGTGATTAGCCGTCTGTCCTTACGCTCTTCCATACTTATCATCCTTGCGGTCTTCCTGGGGGTGGTGGCCGTGACCTGGGTTGGTTTTCTGGCGTCGGACGATGCCACTTATGCCCGTGGAGCTTACGGCTGGATCGAGGATTTTCCCTATGTGGGCGGGCATGGCACCATTCGCATTACCATCACCATTCCTGTGGCGCTGTCGTTCCTGGCGTTCGGCGGTAGCGAATTTGCGTTGATCCTGCCAAGCCTTCTTTATTGCCTTTGCCTTGTGGCGCTCCTTATATATGCGGTCTGGCGCATGGCAGGCCGAGAGGCGATGCTCATGATGGCCCCGCTTCTGGTGACGCTTCCGGTGTTGGTCAGCAGCGCCAGCGTGGCGTCCGTGGATGTGATCGAGGCGCTTTTTGTTGTCGCGTCCTTTCAGTGTTTCCTGATTGCGGGCGAGCGGGAGAAGCGCCTGTGGTGGCTGCTGGGGGCAGGGGGGCTTGCGGCTTTTGGCTTCCTGACCCGGGAAACCACGGTTTTCCTTCTGGTTTATTATGGCCTGCTGTTCCTGATGGGGGCGGTGATTGAGCGGCGGCAATACTGGATTATGGCGGGGGGATTCTTTGCCGTGTGGCTGCAGGAGATACTCTACCTGACCATCATGACCGGCGATCCGCTGTACCGCATGAACATCTCCAGCCATCATGACAGCACCATCGACCGTACAATTGACCTGGCGGGCAATGTGATTGTGCACCCTGTTGTCGACCCCTTGCTGGTGATTCTTCTCAACCAGGAATTCACAATCCTGTTCTGGGTGGCGATCCCGGTTCTTGCCTGGTATTTCCTGAGCGGACGGAAGGTTGCAATGGGTAGTCCACAAGTGAGGTACCTAGCTGGCCTGTGGCTTGGGCTTGCTGCAACCTGGTTTGTGATGGTCGGTGCGGCCACGACCTTGCTGCCGCTCAATCCGCGCTACTTCCTGGTCACCGCACTCGCGGTGTTGCCATCCCTTGCTGTGGCGTATTCAGCGCTTTGCCGTGTCGGCCGCCATAAGGCTGTTGGCCTTTTGCTGATGGCAGCTGTCAGCCTGAATCTGGCGGCGCTCTATATCGAGAACAGGAATTATATCTTCGGGGTCGAGCAGTTTGCTGCCTGGACTGATGCTGCTGACGCGCCTGTCCATGCCGACGCGGAAACCATCCGGCGGGCGATGATCCTGTTAAAGTGGAGCGGAGCAGGGGACAAGGCCTCAGTTGCAGAGGCTCAAGCAGGGGAGCTGGTATTCGTTGACCCCGCGCGGACCCCACACCTGCTTGAGCAGGCAAGAGCTGAAAACTGGCCGCTTGTGTCCAAGGCACATCCGGCGCCAAAGCCCCTGGTGCCGGCAATCAAGGACTCGCGCATTTGGAACTTTTTGCCGGCGCGCCTCCGACATAATCTAGACGGTGGATACGGCTATGTGTATCTCTACCGTCGAGGGGCGGGGTGCAGCCTGACGGAAATGTCTGATCCATCGCAAGAAAAATGCGATAATCCCTAGAATCTTAGCATTTCCTTACCACCCCCGTTTTTTCGTTGACCTGAGGCCCTTTTCGGTATAGATAGCGCACCTCGCCAGAGCTCAGGTGGTAGCCCAAACAGGCTAAACGCTGGGGTTTTCTGGCCTAGGAAAACAGAGTTTGAATTATCATGAATGGCCTCGTCGGAACCAAGTGGTTCACGATGCAGGCGTTTTTGCTGCATGCAAAAGGGGTCATTCGGTAATGGTGACAGAGAAAAACGGCAAGGAATTAAGATGCCTACCATTCAACAGCTAGTGCGGAAGCCGCGCAAAGCGAAGCCAGTGCACAATAAAGTGCCAGCGCTGGAAGCATGCCCACAAAAACGTGGCGTATGTACTCGTGTTTATACCACGACCCCTAAGAAGCCTAACTCGGCACTCCGTAAGGTTGCTCGTGTACGTCTTTCGAACGGTTTCGAGGTTACTTCTTACATCCCGGGTGAAGGCCACAACCTTCAGGAACACTCTGTTGTTCTGATCCGTGGTGGTCGTGTGAAAGACTTGCCTGGTGTTCGCTACCACACTCTCCGTGGTGTGCTCGATACCCAGGGTGTTGCAGATCGTCGTCAGAGCCGTTCCAAATACGGCACGAAGCGTCCGAAGTAAGATTAGAGAAGGATTTAACGCATGTCTCGTCGTCATAGCGCAGAAAAACGCGAAGTACTTCCTGATCCAAAGTTCGGTGATGTCGTACTGACCAAATTCATGAACAGCCTGATGCTGGATGGTAAGAAGTCCGTAGCAGAGCGTATCGTATACGGTGCCTTTGAGACTATCGAAGAGCGCGCCAAGACCGATGCTCTGGCTCTCTTCCATGAAGCACTGGACAATGTGAAGCCTGCTATTGAGGTTCGCTCCCGCCGTGTTGGTGGTGCGACGTACCAGGTTCCTGTTGAAGTTCGCTCCGAGCGCGCTCAGGCGCTGGCTATTCGCTGGCTGATCAGCTCTGCTCGCAAGCGCAACGAAACCACGATGGTTGGCCGTCTTTCCGGCGAACTGTTGGACGCAGCTAACAACCGGGGTGCCGCCGTCAAGAAGCGTGAAGACACGCACAAGATGGCTGAGGCTAACAAAGCCTTCTCGCACTACCGTTGGTAACAAGTTATTAAGTAAGGAACAGGTTCCATGGCACGCAGAACGCCACTTAATCGTTATCGTAACATCGGCATCATGGCACACATCGATGCTGGTAAAACGACGACTACTGAACGTATCCTTTATTACACCGGCCGTAGCCACAAAATCGGCGAAGTGCACGATGGCGGCGCGACTATGGACTGGATGGAGCAAGAGCAGGAGCGCGGTATCACGATTACCTCCGCTGCAACGACTTGCTTCTGGAACGATCACCGCATCAACATCATCGACACACCAGGTCACGTTGACTTCACTATTGAAGTTGAGCGTTCCCTCCGTGTTCTCGATGGTGCCGTAGCTGTATTTGACTCGGTTGCAGGCGTTGAGCCTCAGTCCGAGACTGTATGGCGTCAAGCTGACAAATACGGTGTTCCACGTATGTGCTTCGTCAACAAGATGGACCGCATGGGTGCGAACTTCGACCGTTGCGTGGGCATGATCAAAGACCGCCTGGGCGCTAAAGCTCTCGTTGTTCAGCTGCCAATCGGCGCAGAAGCTGAATACGAAGGCCTGATCGACCTGATCAAGTTCAAGGAAGTACTGTGGAAAGGTGAAGACCTTGGTGCTTCATACGAATATGTAGATATTCGTGACGAACTGAAGGACGACGCTGAAGCTGCTCGCATGGAAATGATCGAGACGGCTGTTGAAGCTGACGAAGCTCTGATGGAAAAGTACCTGGAAGGCGAAGAGCTGACCGAGGAAGAGCTCAAGGGCGCTATCCGCAAAGGTACGACTAAGGGTCTGTTCGTTCCGGTTCTCAACGGTACCGCGTTCAAGAACAAAGGCGTTCAGCCGCTTCTGGATGCTGTTGTTGACTATATGCCTGCGCCAACCGACGTTGACGCGATCCGCGGTGTAGACGCTGACGACCACGAAAAAGAAATCGTTCGTAAGTCTGACGACGAGCAGCCATTCTCGGCTCTCGCGTTCAAGATCATGAACGACCCATTCGTTGGTACGCTGACGTTCTGCCGTATCTACTCTGGTGTTC
This sequence comes from Kordiimonas lipolytica, assembly GCF_042651265.1. Lineage (GTDB taxonomy): Bacteria > Pseudomonadota > Alphaproteobacteria > Sphingomonadales > Kordiimonadaceae > Kordiimonas > Kordiimonas lipolytica. The sequence continues at coordinate 1,227 of NZ_JBHSCR010000032.1, read as the reverse complement.
TCGAAGCTGGTACGCAAGTAACCAACTCCGTTAAGGGCAAGAAAGAGAAGATCGGCCGGATGCTGGAAATGCACTCCAACAGCCGTGAAGACATCAAGGAAGCTCGCGCAGGCGACATCATCGCAATCGCTGGTCTGAAAATGACCACGACTGGTGACACCCTGTGTGCCAACAACAGCCAGGTTATCCTGGAGCGCATGGAATTCCCTGATCCTGTGATCGAAGTGGCTGTTGAGCCAAAGTCGAAAGCAGACCAGGAGAAAATGGGCATCGCTCTGAACCGTCTGGCAGCTGAAGATCCATCCTTCCGCGTTTCTTCCGATGAAGAATCCGGTCAGACTGTGATCGCCGGCATGGGCGAACTGCACCTCGACATCATCGTTGACCGTATGCGTCGCGAATTCAAAGTTGAGTGTAACGTGGGTGCGCCTCAGGTGGCATACCGCGAGAGCTTCGCGAAAGAAGTTGAAATCGACTACACGCACAAGAAACAGTCCGGTGGTTCTGGTCAGTTCGGTCGCGTGAAGATGGTTGTAACCCCAGGCGAGCGCGGCTCCGGCATCACGTTCACCGACGAGATCAAGGGCGGTAACATTCCTCGCGAATACATCCCTGGTGTTGAAAAGGGTGTTAACGACATCGCTGAAGCTGGTGCTCTCATTGGCTTCCCAATCATCGACTTCTCCGTACGCCTGATCGACGGTGCGTACCACGATGTAGACTCCAGCGTTCTCGCGTTCGAGATTGCAGGCCGCGGCGCAATGCGTGAAGCAGCGTCCAAAGCCGGCATTAAATTGCTCGAGCCGATGATGAAGGTTGAAGTTGTGACCCCAGAAGAGTATATGGGCGACGTAATTGGCGACCTTAACAAGCGCCGCGGCCAGATCCAGGGTTCCGAAACCCGCGGTCCGGCTACTGTAATCAACGCAATGGTCCCTCTGGCGAACATGTTCGGCTACGTGAACGAGCTCCGCTCCTTCTCACAAGGTCGTGCACAGTTCTCCATGCAGTTCGACCATTACGATGAAGTTCCTGCAAACGTGGCTGAGGAAATCAAAGCCAAGCTTGCCGGTTAATAAACAAGAAGAACCAAAAAGCTATGGATCCCTTGGTAAATCAAGGGCCGATAGAAAGGTAATTTGAGATGGCTAAAGAAAAGTTTGAACGTAATAAGCCGCACTGCAACATCGGTACTATTGGTCACGTTGACCATGGTAAGACGACGTT
>NZ_JBHSCR010000031.1:0-15963 GCF_042651265.1 Kordiimonas lipolytica | reverse complement strand
TGCTTAACTTAAAACAAGATATGAGATCAAAACCTCTCTTATTTTAAGCGCCTACTGGTAACAATTTATCTGACGACGGACATTTTGATCATAATGAAACCGAAAAAAACCTGTTTGTTGGGCAGTCCAAAAACTCAAGTACACCGTTTGCGATTTCAGACTGGTCCGCAAAATCCTCCATGCCTCAATCAAAATGGGAAGCAATCGTTAAGGAAAAGATTAACAAATGCAACATGGTGATCGTCCTTGTCGGAAAGACAATGGCGAGTGCTACCGGCGTTGCGAAGGAAATTTCCATGGCGATCGACCAAGATGTACCTGTGTTTGGTGTTTACGTTGACGGTGCCAATTCAAATAGCAATCTCCCTAAAGGACTTCAGCGAAATCGTACAATTGTATGGACCTGGGATAATGTAGCCAGTGCAATTGATCAAATGATGACTGAAGGCAAAAACAGATAGGAGAAAGTGATGCGCAAGGCACTTGTCATCGGCATTGATGATTATGAAACCATGCCGCTGAACGGCTGTGTGAATGATGCAACAAAGATTGCCTCTCTACTGGAGACCCACGGGGACGGATCCCCGAATTTTGCAGTCAGACGCATAACCAGCAACGATGATGAAGATGAAGTCACGACTGCAGCTCTCACGCATTCTCTTGAGGAACTCTTTTCCGGTGAGGCGGACACAGCACTATTCTATTTCGCAGGCCACGGCATTATTGATCCTCTTGCAAATCAAGGATTTCTTGTAACCGTAGATGGTCACAAACCTAATTGGGGCCTCTCACTTAGCACGATCCTAACAATGGCCAATAGAGCCCATCCTCGGATCAAAAGCAGCATCATTATTCTAGATAGTTGCCATTCGGGTTTCGCCGGTGAGTTGCAGGGGTTAGCACAAGGCGGTGAAATTTCAGCTATTGGCAATGGTGTTACAATCTTAACGGCATGTGATCGGGCCGGTACAGCGGCGGAAGATCCAGCCAATTGCCATGGAACATTTACCTCCCTCCTGTTAGATGCGCTTAACGGAGCGGCCGCAGACATCAGAGGACGGATTTCTCCTGCCTCGATATATAGCCATATCGACCAAACGCTTGGAGTATGGGACCAAAGGCCCATTTACAAAGCAAATGTTAGAACATTCATGTCGCTCAGAGACGTGCCGCCCAAGGTATCTCTGGATGTGCTTAGGCGGCTTCCAATCTACTTTCCAAATGCAAATGATGTATTTGCATTAGATCCTTCCTTCGAACCGGACCGTGGTGAATTCGCCCAAGAGCTAACTCACATCCCTGTCAACGAAGATAACGTCCGAATCTATAAAGAATTGCAACAATGCAGCTACAACAGTCTAGTTCGGCCCTTAGATCAACCCCATATGTGGCATGCCGCCGTCCACGCCACTGGCTGCCGCCTGACTGCGACGGGTGCCCATTATCGCAAATTAGCCGAGATGGGGCGTATATAAGCGATCCTACGCATATAGATAAAACACAGCAGAAAGGGTGATAGGTGCCTGTTTTTATCAGTTATCGACACAATGACCTAGAAAAAGCATTCGCGATTTCCAGACGACTTCAGAACGAAGGCATAACAGTTTATTTGGACAAACTAGACCAAGAGTCATAGACTACATCGGACATTACAGCCTTGATAACCAAACGTATTATGCAGTGCACCCACCTTCTGGCCATTGCATCTCAAACCACTGTGCAATCTTGGTGGGTACCGTTTGAAATAGGCGAAGCGACCATAGTTGACAGGCGCATAGCGACATTTAAGATCGGCCAAACAGACTTGCCCGACTACTTACGTAAGTGGCCCATTATGAGCAGAGAGCCTCATCTGGACTTATTCATAAAGGCTTACAAGGCCGAACAAGTCGGTAGTAGCATCCGCCGTCTGCGTGAGGCCTTGGGAGCAGGCACCGGCGCACTCACGGCTGACCGTTTTCACACGGAACTTAAGCAAAGCATTCGGCGTGGGTACTAAATGGGGATTTTCCAGGGAGCGCGTGGCGGCGCCTTAAACGGTTGGCGCCGTCGCGCATTAGTCCAATGTCAGAACGAAAAGTAAAAGGCAATTGGAGCACCAAAGCACTTACGCCTATTGGCTGGTTCGCCATTTTTTGGTTTTTTTGAACGGCATTAAAACTAAAGAAAATTGCCGTAAAGTGATTTGGCCCACTAAAATGAGAACTCTTTATTCCCTAATACACCACACGAAAATAGGTTAGAGCCAAATGAGGCTACTTCACAAGCTGATGATATTCAGATGATCGGCAAGAAATTGAGCAGTTTTGTTGGAAATACTCGAGTTTTGCTTTTTATTGGCAGCCAATTTGGGAACCCAACACCTCCGCCAAGATTTTTTATTATCGCCGCACTGGACTATGTGCAACCTAGCTAACACTAACAGGACCGGCGGGGCTTAAGACCTAAAGCCATATTGACTCTGTTAACATAGGCACATATATACGGGCTTCAGATAAGGACTCTTGTGTGTTTAGAATAATCGGATCATTGCTGTTATTTTCGATATTTGCGCTTACTTTGGTGCAGGCAGCAGAATCTGTTAGCATCGTGCCTTCTGTTGAACATGATATCGTCTATATTGCTGACGATAATTCTAATCCTGATGCGGCTGAAGAGACACCGCTTCACTGTGTTCATTGTCATGCCGGTCATTATAAAATCCCCACTCAGACATCAAGCACCTATCAATGTGTACACGACAACCAAAATCCGTTCTTAAGTGCTGGTGACCCTTATAAATCTCCTTTGTTTGATATCGTTCGTCCTCCTCGAGGATAACTCCTGATCTAACCTAAATTTTTTTGTTGTGGCGCTACATGGCCCACAGCCTAGTTGGACTATGGAGTTTCGGAATGAAACCGATATACATAGCGCTCGCATTAGTGAGCGCCTCTCTACCTGCGTATGCGCAGGAAAAAAGTGGTGAAAATTGGGGAAAAAACCTAATTACCTTCACCCACAGGCTACCGCAAGTGCAGGCCTTAAAAGAACGTCTATCTGCTGCCAATTATGACCGTACAGCGAAGAGTGCACTCTTGTATAACCCTACGGCATCTTTTGATGTTGTGAACGAAGACACCACAAACTTTCAAGTTGGCATTAATCAAACGCTTGACCTATTCGGAAAACGGCAGATGCGGCGTGAATTTGGTACAGCCCAAGCCAAACTAGCGAAACAATCCTTTGAAGTTGCTTACCAAGACTATCTAGCTGACGTTTTAGTTGGGCTTTCTGAATATGAAGCGGCTAGACTGCAGTTGGTACTTGCCGAGAAGCATGCATCTAATCTGCAAGCTTTAGCTGACCTTACAAAAAAACGATTAGAAAATGGTGATCTAGGCAATGCGGATGGGACGTTGGCGACCCTTGCGCTATCGTCAGCATACCCGACAATTGCTGAAGAACGTACAAAGTCTATAGAAGCCCAAGCCCGCTTAAAGACCTTATTGGGCAGTAGCTTTGCGGACTTCACCACTTTGCCAAACCAAGTAATTTGGCGAGACAGCGGGTCAATTGATACAGACATCCTTTTAGCAGAGTCTCCAAGGGTACGTGAGGCCTATGAGCGGTATCAGGTTGCGAGAGCAGCGATTGGGATTGCGAAGAAAAATCGAAAAGCAGACCCAACGGTGGGTGTTGTGGCCGGCAGAGATGGCGGTGCCGCCCTCGTTGGAGTGAATGTTTCGGTACCCCTCAATATTAGCAAATCCTTCAAGGCCTCTGAACAAGCGACAAGCCGGAGATCCCTGGCCGCAGAAATGGACTATCGTCAAATACAACAAGCTATAGGTGCTGAATTAGAAGGTACACTGTTAGCCTGGCGGGAAAATACGAGGCAACTTGACTTATACGATAATTTGACCGGCGCGGCGCCAGAAGAGGGTCTCAAGCTTCTTAAAGCCCGCTGGGAAATGGGAGATATGAGTACCGCCGAGTTCCTACTCGCTCTAGACCGTTGGCGCGAAAGCGTTGCCGCGGGCATCAAGCTCAGAGCACTTCAGCGCCGCAGTCTCGTTACCTGGCTTCGCACTTCGGGGCAGGTAAAAGACTGGCTAGGCCGTCACTAAAAAGAAATCAAGGAATACCTTATTATGAATACGAACGTAAATTCTCCAATTACGGCGCTAATGCTTGGCATCTCTTTGCTAACAGTTAACTCAATATTATCATTCCCTGTTGATGCATCCGCTGCCGACCAAGTTAGTCTCGGAAATGCAGACGGGTTGGACAATGGCTACAACCCCGATGAACAAGACAAACCTGGACACGATGATCATGATGATGAAGATGATCACGGAGATGACCATGATGACGAAGATGATCACGGAGATGAAGGTGACCATGGTGACGAGGAAGAAGGCTTAATCGAGCTATCCCGTAGCCAAATGGCCGCAGCGAACATATCGGTTGGTACATTGTGGCTGCAAAATGTTCCAGATCAACTTTCCGCCCCGGGCGAAGTTCTCAGTGATGCTTACAGCAACTGGAAAGTCAGTGTGCGTACGCCATCGCTTGTTAAGGCACGACACATAGCACTCGGCTCCAGAGTTAAAGAAAACGATCCAATTGCAACACTATTTAGCGAAGAAATGGCGGTCGCTCAGTCGAGTTTTCTAGTTGCTCGCGATGAATGGGTGCGAGTTCAGGCTCTGGGGAAGGCTGTCACTGGCAACCCGAGGTTTATTCAGGCGGAACAATCGTATTTAGCGACAAAGGCGAAACTGAACATTCTAGGAATGAGCGCTTCGTCCTTGAACAAAATCGATTCTACCGGATTTGTACCCAGCATGGGTGAATATGTCTTAACCGCTCCTACCGAAGGCATTGTGTTAAACGATTCCTTCGTGCAGGGCGCATGGGTAGAAACGGGTACAGAGCTAGCTGAACTGACCAACGAACGACAGCTTTGGATCGAAGCTAAGATTCCAGCTAGTCTTGGCGAGACCATTACGGCAGGGGAAAGTGCTCTTATTGAAAGCGATGGTGGCGAATTTACTGCTCGAGTTATCCAGCAAGCACATATAGTTGATCATGAGACACGTACGAGGGTCATCCGCCTGATAGTCGAGAATCCCGACGAAAAATTGCATCCTGGGCATTTCGTAAATGTAAAATTCAACCTCAGTAGTGGTGGACCAGCTCTCGCTGTTCCTGAAACAGCCTTAATGCGGTCACAGGATGGCGACTGGCAGGTTTTCGTGGAAGAAGACACTGGGCAATTTAGAGCGCAGGAGGTGGCCATTGTACGCAAAACTTCAAGCTTAACTGTGATTGAAGGCATTGATGCTGGTAGCCGCATTGCGCTTACCGGTGCGTTTTTTCTGGCATCTGAGCAGGCTAAAGCCGGCTTCGATATTCATGGCCACTAGGGAGAAGCTCGATGTTAAATAGTCTTATTGATCTCTCGGTACGCAACAGGTTGTTAATTGTTCTCGGCCTAGGCGCATTCCTGATAGCGGCGATTTTTATGATTCCGCGTCTAAATTTGGATGCATTTCCTGATGTGACTAATGTCCAGGTGTCGGTCAATACCGAAGCGCCGGGACTGGCGGCATTAGAGGTGGAACAGTTAATTACTTTCCCTATCGAATCCGTTATGTACGCGTTACCAGACGTAGCTGAAGTGCGTTCAATATCAAAGACAGGACTCTCAATAGTCACGGTAGTTTTTGAAGAAGGAACTGATATCTATTTTGCTCGTCAGCTAATTGGGGAACGGCTACAAGCGGCACGGGAGCTTATACCTGGCGGTATTGGAGTGCCGGACATAGGTCCTAACACTTCAGGCCTTGGTCAAGTATATCAATATCTTTTAAAAGCGGATCCCGATAGCGGCGTTGATATTACTGAACTCAGAAGCCTGAATGACTGGGTTGTCCAGCTTCTTTTGATGCCAATTGACGGCGTGACCGAAGTATTGTCCTTTGGCGGCGAAGTCCGGCAGTATCAGGTCAATCTCGATCCCAATAAATTATTAGCCTTCAATCTGTCGATTGAGGAGATTGAAGGCACAATTGAAGCAAACAACCGCATCGCAGGTGGTTGGTATATGGACAGGGGTCAGGAGCAACTGGTGATCAGGGGAACCGGCTGGCTGGCCTCTGGCGAAGCTGGCCTCCGTAATATTGCCGATATGCCTATCAAGACCATAGACGGTGTGGTCATTAAAATCGGAGACGTTGCACAGGTTGGTTTTGGCGGCGAAATTCGTCAAGGAGCAGTCTCGCTTACTGAGCGGGATGAGAGTGGCAATATTCAACAACTCGGTGAAGTGGTGACCGGTATCGTACTCAAGCGGTTAGGTGCCAACACAAAGGCCACTATTGACGGCATTCAAGAACGCCTTCCCATAATCCAGGGGGCGTTGCCTTCCGGTGTGACAATCGAATCCCTTTATGACCAAGCGGATTTGATTACCAAAGCCGTTGATACAGTCGTCGAAGCGCTTCTATTGGCATTTGTATTCATCATTGTCATTCTAGCTCTGTTTTTGATGAATTTGCGTGCCACGGTTTTGGTCCTGCTATCGATTCCGCTTTCGATTGGTTTGGCGCTTATCGTGATGTCTATGATGGAACTCTCGGCAAACTTAATGTCCCTTGGAGGCCTAGCTGTCGCCATCGGCATGCTTGTTGATGGTTCTGTGGTTATGGTCGAGAATATTTTCAAGCATCTTACACAGAGCAATGGAGATAGCAAAGGAGGCTATGAGCTTCGCGTCCAAGAAGCCGGTCGCGAAGTTGCAAGGCCCGTATTTTTTGCCGCCCTGATAATATTGGTGGTCTTCACACCCATGTTTACGTTTGAAGGCGTGGAAGGCAAATTATTTCAACCCATGGCGATCAGTATTATGGTCGCAGTTTTTGCTGCGGTAGTTGTCGCGCTACTGGTTGTCCCAGCGCTTGCCACTTTTATGTTCCAAAGAGGCGTTAGTGTTAAAGAAAGCCCCGTGCTTCGGCCAATAGAGCGAGGGTATCAACGGTTGCTTCAATGGGTACTCGGCAGGCGATCTGTTGTCATTACAAGCGCAGCAGCTTTGTTTATTGGAGCAATGGCTAGTACGCCGTTTATTGGAACAGAGTTCGTCCCTGAGTTGGAAGAAGGCACTATCAATATACGTGTAACCTTAGCTCCGTCCTCTAGCCTGGAAACAGCCCTAACATTAGCCCCCAAATTGGAAAAAATTCTCGTCGATAATTTTCCTGAGGTTACCTACACGCTAAGTCGAATTGGACGCGCGGAAATTGGTGGGGATCCAGAACCTGTCAGCAACGTTGAAATCTATGTTGGTTTAAAGCCTGTATCAGATTGGGAGACGGCGTCAGACCGCTACGAGCTGCAAAGAAAAATGCAGGATCAACTTTCAGTACATCCAGGGCTTTTATTCAATTTCTCCCAGCCCATCGCAACACGCGTAGATGAACTGCTTTCTGGCGTTAGGGCTCAACTTGCTATCAAACTATTCGGTCCTGACCTCGATACCCTGGTAATGAAAGGACGTGAAATTGAGCGCGTTGTAAAAGGAGTGCAGGGCACCCGCGGCGTCGCACTAGAGCAAGTGAGCGGAGAGGCGCAGCTAGTTGTTTCGCCGAACCGAGAAAAACTATCCCGCTATGGACTCGCTGTTGGCGACGTTATGAGCCTGGTGGAAAAGGGCCTGGGTGGTACAGCAGTAGGGCAAGTTATCAATGGCAATGAACGGTACGACATTTATGTTCGAATTGATGAAGTTTATCGAAACAATGAAAGGACTATTGGAGATTTACGTCTCACAGCTCCAACTGGGGCAATACTCCGGCTTGCTGATGTCGCGAAAGTCGAAATCAAAGATGGCCCCGCACAGATTAGGCGTGATGACGTCCAACGCCGGATCGTGATTCAATCAAATGTTGAAGGTCGTGATATGGGCTCGGTTGTAGCAGACATAAACACGGCGATCAGTGAACAGATAGAATTGCCAACCGGCTACAGCGTGACAATTGGTGGACAATTTGAAAGCCAGCAACGAGCACAAGGTCGTTTAGCCCTCGTGGTTCCTGTTTCAGTTTTACTAATTGCTTTGCTGTTGTACTTCGCCTTCGGTTCAATTGGGCAGGCACTGTTAATCTTGGTGAATGTCCCGCTTGCCCTTGTCGGCGGCATTTTTGCGCTTCTTCTTTCTGGTCAATATCTTTCAGTACCCAGTTCAGTCGGCTTTATTACGCTCTTCGGTGTTGCAGTACTGAATGGTGTGGTGCTTGTGGAAAGCATTAATGGATTGGCAAAAGGTGGCGTTGCCATGGGCGAGGCGGTGTTTAGAGGAACAGTATCCCGCTTACGCCCGGTTTTGATGACCGCCCTTACTTCCGCCCTTGGCCTTATTCCTATGTTGCTTTCGGATGGAGTGGGTGCGGAGATCCAGCGACCATTGGCAACAGTTATCGTTGGGGGCCTGTTTAGTGCGACTGCACTGACGCTACTCGTCCTCCCATGCCTCTATCCCGTGTTTTCTAAACGGATCCTGGCCGCAGATTAGGCTGTCTAAATAGATACTTTGAGCGCGGCTGAAAAGTCGCGCTCAGATCAAACGATTATCCTTCCTGGAGACTGAAATGGCGAACCACTCTCATCCCCACGAGCATAACGGCAAGCTAACCATAGCGGTGTTGATCAATATTCTACTTACTGTCGCACAAGTGATCGGTGGTATGCTTTCGGGAAGCCTGTCACTCATTGCGGATGCCCTTCACAATTTGAGCGATGCTGGTGCTTTAGTTGTTGCAATTCTAGCTCGGAAAATTGGCGCAAAGCCAGCAACCCCATCTATGACATATGGATATAAACGGGCGGAAATTTTGGGAGTTGTGATTAACAGCACTACACTTATTCTAATCGGACTTTATCTGGTTATCGAGGCTATCGACAAATACCTTAATCCTATACCTATCGACGGTTGGATTGTTATCTGGGTCGCTGGTATCGCGCTTATAATTGACGTTTTAACGGCAATACTGACATACAAATCCGGCGCCAGAAATAACATGAATATTCGAGCTGCATTCATACATAATGTGTCAGATGCTATGGCGTCTGTAGCCGTTATTTTTGCTGGCGTTCTCATAATATTTTACGATCTATATGTAGTAGATGTAATAGCTACAATTGGGATATCTCTTTACGTAATATTTCATGGATGTTTACTGCTCAAAAAAGCAATCAAGATATTAATGCAAGCGGTACCGGAGGGGCTAGATATAAAGGTCATGCAGAATGAGCTGGAAAAACTAGATCATGTGAAATCTGTTTCACATATTCATGTTTGGCAACTGGACGAAAACAAGTTGTTTTTTGAAGGGCATGCGCAGATTGCCGGTAACATAGAAGAAACTAAGAAGTTAATGCGATCACTTTTAGAAACGCAGTTCAAAATCACACACTGTACTATTGAAAGTACTGAATAAAAGGAAGCTATTCAGGAATGCCTTTTGAGACAATCCAAGCAAGTCGATTGTCAATGTGGCTCCGCAAGGCATATTCAACAACTGCATTCTCAGATTTATAGTTTGCAGGACGGTACCGAATGTCATTCGAATGGTTGAAATTTCTAAAGCGTTATGTCTCGCAGTGAACCTAGGTACGATAATCGAGCCACTTCGCCTGGAATAATGGGCTGTTCAACGGGCCTCCTTGTAACTTCAATTAATAATCACTTGCAGAAAGCAGCTTGGGATGATAGCTGATGTGATTAATAACGCGAATAATTATCAAGACCCGAAGGAACACTCAATGAACCGCAGTCTTCACACCACCGCAGCAGTGGTTGCACTCATGGCAGGCGCCTCCCAAGTCTACGCGGCCGACAATGCGATTTCTGACCATGCCGAAATGGACCTAATCGACATCGCAATAGAGCGAATTCAGGTAATCGGTAAGACAACCGATCGTAAGCATGTGATCGGTTCTGCAACTCGCCTCAGCGCCGAAGACCTTGAAATTTTTAAGTACCAGGACATCAATAGAGTTCTACGCCTTGTGCCTGGCGTCAATCTGCAAGAAGAGGATGGTTATGGGTTGCGGCCAAACATAGGCCTCCGCGGTTCGGGCGTCGAACGCTCGGCTAAAATTACTTTGATGGAAGACGGTGTATTGATCGCGCCAGCCCCCTATGCATCGCCCTCTGCCTACTATTTCCCGACGGCAGGAAGAATGGAAGCTATTGAAGTTCGTAAGGGTTCTGCAGCTGTCAAGTTTGGACCCCGTTCAGTTGGGGGAGCTATCAACCTCGTCAGCCGTTCAATACCAGAAGGTTTTGGCGGTTTTGCTAATTTAAGCATCGGCAGTGATGGACTGCGTACACTTCATGGAGTTGCTGGCGGTACAGGCAAAAATATTGCGGGTGTCGTCGAAGTGTTCGACAGTAACAATGATGGTTTTAAGAGCCTAACAAATGGTTCTGACACTGGTTACGATATAGAAGACTATCTGGCCAAACTCCGTTTATTTACCGACGAAAATGCAGCGGTACAACAGGCTCTTGAGATTAAGCTTACCAAGACCGATGGTGACTCGAACGAAACATACCTTGGCCTGACCGATGCGGATTTTGAGGCTGACCCCTTTCAACGCTATGTCGCTTCTGAGCTGGACAATATTGATACGGAACATGAACAGGTTCAAATCACCCATGAGTTGCAGTTAGAAAGTGGCTTGGAGTTGGTAACGACGGCCTACCGAAACGAATTTAAGCGTGACTGGTTCAAGTTTCATGACTTGAAGAATACGGTTAGCGAGGGCTGCAACAAAGGGCAGTTCGTCCTGGATAACCCTGTTGCTTGTTCAACGGAACTGTCCTGGCTGAGAGGGAATGCGGACAGCGCTGAGGGAGCTATTCGGATCCGGCATAATGCACGGTCCTATGTATCAAAAGGTATACAATCCGTCATTGCAATTCCATTCACCTCGGGTGATTTAGTTCACGATCTGGAGATATCCGCTCGCTATCACAAAGACTATGAAGACAGGCTGCAATATAACGAGCAGTATACGGTAGTTGGAGGCAGATTGCAGTTTGCTTCGGAAACGAGCCTTGGCAGTGCGGGCAACCGGCTAGTGAGTGCTAACGCTTGGGCGTTTTACGTTCAGGACACAATTAGTTTTGGCAAATGGACTATTGCACCGGGGATTCGTTTTGAAAGCATCGAACTGAACCGCTCCGACTGGGCCGGCGATGATCCAGAACGCAGCGGCCTCGAAAATGCACGTGAGACCACTAACGTAAACACTTTTGTACCGGGCCTGGGCATTAGATATGAGGTCAATAAAAACCTCACCTTAACAGGCGGTATCTTTAAAGGTTTCAACCCTCCTGGCGCAGGAAACCCTGACGCGCAGGAAGAAAAAAGTCTAAATTTTGAATTCGGCGCCATCTATGACAACAACGGTGCCTATGTTGAAGGAATGGCCTTCTACAGCGATTATTCGAACATACTTGGAACTTGCACCGCAGCTGTTGGTTGCTCCGATGCCGAAATCGGCGATCAATTCAATGGCGGTGAAGCGCGGATCATGGGACTGGAGTTTTTAGCAGGATACACTGCGGCGTTCGATGGCGACTGGGAGCTGCCTCTGTATATAAACTATACGTTTACTGACGCCGAGTTCGGTACGGATTTTGAGGGCAGTTTCTGGGGCGACGTTGTGAGGGGAGACGATTTTCCTTACCTGTCAAGACATCAGCTAACAATGAGCGCGGGCATGAACAATGATAACTTTAGCTTTGTCTTGCAGGCAAATTATGTCTCAGCCACTCGAGTAACCGCCGGATCCGGTGAAATCGCCTCCAGCGATCGTGTTGATGGCCGGGTGGTTTTTGACTTGGCTGCACAGTATCAGGTATCTGAGGCCATCACACTATTCGCGACTATCGATAATCTTTTTGACAAAACCTACTCGGTTGCGCGTCGCCCGATAGGCCTGCTACCTGGCAAGCCCCGTACGTGGACCAGCGGTGTCAAATTCACCTTCTAATTATCTAGAATGATAGTAAGAAAGCTTGTCAGGGAGAGGGAAGGTAATAGCTTCCCTTTTGCTGCGAACCCCTATGTGGCTGTCAGTCACCTCTTATAATGCAGCGATCCAATTATCAGTTTAGTTAATTACATCGGCAAACTACAGTAACAGGCATTTCACCAGCCTTCTCCAATTAGGCTATCAAAACCAGATTTGATAGATTGGGAAGTGTTATTGGATTGTTCTGGGTAGTGTGCCTAAAAAGAAGGCGAGTGTTACATTCAACACGTCAGCAGTTCAACTGGTAACCAGTATGGGGAAATTTCTATTAGAACTTGCTAATATATTAGCTTAAGAGCTACGGAGATAACGCCTAAGAAAATCAATATTGATGTAAAGTTTATGCTTGACCTTCCGGTAACTGGAATAACTAAGCTCATCTACTTAAACAAGGACTCAACTAACGAACAAAGAGAAGTGCGCATCTGTGTCTAAAAGTGCCTTCAATTCATATCTGAAGCTATCCGCTGCCGTAGTTCTAGGAGCAATTTTGCTGTACCTGTTATGGTCGGCCGAACAAACGAATAAATTTGTTGTAAAACTGCAGCCAAATAACCCCCAAATCATTGAGATAGGCAAGAGGATTTATGAAGAACAGTGCGCGGCCTGCCACGGTGCAAATCTCGAAGGTGAGCCAAACTGGAAACAGCGCAAGCCAAATGGCCGAATGCCTGCACCACCTCACGACGCTTCTGGTCATACATGGCACCACCCTGAACAAACATTATTTGCCGTAACAAAGTTTGGACCCGCAGCAATGGCCGGAACTGGTACTTATAAAAGCGACATGCCAGCATATGAAGATACACTTACTGATGAAGAAATAGTCGCCGTTCTGTCATTCATTAAAAACAGATGGCCAGCTGGCATTCGACAACGTCACGACGAGATGGAGCGTAGAATTGCTGAAAGTGGTCAATGAAGATCAGGTTTTAAAAGAGGGTAGCCAAGTCCAGCAGACCGAGCCACCCTTCAAAGCTATTTCTAGTGAAGATCGACCAGCGAGTCTAAAATAGCACATTCAGACTTGCCGTCGGCGTTGCACCTTTTTGTCATGTCACTGAGCTGGTCATGAAGGTTTGTCAGGTGTTCAATCTTCTCTTCAATACGCTTCAGATGCTCTGTGGTAAATTCTTTAACGGCAGCGTTGCTGCGATTGGGATTCTGGTAGAGTTCCAGAAGAGTTTTGCTCTCAGCAAGACTGAACCCCAGGTCTCGGGCGTTTTTTACCAGCGCCAGAGCTTGGACATCGCTTGGCCGGAAATAGCGAAATCCATTATCCGAGCGCAGTGGCGCGACCAGACCAATATCTTCATAGTATCTGATAGTCTTTTGGGGCAGTCCGACAGACGCGGCTGCTTCCCCAATTTTCATAACGGCATTCATCACTAAACCTCAAGAATAAGTGTCGAATACCTTGAACCCTTGTCCAGACTATATACTAAAGAGTTTGGTTCGATAAGCTTTTTTTTGGTACTGCTTGACGTAAGTCAAACACAAGATTACTCAGTTGGGGTCTCCTGCATGTAAGGAGAGGTAGGGTTGTGAGCCTGCTAAAACACATTCTGTTCCTTTTATTGATTGTCGCCCTCGCGGTTACACCAGGAACAGTGAGTCATGAGGTGGAAGCCTCAGACTCACCGGCTATTGCAACCTGCGCTACTGATTTTGGCGATCTCCTGAGCCAACTAGGCCAGGCTAGTGCGAACGTGAACAGTGATCAAATAAGCAAGGCATTTTGCGGTCACTTTACCGTCGATCTCGACCATACAGCAGACGCAAGCAGCAACGAGATGGTGCATTCAACCCCCCTCTTTTTTGCTCAATCTAATCCGTTGGCAAATGCTGACTTGTTAGCAGAAACACTTATTTTGCCAGTTGAGCAGCAGCTCCACTCCCTTCACCCAGAAGTCGCTCCCCATCCCCCAAAAGCATAGCAGCCGAGGTCGGCTGCCCGCGCCTTTATGACACCTTGAACCCTTTCTATGAACCGGGCAAGGGCGGCTAACAGGCCTCATCTGACTACCTAATAATCATAATCACGTTATTTTGGGAGAATTGCTATGAAAGCAATTTCTTACTGGGGTATCGCCGCGACTATGGCAACTGCTGTAGCCACTTCAGGCCTTACCGCACCTCTACATGCACAGGATGCAGATGAGGTAAAACTTCTTGAGCGATTGAATTCACTTGAGAGCGAAATTCAAAAACTGAAAGAACAACTTAAGGAGACTAAGAAACAAGCTGCTGATACGAAAAAGGTGGCTGAAAAGGCAGAAAAAAAAGCTGTTAGCGCTATAGCGGCAAAAGATGTTGTGAGAGCCAATAGCTGGCACCTGGCCGGTTATGCTGATGTGGGAATTGAATTTAGTGATGGTGAAAACGCCGACACCTTTACAAGTGGCAAATTCAATCCTGCCTTCCATTTCCAGTTCAAAGACATTGTACTTTTTGAATCAGAGTTTGAAATTAAGACCTCAAACACCGGCGAAACCGACATTGCGCTTGAATATAGCCAGCTTGATTTCCTACTCCATGACAATGCTGTTTTAGTTGCCGGTAAATTTCTTAGTCCCGTAGGGCAGTTCCAAGAAAGACTGCATCCCAGTTGGATCAACAGGGCGACCAACGCCCCGGCTGGTTTCGGGCACGGTGGTATCCAGCCTCTTAGTGAGGTTGGTTTGATGCTGCGTGGCGGGGTACCCATTGGTGAAAAGTTATTTACCTATTCGGTTTCTCTCGGGAACGGCCCAAGAGCGGGCCATGACGGAGTCGAGCTCGAAGGTTTTGGCCGCGATGATAATTCCAACAAAGCTCTTAGCGGCCGCCTAGCTTTTTTCCCATTCGACAACCTGGAAATTGGTGGCTCATTCTTGACGGCCAAGATCGCGCCTGAAGCCGAAGAAGAGGGCGACGGTCACGATGATGAGGTAGAAGTCGAGGATGACCATGATGACGCCGAAGAGGTAATTGCTGACGTTGCACAAAGCGATTACGACCTTTGGGGCTTTGATATGGCCTATACCGGAGGCAACTGGGATATCCGCGCCGAGTATCTAACCGCCGATCTGAAAGGATTAGGTGGTGACGACGATCACGGCGATGCACCAGAACCCATTTCATGGGAGGCTTGGTACGCGCAAGCTGCTTACCGTTTGTCTGGCGTGACTGATTCGGCCTTCATTCATAAGCTCGAGCCGATGGTTCGTTACGGACGCTTTACAGCAGAGGGTGACCACGAGCTGGAAGATGAACTCAGCGAGAAGAGATTCAATGTTGGCCTGAACTATTGGGTCAGTCCTTCTGTGGTCGTCAAGACAGGCCTCGAATTTCGTAACTACCTCGCTGAACACCGAGAAGACGATACTCGCCTTCAATTCCAGCTCTCTTACGGTTTCTAAATATAGAAAGGAGAATGACAATGCGAAAAATTAACGCAATGCTACCATTTCTGGCGATAGCCGGGTTCGTTGGTTTCCTTAGTTTTGGAGCAGCAACTGCGCAGCAGACAAAGGAAAAAGTAGATCCTCAACAGTTTGCGCGAGGCGCAAAAGCCTGGGCAAAAACCTGCGCTCGCTGCCACAACATGAGAAGTGCACAAGATAACTCTGACGAAGAATGGCATGTCGATGTCACTCACATGCGAGTACGCGGAAATATCCCTGGCGACGTAGCGCGCGATATTGAAGCGTTTCTACGCGCTAGCAACAAATAGGGGCTGCATATGAGAACCTATTTATCAGTGGCATCTGCATTGGCCCTAAGTCTTGGTTCTACCGTTCATGCGAACTGTCCGTCGTCAGATAAATTGTTACCAGTAGGCGCTTAAAATAAGAGAGGTTTTGATCTCATATCTTGTTTTAAGTTAAGCAG
>NZ_JBHSCR010000030.1:0-12089 GCF_042651265.1 Kordiimonas lipolytica | reverse complement strand
TGCCCCCGGCTATCATATCAACCATATCCATACTGGCTCACTTTTACGCCGCCCTATGGCCTAATTTTGCTCCGCCCTTGACAGCCTGAGCTAATTACCAAAATCATTGTATCTATATAATTATGATATTACAATAATTTTTTTGTCGCGAGATGGTCACATGAGAGATTGTGTTTAAATTTTATCATATATTACAATGATATATATGGTTTCTTATTCGAAATTCTTCATATAATTATGCCATATGATAATTTTTTGACATTTCGGACTTTTGTGTCATTATGATTGCGTGTTGTTGCCTTTTTAGGAGGATCCAATGGCTTCGGTTCAGCAACCATATGCGCACGCGCCAATATCAATCTTGGAATATGCAAGCCCAATGTTAGTTGCTGAAGAAACAAATCCCGTTGGACGCCTCCGATATTTTGAGGTGTCAATTTTCAACATGGAAGTACGGTGGTTTGTTCAAGATAACGCTGATCACCCCTACTTTCATGATGCATGGGCACAGGAACAACATGTCTTGATTAAGGGCTATTCCCAGATGTCCGTCCTATCTACAGTGTGCGAGCGTTTTCCAAGAAGCCAAGGTTTTGTAGTTACGCAAATCCGCGAAGCACATACATCGAATTAGCTGCGGCACCATAAACGAACAAGTATATCTCAATTAGCTTGCCATATGGAGAACAAGGATGCCCCACGTCCATCTAATAGTGCCTACTACAACAAAATTTGACTTTCTCGACTACGTTCAAGGTGCAATCACCGGCATGGACATTACGCTGTCACAATCCCATTTGGAGGTAGGCACATCGTCGGTAGAGTCAAAGTTTGACGAAGCACTCGGTGCAGCGAATATCGTCAAAAGGGCAGTAGAAGCTGAAGCGAACGGCGCGGACGCAGTTGTAATTATTTGCATGGGAGATCCAGGCCTTTGGCCAGCTAGAGAAGCAGTCTCAATCCCTGTACTTGGACCTGGCCAAACTGCTATGCATTATGCCGCTATGCTCGGGCAACGTTTCTCCATCCTCCCCACACTGGACGGCCGTCAAGCTACCTACATTGGCCACGCGAGGTTATATGGATTGGAGAATAGCCTCGCGTCTGTGAGACCTGCTGGCATTTCGGTTTTAGATATCGCAGTGAACCCAAACACTAAAGACAGGCTATTTGCGTGTGCGGAGAAAGCAGTTTTTGACGACGGTGCGGACGTACTAATTCTCGGGTGTGGCTGCTTTAAAAACTTGGACAAAGAAATAGAAAACCATCTGAAACAAAAGGGACAAGCAATCACTGTCATTGATGCGGTGCCTTTGACCGTCCTAACAGCGGCAGCCCTCGCCAAGACACAGCTTAGCCATAGCAAGAAGGCTTTCTGTTCCCCCCCGGTCAAAGAACGACCTGGTTATGAAGGCTTTGCCTTCACCGAAAGCCCCTCGAAATAGAACCGCAAGAAATAGAAGGCCCTCAAGTTTTTGAAGGCCTTCTATATTGGAATACCTAACGCTTGCTCCCACCAGCGGTCAATTGGTCCATGCGAGCCACGCTTTCCTTAAAACCTGAAAGCCCCCAAGCCAATGCCGAGCCTCCTGCAATAGCCGCAACAGCACTCACGATTGCCATCGAATAGCGAAGATCCGCTGGATCTTGAAAATATTGATCGGTCATAAGTGCAATAAGCAGCGGGCCAAGCCCAATGCCAATCAAATTCACAACGAAGAGATAGAGCGCCGAAGCCTGCCCTCGAAACTCATTTGGGGTGATTTGCTGGATTGATGAAACCGCCAACCCCCAAGGCGCGCTGCTACAAAACACCATCGGCACCATAAGCGACATGGCCATCCAAGGCTCGGGCATCAATGGCGCCAAGGCTGCTGGCAAGATACTAAAGCAAGTAAACAACATGGCTGCCTTGAATGCCCCGCCAGACTTACGCTCGCCATCAAACCTATCAGCTAACCAACCTCCAGTATAAATGCCCGTACTACCACATACCAAAAGGATTACACCATAAGCGGTTCCAGCATCTACAATTTCCCATCCATATGTCCTGGCAAAAAAAGTTGGCGTCCACAGTGCCACTCCGTTCACCAGCAGCGCTAGCGCACCAAACCCCAATGAGTGAGCGATGAAGGTCTTGCGATTCACAGCCAAGAAACGCAAGAATGCTGCTACGCTGGTTTCGCCCCCATCACCTTCGTCATCATCAGTACGCTCAAGCTTTAGCCTGTCTTTGCGCGCGGGTTCTCTAACGACCACAAGGAAAAACACCATCAGGAGCAATCCCGGGAGTCCCACATAGAAGAATGCCAGTTGCCAAGAGTATATATGCCCGAATACCGGCAGATCCAAATCAGGTAAACTGAGCGCCGCCTGCACTACATAGCTACCTATTATGTAAGCTAGACCCATACCCAAGTAGGTACCCATAACATAGGTGCTCAGAGCGCGCGAAAGGTAGTGCTTGGGAAAGTAGTCAGTTATTATGGAATATGCGGCAGGATTTAAGGTTGCCTCGCCGGCACCAACACCAATTCGAGCCATAAATAGTTGTGCAAAATTCTTTGTAAGACCACAAACTGCTGTAGCTATGCTCCAAAATGCAAGGCCTATAGCGATAATGCCCACTCGGTTTTTATGATCCGCCAACCGTCCTAACGGTAGGCCTAAGGCACCATAAAAAAGGGCGAACGCAAAACCATGCAGCAAACTGACTTGGGTGTCACTTAGACCCATAGTGCTCTTGATGGGCTCGACAAGCAATGTGAGGATGGTTCGATCCACATAAGCAAATATATATAAGACCATTAAAATGCCGACCACGAGCCAAGCGTAGCCAAGGCGCTCACCTTCATGCATCCCGGCCCGATCGTGAACGGCTTCCTTATGTCCTTCAGGCATCTCCAACCTTCCTACCTAGTGTAAAAGCCGTACCGGAGCCATGTGCCCCGATAATTCCAAGTCGTTTGGTTAGTGATCCACTAAGCCATAGACATTCCGAGCCTCTGCCTCCGTAATAAAGCCGTCTTTTAGGTCTTGACGGACCAGTTCTCGGTCTCGATCCAGTGGGGAACCAAAGCCTCCGCCGTTACCGGTCTGGATACAAATGACATCATTTTTGAGTACAGGGAACTTACTGAGCTTCGCAGTCTCAGAAACGCACTTACCTTCCCTGAAAATCTTGACCTTATTCGTAGTGCCTTCAAAACCCGCTTCCATACCCCAAGGAGGCACCGTGGCTCTAGAATAGTTCGTTGTAACCCAGCCATCTTGCCCCAGAATACGGTACCGCAGTTCAATGCCTTTGCCGCCACGATATTTACCCGCACCGCTTGGCTCGTCACTTAACTTCAGGCAGTCAATTTGCACACCATTTCTGATTTCATGGACTTCGACCGGGCAGTTATAGGTATCGCCATGTGATCCGCTGAAAAGCGCGTTTTCACCGTCCTTATTTATGGACGCGCCCCAGCCACCAATCTGTGGCTCAATAAAGCTATGTGATTTTCCATTGTCGCGCTTGAAGCCAATCGCTGTAGCGCAAACACCGTTGAAGTTGCCGGCAGGCACCGCCCCAGAGAGATGTGGCGCAAGTGCTTTCCAGACAAGGTCGTATGCTCCAAGCTTGTTCTCATACCAGAAACCGACAGGTGCCGGGAATTCAGCATCAAACATACTACCTTTGTCGGTCAATAACTGAAGGGGTCGATAGCTACCTGCGTTAGCCCATTTTTGGGGTGCCACGATACCTTTATAGATGGCCTGAATCGTTACCAATGTCGCCATGTAGCTTGTATTCATAGGCCCCTTATCTTGCGGTGGGTTGCCACGCAGGTCCACAATGAAGGCATCTTCAGTTATGGTCACTACCACTTTGATTTCAGCATTGTCGTTGGTCAAATCGCTAGCGGTAAAAGTGCCTTTAGGTAATGCTTTCAGTGCATTGCGTGCAACACTTTCGCCATAGCTGAGATAGTTTTCAATAGAATACAACAGCACTTCGATGGTGTACTTTGCCGCTATTTCTTCAATTCGATTGGCGCCGATACGGAGGGCAGAGACGCCTGCCCACATATCGCCTGCGGTTTGTTCCGGAAGCCGGTTGTTGCTCATGATGATATCGATTACCGACTGGATTGGCTGTCCCCGGTCAAAAAGTTTGACCTCCGGAAATATGAGTCCCTCTTGAAAGACCTCGGTCGCATGAGGCGATTGACCTCCCGGCACCATTCCACCGACGTCTACCCAGTGTCCTTTATTGGCCACCCAGGCCACCAACACATCGTCGGCAAAAACAGGCATAACAAGTGAAACGTCGTTTATGTGACTGACGCCGCCGCTATAGGGATCATTGGTGATAAAAATATCGCCTTTGCTAACCCCCTTACCTGTTCCAAATTTTTTGATCACTGCCTTGACCGCAGGCTCAAGCATACCAACAAACGTTGGGATGCCCGCTCCCGCGCTAGCTAGGTTTCCATCGCGATCAGTAACCGCCACGCCGAAATCGAGGACCTCATATATTACAGAGCTCATCGCAGCTTTTGCCATACTCACGAACATTTCTTCTGCTACAGCGACCAAAGAACTCTGAATGATTTCAACCGTAATAGGGTCGAATTTATGGCTTGTATTTGCGCTAAGCATTTTTGACACTCCGTACATAAATGTGAAGGTTGCCGAACTCATCTACGCGAACGTATTGGCCAGGTAATACAACTGTCGTCGTACCCGTTTCTTCAACAATCGCAGGACCTACGATTGACATAGACGGCTCTAGAAGAGCGCGATCATAGATCTGGGTGTCTAAAGTGCCTTCAAGGTCAAAGTCGACAGGACGTATACCCTTGAGTGCTTGCTCCGCCGTGGCGCCGGTCGTGGCCAATTTGGGCAGTTGCACTTTCGACACAGCTACAGACGCGACAAGATGATAACAAACGAGCTCAACTTTGGCGTCAAGGCGGTAGCTATACTCCTGCTCGTAAGTCGAGTGGAACCGCTCCCACAGAGCCGCAAAATCTTCTGGTTGCACGTCTGTTTGTGGAAGCTCAACGTCTACTGTGTGTTCCTGACCCGCATAACGGAATTTACCGATACGTTGAAACTGGACGGTCGATGGGTCTACACCATCTCGACCATATTGATCTCTCGCTTGTTGCTCTAACCCTTGCCAAGTTGCATTAATGTTTTGATCGAAACCTGCCTCGAAGAGCGTCAGCTGTGACAAAACATAATCACGTCGAAGGTCTGACAAGAGCATTCCCCAAGCGGAGAAGACCGATGAATTCATGGGAACGATAACTTTTGGAATATTGAGCTCTCGAGCCAAAGCGGTTGCATGCAGACTGCCGCCTCCGCCGAACGCTACAAGGGCAAATTCCCGGGGATCATATCCTCGATTGACAGACACAAGCTTTAGTGCATTGACCATGTTGTTGTTGGCAATACGGAGCACTCCGCGGGCGAGTTCGCTGTGACCGAGGCTGATCTTCGCCGCGAGCGGTGCCATCGCTTTCTCAACATTTTCCATATCCGCCACCATTGCCCCCCCCATCAAATAGTTGGGATCAATGCGTCCAGTAACGATGTTTGCGTCTGTAGTAGTGAAATAGGTTCCCCCATTTCCATACGCTGCTGGCCCAGGATTGGCTCCGGCTGACTTGGGGCCTACTCGCAACTTACCAAATTGATCAACCCAAGCGATGCTGCCTCCGCCATTGCCAATTTCAACCAAGTCGATAACCGGCGTCATAATCGGATAACCTGCGCTAATTTCATCGCGTTCAATCATGTAGCGGCTGGTAGTTTGGATTTTACCATCATGAATGAGCGAGCATTTCGCGGTAGTCCCACCTACATCAAAGGCAATGATATTGGGCTCATCAATGAGCTTACCCAAGGCCGCCGCGGCAAGTATGCCACTTGCAGGCCCCGATTCCACCAGGGTGATGGGATTTGATTTGGAAGCCTCAACAGTCTCAATGCCACCGTTAGACTGCATAATGTATAGTTTGCCACCAAGCCCTTTGCCTTTGAGACTGCGGTCTAGGTTATCTATGTATTGAGCGGCGACGGGTTTTACATAAGCCGAAAGTACTGTAGTACTTGTGCGTTCATATTCGCGCCATTCCCTGGTAATTTGATGTGACGCGATCACTGCCACTTCTGGCCATAACGTCAAAATCGCATCAAGAAGCTTCTTTTCATGAGCTGGATTTGCATAGGCGTGGAGGAAGCAAATTCCAATCGCCTCAACCTTTTCTTGCTTTAAGAATGCAATGTTGGATTTCAGATCGGATAGATCGATCGGATGGAGAACCTCACCCTGAAAGTTCATTCTCTCTGGAACTTCCATACGCAAGTGCCGTGGAACAAAGACTTCGGGCTTTTTATAATTGAGGTTGAAGATATCGGGGCGGTTCCCTCGACCAATCTCCAATACGTCACGAAAACCTTTAGTTGTAAAAAGAGCCGTTTTGACCCCCTTCCGCTCCGTCAAGGTGTTGATGACAACCGTTGAACCGTGCGCGAAAAAGCCGATCTGGTTAGGATCGAGCTCCGCAGCTTCAACAGCGTTCATAACACCGACATCGAAGTTGGGAGGGGTGGTATGTACTTTTTTGGCGCATATTTTCTGGATTGCGCCAGATGTTGGATCCACATCACAAAAAACAAGATCCGTGAACGTTCCACCAACATCTGTCGCAACACGGTAATTCAATGCGCCTTGACTCTCTTTTGACACTTTAAAGTCCTTTGCCCGGAGAAAACTCAACCCAGCACAAGCGACCCCACCCAGATACAACGCGCATCTTCCGACCCCCGGTTAAAGAGTCTCAAAGTCTCACGCAAATCGTAGTGCATGCTGTCGCCTGCTTTAAGCTGGTATACTTCTCCCGAATATTCGACCCTCAGCTGGCCTTCGAGCACATACAAAAACGCTTCCCCTTCATGCCCCTCACCTTTATCAGTTCGGCTTTCGTAGCCGCTAGGATAGGTAATATATAGAGGGTCAAGTTTTTGATCGGGAAACGGATTTGCCAATCGCACATGGACAGCATCAGAATCGATTTCGAGATATTCTGGATCATCTCCGCGACGAACAGTCTTCCATGACTGCGTCGCTTTGATAATTTGGTTCATGTCAATCTCTAGTGCCTCAGACAACTGAAACAGAGACATCAACGAAGGAATTGTTCGGCCTCGCTCAACTTGTGAAATGAAGGGAACCGATAGCCCACATTTTTCTGAAAGCTCTTTCAGTGTGAGACTTAAGTTTTTTCTGGCTTGCCTCAGTCCTGGTCCGACGTTGATTTTCTGGTTTTTTGGTGCAGACATTTCACAGCCTCTATTTTTTAACTATTGTCAAAATTTTGATGCGGCATCGTGCCTGACCAGTATTCACAAAGCAATACCAAGTTTACGGGCGGGATCGCTCCCGCCCGTAGCGGGTAGTTAGAAATTATAGGAGAGGTCCACCCCGTAGGTCCTCGGAAGACCACGGTGCGCGAAACCATTATGCACGTACTCGGAATTATATTCTTTGTTGAGCAAATTACGCGCCCACGCGGAAAGTTTCCATTTGCCGCCGATGTCACCGAAAGAGAGACGTGCATTAACAAGATTCAATCGGCTACGCTCAGTAGCGTTCAACGGTTCCCAGTATTGGCTACCGCGACTTTCCCAATCCACCCTGGCAATCAACTCATGATCGTTGGAAAGTTCAAATACTTGTTGAGCAGCCAGATTAAAGCTTATCTTAGGGACGTAGGGCGATTCATTTCCGACCGCAGTTGGGTCAATCGCGTACGCTTTGATCTCCGAATTAGTATACCCAAGCCCTCCTGAGAGACTTAAGCCAGTACCACTGGCATAGTGCACTTCAAGTTCGGCGCCCTGGATATCAATTTCATCAATCTGTGTAATGATTTGCGCACCTGCTGCAGGAATGAAGGAGAAGAACTGGAACCCCTCAAACTTGGTCACGAACGCCGCGCCAGTGACTCGAAGCTTTCGGTCCAATGCCCGCCCTTTGAAGCCAACCTCCCAGTTGCGTGAAGTTTCATCTCCGTAACTGTCTTGCACCAAAGTATCTGGATCCAAAGCGGCTGCTACAGCAGCAACCCCATCTTGGTTAAATCCACCGGAACGGAAGCCTTCCGAGTACGTGGCATAAGCTGATAGATCATCGCTAAATTTATACCGCAGAGTGAACTTTGGCTGCCACTTTGAAAAGTTCGCCTCCCGAACACTGCCCGGCACCCCAAGTGTAGCCGAGAAAACATCATGTGACGGACCTACATTTTCCGCGCGACGCTCGTCGCGGTCATAGCGAACGGCCGCTGAAAGCTCGAAACGCTCAGAAACATCAAAGTTTGTCTGCAGAAACGCTGCATACGCCTTATTATCGTTCTGGTCTTGAGCGACCCAAACTGAAGGATTATCAGAGTTAGCGCCTGCGAAAGAACCAACCTCTGGAAAAATCCCGATTCCTTGCCCCAGATCTGTACCGTTGGACCGGTTAACAAGGCGATCTGTCTCAAGGTAGTATACGCCCACGATATAGCGGAAGCGATTTTCATCCGGAGACGTAAACCGCAACTCCTGACTATATGTCTCGGTATCAAACAGTGAGTTCTGAGTGCGGGTAAGCGCACTAGTATATGGAGCTGCATCACCCACTGAAGTTTCGTAAATCGAGTCGTACGATGAAATGGCCAGAAGGCTTCCAAACTCGCCCTGCCAGTTCAACCGAGCAGAAAGCCCGAAAATCTCACGCAGTGACCGCCCAACAAAATTGCTTTCTATATCAGGGCCAACATCATCCGCATCCCCAGGAAGCCCTGAAAAACCCTTGGTGTATTCACCCGATACAGCATCAACTCGATTCATTACAAAATTAACCGCACCTGAAGTGGTTCGATCATAGTTGGCGCGGATATCCGCAGAGAACGATGCTGATGGATCCCACATGATCCGGCCAGTAATATTCTGATCCTGGTAGGGATCAGGTTCCGTCCGTAGATAAGTATTCCACAGATAACCATCATATTCCTTATGAGACACGGTCAAGCGGCCAGCTAAACTGTCAGCACCAAGCCCACCACTAACAGCAGCCTGAGCCTTCACCAAGCCACCATTGCCCCCGCCCACAAGGACTTTGCCTTCAAAGTCCTGTGCTGGTTTCTTCGTCGTTATGTTGATAGCGCCGCCAATTGCATTCCGCCCATAGAGAGCACCCTGCGGCCCCTTAAGCACTTCAATTTGCTCGATGTCAAACAAGTCAACATTGAACTGTCCCGGGGCGGTCTGCAGCACACCATCCACCACCACAGCCACGGGTGACTCACCATTCCGCACCTGCGAAATGCCACGAACTGTAATAAAGGAGATTCCAGGATTCTGAGATTCTGCGACCGAAATATTGGGCGTCATATTGATGAAGTCCGCAGGCCTTTCGATTCCAGCCTCCTCAATCTGAGTAGCCGAAAATGCGGAAACTGCCACCGGCACATCCTGCAAGCTCTCTGCACGCTTACGTGACGTAACCACAATCTCCTCAAATACCATTGTATCGCTACTTGCGCCGGCTGCTTCTTGCCCGTCCTGCGCGAAAGCCGGCATTGCTGAGGACGCCAAAAGGCACGCAATCAACGTTGGCGACATTTTATTAGAAGTCATTTCGAACTCTCCCCGAGTTTGCTTTCCCATTCAACGCGCCAATTGCAGCCCCATTAAACCGAGAGGGACACCTAGATGCTCGCACAGCATGCTCAACCGGCATACTTGACCATACATCTTACATAATTATTGTCAAAATAAAATTATGCTATATATATAATTTCAACCAAAAAGATAAAATTTTGGCGTGAGAGGTGAGCGAAGCCGCGGCACTCTCAGACTCAGAGGTTAAAAAACTAACATATTTTTTTAAATACGAGAATTTTACGGAATCACGCGAATGTGGTGCTTTTTGAACCGCGCTGAAACCTATGGGCCCAGCCTATATGAACCTCAGGAAATGTTCTGATGCTAGAACTCTCCCATCTACAACTGACCCCCAGTCCAGAGTTACACGGAAGACCGCCAATCCCACTAAAGGCTCCAGCTTCTGTGTTCCACCTTACAATTTGGTTCGAAGAAGCCTTTTCAACCAAAAGCATGGAACACTGTGCTCAACTCTGTAAGGCGCTCGGCGCCTCCGCCCCAAGCAACGGACGCCACCATGTTTTTCGCTACGGTGCATATATAATCAAATGGGAATGTCACACTGAGTTCGCCGCGTATAGTTTTGTCCTAGCGGATCAGACACAGAACAATGAAAGCCTGACAGATATTTTACCAGTTGGTTGGCTTGAACAGATTGAAAGTAGCATTACGATCGCCATTCAGGTCAATGTTCATAATGGCGCGCTGTCCCCGGAGGAAGTTTGTAGGTTGGCTAAATCACACTCAGGCAGCGAGGTCTGTGCCGGCAGCGCCACCGCCTGGTCAAATTTTAAGCCAAACAAAAAAGGTGTGTTGGAAATTGACATCTATATACGGGAACTTTGTCAGTTCCGGTCTGGGCGCCTTGTACAACGTCTTCTGGAAATCATCACCTACAATCACATGGCCCTGAAATCACTCGCCGTAGCGCGTAAAGTGTTGCAGGCAACTTTTCAACATGAACAGGATATCGAACATATTGTATCCAGCATGACTGCCGAGGCGGCCTCCACTCAGCCCCAACATAGCCTAAACAAACTCCTTGAACTATCCACCAAGATCGAAGAGCTCTCCGCTGCATCTACTTTCAGGCTCACCGCTGCTACTGCATATTACTCAATTGTTGAGCAGCGTTCCGAGGAAATTCGGGAAAGAAGAATTGAAGGGGCCCAACGTCTCTCAAATTTTTACCACCGGAATTCAGTTCCCGCTGTCCGTTCTTGTCAAACGGCCAGCAAACGGCTGAGAGAGCTATCCGAGAGAATTGAACGCGCCGCAGGCCTTCTTCGCACCCAAGTAGACCTAGACATTCAGAGCCAGAATAAGTCACTACTAACGTCCATGAATCGTAAAGCCCGCACTCAAATCCGACTTCAGAAGACTGTCGAAGGCTTATCTGTCGTTGCGATCAGCTACTACAGCATTGGCATTCTGGGGGTTGCAATGAAAGCACTAGCCCCCCTGGGTCTTCCTTTGGCCCCAGGGACAGCGACTGGAATACTATCGCCAATCGCTATTTTTGCCGTTTATGTATTGGTAAAACGCACCACACTCAAAGCGTTTGACAGTACAGGTCGAAGGCAGAGGAACAGCTAACTAAGTCAACAGAAACTGTGGGGAATATAGACCAAGGAAAGAAGATAAGAGTTGCACCAAAGTGTGCGAAAATTCGGCCTGCGTTCGGGTTTGTTACTGCTGATTTCACCTAACACCTTCATCAAACCAACAGCCCGCTCTTCGCAAATCAAAGCCGAAAGAGGCGAGGCATTATTCGCACTTGGTGAGCAGTCAAACAGCCTTATCCACCAATGCCCTTAACAAGACCCCGGTAATTTGGATCTCGTTCTGCAGGTATGGCTGCTCATTGGCTTGCTGGTATATTGCATCAACGACGTCGGTACCTTTAGTCACCCTACCAAATACCGAAAATCCCTTTTTATCCGGATGCCTGCGTCCGTTAAAATCCAATTCTGGCTCGTCCCGCAGGCAAACAAAGAAGCCTGGATAGGCAGTTCCGGCGGCAAATCGCGGCTGTGAAACAGAGTATTGCGAATGGCGTAGGCCTGTGATGTTAGTTGTTTCCATTGCCAACTTATCACATCGGACAGTCGGCAAGAATTTTTCACCACCTTGAATAATATGGATTTTGGGATTTCGGTTGGGCTGATTTCCGTCATTCAATACGCGAAAAAAGGTCGTGCCATTCAGTATCCCACATTCAACATTTTGTAGAAAATAACGGCATGTAAGAGGAGCAACGTCGGCACGGAGAAGTATCGAAAACTCTCCAATCTGGGTGGTGTATAGGGCGGTGTAAAAGTAGGCCACTGAAGCGGCGGCGTTGTGTTGCTGCGGGCGGAGTAAAAGTCTGCCACTTTTTG
>NZ_JBHSCR010000029.1:0-10886 GCF_042651265.1 Kordiimonas lipolytica | reverse complement strand
TGATTTCATCCAGCCAAAGGTTCTTTGCTATGCGAAAAAGCCATCTATCCAGATCGGTTCCCTGTGTGAACTGATCGAACTTGACGAGGGCTCTTTCTATCGTTGAATGCAGCAGATCTTCACCGTCATGAAGTGCCCCTGTCAGTGAGACCGCATACCGCCTCAGCCTTGGCAGCAGTGCCACCAATTCTTCTCGCCATTCGTCGGCTGGGTCATGTTTCATAACTGCGTTCATCACCTTGGTAACGGCAAGTGAGTAGAGTTTATTCCCACTTTTTTAATTTTTTTCAATTTATTATGGCACAGAAAGCCCTCTGCTGCGCGTGTGAGCGTTAATCTGGATTAATATATTCAGCAGGGAATAAAATTGTGCGCTTACGCGTTTTCTTAATAGAACGATGTTAGACGTCATACGAGACAGCGCGTGTGCGCGGCATATTCGGCCCGCAAACATCTGGAGAACGGGATAATGAAATATAGGCACCTGACATTGCTGTGCGGCTTTAGCGCGCTCGTCGTGTCACAGGTGGCTTTTGCCTTCCCCGATGTCTCCCAGATAGCTGACGCGCGCCCCCCGGGGCGGACATCCGCGCATGCAGAGAGCGCCTTGTTTGCTAATTTCGGGCCTGAAGAAGATGAAGCCGAAGATCAGGCTGAAGATGAAGCCGAGGAAGAGGCCGAAGAGGAAGCTGAAGCACAAGCGGAAGCGGAAGCAGAAGCACAGGCTGAGGAAGAGGCTGAAAAGCAGGCGGAAGAGGAAGCTGAAGATCAGGCCGAGGAGGAAGCTGAGGCACAAGCGGAAGCGGAAGCAGAAGCCCAGGCAGAAGCGGAAGCAGAAGCACAGGCCGAGGAAGAGGCTGAAAAGCAGGCTGAAGAGGAAGCCGAGGACCAGGCCGAAGCGGAGGCTGAGGCGCAGGCTGAGGAAGAAGCGGAAAAGCAGGCGGAAGAGGAAGCTGAAGCGCAGGCTGAAGAGGAAGCCGAGCAACAGGCCGAAGAGGAAGCGGAAAAGCAGGCCGAAGAAGAGGCCGAAGAAGAGGCCGAAGAGGAAGCAGAAGAACAAGCCGAGGAAGAGGCGGAAGAAGAGGCCGAAGAGGAAGCAGAAGAACAAGCCGAGGAAGAGGCGGAAGCGCGAGCTGAAGAGGCTGAAGAATCGGCAGAGGACGCACTGGAAGCGGCCGAGGATTTCTCACGGTTCGACGATGATGACGACCACGAAGGCCACAGGGAAGACGAGTTTGATGACGACGATATAGTCGAACGCCTGAACGCCGTTGAAGGTCGTGACAGGGATGCCCGGCTTGACACGCAGATTGATGATGACAGGGAGGCCCGTGTCCAGAGGTTGTCTGGCGCGGACCATAGGGCCGTAGAGGCCATCGTGGCAGAACGCGAGATGTTTGAGATTGAAGAAGAACTCGGCGCGACTTTTGTCGCAGACGAAGTGCTTCTGCTTGCTGAACGTGAAGCCGCAGAGGCGATAGACCTGTCGTCGTTTGAAGACCGCAACGTGGAATATCTGGCTGGTCTCGACATGGTTCTTGTGCGTGCTGGCAGGTCTGGCGCCCCGGAACTGCAGCGCGACATTGATGATTTGACGGCGGCCCTTGAAGGCGGTGCTGTGGACCGCAACCACCTTTATGTGTCGGAAAACTCTGTCGGCCCGGACATGGCCGCAACATCTTCTCCGGCCAGCATGGCCAGGGCCCTGGGCTTTGACGCCCATGCCGTTCCAGGGCTGGTGATCGGGCTGATCGATACGGCAGTCGACACAAGCCACCCATTGTTCCCGACAGAATCGATCATTGCCCGGGACTTTGTCAGCTATGATGCGCCCAGGCCGCAAGAGCACGGCACGGCAGTGGCCAGTATCATGGTTGGCCAGGGGCAACAGGACCCGTTCGGGCTTCTTCCGGGGGCGACCCTATATTCCGCAAGCGTTTTCCTGGAGACGGGCACGGGGCACAAGGTTGCGACCGCGGAAAGTCTTGTGCGAGCGCTTGACTGGATGCTGCAGAAAGAGGTTGCGGTGGTGAACATGAGCCTTTCTGGTCCAAGGAACCAGCTTCTGGAAATTGCAGTCCGCCGGTCGATAGAACGCGGCATGACAATCGTTGCCGCTGTTGGAAACGCCGGTCCGGGGGCGGCGCCCCTCTATCCCGCAGCGATTGAACCGGTCGTGGCCGTTACGGCTGTTGACGGTGAAGGCCGTGTGTTCCTGCGCGCCAACAGGGGGCAGCATGTAGACCTGTCCGCGCCGGGTGTGGCAGTTTTCACCGGCGATGCGGCAGGAAAATACAAGGCCAACACCGGTACTTCGATCGCATCGCCATTTGTGGCGGCCATGCTGGCACGGCTGGCGTCGGAAGAATATCAGGGTGAAGTCACAACAGCATTTGAGGCCATCAAGGCCCAGGCCACGGACCTTGGCAAGCCGGGGTTTGATGAAGTCTACGGCTATGGTCTCGCCAGAACACACTCAGAATAAGAACACATTCAGATTAAAAGGGCTCAGGGAATAATTATGTGGAACGCGCGCGAAGTCGTACAATGGGTTGTGCTTGCAGGGGCTTGTTCGCTGGCAACTGCCGGTGCAGCGAAGGCGGAAAACAGCCTGGAAATCGACCTCGAGGTTGGGGGCGAATATAACGACAACGTCACCATCGATTCCATCGATAGCACCAGCCGCCAAGGCGACAGCCTGTTACGTATCAATGGCGCCATCGGCGCACAGGTGTTTGAGAAAGGCGATACAAGCCTGAGCGGTCGATACAGCTTCTTCCAAAGCGTGTATCAGGACCTTTCAAACTTCGATCTGCAGATCCACGGCCTGTCCGCCCGCCTGAAAAGCAAGGTGGGCAAGGTGAATGTCGGCGGTAGCTACCGGTATGACCACATCCGGCTGGACGGCGCAGCATTTCTGGGCGTCCATTCGGTGGGCCCCGATATCGGATTGCTGATCGCCAAGAAAACCTATCTGACCGCCAGTTACCAGTTCAGGCAGCAGACCTTCGCAGACCCATTGCGGTCAGAACGGAACGCGGATCGGCACAGCGCCGATGCCAAGCTATATTTCCTGCTGGACGGCACCAAGAACATCACAACAGGCTACCGCATCAGTCGCCAGACTGCCGAGATCGACAGCTTGTCCTACTGGGGGCATACCTTTGACGCAGGCTACAAGCATCCGTTCAAGCTTGGCAGCAAAGAAGCCACCTTCAGGCTTCGCTATCAGTACCGCCAGAAAGACTATACCGGCTTCGACGCGGCGATTGGCGATGAACGCCAGGACAAGCGCCATACTGCCAGGGTGAGCCTGGAGATTCCCCTGACTGAAAAGCTGGAACTGGGGGCTGAATATAAATATGTGTCTTCAATATCCAACCTGCCGGTCGCGGACTATACGGGCAACTCGGTCCGGGCATCCTTGAGCTGGTCGTTCTAATCCGCCTAGCGACAGCTTTGGGTCAAAAGCGGACTCTTTGCTAGGAGCTTTTAGCCGTCTGCTTCTGTCGCCTAAGCCGTCACAGCGCAAATTCGTGCTGGGCAGTTACGCCTAATCAAGTAGTATCAGCGGTGAAAGCTTAAGGGTGTTGATCATTTCTCTGGTCTTCACCAGTACAGATTTTTCGTTTTAGTTTCTGAGTATATCGCGTTGTGAACATTTGGGCATAGACATGAGCAGGACCTTCAAGTTCCCATCCTTCTGCGACTAGCGAGTCGATTAAGTCGTCAATCCCCTCATATTCCTTATTTCGCCATTCAATCGTCTTGTATTCATATTTTGTCAACTTGCTTCTCCTGCCTTTGTATCGGACACTCTAGCAAAAGTTTAAGAAAAGCTGGAGCGGCCTGCTTCTGAGGTCAAAAGAGTTTCAATTTGATTTTGACCGCTGTGGAGGATTTTGGTGAACCAACATGCATCATTCAAGGTATTGCTGTCCAAGTATGCTCACCAGTTGGGTATGAGCGAAGCTGAGTTCATGGAAAACATACTTTGTCAATGTACTCCAGAAGATGGCTGGTCACAAAAACAGCTGGAGTATCTCTACGAATTAGATGAGTGCCTCAGATTTATGCGTGATTGGTATGATGAACCTTCAGAAATTTGGACTTGGTTTTTGGAGCAGCCGATCTCGGCATTTGGCGGGGAAACGCCCCGAAATGTTTTTCTTGGACCTAGCGGCCCCAATAAACTTAAGGTCTACTTGGCTGGAATTAATGATGGCGGTTTCGCTTGAATACAGCTGGCTCTGTGTGTTTTGGGGATTTCGGCAAACATATTGACACAATCCAGCCGGCTTACCTTTGATTTGAACGGGAAGTTGTTTCCTCCCCCGCTTTAACCTTGGGGCGATACTCGCTTCAAATGATGCTTGTCGCCTAAGGGGGCAAAGGTTAAGAATTGCTTGGTTGTATTGACGTACTATCCATTTTGAGGCGAATGCTCTCAATCGCAGTATTAATGTCCAAACCAATAATCTCTGAGAGTTTTATAAACTCAATCACGTCCAGCCTACGTTCTCCTGATTCGATTTTGGAGATATCCGCTTGAACAAGCCCCATATGTTCGGCAACAGCTGTTTGAGGTAGATTGGCTTTTTCCCGAGCTTCCTTCAGCATTTTTTGCAATTGCTGTTGGCCTGGTGTCCGTAATGATTTTCGAGATCCTGCTGCCATCGGTATGGGCTCCTTTCCCACACCTAGTACTTCTTCTTGTTGGATATTCGATTTTCGAATAGTATGGTTCTAACGGGGTCCTGGATTCGGAGATTATTAAGGTGGGTTATAGTCTTGAGCGTGTAAGTGATGGTGCTGGAGATGCCGGGCCAATGTCTCTGTTGTTGAAAATGAAATCAGATGGAACGGTTGTTACTGAAGACGGGAAACCAAAAGTAGGTTTTCATGTCCGTGTTGGTGCGCCCTATACAAGGAGTTACGAAGCACGCGATTATTGGACAACGACTGTGGTCCAGGAAATCCTTGAAGAGGCTGAAGGGTACGTAAAGTTTCGAACTCGCAACTCTGTATACGTATGGCGGGCAAGGTAGAGTTGGGCGAATGGCACCCCTGGATTTTAGATCATCCACAGTAACCAAAGATACTCTGCATATCGTGATCACAAATGCCGCTCTCCAGCATGGATCTGCGAGGGTGCAGGAGATGATTGACTCTTTCCTGGAGGTTGCCACGGAGGCAGGAGTAACTTTTTTAGGTAGATCTGCAATGCAGCAGAAGGTCGAGCAGGTTAGGCAATACCTTAACGACAGCGCATGAACTTTCTATTTGCTCTTGCAAATTAGCTCTGAACCAATGTTTGGTTGCTCTGTGACAAAGCTTCTTAGCTGTTTGGGGCTAAATGATCGGTTTCAGCGACGCCCTTAGTGCTTCAATTTCGTCTGCATGGACAAGAGCTTGGTTTCCTGAAATTCCCCCTTTGACGCGCGACCCGTCAAACTTTAGATCAAAACGCTCCAAAACGTCTTCATCAGTTAGTCGCCCTAACAAGTTTCGCAGGCTGTCTAAATGATCAGGCAATGAAATTTGGTCTTTGTTTTTTGCCTCGTTTCTCGAGTTGGAGCCTTCTCCTTTTAGTTCTTCGAGTGAAATCGCAAGACTTGGGAATTTGCTTAGCTGCCTCTTCAGGAGGCGGAGTTCCTTAATAGCGTCAAGACCTTCTTGAATTTGAACTGCAATGAAATTTCGGTCTTCAAATGAATGTATCTGAGCCAAGATATTGCTGATTTTGATGGAGGCTCTTGAACTACCTTTTTTTACTGGTATGCGATTTAGGCGCTCATCTTCGCGCGCTGAAATATACTGGCGCATTAGTGGGTTGCGATTAACACTTGATCGACTTGGGCCACACAGATTTAGCTGCAATCTTGCAAGCTCAACAGTGGACGTGTTGATTTTCTGCGGTAAGGTGAACCTGTGCCCAAAGCGCTTTTTGAATTCTTTTGCAGCTTTTCCGGTTTCAATTCGATCACAGATGTCCTTGAGGCCATCTAATTGTTTCCGTTTCAGTTTGTGGTTTGGGTAGCGGTCCAAATCTGAAATCATCGATGTTAAGAGCTTCTCGCTAAGCATCATTGTTGGCACCTCCGAATAAACTAGGTCGTTCTAGCATAGTGTGCATTTGATCGAATTGGCTTTTCAGTGTAGGCAAATCTGTAATTTTGTATTCACCGGTAATCAGTTGTTCGACGTAGGGAGACTCAGAGATTAAGGAGCAAAGTGAGTTCATTGCCTCGCAATTCTCTTGATCCGTTAGTTTGAAGAATAATTCTTCCATATTGTTCTGGCGCGCGATTTTTTTCAAAATCTCATTCCGGCGCATTACGATCGAATCTGGGACTTCGTGGTCGGCGTCGAAATGTAGGCTCGCCCCTGAAATGACGTTTTGAAACAGTGTGAAGTCGTTTACCTCCTTGTGAATGAGCTTTAGAGGTGCTTGATCTCGTATGACTAATGCTCCTTGCTCTTTGTTTTTGATTTGCAGGCACTTCACAATGGTCCAAAACTCTGTTGTGACTTCTTTGAAGAGATGGTCCCTCTCTCTCTCAAGCCTTTCTGCCTCAAGCCGCAACTTATACGCTCGGTGCTGCTCTCCATTTTGCTCAAACTCTTCAGACTTAGCGCGGATTTTTTGTTCTGATGATATTGAAACTTTACATTCCGCAATCAAAGAGTTGTATCGCCAAACCAGGCCGGAAAGGAAAGCTGGTCCAGTTATGCGGAATCGACACGATGAACACGCTCGTGGCCTGAAAACGTTTGCATGCTGACTTTGTGGTGTTGTTGGGTGCGCAGAACAGTCAGCACCGGGGCAGATGCCGTGCGCAAAGATGTCAGGAGACAGTCGCCGTTTAACCAATTCCCTAAGTGCAATATTGGCATCTTCAGTTTCTAGGCTTGTATTCCCAATTGCTTCAAATATTTGGGCGGCAACTTGTTCTGGGCGGTCATCGCTTTCTAGGCTTTGTCTAACTTTTCTGCCAAAGTGTCGATGTGTCTCATTGATTGCATTGACAACATCCGTGGTATTTGGCGAGTCATAATAGAAAGTCATAAGTATTGACTTATGCCCCACCAGCGAAGCCACGATCTGTGGCGAAAGGCCTTTTTCCAGCCATACGGTAATGTTGGTTACGCGTATTGCGTGGATATTCCAGCGTGGGGCTCCGTCGACGAGAAATGCCCCTTTTCTACCTGTTTTCTCAAGGTATAGGTTTTCACAGTGCACCAGCAAGTTATGCCAGTAGCTGTCAAGCATACCCGCCGACACAGTCTTTATTCTACCTTTGTTTTTGGGGTCGCGAAACAGTGGGTATGTCTCTAGGAACATGTCGGCATTGCCGCCTTGTACTTCCCGGTTTTTCATTATTTTCAATGGGCCGGTGATAGGAAAATATCTAATCTGCCACTCTCGCATAGCCTCGAGAAATTTGGCGGTTTCTGGATCAATGTATGGAACCTGATAAGGGCCAGTTTTTGAGTCGATGAAGTGTAAACCTAATACGTCGCGTCCATCTGAAATTGTGGGGGCTGCAAAACTCCTAAGCACTCCTTCCTGACGGTCAGTTGAAGCTATCAGCAGTTGGTTCTCATCACTCTCACCTTTGTGATTAACAAGGTAGCCATCGCCTTCACCACTATCTATATGCCGGGCATCAGAGGACCTCGCACCTGATGTGAGGATGAAGTCGAGCAAGGTCGGCACGGCTGGGAAAAAGATATTCCGACGCATTTCAACCGAAGGATCAAATACGCTTCGGCAGTATAGCGGACTCCCCAATCGAGAGTGTCGGAGAGACCGGGCAAATGCAAAATCATCTTTGCGGTTCTCCGCCAGTATAAAATCATATAGCTCCCGTGGAATGGAATCGCGTACCGTTTTCGCATGCTTGACATACTTATGTCCAAAAGTGTCGATGCTTCTACTTATTGGGAATGCAGGCAGGTCTAAGTTATACATAGAATCTGCAAGTTTGATGGCCTTTTCGAGGTCGCGGATTGCCTGCTCTTTGACGCCGCTAGATAAGGGTGTCGTTGTAAGAAACTGCATAAAGGTGAAGCTTGGTGATCCCAACTTTATGTGCAGATTTCTGTCCAACTCCGAAAAGTCCCTAGGAAACTCTTCTCCCTCCTCGTTCTTTAGCTTGAGGAGGTATATCAGCCAAAGATGCACGCTTCGCTTATATGTTTCTAGAGTTTTCCGTTTGAGCTTGGGCGCAATCTCTCGAAACATCATTGCCCAGTGTTTCAGTTCCTCAGGAAATGCCTTTGGGCAGGGGAAACCAGCAAGTTTTTCAAACGTTCTGTATTTGGAAGTTTCGGGCGAAATGACCCACGAAAACAAGCCCCCAGAATAAGCGGAGTTTAGTCTTGCACTGCCACCAAAATAATCACCATGAACGACCTCGTTAGGCGGAACAGAGAAAAAATGCCCAATTTCAGAGTGTATGCGGTTTAGAAGGCTGTAATTATGTTTCTTATTCACCTCTGTTGCGTTCTTAGTTTTTTTGAATTCGAAAAGTGATTGGTAAAATTCCTGCGGGTTTGCTGACTTGAGAAAGTCCGGGGTCAAGAGAAGGCTCCTGAGCGTCAGCTGTGGAACATCTTTGCTTATGCTCCTAGTTGCCTTGATTGCATGACTAAGAAGCGGGTGTCTGTCGGCGGCTAACAGGTGAAAGAATATGAAGCCGCGAAAAGGGTTGAAACCATTCCGCAGGTAATGACTCCCTTCCAAAGTGTCGGCGCTTGACCAAGTTGCATGTCCCTCCGAAAAGAGGAACAGTGCAATCCAGATTGGTGCAAGATTGACACGATGCTCTTTGGGAGAGATAGAGGAATTGTGTTGAAGGGATCTATCGAGAGTTTGTTGAAACGAGGCTGGATTGTCGGTTGAGTTTTCTAGCTCGCGAAAGTCGAGAAAGTATTGCTGCGACCAAATTCTCGACTCAAAAATTTCATAGTTGGAAAGTATGTCGTTGAGCAACGCTCGTTGTTCAGAAAGGTCCAAATTCTGAATCACCTGCACCATGTTGATGTTGCTTGCCTTGAGGCGCCGCATCGGTGTGCCTTTGACGGTCTTGGGGAGTATCCCAAAGTTATTCATGTTTTCTGAAATTTTGAGTGTTTGAAAGAAGCGCAGTTTAGACGCGTGTTCTGATGTGAAACCAAATGCTACCTGATCCGGCAGTCGGCTGAGTTTAGGAACAAGGTGCCAATAGAAGCCTGACGCTTCGAGCCCATCTCGAGTAAGAGATAGTCCAGCCTTCAGTGCATCAAAGATTCGCTTTTTACCCTTCGCGAGAGTAACTTGAGCATTTGATATGTCGCGCAAAACTATCATTATTTTGATTCCAAATCTAAGGATGACAATTGCTGACTGACTGAAGCAATAAGGCTGCCATACCTCAATTGGCTTTCCAGTTTAGTGTGACCCAGCATGTGCTGAATTGTTCGCGGTGAAAGGCCTAACTTGGTTGCATTTGCGACAAAGTGATGCCTTAGAGCATGAATGTTTCGGTTCTCTTGGTGAGCCGTTAAGCCAACTCTTTGAACTGCGCGGACCCAAGCTCTTTCGACGTTTGAGATTGTTGTGGGCTTGCCAAACGCTTTGTGATTTCTCCTTGAAATATTGCAGAAAAAGTACGGATGAAACGCGCTCGTTCTATATGTCTGAAGGTGCTCTTTGATCTCGTTAACTGCCGCATTGAACTGCATCAGCATTTTTTGGGGGGCGACGAAAAATACGGGGGCAAAGCCAAGCATGTGGAGTGGTCGTGTGCCTTTCCATCCTGCATAATAATATGTGTTGTTGGGTAGCCTATTGCGAGGTGTCAACTGGTAGCGACTAGCTAGATGTTCGATTCGGGTTTTGCTCTTGTCGCCAAAGCTACCCAAGAATCGCGAATGAGACGGATGACATCTCAGAACCAGTGGCATTGAAGATGGAAACTCTGATATTTCAGCCCAATCTGATGAGGGTCTGATGTCTATTTGCCAAAAATGCAATGGTTCTGAGCGCCTTAGCCCCCCGTAACCATAAAGAATGAATAATGACTTGAAGACTGGATTGGGTTCTCGGTTGATGATCTCTTCCAGATCTGCAGAGCTGATGGCTCGTTCCGTCCTGGAAAGGTCAGGTTTGGGAAGGGGGCGGAGCAGAGAAGGAAGTTTGATCGTTTTTTTCTCGAAGATTTTGTCCCAATGTTCACGTTGAGTGTTTAAGTGGAAAAGGAAGTCTGCGGCTGATCTGGCCTTATAAGCGTTGTTAATGAAACTGGTTTTTTTCATTTTTGTTGAAGCGGCTCGAAAGTTGGTGTGCCCCAGTTCTTGTTCGCAATAATCGAAAAAGTTTATGATTTCAGTGAATTCTATGCGGGCGGTAGCCTCACTAACTGGCTGCCACTTCAGCGCCATCCATTCTTCAGCGTCCATCGTGAGCGTGCCAGATATTCTGACCAGGCAATATATGGCAAGAAGTCTGGATAGTAAGAAGTCGTCTGCGATTTCGTTGACTGAGCAAATATCAAATATATTGATTAGCCGTTGGACTGTTCTGGCAATGCTTCTAGCCTTTGTCGCGGAGATACTTCCGCATTGTAGGCGGAAGTATAGATAGTCTGAAAGTTCCCAGTAAATACCTTGCTGCTTTCCGTTGAGAATGAACAACACAGGCACTTGAATTGGTGACACATTTTTCAGGTGAATGCTCATTAGAGGCAATAGTGTTAGGGATGTTGTTCTCATGCCATCCTCAGAAGAACCTGTTATAAAATATAAGTATAGGCTGCATGAACCGCCCCGGGATTGCCGGAGGCTCCAACTTCTGAGTAAAAGGAGCCATTATGAGCAAGACCACGAACAAATTTTCACCT
>NZ_JBHSCR010000028.1:0-5298 GCF_042651265.1 Kordiimonas lipolytica | reverse complement strand
CCAAAAAGTGGCAGACTTTTACTCCGCCCGCAGCAACACAACGCCGCCGCTTCAGTGGCCTACTTTTACACCGCCCTATACATAAGTAGGCGATGCCATATGTCGAAAAATGCAATGCTAAAAATAGGCTGATAGCCAGGAAGCATCGTCCGTCCATCCATCGCTCTTTGAATAAGTTCAGATTCAGCAATTATTGCTTCATTGAGAGCCGGTACACACGGGTGGTCTCTGAGGTCGGCCGTACATTGGAAACAGGTGACAAGCCCCTTTCTAAAAGGAACGGCAGGTGCCTTGCAGCAGTGGCAGCGGTCTGCCAGAAGAATGCCATGCTTTGGGCAGCATGAAGCGAATGCCATGCGCCAATGGCGCCGAAAATACGGTATCGGATCCGACTGAAGGCATTTGGGGCACCATTGCAAACCAAATCCTCGTCGTATTCGGTGGTAGATGCCTGTTGGCAAAACCCAATTGGTGGGGCATCGCCCGTGCATCTCTTCAAACACCGTTCCTTCGTAATAGGACAGGGATAGATTGATGATTTGATGTGGTGGGGTCCCTGTTTTTAGAGCAAGCGTCTCAACCAGCCCCTTCCATCCATATACATCGATATCTCGCGTCCAAACCTGCTTGCCTGGCCAAATAGATTGGCAAAAATTATGAGCAGAAGTACCATTCCCTAAAGCGATGCGAGTCAGCCACGAAGAGAACAATTCAAAAGGCTGTGGCTTAGGGTGAACCGGCCAGTATTTACCACTCAGGACTATCAAAACCTTAGCTCAGCGGCCCGCCTTCTCTCCTTAGGGGGGATGTAGCCGCAATTTTCCAGATGGTTTGGTTCTATGTGTGTCTTTGCTTGCTCAAGCGCTATTTTTGCAGCCCGGTTTATCAGTGCAAAGGCTTCGCCGATTGTGCCTTCAGATTTTGTAAGAATGTAATGAGCAGTTTCCTTTGCAGCGAGGTATGATCTCTCAGGAAAGGGCAACAAGCTTTCATAGGTGTTCAGGAGCATCCTGAACTCTTTGTCCATTTGCCAAGTTGGCAGGATATAGGGGATGAACCGGTTGGCGAGTTGGTCATCCAACTGGATGGCCCTCAGTGCTCCTTGGGTGCCAAAGCATACCAGGGATGCTTCCAGCTCGTTGCCTATTGTGCGCAACATGTTCAAGAACTGTCTTTGGGCATCAACGCGGCCGGCAAGCATATTGTGGAGGTCATCGATAAGAAGCATTTTGACGCCGCAGGACTGCATAAGTGAAATGGCCTGGGTCTCTAATCGGGCGAGATTGTCAGAGTCCCTATAGGTTGCGAAAAGAGCTTGCAAGATTTTCATATAGAAGCGCCGCGGGTCCGGCCGCGGCGGCATCTGAACTGCGAATACAGGCACTGAAGCAGCATCGCATTCTGGTTCGTCCGATGCCGGATGCAATTCCATGAAACGCTTCATGATCATGGTTTTGCCGTTATTGGTGGGACTGGCAATGAGAATGTTTGGCATTCGATGAGATGGTGGATGATCGATCAAGTCCTCCATTTCATTTAGAATCTGGACTGCTTTTGGGTATCCAATCCATTTTATAGTTTTGACATGACTTATACGGTCCTGGAGTGGTTTCTCCATCATTGAACGGGTCTGAGCTTCCAAATGTTCCATGTGCGCCCTACCGGAGTTTGATATCGTCAAATGTTGCGCCAAAATCAAAGTCATCTTCCTCTGGTGAAATTGATTCTTGCACACTGGGTTTATCCTGAAGCGAGCGTGTGGATTTTTGATCGGCTTGCGGCGTTAAGCGTTTACGTGAACGTTTCGCCTGCTTAGTGCGTTCATACTGCCGCCGCGCGCGTTTGGTTTTAATTCTGGCTTCTTCCAGTTCGCGCCTGTTCTCTTCATAAGCTTCGAAGATTGTGTCTTCATCCCGTGCGTCCAGTCCCTTCTGTTTTAAGCGTTCACGTGTAGCAGTCCACTCCCAAAGTGTGACAGATGGATTGTCCAGGTTGCGATACGGAATTTCAAAATACTGATCTGTTTCGGGGCAATAGAAATATACTTTGGAAAGGTCTCTTGGATCGCGTCGGATAATAAATTTGCGCTTATCCTCCCGATCCAGATAGGTCCGCAGCACGGGGTCATAATAATGGATATAGTCCCACACAAACCCATATCGCTGGATAGTTCTGTGTTTGAGCGGCAGGAAATCTATAAGGAAGCGCTTTTCATTGGGTATCCTTGTAGGTAGACCCCGTCCAGGCTTGTTGTCCACGCCGTAGATGCCTTCATCCCATGCCAACTTAGGACTTATCAGCAGTTTGGAGTGTATCTCTTCATGATAAATTTTGGTGATGACACGGACAAGCATACGCTCCAGTTCAGCCATTGTCAGGCAAGACTCTTCTTCCGAATTATATTCGCCTTTGTCCTGAACGTTTGATTTTGTGGTCCCGTGCCAGGAATGAATTTCTTCGTTCAGAGTTTCGAACAGTCGCTCAACCGTTCCTCCATATTTGGGATGTTTCACTGGGCGGTGTTCCAACACAATCCCGTGTTGGTCGCAGCCGCGCTTCAGCGCCTCACTTTTGAAGTCGGGCCCGTTGTCAACATGGAGGACATCCATTTTGCCATACATTGGCCAGTCTGCATGGATACCTCGTTCTCTTAGCCAGACTGCTTTTGGTGCAACAGCATGAGCCAGACAGAGGGCCACGGTTGTTGCGCTCGGAGCTTCCAATGACATCAAATATCCCAGGATTGCGCGGCTATAAATATCAACGGCTATAGTCAAATTCAGCTTGCCGATCGGTTGCCTGAGTTCTTCATCAACAACGATTATATCCGTAGGTGTATGGTCCATTTGTACCACCCCCAAAGGCCATTTGGGCCGGGGGAACTCATCGACGACCGGATCGAATTTGTCACGGGCCTTGCGACCACTTTCACGTCTTTTCATTGCTAGCCGAGCCGGAATCTCCTGCAGTCGAGCACGGACCGTGTTATCAGATACAGGCTTCAGATTTCTCCGCTTGCAGGCAGTTTTGTAAGCTTTTATTACCTTGCTGGGTTTAAGCTTTAGTGTTGTCAGATATGTTGTCTCAACAATCTCATTTATAAGCGCTTCATGGACGGAATTTATTCGTCCTTTGCCGCGGCCCCCTGTGGGTTTCCGTGGGATTAAACAGCTAACCGTACCCTCGTTTCTAAACCGATTGATAAGTTCATATAACCAGCTTCTTGAGATATTCAGACCTGCTGCAGCTTCTTCGACGTCTGATTCCGTGATCTTGGAAAGATGCAGCAAATGCAAAATTGCTTCTCGGACCTCAAGAGCTCTTGCCCATTCTTCTTTAGAATAAGTATTCAGGTCTGCGCCTGAGAGGTTTTCTTTCTGCGCCTTGCTGTCAATCACCGTACAGGCCCTCTTCAAAAGAAAGGCTGGAGAAGAATAGTCCGTTTGTGTCTGCCACCGGATGGCTATGAAGCACCGTGTCGTAGGTTATCGGTTCGTCCATTTTGATCCAAGCTTGACCAATAGCTATTATGCGCCAGATGTTATGTTGGACTCTGGCTTGTTCTTCCCTGGTTTGTGAATTTTGGTTTAGAACCTCCTTGATTGTTATGGGGGCGTTTTGTTTGATAAAGCGTCCAAGGTCGGCGGATCCTTCTCCATCGTCATCATTGATCATCAGAAAGGGATACAAGGACTTGATGTTGAA
This sequence comes from Kordiimonas lipolytica, assembly GCF_042651265.1. GTDB lineage: Bacteria > Pseudomonadota > Alphaproteobacteria > Sphingomonadales > Kordiimonadaceae > Kordiimonas > Kordiimonas lipolytica. The sequence continues at coordinate 1,593 of NZ_JBHSCR010000028.1, read as the reverse complement.
CAGTCGAGAGCCAACTCGGATCTCATTCTCTGTTACGATATGGAATTCTGTATTGTTTTCCTCACTCCATCGTTTCATGGAAGCAAAGCGATCTGCGAACTCTGCCTCTTTCTCTTCCAGTTCTTTTTGATACTTGATTTCAACGATTGCCTCTGAACACTGTTCAAAGGAGCTGAGATAACGCACTTGGAAATCAGGAGTATAGATTCGTGGGTTTCCCTGTGCATCAGTGTATTCCAAAGTAAACGGCTGTGCCTGTATCGACAGTACGCGCGGGTCAAAGAACGCAAGATATGCGAAATCGCGTTCAAGTGTGGACTCGAACTGAATCTGGTCGTCTTTAGGCTTGCCGGATATCCAACCTGTTATGCTTCGATGATTAAAATGCAGCTCTCGTGCAGGCAAAAGCTTATGCATGTTGTTAAACAATGACACGAGGGTTTCTCCGATAGACGATGTGAGTTCCGCATCATCCTGTGAAATAACGGCAGGCCTGAAAGAAGACACTCTACCGCACTTTTGCGGATTTATAAATAGTCCTCTACTCTTTTGATCATAATATTTGACGAGCAGTTGATCTTGATATTTGCCGATCACCATAGATTACCCTTTATTTCCAAGCGATTAGGTTCCTGTTCCAGTACACTGTTGAATCTCACAAATCCAAACGAACCGGCATGACTACTAAGGAAATTGCCGAGCATATGGGTGATACGCTTCGGACGACTCAACGCCTGATGCGCAGCATGGAATATTACTTTCCCCATTTGGAGGTGGTCGTCGGTGAAAATAACGAAAAGCGCTACCGATTCCCGAATGGCATCTTCCACAAATTGATCGCCTTTTCCCTCGATGAGTTGACCGCAATGGAAACCGCAGCTCAAAAAATTGAATTGATGGACCATGAAGACGATGCCAAGCTCGTGCGTTCTGCCATCCGCAAGGTCCAAGCCCTAATGAATCCCGACGACAGAAATCGGATTGCTCCTGATCTGGAATCTATATTGCGCGCGGAAGGGTTGATAGCGTCACCAGGCCCCAAAAGGGCAATACCGTCTGAACACGTCTCTGTACTACGTGAAGCGATCAAGGGCGGGAATGTATGCGAAATTTATTACACCAAGCGCGACGGTACCAAGCGGTGCGAGCAGCTTCACCCTTATGGCTTTCTATATGGTCATCGTCACTATCTGGTAGCAAACAATCCAGCCAGACGAACCACGCCCATTCGTAAAATTGTCCTATCGTCCATTGCGAAGGTTACACCGACCGACCACCTTTTCGAAATGCCAAGCGACTTTGACCTACAAGCCTATTCGCACCAGTCGTTTGGCGTCTTCTTCGACAAAGTTTATGATGTTGAATGGGTTTTTTCCGAAGCAGCGGCGGCCATCGCGGGAGATTTCATATTCCACCCAGAGCAGGCGAGCAAACTCAACGAGGATGGTACCCTAACGGTGCGCTTTAGTGCCTCCGGGCTTCAGGAAATGGCTTGGCACCTCCTGAAATGGGTGTATAGGGCGGTGTAAAAGTAGGCCACTGAAGCGGCGGCGTTGTGTTGCTGCGGGCGGAGTAAAAGTCTGCCACTTTTTG
>NZ_JBHSCR010000027.1:0-3359 GCF_042651265.1 Kordiimonas lipolytica | reverse complement strand
CAAGTTCGATCAGTTCACACAGGGAACCGATCTGGATAGATGGCTTTTTCGCATAGCAAAGAACCTTTGGCTGGATGAAATCAGATCCCGGAAGGTCCGCGGCGAAACCGACAAACCGGAAAACCCGAAGGATGAGCCCTGGATCGATGGAGAAAATCAAGCCACAGCAGCGGTCGGGCTTTCCGAACTGGGAACCCTTCTGTCGCAGATGCAGGAGGACCACCGGGAAATCCTGCTGCTGGTTGTTGTTGAAGGATATTCATACAGGGAAGCGGCGGATCAATTGTCGCTACCTGTCGGTACGGTAATGAGCAGGCTAGCCAGGGCCCGGTCCAAACTCACGGAGCTGTCCGCAAAAGCGCGTCAGCAAAACCAGAACGTGGTGCCGTTCGGTAGAGGACGGGAGAGATAACATGAAGATTGAAGATACAGACCTGATGGCCTACATGGACGGCGAACTTTCGCCGACCAAGTCCAGGGCAATCGAAGACGAGCTGGCGCGTTCCCCTGCCCTGCGGGACCAGCTTGACAAAATGCGAGCAGCCGATGCCCTTCTCGCTGACAGCCTGGCAGGCACCCCGAAGCGGGCAGCCCGCCCGGACACGATGGCGCTTGTTGATGATCTGGCACGCAAGCTGGCACATCAGAAAACCGAAAGACCTGACAATCTGGTTACGCTGAAACAACCGGAGCAGGCCTCAAGGTCTTTCTGGAAGCGTCCGTTCGTGCCGCAGGCCATTGCGGCTTCGGTCGCCTTGTTCATCGGCTTTGGCGCCGGGAACCTCACGTCCACAGGCGGCATGCCACAAAGCAGTGGCATCACCGACTATGCCATGGGCCAGGTAAGCCCCCAGTCGCCGCTTTATCAAGCGCTTGAAAGCTCGGCCAGCCATCAGGCCGTCCGTTTCGGCTCTGAAGATCAGGCAGCAGCAATGCCCCTGACCACTTTCCGCACTGCGGATGGGACATTCTGCCGGGAGTTTTCAACCGCTGCGCCAAATAGCGCGCAACATGGCATCGCCTGCAGAAAGAACGGTGGCTGGCGCATCAAGGCCGTGGTCGCGACAGATGCAGTCGCCCCTGCAAACGATGGGATGTTCGTCACTGCATCTGATGCCACAACCGACCCCATCGGCAGCATGATCATGTCCATGATGGAAGGCGACGCCCTTAGCCTGAGCGACGAAGAAAAAGCCATCACTGGCAACTGGGATTGAGGCCTTCAGGGGCTTCAAAACCCTGAATTTTCTAAGCTTTTTCAGTTTTTCCAAAAAAATATTCATTTCAATGGAATAAACCCTCCTCCTATCCCGTTAACCAGATAACGCATTGATTTTTTCATCTGGAGAACGGACATGACAGATTTTATTGGAACAAGCGGCAACGATACGCTGACAGGCACCGCCAACAATGATGAGTTGGAAGGCCTGGCTGGTAACGACGTGCTGATGGGTGGCGCAGGAAACGATGAACTGGAAGACGGCTCCGGCAGCGACACCCTCACTGGCGGCAGCGGTGCCGACCGCTTCAAAATCCGGGGAGGCGGTAATGATGTCGTTACCGATTTCAACCCCGGCGAGGGCGATGTTGTCGACCTCCGCAAATATGAAACCATTAATTCCATTGATGATCTGCTGGCCATTTCCAGCGACTCTGGCGGCGGCGTGGTTATCGCCCTGCCAGGCGGCGACACGCTGACGCTCCAGGGTGCTTCCCTCTCTGATCTTGATGCTTCTTCCTTCCGCTTTGCCGCTGCTGACGTTGCTGATGAAGAAGATGATGACGCCGAAGATGCGGACGACTCTGAAGACGAAGAAGACGATGAGGACTCTGAAGACGAAATCGACGACGACGATGCTTCCGACGACGAGGAAGGCGATGAGGCAGACGAAGAAGACGATGAAGATGAAGAGGACGAGGACGAGGACGACGACGAAGATGACGACGACATCCTTGGCTCTGACGACGATGATGAACAGCGGGGCTTCGACGGCGACGACACGCTGGACGGCGGCCTTGGCGATGATGAAATCAAGGGCGGCGACGGCAATGACAAGTTGATCGGCGGCGAAGGCCATGACGAACTGAAGGGTGAAAACGGCAACGACACCATTTCAGGCGGTGCTGGCGAAGACGAAATCAAAGGCGGTAACGGCGCCGACGTCCTCGACGGCGGTGACAACGACGATGAGATCAAGGGCGGCGACGGCGCCGATATCCTGTCTGGCGGCAACGGCGATGATGAAATCGACGGTGGCGACGGCGATGATACGGTAACGGGCGGCGCAGGTGCCGACGAGTTTGAATTCGATGCGAATTCATCCGACGTGTTGACCGATTTCAACGGCGCCGAAGGCGACCGGATCGACCTTGATGACTGCGACGCCTTCGGCAGCTTCGAAGAAATGCTGGCTGCATCAAGCCAGGTCGGCTCAAGCGTGGTCATTCAGTTGGGCAACGGTGAAACGCTGACACTTCAGAACACCAACCTGGAAGACCTGTCCGCGGAATATTTCGAGTTTGACGACGACGATAATGAGCTGGACGACGACGACTTTGAGGGTGGCGACGAGGATGACGACCACGAGGGCGACGATTCCGCACAGCGCGTCAAGGGCGGTAACGGCAACGACAACCTCAAGGGCAACGGCGGCAATGACTTCATGACCGGCGGGTCAGGCAAGGACACAATCGACGGAGGCGACGACGACGATGAAATCTTCGCCGGCGCTGACGATGATGACGACGACAGCTTCGCAGGCGGCAGCGGCAACGATATTGTTGGCGGCGGCGCAGGCAACGACTTCCTTGTCGGCGATGACTTCAACAACGACGGTATCGGCGACGATGGCGATGACACAATCTACGGCGGCGACGGTGACGATGTGGTCATAGCCGGCAGCTGGCACGATGCTGATGGTGACGGTCTGTTCGACGACGGTGAGGCAAACACCAACGGCGGCGCCAGCAACAGTCTTTGGTCAGGCAGCGGCGACGACCAGGTTTACGGTGCCAACGGCGACGATGTGATCGGCGGCGGCGACGGCGACGACCGGATCGTCTCTGGCGGCGGCAACGATGTTGTCTATGCCGGCAAGGATGACGGTGAAGATGAAATCGAAGGCGGTGACGGCGACGATAATATCTTCGCGTCAAACGGTAATGACGACATCAGCGGCGACGACGGCAACGACACGCTCTTTGGCGGGGCCGGTGATGACACGGTTGACGGCGGTGACGGCATCGACCAACTGTTCGGCGGCGCTGGCAATGACCTGCTGATCGGCGGTGATGGTGCGGACACCTTCTTCTTCGGCAACAATCACGGCAATGATGTTGTGGACGATTTCGACACCGCG
>NZ_JBHSCR010000026.1:0-3104 GCF_042651265.1 Kordiimonas lipolytica | reverse complement strand
GAACAGGGGGTGGCCACCCCCTGTTCAAAATCAAAGAGGCACGAAGATCATAACAAATCTTCGTGCCTCTCAATGTATAAGGCCCCGCAATCGCGAAGCCTTTGAAGCTGGTGTTTCTTTTTTGGATCGTGTTTTTCCTGACCTACTTCGCCTATGACGTCTACTATTGGTGGCAGGAAGGTCCGGGCCTTGAGCATTACTATTACTGCCAGCCCAACTGGTTCTGCGATTAGTTCGCGAAGCGGAAGTGCAGTACGTCGCCGTCCTGCACGATATATTCCTTGCCCTCAAGGCGCATCTTGCCCGCGTCTTTCGCACCCTGTTCGCCGCCACAGCCGACAAAATCGTCATAGGCAGTGGTTTCGGCGCGGATGAAGCCTTTTTCAAAGTCTGTGTGGATCACACCGGCGGCCTGAGGCGCTTTGGTGCCCTTTGTGATGGTCCAGGCGCGGCATTCTTTGGGGCCCACGGTGAAGTAGGTGATCAGTTCCAGCAGGTCGTAGCCTGCGCGGATCACGCGGGCGAGGCCGGTCTGGCCAAGGCCGAGTGTCTCCAAGAACTCTGACTTGTCTTCTTCGCTGTCGAGCTGCGCGATCTCTGCTTCCACAGCGGCTGAGATCACAACGCAGCCAGCATCGTTCTTGGCGGCCATTTCCTCTACCGCGCGGGAGAAGTCATTGCCCTCAGACGCGCTGTCTTCATCCACGTTGCAGATGTACAGGATCGGCTTCGAGGTCAAGAGCTGAAGTTCCTTGAAGGCGCGTTCTTCGTCCGGGCTGTTGCGCTCAACGAAGCGGGCTGGCTTGCCTTCCTTGAGGAGCGGGATCGTGCGTTCGATCATTGCCATGGTCAGCACTGCTTCCTTGTCGCCGCCGCGTACCTTGCGGCCCAGGCCGTGGATGCGGCCTTCAAGGCTGTCGAGGTCAGCCAGCATCAGTTCCATCTCGATGGTTTCGGCGTCCGATACCGGATCAACGCGGCCATCAACATGGGTGATGTCGTCGTCTTCAAAACAGCGCAGCACGTGGCAGATGGCATCGGTTTCGCGGATGTTGGCCAGGAACTGGTTGCCAAGGCCTTCGCCTTTTGACGCGCCGCGCACGAGGCCCGCGATATCCACGAAGGACAGCTGGGTCGGGATAATCTCCTTGGAGTTCGCAAGCGCCGCCAGCTTGTACTGGCGGTCATCCGGCACCGGCACCTGGCCCACATTTGGCTCGATGGTGCAGAAAGGGTAGTTTTCCGCCGCGGCATTTGCCGTGTTGGTGAGCGCGTTAAAGAGCGTTGATTTGCCCACGTTCGGCAGGCCAACAATGCCACACTTGAAACCCATATCAGTCTTCCTTCTTGAGCGCCCTAAGGGCTTCGGCCATGGGGCCTTCGTTATTCTTTGGTTTGGCGGGGTTTGCCGCGAGTGATCTGGTCACCGGGCTGCGCGCCGCCTTCTCATCTTCACCAGTTGCCTCACCTTCCGGCTTCCCTTTGCCGGTAGACGGCCGGGGCGGGTTGATGTGGCGCGAAACTTCCGTCATGAAGCGCGGGTTGTCGCCCTGGGCCAGCCAGGCAGCTTCGCGCGCGATCGCGTCCAGTATCTTTTCAAGCTCAGCCTGTTCTGCCTTGGCAAAATCGCCCAGCACATGGCCGTGTACGCGGGATTTATCGCCCGGGTGGCCAATGCCGATGCGCACGCGGGTGAAATCTGGCCCGATATGCTGCGTGATGGATCGGATGCCGTTATGGCCCGCGGCGCCGCCACCCACTTTCACCTTCACCTTGCCGAACGCGAGATCAAGCTCGTCGTAGAAGACAACCACATCGGCGGGCGTCAGCTTGAAGAAGCGCATGGCTTCACCAACGGCCTGGCCCGAGAGGTTCATGAAGGTTTGCGGCTTGACCGCGATCACCTTCTCCGTCCCCAGCCGGCCCTCGCTTGTCAGCGCCTGCCAGCGGCTTTTTTCAGGCAAAAAATTATGGCGGCGAACAATCTCGTCCACCGCCATAAATCCAACATTGTGCCGGTGGCCTTTGAATTTGTCGCCTGGATTTCCAAGACCGACAAATAAAAGCATGGGATATCCCTTCCGGCATAAAAGGGCGCAGCGTGTGCGCCCCAATGTGTTTTACTCTTCGCCGCCTTCTTCTGCAGCAGCTTCTTCCGCTTCGCCTTCGCCTTCTTCAGCAGCGTTCGAAGAGGACTTGAGGCCAGACGGAGCAACGATCGCACAGATCGTGAAGTCACGGTCGGTGATTGTTGGCTCACAGCCTTTTGGAAGCTTCACGTCGGAAATCTTCACAGCGTCGTTGATGTCCAGATCAGCAACCGAAACTTCGATGTGCTCTGGGATCGCGTTCGCTGGAACATTCACTTCGATCTCGTGACGGGTGTAGTTGATCACGCCGCCGCGCTTCAGGCCAACGGATACTTCTTCACCAACAACATGGATCGGAATTTCCATCGTCACGACAGCACCTTTGCCCAGACGCAGGAAGTCGATGTGCATCGGCATGTCGGATACTGGGTGCAGTTGCAGGTCACGTGGCAGAACGGTGGTCTTCTTCTTGCCAACCTGTACGTCGAACGTGTGGGACATGAAGCCGCCACGGTTGAGAAGACGGATTACTTCGTTCTGAGGGATCTGAATTGCTTCAGGTTCTTTGTTGTCGCCGTAGATTACAGCTGGTACTTGACCAGCACGACGCGTTGCACGGGAGGCTCCCTTACCTACACGCTCACGCGGCTCAGCAACGATGGTGACGATGTCAGCCATGGTATTTCTCCAAACTCTATAACGGTGCGGGGACCATCCCCACGCCGACCGCCACTTCCTCCAGGGATGCAAGGGCGGAGTTGCTCATACGGGCGATCCCATATGAGTCGGGCGCGATGTACCGCGATTCCGGGTAAAATGCAAGCTGGAAACGGCCTTTGCACGAGCTTCGGGCCGATTCTCTGATGTTTTTTGTGCCATGGTGTCAGGCGGCGGCCTTGGCATCAACGATGATTAGGGCATCAAGGGCGGCACAAAGAAAAAGCAGCGGTGTTATGTGTCAAGCGCGGCTGCATAGTGATCCCTCATTTTTGCGTTTGCGCGAATGAGGATTTT
>NZ_JBHSCR010000025.1:0-2887 GCF_042651265.1 Kordiimonas lipolytica | reverse complement strand
CAAAAAGTGGCAGACTTTTACTCCGCCCGCAGCAACACAACGCCGCCGCTTCAGTGGCCTACTTTTACACCGCCCTATACATTTATATCGAATTTGTTGTTCATTAAGAGGTCAATAATTAAATGGCTGTAGTATTGAAGCAGATAATTCGTAATAGTGTTTTTTTTAAGCTATTTGTAAATCTAGTTTTGAGACACTACTACCCGAAGTCTAAGTTTTCAGTTTTCGCGAAAATCAGCTATCGCGATCTCCGGAATGGCCGAATTCGATTCGGCGACAATGTTGTTGTTGGCGAGGGCGTGGCCTTGACAGGTTCAATTGATGTAGGGGCACACACATATTTCTCGGACGGGCCAACCGAACTGAATTCAGAGTCTAATAGCATTATCATAGGAAAGTATTGTTCAATTGCACGCAATTGCTTCTTTAGAACCACTTCCCATTTCATCGATGGTCTATCCACCTCTCCAGTACTCCTAGATCAATTAGATATTACCCCAAACTGCAGGAGTTTAGGTGACATTAGGATTGGGAACGATGTTTGGATAGGAGCAAATGTGTCAGTTATTGGTGGCATAGTAGTGGGTGATGGCGCGGTGCTGGCTGCGGGAGCTGTTGTAACTAAGGATGTACCCGCATATGCTGTGGTGGCAGGTGTCCCTGCGAGAGTGATCAGATATCGCAACATAATTAAAAAAAATGGAGAAGCAAAAAAAAAGAATTATTGGGACTTATCAGTTGAGGAGCTGAAACTAGATAAGGGTAACTTTAGAAGTGAAACTTAATATAGGTATAGTCGTACAAGGTAAATATGTTCCTAAATATACAAAAAATGTGGTGGAATATTACCTTCAGAACTGCCCCAGCTATTTTATCTGCCTCAGCTGTTGGGTTGGGGACAAAGAGATCGTAGCGGCAGAGCTAAATTATTTAAGAAACGAAAAAAGACTACTGATAGAGTTTAGTGAGTATCCAAAATTTAGTGGGTACCAAAATATAAATTATCAAATTGTATCCACGCTCAATGGTTTGGTGCGGCTAAAAGAGGCCGGATGTAACTGGGCAATTAAGTCAAGAACTGACTTTATGCTGATAGATATTGGGGCGTTTGAAAAACATCTGGTACAGCAGAACGGCCGTATTTGTGGTTTAGAAACAGATGATGTTCGCTATAATCTATTTTTTGTCTCAGATTTTTTATTGAGCGGTAACTTGGAGGAGCTGATTTTATATTTCTCTTGTCCATTGCAGTATGCAGGTAACAATCGAGAGGCGGGGTGTGCTAAACTTCAACAAGCTCTAGAGAATAGAGATGTTTATATGCGCTTGGAAGATTCCAGGATTGCAGAGCGCTATTTGGTTTCATATTACCTGAAAAGAAAAGGGTATTACTTGCCGCAGGGATTATTGGAAAAGTTATACCTTTGGCCTTTGCTTGCTCGCGAAAACTTTTATCTTATAAATCGGGATGATATTCGGTTCTCCTCACTTAAGCGATATGCATCCCTGGAAAAGCGTAGCAGCACCCATTTTTATTCTTTGGAAATCATGGATGATAAGAACATGATCCGCTATGTCGTAGGTGTAATGGCTCGATATGTGGTGATGCTTCTCAAGCGGTTCCGTCTATCATGTAGTTTTACTGCAAAAATATTTACTAATTATTTCAAAAACTGAGGTCTAGAATATGTGTGGTATCGCTGGATATATAACTGACAGGGGAGGTATGCCAAATCAGTTGATCTCCGACATGACCTCAGCCTTAGAGCATCGAGGTCCTGACGATCAGGGCATATATCACGCAAAGTTTGGCGATGCTTATCTTGCGATGGGCCATCGTCGGTTATCTATAGTTGATTTATCCAATTTTGGTCACCAGCCAATGTCTCGCGATTTTGTGACGGTCGCTTTTAATGGGGAAATCTATAACTTCGAGGAAATAAAGTCAGAATTACTGAGTCTTGGCTACACTTTTAGCTCTAAAACCGACACCGAGGTAATCATCTACTCTTATATGGCTTGGGGAGTTGATTGTGTAAATAGGTTCAATGGAATGTTCGCGTTAGCCCTGTATGATGAGCGAGCCGCTGTTTTGCACTTGATCAGGGACCGAACTGGGATCAAGCCGCTATATTGGGCGCGTAGAGCTAATGAGATCGTTTTTGGAAGCGAACTGAAAGCGCTAATAAGATATCCTGGAATTAAGCGAGAGATATGTCCAGAAGCAATCTCCTTGTATTTAAGATTTGGCTATGTCCCTGAGCCTCTAACGATATATAGCGGGATCAATAAATTACGCCCAGCTACAATCCTTTCAATTTCTGCACATGACCTCCACATCAACGAAAGACAATATTGGGATATTTCAGATTTTTATAGAGCTCCTCATACAAGCCACTCGGAACGTGAAGTTATTGAGGAGGTAGACCGGCTTATTCAATCTTCCTGTAAACTTAGGTTAATGGCGGACGTTCCTGTAGGAATTTTTCTTAGTGGGGGTTACGACTCTGCAACGGTAGCTGCTGTATGTCAGGCTGTAGCAAGTCGACCAGTTAAAACGTTTACCATTGGTTTTGATGACCCAAATTACAATGAAGCACCTGAAGCAAAATCTATAGCTAACTATATCGGAACCGAACACACCGAGTTGTATTGTAATGCGTCCGATGCGTTAGACCTAATACCCAATATTGTAGAAATTTGGGATGAACCTCTAGGCGATGTTTCTTGTGTACCGACGGCTTTGGTTAGTAAGCTAGCGAGAACTAGTGTGAAGGTGGCGCTGAGTGCCGACGGGGGAGATGAATGTATAGGGCGGTGTAAAAGTAGGCCACTGAAGCGGCGGCGTTGTGTTGCTGCGGGCGGAGTAAAAGTCTGCCACTTTTTG
>NZ_JBHSCR010000024.1:0-2105 GCF_042651265.1 Kordiimonas lipolytica | reverse complement strand
TGTATAGGGCGGTGTAAAAGTAGGCCACTGAAGCGGCGGCGTTGTGTTGCTGCGGGCGGAGTAAAAGTCTGCCACTTTTTGGCTTTTCCATTTGATGGGAGGGCCGGAGGATTTATTCAGTGGATTTATACAGAAGGGTTCGCCTTGCGTGCCATGTGCAAGGCCTGAGCAACCGGGAGGCTGCCCGGCGTTTCGGGATCAGCCGTGACACAGTCGCGAAGATGCTCTCGCATTCAGAGCCGCCGGGCTACCGGCGCTCAGTGCCGGTCAGGCGTCCCAAGCTTGATGGCTACACCGACATCATCGACAGTATTCTGGAGGGTGACCGCCAGGTAGGGCGCAAGCAGCGCCATACAGCGAAGCGTATCTTCGAGCGCCTACGCTCCGAGTATGGCTTTGATGGCGGTTATACGATCATCAAGGACTATGTGAGAGAGTACCGTCGGACCAGCCGCGAGGTCTATGTACCGCTGAGCCACACCCCCGGTCACGCGCAGGCGGACTTCGGCGAGGCCCAGGTGGTCATCGGCGGGGTGCGGCAGAAGGCCCACTTCTTCGTGCTGGACCTGCCGCATAGCGATGCCTGTTATGTCAGGGCCTATCCCCGGGCCACGACGGAGGCCTGGCTGGACGGCCACAACCATGCCTTTGCCTTCTTTGGCGCTGTGCCGCAGTCGGTCCTGTACGACAATGACCGCTGTCTTGTATCTCGCATTCTGCCGGATGGCACGCGCAAGCGGACCGACAGCTTCTCGGCCTTCCTGTCCCACTATCTGATAGAGGACCGCTATGGCCGCCCCGGCAAGGGCAACGATAAGGGCAAGGTTGAAGGCATGGTCGGCTATATGCGCCGGACCTTCATGGTCCCCATTCCGTCCTTCGCCAGCTTTGACGCTTTCAACGACTATCTGGAGGACGCTTGTACCAGGCGGCAGTCAGATGTCCTGTCAGGGCACAAGGTGAGCATCGGGGACCGGCTGCAGGCTGATCTGGCGGCAATGCGCCCCTTGCCGGGGGCGTTCTTCGATGCCTGCCACAAGCAGGCCGGTCGGGTCACGTCCCTGTCGCTGGTGCGTTACAAGGGCAATGATTATTCGGTGCCTGTTGCCTTTGCCCACCGGGAGGTCTGGGTCCGGGGCTATGTCGGCGAGGTGGTCATTGGCTGTGCCGGGGAGATCATCGCCCGCCACGAGCGCTCCTATGACGAGGCGGATATGATCTTCAATCCATTGCATTACCTGCCGCTGATTGAGCGCAAGATCATGAGCCTTGATCAGGCGGCCCCGCTTGATGGCTGGAACCTGCCGGAGGAAATCCTCAAACTGCGCCGCCTGCTGGAAGCCCGCATGGGCAAGGCCGGCAAGCGGGAATATGTCCAAGTGCTGAGACTATTGGACACCGTGGATATGGAGACGCTGTCGGCAGCCGTGAAGGACGCCCTGAGGTTGGGGGCCATCGGCTATGACGCCATCAGGCATCTGGTGCTGTGCCGGATCGAACGCCGACCGGCCCGGCTTGACCTGAGCCTTTACCCCTACCTGCCGAAGGCCACGGTGGGCACCACATCCCCGTCCAGCTATATGTGTCTGATGGGGGCAGCGTCATGAGTGAAGCACCCCAGATACTGCTATCCCACCATCTGAAGAAGCTGCGCCTGCCCACCTTCCTTCGGGACTATGACAAGGTGGCCCGCCAGTGTGCGTCTGAAGGTGTTGACCATACCGGTTATCTGGCCCGGCTCACCGAGCTGGAACTGATCGACCGGGAAAGGCGGATGATCGAGCGGCGGATCCGGTTGGCGAAGTTCCCGGCGGTCAAGAGCCTCGACAGCTTTGACTTCAAGGCCATTCCCGAGCTGAACAAGATGCTAGTGCTCACGCTCGCACGCTCAGAGTATGTGGACCGTTATGAGAATATCATCGCCCTTGGCCCCAGTGGCACCGGCAAGACCCATGTCGCCCTCGGTCTCGGGCTGGCCGCCTGCCAGAAGGGCATCAGCGTCGGCTTCACCACGGCCAGCGTCCTGGTGCATGAACTGATGGAGGCGAGGGATGAGAAGTCCCTGCTGCGCTACAAGAAGAAGCTGGCCAAATACAGATTGCTGA
>NZ_JBHSCR010000023.1:0-1941 GCF_042651265.1 Kordiimonas lipolytica | reverse complement strand
GCCCCCGGCTATCATATCAACCATATCCATACTGGCTCACTTTTACGCCGCCCTATGGCCTAATTTTGCTCCGCCCTTGACACGATGAACCGCAGGCTCTCTGTATCAATTAAACCTGCAAGGCCAGGCACATGTGTGGTTAATAGTATCTGGTCGCCATTTCTTGAAATTTCCTTGAAAGCCTCAATTATTCGGTGCTGGCTGTCCGGATGTTGAGATGTCTCGGGTTCTTCGATTGCGTAAACAATCGGTACCCTGGATGCAGCATCGCGTGCTTTCTCTTCTTTTTTTCGCTTTGCTTCTGCTTGAAAGAAGCTGAGCAAGATAAGCCTGCGAATACCAGACCCTCGTTTGTTGAGTGGGACCTGATCATCGCTTTCCAAATCAAGCTTGAAAACAGAATCCCATTTCGGGTCTCGAAAAACGGGCTTCAGGACTGAAGCTAGCTCTAAATCCGGGTACGACTTTTTTAACTCATCAATGGTTCGATTGGCGGTCGCTTCCGCGACGGCCTGTACCTGATCGGCGATGTCATTCAGTTGCCCAGTTAGCCCAGCCAACGCAGACTGGATAGCTAACTTCATCGGATTTTGAACCTCAGGGTCTTGGTCTGAACTCGCGCGATCAGACTTGAACAGTGCATACACTGGAAAGCGCTTCTTTAAGCTCTCCCAAACATCTTTCGCGCCACCGTCTTTTAATGGGACCTCGGTTTCCCCCAAAGCAAGGTCATCGGCGGCCTCATACAGCGCCTGCCTCATTGAAGGATTGTTGTTGAGCTGGCACTGCCCTTCGAGACCGGCAGCCTTCACTATTTTCTTTAGGTCGGTATTAGTTTTTTGAAGCAAACCCGAAACCTCTTTGGCAGTCGGGTGCAAAGCCGTCGCCACTATTCGACACGGGACGGTTTTCTTCCTACAGTCATATGTTTTGGTGATTTCCAGATCACCTTCTGAGTTTAATAGAAACTCATTGGCGAGTGTAGTCTGAGCACCTGCATCCAAAATGAGCTCATCGGGCAGACTTGAAAACACGACGCTAATCTTCACATTTCCGGCATCGCCTCTGGTGTTTGCATCACCCTGATCAATCTTTGTCGATCCCTCGAAAAAAATATCAAGCGCTTCCAGGATTGTTGATTTTCCAGCGTCGTTTCGACCGATGAACGCTGTCATATCCGCCAAAGGGATTGGGGTGCATTCCCTATAACCCCTAAAATTCTCTAAGATTACTGCTTTAAGTTTCATCACATGGCACCCTCAAGCAATTTCATCTTGGACCGGCGATCACTCTGAGTGAAAGTATCTCAGTTCAGTCCATTTTTGAAATTAGACTATTAATTAATATTGTGGCGCGTGTTTTTTTCCTACAGGCAAATGCAGTTTTCAAAACTTCTAAGTAGCTATGCACTACAACATGAATACCTACACACCAGCCCAGGCCCTGCAGCCGGATGAGTTCCTTAACAGCTACCTTCTTCGCAGAATACTTATGGCGGAACCCACATCACCAAAGAATTTGAGTGGTATTGTGGCAGCCAGCCGCTCCTGGTATCTGTTACCCAAAGTGCCCCCACATCTCGGGTATCTTTTTGCTCATCTGACCTATTCAGAAAAACTTAAGATTGTCATCGACACTACCAACATCTGGACGATGGAATTTACTAATAATCCTTTTTATCTTCCACGAGCATGCGCAGCTGTATTTGAGGGCGCACAACTGACCACGTCATTCGCCCGAGCAACCGGCTGGACAACACCAATACACTATTGCCCAGGTTGTTTCATGGCCCAATTGGAGCAGTTCGGTTTTGTCTGGTTTAAGAGGGACTGGCTGATTTCCTCGCGTTGTGAGAAGCATGTCCGTCGTCAGATAAATTGTTACCAGTAGGCGCTTAAAATAAGAGAGGTTTTGATCTCATATCTTGTTTTAAGTTAAGCA
>NZ_JBHSCR010000022.1:0-1518 GCF_042651265.1 Kordiimonas lipolytica | reverse complement strand
TGTTCCCCGTCAGGGCTTATGGGGCCAAAGAAGGCAATTGCATAAGAGAGGATTTTGATTTCATTTGAAGTGACGTAAGGAACGAAGAATGAAAGCTAAATCCTCTAGTTCAAAAAGTGGCAAGTCAGCCGCAGATCAAACAGTTAAGAACATCCGCCGCGCGACGCGGAAGATTTATTCGGCCGAGGAGAAGATCCGGATTGTCCTTGAGGGGCTGAGCCGCGAGACATCGGTTGCCGAACTGTGTCGCCGGGAAGGCATCGCGCAGAGCATGTATTACAAATGGTCGAAGGAATTTTTGGAGGCCGGCAAGCAGCGCCTGGCAGGCGATACAGTGCGTGCAGCCACCAGTGACGAGGTAAACGACCTAAGGCGGGAAGCCAGGGACCTGAAGGAAGTGGTGGCGGAGCAAACCCTGGAGATACGGCTACTTAAAAAAAGCGTGGTCGGGGATGGGGGGTACGAAGAATGAGATACTCTGCATCTGAGAAGCTTGAGATCATCCGCACTGTCGAACAGTCACATCTGTCGGCACGTCAGACACTGGACAGGATAGGCATTCCACGCACGACTTTCTACCGCTGGTATGACCGGTATCTGGCCAGTGGCTTTGATGGTCTCAATGACCGGCAGCCGCACCCTGGCGAAGCCTGGAACCGCATCCCGGATCATATCCGTAAACAGGTGCATGATATGGCACTGGACGAGCCAGAACTGAGCCCGAGGGAACTGGCCGTAAAGTTCACGGACAGCAAGGGCTACTTTGTGTCGGAAGCCAGCGTTTACCGCATGCTGAAAGCCGCAAACATGATCACCAGCCCGGCCTATGTGGTGATCAAGGCTGCGGACGAGTTCAAAGACAAGCCGGCGCGCATTAACGAGCAATGGCAGACCGACTTTACCTACTTCAAGATCAAAGGCTGGGGCTGGTATTATCTATCCACGATCCTGGATGATTACAGCCGTTATGTGATCAGTTGGAAGCTTTGCAGCACCATGAAAGCCAAGGATGTGACAGACACAATTGATCAGGCGCTGAATGCTTCTGGCTGTCATGACAAAGCTGCCATGCCCCGCCTGTTATCAGATAATGGTTCGTCCTATGTGGCAGAGGAACTGGCGGACTTCCTGAAGGCCAAGGGCATGGGGCATGTTCGCGGCAGGCCATATCACCCGCAAACACAGGGCAAGATTGAACGCTGGCACCAAACACTGAAGAACCGCATTCTCCTGGATAACTATTATCTACCCGGTCATCTGGAACATGAGATCGGCCAGTTTATCCACTACTATAATCACGAGCGATATCATGAAAGCCTGAACAATCTGACGCCTGCAGATGTCTACTTCGGGCGGGGCCCAACCATTCTGGACAGAAGGAGAAAAATCAAACAACAAACCTTAAGACAACGAGCCTTGCGACATCACGCAAAGGCTGCTTAACTTAAAACAAGATATGAGATCAAAACCTCTCTTATTTTAAGCGCCTACTGGTAACAATTTATCTGACGACGGACA
>NZ_JBHSCR010000021.1:0-1304 GCF_042651265.1 Kordiimonas lipolytica | reverse complement strand
GCCGGAGGCTCCAACTTCTGAGTAAAAGGAGCCATTATGAGCAAGACCACGAACAAATTTTCACCTGAAGTCCGCGACCGTGCGGTCCGCATGGTATTTTCCCATGAGGGCGATTATCCGTCCCGTTGGGCAGCGATTGTATCCATCTCCAGCAAGATTGGCTGTGTCCCTCAGACCCTGAACGAATGGGTCAAGAAAGCAGAGGTGGACAGCGGCCAGCGGGCTGGTATGCCGACCGAGGTTGCCGACAAGCTGAAGGCCCTTGAACGGGAGAACCGGGAACTGAGGCAAGCCAACGAGATCTTGCGCAAGGCATCGGCTTATTTTGCCCAGGCGGAGCTCGACCGCCCACTGAGACGTTGATCAGTTTTATCGACGAGCACCGGGACCTGTATGGGGTCGAGCCGATCTGTCGTTTGCTGCAGATCGCCCCATCCACATACCACCACCATCTGGCCTGTCGCCGTGACCCGTCACTTCTGTCTGCACGGGCACAGCGCGATATGGCACTGAAGCCGGAGATTGCCCGTGTCTTTGAGGAGAACTTTCTGGTCTACGGTGTCCGCAAAATATGGCGTCAACTCGGCCGTGAAGGCTTTCATGTGGCCCGCTGCACAGTCGAGCGTCTGATGCGCGAGATGGGGCTACAAGGCGCCATTCGAGGCAAGCCTGTTCGCACCACCTTTAGCGACAAGTCAGCCCCTTGTCCACTTGACCAAGTGAACCGCGAGTTCCATGCCCCGGCACCCAACATGTTGTGGGTGTCTGACTTCACTTATGTCGCCACATGGCAGGGCTTTGTTTATGTAGCTTTTGTCATTGATGTGTTTGCCAGGCGCATCGTTGGCTGGCGGGTCAGCAGGACGGCACATACGGGCTTTGTGCTGGACGCACTTGAACAGGCTCTGCATGACCGCAGGCCAGCAAGAAAAGGCGGGCTTATCCATCACAGTGACCGGGGCAGCCAGTATGTCTCGATCCGATACACCGAACGCTTGGCAGAAGATGGTATCGAACCATCGGTTGGCAGCGTCGGGGACAGTTACGACAACGCACTCGCCGAGACGATCAACGGGCTCTACAAGGCCGAAGTCATCCATCGGCGAGGGCCGTGGCGGTCATTTGAGATGGTTGAATTTGCGACGCTTGAATGGGTCGACTGGTTCAATCATCGACGCCTGCTGGAGCCAATCGGCAACATTCCACCTGCCGAGGCTGAGAGAAATTACTACGCCATGCTGGACGAACGCCCCATGGCCGCTTAACTTAAACCAACCTGCCTCCGACAATCCCGGGGCGGTTCA
>NZ_JBHSCR010000020.1:0-1173 GCF_042651265.1 Kordiimonas lipolytica | reverse complement strand
CTTATACATTGAGAGGCACGAAGATTTGTTATGATCTTCGTGCCTCTTTGATTTTGAACAGGGGGTGGCCACCCCCTGTTCAAGGTGCGGAATGTGGTTGAGCCCACTCGGGGCAAGACCTTTTACGGTCGTAAAAAAGCATAACCCTTCCGCACCACAGAGGCTTCGTCGAACCGCTGAGTGAGCTTTTACGCTCGTGTATAAGAAAGACAAAGCCAATGACTTATACCACGCGATCCATTGGGATCGACATATCAAAATCATCCTTTGACGTTTGCCTGCTGCCAGAAGGCGAAGCAGACACATTTACCAATAATACATCCGGCATTGCCAAATTCCTTTCGTGGGTTGCTGACAGGGAAGACATTGAACGGCTGATCCTGGAGCCTACAGGTGGCTATGAACGCATGGTCACAGATGCCTTGCTTGCAGCCGGGTTGCCGGTTGCCAAAGTTAATGCCCGATATATCCGTCAGTTTGCCCGGGCCAGTGGGCAATTGGCCAAAACCGACAAGGTGGATGCCTTTGTGCTAGCCGACTATGGCAGGCGCATGGAAACACGCCTTCTTGAACAACCTTCTGAACAGCAGCAGGAACTCTCAGACCTCGTAGTCCGATACAAACAGCTGTCCCACATGATTGTCCAGGAAAAGAACCGCCGGGAAAAGCTGCTGAACAAGGCAAGAGACTGGATCGAAGAGGCTCTGAATTTCCTGCTGGAACAGCGTCAAGCCGTTGTGGAAGCGATGGAGGAATGCCTGGAACAGGATGCAGCACTCAAGGCCAGGGCCAAAGTGTTGACTTCAATAAAGGGCATTGGATTGCGGACCGCCTGCTTCCTGCTGGCAGGCCTGCCGGAACTGGGTCATCTCGACAAAGGACAAATCGCCAAGCTCGTTGGTCTAGCCCCAATCAACCGGGATAGTGGTCTAATGCGCGGCAGGCGGACAATTACAGGAGGACGGAAACATGTGCGCGATGCTTTATATGTGGCGACACTCCCCGCCATTCGCTTCGATCCGGAAATGAAAGCTTTCTATCAACGCCTCAGGGAAAACGGGAAGCCCGGTAAAGTCGCTCTCATTGCAGTCACTAGAAAAATCCTCATTCGCGCAAACGCAAAAATGAGGGATCACTATGCAGCCGCGCTTGACACATAACACCGCTGCTTTT
>NZ_JBHSCR010000019.1:0-1115 GCF_042651265.1 Kordiimonas lipolytica | reverse complement strand
TCCATGGCGATCGGAGCGATCAGCTCAACAGTCAGGTTCACGTTGTCACCAGGCATTACCATTTCGGTGCCTTCTGGCAGTTCAACATTACCGGTCACGTCAGTTGTACGGAAGTAGAACTGTGGACGGTAGTTCGCGAAGAACGGCGTGTGACGACCACCTTCCTCTTTAGTGAGGATGTAAGTCTCGGCAGTGAACTTGGTGTGTGGCGTGATCGAGCCAACGTGTGCCAGAACCTGGCCACGCTCAACGTCATCACGAGCTACACCACGCAGCAGCGCACCGATGTTGTCGCCCGCACGACCTTCATCAAGAAGCTTGCGGAACATTTCAACGCCAGTAACAGTTGTCTTCTGAGTGTCGCGGATACCAACGATCTCGATCTCTTCGCCAACTTTCACGATGCCGCGCTCAACACGACCAGTACATACAGTACCGCGACCGGAGATGGAGAATACGTCCTCAACAGGCATCAGGAATGCACCGTCAACAGCACGCTCTGGCTGTGGGATGTAATCATCAACGGCTTTCATCAGCTCGATGATCTTGTCTTTACCGATGTTGTCGTCACGACCTTCGAGAGCTGCAAGAGCAGAACCAGCTACGATCGGAATATCGTCGCCTGGGAAATCATACTCAGACAGAAGCTCACGGATTTCCATCTCAACAAGCTCGAGGAGCTCTTCGTCGTCAACCTGGTCAACTTTGTTCATGAACACAACAAGCGCTGGTACACCAACCTGACGAGCAAGCAGGATGTGCTCGCGTGTCTGTGGCATTGGACCATCTGCTGCGTTAACAACCAGGATAGCGCCGTCCATTTGAGCCGCGCCCGTGATCATGTTCTTCACATAGTCAGCGTGACCTGGGCAGTCAACGTGCGCATAGTGACGTGCTTCAGTCTCATACTCAACGTGTGCAGTAGAGATCGTGATACCACGCTCACGCTCCTCTGGAGCCTTGTCAATGTTCGCGAAGTCTACAGCTGCACCGCCGTATGCTTCAGCCAGAACTTTGGTGATCGCAGCTGTCAACGTCGTCTTACCATGGTCAACGTGACCAATAGTACCGATGTTGCAGTGCGGCTTATTACGTTCAAACTTTTCTTTAGCCAT
>NZ_JBHSCR010000018.1:0-796 GCF_042651265.1 Kordiimonas lipolytica | reverse complement strand
TCCAACTCGTTCTAACTCTTTGTTTGTATAGTTAGACCACTCTTTACGCCACTCTGACACCAATTCTTTTTTATCCCAACCAACAAGATCTATCTTTCTAGTTCTAGGATTTCCGTTTTTATTTAAAGACTTTTCCCCATTTTCATCTAGGATATATTCTTTTCGTGATTTTTGCTGCTGCCAAGAACCATCTTTCTCAAAAGGTCGAATGGTTAGCATGATATGAGCGTGAGGATTCTTTTCATCATCTCTATGAATTGCAACATCTGCCACCATGCCACGATCAACAAAATTATCTTGAACATATTTTTTTAGTAAATCTTTTTGATCACCAGGGCTTAGTTCAACTGGTAGAGCAACATTAACTTCTCTTGCTAAACGACTATTAGAATTACTTTCAATGCGTTCCACTTCGTTCCAAAGTTGCTGACGATCATAAACAAAATCAGGTGCATGTTCAGGGGCTAATATCATGGTTTCCGGTTCTACTTCTCTTTGATAGTTTTTGGTTTCTCCACTCTGTTCATCAAATAATTTTTCACCACTTCGATAAGAAGCAGAAGCGACAGAAGATTGACCTTTTCCTCTTGAAATAGCTTGAACAGAAAAATGATAGATAGCCATGATATAGCACTCCTTTCATCAGCCCCGAAGGGAAAGATTTTTTATAAATAATCGCCAATAGGCGATAGCCCTGAAACCGTAGGTTGAAGGATAAAATATTGCATAGCAATCGCACGACACCTGACAAGGTGTGTAAGTGCGCCCTTATCTCTAAGGGAATTATAACATGCCG
>NZ_JBHSCR010000017.1:0-211341 GCF_042651265.1 Kordiimonas lipolytica | reverse complement strand
CTCCACCCGGTGTGAACACAATAGCCCGATTGAGAGCAGCGTCACTGGCTCCCATATAGACGTGGGGGAAAATCACCGCTTACGGCGATCCGGCCTCACTCAAAATTGTATATCGGGATTAGGCCCGGAGTAATGAGGCTCAAGGGATTTCAGGCTTACAATAGGAAAAACATATGTTTTATGCCAATTTAGATCAGCGAGCGAGCCTCCGTTCTGCATAAAATAGGGGGTTCCTCACTCATAACTTTCTGTGTTTTATACGATCAATCGTTAACTAAGGAGCCTCCCAGATCAATGAGAGAGTTCGTATTAGAACAGATGAGAATCTTGAATCATCAAATGAGTTTGATGGACCAGCAGATTGGTGCCGTTGACAAGCGTTTGAGTGAAATCTTGGCGACTAAGGATGGCCTTGTGTCCCAAAAGGATAAGTTGCGAGTGGAATACGCCTACCTCGAAAAGACCGTCAAACAATACGACCAGGCTATTGCTAAAGAAGCCGCGTCAAAGCCCGCCGAGAAATCAAAACGGCCTGCGCCTAAGCAGAAGAAAAAAGCTGCTTCAACAAAAGCCAAGAAATCCGATTCAAGCACCAGGCGGAACCGCATTTCAACAGAAGAGTGGCAGATACTTCCGAAGCTACTCCCGACGACTCCATCTGAGGCGACAACCACTGCTGAATTGGCCGAGCGCTGTGCTAAACATGGCATTCATCCATCTCAACAAGCTGTCTACCTGCAGCTCACGAAATTGGAAGAGAAGGGTGCCGCCACACGACATAAGACTTCAACCAAAGACCTCTGGTACCGCGAGGAAAGCAATGTAGTGAATTTGAAGAACGTAGCCGGAAAATAAAAACCACCTAAGGCGCAGCAACGCCTTAGGTGGCATAGGCAGGTTATGCATGAAAGCTTCAACCAACCCTCAGGTGCACGAAGCTTCCATATATTGTCTGCTATTTCAATGATTCAATTATGCAGATCATGGGAGCTGATCATCAATGCCGCCCAAACCCTCAGTCTCGCCCCCAGAAAAGGCCGAAATGTATCGGTTGCATACCGAAGAAGGCCTTAAACAAAAAGAAATCGCCCACCTTTTTGGCGTCATGCAATGGACTGTATCCAGAGCTATTCGTGACGAGCGAAAACGAAGGGGGCGTTCAAATGACAATTGATCCAAAGCAGCTCGCCGCTGTACTTCTGGAAATGGCTCAAGAGGCCCAAAACGCCTCTAGTTATGCCAATGGTCTTTCCGACGGTCTTTTCGCTGCTGCGGCTGCCCTGGATGGCGACGCTTTTGTCTCCAATGACAATTCTGGTTCTCGACCCAGCACAGCATATCGCATCAAAAAGCAGCCAACCCAAGGGCCTGTTATCGAAGCTTTGAAAGCTAACGGTTCGATGTCAGTTACCAGCATAATAAAATGGGCGCGTGCCAGAGGGCATGATTTGCTCAGGCCCACGGTCAAAGATGTGCTGGAAAGGCTAATGAAGCGCGGGTTGGTAAAGGCGAACGGACAACGGTATCAACTCCTGGACTCTGACGACTGAAGGTAAGTCGCGATATCCTTGAGCTCGCAACCTTCTTCGCCCAGTGCCTCAAGTACCTGCAAGAAGAACGCAGCGGTAAAGGATACCCGGTTCAACTTGTTTGAAAGGGTCCGCCGATCCAGTTCAACACCCATGTCAGCCAGTCGCTTTGCCAGCTCAGGAAGCCCCATTCCCTTCTCTGCCAGCTTCGCTTTCAGCCAAAGACGTAATGCTTCCCGCCATTGTTCGTCCGTTAAGTCCCCCATAGAAGGCTCCATACAATGCAAAAACAAACGTCACCATATTTGATGACATTTTCGCTTGCAAGCCCTGTTTTGAAGCGGTATGTTGGGGTCATCAATAATGATGACGCTAGGGACAACAGGCCAGTGCCACAGCACTTCCTAAAAAGCGCGAAAGCCCGCACTCTTTCTGTAAAGGAAGTGATGCGTATGAGCGAAGATGAAGCCTTCGCCACTTTCGCTATGCTTCGCTGGCCAGACACCGAAGGCGAAGCGGTGTGCCCTCATTGTGGTCACGATAAATGCTATCTCATTAAAACCCGCCGCCGGTTCAAATGCGCGGCCTGCCGTAAACAGTTCTCCATCACCAGCGGCACGATCTTTCACAGCGCCAAACTTGAGCTTCGCGATTATCTTGCTGTCATTGCTCTGTTTGTGAACGCGGTGAAGGGTATTTCAGCACTGCAGGTTTCTCGCGATGTGGACATTTCCTATAAAGCCGCCTTCGTGCTGCTGCATAAACTTAGGGAAGCCATCGATGGCACGCGGTCTGATATTACTTTGTCCGGTGAAGTTGAGATTGATGGTGCTTATTATGGTGGCCATGTTCGTCCATCAAACGGCGGACGTGAAGGCCGTAAGCCTTCGAAAAAGCGTCGCAAGAAATGTGTGCTGACCCTTGTGCAACGCGGGGGGGCAACAGTTACCAAAGTTATCCCTTCCGAAAACACGGATGACGTGCTGGATATTGCCCGCAAGCACATCGCTCAAGACAGTGTTGTCTTTGCCGACGAGCATGGGGCCTATGATGTGCTGCATGCCCGCTATGAAGTTTATCGGATCAATCACCGCTGGTCGTATTCAGATGGCATTGCTTGCACCAACCAGGCCGAAAGCTTCCATGCCCGCATGCGCCGTGCAGAGATTGGCCAGTATCACCGGATTTCTAACCGCTATTTGAGCCAATACGCTAGTGAGATTGCGTACCGTTCTGATCGCAAACGGGTGGACAATGGAACTGTCTTCTCTGAGGTCACGGAAATGGCGCTTGCAACGCCTGCAAGCCGCACCTGGATCGGTTATTGGCAGAAACGAGCGGTATAGCTAATCTGAATTTTGAAAGCTGCATCGAGGAATTTCTATGAGCAAGAAGCCTAAAGACAAATTTCACCGGAACAAGGTGGGCATTAAAATGTGCTTCCGGCTTGCCGAGAAATGGAACATCTCTGATGCCACCCTTATGACCCTTCTGGGCCAAGCCGATGCAGAGCAATTTGAAGCGTGGCGAGCGGGCGACGTTGGCGAAATATCAAACGACACCCTCATGCGGGTTTCCTACATGCTGGGAACTCACACCGACCTGCGTACCATTTTCACAAACCCAAATAATTACTATGGCTGGGTATCCCGCTCAAACTCGGGCTTTGAGGATATTTCGCCACTTGAACACATGCTTCGGAATGGCCAAGAGGGCATGCATGATGTTCGTCTCTATCTGAACCACTGGATCAGTGGCGGCAAGAGCATGACGCTCGCGGAGATCAAGGCATTTCATTGCCCTACTCAATCCATTCCCACAAAAGAGCTCCATTAGCTCCCTGTACGCGCCCCAGTTTTCGAACCATTCCCATCTTCACCCTTGAGTTCAGAAGTCTCGATACATTCCGGTTCGTCAGCATCCACGTCTGTTCATCAACCTTCCGATCGGACACCAAAAGGTTCGTAAGCTCAGTCGTAGAGATTGGGCCTGCACGCTCGCGCATGACACTGTCCAGTTTGACAGGCAGTTCAAGGTACCTGAATTCGCCTTCTGGGCGGCGATTGGGTGGCTCAGGGACGCACTCAGATTCCACCACCAGGCTTTTAAGGTATGACAGCCTGTTTTCCAGCTCAGCGCGCTTTGAGTATAGCGACGCGATCCAATCTACTGACGCTTGATTTTCCATAAAATAGACCGTGTGCGGCTCTGGCCTGCCTTTTCAACAATTCCCCTGCGAAATTGCGTCTGCAATGCCGCATGTATCTTGGCCGACAGAGACTGGAAGCGCTTTGGCGAAAGCCGGGGAGATCCTTTCAGCTCCAACAGATGTTTGGCTAGGTCTATTGTTGAAACTGCTTCTGAGGCGTTGCGTAAGAAATCCAGAGCCAGCAGCGGCACTTCACCTGGCCGGAAGACATCATCCTCGGTAACTGGCCTCTTTGCCTTCAGCTGCGAGAAGTCGTAGCCTGGATCATAAAGCCGGATGACTGCATCAATGTGAACTATTGCCTCTTCGGTGGCTTTGATTTCACGATGAAGCCAAGCTTGCTCTCGCATAATTTCCCGTCGCCGATCCACCAGCGACGTAACAGTATAGGAAGTCATACATTCCTCCAGACATTGCATCTGAAGGCAGTCTACTAGAGCCTCAATATTGGAGCATCAGTTTGATGGGTGCATCTGCGCCACCATACCGGTGTTTCTTGTTTCGGTGATTATGGTCATACTCGGCGTAGCTGTTTCAGGACTATACACTTGGTGGTGCCGACATCACCTTGATCCCCATGTTGAACATATCAAGCGGGGGGAGCCTGATGAGTAAGAATATTCTTTCAAGTTTAAAGGCGTTAGCTTCTTTTCTGATTTTTTCCGCAGTGCAAGCGGCCACTTCTGGCGCATACGCTTCGTCGGCGGGCCAGGGCCAGTCCCTCAATATTACCGCTGTCGCTACGTTCATTTGTTTTGTTATTACAACATTGTTGATTACCTGGTGGGCCGCCAAGCGGGTCCATTCCCGACGGGATTTCCTGGTGGCTGGCGGTGGCTTGAAGCCATGGCAGAACGGCATGGCCATTGCTGGTGACTTCATGTCGGCAGCCACGTTCCTCGGCATCACGGGCGCTATTTATTTCCGTGGGCAGGATGCTTTTGTTCTTGGCGTTGGGATTATGGTGGGCTGGCCGCTCATTCTGATGATCGTTGCGGAACGCTTCCGGAACCTGGGCAGCATCACTTTCATTGATGTTCTTTCCAATAGGCTGGAGGAAAAGCCGGTTCGGGTCATGGCGTCCTGTATTTCGCTCTGTATCGTGATCTTTTACATGATCGCGCAAATGGTGGGCGCGGGCACGCTCATTCAGGTCCTGTTCGGCATTGACTATATGTGGGCCGTGCTGATTGTCGGCCTCCTGATGACAATCTATGTGGCCTTTGGCGGTATGGTCGCAACAACCTGGGTGCAGATCATCAAGGCCAGCCTTTTGCTGTTGGGCGGCACATATCTGACGTATGCCATTATGAAGACTACAGGCTTTTCCCTGGATAGTGTGATGACACAGGCGGCGGAAATCAGTCCGCTTGGCGAGCGGATACTGGGCACCACAGGCTGGTTTGGTGGCGACCCCGTCGCTGTGGCCACCGTTGCCATGACCATGGCTTTTGGGGTCATGGGCCTACCGCATATCCTGATGCGCTTCTTCACCGTGAAAGATGCAGCCGACGCGCGGCAATCGGTCTTTTATGCCACATCCATCATGGGATATTTCTATATCCTAATTCTCATCATCGGCCTTGGTGCTGTTTTCCTGCTTGCAACTGACCCAGCCATTTTTGGAGAAGACGGGTCGCTCATAGGTGGCGCCAACATGGTGGCCATCCATCTTTCCCGCATTGCAGGCGGCGATATTGTCTATGGCTTCATGGCAGCGGTTTGTTTCGCGACCATACTTGCTGTTGTCGCTGGCCTCACGCTTTCAGGCGCGGCGACTGTGGCGCATGACCTTTATTCTCAGGTTTTCTCAGACGGTAAACTGTCTGATGAGCGCGAAGTCTATGTGACACGCGCAGCAACCATTTCCATCGGCGTACTGGCCATTTGCCTGGGGCTCGCTTTCGAGGGCGAGAATGTCGCCGTGACAGCAGCTCTCGCGCTGGCCATCGGGGCAAGTGTGAACTGCCCGATCATTCTTCTGGCGCTCTACTGGAAAGGCCTGACAACCCGCGGTGTTGTTTGGGGCGGGTATCTGGGGCTTGCGCTTTGCGTGGGGCTGATTGTGGCCAGCCCCGGTGTGATGGTGGCGGCTCTTGGATATGAAGAAGCGCTCTTCCCTTACACCTATCCGACGGTCATAAGCATGCCGATCACGTTCCTTCTGGTCATGGTTATTTCCTACTTTGATCGGTCCGGTCAGGCCCGTGCGGATAGGGAAACATTTGACCGCCAATTGCTCGAATCTGAATTGGGGGCCGATATCGCCAAACCTTCAGGACATTAGATGTGACTACACGAACAGACTTTGCGAACCTTGTGAAAAACTGCCCGGCCACTGCCGACCTGCTGGCTGAGGTGGCCAAGCTTACCCGCGCCGTGGGGGAGGAGATTTTCGAAGGCCGCATGATCGACTTCCTGTCAGCTGTCGTGCCCGTGGATCACTGCGTAGTCTTTACCTACACCAACAGCGGTGAGGCAGGTCATCTGTTCACCCACAGCAGAATGCCAGCAGATGCCGCCGAGCAGCTGGCGCGCGCCTATGTCGAAAAGTTTCACACGGAAGACCCGAACTATCAGGACATCCAGAAGCTGGAGAATAAAAGATACCATACGCTGGAGCGCCGTCAGGGCATGAGCCAGGGCTATGATCCGGCCTACAAGAACCATTTCTTCGATAGTAGCGGCCTGATCGACAAAGCCGCGGCTGTGGGCAAGGTGGAAGACGGCAAGGTTTACTGCAATTTCTACCGTCTGGCGGGCTCAGACACATACACCGACGATGAATGGGATGCCCTCTGTGCGGTCATGCCGTTGGTGACGGCCCTTGTCGCCAAGCATTATGAGCTCTCAAAGGCGCGGGGTCTTGTATTCCAGGATAACGGCAGCGAAAACATCATTCGCAAAAGCATAGTGCATAATATGGTGTCGTCTGACGTTGCGGCCTTTGACGTGTTGACCGAGCGGGAAAAACAGGTGTGCGAACGCATTCTTCTGGGCTTTACCACGGCCGGGATCGGCCTGGACCTTGATATCGCGCCCACAAGTGTCGCAACCTACCGGAAAAGGGCCTATGCGAAGCTGAATATCTCGTCACAGAATGAGCTGTTTTCGCTGTGCCTCAGGAACAGGCGCGCCTCATAAGGCGTCGGTTGCAGCTGTTTGTCCCATGGCGAAGGGACAGGCAGCACATTAGAATTCGATTATAACTGATTAAAGCAAAACTACAGGAGACAAGCATGGCGAAGGCTTTTGCTTCATCGGCGGATTTAGGTGAAAAAGTTGAGACACTTGAGGTGCTGGCCGACGGTGTCTATGCACTGACAGCGGAAGGCGACCCGAACATCGGGGCCATTGAAGGGGAGGATTTCCTCGTCGCGTTTGAGGCCCGGGCGACACCTGTTGCGGCTGGCGAATGGCTGAAGAAGCTGCGCGAGCATACCCAGAAACCCGTTAAATATCTTGTGCTGTCCCATTATCACGCGGTGCGCGTTCTGGGGGCGTCTGCATTTGAGGCGGAAACCATTATCGCCCATGAAAAAACGGCCTTTCTGATCAATGAACGCGGCAAGGAAGATTGGGACAGCGAGTTTGGCCGTATGCCACGGCTGTTCAAGGAGCCTGATTCCATTCCGGGCCTTACGTATCCTGACATCACCTTCAATGACCGGCTTGAGATTGAACTGGGCGGTGACCGCGGCACCCTTGTGCTTGAGCACTGCGGCCGTGGCCATACAGCCGGTGACATTGTCGCCTGGCTGCCAAAGCAGAAAATCCTGTTTGCAGGTGACCTGGTGGAAGCGGAAGCGGCGCTCTACACCGGTGACGCCTTCCATATGGACTGGTCCTCTGACACGCTAGACAAGGTCAAGGCTTACGGCGCGGAAGCGCTGATCGGTGGCCGTGGGGCTGTGGCGCACGGCCGCGACAAAGTCGATGCGGCGATCGAACAAACGCGCGAGTTCCTCAAGACCATGATCCGCGAAGTGGGCGGCGCCCACAAGAACGGTGGTACGCTGAAGGATGCCTTTGAGGCGGCCCATAAAGCGCTTGAGCCTAAGTTCGGCGCCTGGCCGATCTTCGAGCACTGCCTGCCGTTTAACGTACAGCGCCTGTGGGATGAGTTCGAAGGTACCGACTGGCCCCGCATCTGGACGGCAGAGCGGGACCGCGAGGTCTGGGCTCAATTGCAGGACTAACAACAGGGTTTTCCCGGTAAGGACAATCTGATGCCATATGTACCCCCTTCATTCCCGGCCAAAGTTCCTGCAAGTGTGAAAAGCGGTGAAACTGAAACCACGGCCATTCTGGTGGTTGGTGCCGGGCCGATTGGCTTGGCGACCGCGCTTGATCTTGGACTTCGGGGGCACCGCGTTGTGGTTGTTGACCGGGGGACACAGCTTTCAGATGGCTCGCGGGCCATCTGCTACGCCAAAAGACCGCTTGAGATCATGGACCGCCTGGGTTTTGGTGAAGCCATGGTGGAAAAAGGAGTCAGCTGGAACATCGGCAGGGTGTTTTTCAAGGATGACCCAGAGCCGGTTTACAGCTTCGATCTGCTGCCGGAGAAAGACCAGAAATTCCCCGGGATGATCAACATCCAGCAATATTACAATGAAGAGTTCAACATTGCAGCGCTTGAGAAGCTGGATAATGTGGATATCAGGTGGGGCAATGAAGTTACCGGCATTACTGACGGCCCGGATGGCGTGGAAGTCCAGGTTGAGACCCCAGAAGGGGGCTACAGGTTGGCGGCCAAATGGTTGGTTGCCTGCGACGGCGCCCACAGCCCAACGCGGAAAATGCTGGGCATGGAATTCCTAGGGCAGACCTTCAGGGACAATTTCCTGATCGCGGACGTCAAGTTCAAGGCGGAGCGGCCAACCGAACGGCACTTCTGGTTCGACCCGCCTTTCAACCCCGGCCAGTCGGTGCTGTTGCACAAGCAGCCGGATGATGTCTGGCGGATCGACTTTCAGGTGGGGTGGGATATCGATCGCGAGGAAATCGTCAAACCCGAAAATGTCACGCCGCGGATCAAGGCGATGCTGGGCGACGATATCGAGTTCGAATATGAATGGATTTCTGTCTACACCTTCAATTGTCGGCAGGTGAAAAACATGGTCCATGGCCATGTGGTTTTTGCCGGCGATTCAGCGCACCTGGTATCTCCCTTTGGGGCGCGTGGTGCCAACACAGGCTTCCAGGACGCCGACAACCTGGCCTGGAAGCTGGACCTTGTCCTGCGTGGCAAGGCCGGGGAAGGCCTGATCCGAAGCTATGATGAAGAGCGTACGCTGGCAGCCGAAATCAACATCCTCAATTCCACCCGCTCAACGGATTTCATCACGCCGAAAAGCAGGGCATCCATGGTTTTCCGGGATGCAACGCTTGAGCTTGCAAAAGACCAGCCCTGTGTGCGGGGCTTTGTGAACTCAGGCAGGCTGTCCATGCCAGTGCCTTACCCGCAGTCCTGCCTGAATACGCCGGACGAGGACGCATGGGCCGGTGGCGTGACGCCGGGAACCAACTCCATAGATGCGCCGATTGTGGTGGACGGCGAACCAGGGTGGTTCATCAACCAACTCGGTTGGCAGTTCAAGGCCGTTATCTTTACCGGCCAGGCTGGGCTCGATCCACAGGTGCGGGCAAGCCTGAAGGCGCTTTCGGATGAGACTATCCCGGTAGAAGTGCTGCTGGTAGGCACCGGCGAAGATGAAGATTTCCCCGTGCTTAATGACGACACGGGGCTGTTGGCCGCTCGGCTCGGGGCAGAAGAGGGTAGCACCTATCTTTTCCGGCCTGACCAATATGTCACTGCCAGGTGGAAGCAGCTGGACGCTGGCAAGATCCGGCGGGCGCGCGACCTGGCAACCGCGAATTTGGGAGAGAGTTGATATGGCGTCACTGAACCTTACGCAGAACCTGAAAGAGCATGACGATGTGTATCAGGCCCTGACGGACATGCACCGCGATATGAGCGACGAGCAAAGCGAGAAAGCGAATGCAAAGCTCATACTGTTGCTCGCGAATCATATTGGCGACCCGGCGGTATTGGCAGAGGCCGCGGCTATTGTTCGTGCCAATACATTGGGTGAAGCTCACTCCTGAAGTTAGCCCTTCTGGCCCAAATTGGAAACAGAGCGAACGCCCTGCCGTATGGTGGGGCGTTTAGCATTTTGGGGCCGATTTTCTTTTCTCGTTGCGCTTGTGTGATCCGGTCTTGGCCAGGGTGCGTAACACAAGCATGAAAGCACAGGCGCAATATATTGACGAGGCTGGTCACAACCCGATTCTCGCGTTAATGTTCCCGATGATGGTTGGGAAATATAACCGTGAGCATGGGGCTGATGCTGGTCGTCCACGCTCAACAGGGGTGGTGGATATCAGTACTGAAACAGATATGGAAAGCCTGCCGCACGAGCAGTTGATGGCCCGGGTTGCAGAGCATCGGGACAAGGCTGCTTTCAAGGTCTTGTTCACCTATTATGCGCCGCGCCTGAAGGCGCATCTGATGTCGATGGGCGTGACTGCGGAGGTTGCAGAAGACCTGATGCAGGAGGTGCTGATCAAGGTCTGGCGCAAGGCACACCAATTCCAAAGCGACAAGGCCAAGCTGTCTACCTGGATGTTCCGCATTGCCCGAAACACCTTCATCGATTTTCGGCGTCGCGCCAAATATCCCGAAGTGAATGCCGATGATCACCTGCACCATATGCAGGCAGATGACGAGACAGATCGGCCTGTGATGGAAAACCAGACGGCAGAAATGGTTTCAAAGGCAATTGCGGGGCTGAAGCCGAAATATCAGGAGGTTATCCACCTGTCGTTTTTCGAAGAACTGTCCCATTCCCAGATTGCCGAGAAATTGTCGCTACCTCTGGGAACGGTTAAATCAAGAATCAGATTGGCGTTCGGCGCCATGCGAAGTGAGTTAGGAGAAACGGGATGACGCAGCAGTACGGGCTTATCCCAGATGAATGGTTGGTTTCTTATGCGGCGGGTGCCTTGTCGGACGAACGGGCACTGCTGGTGGCCAGTCATGTGGCTTATCATCCGGGCCTCAAAGCGCGGGTTGCCGATGCGGAAGCTGTTGGCGGGGCGCTTCTGGATGGTCAGGATGCATCGTCAGTGAGGGTCGATAGTTCCTTTGACGACCTGATGTCGCTGATTGATGTTCCTTCTGAGGCTGAAGAACAAGCCTCGGCCGTAAGCCTGACCTCCGATGCGGACTTGCCGATATCTCTCCGGTCCTACCTGGACAAGCCGCTTGACGATCTCAAGTGGCGCATGATGGGTCCCGGCATGTACCAGCATAAGCTGGCCGAAGGCCCGGACGGTGAAAAACTCTGGCTCCTGCGCGCCCGGGGCGGCACCAAGATGCCAGCTCATGACCACAAGGGGTTGGAGATGACACTTGTGCTGCGCGGCAGCTATCATGTCGGCGACAAGTGCTATGCCCCGGGGTTGCTCGAGCTGGCGGACAGTGACGTGACCGATCACCGCCCCATGATTGATGAAGGTGAAGACTGTATTTGCCTTGTGGTCACAGATGCCCCCATCCGGCTGCACAGCCTTGTTGGGCGCATGGTTCAGCCTTTTATAGGTCTCTGATTCTAAAAGAAATTTCGGGGCGGAGCATGCAGGCTCCTTGCCCCGCTCCCGCCTTGCTGGCATAATCCCACCCTCTTGCTTCGAGTAACTGGCAGCAAAAGTGAGACATGCTGTCGCAGAGTTCCCAGTATTTGACATTTGTCAATATGCCGACAGAAGAAATCGGTATGTTGACGGCATGTTTGGTTAAATACAAAAGGCAACGCGGGTGGAGCTTTTTATCCAATATTGCCAGGCTGCCATAACAGATCATGGCAGCGTTATGGTTACCCTGTTTCTGGGCGGGCTTCTGGGCAGTCTGACGCATTGCGTCGGCATGTGCGGGCCGTTTGTGCTTGCGCAGGTAGGTGCTGCGGGGCCGGGCAGCCAGCACGATGGGCAGGACAGGCGCCTGAAGCGCGCCGCCGGTGGCCTGTTGCTCCCCTATCACCTCGGTCGGATGACCACCTATATGATTCTCGGCACGCTGGCCGCCAGCCTGTCTGGTTATCTCTTTGAGATTCCGGTTCAGCGGACGATTACCGTGAGCTTGCTTTGTCTTGCTGCGGTTCTGTTCCTGGCGGCGGCCTTTCCTGGCATGAAGACCAGGGTGTGGCCCCCTGTGCTGGGCCGGTTTCTTGGGCGCATGGGCGCCATGGTTGGGCGCGCCGCCCGGCCTTTCTTTGAAGCGCCTTCGGTTTTTCACCGGTATGCGCTCGGTGTTATTCTTGGATTTTTGCCTTGTGGCCTTCTGGCTGCAGCGCTGACGGCAGTTGCAGCAACTGCCGAACCGCTTGCGGCCGCGATGGCCATGGGCGCTTTTTGCGTGGGCACCATGCCCGCGCTTTTCCTTATTGGGTCAGGGGGACGGTTTGCACGTAAGCGCTGGCCCCGTCACATGGCCACGGCCGTTCGCGGTGTGATGGTCTTTAATAGTATCAGTTTGTTTGTCATAGCCAGCAGCATGGTTTTTTAAGGATGGAAACATGAATATGCTTTCAGAAAAACCGAACTATAACGACGATATCGTGAAGCTTTTCACGATCGCGTCGGTATTTTGGGGCGTGGTGGGGTTCCTGGTCGGGGTGTTTATCGCACTCCAGATGGCGTTCCCCGCTCTCAACTTCGGTGAATATCTTACCTTTGGGCGCTTGCGTCCGCTTCACACATCAGCCGTTATCTTCGCCTTTGGCGGTAACGTCCTGTTTGCCACGAGCTATTATTCGGTGCAGCGCACCTGCCGTACCCGGCTTTGGGGCGATGGCTGGTCCAAGTTCACCTTCTGGGGCTATCAGTTCTTTATCGTGATCGCGGCGCTTGGCTATGTCACAGGGGTGACACAGGGTAAGGAATATGCCGAACCGGAATGGTACGCTGACCTCTGGCTGACGTTTGTATGGGTGGCCTATCTGGTGGTGTTCCTGATGACACTGAAGAACCGCCGCGAGCCGCACATCTATGTGGCCAACTGGTTCTTCCTGGCTTTCATCGTAACGGTTGCCGTGTTGCACCTGGTGAATAACATCTCCATCCCGACATCGCTTCTGGGCGCCAAATCCTATCCGCTGTGGGGTGGCGTACAGGCCGCAATGATCCAGTGGTGGTATGGCCACAATGCTGTGGGCTTCTTCCTGACTGCAGGCTTCCTGGGGATCATGTATTATTTCGTGCCGAAACGGGCGGGGCGTCCGGTCTATAGCTACCGCTTGTCCATCCTGCACTTCTGGTCGCTGATCTTCATGTATATCTGGGCGGGGCCGCACCACTTGCATTACACAGCGCTGCCGGATTGGGCGCAGACCCTTGGCATGACCTTCTCGATCATGCTGTGGATGCCTTCCTGGGGCGGCATGATCAACGGCATGATGACGCTCTCTGGTGCGTGGCACAAACTGCGCGAGGACCCGGTCCTCAGGTTCATGATCATCTCGCTTGCCTTCTACGGCATGAGCACCTTCGAAGGGCCGCTGATGTCGATCAAGGAAGTCAACGCGCTCAGCCACTATACTGACTGGACAATCGGTCACGTGCACTCTGGTGCGCTGGGCTGGGTGGCCTTCATCAGTTTCGGTGCGATCTATCACCTTGTGCCAAAGCTTTGGGGCAAGAAAGAGCTCTACTCGCTCAAGCTGGTGAATACCCACCTTTGGGTCTCCACCATCGGTATCGTGCTCTATATCGCGGCCATGTGGGTGTCCGGCATCATGCAGGGCGTGATGTGGCGGACCTATGACAGCATGGGCTTCCTGGAGTACAGCTTCGTCGAGACCGTAATGGCGATGCATCCATTTTATCTGATCCGGGCGCTGGGCGGCATCCTGTTCCTCACTGGTGCACTGATCATGGTCTACAACCTCATCAAAACTGTCCGTGGGGACACCGTTCCTGCAAGCAGCCTGAAGTCTGAGGAGGCAGCGCATGCTTAAGAAACATACTGCGCTTGAGAAAAACTCGATCCTGATGCTGATCTTTGTTGTGATCACCATCTCCATCGGGGGCATCATCGAGATCGTGCCACTGTTCCGTATGGAAACCACGATTGAACCGGTAAAGGGCGTGCGGCCATATACGCCGCTCGAACTTGCGGGCTACAACGTTTACCTGCGCGAAGGCTGCTACAACTGCCATAGCCAGCAGGTCCGTCCGCTTCGCGACGAAGTAGAGCGCTACGGCCACTATTCGCTGGCGGCGGAAAGCATGTACGATCACCCGTTCCAGTGGGGCTCCAAGCGTACAGGCCCAGACCTGGCGCGTGTGGGCGGCAAATATTCCGATCTCTGGCACGTCCAGCACATGACGCGTCCGCAGGATGTGGTGCCAGAATCCATCATGCCCGCATACGCACACTTGGCGAAAAAAGGCGTTAACCTGGCTGATATCGGCAGGGATCTGGAAGCGCTGCGGATGGTTGGTGTGCCTTATACCGACGAGCAGATCGCCAACGCCTATAATGACGCAATGGCACAGGCCCAGGACGAGAGTGACTATCACGACGGCTTGGCTGAACGTTATTCCAAGGTGAACATGCGCAACTTCGATGGCAACGCCAATACCACCGAGTTGGATGCCCTGATTGCCTATTTGCAGGTGCTTGGAACGATGGCAGAGCTGAAGGATTATACCCATGACGGCACGAAGAGGAGCGGCGAATGATCGACTGGGTCTCTGACAACGCCGGCATGACCGGGCTCCTTTTCTTCTTTTCTGCTTTTTGCGGGATTGCCTACTGGGCGTTCCGTCCAAGCAAGAAGCAGGTCATCGAAAACCACAGATTCATTCCTCTTGAAGGGGACGACGCATGAGCGACAACAACATTGAGAAAGATGACTTCACCGGTGTTGAAACCACCGGCCACGAATGGGATGGCATCAAGGAACTGAACAACCCGGCCCCACGCTGGTGGCTGATTGTCCTGCTGATTTCGATCGTTTGGGCCATTGGTTACTGGGTGGTGTACCCAGCTTGGCCAACCCTGTCGGGTGACGGCGAACGCGGTGGCACAAAGGGCAAGTTAGGCTGGACGCAGTATGAACAGCTGAAAGAAAGCCAGGCAGAGATCGTGGCCCGCCGTGGTGCATATCTGGATCGCTTCAATGCTGCATCTTTTGATGAAATCAGAGATGATGAAGAACTTTATGCCTTTGCTGTTGCTGGCGGCGCATCTGCCTTCAAGGACAATTGCGCCACCTGTCACGGGACTGGCGGTAGCGGGTCTGCTGGCTATCCGAACCTTCTGGACGATGATTGGCTCTGGGGTGGTGATGTGGATACGATCCATGAAACCATTCGGGTCGGCATTCGCGGCGAGCACGACGAAACCCGTTACTCCGAAATGCCCGCCTTTGGCGACATGCTGAACACCAAGGAAATCAGCGATATCTCCGATTATGTGCTGAGCTTCACTTCGGGGTCGGGGTATGATGGTCCTGGCAAAGAACTCTTTGAGCAGCAGTGCGCGGCATGCCACGGCATGGACGGCACCGGCATCCGTGATTTCGGTGCGCCGAACCTTGCAGACGCCATCTGGTTTTATGGCGGCACCAAGGGGGACATCATGTCACAGATACGTCGGCCGAAGCATGGTGTAATGCCTGCATGGGCTGCCCGTCTTGACGAAAGCACAATCCGGCAGCTTGCCATTTATGTGCATTCGCTGGGTGGCGGCGAAGAGTAACAGGAGCATCTTCCGATGAGTGACAGTGCAGCCCCTATCAAGCTTTTTGAAAAGAAAGAGCGCATCTTCCCAAAGCGTGTATGGGGAAAATACCGCAAGGTAAAATGGGTGGTCATGGTCATTACCCTGGCCATCTATTATCTTGCACCTTTCCTCCGGTGGGATAGGGGGCTGCACGCACCGGACCAGGCTATCCTTATCGATATGCCTGCCCGGCGTGCCTATTTCTTCTTTATCGAGATATGGCCGCAGGAAGTCTATTACCTGACGGGCATCCTCATTCTGGCGGCGGTGGCGCTCTTTTTTGTCACCAGCCTGTTTGGCCGGGTCTGGTGCGGCTATGCCTGCCCGCAGACCGTCTGGACCGACCTGTTCGTGTGGGTGGAGCGGATCGTACAGGGTGACCGCGCGGCGCGTATGAAACTCAAAAAGGCGCCCTGGACCCTGGGCAAGATCTGGAAAATGCTGGTTACCCATTCCCTGTGGCTCTTGATCGGGCTGCTGACGGGCGGTGCCTGGGTTTTCTATTTCAATGATGCGCCAACGCTTCTTGAACATATCCTTCACCTGGATGTGCCCATGTCGGTCCTGGGCTGGATCATGGCCCTGACATTTTCCACATACCTGATGGCCGGGTTCGCCCGCGAGCAGGTATGCATGTATATGTGCCCCTATTCGCGCTTCCAGTCGGCCATGTTCGACAAGGATACGCTGATCATCACCTATGACGAGGATCGCGGTGAGAAACGCGGCAAGCACAAGAAAGGCGAAAGCTGGGAAGGGCGCGGTCATTGTATCGACTGTACGGCCTGTGTGCAGGTCTGCCCAATGGGGATCGATATCCGCGACGGTTTGCAGATGGAATGTATTGCCTGTGGCCTGTGTGTGGATGCCTGCAACAACATTATGGACAAGGTTGACCTGCCACGTGGCCTGATCCGCTATGACACCACCCACAATCAGGAACAGCGCCGGTCTGGCCTGATTGAAAAGACAGTGCAGACCCACCTTCTTCGGCCTCGCACCTTCTGGTACATGGCTATCCTGGCTGTGGTTGGGAGTGTCATGCTTTATTCCCTGATCAACCGGGCGCCTGTTGACCTACATGTGCTGCATGATCGGAATCCGCTGTTTGTGCCCCTGTCTGATGGCACTGTACGCAATGGCTATAACGTCAAGATTTTGAACAAGTCATATGACGACAAATATTTCCGGCTGTCTGTCGAAGGCCTTGAAGGCGCGACTATCCGCGCCCAGGGGGCAGGTGACGTACAGGTAGACAATCTTCATGTATTTGCCGACAGTGTTGGGCATTTCCGTGTGTTTGTAACGGCACCGAAACAAAAACCCGCTCGACAGAACTTCCGATTTATCATTGAAGAAGTGGGCGCTACGGGCAATGAGGCGGGCGAGACTGTTGCTGTCGACAGCCATTTTGCCAGCAGGAGGCAATAGGATGACTGCAATGACCAAAGAAGAGCTTGAGAAAAGCAGCCGTTGGATTCCCTGGTCCATCGTCGGCTTCTTCGTGGTGTTGGCCATTCTGGACGGAATTTTTGTCTATCTGGCAACCAGTACTCACCCAGGCGTGGTCACCGAACATGCGTATGAGGAAGGGTTGCGCTATAATGAGACTGTAGCCGCCGCCGAAAAGCAGGATGCGCTTGGGTGGCAGACAGAGCTTGACCTTGTAGCAGGCTCCAGCCTTATGCTTACCCTCAGCGACGCCGAATCACGGTTCATCGATGGTGCATCGGTCCGGGCCGAGATCAGCCGTCCAACACAGGCTGGAATGGATTTTGAGCTGAACCTGGAACAGTCGGGCGCCGGTACATACGAAGCCGCGGTGAGTTTCCCCGAGCCAGGCCAGTGGGAAGTACGGATTTTTGTCGAATGGCAACAGAAGCAGTATCAGCAAGCAAAACGGGTAGTTGTTGCGAAGTAACGCTATGCAAACAGTGCGGCACCGAAACCAGCGGCGGCGCAGACTTTTGTTGCCCGGGGTGTGAGGCCGCACACGCTGCCGCCAGCACGCTTGATAATCAGGCCGCATATTCCCTGCTCGCCCACGATAATGAAGATGGCAGCTATACGCTTTCACTGGGCGTGGAAGGCATTCACTGTGCCTCCTGCATTCGCTTGATCGAAAATGCCCTGGCGTCTGAACCGGACGTGACAGGCGCCCGGGTTAATATGTCAACCGAGCGACTGACCGTAACATGGGACGGTCCGCGCGAACGCGGCGACACGCTCGGCAGTGTTGTGACCAAGCTTGGCTATAAGCTGCATGCCCTCAATGATAACGATACCGTGGCCGCCAGTCAGGAGCGTACGCTTCTGCGCGCCATCGCGGTTTCGGGTTTTGCAGCAGGCAATATGATGCTGATCTCGATCGGCCTGTGGTCCACAGGTTCAGAGACCATGGGGCTTGCAACAAAGGAACTGTTCCACTGGGTGTCTGCCCTGATTGCCCTGCCGACCGTTATCTATTCCGGCCAACCTTTCTTCCGGTCTGCCTGGGCGGTTCTGAAGGAAAAACATACCAATATGGATGTGCCTATTTCGCTCGCCGTCATTCTGGCGTGTGTCATGAGCATATCGGAAACCTTGCGCCAGGGTGAGCATGTCTATTTCGACAGCGCCGTGATGTTGCTCTTCTTCCTGCTGATCGGCCGCTATCTGGATGCCCGTGCCAAAGGCAAGGCGCGCGAGTCGGCATCAAAGCTTTTATCCCGCCTTTTTGGTGTGGCGACGGTGCTGGAAGGCGGCAAGGTGACCCAGGTGCCGATCAAGGAATTGAAGCCGGGCACACTTGTTCTTGTGGCGACTGGCGAATCGATTGCGGCTGACGGGGTTGTCGAACGCGGTGCCTCCGCTGTCGATATGTCGCTGATTACCGGCGAGACTGTGCCGGAAGTCGTTTCCGAGGGGTCGGAAGTGTTCGCCGGCACGGTGAACCTGTCGGCACCCCTGCAGGTTCGGGTTTCCAAAGCCAGCGAAAAAAGCCTCCTGAGCGAGATCGTCAAGCTGATGGAAACATCAGAGCAGGGCCGGGCGAAATATGTCCGGCTGGCGGACAAGGCGGCGCGGCTATATACCCCCGTTGTGCACGCCATGGGCGCGCTGACCTTCATTGGTTGGTGGCTTCTCATGTCTGCCCCGTGGCAGGAATCGCTTCTGCACGCAGTGACGGTCCTGATCATCACGTGCCCTTGTGCGCTTGGGCTTGCTGTCCCTGTGGTGCAGGTGCTGGCCAGCGGCAAGCTGATGCGGGCCGGTGTGCTGTTGAAATCCGGTGACGCGCTCGAAAAGCTGACAGGCATCGATACGGTGGTGTTTGACAAGACGGGCACCCTGACCGTCGGGCACCCGGAACTGAAGGATCATGATGCCTCGGCCGGGGATTTCGCGCTTGCCGCGTCTCTTGCGGCTCACAGCAAGCATCCGCTCGCACGGGCCCTTAGAGATGCCTATGACGGCGATGTCACAGAGGTCCACCCTCAGGAAGTGGCGGGTCACGGCATGGAGGCGCAGGTGGCCGGCACTGAGGTCAGGCTTGGTAGTCGAGCGTGGTGTGGCGGGACATCCGGTGAAGGCGATGCCGTGCTTGAGCTATGGCTGGCGGTGGACGGTGTGCCCAAGGCCCGTTTCCAGTTCGCCGATCAATTGCGGACTGATGCGGGTGAGACGGTCGCGGCGCTCAAGGCGCGCGGGCTTGATGTGCATCTGTTGTCCGGCGACCGGCCGGAAGTGGCGCAAGAAGTAGGCGCGGCTGTTGGCATTGATAAGGTGAAAGCGGGTGTGAGGCCGGCAGGTAAATGCGATTATCTGGCGGACCTGAAGAACAGCGGCCGCACCGTGCTGATGGTCGGCGACGGGCTGAATGACGCCCCGGCCTTGTCTGCGGCGGCTGTGTCCATGTCGCCTTCCAGTGCGATCGACATCACACAGAATACCGCCGATATTGTCTTTCAGGGTGACCGGCTCAGGCCTGTGCTGACGGCCTATGATCATGCTGTTTTTTCCACGCGGCTGGTGAAGGAAAATTTCGCCCTGGCCGCTATCTATAATGTTATCGCCATTCCGGCTGCCGTGCTTGGCTTCGTGACGCCACTGGTGGCGGCGGTGGCCATGTCGGGTTCGTCGCTTGTTGTGATTTTGAATGCTTTCCGGCTCAATTTGCGCAAGGATGGCTAAATGGATATACTGCTTTATCTGATCCCTATTGCCCTCACACTGGGCCTTGCCGGTCTTGCCGGCTTCCTGTGGAGCCTCAGGAACAATCAGTATGATGACCTGGAAGGCGCAGCGCACCGGATCCTCCTCGATGATGACGAGGACGAAGCGGACGAAATGTCGCACCCAAAGTAGCGTATCGGTTTGATTTAAAAGTAAAAACTTGACTTTTATCAAGGGCAGAAGCCGCACGATTTCCTATCAATTTCCCGATGGAAACACACGAGGAAAAAGACATGCGTATCTCGAATTTTGTGAAAGTATTGACCTGCGCCGCAGCCCTCCAGCTTGGAGCTGGCGCAGCCATGGCAGACGACGTGAAAAACCCGTGGCAAATTCGGGTGCGTCTGATTGATGTAGCGCCTGACGAAAGCAGCACCACGTCTATTGGCGGCCAAGCCAATGTGGATAGCTCGCTGGTGCCAGAGCTGGATATCAGCTATTTCTGGACGGAAAACTGGTCCACGGAACTGATTCTGGCGACAAGCAAGCACAATGTAACCGCCACAGGTACAGATCTTGGTGATCTTGATCTGGGCCATACGTGGGCACTGCCGCCAACCCTGTTGATGCAGTATCACTTCAATGCGGAAAACTCCGTACGCCCTTATCTGGGTGCGGGTGTGAACTACACCTTCTTCTACAGCAGCGACCCAGGTGACCTGACCAGCATCAACTATGACAATGGCTTTGGCCTGGCCGCTCAGGCAGGTGTCGACATTGATGTCAACGACGACTGGTTCTTTAACCTGGACGTGAAGAAGCTTTGGCTCAACACAGACGTCAGCATCAACGGCGGGGCGGTAACAGCAGACGTTGATCTGGACCCATGGGTATTCGGTATCGGCTTTGGCCGTCGCTTCTAAGACAGCCACAACTAACCAGACAAAAAATCAGCCGCTCCAGAGATGGGGCGGCTGAGTTTTATGCGCAGGTGAGGAAACTTAAGCGACCTGCGCGTGTCTCGCTGGGCTGATGGTCAGATAGGTGTCGAAGGCGGCACAAACCAGCCGCACGGCCTGTTGTGCCTCGCGCGGGATACGGATCATGCCTTCGCTCAAGGTAACGAGGCCTTCCATCTTAAGGCCCTGAAGCTGTTCGATGGCTTCATCGAACTGGCCGATATCCAAATCGTGCTCTTTACAGAAGCGGATCAGGTCCAGCTCGAAATAACACATCAGGTGCTCGATGATGCTGCGCCTGATCTTATCGTCGCCAGAAAGCGCCTTGCCCTTTGCGGACGGAAGCCGGCCTGCGTCCAGCGCCTCAAAATAGCTGCGTGTTGCAGGTGTGTTCTGAGCATAGCCTTGGGGCAGGGAACTGATCGCCGAGGCCCCAAAGCCAATGAGTGCACTGGCGGCATCTGTGGTATAGCCCTGGAAGTTGCGTTTGAGTGTTCCGGCTTCAAGCGCCTTGGCCATGGGGTCGCGTGGCAGCACGAAATGGTCGAGGCCAACAGCCACATAGCCGCGCCGCTCCAGATGATGCTTGGCGACACCAAATTGCTTCAGGCGCGCAGGGCCGTCGGGCAGGGCACTTTCTTCAATCAGCCGCATATGCTTTTTCATCCAGGGCACATGGGCATAGCCAAAGAGCGAGATGCGGTCCGCCCCAAGCGCAGAAGCGAAATCAACATTTTCCCGCAGATACTCTGCCGTCTGGTGCGGCAGGCCATAGAGCAGATCCATATTGATGCTTTTGATGCCGTAGGCCTTGAGAAGGTTGACCGCATCATAGATGACATGGAAAGGCTGGCGCCGGTTGATTGCTACCTGCACGTCCTCATGGAAGTCCTGTACGCCGAGGCTGGCGCGCGTGACACCCGCCATGGCATAGGCCGCCACCTTGGCTTCGCTGACCTCCCGTGGGTCCAGTTCGATGGCAATCTCAGCGTCTTTCGCAACGGAAAAGCGTGACCGCACGGCAGCCATCAACCGCTCGAAATCCATCGGTTTCAGCATGGAGGGTGACCCGCCGCCAAAATGGATATGCTTCACTGTCTGGCCGCCCGAAAGCTTGTCGGCGGCGAGGTCGATTTCCTTCAGGAGATACTCTAAATACTGGTCGACCGGAGAATAGCGTTTCGTGGCCTTGGTATTGCAGCCGCAGTACCAGCACATCTTGCGGCAGAAGGGCACATGGAAATAGAGCGACAGGTCGCAGCTGTCATCGAGTTCCTGAAGCCATGCTGCCACGCTTTCCCCATTCACCGCCTCTGAAAAGTGCGGGGCTGTGGGGTAGCTTGTGTAACGCGGTACCTGCTTGTTTCGTTTCAGCAGTGATTGCTGCAAGGTCTCACGATCATGCATTGTGGGCTTCTCCAGTCTTTTGTCCAAGAAAAGCTATAGCGTTCAGGGCGCTTTCGTCATTTGACGAAAATCAACTACATGCCCGATTTTTTATGATTATTTGGCCCAGAAGTGACAGTTGGAGGGTCCCTGTGTCGAAAAATGGAAATTCCGGTGCCTACGATGGGCTGCTTGAGCAGTATCTGGAGATTTGCAATCAGGCGATGCAAAAGAACCGGGACCGGTTCCCCTATAGCCAGATATGGCAGGCCGGGGAGCAGGCTTTGTCAGGGCGGACTGTTGAACTTGCCGTTGTTGACGACGCCCCCAAGGCACATAAGTGCGTGACCCTTGAGGCCTGCAAGATCAATAGCGAGCCGACCGGAAAAGTCGCCGAAGACCCACCGGTCATGCGCTTGAGCGCGAGCTATCTGGAGGATGTGGTCGCACACCCCGACAAATATATCGATAACCCGTCGCTGATCGACTGGGACTGGCTGACTATCCGGAAATGACCTGGCTGAAAAGGGATTGACTGAAACTGCTTCGGTCAAAAGCAGGCGTTAGCCGTGCAGGTCCTTGC
Organism: Kordiimonas lipolytica; assembly: GCF_042651265.1. Taxonomy (GTDB): domain Bacteria; phylum Pseudomonadota; class Alphaproteobacteria; order Sphingomonadales; family Kordiimonadaceae; genus Kordiimonas; species Kordiimonas lipolytica. The sequence continues at coordinate 188,729 of NZ_JBHSCR010000017.1, read as the reverse complement.
ACGGAAACTCGTTGGAGCAAGCGCTGCAAACATATACGGACAATTCATCAAGATCAGACACTGTCACCATCGATCCCTTGATCGACAGGGTGGTCTCCTTGCGCAGCTTGTTGAGTGCACGCGAGAAAGTCTCTGATTTCATGCCCAGGCGCGCCGCGATCAGTGACTTGTCGTAAGGCAGTGTCAGCTCAAGCGGCATTTGGCCGTTTGGGTCGCACAGGCGCAACAGGAAGCAGCCAATCCGCTGGGACGCATTCTGAAGGGTCAGGCTTTCAATTTCCCGCGACTGGCGCTTGCGGTGGCGCGACAGAGCGCCAAGCATGGCTAGGGCTGTCTTGTGGTCATCGGTGATGGCTTGTTTCAAGAGGCTGCTTGGCAGACGCAGGGCCTTCACAGGTTCCACGGCGGCCGCACCGAAGCTGTGGATGCTGTCTTCCAGGATCGCCGAATCTCCAATCAGGTGGCCATTTGAAACCATATCAATAACGGCTTCATCGCCGTCCATGGTTTCGGTGAAAAGCTTCACCCAGCCGGATATGATCAGATAGAACCACTCGGCCTCGTCGTCCTGCAGAAACAGAACGCTGCCTTTGTTCAGGGATTGCAGTTGCGCGGCTTGCGCGAATGTCGCGCGCAATTCTGGGGACATGCCGCGGAAAAGCGGCTGACCTTCAAGAAGCGCGGCAATCGGCGCTTCGTCCCGGTATGCAGTGGCTGTTTGGGCCATGATATCCTCTGTTATCCCTAACGCATGTTCCAGATGCGGCAAACGACCATATCCTGAAAATACAGCCTCAAATCAATGTGACACTTTGGCACGGGACATCCCGTTCAAGCAATAGTTGCTATTCCCCTGGCTTGTTTTCTGTCCGGTTTTCTGCCTGATTCTCCGCCTGGCTCTCGATATGCTCCAAAAGGTCTTCGGGCTTTACTTTTGCGGTTTCCTCATTCGGGCTGAACTTCAGAACAACCGTCGGCAGGATGCTCAGTTCCAGCTCAATACTGGTGAAATGGAAGCGTTTGAAATTCAATTTGCTCCTGGCGGCACTGGCCCGGAACAGGGAGCTCAGGATCGTATTGATCAGTTTCTTGTCTTTGGTTTCTTCTAGCAGGGCTGCCTTTTCTTCGTCGCTGATCAGTTCCCGAAGGTGCAGGTGCGGCACGATCTTGGGGTCAAGCCCCAGGCCGACCTCAATTTCCGTCACGTCATAGCCCGCGCGCTCGATATAGGGCATGGCTTCGTTGAAATTCTGCGCAGTTTTGCCAAGCGTGTCGCCACTGAAATTCTTGAGGCCACCAAGTGTCGCGCTATAGACGTCGCTTGCGCTTGTAGCCCAGCTGTGGCCGGGTTTGCGGCCCAGAAGCGCCTGGCGCATTTCTTCCAGCACTTCCGGTAGGCGTTTGGTCATGGTTGTCCCCTCTGTCTTTCGTTTTCCGCAGTATGCTGGCAAGCTTCGAGGGACGCAATAGGGCCTTCGCAGATATATTGACAGCGCTGTCTTTCATCTATAGGACTCATGCATGACAGTCATGATAAAAGTCAGGCTGGAAAATATATGTGCTTTCAATAATCAAAATGACCCATGCCCCTGGGCGAAGCACAGCTGTTATATTGGGAAGGTACACCGGACGTCGCGGCCCTATGGTCGCGCCCATATCCGGTTAACAGTGAGGGGCATTTTCATGCATCGTAAATTTTCTGCGCTCTTGATTCTTGTGCTGGGTGTGGCATTCGCCGTCAGTGCAAGTCCTGCAAGCGTTTCATCCCCGGACGGCAAGCTGACCGTTCTTCTGGAGGCAGGCCCCGAGGGCGCTTTCTACAGCATCGAACGTGACGGCCAGCCCGTCATCGCGCCGTCCAGGCTTGGTTTCAAGTTCCGCACCCAGGCGCCGTTTGCAGATGATCTGGAGATCAAGAGCGTCACCGCCAGCAGTTCGGATGAAACATGGGAGCAGCCATGGGGTGAGCGTCAGTTCATTCGCAACCATTTTAATGAAATGCGGGCCACGGTCGCCGAAGCGGCAGGGAATGGCCGCAGCGCCACCGTGGTGTTCCGCCTCTATGACGACGGCGTCGGCTTTCGCTATGAAGGCGATTTCGGCAAGGCCGAGATCATGGACGAGCTGACTGAAATTTCAGTGGCCGAAGCGGCGACTGCGTGGTGGATACCGTCCCGCGAGTTCAACCGGTATGAATATATCTACAATGAAACCCCGCTTTCTGAGGTAACCATCGCGCATACGCCGATGACGTTCCGCACAGAATCAGGCCTGCATGTCAGCCTGCATGAAGCAGCGCTGGTTGATTATTCCGGCATGTCGCTGTTGCGCACCGAAGGCCAGACTTTCAAGGCGGACCTTTCCCCTTGGGCGGACGGCGCCAAAGTGAAGCTAAGCGGCGCATTTAAAACGCCCTGGCGGACGCTGCAGATCACAGAAGCTGCAACCGGCCTTCTGGATTCGAACCTGATCCTGAACCTTAATGAACCCAACAAGCTTGGTGATGTGTCATGGGTGGAGCCCGGCAAGTATGTCGGCATCTGGTGGGGCATGCACCTGGCGATCAACACCTGGGGCTCTGGCCCCAAGCATGGCGCAACCACCGAAGAGACAATGAAGTATCTCGATTTCGCGTCGAAATACGGCTTCAAGGGCGTGCTGGTTGAAGGCTGGAACATCGGCTGGGACGGTGACTGGTTCAATAACTGGAACCTGATGAATTTCACCGAAGCCTATCCGGATTTCGATTTTCCGAAACTTGCGGCCTACGCCAAGGAACGCGGCGTTCGCATCATCGGCCACCACGAAACCTCCGGCGGTGTTACCAACTATGAAAACCAGTTGGAAGAGGCGTTCGATCTTTACGAAAAGATGGGCGTTCGCCAGGTGAAAACCGGTTATGTGGCCGATGCGGGTGAAATTGCCCGCGAAGAAGGCGGCAAGGTCTTCTATGAATGGCATGACGGCCAGTGGATGTCGCGCCATCATGAAAAGGTTCTGGTGGAAGCCGCCAAGCGCAAGATTTCCATCAACTCGCATGAACCGATCAAGGACACAGGCCTTCGCCGCACCTATCCGAACTGGATTTCGCGCGAAGGTGCGCGCGGCATGGAGTATAACGCCTGGGGCAGCCCGCCGAACCCGCCTTCACACACGGCTGTTATTCCGTTCACGCGCATGCTGTCCGGCCCGATGGATTTCACGCCTGGTATTTTCGACCTGCACTATGAAAAAGAACAGCCGGACAACCGGGTGCAGACCACGCTTGCCAAACAGTTGGCGCTTTATGTGGTGATCTACAGCCCGATCCAGATGGCAGCTGACCTGCCTGAAAACTATGAAGCGCGCATGGATGCCTTCCAGTTTATCCGCGACGTGCCAACGGACTGGTCAGAGAGCAAGGCGCTCACGGGTGACATTGGCAAGCATGCTACCTTTGCCCGCAAACAGCGCGGCGGGGATGATTGGTTCCTTGGCAGCGTCACCAATGAGGACGCGCGCACGCTGGATGTTTCGCTCGACTTCCTTGATGCGGACCGGGCCTATGAGGCGCAGATTTACCGCGATGGTGATGACGCAGACTGGGATACCAACCCATACGCCATGGTGATCGAGAAGAAGCGCGTCACGGCGGCTGACAGCCTGAAACTGCCGATGGCGGCAGGTGGCGGCATCGCCATTCGTTTCAAGGCGCTTTAAGGCCAAACAGCATCATATTGATGCGAAAGCCGGCTTCTGCCACACTGCAGTCCAGTGGAGGCAGGGGCCGGTTTTCTTTTGGCCGTTGAAGACTTTGTTTAGGGGGGGCATATGCCGGATTGTATTTTGGCGATGGATCAGGGCACGACCAGCAGCCGTGCCATCGTGTTTGACCTGAATGGCGATATTGTCGCCGTGGCCCAGCAGGAATTCCGCCAGATTTTCCCGGCTGACGGCTGGGTAGAACATGACGCGAATGAGATCTGGGACACCAGCATCAAGACAGCACAAGCCGCGTTTAATGAGGCGGAAGCCAAAGGCTTTACGGTCAAGGCCATCGGCATCACCAACCAGCGCGAGACATCCGTCTTGTGGGAACGGGACGGTGTAAAGCCGGTTCACAATGCAATTGTCTGGCAGGACCGGCGTACAGCAGGCGTGTGTCAAAGGCTGAAGGACGAAGGCCATGAGTTCGAAGTGCAGGACAAAACGGGCCTGCTGCTGGACCCGTATTTTTCCGCCACAAAGCTTGCTTGGCTGCTGGAAAATGAGCACGGCGTGCGCGCACACGCTGCCGCAGGCAAGCTCGCCTGGGGCACCATTGACAGTTTCCTGATTGCAAAACTGACTGGCGGCAAACGCCATGTCACCGATGCCACCAACGCCAGCCGCACCAGCCTTTTCAACATCCGCACGCAAGAGTGGGACGAAAGTCTGTTGCGAATATTCGGTGTGCCCGAAAATGTGTTGCCTGAGGTGCTGGACAGCTGCGCCGATTTTGGCGAGACGACGGCCGACCTGTTTGGGCGGTCTATTCCCATCCTGGGGGTGGCGGGGGACCAGCAGGCAGCAACCGTGGGGCAATGCTGTTTCGAGGAGGGCGCGATCAAAAGCACCTACGGCACCGGGTGCTTCGTGCTGATGAATACAGGCGAAAATCTTGTGCCGTCGAAGAACCGGTTGCTGACCACTGTCGCTTACCGGATAGGGGGCAAGGCAACATACGCGCTTGAGGGCTCCATCTTCATCGCGGGCGCAGCCGTGCAGTGGCTCAGGGATGGTATCAAGGTTTTGGACCATGCGCGCGACAGTGAAGCATTGGCGCGGCAGGCCGGGGATGATCACGGCGTCTATATGGTGCCGGCCTTCACGGGCCTCGGCGCGCCTCACTGGGACCCGCATGTGCGCGCCGCCCTTTTCGGCATGACCCGCGCGACCGGCCGGGCAGAGATCGTGCGGGCGACGCTTGAAAGCGTGTGCTTCCAAACGCATGACCTGTTTAGCGCCATGGCGGAAGACGGCATCAGCCCAAAGGTTCTCAGGGTTGATGGCGGCATGGTGGCCAATGACTGGCTGGCGCAGATGCTGGCAAACCTGCTGGCGCTCCCGGTGGACAGGCCAAAGGTGATGGAAACCACAGCGCTGGGGGCTGCCTATCTGGCGGGATTGCAGGCCGGGCTCTATTCAGGTTTCAGTGATCTCACAGCCCAGTGGCAGCGCGAGAGGCGTTTTGTTCCAGCAGGCGGCTTCGGCCAGCGGGAGGCGATGCTCGGCAAGTGGTATAAGGCTGTGGCCGCCGCTCGGTCGTTTGCCTAGTACCTAGTCCGTGTTTGCGGACATCCAGGCTGCAAGCGCGGCTTGCTCGTTCTTGCTCAGGCGCAAGCCCAGCTTTGACCGGCGCCACAGGATATCCTCTGCGGTGCGGGCCCATTCCTCGCGCATCAGATAGCGCACCTCGGCTTCATAGAGCCCGGCGCCAAAATGGGTGCCCATGCCGTCAAGGCTTTCGGTGCCTTCCAGGACTGTCCGGATGCGGCTGCCGTAGGCATTGCACATGCGGTCGACGGTTTCGCCCTCAAGCCAGCTGAAGCGGGTGCGCATCTCCGCCTTGAAATGCTTGAGCGCTTTGGCGGGGGTGACGTCTTCTGGCAGGCTGCCGCCGGGAAGGGGTGTATAGCCCGTCCAGTCATCCAGGGAGAACGTCAGGAAGGGCGAAAGCTTTTCCATCGCCTCTTCCGCCAGGCAGCGATAGGTGGTGATCTTGCCGCCAAAGACAGACAGCAGGGGCAGCGTGTCTTCGCGGGTGTCCAGGTCAAGGTGATAGTCGCGGGTGGTGGCGGAAGGGTTCACCTCGCCGTCGTCATAAAGCGGTCGGATGCCGGCATAGGACCAGATAACGTCCTCAGGCTGCACGCTTTTTTCGAAATATTCGCTGGCCGCAGCGCACAGATAATTGATCTCAGCCTCGCTGGCTTCCACTTTTGCCGGGTCGCCGGAAAAGGGCACATCGGTTGTGCCCAAAAGTGTATATTTTTCCTCATAGGGGATCGCGAAAATGACCCTCTTGTCCGGATTCTGGAAGGTATAGCACCGCGGCCCGTCATAAAACGCCGGAACCACAATGTGACTGCCTTTCACCAGCCGCGCGTGGCTGTGTGCGTCTTCAGACATGATACAGTCACGCAGCGTTTTTTCAACCCACGGACCGGCTGCGTTTACAAGTGCATCTGCTTGAAATTCAATAACTTTTCCGCCTGGCGCCTCAACGCGGATGCGCCAATCCCGGTCTTCCCGCACAGCATCAAGGAAGCGGTGGCCGTTGAGAAGCGTAGCCCCCCGGCGCTTGGCGGCGAGCGCGTTGGCAATCACAAGCCGGGCGTCATCCACCCAGCAATCGGAGTATTCGAACCCCTTTTTGAATCGGCTTTTGAGCGGCGTGCCCTTTGGGTCTTTCCTGAGGTTCAGGCTTTTGGTTTTCCTGAGCAGCTTCCGACCGCCCAGGTGGTCATAGAGAAAAAGCCCCAGGCGCAGGATGAATGCCGGCCTCAGGCCCCTATGGTGCGGCAGGATGAACCTGAGCGGCCGCACCAGATGGGGGGCCATACGCCACAGTGTTTCCCGCTCCTTGAGGGACTCCCGAACCAGGCGGAATTCGTAATGTTCCAAGTACCTGAGGCCACCATGGATCAGTTTGGAGCTGGCCGACGATGTTCCTGCCGCGAAGTCGGTCTGTTCTACCAGAACGGTCTTCAGTCCGCGCCCCGCGGCGTCGCGCGCGATGCCGGTGCCATTGATGCCGCCGCCAATGACAAACAGGTCGCACCTGATTGGATCAACATCCGCCATCATTGCCTGCACTGCCTTCCACCATCCACCGGTATCACAGTGGACCAACCGTTCGGCTTGGTCAGGGAGAGGACACCCTGAAGGGGGGCGCCTGTTTCGCTAACACTCTGGCGAAGCATAAGTTTTGCCTTCAGGGTTGGGGCAGTGAAGGTTTGCCCACGCGGGATATCAGCCACACGTTCCTCAGAAGTTTCGGAACGCCTGAGTGTCATTTGGCGGCCTTCCACAACCATGGTGACATTGTCCTCTGTCTGGGCAAATATCGGGGCTTGTGCAGGGGTGCCATCTTCCGTGCGCGGCCGCAACACCAAAGCGCACTGGCCAGGCCAGAGCGAGAGATGATAGGCGTTCAGGCTGCCGGCATTCAGTGCCTGCGCCTCGGGCGTCTGAAGCGGTTTGGCGCCGTATGCGCCGCACCCCGCAAGCATCAAAACCAACAAGATTGACACCGACCGCACTGAAACTGTCTCCCCTTGGGCGGCCTGAAGTTGTGGTGCCACCTCTATCTGATGTAGGCAACATGAGCAAAGGCTGGGCACAAGATCAAGCCCCTTGAGGCATATGGGCACATTTTGTCGCGCCATAGTGCCCATTTTCGTACGGCATGGTTCAAAAGGGCACAGGCCATAGTGCCCTTTTTCGCGCTTTCGGCCACCGGTAGTGCCCTTAAGTGCCCCGCTCAGGGTGCCCAAGCTGACCACTGCAGTTTCTATGCTTTCGCTAGAAGGCCGTTCTGGGAAGTTCGCCTGCCTCAACCCCATAAATTTAAAGAGAACACCTGTGATTGACAGCGCTGTCTTTTCTGGCTACTAGTGAAGGTTCAGTTTTGATTTTTTGCATCCCGGCTGATGGGAAAGGGCTGTTGATGCGCGGTGTTTTTGCGGTGGCGATTGGTGTCGATGCCGCACCCGAAAGGGAAGGGGTATGACAGAGACCAAAAGATGTATTGTTGCCGATATCGGTGGCACCAATGGCCGGTTCGGCATTGCGACCTTCCGTGAAGGGCAGGTCAAGCCGGATATCGACCAGGTGATTGTCTTCTCTTGCCGCGAATTTGGCAGCCTCAGCCAGATGCTGGGTGCCTATATCGCAAAAATCGAATCGCCTGTCCCGCGCGAGGCCAAACTGGCCATTGCAGGGCCAACCACGGAAAAGAAGGGCCGACTGACCAACCTGGGTTGGGAAGTGGATGCCGATCAAATTGAGAGCACCCACGGCCTGGAGGTGGTCAAGTTTGTCAACGACTTCGGTGCGCTTGCCCGCGCCTGTCCGTTCCTTGAGGAGGGTGTGGATTATGTCACGCTCAAGAATGGTGAGGCAGACCCGGATGCCCCCATATCTGTCATGGGGCCGGGTACCGGTTTTGGTGTGGCGCTTCTGGTGCCGAACGGCAAGGGTTATCACACTGTGTCCACCGAAGGCGGCTTCATGGCTTTCGCCCCTGGGTCACGCCTTGAGCATGACCTGACCGAGCACCTGCGGGCCGAGCTTGGCTATGTGTCTGTCGAAAGCTTCCTGTGCGGCGAAGGCATCGCTCGTATATACCGATTCCTGGTGGATTATGGCGGCGGCGGAGACCGCAACCTGAGTCCTGCGGAAATCACAAAGCTCGCCGCTGAAGGCGGGGCGCCTGCCTGCACGCGCGCTGTGCAGCTTTTCCTGTCTATCGTCGGGTCGACGGCCGGTGATATTGCGCTGGTGCATGGCGCCAGGGGCGGCGTGTTCCTGGGCGGCGGCATCCTGCCGAAGATTGCCGACATGGTCGGACCAAGCGATCTTCTGCGCCGCTTTGTCGCCAAGGGCGCACAGTCAGCCTATGTGGAAACCATTCCGGTGCACCTGATCACAGCCGAATATGCGGCGCTTGTCGGCGCCGCTGTGGCGTAGCTCTTCAAACATTCTGTTGCTGAAAAAAAGCACCCCGGTCAGCCTGCGCTGCCGGGGTGAAGATGTGCTCCTTGTGGTAGGCATGGAGTGGGAGGTCACCTGCCCCAAGCCTGTGGCCCACAAAGAGGCCCCTAAACTGTTGGAAGCCTATGCCCGGGACAGCAGGGCCATCAGCTTCCGAGGAAACGAAACGATTGGCGGAACCAGGGGTGCCAAGGGAGGGGAGGAAGCACGTGGAAGGTGCCAAGCGGCTGCCCCTGATTCCATCTTTTTTGCAAAATAAAGCAAAAAATGAAAATTGCAACAAAAATTGCAAAGATGCTCGATGTTCTGGGCAGCTCCGCAGCGGTGTGCTTTAGCAGGGTTTAGGTGCGGAATTTATGTAAACTATTGTTTATAATGGAGATATGCGGACTTCTGGCTACTATCCCTCATTGTGAATGTCGAATTTTTTGTGAAAAAATTTGAAAATAGATTGCAAAAATGTGCAAATATATGTTTATGTCGATCCTACGCGAGAAGGACGAGTAGGCCCAGGAAGGCAGCCCGGCAGGGTAGGGAAGTAACGGGATAGTTTGGTTGATGGCTTTGGCGCAGCATAATAAAAGTGATAATGGCGTGAACCAGGCAGCTCAGGCGGACACCGATTGGTGGCGCGGGGCGGTAATTTATCAAGTGTATCCGCGCAGTTTCATGGACGCGAGCGGTGACGGCGTCGGTGACCTGAAGGGTATCACTGACAAGCTGGATCATATCGCGTCGCTGGGGGTCGACGGCATCTGGCTGTCGCCTTTCTTCACCTCGCCCATGAAAGATTTTGGCTATGACGTTGCCGATTTCTGCGATGTCGACCCAATCTTTGGCACATTGGCGGATTTTGACGCGCTGCTTGCCCGCGCGCACGCCCTTGGCCTGAAGGTAATCATCGACCAGGTCTATAGCCACACGTCGGACCAGCACCCCTGGTTCCAGGAAAGCCGCAAGGCGCGCACGGGCGACAAGGCTGACTGGTATGTCTGGGCTGATGCCAAGGCTGACGGTGGCCCGCCGTCCAACTGGATGTCTGTTTTCATGGGCTCTAGCTGGACATGGGACGAGGGCCGGGGCCAGTATTACTTGCATAATTTCCTTGAAAGCCAGCCAGACCTGAATGTGCATAATCCAGACGTGCAGGATGCGCTTCTGGAAGCCGGGCGTTTCTGGCTTGATCGCGGTGTGGACGGTTTTCGCATGGATGCGGTCAATTTCATGATGCATGACCCGGAACTTCGGGACAACCCGAAGGCCTATGAATATCGGGGGGACAAGCCGTTTGACCTGCAGGAGCATCTTTATAATCAGAGCCACGCAGACATCCCCAAATTCCTTGAGCGCGTGCGCGCGCTGATGAATGAATATCCAGGCACCTTCACCGTGGCCGAGGTGGGCGGCGAGCGCGCGCTGGAAGAGATGCAACTGTTCACCCGCGGGGAAACGGGCCTTAACACAGCTTACAGCTTCGAATTTCTTGAGGCAGACACCCTATCAGCGAAGGTGATCCGCGAGGCGGTTGAGGCCTGGCCGGACGCGCCGGGCATGGGCTGGCCGTCTTTCACCTTCAGTAATCATGACAGGCCGCGCGCGGTCTCCCGTTGGGCGACTGAGACAGCAATCGAAGACAATCCGGCGTTTGCCAAAATGCTGAATATGCTGATCCTCAGCTTGCGTGGCAGTGTATGCCTCTATCAGGGGGAGGAGCTCGGGCTGCCACAGGCCCATGTGCCGTTCGAGCGCCTGACAGATCCGGAAGCCATTGCCAACTGGCCATCAACGCTTGGCCGTGACGGCACGCGGACCCCCATGCCGTGGGAAGCAAATGCCGATCATGCAGGTTTCTCTAGTCACGAGCCCTGGCTGCCGGTGGACCCACGCCACGCGGCGCGTGCGGTGAGTGTTCAGGAAGGCGATGAAGCCTCAGTGCTGAATGCCCTTCGGGCGTTCCTCAAATACCGCAAGGGCGAACCTGCGTTGATCAAAGGGGGGATCAGGTTCCTGGAGGCCCCCGAGCCCGTGCTGGCTTTTGAACGCACCCATGAGGGAGAAACCCTCATGTGCGTCTTCAATCTTTCAGGAAAGCCACAGGACTGGCCGGTAGCAGGTGTGTCAGGTGGCGCACGCTTCAGCCTCAATGGCGCCGCGCCGGGCGAGCGTCTCCCCGCCTTCGGCGCCTGCATTTTTTAGGGAAGTTCGGGCGGGGTTTTGTCCGCCCTCATCCTAACCCACAACCAATGTTTCACTCTCGATCTTGTCGCGGTTCTGATCGCGGATTTCCGCTGCCGCGTCGTCATAAAGGAATGGCAATGTGGCGAAGCGCTCCCCCTTTGTGACCGGTGTCGCCTCATGAAGGAGCGAACAGGAAAAGACCACAGCCCCCCCGGTTGGCGGCTTATAGGTGCGGGTGCCGAATTCAGGGAACATCAGTTCGCCGCCTTCATAGTCTTCCGCGTTCAAATTGATGCTGACGGCAAAGCGTCGGTGCGCTGTGCCGCTTGTGGTATTGTCGCGGTGGCGCTTGAAGAAGCCTTTGTCTTCCTCAGCGTAGCGCGAGACAATGTAACGTTCGATCCGAGTGGCGTTGAACTGAAAGGCTTTCTGGATTTCCGGTTTCAGCCTTAGCGCGATGGCGCGATTGATTGTGTTGCGTGTTTTTGCGTCCGTGATGTGCGCGTCACTGCGGCGCTTGAAGCTCGAATCCATCACCGGCACGGTGCGTCCTTCTATCTCGCGCATGAAACCTGACTGGTTCGGGTTGCCTTGTCGGTAAAGGTCAATCAGGTGTCTGCAAAACTTGGGTGTCAGCACGCGGGGTACCAGCAAAACCGGTGCCCAGGGTTCCTGGTTTGTCGCCGCATGGTCATTGGCCCGGGGCAGGGACCTGATCATGCCGATAAGCCTGTCGACTTCTTCCAGCGCGCCCCTGCCATAGACGCGCAGTGTTGGGTCAAGAAGATACCAGGCGCCTGTGAACGCCAGGCCTTCTTCCGTTTCCTGCGTCGTGCCGTATGATTTTGCAATTTCCATGTCCGGGTCATGGAAAACGCGGCCCCGTTTGAACAGGGGCTTCAGGCTGTCGCTATGCAGGTCTTGTTCCTCGCGGCTGACGGCAAACAGGACCAGTTCATTTTCATTCTTCGGCAAGTTTGCTTCTGTCAGGGCATTGGAGAAAGCACGCCCCTTCGGGTCGCTGCTGTCGCCAATGAAAGCCAGCATTACAAAGCGCCCGCCCAAGCTGGAAAAATTGAACCTTGAGTTTGTGGCTGTCGGTGCGTGAAACCAAGGTACAGGTCTGCCCCATTCGATGAAGGACCCATTCTGCATAGTGTGTAACTCTCAAAAAAGCGCCTCTCAGCGCTATTTCCTGCCGCTAGGCAGCCCCAAAAGGTGCTGTGCGACCCACAGGCACCAAAGAATTTCATACGCCAGAAAAAGGCCTCAGGGAATAGAGATCCGTACTCGTCGTCGCCTTTTCCCCCTCACTTGGTAATTTTCCCTTTCCAAACCCTATCTGTTTCGGATAATGGGGGCGTGAAAAGGTGACCAGACCAAACGGTCCCATCTGTTTCGAGTTTTCCAAAAATTGAATTTTTGAATTTCCCATTGATTGAGCGGGGCGGATGTCCCACCCTCGGGGCATGCGTGGAGGCACGGGAATGCGAAGCAAACTGATCATCGGTTGGCGCGAATGGGCGACCCTTCCGGATCTGGGCGTGGACCGTATCAAGGCCAAGATCGATACAGGTGCCAAGACAAGCGCCATCCATGCCTACCGCGTGAAGAAATTCATGAAGGATGGCGCCCCTTGGGCGGAATTTCGCCTGCACCCCGTGCAGAAACACAAACGGCCTGAAATCCGCTGTGAAGCGCCGATTGTTGATGAGCGGGCGGTTAGAAGCTCAAGCGGGCATGAAGAGATTCGCTATGTTGTGAAGACGCTTTTGAAACTGGGACCGATCTCCCGCAAGGTTGAGCTGACGCTCACCAACCGGGACGACATGGGTTTCAGGATGCTGATCGGGCGCCAGGCGCTCAAGGGATTTTGTCTAGTAGACAGCGGTCTGTCCTATGGGCTCGGAGAGCCGGACGACCCGAACTTTAATTGCTAATGCCAAGGAAGAAGAAATCATGCGTATCGCACTTCTGACCCGTAACCCTGATCTTTATTCGCACCAGCGCCTGATGGAGGCAGCAAAGGAACGCGGACATGAGATGGACCCCATCGACACAATGAAGGTCTATATCAATATCGCCTCGCACCGGCCTGAGATGCGCTATAAAGGCGATATTCTTAAGGGCTATGATGCCGTGATCCCGCGGATTGGCGCATCGGTTACCTTCTTCGGGACTGCAGTTCTTCGCCAGTTTGAAATGGCGGGTGTTTATCCGCTCAACGAATCAGTGGCGATTACCCGTTCGCGCGACAAGCTCAGGAGTTTTCAGCTGCTGTCGCGTCGCGGCGTTGGCCTGCCGGTAACAGCATTTGCAAACGGCACCAGCGAAGCGGATGACCTGATCGATATGGTTGGCGGCACACCTGTGGTGATTAAGCTTCTTGAAGGCACGCAGGGCGTGGGTGTTGTGCTGGCAGATACGCGTGATGCGGCGCGGTCCATGATCCAGGCGTTCGGCAAGCTGAAGGCGCACATTCTGGTGCAGGAATATATCAAGGAAGCAGGCGCGTCTGATATTCGCTGCCTGGTGATCGACGGCAAGGTTGTGGCGTCAATGATGCGCAAGGGCGCAGAGGGTGAGTTCCGGTCTAACCTCCACCGGGGCGGCAGCTCGCGCACCATTAAGATCACGCCGGAAGAGCGGTCCACCGCTGTGCGCGCGGCCAAAATCATGGGCCTGAATGTCGCGGGCGTGGACATGCTGCGGTCCAACCACGGGCCGGTGATCATGGAAGTGAACAGCTCGCCGGGGCTTGAGGGCATTGAGAAAGCCACGGGCATTGATGTTGCGGGCAAGATCATCGAGTGCATCGAGAAGAAGGCAGGCCCGAACCGTACCCAAACCAAAGGGAAGGGCTAAGCCCATGAGCGGCGAGCGCGCCGCGCGCCGTGCGCCTTTTACGTTCGGGAAGCATAAGGTTCAGCCGGGCAGTCGGGCGTCATTGGCGCTGGAGCTGCCGGGCCAAAGCCGTTACACACCGCTTTCCATGCCGGTTCACATCGTGCATGGCAGGAAAGATGGCCCCACCATGTTCATCTCGGCGGCCATCCACGGCGACGAGATCGGCGGGATCGAGATCGTTCGCCAGCTTCTGAAACAGAAGGCGCTCAATCGCCTGCGCGGCACGCTCATTTGTGTGCCGGTGGTCAATGTATACGGGTTCCTCAACCATACCCGCTATATGCCTGACCGGCGCGATTTGAACCGGTCGTTCCCCGGCTCTGAGCACGGCTCGCTTGCGGCCCGCGTGGCCCATGTGTTCAACACAGAAATTCTTGAGCGCGCCGACTATGGCATCGACCTGCATACCGGCGCCAATCACCGCACCAACTATCCGCATATCCGCGCCAACATGGAGGACGCGGAAACCGCCCGTTTGGCGCGCGCGTTCAACACGGCCGTGATCGTGAATGCCACGCTTCGGGACGGGTCGTTGCGCGGCCACGCGGTGGAGCAAGGCGTGCCTGTGCTTCTCTATGAGGCAGGCGAAGCGCTGCGGTTTGAAAAGCTGGCAGTCTCTGCCGGTGTGCGCGGCATTCTGAACGTTCTGGGGGCTGTGGGCATGATCAAGCGTGCGATCAAGCGCCGCCCGCATGTGACGGTGGAGGCAGAGACCTCCCACTGGGTGCGGGCGAAACGTTCGGGCCTGATCAGGAACCCGATCGCGCTCGGCAGTCATGTTGAAAAAGGCGACCGGCTGGCGCACCTGAGTGACTGGCTGGGGGATGAGGAAAGCGAAATCAAGGCCACCAAAGAAGGTGTTGTCATCGGGCGCACCAACCTACCGATTGTCAATGAAGGCGACGCGCTTTTCCATGTAGCCGAATTCGACAATGCTGAAAAGGCGGGCAAGACCGTGGAACGCTTCGCAAGTTCGCTCGAAGGCCTGGGCGAAGGCGATTATGTCGACCCTGTTGTGGCGGAAGAATAGCCTCTAGAACCGGTCTATCCGGTAGGGCGTCAGGTCAATTCCTGGTACCTTTCCGCCAATCAAGTCCCGCATCAACTCCCCTGTAATCGCCCCGTGGGTCAGCCCCATATGGTTATGGCCGAAGGCGAAATAGACGCCTTTATGCCTAGGCGCAGGCCCGATTACCGGAAGACTGTCCGGCAACGTGGGGCGAAAGCCCATCCAGGGCGTGGCGCCTTGGGCCTGAAGGTCCGGCAGCAAGTCTTGTCCCTGCGGCATCAGCGCATGAGCCTGCCTAATATTGGGCGGCAGCTGGAGCCCGCCAAGCTCCACCCGTCCGGCAAGGCGAAGCCGCGCGTCCATCGGGGTCGCGACAAAGCGGCGCTCGTGATAGGTGGTGGGCACCCGCGGCATCACAGTGGGCTCGTCCAGCATCAGGTGATAGCCGCGTTCGGTCTCCAGGGGGACCTTGTACCCCAGCATGCGCGCCAGCTGGTGGGACCAGGCGCCTGCCGCAATCACCACTTTCTGCGCGCGCACCCGGTCCCTGCTTGTGGTCAGCCCCAAATGGGTGGGGCTGTGGTCCATGCCGGTAACGGCCTGCCTTTCAATATGCCCGCCCCTTTGGGTGAAGCGGCTCGCCAGCATGCGCACCAGCGCCGCCGGATCGGTAACGTGCGCAGAGGCGGGGAAGCATACGGCGCCCTTCAGCGCAGGGCTTAGTGACGGGTCAAAGGCCTTGAGCTCTGTGGCGTCCATCAGCGCCGTTTCCACGCCGAAATCCGTCAGTAGGCGTTGTTCGCGTGAGGCGGCTGAGAGGTTTTTTTCACTTTCAAATACCACAAGCGTGCCGTCCTCAACCAGCAGGCCACCCAGATCAAAGCGTGCGTCCAGGCTTCTGTATGCCGGCAGTGCGCGGGCGTTCAAGGCCGCGATGGCCTCTGTGCCCCGCCGCACCTGCACAGGTCGCCCCGCCCAAAGGAAGCGCATCAGCCACGGCATCAGCTGTGGCAGGTAGGCAGCTCGAATAGAAAGCGGCCCGTTGGGCTGAAGTAGCATTTTCGGCACTTGCATGAGCGTGGCGGGGGAAGACAGCGGAAAGATATGTTCGACCGCAATATGGCCCGCGTTCCCATAGGAGCATTCCTCGGCCACGCCTTTGCGGTCAATAAGCCAGACATCATGGCCTGCCGCCTGCAGCTCAATGGCTATGCATACGCCAATGATCCCGGCACCGATGACGGCAATTTCGCAATCAAGCCCATACGTGTGGGTGAGTACCTTTTGGCTAAGGGGGGCGGGATTGTCCATCGGAGGCCTTTCGAAAAAACATACCAGGGCATAAGAAACAGGCTTGAAATAGCATATTGTATACAATATACACAATTCAAATCTGAAACAGGCCGCATAAAAACCGGCCGTCAACAAAACCCTATAGAACGCCGAAATGCAGGCGTTCCCTAGTCTGGAGACAAGAAGATGATTGATTGGTCTGGAGTATTCCCTGCAACAACCACTCAGTTCAAAGATGACGAAAGCCTGGATATCGAAAGCACGCAGCGCGTGATCGATGGCCTTATCAAGGACGGCGTTCACGGCATTATCGCGCTTGGTACCGTGGGTGAGAATGTATCGCTTTCTGCAGATGAAAAGCGCCAGGTAATCGCAGCGGCGAAAGAAGTTGTGGATGGCCGCGTGCCGCTATTGTCCGGTACAGCGGAATATACATCGAAGCTGGCGGCGGGTTATGCCCGGGATGTGGAGCGTATCGGCATTGATGGCCTTATGTTGCTCCCGGCCATGGTTTATCAGGCGCAGCCGCGGGAGGTGATCACTCATTACCAGACAGTTGCGGCGGCGACCGAGTTGCCGATCATGATCTATAACAACCCAGTGTCCTACAAGATCGACATCAGTGTGGAGGCGATGAAGCATCTAGCCAAGATCGATAATCTGGTGGCGATCAAGGAAAGCTCCGAGGACACCCGCCGCATTATCGACCTGCAGAATGCCTTCGGGGACCGCTTCGCCATTTTTGGCGGTGTGGACGATATCGCGCTTGAGGCGCTGGCGCTCGGCGCACAGGGCTGGGTGTCAGGATTGACGAACGCATTCCCGGCGGAATCGGTTGCTATCTACAAGCTGATGAAAGCGGGCCGCACCGAAGAGGCGCTTGAGATTTACCGCTGGTTCATGCCGCTTCTGGACCTGGATACCATCCCGACGCTGGTGCAGTGCATCAAGCTGGTGGAGGAGATCATGGGCCGCGGCAGTGAGATGGTGCGGGCGCCGCGCCTGAAGCTGACAGGCGACGAGCGTGCCTATGTTGAAGCCGTGACCCGGCGGGCGCTTGAGACACGCCCGGCTTTACCCGCCGACCTGCAGGCCGCGGCGTAATACCCATGCGGCGCACGTTTCTGTGCATCGACGGCCACACGGGCGGTAATCCCGTCCGTGTGGTGCATGGCGCGGTCCCTGTGCTTAAGGGCCGGACCATGAGCGAAAAGCGCCAGGATTTCCTGAGGAACCATGACTGGATCAGGAAGGCGCTGATGTTTGAACCGCGCGGGCACGATATGATGTCCGGCGCGATCATTTATCCGCCCTGCTCGGACGATGCCGACGCAGCCATCCTGTTCATTGAGACATCAGGCGCTTTGCCCATGTGTGGTCACGGTCTTATCGGAACTGTAACGATTGGACTGGAGCATGGTTTGATCACGCCGCGGGGGGAAGGGCAGCTGGAATTGGACGTGCCAGCAGGACGTGTGAGTGTCAGCTACACCCGCGCGGGGGGCAAGGTCACCAGCGTGCGTCTCCGCAATATCGGGTCCTACCTTGCGCACAGGGATGTGGCGATTGAGGTTGAGGGGCTTGGGCCGCTCATGGTGGATGTGGCCTATGGCGGGAATTTCTATGCCATCGTCGATCCGCAGCCGGGTTTCAAGGGGCTTGAAGGCATGTCGCCAGCAGACATCATTCGCTTCAGTCCGCTGGTGCGCGAAGCGGTGAATAAGGCTGTCGATATTGTGCATCCAATTGATACGACTGTCAGGGGCTGCAGCCATGTGCTGTGGACTGGCGCGCCGAGTGCGGGAGCGGACGGCAGGAACGCCGTTTTCTATGGCGACAAGGCGATTGACCGGTCGCCCTGCGGCACCGGAACGTCAGCCCGCATGGCTCAGCTGGTGGCGCGCGGCAAGCTGAAGGCGGGCGACACTTTCATTCACGAAAGCATCATCCACAGCCGTTTCACCGGGCGGGTTGAAAAGCTGACAGATGTGGGTGGCAATCCGGGCATCATCCCGTCTATAGAAGGCCGGGCCTTTGTGACGGGGCTGAACACAATTTTTGTAGATGAGCAGGACCCCTTCCCAGAAGGGTTCCAGCTGGTCTGAGTATCGGGAGGGACATATGACAAAATTTGATAATTTCATCGGTGGCGAATGGGTGGCGGGCGCGAGCTATGCGCCGAACGTCAACCCGTCAAACACCAGCGACATCATCGGCGACTATGCGGTGGCGGACCGCGCCCAGGCGCTGGAGGCTATCAAGGTCGCCAAGGACGCGGCGCCCGGTTGGGGCATGAGCGGCATCCAGGCGCGGTTCGATGCGCTTGATTTCATCGCCACCGAACTGCTGGCACGCAAACAAGAGCTGGGTGAGCTTCTGTCCCGCGAAGAGGGCAAGACGCTCGCTGAAGGCATTGGCGAAGTGGCGCGGGCCGGGCAGATTTTTAAATATTTCGCGGGCGAGACGCTCAGGATCACGGGCGACGTGCTGCCGTCCACCCGGCCCGGGTTCGGCGTGGAAGTGACGCGCGAACCCGTGGGTGTCATCGGCATGATCACGCCGTGGAACTTCCCCATCGCCATCCCGGCCTGGAAGATTGCGCCGGCGCTTGCGTATGGCAACACGGTGGTGTTCAAGCCCGCGGGGCTGGTGCCGGGGTCCGCCTGGGCGCTTGCGGAGATCATCTCCCGCGCTGGCTTGCCCGCAGGCACCTTCAATTTGGTAAATGGCTCCGGCCGCGAAGTAGGTGAGACCATTGTCATGTCGGATGATGTGCAAGCCATCAGCTTCACCGGCAGTGTGCCGACGGGGTGTGACATCCGCAACCGGGCGGTGGCGCGCGGCGCCAAGGTACAGATGGAAATGGGCGGCAAGAACCCCCTGGTGGTGCTGGATGACGCAGACCTTGATATCGCGGTGGATTGCGCGCTTCAAGGCGCCTTCTTTTCCACCGGCCAGCGCTGCACCGCTTCCAGCCGGATTATCGTGACCGAAGGCATCCATGACGCGTTCGTTGATGCCCTGGCCGCAGCAACAAAGGCGCTGAAGGTGGGTGACGCGCGCGACAGCTCGACCCAGATCGGGCCAGTGGTCGACGTGGGCCAGCTTGAGAGCAACCTCAAATATGTCGAGCAGGCGTTGGTCGAGGGCGGCACGCTTGTGTGCGGCGGCGACCGAATTAAGGACAAACCCGAGGGCTTCTATATGGCCCCGGCGCTGATCACCGACACGAGGCCAGAGATGACGATCAACCGCGAGGAAGTCTTTGGCCCGGTCGCCAGCGTGGTGAAGGTGAAGGATTATGAGGAGGCGCTCAAAGTCGCGAATGACAGCCAGTTTGGTTTGTCCTCCGGTATCTGCACCAGCTCGCTCAAGTACGCGACCGATTTCAAGCGCCGGTCCGAAGCCGGGATGGTGATGGTGAACCTGCCAACCGCGGGCGTGGACTATCACGTGCCGTTTGGCGGCACGAAAGGCTCAAGCTACGGCAGCCGCGAACAGGGCGCTTACGCCAAGGAGTTTTATACCACGGTCAAGACCGCTTACACGCGGTCGGCCTGATAACCGACTCAGAACCCCAGAGCAGCCCTGCCGGTCACATAGCGGGGCCTCTCTGAGCTGACTCAGCTGCCATGCCCCATATGTTTTGAGTATTCTTGGGGCTGGCAGCTGTTTTTTCTTTTTAGCCAACGCATTGGACGCGCAGGACAAATGCAACCGCCTGTCGGTCTCGCGCTGTCGGTCCCTTGTCTGCCGCTGTCATTCCCGCGTCACATGTGATAGATAAAATTTTATCGATTCGGGGAAACGGTCAAAACCAGGGGGTGGAAAATGACCGATGTCGATTTTATCAAATCCGTTTGCACGGTGCCAAATGCGCCAGTAGGCACCAGTCCAGAAGAAGAACGTCTTGACGATGTCATGGCCAAAATTTCGGCCAGCATCCAACAGCCGAAATCAACCGACAGCCAAGTCCCGCCATGGGAACAGGAACCCGATACGCCCAGGAACAGCATTGGCTGGGTCATGGGCACGGGTGCCGAATACTGGCACCGGTTCACGAGCTGGTTCAAAGAGCTCGACGACGAAACACGTCAGGCATTCATGAGCGCTCACCCGGAACCCCAAGACTGGCGCGGCTTCTATGACGATCTGATTTCTGCAGCATAAAGATTTTTGTGCGACATGTGCGCACAGGCTGTAGTAATGGCGGCCCACTATGGCTAGGGTCCCCGCGTCCAAGAATGATGGGGGAAGCCTTATGCCATGTTTGTCACGCCTCGCAGCCATTGGCTGCGCGCTCTTTTTGTCTATCCTTCCTGCCCAGGCGGAAACACTTGAACAGGCAGTGGAATATGGCCTGGTCCCTGCGGTCCATGTAAGCGGTACGCCTCAGCGTTTTGACCTGATAGACCGCATGGATTGGTACCATGTGCCCGCACTTTCTCTGGCGGTGATCGATGGCGGGAAGGTGGTGTTCGCCCGGGCCTATGGTGACAGCGTGACCACAGATACGCTTTTCCAGTCCGCGTCGCTTTCCAAGCCTGTTACGGCCGTGGGTGTGATGCGTCTTGTTGACCAGGGCAAGCTTGATCTCGACACGGATATCACGCGCTACCTCACATCCTGGACCTTACCGGGCGGTGTCCAGTCGGCGGAAAAACCGGCGACGATTCGCGGCATTCTGGCCCATACGGCGGGCTTTACGGTGCATGGATTTGACGGCTATGCCCCCGGTGAGCCGGTGCCGACAATGGTTCAGATATTGTCCGGCGTTGCACCTGCCAACTCTGGCGCAATACTCATCGACAAGACGCCGGGCGAAAGCTGGCGTTATTCAGGGGGCGGTTATGTGGTGCTGCAGCAACTGCTTGAAGATGTGACTGGCGAGAACTTCAGTGCACTGATGCAGGCGGAAGTGCTGAGCCCGGCAGGCATGACCGGCAGCAGCTTCGCCCAGCTGCTTCCCGCGCCTAAGCAGCAGCTGCAGGCCAAGGCGCATGACCATTTAGGGCGTGAACGACCGACGCATGTTTATCCGGAAGAAGCACCGGCGGGCCTGTGGACCACACCGACCGAGCTTTCGCGCCTTCTGATTGATGTGATGGCGTCGGTGCGTGGGGAAAAGGGTATCCTGACGTCAGAGGCGGCGACTGAGATGGCCAAACAGCAAACGGAAGGCATGGGGCTTGGCTTCGCCTCAGACGGGGAGGGCGAAAACCTGCGCCTGTCGCATGGTGGATCGAACAAGGGCTTCAAGGCGCTTATGTTCGCCTATCCGGACCGCGATCAGGGCTTTGTGTTGATGACTAACGGTGACGGCGGCACGCATTTGCAGCTTGAAGTGGGCCGGGCGCTTGCAGCCCACTTTGGCTGGCCTGATATGGCGCCCAAGACAGCCGATATGGCGGCCCTGACAAACGCCGACGCGGCGGTGATTGAGGGCAACTATTGGATCGAGAAATACGGCTTCGGTTTCACGCTCAAACAAGTAGGCGACGGTTATGTGGTCACCACAGGCCGCGGCTCCCGCTATCTGGCCTACCCCACGGGCGACGGCAGTTTCATCTTCCGCGAGGACGGGCAGCCGATGAAGCTTCTTCGCGGCGATGATGGGGCGGTCTCGCTTGAGCTATGGGGCGCTGTGGCAACCAAAAAGTTGAATTAGGTTATTCACTTTATTTCGGATTTGTGATGCAGTTGGAGGCTGTCAGTTTGTTTGGGGCATAGATGGGGCTTTTGCTTTTAATTTTGGCTTGTGCGGGTTCGCAGGCTATGCTTTGGCTGACGGGGCCATTTCGGCACCTGAATCCAATCTTTCGTGCCTTCTTGGGCACTCTTTTGGGGACCCTGGCCGGATATTTGATGGTGGATCTGTTAGCCACGGACGCACTGGATTATTTCGCGGTATTTTTGGGGGTGGCAATTGCCTTCGGGGCTGCCACCCTTTTTGAGTTTTTGGCCTGGGTCCGGCGGCGAGCGGGCTAAACCGCCTCGGTTGCCTTCATCAGCCAGTCCTTTACCTCGCCGTCCACCTGCGGCGCCATCTCGGTGCGCACGCGGGCGTGGTAAGCGTTTAGCCAGTCAACTTCTGCTTTCGTCAGCAGGCTGAAGTCAATCAGGCGTGTATCGATGGGTGCGAGCGTCAGGTCGTGCAGCTCCAGGAAGCCGTCCTCGCCCTCCACAATCTCGCACAGGTTTTCAATGCGGATACCGAAGCGGTCGGCTTCATAATAGCCGGGCTCGTTGGTAATCGTCATGCCTGCTACCAGTTCAATATCATTCACCTGTTTGGCGATACGCTGCGGGTGCTCGTGAACCGAAAGCCCCACGCCCACGCCGTGGCCGGTGCCGTGGTCATAATCCAGCCCCACTTGCCACAGCGGCATGCGCGCCAGCGCGTCCAGCTGGTGGCCCTTTGTACCCTTGGGGAAACGCGCGGTGGCAAGGGCGATATGGCCCTTGAGCACGCGGGTATAGCGGTCTTTCACTTCGTCTGAAACATCCCCGATGGCGATGGTGCGCGTGGTGTCCGTCGTGCCGTCCAGATACTGGCCGCCGCAGTCCAGCAGGTAAATGGTGTTTGCTTCAAGCTTGCCTTCCTTGCCCGGCTCGGGCGCATAGTGGCACAGGGCGGCGTTGCCGTCGGCGGCCGAGATGCTCTCGAACGATGGCTCCATAAACTGGTTGGCTTCCTTCCTATGCTCCAGGATCTTGTCGGCAGCTTCGATCTCGCTGATCGGGTTGCCGGCCTTGGCGCGTTTGTGGGCGTTGGCGTCAAGCCACGAAAGGAACTTCACCCAGGCCACGCTGTCGCGCTTGTTGGCGGCGCGCATGGCCTGGCGCTCGTGCGTGTTCTTGTGTGCTTTCGCAAGGGTCACCGGGTCTGCCGCCTTGTGCACTTTGCCGCCTGCGGCTTCCACGATCTGGTTTGCCGCAACCGGGCTCCAGTTCGGGTCGATCCACACGGTTTTTCGCGCGCTGCCCGCTGCCTTCAGGGCATCACTGAGACTGTCCATGCTGCGCACCGTGACGCCTTTCATGTCGATGTCTGCACGGTCTGGCCCGAACTTGCGGTCGTCGATGAACCAGTCGGCGCGGCCGTCTGCGCGAAGCAGAACAAAGCTATGCGGCATGGGGTTATAGGGCACGTCCGCGCCGCGCACATTCATCAGCCAGGCGATATTGTCCGGCAGGGTGATCGCCAGCGCGTCTGCACCTGCGGCTTTCAGCAGCTTCGCGATCTTTGCGCGCCGGTCGCTCGCGCTTTCGCCCGCCATGTCTTCCGGGTAGGCGATAACACGGCCAAGGGGGGCGGCTGGCTGGTCATCCCACGCCCGGTCGATCAGGTTTTCCTGAACTGGCACCAGCTCCGCACCCGTGCCTTCAAGCTTGCCCGCGATCGCGTCAACCTGGGCGGACGTGTGAAGCCAAGGGTCATAGGCGATGCGGTCGCCCTTTGATGCCTTTTCACCCAGCCACTTGGCGGGTGGGTGGTCATGCAGATGCTGGTGGGAGAAAGTCTCCAGGTCTACCTGCCGGGCCACCTGAACCGTGTAGCGGCCATCAACGAAGATGGCGGCGTCATGCCTGCGCACAATCGCCATGCCGGCAGAGCCTGTGAAACCTGTCAGCCACTTCAGCCGCTTGTCGCGTTCAGCGATATATTCGCCCTGATGGACATCTGCGAGCGGCACAAGGAAGGCATCCACGCCTTCTTTTTCCATTTCTGCGCGCAGGGCGGCAAGGGGGCTGGTGGCAAGCATCGTGGTGTTTCCTCTGAACTAGTCGTTTTCTTGCATGTGCTTGATCAGGTCGTGCCGCGCGCCGTTGATATGGTCATGCAGCAAACCGATGGCTTCATCCTTGCGGCCTTTTTCGCACAGGTCCACCAGGTGGCGGTGTTCTTGGTTGGCGCGTTCGCGGTTTTCTTCGCTCAAGCTCAGTTGGGTACGCACATAGCGGTCCAGGTTGTCATGGATTTTCTTGACCATCTCAAGCGTGATCGGGCGGCCTGCAATTGCGTAAATCTCGGCGTGGAGCTGCCAGTTTATTTCCCCCCATTTGGTGGGGCTTGCGCTATCCATGCGATCAATGATCTTGCGGGCGCGGGCGATGACTTCAGGCGTCATATGATCAATGGCGCGGGCTAAAAGGTCACCCTCGAGCGATGTGCGAATGTCGAAATATTCGTCAATTTCCTCAATCGAAAGGCGCGAGACGATGGCTCCCTTGTAGGGCACGTTCACCACCAGGCCTTCCGCCTCAAGCTGCTGGAACGCTTCGCGCACCGGAATACGGCTGACCCCTAGTTTCTTGGCCACGTCATCTTGCCTGAGTTGTTCACCTTGTGCGTAATCGCCAGAAAGGATCAAGTCTCTCAGCGCATCCGCTACCTGTATCGCCAGCGATTTTCGTTTTACCGCCTGCACCTTTGCCATAAAAATATCTTCCCAAATTTACTGCTGTCAGCCCCCGAAGGCATCCTGGGCCGGTATATGTTTCGGTTTATACTGTATCCAATGTGCAATCGCACGCATTTGTATGAAATTTAGAAAAATATCTTTTTCAGACAGGGGGCTGGCAGCAATCCATGCACTGCACAATTGGCTTGCCAAAGCCATCTAGGCGCCTTGTCTGGGGGGCGAGCTGGACCAGGAAGTGGGCCAGAGGAAAATATTAATTAAAATTTGATGCAAATGTTTACCGATTCATCATTCCGGCTCATTATGATTTCAACGAATCATGAATTACCCTTCTTTTGAGACGCAGAAGTGACTGGCAATATGGACCTAAAGACGCTGACAAATATGTTCCCGTCGCACAAACTTGTGATGGGTGAACAGTTTGCCCAGGAAAGCGTAAGTGCCCTTAAGGTCAAAAGCGTCCTGCGCTGGTCCGATACCATCTTTGTGAACTGCGATTTCTCTGAGACAAAATTTCATCTTCTGATGCTGCAGGGGGCGATTTTCTTCAAATGCGATTTTGCCGGTGCGGTGTTTACCGCCTGCGATATCGACGGCACCGAATTTGTTGCCTGCAACATGACCTGCACGGACTTTGAAGGCTCCTGCGTCCAGGACAGCAATTTTTCCGATTGTATCATCGGTGGCATGGTTGGCCCGCGTGACTTTGAAAGCTGCAGCTTTGTGAGCCCGCGGTATTCGCGCCATATCCCGATTGTCTCAAGCGTGCCCTATTATTCCGTGTCCACACCCAAGCGGCCGCTGCAGATTTTCTGCACGCCGAATGCCTGGCGTGTGCACGGCGAAGGCATCCGCGTTACCGTAACGCCGGAAGACCTGCCACATGTGGAAGAGCCCTATAGAAGCGCTGTCACCTGCGTGCATGAGCTGGAACAGTCTGTGGGGCGTGAGGCCGTCAGGCAGGTTCTGGGCGAACCACACCGCGTCCCAAGCAAAACCGAGAAAAACGAAGACGCCTGATCTGAAGGTCAGGCCGGTTGTATGCAAGCGGGCTTTCAGGCCCGCTTTTTTGATGCCGGATAGCCTATTTCCCAAACAGAAACATAAACACGCCGGGCAGGCGCTTGTTCCATGCGTCTTCGCTGTGGTTGGCGCCTGGGTCATAGACCGTCAGCCAATTGCTCGCGGTATACCCAAGCTCTGTCATCACGGCGTCCACCCTTTTCTGCAGTGGTGGATAGTGGGCATCCAGCGTCTGGTCGCCGTAATCGAAATAGATCCTGTGGCCTTCCGGCGGGGGCAGGTTTTCACGCATGTAAGCAATGAAAGTGTCCGGCATTTCCGGGGTTTTGCCAGGGTCGAACCCCGGCCAGTGGGTGGACATGCAGGCAGCCATGCCAAACACGTCTGGCCGTTCGCCAATCGCATACATGGAAATGAGCCCACCCATACTCGAGCCCATTACCGCGGTGTCCTCAGGCCCGGTCAGGGTGGCGTACTTGCTATCGATAAAGGGCTTTAGCTCATCGGCAAGGAAGGCGATATATTCGTCGGCCTTCAGATCCGGGGCATGGGTGCCGTAATAGCCTTGGCGCACATTTTCAGGCAGCAAATGATAGGGCTTTTCAGGCAGATAGTCGGCGTGGCGCGTGTCACCGCCATTGAAAACGCCCACAACGATAAAGTTGCGCACTTTACCCTCTGCCATCAGCTTGCCAGCCACTTCATCCACGCCCCATTCTTGGCTGTTCCATGTGACAGACGCGTCATAGAGCATCTGCCCGTCATGCATATAAAGAACAGCATATTTGTGGCCGTTTGCGGCATTTTCCGCGTACCCGTCCGGCAGCCACACCTGCAGGTCACGGCTTGTTAGCCCTGTGGCTTTGAAATCTTCATATGTTTCCAGCGTTCCAGTGGAAACCTTGGCGCCGCGTTCCTCGCCGGTTGGTGCCGGGCCGCCGCAGGCCGATAGGAATACTGTGGCAGCCATCAGGGCTGGTTTGATCCCCCGCATGCTCTCTCCCTTCTTGTTTTTTGTTTTTCCCTTCAGAAGCGGTAGCGCCATTCGACAGCGCTGTCAATTTTTGCCCTGATTGGTTGCCTCGGCACTGTCTTGTCTGTTGACAGCGCTGTCACATTGCGCCTATGGTCCAAACTGGGAAAGGGAATGCCATGACGTCGGGAAGGGCGTCTGGCTTTTCAAATTTGAATGAATGGACCCGATCGTTCTGTATCTGGGGAGGGACACTTGTTTAGCACACTCGATTTTGCCGTTGTGGCCATCTATGCCGTCACGCTGTTTTCTTTGGCCCAGTGGGTTTCGCGCGAACGCGCTGGCCACGACAAAGACGCATCTGACTATTTCCTCGCGGGCAAGACTCTGCCTTGGTGGGCCATCGGTGCCTCGCTGATCGCGTCCAATATTTCGGCCGAGCAGATTATCGGCATGTCCGGTTCGGGCTATGCCATGGGACTTGCGATCGCATCCTATGAATGGATGGCGGCGATCACGCTTATTATTGTGGGCAAATACCTGCTGCCGGTGTTCCTGAAGCGCGGCATCTACACCATGCCGCAGTTCCTGGAGCAGCGCTATGACCACCGGGTGCGTATGGTGATGGCCTTCTTCTGGATGGGCGTTTATGTGTTCGTGAACCTCACGTCCATCCTGTGGCTGGGTGCGCTTGCGATCGAAGCCGTAACGGGCTTTGATCTTGTCTACGGCCTTGTGGCCCTTGGCATCTTCGCGGCGGGTTATTCGCTTTATGGCGGGCTGAAGGCAGTAGCCTTTACTGACATTATCCAGGTGGTGCTTCTGGTGTTCGGTGGCCTTGTGATTGCCTACATCATGCTTAACAAAGTGTCTGATGGCGCGGGCGTGATTGCAGGCTTCGATATGCTGGTCGAGCGTGCGCCTGAGAAGTTCGACATGATCTTCACGCCTGACAACCCATTCTATGACGCGCTGCCCGGCATTTCGGTGCTTGTGGGCGGCATGTGGATCATGAATGTGTCCTACTGGGGCTTCAACCAATATATCATCCAGCGCGCGCTGGCGGCCAAAAGCCTGCAGGAAGCCCAGAAGGGTATCGTTTTCGCGGCATTCCTGAAGCTGGTGATGCCAATCATCGTTGTGCTGCCGGGTATCGCCATTTTCGTGCTGGAGCCAAATCTGGCCGCGCCTGACCAGGCATACCCATCTGCCATGAAGCTGCTGCCGTCTGGCCTTCTGGGCCTTGTGTTCGCGGCACTCATCGCGGCGATTGTATCGTCGCTGGGGTCCATGACCAACTCCATCTCCACCATCTTCACCATGGATATCTACCCAAGTTTTGTGAAGGAAGAGAACCGCAAGGACCCGGTTATCGTGGGCCGGGTGGTGGCGCTTCTGGCCATGATCACGGCCATGATCACGGCCAAGCCGCTTCTGGGCAACTTCGACCAGGCCTTCCAGTATATCCAGGAATTCACCGGCTTTTTCACGCCAGGCATTGTTGTGATCTTCCTGATGGGTATCTTTTGGAAAAAGACAACGGCAACAGGCGCGCTGGCGGCCGCGATCGGCTCTGCCGTGCTGTCGTTCCTCTTTATGCAGGTCTGGCCTGAACTGCCGTTTATCGACCGGGTTGGCATTGTGTTCCTCTTGTGTGTTGGCCTTGCTGTGGTCTTCTCTGTTATGGGTAACGGCCATGACCAGGAGGGCGCGGTTGAGCTGCATGACGTGGAATTCCACACCACCAAGGGCTTCAACTTTGCGGCATTTCTTGTTGTGCTGATCCTTGCAGCGCTCTATGGAACATGGTGGTAGGGAGCTGCCGGCATGACGTTTGGACAAACACTCGTGACCGGAGCTACAGCTTAGGATGTTGAAGATGCGGTCAGTTACCATTGATGACGTTGCGAAAGCGGCGGGCGTTTCGATCAAAACTGTTTCACGGGTGGTGAACAGGGAGCCAAACGTACGGGCGGCAACCAAGGACAAGGTCGATGCGGCCATCAAGGAACTGAACTACCGCCCGAACCAAAGCGCGCGCGGGCTTGCCTCGCGCCGCTCTTATATGATCGGGTTGGTATACGATAGCCCCAGCCCCAACTATCTGGCGAACCTGCAGGCGGGTATGATCGAAGCCTGCCGCGAAAGCCATTACGGCATGGCGCTCAATCCCGTTTCCTATCACGCCCCTGACATGGTGGATCAGGTTATCCACTGGGCTCGGCAGGCATTCCTGGACGGCGTGGTGCTGACGCCCCCGCTCACAGACAGCAAACCGCTTCTTGAAGCCCTTAAGGCGCAGGACATCCCGGTGGTGATCCTGTCGTCCAGAAGCACGCTCGGCACGCCCGCCGTGCTGATCGATGAAGTCGAGGCCGCCTTCCAGATGACCCGTCACCTCATCGGGATGGGCCATACCCGCGTGGCGCTGATCAAGGGGCACCCGGACCACTATTCCAGCAAGTGCCGCGAGGAAGGCTTCCTCAAGGCCATGAAGGAAGCGGACCTGGATATCCTGGACGGCTATCTCGCCCAGGGCTATTTCGATTTCGCGTCAGGCCGCAAGGCGGCGTCTGACTTGCTGTCGCTGCCAGTGCCGCCAACGGCAATCTTTGCTTCGAACGACGATATGGCCGCCGCTGCCATCTATGAAGCTCACAGCCGCAAGCTGAATGTGCCGGGTGACCTGGCCGTCGCGGGCTTTGACGATACCCCGCTGTCGCGCCAGGTGTGGCCGGGCATGACCACGGTCAGGCAGCCAATCCGCGCCATGGGCCGTCAGGCCGCTGAAGCCCTGATGGATGCCATGAATCCCGAAGGTCGCGAAAAGCTCGCGGAAGCGGGCGAAACGGTTATCGATTTTGAGCTGCAGCTCCGCGGCTCCACCGCGCGCTAGGCCCTAGCTTTCGCGCCAGGTCATTGGCCCTTTTGGATAGCTGTTTCGCACTGCCCATATCAGGTACCACGTATCAAGGATGGCCAAAGAGACGGCAACGGGGAGGAAAAGTGGGTCGTTGGCTTCGATCGCCATCCTGTGTGATATTGCAAAGTCAGATGTGAAAAGTCCGACAAACAGCCAGCTGCTGGATAGGCAGCTCAACTTATTGCCCTTCCAGGCGCTCCATCCAATAACCGCCCAGCAAAACGCCATGGACGCCTTTGTATAAATGAGGCCTGAATAAACCGCCGGGGCGACGCCTGCGCCAATAGCCTGTTCGGGGCTGATTGCGGCTGCTTCCAGCCCAAGATTGACGAAATAAAGGACGTTGGCTAACGGCCAGCCAATGAGGATTGCACTGGTAAAGAAGCCTTTCATGCTCCCTCCCTTCCGATCAAAAAAAGCTGTTCTTTTACAGCCCGCCATGCTGCATCGATCGCCCCGTTGATATAGGGCGTTACTTCTGAATCTGAGTTGGCGATAGAGATTCGGCCAAACCGTTTACGGCCGATTTCATGCGGGGCTTCACCCTTGGGCCATGCAGGGTCGTAGAGATCGCGATAAGTATATGCATAGCCGTGGGGCCACCGATTTACGGTGATGGCTTCTATGTCCTTGCTGTTATCAAATCCAAAGCGTGCGAACATGCCATCCAGTTGCTCCCTGATCTGTTGTTCGTAGTCATCAAACGAGGCTGCATAGATGCCGTGTCGGCCAGTGCGGAACAGATCCCGTGCGCTCTGGTCGCCGTCGTTCTCGGGCGCTGCAGCATGAGCCATGAAGACCACCATTGGGTCGGCAGGATTTCTTGAGACGACAAAATCAGGCATGGCCACAGGCGGTGCACAGCACACCAGAGAAAAGAAACTTCCGGGACACAGGTAGGTTTCTGAACCGCCCTGATAGAAAGCCTCACCGGTTCTGAGCAGGACATTGGCCCAGACCAGAGGGGTCTTTTCGGGAAACAACAGCGCCTCTTTCTGGTGTGGCGGAAGCTCATCGCACATATGGGCAATGATTTCATTGTTGCAGGCCAGGATGCACCGTTTGCCTTTGACCCTGCGTGCCAGGCCATCTTGCACATAGTCTATTTCAATGCCGCTGTCGGTGTTGCGTGCGCCAACGGCCGTGCTGTTCAGGCGGATGCGTGCAGTATTCTCTGGTCTGTCCAGTCGGTCGTAATGAAAGCGTGCTGAGGTTACTGAACCGGTCGACAGCGCGCCTGCAACGCCAGGAATGAGCGCAGCCACCAACAGACGCGCGATGCTGCTGTTGCCATCGGCGAATACATTGGCCTTATAGTCCGCGCTGCTCAGAAACAGGTCGTTAGCCCAGCGACCAAGGGTGCCCACGGCAGCAAGGCCGGGCGCACCCTGCGCCCAGGCCGCGATAACCGACACACTGTCTATGCCCAGCCCTTCATTTACTTTTATCGCAGGCTCGAACAAGGCTGTGCACCGGCGCGACAATCCAACTTTCTGTTCCAGAAAATCTCGGTAGGGCGTGGAGCTGAGATAGTCATATTTTTGGCCTGGTGACATCCCTTCCAGGAAGTCCCTTTCTCCACCGATGAAGGATACCAGGACGGCTTTTTCCTCTTGTGTCAGGGGGAGAGCCTCAACGAATGACTGATAGTCTCCTGTGCCGGAAAAATCATGAATGAATTTGGTTGGGACAATGCACGCGTGGTCATATTGGTCGTGCGGTAGATACAGCCCAGCCGTCTTGTCTCCCGCGCCAGCCAGAAGATAGTTTCCCTGTACCGAATCTGCGAGGGCGCTGAAGTCGACGCCGATCTCTTCAAGCAACCGAACCGTCGTTTCGCTATATTCGGATGGACGTTCAAGGTTGATGGCGCCGCCAAATCCCAGATAGGTTTTACCCTTATAGTGAAACTCGTTGCGTTTAGCGTGCCCGCCGAAATCGTCGTGGTTGTCCAGGATTAGCATTCTTTGGTTGCCGGCCGAATGTTTGTCGAACAGGTATGCTGCTGCCAGACCGCTGATGCCGCCACCGACCACAATCAGGTCATAGACATCGTCGACATATTTGTAGCTGGCTGGTTTTTCCCCGTCCCAGGCCAATTGGTGGGCAACTTCAAATGAGCCGGCATGATTGCCGCGCATGCCTGTTTTTGTTGGCGGATAGGCTTTTTGGGGTGGGGATTCCGGCCTTGAGCTGGCTGAGAAAGCGGCGGACGCAGGGGAAGCCATAACGCCAAGCCCCACAGCCGATACTGCAACACCTCCCATGAAATCCCGCCTGCTTATGGGCTTTTTCAAAAGTCTTCTCCTTGATGGTGCTAGACGCAGAAAACACATAAATTGGACATATGTCAAAGAAAATTAGATATTTTGTTCTATGATGGCTGTGCCCTTATGTGCTAAATGCAGGCTCTGTTATTCAGAGCGTTAAGGTGATTTATGGGTGAAAGTGCGTCCACTCGGGTCAAGGTTTTGGAAGCTGCGCTAAAGGTGATCGCCCGCAGTGGCGTAGATGCAGTCACCCATCGATGTGTTGCGCGGGAAGCGGGTGTTTCCAACGGTGTTGCAAGCTATCACTTCAAAACGCGTGAGGCATTGATACAGGAAGCCTTCAAATATCATCTGGGCGAAGTTGAAGAGCTTCACCCGGACTTTTCTCATCGAATTGAAGGGGTGAATACGCGGCAAGACCTGATCGACCTGCTGCTTGAAATTGTTCAGCGTGACATGGACGACCCCATTTGCATCCCAGCCGAATATGAGCTGATATTATACGCCCGTAAGGACAGAGAACTGGCAAGGCTGTTTTCTGATTGGGAATTCAAGGCCCAGGCTCAGCTCGCGCAAGCACTCGAGCGTTTAGGATATGCAAAGCCTAACTTGACGGCAAGGGTTGTGATCAGCCTCATTCGCGGGCTGGAGCTCGAAGTTCTTATACAGCCCGCGCTGTCGATTGATGTTTTCCGTCAAAGGCTGGAATTGGTGCTTCTGGGAAACTGACAAGGCAGCTTGGTCAGTGCCCGTGTCCCTGCAGCTGCCGCAGGTTTTCATTCTTGATCGGTAGGCCCCTTCATGGTTGGTTGTGGTTTCCGGCGCTTGGGTTTCCGGCCCCTGTGTCTAGTGCGTGCGTTCCCCGGGAAATTAATTGAATCAATTACTGGACTTGTGGGTCCAGTAATTATATGAGAGCTGTCATGCGGGTGTGCTATGATGTCGCCTGCCGTTGGATTCACGCTTTAAAGAAGGTCCGGCCCATGCTTATCCGCGCTGCCCTGAACCGCCCCGCTTCCCTTGCTGGCCTTGTTGCCGCCTCGCTTCTTCTCGTGTCCTGCGGTGACGCTGCGACGGAAGAACGCGATCCGCCGGTACGCGGCCTGAAGGTTTTCGAGGTAACGGAAAGCGCGGCCACCATGACCCGTCGCTACCCATCCGTGGTGCAGCCCGCAGACGAGACGCCACTGTCGTTTGAAATCTCCGGCCAGCTCACGGAAGTGACGCTGGAGGTGGGGCAGCAGGCGAAGGCTGGTGACACGCTATTGAAGCTTGACCCAACAACGCTGCAGTATGAGTTGCAGCAATCGCGCGCCGCGCTGGAGCAAGCCGAAGCATCGCTCAAGAACGCCCGCACGGATTTTTCCCGCAAGGAAGAGCTCCTTAAAAGCGGCAATGTGACCAAGGCGGCGTATGATTCGTCGGAGACCAACCTCAAGAGCGCGGAGGCCCAGGCCGAACAGTCGCGCCAGCAATATGCCATCAGCCAGGAACGGCTCGATAAGGCGGTGTTGAAAGCGCCGTTTGACGGCGTGATCTCCAGCGTGGATGCCAAATCCTATTCCAATATCTCGCCGGGCCAGACCGTGCTGTCGCTCTATAGCGAAAATGCGTTTGAGGTTGAGTTCAGCGTGCCTGCCACCGTGATCAATGCGCTGCATACCGGCGACGAAGCGACGGTGGAAATCACCGATATCCCCGATACCTTTCTAAAGGGGCGGATCAAGGAACTGGGCTCCCGCGCGGGGCAGGTGTCTGCCTTCCCGGCTGTTGTGCAGCTTGAGGAGAGCCATCCGGGCCTGAAGGCTGGTATGGCGGCGGAGGTGGCGCTGGATATCAGCCTGTTGATCGGAGAAGAAGGCTTCCTGGTGCCGGTCCACTGTTTCGTGCTTGAAGGGTCTGAGACGCTCAAGCGCGGGGAATCGATCCAGGATCACCGGGGCGGCTTTGCCCAGGTGTTCGTGTTTGACAGCGAAACCTCCACCGTGCATACCCGCCGGGTTCAGACAGCCGGCGTGCGCGAGAATATGATCATCGTGATCGATGGGCTTGAGGCGGGTGATATCATCGCAGCGGCTGGCGTTTCCTATTTGCATGACGGGCAGAAAGTCCGGCTTCTTGAAAATCACAAAAACTAGGGGGCGGCCATGTCATTCCTGACCAAATTCGGCCTGACCCGAAGCCGCTTCACCGCCCTTCTGATGCTGGCGCTGGTGGCTTCCGGCATCCTCCTTTATGTGGATTTTTCCAAGCGGGAAGCGCCGGAAATTACCATCCGCACTGCGATCGTTGAGGCGCTTTATCCCGGCATGTCACCCATCCGCGTTGAAAACCTGATCGCCGAAAAGGTGGAGCGCAAAATCCGTGAAATCGCGGAGGTGGACGAAATCCGCACGGTGCTGACAACCGGGCGCATGCGCACCTATGTGGACCTGAAGGATGAGGTCACCAACCTTGAACCCATCTGGCAGTCGCTCCGCGACAAGATGGAAGATGTCAGCCGTGATCTGCCCGAAGGCGCCTATGGCCCATTCGTGAATACGGAATTCGGCGAAGTATCGATCGCCTCCATCGCCATGACGGCGGAAGGCTTCAGCTACCGCGAGATGGAAGAAAGCGCCAAGGAACTGCAGCGGCGGCTCTATACCGTGGACGGCATTTCGAAGGCGGAGCTTTTTGGGGTCCAGGAAGAGCGCATCTGGTTGGAGCTGGACAGCCGCCGCCTGCGCGCCATCGGCGGCCAGATCAACGTGCTGATTGATGACCTTCAGAACCAGAATGTGGTGCTGCCGGCGGGTGAGATCAACGCCGAAGGCTCGTCGATCCTTCTTGAAGCCACGGGCGATTTCAAAAGCGTTGAAGAGATTGAGAATATGTTGACCCGCGCGCAGGGGTCGGAAGATTTTGTGCGCCTCAAAGACATGGTGAAGGTCCGGCGCGGGTATGAAAGCCCGGCCAGCAGCAAGACCTACTATAATGGCCGCCCGGCGCTTGTTGTGAGCGTGCAGATGCAGCCCGGCTATGACATCGGCGATGTGGGCGAGCGGCTGCAGGAAACCGTGCAGGCGTTTGAGGACAGCCTGCCCATCGGCTATGAGCTGAACTTTGCCACCTACCAGCCGGAAGAGGTGGAAAAAACGGTCGCAGGCGCGCTTTCGAACGTGGGGCAAACCTTCGCCGTTGTGCTTCTGGTGGTGCTGCTGTTCCTGGGGTTCCGGTCCGGCATGGTGATCGCCTCCATCGTGCCGTTTGCGGTCATGTTCGCGCTTCTGGGCATGAGCGTTCTGGATATCTCGCTCGAGCAAGTGTCGATCGCGGCGGTGATCATCTCGCTCGGTCTTCTGGTGGATAACGGCGTGGTGATTGTGGAAGACATCCTGACCCGCGTGGACGCGGGCGCCCGGCGCCGCGATGCCGCACTTGAGGCGGGCAAGCAATATGCCGTGCCGCTGATGGTCTCGTCGCTGACCACCATTTTCGCCTTCACGCCTTTCTTCCTGATCGACGGGGCCAAGGGTGAATATGCCTTTTCGCTCGGTGCTGTGCTGGCGCTGACGCTGATTGGTTCCTGGATTTCGGCCATGTATTTCCTGCCGCTCATTTCCGCCAAGTTCCTGAAGAAACGCACCGAAGGCCCGGAAGGCGAACCTATTGAGGTCGATGAAGTCATTCCCGGCTATGCGCGCTTCTATGAAAAGCTTTTAGGGCCTGTGCTCAGGGGGTCGGCGCTGGTGATGATTGGTGTGTACGGCCTTGTCTTTGTCATGATGCAGCTCTTTGCCACGCTGCCGAATGAGATGTTCCCGGAAAGCGACCGGTCTGAGGTGCTGATCTATCTGGATATGCCGAAAAGTGCGCATTTCGATGCCACGGAGCATATCGCGCTTGAAGTGACCGACTGGATCGCGGACGAAAGCGTCAACCCGGAAGTGAAAGACCAGATCGCCTATATTGGCGAAGGTGGCCCGCGCTTTTACCTGAGCCTGAACCCGATCAATCCGTCGCCTTCAAAAGCTTTCATCCTGGTCAATGCGCATACGCCGGATCAGTCGATCAAATTCGCCGAAAGGGCCAAGCGCTATTTCTTTGAAAATGTCCCGGACGCGCGCTTTACCATCAAGCGGCTTGCGATGGGCGCCAGCGAAAGCGGCCTTGTGGATATTGAAATTTCCGGCCCTGACCATGAGAGGCTCTTGGGGCTTGGGCGCAGCGTTGAGGAGATTTTCGCCCGCGTGCCCGGCATCATGCAGAATGAGACCGACTGGGGCGAAAAGCTGGTAAAAATGGTCATCGATGTGGACCAGGACAAGGCGCGCCGCCTAGGCATGTCGTCCCAGACGCTGGCCCAGAACCTCAATGCCTATTTTGACGGCTTTGAAGTCTCCACCTTCCGCGATGAGGACAGCACGATCCCGATCATGCTGCGCGCCTTGAAGGAAGACCGCGACAGCCTTGAAGACCTGTTGAACATCATCCTGCCGGCAGGCGGCAATGTGGTGCCGCTGGAGCAGACGGCGGTCCTTCGCCCCACGCTGGAATACAGCCAGACATGGCGCAAGGATCAGGAGCGCACCATCACCGTGACCGGCAAAAGCGCCCAGTTCACCGCTGGTCATCTGTATGACTATGTGAAGGACGATATCGCCAAGCTGGGCATCAGCGGCGACTATAAAATGAAGGTCGGCGGCGAGATTGAGGAAAGCCAGGAAATATACGGCGACCTTGGCGCGGGCCTGCCATACGCCGGTCTTCTGATGGTGCTGGCCGTGATGTTCCAGTTCAACAGCGTGCGCCGCACCGCCATCATTTTCATGAGCGTGCCACTGGTGCTGGTGGGCGTGCCCATCGGGCTTCTGGTCCTGGGCCAGCCGATTTCCTTCTTCGCCATGCTGGGGCTCATCAGCCTCGCGGGGATCGTGATCAACAACTCGATTGTGCTGGTGGACCAGATTGATATCGAACGCGCGGACAAGGGCCTGATGGACGCCATCATCAAGGCGTCCGGCATGCGGCTGAGGCCCATTCTGCTGACGTCCATCACAACGGTGATCGGCCTTGTGCCGCTTTACCTGTTCGGTGGGCCGCTGTGGGAACCGCTGGCAGCTGTGATGATGTTCGGGTTGGCGTTCGCGTCTGTGCTGACGCTCTTCTTTGTGCCCGCAGCCTATTTCCTCCTGTTCCACAAAGAGGAGTAGGGAGAGCGCCTGCCGCCCGGCTGGTTCTGGTCGGCAGGCAGAGGCGTTGAGCCCGACCTGAATTCGTACTGCGGAACAACGGCTTGTAATAAAGTTTGCTAAACGGGTTCTGTTTCGGACACTTTGTGGCGTGACTTTCCGGCCAATTCTGTTACAAAGGCGGCAATTGACAGCGGTGTCAAAAATTCAAAAACGAGGATTTCAGCATGTTTGATCATCCATCCAAGGGTAAGGGCGAAGCAAGACGGGAACACCTTTCTGCGGCGTTCGAAATTGCCGGTTCCTTGCTTGAAGGACAGCAGACACTGGAAGACCTATCCGCAGACCTGTCGGCGCGCGGCAAGCGCTGCCTGGACGGTCGGCTTGCGGGGCTCGCCCGCCAGTGGTCAGCGGTGCCCAGGAAAGACAATCTGGCGCGGCTGGCGGCACTCGTGGAGAAAATCGCAACGAACGCTGACGGTAGCCGAAAACCGTTCAGCGAGTTTCGCGCGCTGGTGGAAGACGAGGTGGCAGGCTTTGTCGTGACTGCGCACCCGACCTTCTCCCTTTCAGATACCGCCTGGACCTATGCCAAGGCCTATATGGGCGCGGTGGCGGACGGCGAACAGGCCGTGAAAACTGCCACGGCCAATATGGATGTTGGCATTGTGCATCCGACCAAATCACCGACGCTGCATCAGGAGCTGGATTATGCGGGCCTTGCGGTTGGCAACATGCGCCGGTCTGTGCGCACGCTGTACCGCGTTATTTTCACTGAAGCGGCCAAGCTTTACCCGGGCGAGTACCGGAGCTTGCGCCCGCGCCTTGCCACTATCGCCAGTTGGGTGGGGTTTGACCTTGATGGTCGCACCGACATTGACTGGTCACTGGGGCTGTTGTTCCGCTACCGCTCGGCGCTGGCCGGGCTTGATGCCTGCCTTGGGCAAACTAGTGGGGTAAGCTTTGAGGGTGGGGCGGTCGAACATTGGACAACCATCCGTGCCGGTTTTGAAGACTTGCGCGCCTGTTTTGAACTGGGCGCCCGCACGCTGGAGGAACACCAAAGCAATCCCGAGGGCAGCAGCAAGGGCCTGGGCAAGCTGAACCAGTTGGCGGTTGAAAATCACTCCCGCAAGGAAGCGGCTGTGGCGCGTATCGGCGAGGCGTTCGAAGCCCTTCTGGCGCTTGATCTGGCGGACGATGCCTGGTGCGGTGCCGCAACGCTTTATAGCGAATGGCGCGCGATCGGCATGGGCCTGTCGCACATTCATTTCCGCCTGAACGCGGCGCAGCTCCATAACGCCATCTCGGCCGAAATCCAGCTGACAAAATCGCCTGA
Source organism: Kordiimonas lipolytica (assembly GCF_042651265.1). GTDB lineage: Bacteria > Pseudomonadota > Alphaproteobacteria > Sphingomonadales > Kordiimonadaceae > Kordiimonas > Kordiimonas lipolytica. Next base: position 150,478 of record NZ_JBHSCR010000017.1, on the reverse strand, counting down.
CCAGTCGGCCATGCGCCGCCATTTCCTGGCCGCGATTTCCGACAAGCTCGACAAGGTGGAAACCAAGACTATCCACTATGGGACGCTGTCGCGCGAGCAGACCACAGCGCGGCGCGTGTTCATGCTGGCGGCCCAGTTCCAGAAGCACTTTGATGCCACCACCCCCATTCGCATGCTGGTGGCGGAATCGGACACGCCGTTCACGCTGTTGACGGCGCTTTACTATGCCAAACTGTTTGGCGTGGAAGACCATGTGGAAATCAGCCCGCTGTTTGAAACTGCCGTGGGGCTGGAGCGCGGCGACCGGGTGATCGCGGAACTGGTTGATAACCCGCATTTCCTGGCCTATATCCGCCGGCAGGGACGCTTCTGCCTGCAGCTTGGTTTCTCGGATAGTGGCCGTTATATCGGCCAGCCTGCCGCGACGCTGGCGATTGAGCGTTTCAAGCTTCGCCTGATCCGGCTTTGGAAGGCGCGCGGCCTTGAGGACGTGCAGCTTCTGTTTTTCGATACCCACGGCGAAAGCGTGGGCCGGGGGGCATACCCTGAAAGCCTGAAGAAGCGCTTCCTTTATACCCACCCGCCACGGGTGCGCGAACAGCTGGCTACGCTGAACCGTCCTGAAAAGCATGAAGTCAGCTTCCAGGGCGGGGAGGGCTATCTGTGGTTCCTGGCCGAAGACACGGCGCTGGCCTCCTTCACCGATTTCCTTGAAGTACGCTTCGCGGATTATGACGCCAGCGATGACAAGCTTTATGAAGAAAAGGGCTGGGCGCTAGATTTCTTCCTGACGCTGGTGGAATACCAAAACCATCTGACGGACCATAAAGGCTATGTGCGCCTGATCGACAGCATCGGCCGAAGCCTGTTGTTCCCGACCGGGTCGCGGTCCTTGAGGCGGCAAGGCGGCGGGGCGGTGCACCAGCGGCTTGAGCGCATCAGCCAGATCAGGGCCATTCCGAACAATGCGGTTCTGCAGCAACTGGGATATCTGGCCAACAGCTGTGGCGGTTTCGGCACGGCTATCGCGCGCTCGCCTGACCTGTTTGAGGCAATCTACAACAAATCCGACCGCCTCAAGATGGTTACAAGCCTGGCTGTGAACGCGCTCGCGCGGTCAGATGTTGGGGTGATCGAGGCTTATGCCAAGCTCCTCAGCCCTGGCTATTGGCTTGACCGCGCTGATGAAGTGGCGGATGTGGGCAGGCGCGAGCAGCTTCGCCGCCTGTCCCGCCTTCTGGAAGGGCTGTTCGAAAGCGACAGCGTTGACGCCTGTATCCGCAAGCTCAGGCGTGATGCCGGCACGCTCACGGACTGCGTGCAGGACGAAGGCGTGATGGCCGCGTTTGATAGCGCCTCGCCGGACGCGGAACTGTTCGAGTTGCACCAGATCAGGATCGGGCTCATCCAGTATATCTTCCTCAAGGCCATGGAAATCCCGCGCTTCAGCAGCCGCTTCGATGTGTCGCTTGAAGATGTGCTGGTGGAACTGTTGCACCTTGAGGTGGACGATACAGTCACGCAGCTGAGGAAAATCTTCCCGGAATCGCCGGTCCGGAACGACGATGAGCAGTTCGGCGAAGAGACCACCTATGAAGGCAGCGCCTCGTCAGGCTATGAGGACGCGCACCGCAATATCTTCGACAAGATCGAGCAGGCCTATGCCCAGGTGCTGGAAATCAGCGGCCTGATTGCCTTAAAGGCGGGCGCGTTCGGCTAAGGCCAGGTGCTGGTTGACACTGTCGGCGTGTATCAAGATGGTGTGTTGGTGCCGTTAAGGCACTGGTCAGAGGAAAAAATCACAAAAAAGGGGAGTCTTTCTCCCCTTTTTCCGCAAATGCGATATAAGGGGCCGAATCGTTTAATTGCATTTAATTGTGGAGCGTAACACGTGACCAATCTTGTAGCCCTGAGTGTTGAGCAACACGCTGACCTCAAAGTCAACGACAACGTCGGCTTCGACCATGTTTCCAACCAGCATGTTGTGCCGATTGTAGCGCACGAATTTACGCAGGTGGCGAGCGATGTCCCTGTTGTTTTCGTTAAGCATGCCGAAACCGGCCAGTTCCAGCCTGTGGCCATGCTGGGCCTGCAGCCGGGCGAAAACCTGCTGGTGAAAGACGGCAAATGGCAGGGCATGTATATCCCGGGCATTATTGCGACCTTCCCGTTCCGCCTGATGCCAGCCGATCAGGACCAGCAACAGCTCGTTCTCGCGCTTGATACCGATGCCAAGCAGGTTGGCACAGACGAAGGCATGGCACTTTTCCAGGACGGTGCGGAATCCGAATATCTCGCAAATCGCAAGAACGCCATCACAGCCTATTTCGAGCACAGCCAGGTCACCCAGGGTTTTGTGCAGCTTTTGTCCGAGCTTGATCTGCTGGTTGAGCGGAACCTGACGGTTGAAGTAGGTGACCAGAAAATCAACCTCAACGGTCTCTATCTGGTGGACGAGCAGAAGCTGAACGAGCTTGATGACGAGAAGTTCCTCGATCTCAGGAAGCGTGGCGTCCTGGCCGTGATTTATGCGCACCTGAACTCCATCAGTCAGATCCGTCGCCTCGGCAAGCTCAAGAGCGAGCAGGGCGAAGCCGCAGCATAAGCCTGCTGACGCGATTTGAAGCTCAGGAAAAGGCTGCCTCGTGTGAGGCGGCCTTTTTTCTTGGGGTTTCCAGTTCAGGGGCTTATAGAAAGGCCTTTCTAGTTTAAGGATTACCACCATGAGCGAATTGCCACCCTGCCCGAAATGCAGCAGCCCCTATGCCTATGAGGACGGCGCGCTGCTGATATGCCCTGAATGCGCACACGAATGGTCGCCGGGCGCGGATGCGGAAGCCGCTCAGGCCGCAGCAGTGCGTGACAGCGTGGGCAACATCCTTCAGGACGGTGACGACGTGACGGTGATCAAGGATCTGAAAGTAAAGGGCTCGTCTTCCGTTGTGAAAGTGGGCACCAAGGTCAAGGGCATCCGCCTGGTGGACGGCGATCATGACATCGACTGCAAAATCCCCGGCATCGGCCAGATGGGGCTGAAGTCCCAGTTCGTGAAGAAGACTTAAAGACCTTGCAGGCTGGCCCCCAAGCCCCAGATGGTAGTTTAGGAGATTGCTATGGGGTGGTTGGAAACATTGGTGGGTACGATAGGGCTTTATGTCTATTTCTATGCCTATTTCATACGTGACGCAGCTTGGATTGGGGCATCCATAGCTTTGGTGCTGGCCCACACCGCTTGTATGGTTTTGACTGATCGCGAAAAAGGTCAGTCCCCCAGTGGATATGACTGGTTGTCTGGTCTGATGATCTGTGGCGCGTTGCCATTTATTGTGGGACCTATTTTTGTCGGGCAGGTAGCGATTTTCTTGTCTGCTGTTGTTCTTTTGGCAACTGGTTTCCTGGTCCGGCGGATGGGGAAGGCTGCAAAATAGCTTACACTGGCGTCTTTTGAACCCTCACGTCTTCAGTTCAGCGATGAAATCATAGGCGTCGCCGCGATAGTATGACCGGGTCATCTCCACGGTCTTTCCGTTTGCCAGAAAGCCGCGGCGCTCAGCCAACAGGCCGGCGTCGCCAACAGGCACACCCAGTCGCGCGGCCTGCTCTGCGTTCAGGTTGACGGCGCGAAGACGTTCAAGCGCCCGCACAGGGCGGTGGCCAGTTTCCTCAAGCGCCTGATAGAGCGACCCGGCCACGGGCCCTGCGCCCGCAAGGGCAAAAGCGGGCACCGTGGCAGTCTCAAGTGCCATGGGGCTGTCGTCTGCATAGCGGATGCGGGTCAGCCGATACACTCGCGCACCGGGTGCCAGCCCAAGCCCCATGCATTCTTCCGGCGTGGCGACGCCCTCGGCCCGGTCGATCCACTCGCTCCGCACCTTCCGGCCACGACCGGCCATGGTTTCAGAAAAAGATGCCAGCCTGGCAGTGGGTAGGGAAACCGGGCCGGAAACGAAAGTGCCCGCGCCGCGCCTACGCTCCAGAAATCCGTCTTGAGCAAGGCTGTCGAGCGCCTTTCGTACGGTCACGCGGGAGACGCCCATGTCTTCGGCGATGTCGCGTTCGGCGGGCAGGGGCTGCCCGCTCTTGAGCGCGCCGCGCTCCACCGCCTGCCTGATGGCGTTCGACAGCAGCTGGTATTTTGGGGCAGTCGCTTTGGTATCCAGCGGGCCAATGATGTCTGAAAGCTGCATGTGGGGGCCTTCCTGGGCGATGGTTCATATTGGTATTTTTATATAATGCCAATTACATACCTGTAATTCATTTAATTATCATAATACACTGAAAATAAACATTAAAAATATAGCTCCAATCATTTTTCTATTCGATTTGACACCGCTGTCAATTGGGCGTAGGGTCCGAGGCAAGTAATTTATGGGAAGAAAACCATGCAAGATGTGTTCGATTTGGTCATTTTTGGTGGCGGCGGGGATCTGTCGCGGCGGAAGCTGTTGCCGGCCTTGTTTTCCGGCTTTGTGGCAGGGCGAGTCTCAAAGGACAGCCGTATCTTCCTGACCAGCCGGAAGGGTCTTGAGGGCAGCACCGAACCATGGCTGAAAGACGTGTTCAAGGAAACGCCGCCCGCGTGCGACATGGACGCCAAGTCGCTCAAGGACTTCGCAGGCATGGTACATGTGGTCGAGCTCGGCCTTGTTGAAGGCGGCGCGGACTGGGAAGCCCTCAAGGGTGCGCTTGCGGCAGATGATGAAAACCGTCCACTGGTGCATTTCCTGGCGATCCCACCCAGCCTTTTCACCAGCACCTGTGAGCTTCTGGGCGCCTATGGCCTCAATAACGACCGCGCCCGCGTGGTGCTTGAAAAGCCGCTTGGCCACGACCTGGCGACCGCGCAGGCGATCAACGCTGACGTGGGGCGTTTCTTCAAGGAAAGCCAGACTTTCCGGATTGATCATTATCTGGGCAAGGAAGCGGTGCAGAACCTGCTGGCGCTCCGCTTTTCCAACATTCTGTTCGAAGAGCTCTGGAGCGGCCGCACCATCGACCATATCCAGATCACCATCGCCGAAAACCAGGGCCTGCAGGGCCGTAAGGGCTTTTATGAAGGCACCGGGGCGATGCGCGACATGGTGCAGAACCACTTGCTTCAGCTTCTGTGTCTGGTCGCGATGGAGCCGCCCGCGCGGCTTGAGGCAGACAGCATTCGCGAAGAAAAGCTGAAGGTGCTGAAGTCCTTGAAGCCGCTTGAAGGCGCGGAGATCGACCGCAATGTGGTGCGCGGCCAGTATCAGGCAGGCGCCATGTTTGGGGAAGCAGTGAAGGGCTATGCCGATGACCTTGAGCTCGACAGCCCGTCAAACACCGAAACTTTCGTGGCGCTGAAGGCGCACATTGAAAATTGGCGCTGGGCGGGTGTGCCCTTTTACCTGCGTACAGGCAAACGCCTGCCGGACCGCTTCGCCGAAATCGTGATCCAGTTCAAGCAGATCCCGCATTCGCCGCACCCGGGCTGGGGTACCAACATTAACCCGAACCGCTTCATCATCCGCATGCAGCCGGAAGACCATCTGGCGCTTCGCATGATGGTGAAGAACCATTCCTCGGCTGACGAAAAGCTGAAGGAAGTAGAGATGAATCTGGATGTGGCGGGTGACGACGCGTTGCGGATTGGCCCATACCTGCGCCTGATCCTGGATGCCGTGCGCGGCGACCAGAGCCTGTTTGTGCACCGCGATGAGGTTGAGCACGCCTGGCGCTGGGTGGACCGCATCATCGGCCATTGGGAAACCTCGAGCGAGCCGCCTGAAAGTTATCAGGCAGGCACTTGGGGCCCATATGAGGCCCATGACCTCATGACGCGCGACCGCCGCGAATGGTTCCATGAAACCAGCGGCAAGCGGAGCGGCAAATGAGCGCGGTGATGGCAAAGGCACACAAGGCTGCCCATAAGATCAAGTGGCGCTGTTTTGAGACGCGCGAGCAGATGGTGGATGAACTGGCGGAAGCCTGCTGCGAGGCGCTGATGCGCGGCATCCGGAAGCGCGGCACAGCCAGCTGGGCGGTTTCCGGCGGGTCCACGCCCAAGCCGCTGTTTGACGCGATGAGCCAGGCCGAAATCGACTGGGAGAATATCCAGGTGGCGCTGGTGGATGAACGCTGGGTGGACTTGGGTCACCCGCGCTCCAATGAAGCCTTCATGCGCGCGGCACTCCAGAAAGGCCATGCGGCTGAGGCCATGTATATCGGCATGAAAACCCCGCATGCGACGCCGTTCGAAGCGGTGGAGGCAGTGAACGCGCGCTACGCCCAGGTAAAGCAGCCGTTCGACAGTGTACTGCTGGGGTTGGGCTCTGACGGCCACACCGCTTCCTTCTTCCCGGACGCAGAAGGCCTTGACGCCGCGCTTGATATCAATGGCGACAAGACCTGCGTGGCCTTGAGGGCCAAGAGAAGCGATGTGACAGGCGACGAGGTCGACCGCATGAGCATCTCCGCTAGCGCCATCGCCAAGGCGCCGCATGTGGTGTTGATGATTACGGGCGATGAGAAAAAGGCGGTGCTCGAACGCGCCCTTGCGGTGGATACCCACCTGCCGATAGCAAAGCTGGCTGAGCATGTCACTATCACAGTTTACTGGGCGCCCTGACGTTTCGGGCAGCCCCAACTTTATGCATGGGAGCGTATCATGACCCATCCAAGGCTTCTTGAAGTCACCAACCGCATCAAGGCGCGATCAAAAGATAGTCGCGCGGCCTATGAAGCGCGCGTGAAAGCCATGCGCGATGCGGGGCCAGCGCGCCCGCACCTCAGTTGCGGCAACCTTGCGCACGCCATCGCGGCCTGCTCGGAAGCTGAAAAGCAGAAGCTGATGCAGGCCGGCATGGTCAATATCGGCATTGTCAGCGCCTATAATGATATGCTCAGCGCCCACCAGCCCTATCACCAGAAGCTGGATGAAGTGAAGGCGGCGGTGGTGGACGCGGGCGGCGTGGCCCAGATGGCGGGCGGTGTGCCAGCCATGTGCGACGGGGTAACCCAAGGCCAGCCGGGCATGGAGATGTCTCTTTTCAGCCGCGATGTGATCGCGCAGGCCACCGGCATCGCCATGAGCCACAATGTGTTCGACGGCGGCCTGCTGTTCGGCATCTGCGACAAGATCGTGCCGGGCCTTCTTATCGGCGCGCTGGCGTTTGGCCATTTGCCGTTCGTGTTTGTGCCCGCGGGGCCGATGCCGACCGGGATATCGAACAGCGAAAAAGCCAAGGTGCGGCAGCAGTTCGCCACCGGCGAGGTGGGCAAGAAGGAACTGCTGCAAAGCGAAAGCCGCGCCTACCACAGCCCAGGCACCTGCACATTCTATGGCACGGCCAATACCAACCAGATGATGCTGGAAATGATGGGCCTCCAGCTGCCGGGCAGCAGCTTTGTGAACCCATCTGACGGCCTGCGCGGCAAGTTAGACGCGGCTGCGGCGAAGCAGGTGGTGAAACTTGCTGAAGCCAAAAATGACATCGGCATGGCTGAGATGGTCACGGCGGAAGCCATCGTGAACGGCATTGTCGGCCTTCTGGCCACGGGCGGGTCCACCAACCACACGCTGCATATTGTCGCCATTGCGGCTGCGGCGGGCTACCGGGTGACATGGCAGGATTTCTCAGACCTTTCTGACGCTGTGCCGCTGCTGGCGCGCGTTTACCCGAACGGCACGGCAGATGTGAATGCCTTCCAGGATGCAGGCGGCACGCCTTTTGTCATCAAGGAACTGCTGGCGGGTGGGCTCCTCAATGAAGAGGTTCACACCATCATGGGCGAGGGCCTCAAACCGTTCACCGAGATGCCTGCGCTGGTGGAAGGTCAGGCAGTCTGGCGCCTATCCCCCGACGTGCCGGGCGATGATATGATCCTGCGGAAGATCGACAATCCGTTCCAGCCAACAGGCGGCCTGACGGTGTTCAACGGTACGCTGGGCGAAGCGGTGATGAAAACCTCTGCGGTCAAGCCGCAGCATCAGGTGATCGAAGCGCCTGCCGTGGTGTTCGAAGATCAGGATGATCTCCTGAAGGCCTACAAAGCAGGCGAGCTTGAAAAAGATTTTGTCGCGGTGATCCGCTTCCAGGGGCCGAAGGCGAACGGCATGCCGGAGCTGCATAAGCTGACGCCAAGCTTGGGCGTGCTGCAGGACAAGGGCTTCAAGGTGGCGCTGGTGACAGACGGGCGCATGTCCGGCGCATCGGGCAAGGTGCCTGCCGCCATCCACGTAACGCCCGAGGCCGCGAGCGGCGGCCCGATTGCGCGTGTGAAAGACGGCGATATCGTCCGCGTGGACGCCACAACGGGTGAATTGTTGGTGCTGGTGGACGAGGCCGAGTTCAAAGCCCGCGAGGCCTCAATTGGCCCCGTGGTGCCAGATACTTTCGGCCGCAACCTGTTTGCTGGTGTGCGCGGCATTGTCGGCCCGGCGGGGCTGGGCGGATCGTTTATTTAATTCCAGTAAGTTTTCAGGGGTCGATACCATGTCTGATGTTTTGAAAGTTCTTGAAACCTCGCCGGTCATTCCGGTGCTCGCGTTCGAAAGTGCTGAAGAAGCGGTGGATGTCTGCCGCGCGATTTTCGAAGAAGGCCTGAAGGTGCTGGAAATCACGCTCCGTCATGAGAGTGCGCTGGATGCCATCGCGGCTGTCCGCAAGGACCTGCCGACGGATGCTATCGTGGGCGCGGGCACGGTGATCACGCCAGCGTTGGCGAAGGCCGCCAAGGACGCGGGCGCTGAATTCGGTGTCAGCCCGGGTCTGACGGAAGAGCTTGCGGGTGCCGTAAAGGCGCTGGATTGGGCGTTCCTGCCCGGTATCGCCACGCTCAGTGAAGCCATGCAGGCGCGCGAGTGGGGCTTTTTGGCGCTCAAGTTTTTCCCGGCCTCCATCTCTGGCGGGCCCGGGTTCCTCAAGGCCGTGGGCAGCGTGCTGCCGGACCTGACCTTCTGCCCAACAGGTGGCATTTCCGCAAATACAGCGCCCGAGTATCGCGCGCTGAAAAACGTCGCGACAGTAGGCGGCAGCTGGATAACCCCGCGCGGGCGTGACGGCAAAATCCATCTGGACGTGGTGCGTGAACTGGCGCGTGCGGCAGCAATCACCGGATAGCGCACAGGACGCCCTTTTAGGTTCAACGAATGTTGAATGCCCTGGTTTTGGTCTCTTGACCGATCAGGTCAAAGGCCACTAGGCTCCCTCCCAAACTGGTGCGGGCTCCGCACCTGAAAGCGGAGGGGAGGCCGCCCATGAAATTCCTGAAATCGGTGGAGCCGATTCATATCGTCCTGCTGTTGCTGCTTGTGATTGCGGGCATCACCGGCTTTGTGCTGATGAGCGAGCCACCTGTGGACGCCACAGGTGTTGCGCACGCAACCATCCCGGCCATGTCCGTGGGCGGGGACGGGGCCTCCAAACTGGCCACCATTGGCAAGGCGCCCTTCTATTTCCAGATTGCGGTGATCCTTTTGGCCGGTGCGCTTCTATACATGGGCGTCGCGCCCCACAAGCGGGACAGGACCCTGCTGCTGTTTTTCGCCGGCGGCGTTGGCTTCGCGCTTTTCGTGTGGGTGATGCTGTTCACAGGCTATGAGCATTATATCCTGACGGGCGAGACCACCGTGTTCCTGGGCTTCCCAATGCCAACCAACTGGATGTTCTGGGGCATCTGGGGCAGTTTCGCCGCCTTTGACCTTTTCTATGTGATCTTCTTTCGCCGCTATTTCTTCACGCCTGATGAAGAGGCAGAGTTCGACGCGCTTGTGGAAGAGCTGAAGTCAGAGCGGGGAGACGCCTGATGGAAGAGCTTCGCCAACCAATCATCCTTGGCTGCGTGGCGGCCTATATGGGCCTTTGCATCTGGGTAGGTATCTGGGCCATGCGGCGCACCAAATCCGCCGGTGACTTTTTCGTTGCCGGGCGCGGCTTGGGGCCTGTGGTTGTCAGCCTTGCTGTCTTTTCCTCAACCCTTTCGGGCTTCGGCTTCGTGGGCGGCCCGGGCCTTGTGTATGCCACCGGCATGTCCTCCATCTGGATGGCGGTCTGTTCCGCGCTTGGCTATGCCACGGGCTTTTACCTGGTGGCCAAACGCATCCGTATGGTCGCGGAAGTTAGGGACACCATGAGCCTGCCTGATGTCGTGTTCGCTCGTTACGGAAGCGAAACAGCAAGGCTTTTGACGGCCGGGACGATCTTACTCGGCGTACTTGGCTATCTGGCGACGCAGATTCTGGCGATGGCGCTGGTGCTGCAGTCGATCCTGTCTGCGACCGAGATGTTCGCGGATATCAGCCTTTTGGCAAGTGTGGTGATCTCCTCCGCTGTGTTGATTTTCTACTGTGTCACCGGCGGCATATTGGCGTCTGTATACACGGACCTGGTGCAGGGCATTGTGATGATCCTCGCTGGCGCCCTGGTGGTGATCACGGCGGCCAGTGTGTTCGACGGCGGCTTTGCGGAAGCCACCGGCATCCTCTTGGCCAATGACGGTGAAGATGTCATGCCGTTCGGCACCTTGGGGTCCATGGCGTCGCTCAGCTGGTATTTCCTTTTTGGTCTTGGCCTTGCGGGCCAGCCGCATGTGGCCACCAAGATGATGATGAACCGGAAGCTGGCGGATAACCGGGTGATCCTGCCTATGACGGTGCTGGGCTATGTGGTGGCGGCCATGCTGTGGGTGTCGATTGGCGTGATCATGCGCGCGCTTGTGATCGGCGATATCGCGCTGCCGCTTGGCGCTGCGGATGAGGCCGCACCGGCCTTCCTGTCAACCTATGCGCATCCTCTTCTTGCGGGCATTGTGTTCGCGGGGCTGTTTGCCGCCATCATGTCAACAGCCGACGGGTTCCTGAACATTGGCGCGGCGGCGATCATCCATGATATCCCGAAGGCCATCCGGGGCCGGTCGCTCAATAATGAGCTTTTCTGGGCGCGAACGGCCACGATCATACTGTCTGTGGTTGCGGCCGCTATTGCGCTTTATTCGGATAAGCTCGTCGGCCTTCTGGGGGCGTTCGGTTGGGGCACCTTCGCGGCGGCCCTGGTGCCTGTTGTGATTATCGGCCTTAACTGGAAGGGCGCGACGGCCCGTGCGGCAATTGTGGCGATCACGTCATCGCTTGCCATCAATTTCGCGATCCAGCTTTGGCAGATACAAATCCCATACAAGATGTCCGGTGGATTCCTGGCGATGCTGACCTCCATGATCCTGTTTATCGTGGTGTCCATGATGGAAAAGCAGAAGCCGCTGCCCAAGGATATTGATCGGGTGATGGATCTCTAGCGTATAGACTTCAAAACCATGGTTTTGGAGTGTGCCCTTGAAGCCCATATTGCTGTTGATGAACGAAACGCTCAGGCTGGATGATCACATGGCGCTGGTGTCTGCTTGCGAGTCCGGCGCGCCGGTCATCCCCCTTTTCATTCTGGACGACGCGGGCGCGGGCGACTGGAAGCTGGGTGGTGCGCGGCGCTGGTGGCTTCGGGAAAGCCTCAAGCGGCTTGAAAAGAGCCTGCAAGCGAAAGGCAGCCGCCTTATCCTGCGCTCAGGAAACACCGCAGAAATGGTATCGGGCCTTCTTGGGGATGTGAGCGCGGTTTACATGACCCGGTCCTATAGTCCAATCGGTCGGCGGGTGCAGGAGGAAATCCATCAGCAGTGCACAGTGCATGATGTGGACTGTCGCCGTTTTGCAGGCAACCTGTTGCTCGAGCCTGAAGACGTGCGCACCAAAACCGGTGGCATATATGAGGTCTTTTCCCCCTTCTGGCGCCGGGCGCTGGAACTGATTGACGGGTCACCGCCCCTGGGCGCACCCGACCGTATCCCCGCGCCGGACGCCTGGCCTGAAAGTGACGACCTTGACGACCTCAAGCTGGACCCAAAGCCCGCGCACTGGGCTGAACCGATCGCGGCCACCTGGGTGCCGGGCGAAGACGCGGCCCACGATATGCTCGCGAAGTTCCTGGCGGAAGCGGCGCGTGACTATAAGGCAAAGAGAGACGTGCCGGGGGTGGAGGCCACATCGCGCCTGTCGCCCTATCTGGCGAATGGGGAGATCAGCCCGCGCCGCATCTGGGCCGAAACCCAGCTTCATGTGATGACAAATGAGCAGGACCGAACGGGCGGCGACTGGTTCCTGCGCGAACTGGGCTGGCGCGAGTTTTCCACCCATCTGCTGTTCAACAACCCCACGCTACCGGTAAGGCCGCTGAAGGCCCAGTTTGAGGACTTCCCCTGGCGCGAAGGCATGGACGACAAGGTCGAGGCATGGCAGCAGGGGCGCACTGGCTTTCCGATTGTGGACGCGGGCATGCGCCAGCTTTGGCAAACGGGCTGGATGCATAACCGGGTGCGCATGATTGTGGCGTCTTTTCTGGTCAAGGACATGCTGTGGCACTGGCGCACGGGTGAGGACTGGTTCTGGGACACGCTAGTGGACGCTGATCTGGCAAACAATGCGGCAAGCTGGCAGTGGGTGGCGGGTTGCGGCGCGGACGCTGCCCCCTATTTCCGCATCTTCAACCCCATCACGCAAGGTGAGAAGTTTGACCCGGAGGGTGATTATATCCGTACCTATGTGCCGGAGCTGTCGGACCTGCCGAATGACTATATCCACAAGCCGTTCGAAGCGCCGGCGGGTGTGCTGAAGATGGCCGGCATCAGCCTTGGCGAGACTTACCCAAAGCCGATCCTGGACCGTAAGGCTTGTCGCGAACGGGCTTTGGCCGCACTCGCGAGCATCAAAAAGGCAGCCTAAAATCTGCCGCACTTGTGGCCTTTTATTGCGCTGGGGAGTAGGCTCCCCATATATAGAAGGCAAACCATCAGCGGCAGATTTCCCATGTCCAAAAACACCCGGCGTATCCTTGTTATTCTTCTGGTCCTGACCGGGGTGTATTTCATAGCCTCGCCTTTTGTTGTGCCCTGGTACGTGCAGAAGAAGGTGCGCGTGGTTTTTGCGGAGCGCATCGACGGCACGGTGAGCTTTAGTCATATTGCCTTCAACCCCATCAGCCTGACGCTTCTTGTGCGCGACGTTAATGTGGAAGATGCGGCAGGTAAACCAGTTTTGAAAATGGACGCCGCACACCTGAATATGTCGTGGCGGACGATATGGTCTGGCCGGTTGCACCTGCAGTCGGTGACACTTGAAAATCCGTCGCTTGATATGGCGATTGATGAAGCCGGACGCACGTCCCTGGAGGCTATGATCAAGCCCGCCTCAGGCGAGGGTGGTGGTGGCGGCAATGTCCGCATCGACAAGCTGGCGACAAAAGGCCTGACGGTGGCGCTTTTGAACCATACTGGGCATGAGGTATCTGTTGGCCCGCTTGACCTGGCGCTTGACGGTTTCTCAACCGCGGAAGGGCACGCCATCGGCTTCAAGGAATTCACCTTCGCGCTTGGTGGCGGCAAGGTGACCGCGACAGGCGAGCTTGGCCGTTCGCCGCTGTCGGCGGAGCTGAAGCTGGATTTCAAAAGGGTGCCGCTGAAGGCCATCATGGGCTTTATCCCGCTTGATGACCTGACGGTAACCGGTGGCCTTGCGACCGGGCCAGCGACCCTGTCACTTGCGGATGATCTGACGCTGAAAGGTGATTTCAGTGTGGCGGATTTCGCCGCCGAGACGGAACAGAGCATTGTGCGCCGCATACAGGTGCCGTACGCGAACCTCACAGGGTTTGATTATGACCGCGCAAGCGACCAGGTGTCGCTGGAAGCCTTGAGGTTGAACGGCGGGGTGGCCGAGATCGTGCGGGCGACCGCGGCAGAGGCGCCGGAAGCAACGGGTGAAGTGGAAGCCCAAACCGGCACAGGCCTTGTCATCAATCAGGCGCTTCTAAGCGGCGGCAAACTGGTGTTCGAGGACCGGACGTTTGAGACACCGCCGGTAATCGCTATCGACGGCATTGGCGCTGTGATCTCTGATTTCAGCATGACGGACGCGCTGGAGTTTGCCTTCCAGGGTGACGGCTATTTGGGCCAGAACAGTCCGGTGCGTACGGCAGGCTATTTTGACATTCGCGACACGGTTGGCGCGACAGTATCGCTTGAGATCAACAAGCTGGATCACAGCGTGCTGCAGCCCTACCTGTACCGCACGCTTGGCCGTGCCAGCAGCGCCGGGGAGGCCTACCTGCAGTTCGATTATTATATCGAGGACAACCAGCTGGACGGCACCAACAGTTTCCTGTTCGACCGCTGGGAATGGGGCGACAAGAACCCGGATTATGAGGGCGAGAGCATTCCGCTGAAGAAAGCCTTTAACCTTCTGGAAGGCAAGGGCGGCCGGGTTGAAATGGAAATCCCGGTTGACGGCGAATATCTGGACCCGAATTTCCGAGTGGACGGCCTGGTGCGCCGGGCGACCAACAAATTTGTCGGCAACCTGATCACCACGCCTTTCCGCCTGATCGGCAAGCTGATCCCGGGCGGCAAGAAAGATGATATCGACCTCGACAAGGTGCGGTTCGAGCCTTCAAGTGCCGAACTGGCGCCGCTTGAAAAGGCGCGGCTGACAGCTCTTGCGACGGCGCTGAATGAGCGGCCGAAAATTCGTTTGCAGATCGACGGTGTGGCCGTGGAAGGGGTAGACCTTGCGCCGACAGAGCCAACGGAAGGCGAAGCGCCGGTGAACCAGCAGGGGCTGACGAAGCTTGCCAACATGCGGGCCGATGCGGTCTACCAATATCTGGTGGCCGAGGGCGTGGCCCCGAACCGTTTGGTGAAAGTGGTGCTGCCGCTCATGGAAAAGCCGGACGGCAAGAAACCCATCGTCCGGCTTGAGCTGTTGAAAGACTAGGAGGCAGGCAAGTCTATTTGGCGTGCTTCCGCCTCAGGTCTTCGATGATTCCGGCGTCTGCCCAGTAGATATCCACATTCAGGTTGGGCCATTCACCGCCGATGGTACGGTCAAACATGATGTATTTGCCGTCTGGCGTGACGCTGGCCCAGAAATCGTCTTTCTCTGAATTGACTTCCGGCCCCATGTTGATGGCAGGGCCCCAGGACCCATCTTTCTGCCGGAAGCTGATGTAAAGATCAGACTCGCCAAAGCCGCCCTCGCGCTCGCTATCCCAGATCAGGTAGCTTTCATCCGGTGCGATGAAGGGGTGGGCTGTCATCTTGCCCGAATTGAACTGGTCGCCCATCAGTTCCGGCTCCTGCCGCACGCCACCGGCGACACGCGATATGCGGATCACATCGCCGCTCTTGTAGTCATCAAACACATAGGTGCCGGCGTCTGACGCCGTCAGGCGCATGATGCCCCAATCCTTGCGGTCGAACATCGGGCCCAGGCTCTTCTTTTCAGACCAGCCTTCTGCCGTGCGTGTACGGTAGCCTTTTGCCAGATGCATGGTCTTGCCGTCGGATGTGATGAAGGGCTCGCCCGTACGCACAAATTCAGAAAATTTATGCCACTGGCCGTTCTGGTAACGGAACCCGACCACATGCGGCTTTTCATAGCCTTTGGATGTCACGAAATAAAATTCTTCCATGCCGGGCGCAAAGACGCCTTCAAGCTCCCAGCCGTCTCTGGAGATCAGGCCGGGCGCGAATACTTCCGCGACCTTACCGGGCGGTGTCTGGCCCATCAGCGGCCCTTCGATGACGGGAAAGTCCGCAGCCGTTCCAGCTGTCGTGCCGAAAGCCAGTGAAGAAGCCAGCGCCAAAAGTGGTTTAAGGATGCGTTTCATATTGTCCCCCATAGAACGCCTTGATTGATGGCTGGCATATAGGAAGCGGCACGGGCGCCTTCAATGCAGCAGCGACGAACCGTTCTTCGCTTGCGTTATAATGTTACATTCCCAGTTCTTCGAGGATCGCGTCGCGGTCGGCGTCTTTCTCAATCGGGCCATGACGCACCTCGGGGGCGGTGCGGGAAAATTTCGGCGTGGGCGCGGGTTGGCGTGTGCCGTCCACTTCAATGAAGCTTTCGCGCGCTACATTATGTGGGTGGGTGTGTGCTTCCCAGAACGGCAGAATGGGCGCGAAGCAGGCGTCAGTGCCGCCCAACAGGTCATTCCATTCATCCAGTGTTTTGGTTTTGAACAAGACCTTCAGCTCTTCCTTCAGTGCGCCCCATTCACCGGGGTTGAGGTGCTTTTGCATCCATGTCTCATCAAGGCCGGTCTTATCAATGAAAGCCTGCATGAACTGGGGCTCAATCGCGCCCAAGCTCGCATACTTGCCGTCTTTGGTCTCAAACGTGCCGTAGAAATGCGCGCCACCGTCCAGAAGGTTCACCCCGCGCATCGGTGCCCAGCGGTGGTTGGCCATCAACGTGTGGAAAATGCCCATGAGCGCCGATGAGCCTTCGACCATGCTGACATCAATGGCTTGTCCCTTGCCGGATGTGCGGGCCTCCAGGATGCCGCATACAAGCCCGAACGCCAGCATCATGCCGCCGCCGCCATAGTCGCCGACCAGATTCAGCGGCGCGCTTGGTGGCCCGTCCTTCGGGCCCATGGCGTGCAGGGCGCCGGAGAGCGAGATATAGTTGATATCGTGGCCTGCAGCGTGCGCCAGCGGCCCGGTCTGGCCCCAGCCGGTCATGCGACCATAAACGATTTTCGGGTTGGCTTTCAGCACCTCGTCGGGCCCAAGGTCGAGCTTTTCCATCACGCCGGGGCGGAAGCCCTCAAAGAGGGCATCTGCGGTGGTGCAGAGCTTGAGGAAGATCTTACGGTCTTCCTCGCTCTTCAAGTCGAGGGCGATAGAGCGTTTGCCGCGCCGGTTAATATCACCCTTCATATCAAGGGGGGAATGGCCTGGGCGGTCGATGGCGATCACCTCCGCGCCCATGTCCGCGAGCATCATACCGGCGAACGGGCCGGGCCCGATGCCAACAAGTTCCAGAATGCGTACGCCAGCTAACGGCCCCATATTTTCCCCCTTGATGGTGTCTCCCGCTTACTTCGGCGCCATCCGTGCGGCGGCGTCCATGCGGATCACTTCACCATTAAGGTAGGTGTTTTCCACGATATGACCAGCCAGTTTGGCATATTCCTGTGGTTTGCCAAGGCGCTTGGGGAAGACAACCTGTTGCGTGAGGCTTTCGACGGCAGCTTCCGGCAGGCCGTCGAACAGCGGTGTATGGATAAAGCCAGGCGCGATGGTCATCACACGCACACCCTGGCGGGCGAATTCACGTGCGGTCGGCAGGGTCATGCCAACGATGCCGCCTTTGGAAGCAGAGTATGCCGCCTGGCCGATCTGGCCCTCATAGGCCGCGACCGACGCCGTGTTGATGATCACGCCGCGTTCGCCGTCTTCACCCGGTTCGTTATGCTGCATGGCTTCTGCGGCCTGTGCCAGCACGTTGAAGCTGCCGATCAGGTTAACGGCGATCACTTTATTGAAGTGCGCCATCCCATAGCGGTTGCCTTCGCGGTCCAGCACTTTCTGCGGTGTGCCGATCCCCGCGCAGTTCACAGCGATATCAACGCTGCCGTATGTGCTTTTGGCAGTGGCAATGGCGTTCGCCACATCGTCTTCGTTTGTAACGTCCGTTTTCACATACGTAGCGGCTGCGCCTAGCTTGCCTGCGAGCTCGTTGCCCATCTCGTCATTGAGGTCAAGGATCACGGCATTCGCGCCCTTGGATACGAAATATTCCACCGTGGCGCGGCCAAGGCCGGATGCGCCGCCCGTCACGATTGCGGTTTTACCCTTAAATTCCATGAGAAATCTCCAAACCTGAAATGTTGCGGTGCAGCATAGGGCCTCGCATATGCGAAATCAAGTTTGGAGACGGCTGATTATGGGGTGGTATATTGGTTGATGCGCTTCTCGTCGCCCGGCAGTTGGATCATGCGGTCGAACACCAGCCCGAGCTTTTCAATCAGGCCGATGGATTTGGCGTTTTCCGGGTTCACGATCGCCAGGATACGCTCCATGCCCAGTGTCTCGCGGCCGAATTTCAGCACAGCGGCGGCAGACTCGAAACCGTACCCCATGCGCATATGGTCGGGCAGGAAGGTGAAGCCGATATCCGGGGCGTCCAGGCCCGGGCGGTCCACAAGGCCGCACATGCCGACAGCTTCGCCGCTATCTTTGAGTTCCACGATATAAAGGCCAAAGCCGTTGTCGCGGTAGCTCCCCATCACATTCTTCTCAATGTAAGCTTCGGCGTCCTCAATGGTCCTGAGGCCGCGGTCGCCAACAAATTCGATAAAGCCAGGGCTATTGTATATGGCAAGGGCGAAGGCTGCGTCGTCCAGGTTAGCTTCGCGCAGCCGAAGGCGTTCTGTTTCCAGAATCATGATCTTGTTTCCTGCTGTCTGTTTTTGTTTGGCCAACCCATAGCACGCAGCTGTGGTTTGGGAAAGCAGAGACATGCACGCAACGCGCAAGCCTGGGCCGGAAATCCAATGGGTGTCCTGCGCCGTAAAAAAGAAGTAAAGTGGTGACAAATGCAGGATGGATTGACAAGGTCTGGGCTATCCCTGATGGGGGAACCGACTGTCGCATGGGGTGGCAGGGTGGTTCTGCGCATGCTGGGATCTTTCCCCTTGGTTTGTCTGGCCGTGTTGGCCCTATTGCTGGCAGCATGTGACAAGCCGCCAGAAGCATCGCCTGGAACCATCCGTGTTGGCCTGCTGCCGGATGAAAAGCCCTCGAAAGTGATGGCGCGCCATAAGCCGCTTTTTAAATTCCTTGAAAAAGAAACCGGCCTGCGGTTTGAGATCACAGTGCCGAAAAGCTATGAGGCGCTTGAGGCCCTCTTTGCTGACCGTGCCATAGACATGGCTTATTTCGGTGGGCTTTCGTATGTAAACGCGCATCGTCAAAGCGGCGCCGTGCCGCTTGCAAGCCGAGATGTGGACCGGGCGTTCACCAGTGTTTTTCTTGCAGGCCCTGATACCGTGGGGACGGAGCTGAAGCATTTTGTTGGGCTCAGCTTCTCCTTCGGCAGCGAGCGGTCAACATCCGGGCATTTGATGCCGCGACATTTCCTGTTGGCGCAATTTATTGACCCGGAAAACTTTTTCAGCCGGGTGGAATATGCCGGTGCGCACGACAAGACGATCCAGAATGTGGAAGCAGGGCGTGTGGCGCTGGGTGCTGCAAACTCCCTGATTTACCGACAGATGCTGGCGGATGGCCGCCTACGTGAAGGAAAGACTCGTGTTGTTTGGGAAACGCCGCCCTATGCCGACTATGTCTGGGCGGTGCAGCGCGACATGCCCGCCGCGAGGCAGGATCAGCTTGTGGCCGCATTTCTCAGCCTTGATCCCGCCAATGAAAGCCATGCCGCTGTCCTGAGCTCTGTCAGGGCCGGGCGGTTCCTGAAGGCTGAGGTTTCCGATTTCAAGCAGCTTGAAGACGTCGCTCTGTCTCTGGAGTTGGTGGAATAACTTTCTTCCTGCTTTCTCTGGTCAATCAGGGCTGGACCTTGAGCCCGATCATATTATTGTGATGCCCCGCGTTGGCGCTTTGCCTTGGATTCTCCGAGTGGGTGCCCATATTGCCAGAACATGATTTCAGTTTGGGCCCCTTTGGGCCGGAGGCATTTATGACATTCGACTATGATCTTTTTGTAATTGGCGCAGGCTCGGGCGGTGTGCGCGCCAGCCGTATCGCGTCGGGCTTAGGTGCGCGCGTTGCTGTGGCGGAAGAGTTCCGCGTGGGCGGCACCTGCGTGATCCGTGGCTGCGTTCCCAAAAAGCTTCTGGTCTATGCTTCCCATTTCTCTGAGGATTTCGAAACAGCCAAAGGCTTTGGCTGGACGGTCGGCGACACCAGTTTTGACTGGAACACCCTGATTGCCAGGAAGGACGCTGAGATCGACAGGCTGAACGGGCTCTATATCCAGACGCTAAAGGGCGCGGGCGTGGAAATCATTGATGGGCGTGCAGTCGTCACCGGGCCGAACGAGGTTCGCGTGGGTGACAAGACCTACACTGCCAAAACCATTCTGGTGGCAGTGGGTGGTTGGCCGCAGATGCCGGATGTGCCCGGTATCGAGCACGCCATCACATCCAATGAAGCTCTTCATTTGGAAAAATTTCCTAAGCGTATCGTCATTGTGGGTGGTGGCTATATCGCTGTTGAGTTCGCGGGCATCTTTCATGGCATGGGCGCGGAGGTCACGCAGCTTTACCGCAGCGAGCAGATTCTGCGCGGTTTTGATGACGACCTGCGGAGCCGCCTCGCCGACGAGATGCGCAAAAAGGGCGTTGACCTGCGCACCAACACCAATGTCACGAACATTGAGAAAACAGACGACGGCGTGCGCCTGACGCTCACGGACGGCAGCACGCTGGATGCTGATGCTGTCATGTATGCCACGGGCCGGGTGCCCAACACCAAGGGGCTGGGACTCGACACAGCAGGCGTTGAACTGGATGCCTCAGGTGCCGTTAAAGTGGATGCTTACGGCAAGACCAATGTGGACAGCATCTATGCCGTGGGTGATGTGACCGACCGCGTTCAACTGACGCCGGTGGCCATCAAGGAGGGCCATGCCTTTGCGCTGACGCTGTACGGCAATACACCCACATCGCCGGAGCATGACGCCATTCCTTCCGCCGTTTTCAGCCAGCCACCGATTGGCACCGTGGGCATGTCTGAGGCCGAGGCGCGCGAGACTTTTGGCGAAATCGACATATATGAGTCAGACTTCCGCCCGATGAAGCATACTTTGGGCGGTGCGTCAGAACGCGCCTATACCAAATTGATCGTTGACAAAGAGAGCGACAAAGTGGTTGGTGCGCACATGATTGGCATGGATGCCGCCGAGATCATCCAGGGTGTCGGAATCGCCGTGAAGGCAGGGCTGACAAAAGCCCAGTTCGACGCCACGGTTGCGGTACATCCATCCAGTGCGGAAGAATTTGTCCTGATGCGGACGCCAAGGGCAGATTGATCAGGTTGTTTTTGAAATTATTGTAGAATGAAATTCTCACAATAGATCGATTTCACCCTGATGATAGAAAATTTACGTCGCCTTAGGGCTTGATGCGGTGTAATGGTTGCGCGCATATATATGTGAGCATTGACAGCGGGCCAAAATAAGCGAAGGTCTGCGTGACAGAGGAATTAAGTTAGATGACTTCTGACGTTCAGGTTCTGGAATCTGCGGTTGTCCGTTTCGCGGGCGACAGCGGTGACGGTATGCAGCTTACCGGCAGCCAGTTCACATCATCCACCGCGCTTTCGGGCAGCGACCTTTCCACCTTCCCGGACTTCCCGGCTGAAATCCGCGCGCCCGTTGGCACCACCTTCGGCGTGTCGGCCTTCCAGATCAACTTCGGCGCCAAGGCGATCAAGACCGTGGGCGACCGCCCGGACGTTCTGGTGGCCATGAACCCGGCAGCCCTGAAGGTGAACCTGAAGACACTTCGGCCCGGCGGCCTTTTGGTTGTCGATACTGGCACCTTCAACAAGCGGAACCTGCAGAAGGCCGGCTATGAAGATAGCCCGATCGGCTCCCACGAGCTTGATGCCTATCAGGTGATCGAGCTTGATATCTCCAAGATGACGCTTGAGGCGGTCAAGGACATCGGCCTGGGGAACAAGGAAGCGCTCAGGTGTAAGAATATGTGGACGCTGGGGCTGATGCTTTGGATGTTCAGCCGCAAGCGCGAGCCTGTGATCAGCTGGCTTGAGAAGAAATTCGCCAAGCTGCCGGACGTGGCCGCCGCCAACGTTGCAGCGCTCAATGCCGGTCACGCCTTTGGTGAGACCGCGGAGCTTTCGGCCGCCTTCAAGCGCTATCAGATTGGCACTGTGCACAGCGAGCCAGGCACCTATAAAACCGTAACCGGCAGCCAGGCGCTTAGCTGGGGCATTGCCGCGGGCGGTGAGCTTGCTGGCCTTGATATCGTTCTGGGCTCATACCCGATCACGCCTGCGTCACCTATTTTGCATGCGCTTTCCACCATGAAAGAGCAGGGCATCGTGACCTTCCAGGCGGAAGACGAGATCGCCGCCATCTGTGCTGCCATTGGCGCCTCCTATGGCGGGGCTTTGGGTGTTACCAGCTCCTCCGGCCCGGGCATTGCCCTGAAGGGTGAGGCACTTGGCCTTGCGATTTCCACGGAACTGCCGGTTGTTGTGATCAACAGCCAGCGTGGCGGCCCGTCTACCGGCCTGCCAACCAAGACAGAGCAGTCTGACCTGTATCAGGCCGTTTATGGCCGCAACGGTGACGCGCCGATGCCGGTGATCGCCACCCGCTCACCCGGCGACTGTTTCGAAGTGGCCATTGAGGCCTGCCGTCTGGCTGTCAAGTACATGACGCCTGTGATGCTGCTGACCGACGGCTTTATCGCCAACGCGGCAGAGCCATGGAAGCTGCCTGATCTGGATGCGCTGGAGCCGTTCAAGGTCGAGTTCGCCAAAGCGCCTGAAGGCGAAGAGGAATTCAGCCCGTTCGTGCGCGATGAGACGACGCTGGCGCGCCACTGGCCGAAACCGGGCACGCCGGGCACCGAGCACCGCATCGGCGGGATCGAGAAAGACTATAAGTCAGGCCATATTTCCTATGACCCGGAAAACCACCAGAAGATGACGGACCTTCGCGCCGCCAAGATCAATGGCATCGCGAACGACATTCCGCTTCAGGATGTGGACCAGGGTGAGGAAAGCGGCACGCTTGCGGTTGTGGGCTGGGGCTCGACCTATGGCCCGATTTCCGAGGCCGTGAAATGCGCGCGCGCAGAAGGCCTGAATGTCAGCCACATTCATATCCGTTACATCAGCCCGTTCCCGACCAACCTTGAAGCCCTTCTGAAGGGGTATGATAAGGTTCTGGTGCCGGAAATGAATGCGGGCCAGTTGAAGACCGTCTTGCGCGACAAGTTTCTGATCGATGCCAAGCCGTTCAATAAAGTTTCCGGTCAGCCGTTCAAAATCCAGGAAGTCCTGGATGCGATCCGCGCTGAACTGGCAGTTTAGGAGCAGGTGCCATGAACGACCTCAGCACCCCTAAAGAGAAGCTCACCATCAAGGATTTCACCAGCGACCAGGAAGTGCGCTGGTGCCCCGGCTGTGGTGACTATGCGATCCTTAAATGCATGCAGCGCACGCTGCCTGAAATGGGCGTCACGCGTGAGAACACGGTGTTTGTATCGGGCATCGGCTGCTCCAGCCGCTTCCCATACTATATGAACACATACGGCTTCCACACAATCCACGGCCGTGCGCCGGCGGTTGCGACGGGCCTCAAGCTCGCGAACCCAGACCTGGACGTGTGGGTGATCACCGGTGATGGTGACGGCCTGTCGATCGGCGGCAACCACTTGCTGCACGCACTCCGCCGTGATGTGAACCTGAACATCCTTCTGTTCAACAACAAGATTTACGGCCTGACGAAAGGGCAATATTCGCCAACGTCAGATGTGGGCACGCGCTCACCGTCCACGCCGCAGGGCTCGGTTGATCCGGCCCTTAACCCGATCAGCTTCGCGCTGGGCTCGGGCGCGCATTTTGTGGCCCGCACGGTCGATACCGCGCAGAAGCATATGCCGGGCGTGTTCACCCGCGCGCATGAATTCCGCGGTGCGTCCTTTGTTGAAATCCTGCAGAACTGTATCGTTTATAACGACAGTGCCTGGTCGGATATCACGGACAAGAAAGCCGCGCCTGATCGCCAGCTGCTGCTGGAGCACGGCGAGAAGATGATCTTCGGTGCGGAAGGCAACAAAGGCATCCGCTTCAACCTGGATACCTTCAGCCTTGAAGTGGTGGTGATTGGCGAGAACGGCATCACCGAAGATGATATCCTGACCCACGATGAGACCAACCGCCGCATGGCGCAGATGCTGGGCGAACTGGGCGCGAACCCGGGCGAGCCGGTGGCCATGGGTGTGCTTTACGCCAAACAGGCTGACCACTGCTATACTGACGCGGTGCTGGGGCAGGTGAAGGCGGCCAAGGGCAAATCGACGCTCAAGGACCTGATGTATGCGGGCCAAACCTGGGAAGTGAAATAAGCGTTTCTCCGGACCTGTGGGAACGAGATAAAAGCCTGGCCTTTTTGGCCGGGCTTTGCTTTTTGTAAGTCATGACAACACGCGAACATCATTGGCAGACTGTTTATGAAACCAAGAACCCGAATGCGGTGTCCTGGTATCAGGCTGACCCTGCCCTGTCTCTTAAGCTCATTGACGGTCTCAAGTTGCCGTCTGATGCCGCGATTGTGGATGTAGGGGCGGGGGCTTCCGTGCTCGCCGACCGTCTGCTAGACCGCGGTTTCACCGACCTGACGCTGGTTGATGTGGCGGATGCCGCACTGGCGCACACACGCGAACGCCTTGGCGCAGGGGCGGCGGATGTTCGGTTTATCACAAACGATGTGACGAAGCTTGACCTAGGGCGTGAAGTGGATCTGTGGCACGACAGGGCGGTGCTGCATTTCCTGACGGATACGGAGGAGCGCGCCCGATACAAAGCCGTGCTTGACGCCCACCTGAAGCCGGGTGGCCATGCCATCATCGCCACCTTCGCCTTGGGTGGGCCGGATAAATGCAGCGGCCTGCCGGTCAGGCAATATGATGCCACGCGCCTGATGGAGTTGCTCGGAGATGGCTATGAGCTTCTGGAGGAACACCGCGAGGAACACACCACCCCATGGGGCAGCACTCAGGCCTTCGCCTGCTTTTTGGTGCGGAAACGAAGTTAGGGCCTAAGGCCGTCGCAGTAACCAAGGCTATCGAGGTATGTTTGCAGCGACGTCTCTGGCGTATCCTCAAAATACTCGCCGGTGAAGGTGGCTTCCTTGATCCGGTCCAGCCGGAAATTGCGGAAATCACGCCTTAGTTCACACCAGCCCAGCATCATCCAGATCGGACCCATGAACACGAGAGACAGCGGCCGGATGGTGCGCTCTGTCGACCGGTCTTGTTCGTCCGAATAGTCCAGATGGATTTTTTCTTTCTTCCTGACGGCCCGGCGGATGGCGGAGAAATTGATGTTCCAGGGCACGCGCGCGCGTGAGGGTGGGGCGAACAGCGCGATGCCCTCAAACGTTTCGCGGTCGCGTTCCGAAAGCGCGTTCCTGACCTTCCTGATCAGCGTCTGGGCGGAGACGCTCATGTCATGGTCGGTCCAGCTGGAAACCATCGCGGCCCCCAGCATCAGCACCTCAAGTTCCTCCACATCGAAGGTCATGGGCGGCAGGTAATAGCTTTTGTCGAGCATATAGCCCACGCCCGCCTCGCCATTGATGGGAACGCCGGTGGTGATCAGATCCTGGATGTCGCGGTAAACCGTGCGGACAGAGATATCAAACTCGTCCGCGATGCGTTCCGCCGTCACCGCCATGCGGCGGCCCTGCAGGAAACTCACGATCTGAAAAAGTCGGTCTGCGCGCTTCATAGCAGCCACCCTATATCACCATGCTGACAAAAAGTGTCAGGATGGTTCTAGCACCCCGGTCCGGCTGGGCAAACAGGCAAAAGGTTTATTGGCTGGCGGCAGGCAGCCAGCGGGACAGGGCCTGATGCAGCGCGTCAGGTTTGAAGGGCTTGGAGACATGGTCGTTCATGCCTGCGCTGATGCAGGCTTCGATGTCTTTGGCGGCGACACTGGCTGTCAGGGCAATGATTGGCACCACTGTGCCGCCATTCTTTTCCCGGATGGTGCGGGTGACGGTTATGCCGTCCATATCCGGCATGTTGAGGTCCATGAAGATCAGGTCATAGGCATGCTTGTCAGCAAGTTTCAAGGCCTCCGTGCCGTTCGAGGCGATATCGATCTCAAGCCCTGTGGGCTCAAGCGCGCGCCGGGCCAAGAGCTGGTTGATCTCATTGTCTTCCGCCACAAGAATGCGCCGGCCCTTATAGTGCGCCTTCTCAATCGCATTCGGGGCAGCCTTTGCCTTGCTTTCTGCCTGTTCTGGCACCTTGGTGAACGGTAGGCTGAAACGGAAACAGCTTCCCTTGCCCGGCGTGCTTTCAACCGCAATGTTGCCGCCCATCAGGCCCACGAGCTGCTTGCAGATGGCAAGGCCCAGGCCGGTGCCGCCATAGCGGCGGGTGACAGTCTCATCCGCCTGGTTGAAGGCCTTGAAGAGCTTCCCCTGCTGCTCTGGCGTCATGCCGATGCCGGTATCCCTGACGTCGCAGGTCAGGGTCAGTGTGTCTGCGCGTTTGCCCCGCGCTGCAACACTGATGGTTACGCTGCCTTCTTCGGTGAATTTGACGGCATTGTTCGACAGGTTGATTAGAATCTGGCTCAGCCGTGTTGGATCACCCACCAGTTGGTCAGGCAAGGCGTCCACGCCTTCAAGGCTGAAGGTCAGGCCCTTTTCTTCCGCCTTCGGGGCGGCGATTGCCTGAACATTCCTGAATATGTCTGCGGGGCTGAAGGGGATATGCTCCAGGTCCACCTTGCCAGCTTCGATCTTCGAGAGGTCGAGAATGTCATTCAGGAGCGCCATCAGCACATTGCCGGAAATCTGGATGTTGCCGACATAGTCGCGCTGTTTGTCTGTCAGTTCGGTGGTGGCGACAAGTTCCGTCATGCCGATGATAGCATTCATGGGCGTGCGGATTTCATGGCTGATATGGGCCAGAAAATCGGATTTCGCCTGGCTCGCGGCCCGGGCTTTTTCTTCTGCCACTTTGGCTTCGTCCCGGTCTTTCCGGATTGTGCTGATCCGGTCTGCGATACCGATCGATAGCACGATTGTCTCAAGCGCCATTCCGATCGACATGCTGTATTCCACCAGCGAAGAATGCGGGATGACATCGAACCCGCGCATGACCCGAAGCGCCACACCGACAATGGGAAGCAGCCAGCCCACGGCATAGAAAATGGCGGCCCGGCTGCCCGCCATGAGCGACTTGATCAGTGTTGCCAGGATGAACAGCACGCCAAGGCCGGACATCAGGTTGAAGATCAGGTCGATGGTGTCTGTGTGCCAGCCGCGGGTGGCGGCATAGAGAATGGCGCTGGCCATGAAGGCATAGGCCAGGACGTGGGCGGACGTGCGCCAACGGTCCCCCAGGATGCCTTTTTCAATGAAGCTGACAAGGAACTGCAGCCCGGAAAATCCGATCAGCCCCAGCGTCAGGATCGTGAGGTTCATCTGCGCACTGATCCCCACGGCCCCGGGGAAGAAATGGGACATCATCCCATAGGCAGTGAAGTTATAAAGAACCACGGCAAACACGAAAATGCAGTAATGCACATGAAAATCGAACCGCAACACCGCCGCCAGGGTGATGTTGTAGAACAGCATAGCCATCAGGATGCCGATGATCAGCCCCGCCAGAAGCCGCCCGTCAGTTTCCGACATTGCCCAGTCCTGGGCGGCCACGAAATTGATCTGCCGGAAAGTTCTGATCGACGCAGTATTTTCAAGCCCAACCAGAACGTGGCTCACAGGCGCGGTGCGCGCAGGCGCGTCAAAACGCAGGAAATTGCCGACAGACCAATAGTCGTCAAAGCCCGGGTCTGCGACGTCATAGCTGATCATGTGCCCGTCGCCATAGTGGATCTGGACAATGGCCCTGTCTGTCCACTCGCGGAACAGCAGGAGGGCATAGTCAGTGCCCGCTTCCGGGGTCACGCTGGCTACATCAAGCGACAACCACACAACGTCTTCGCCCGGCATGGGCGCGCTGTCACATTGTGCTTCAGGCAACCTTGGCAGCATGCTGTCGAAACTGGGCTGGGTGTCAGTGCGGAAATGACAGGCTGTTGGCAGGAGGTTGGGCCCATTCGGTGGTTCTGCGGCACTTGCTGCGGAAGCCGTCACCATAAGGCACGCAAGCACGACCAGGGCAAAAAGCCGCCAAAGCCCGTTGCCTGCCACAAGCGTGATCGCCTGCTGTGATTGCCTCATCGATGCCCCCGATATTGCCTGCCTGTAATGTGGAGCTGGATAAAGTGTTGGCAACTTGTGCGTGGCTTGACAAGGCCTGATTGATTTTTATCGGTATTTTTACACTAAAGCCGGTAGTATCGGTACCGCACCGTTTGTGCCCTGGGGATAACAGGTGATGGCATGAATGGTATAGAGCGACTGATCGAGGGGAAAACCATGAAGACTGGCATGCTTGTGCTGATGACAATTCTATCGGTGTTGGTGGCCCTGTATGGCTGGGCGCTTATCTGGCCGGATAGCCCGGTCCAGAACGCGGGCATGGCGCACCATCTGGCTGAACGGCCAGTTGGCATGTATCTGCATTTCGGCTTTGGGCCGCTCGCTTTGGCGATCGGCGGCTTACAGTTCTTTGCCCGGCTGCGCACGCGATTGCCTGCGCTGCACCGCTGGGTCGGGCGTACCTACGTGCTGGCCTGCATGCTGTCGGCCGTTGGCGGTATCTGGCTGGCGATTGGCAGTGATAATGGCCCTGTGGCGCAATTGGGGTTCCTGTTGCTCGGTATTGCATGGATCATCACCACGGGTTTCGGATACTTGCGGGCCCGAGGGCGGCAGTTCGCTGACCATCAGGTCTGGATGATGCGGTCCTTTTCGCTGACCTTCGGGGCCGTAACGCTCAGGATCTACCTGTTCCTGGCGCTTGGCATGATGGGTCTGTCGTTCGAGGTCGCCTATCCGGCGATTGCCTATATCTCCTGGGTGCCGAACCTGCTGTTTGCGGAATGGCTGTTGCGGCGGCAAGCTACGCCAAGGGTTGCGGTCGGGGCGGCCCAGGCCACCCCGAAAACCAGCTAGATGTAATAGGCCTTAGATATAATAGGCTTTCAGCGGCGGGAAGCCGTTGAACTCAATGGCGCTATAGCTCGTGGTGTAGGCGCCGGTTGAGAACCAGTAAAGCCGATCCCCGATCGCGAGATTAAGCGGCAGGGGCACCTTCGCGTCTTCATACATGATGTCGGCGCTGTCGCAGGTTGGGCCGGCGATGATCGCCTCTTCCATTTCGCCCTGTTTTTCGGTGTAGATCGGGTATTTGATGGCTTCGTCCATGGTTTCAATAAGGCCGGAAAACTTGCCCACGTCCGTGAACACCCAGCGGTGCAGGGACGTGCGGGCCTTACGTGAGATCAGCACCACTTCGCTCACCAAGACACCGGCGTTGGCCACCATAGACCGGCCCGGTTCCAGGATAATTTCAGGCATGTCGTCGCCGAAATCTTCCTGAAGGAAGCGGGTGATTTCCTGGGCATAGGTTTCAAGCTCATGGGCGCGCATGGTGTAGGCACCGGGGAAGCCGCCGCCCATGTTGATCATCTTCAGCTCAATGCCGTCCTCAAGTTTGAGGCGCTCGAATATATTGGACACTTTCGCGATGGCCGCATCCCACGCGCCGATGTCGCGCTGCTGGGACCCAACATGGAAGGAAATGCCATAAGGCTCCAGCCCCAGGTCGCGCGCCAGGATCATCAGGTCGATCGCCATATCGTTCTGGCAACCGAACTTGCGGCTCAGGGGCCAATCGGCGGTGTGGGTGCCTTCTGTCAGCACGCGGGCATAGACCTTGGCGCCCGGAGCGGCTTTGGCGATATTCCTCAGGTCTGCTTCTGAATCTGTCGCGAACAGGCGTACCCCGCGTTCATAGAAATAGCGGATGTCCTTCGCCTTTTTTATGGTGTTGCCATAGCTCAGGCGGTCAGGGGATACGCCGGCTTCAAGCACGCGGTCCAGCTCATAGATGGAGGCGATATCAAAATTTGACCCTTTGTCCTTCAACAGGCCGATAATCTCGGGCGCTGGGTTCGCCTTCACCGCATAATAGATTTTTGCGGTGGGAAACTTTTGGCTGAGGTCATCATAGGCCTCATCAACCATGCCGGTATCCACCACAAGAAACGGGGTCTCATGTGTGTCGGCAAGGGCTTTGATGCGGTTGAACGTCTCTGGCGAATAATAGTCTTCGATTTGGGCACTCATTGGCGCGTGGGCCTTCCTGTAAAGCGCATTGGTGGCATTATGCCGGCCCGGTCGTCCGGGGAGGGGTAAAATACCATAATTGCGGGAAGGCCCAAATGAATAATGCGACCCTCAAGATATGGTTGGGCAGCGGAGCAAAAGGCCCTATTTCTTGAAATAAGGAAAAATGCAGGAGGGAGCAGAGCTCATGATCAGGGTGCATCATCTCAACAATTCGCGGTCTCAGCGTATCCTCTGGATACTGGAGGAAATGGGCCTTGAGTATGAGATTGTGCCTTATCAGCGGGATAAGGAAACCCGCCTTGCGCCCGACAGCCTGAAGCAGGTTCACCCGCTTGGCAAAAGCCCGGTGCTGGAAGACGGTGACCTGAAGATCGCGGAATCCGGCGCGATTGTGGACTATCTGGTCCGCACCTATGGCGGTGGGGAGTTCGGCCCCGGGGCGGGTGCGCAAGGCTATAATGCTTATATGGAATGGCTGCATTTTGCCGAAGGCTCTGCCATGTTGCCTTTCATGCTGGCGCTCTACACCGGGCGGCTTGGGGACGCGGCAGCACCGCTTGGACCGCGCATCCAGAGCGAGATTGCTAACCACCTGTCCTATATGTCGGATCGGCTGGGCGACCGGGATTTCTTTGTGAGGGACCAACTGACAGGGGCGGACATCATGCTGGTGTTCGTGCTTGAAGTGGCGGCTGTCAGCGGGGCCATTGGTGCCTTCCCGAACCTGAAGGCTTATCTGGAACGCATGCAGGCGCGTCCGGCCTATGGTCACGCGCTGGAGCGCGGCGGCCCATACCAGCTTGGGGCCTGAGGCGCTTTCCCCTGTTATGATTTAATTAATCAGTGGTCGGTATGCTGGGGCAGCCTTTCAAAAGGTTGGGGTTGCCTGCCAGGCTGAGCGTCGGCGAGGCACAGAGTGAAAGGACCACTGAACCTTGTTGCGCAGGTTTTTTCGAGTGCTGGCACATGCGAGTGCCGGATGCCGGGCGTTGGTTCTGGCTACATTTTGCGCCAACGGTCTGCTGGGTGCGCCAGTGCATGCCCACCCTCCAGCTTCCGACATTGTTATCTATACTGAAAGCTACCCACCCTATAGTTATCTGACCAAGGATGGACAGCTGGATGGCCTGTCCACCCGCCTTGTGCGCCGCCTGATGGACGAGACAGGGCTGACGTACCGTATCGTGCTGGTTCCCTGGACCCGTGCTTACCGCGCTACGCTTGAAGAAGACAATGCGCTTATTTTCACGATCGCCCGGTCAGAGGGACGGGAAGACCTGTTTGAATGGCTGGTGCAGCTGGGCAGCATCAAATTTCAGCTTTATGCCAGGCAAGAAGATAATCGTTTCGATAGCGAAATAAATTGGAACAAAGCAGGCTACCGCATTGCCTGCCTAGTGGATGATATCTCATGCCTGCTGGTAAAAGGGCTGAATGTACCTGAGCAATACATCTACCGGATCGCGGAAGTGAACCGGCCCGATGTGACGCTGGTGCTGGCAGGGCGGGCTGACCTTTATGTGGCAGAGAAAATCCACAATCTGTACCGGCTGAAGGCCCTTGGCGTGCCGGCAGATAGCCTCAAGGCAGTAAAGACGCTGGACGCGGGCGGGGACCTGTTCCTGGCGTCGGGGCTTGGCTTGAAGCCTGAACTGCGCGCCGCTGTCCTTGCAGCACAGGCCCGGCTGCAGGCGGCGGGCATTGCCATGACGCTGGACGCTGCCGACCTTGACAGCCTGCCTGAATAGGCGCGTGACGGCATAGCATCATACTCGCCCCACCATGGATGCCATGAAGGCGTCATAGACCGCTGAGGCGGTGGCTTCATAGGCCCTGCTGTTAACCAATTATTGATGGCTAATGACTACGATTAATTGCGAGGCGGTTTATGTAGGGCGTATTGACAACCGTATTGGGCGGAGTGGGTATGCATCGTGGATTCAAGTTCTGGCTGTTGAAGTTCTTGCTTCTGGGTGGGCTTTGGGTTGCGCCAGCATCGGCTTGGGCAACAGAGCCTTCTGCCGGTGAGCAGACCCTTACCGTCTATACCGAAGACTATCCCCCCTTCAATTATGCAAAGCCCGATGGGACGGTTGGCGGACTGGCAACAGAACGTGTGCGGCAAGTGCTGGACGCTGCCGGGCTGACCTATGAAATCAAGGTCGTTCCCTGGGCGCGGGCGATGAATTATGTGCGAACAAGGCCCGATGCGCTGATTTACACCATTACCCGCACGCCGCGCCGCGAATATGGTTTTGACTGGCTGGTCCTGCTGGCGGAATCAAATTTCCATATCTATGCGCGGGCAGACGAGACCCGTGCGGTCACCCGGGAGAATCTGGAAGCCGGCATGTTTACGGCCACCTGTGTGTCGGGGGACCTGTCGTGTGAGCTTCTTGTCTGGGCGGGTGTGCCGGTTGGCAAGATTACCCCCATCGCAAAGATGGGCACAGGCGACTTCCGCATGGTGCTGGCTGGCAGGGCTGACCTCTATATCAGCGATTTCGCAGCGAACCGGCGGCTCCGCAAAGCGGAAGGCTACGCGACGAACCTGACCAAACCTGTCATGCGGCTTGATAGTCGCGCGGGCTTTTATCTGGCGTCGGGCCTGAATGTGCCAGCGGACGTGCGCACCCGCATCAAGGCGTCCTACGAAAAGCTGAAGGCGTCGGGCGAGTATCAGTTGGTAAGTAGCGAGCCGTCCTCAGGAGGCGGGTACTAAGCCACCCCTTTCATTTTCCAAGGTCATTGGCTTCCATTGGTTTCCGTGCAATAAAAACCTTTCAGCGGATAAAAAGGGGACCGGCATGAAAGGTTTGCTGCATATTGGGATGCCCACAGCGCGGGCGTCCGCCATTCGGGACATGTTCCTTGCAGATGAGAGCAATAATTTCTATCTGGGCAAGGGGCCAACAAGCCATGTCCCCAGCCAAGTGCAATTCGCCCTTGAGACCGAACTGCTGCAAATCCCGAGTTACCATTATAATTCGGACCTGGTGGCTACCGTTTTCCGGCTCGGGCTTGAAAGCGCCGAGGAAAACGGCGCCGACGTCCTGATTGTCAGTGACGACAATATCGTCAGCCAGTCGGGCGACGGCTACGACAGCCACATGGTGCGCCTCAAGGCTGTGATGCCCGAGGACACGGTTGTTGTCCTTGTAATTCGTGAGCAGCTTGATTTTCTGCGTGCCTCCTATAAGCACGCTTTGGTCCATGACGGGCTGCGCGCCAGCTTCGACAATTTCGTCAAATATCACCTGCTGCGTGGCAGCAAGGGGCTGATGTCATGCCTGGATCATGTGTCGCTGGCCGGCGTGGCAGCGGCTCATTTCCACAAACTTGAAATCGTGCTTTATGAAGATCTGGCGGCAAACCCGCGGGCGCTTCACGACGTTCTGGAGCGCCATGGTATCGAGATCGATGCGGAACTGACCGACGTCGAAAATGAATTGTCTGATGCCGAAGCCTATCATTTCCAGCGCCTGTATCTGCGGCAGGGTATCGACCTGAGCGGTGACCGAAGCCTGATTTTTGGCGCCGATGACATGACGACGCTGGAGGCAAATCGCCCAATTTTTGACGACCTGCTGCAGGCCGAAGAAGTCCGTGTCGGCAGTATCATGGCGCTTGTCGGCGCCGCCAAGGAGGCGGTGAAGCATGAGCCTGATGTGTCGCTTGACTATAGCCTGAGCGAACAGACCGAGGCCCTATTGTTTCCGTTCCTTCGCCAGGTAAATAAACGCATGGTGGATATCATGGGGCTGCCGCTTGAGGCGCGGGGGTATATGTTGCCTGAGGCCGAAGAAGCGGCGCCAGCTGAGTTTGATTCCTGAAGCCCTTAGGCCGACTGTTAACCAATTGTTGAAACGGGCTGATATAGGCTCTTGATGCGTTTGGGAGACGGTCGAATAGTTGAGTGATTTGGTAGTAGTATAGCGTGTTCAGATTTCTTTCTCTCGCAATTTGGTTCGTGGTTGGTTTGCTGTTGCTGGCGCCCTTGGCGCGCGCGACAGGCCTTGTCGTCTACACCGAAGATTTCCCACCCTATAACTATCGTGGCCATGACGGTGAAGTTACAGGCACGTCTACGGAAAGGGTGCGCAAGGTTCTTGACCGGACAGGACTTGATTATCAGATCAGGCTGGTACCCTGGTCGCGCGCTGTTCAGCTGTCGAAATCAGATAACAATGCCCTGATCTTCACGCTTGCCCGCACGCCTGAGCGGGACCGCTTCTATGACTGGTTGATGCCGCTCATGCGGTCTGAATACCACCTGTTCACCCGCGCTGAAGACAGCCGTGAAGTTACGCTTGAAGCATTGAAAGCAGGGGATTTGCGTACGGCTTGCGTTACCGCCAATATCAGCTGCGAGATTTTGGCCTGGATGGGTGTGCCGGCAGACAAGATCACGCGGTTGCCGAACCAGGGAATTCTAGACCTGCAGATGGTGCTGGCCGGGCGTGCTGACGTTTATTTCAACGATCGGGAGGGTCATCAGGCCCAGTTGAAGCAGGCTGGCCTGTCAGCCGCCTTTTTCCGGGACGCCATGCGGGTGCCTTATGAGGGCGGCTTCTATTTGGCGGCGGGGCGGCAAGTGCCAGCGGGCGTGCGCGCCAAAATTCGCCAGGCCTATGATGCGCTTCTGCGTGCAGGCGAAATGACAGCGCCGCGCTAGACGTGAGGGGCTGGCTTACCAGTCCCAGTCGTCGTCCTCGTCTTCGTCGGCCACCACATGGCCATGAAGGTCATAGTCGTCGCTGGCGTCAATGTGCGCCATGACCATGTCGCCCGGTGAAAGCTCGGTCGCACCTTCAAGGTGTACCTGGCCATCGATCTCTGGCGCGTCGGCGTATGTGCGGCCCACGGCACCTTCGTCCGAGACCTCATCAATCAGCACAGCCATTTCCATGCCGACCCGGTTCTTCAGCTTTTCAGCAGAGATTTTCGCCTGCACTTCCATGAAGCGCTCCCAGCGTTCCTGCTTTACTTCCTCGGGCACGGGGTTTGGCAGCGCGTTTGCAGCAGCACCCTCCACCGGCTCATACTTGAAGCAGCCGACGCGGTCGAGCCTGGCTTCCTGCATCCAGTCCAGAAGATACTGGAACTGTTCCTCCGTCTCGCCGGGGAAGCCGACAATGAAGGTGGACCGGATGACGATTTCCGGAACAATCTTACGCCAGTTCTGAATGCGCTCCAGAACCTTGGCTTCATTGGCCGGGCGGCGCATGGCGCGCAAGACGTCGCGGTTCGCATGCTGGAACGGGATATCCAGATAGGGCAGGATCTTGCCTTCTGCCATCAGCGGGATCACGTCATCCACATGCGGGTAAGGGTAAACATAATGCAGGCGCACCCAGGCATCCAGGTTGCCAAGCTCGCGCGCCAGGTCTGTCATGTGGGCGCGTACCTCGCGGTCTTTCCACATCTCGGTCTGGTGCTTGAGGTCAAGGCCGTATGCGCTGGTGTCCTGGCTGATCACCAGCAGTTCCTGCGTGCCGGCTTCAACCAGCTTTTCGGCTTCGCGGAGCACCGCACGGATCGGACGGGACGCCAGGTCACCGCGCAAGGACGGGATGATGCAGAATTTACAGCGGTGGTTGCAGCCCTCTGAAATCTTCAGGTAGCTATAGTGCCGCGGCGTGAGGCGGAGGCCGCTTTCAGGCACCAGATGGGTGTAGGGGTCATGTGGTTGGGGCGCAGCCTTGTGCACTTCACCCACCACCTGCTCATACTGGTGTGGGCCGGTGACGGCCAGCACGCCTGGCACCACTTCCCTGACAGCACCTTCATCCACGCCCAGGCAGCCGGTCACAATCACCTTGCCATTCTCGTTCATGGCTTCCTTGATGGCACTGAAGCTTTCTTCCTTGGCGCTGTCGATAAAGCCGCAGGTGTTGACCACCACAACATCGGCGCCTTCATATTCGGTCGCGATCTCATAGCCTTCGGAGCGAAGCTTGGTAAGAATCCGCTCGCTGTCCACCAGCGCCTTGGGGCAGCCAAGGGACACAAAACCGACTTTTGAAGTATGCGTGGTCATGGTTTAGTGTGTATCCTGCAATAACTTGTATAGCGTCATAATTTTGGCGGCTTATACAGAGTTTCTGGGGGAATTGCCAGCGCGAAGCGTACCGGATGGGGGAGCCAGCAATGCAGCAAATAAAGAAGTACGGGATAAGGTTCGTTGGGGTGGTGGTGCTCCTTGTTGGGGTATGGGCCCTGTATCACCAGATCGCCACTGTCAGGAGCGCGGAAAAGTACCCCGCGCCGGGTGAAATGGTGGATGTGGGCGACAGGCGTCTGCATATGCTGTGCCGGGGCAATGGTGATGGCCCTACTGTTGTGCTGGTGTCTGGGCTGTCGGCGATATCCTATTATGCCTGGCCCGATATTGCCGTTCCCCTTTCGAAGGAAACCAGAACCTGCCTTTATGACCGTGCCGGATACGGCTGGAGCGACCCATTTGACGGAGAGCTGGACCTTGATATAGCCGTTGCGGACTTGGCGCGCATTGTGGATGCGGCGGGTGGTGGCAAGCCGGTTATCCTGGTCGGGCATTCCTATGGCGGCCTGCTGGTGCGCCAATATGCTCTCAAGTCGCCGGAACATGTTGCTGGGTTAGTGCTTTTGGATAGTAGCCATGAGCAGAGCTACAGCCGCTTCCCAAAGGACGACAGCTTCCCCACGGGCAAGCCTGATTTGATCGCGGGCTTTGGGGCAGCAGTTGGATATTATCGCTTCCTTGCGGACTTCTGGATAACAAAAGAAGGCGTCGACTATCTCTCAGACCAGGAATTCGATCAGTTGATGGAGCTCTATGTCCACACCGAGTATCATCTGGCTGTGAACGCGGAGCTCAGGGACGTGTTGGAGCGGGACTTTAGCCCGGTCTCCGCGGGTACCTTGGGTGACATGCCGCTTGTTGTATTGTCACGCGATACCAATGTCACAGACGGCTTGCCGCTCGACTTGAGGCAAGAAGCTGTCTGGGCCGAAATGCAGCAGGAACTGGCCCGGATATCCACCAACGGCCGGATTGAAACACTCGAGGGCGCCAGCCACAATTTCACGCTGGAGAGGCCAGGAAAGATTATTTCTGCCGTGCTGGCAATCAGAAGCGAACTGGCTGAAAAGCAGGTCAATGCTGCGCCATAGCAGCTGCCAAGACTAAAATCAGGTTTTATCTACTTTTTAGGGTGGCGTTAAATATATGTCTCATATAGATATTTAACGCCTTCAGGTGGGATGGCCTTATTGCCAGCGGAGAAAGACTTGACCAATTCTGCAGAGACGAGCCGGCTCCGTACGGCGATAGTCGTGATACTGCTTCTGGTGGCGAACGGTGCAATGGTCCATTGGTACTGGACGCTGTACCGTGACATGGGGATGTTGAATATCGCCTGGACCCGGTCATCGCAGGCAACCATCGAACGTGCGGCCCATTTGGCGCAAATTGAGCGCACCATCGGCTATGGCGAATTTATCCATAATTTCAAAAACTATGTGCTTCGGCGTACGGATGTCTATGAACAGCGTACGGCTGCGTCCCTGGCGAAGCTTGACCAGGCGATTGAGGCCATGCTGGAGTTTTCCATGTCGGCCGAGGACCGCGAGGATGTTCTGGTGATCGAGCAGACAGTTGATGCTTATCGCAAGAATTTCGAGCGAGCAAAGGAAGTGGGTTGGCGTGGCTTGTCTGCCCATGAACTTGATGAGCTGGTGAAGGTGGATGATGGTCCGGCGGTTGAGGCTTTTGAAGCCATCCGCGGGCGGTTGCTGCCAACATTTCAAGCCAACTTGCTAGAGCATAGGCGGCAGATCGACAGTCTGTGGCAGGGCGTGGCGGTTGGCGCACTTGTGGCGGTGCCACTTATGTTGATCAATTGCCTGTTCATTGTCTGGGGCGGGTTGCGGTTGATTGCACGCCGACGCCGGAATGTGCCGGTTTCCTGAGGATCAAGCATCCTCCAAGTTTGCACTTTTTCTTTCAAACAGCACTTTGAAACCACGCTTATTTGGCTAAGATGGCTCCGATTTTTTTGGGAGTTGTTATGTCGCGTTCCGCGTTTCTTATTCCGTTTCTGATGATGGTGATCTTGTGCTCAGCAGCTGCAACAGCGGCTGATCTAGACGGCGTATGGCAAACGGAAGGCTATGGCTATCTGTTTGATGTGAACGGCGCTGACGTCACCATTTATGAAACAACGCCCATTAGCTGCCTGCGAAGTGGCCTGGTGCCAGGCGCTCTTGAGGTGTTGAACGATGATGAGGTCGAGGCCCGTTTTCCGGTTTCCCTTCCCGGCTTTATCGACGCCGACATGGAAGTCTGGCCCGGACCGGATGCGAGCAAACGGTTCCATCGGACCGACACCAACACCTTTATGACCGCCACAAGGCTGACTAAATTGCCAGAGCTGTGCACGGCTGATGCGCCTGCCGCGCCGGGAGACACCGTGGCGGTGTTCATGGAGACCTTCAAAGCGCACTATCCCTTCTTTTCTGAAGGGCAAAGTGGCTGGCAGGTGCCGGATACAGGCGATATCGCAACCGACCAGCAGCTTTTCGACTATCTCACAGGGCTGATGGCGCCCCTTGAGGATGCCCATACCGCGCTTGTGGCCCCTTCGCTTGATGCCATGTATTTCGGCGCGGAAGGGGCATCCCGGTCTGTGCCGGAGGAAGACCGCGCCCGCGGGTTTGAGATTGTCGACAACCGGTACCTGAGGAGTCCGCTTGCACCATACGGCAGGGGCATGCTGGGCTATGCGGAGCTGGCGCGGGGCATCGGATACCTTCGCATACACGGTTTTTCCGATTTCAGCGCAGCGGGCACACCGGATGCCAACTTGGCCGCCTTCGAGCGTGCGCTGGACGACTTTTTTGACCCCATCCACGGCCTGGCCGGGCTGGTGATCGACCTGCGCGACAACGTAGGCGGGTCTGACGCGCTGGCCATTGCGCTGGCGAAGCGCTTGGTTGAAGAGGAGTATGTCGCCTACACCAAGCAGGCCTACTTGGGTGTCGAGGGCGACACCGGCTGGACGGACGAGGCGGCCACCTGGGTACAGCCCAGCGACCGCGAGAGCTTCTGGGGGCCGGTTGTGGTGCTGACGGGCCCAGACAGCATCAGTGCCGCCGAAACCTTCCTGATGGCACTGATGGCCCGGACGCCTGAAGCGACCCGCATTG
Organism: Kordiimonas lipolytica; assembly: GCF_042651265.1. Classification (GTDB taxonomy): domain Bacteria; phylum Pseudomonadota; class Alphaproteobacteria; order Sphingomonadales; family Kordiimonadaceae; genus Kordiimonas; species Kordiimonas lipolytica. The sequence continues at coordinate 111,492 of NZ_JBHSCR010000017.1, read as the reverse complement.
GCGACAACACCCGCGGCGCCTTTGCGGACATGCTGCCGCGCATTTTGCCGAACGGCTGGCTGTTTGCCCTGCCGAATGAGCGGTATCTGGACGCAGGCGGCGTGAGCTATGACCGGTCGGGCATTCCGCCACACATTCGTGTGCCAGTGTTCACGGATGAAGACCTTGCCGCCGGGCGGGACAGCGCGCTGGATGCCGCGCTCAAGATGCTGACGACAAAGGCGCGGTAGCCACAGTTTGTCTTTTCACGGGTAGCTGTGAGGGCTATGATCCTTGGAAAACGAGGGCGTTTGTGACCATCAAGCTGACATGGACGGAAGACAGCGTTGAAGTGCATGTGGACGGGGATTTCCCGAACCAGATGGTGGCTATCAACAAGGCCATCACAGGCGATCCGCGTCACCGGAAAATCAGCCGCATGCTTATTGACGCGCTGGATGCCGACCATTTCTATGCCGATAGCTATCTGCTGAGCACCATCGCGGAGATGGACATCATGGCCTATCAGGGAGGGCCCAGAATGCGGCTTGCTGTGGTCACAGACAACAGGAAGATGGCAAAGATCGTTGAGGCCTACTCAGCCCACTATGAAAGCCTGAAGCCCGGCGCGATGATATCCAAAGTGTTCAGGGACCTGGAGGCCGCCCGCGCCTGGCTTCGTGAGTGACATTAGCCTGTTAGTCGCCTAAGTCGCAATTTCCCGTTGACGCTGTTTCATTTGAATTTCCCCCATGTATAGTGCTGTCTGCCCATAAGGGATCATGATCAGGAGACCGCCCAAGATGGATAGTCGAGATGGATAGTAAAGAGTTTCGCAAAAACGCCCACGATATTATCGACTGGATCGCCGACTATATGGACGGCGTGCGCGACTATCCCGTGCGTTCGCAAGTGGCGCCGGGCGAGGTGCGCGCCAAGTTGCCGGATACCCCGCCCGAGGAGGCAGAAAGCTTTGACCAGCTGATGGCGGATTTCAAAGACACCATCCTGCCCGGCGTCACCCACTGGCAGCACCCGCGTTTCTTCGCCTATTTCCCTGCCAATGTGACGCCCGAGAGCCAGCTTGCCGAAATGCTGATCAGCGCCATGGGCATCAACGCCATGCTGTGGGAAACCAGTCCCGCGGCGACGGAGCTTGAAGAAGCCATGATGGACTGGCTGAAGGATATGCTGGACCTGCCGCGCGCCTGGGACGGGGTCATCCAGGATACGGCGTCATCTGCCACCTTCTGTGCTGTTCTCGCCGCCCGCGAACGCGCGACCGGCTGGAAGGTGAATGAAACCGGCCTTCAGCATGCGCCCATGATGGCTTTCTATACGTCTGCCGAAGCACACAGTTCGCTTGAGAAAGCCGTGAAGATGGCAGGGCTTGGCCGCGTGTCGATCCGCCTTGTGCCGACTGATAAAGACCACGCCATCCAGCCGACGGCGCTTTCAGCCATGATGGAAGAAGACCGCAAGGCCGGCATCATTCCGGCAATGGTGATGGCCACTGTGGGCTCCACCAGCGTGGGGGCGGCTGATCCCCTTAAGGCCATTGGTGTGATTGCGCGGGCGAACAAGGCCTATTTCCATGTGGATGCCGCCTGGGCCGGCAGCGCCATGATGTGCCCGGAATTCCGGTACCTGCTGGACGGTGTAGAAAGCGCCGACAGTTTCGTCTTCAACCCGCATAAATGGATGGGTGTGCAGTTCGACTGTACGGCCCACTTCGTGCGCGACCGCGACACGCTTGTGCGCACGCTTACCATCCTGCCCGCCTACCTTGAAACCCGCGAAGGCACCCGGGTGAAGGATTACCGTGACTGGGGCGTGCAGCTGGGCCGCCGCATGCGGGCGCTGAAGCTTTGGTTCGTCATTCGCCTGCGCGGGCTTGAAGGCCTTCGCGCCATGTTCCGAAACCATGTGGCCTGGACGCTGGACCTGGCGGCCAAAATCCGCGAAACGGATGGGTTTGAGCTGGTCACTGGGCCGAACCTGTCGCTGCTGACCTTTCGTGTGCTCCGCCAAGGCATGGACAAGGAAGAACAGGACGCCCTGACAGAAAAGCTGCTGGCGAAGGTGAATGATGACGGCTTTACCTATCTCACGCGGACGCTTGTGAACGGTCGACCAGTGATCCGTTTCCAGGTGGGGCAGGTGCAGACCACGAAAGATGACGTTATGGCCGCATGGCGCCGTGTGGCGGAATTGGAGGAAGATCTGTAATCTAATCTTAGGATTTAGATTGCTATGCTGCCCAGGTGGTAATGGAGAATGGTTTGATAAAATATTATGCAGCTATGGTCGTTCTTGGGGTGCTTTGGGTAGCGCGCCCAGTCATGGCTGCGGATGTCGTAGTCTATACCGAAAATTACGGTGATTTTAATTCAGTTGATGATAGTGGCCAGGTGGTCGGCCCTGCGGCAGACCTGATCCGCCAGGTGATGGGTGAAACCGGGCTGGATTATGACATCAAGCTGGTGCCCTGGAACCGGGCTTATACACTCGCGACCAAGCTGGATAATGCGCTTATCTATGCGCTCTTGCGCCAGTCCGAGCGAGAGCCGAATTTCCACTGGCTTTTTCCTGTCTTTGAGACCCCGCTCTATCTGTATGGCCGACAGGGTGAAGACCGTCCGATCACCATCGAAGCCCTCAAGCAGGGGCGCTATACGGCAGCCTGCATGCTGGGCGATGCCTCCTGCCTGATCCTGCGGGACCTTGGCATGCCGAAAGACAAAATCTTCGAAGTCGCCGATTCCCATCGGGGCGAAATGAAGGTGGTGGCTTCTGGCCGTGCGGACGTTTTTATCGCGCAGGAACTTCACCATCTGGAGGACGGCAAGCTGGTGATGGACCCGGATTTCATGAAGCTGGAACAGCTGCCGGATACCCAGCGCTTCTACCTGGCTGCGGGCAAGCAGGTTCAGCCCGGGCTGGTGGAAGCGGTGCGCCAGGCATACGAAAGCCTGAAGACCAGCGGTGATCTTTTGTCGGTCCACCCCCAGCATTAACCGCCAGCCCTGCTGCCTAAACAGGCATAAGGAAGGGCAGGCAACAAGGTCGCCTACCCCTTTGATTTTATCGGCTGTAGCCGCCTTCTGATTGCTCCGTCGCCTCGGCACGCAGGCGCGTGAGGGGTGCTGCGGGGTTGGTGTCGACATAATCATGCAGGACCGCCAGCGCTTCCTCTGCCGCATCTTTCGCGCCTCTCTTGCCGTCTGCCACGTCAGACGCGATGCCCAAAATCTGCATATAAAGCTCTGACGGTTCCCCCAGAAGCGTCAGAGCCACCACATCATTCTCAGTGAAAAGCGTGTCCCATTCGCCGCGGATTTCAGCCCAGAAATCCTGGGTGGCCTGCCAGTATTCCGTCCCCACTTCCGTCTTGAAGTCAGCAAAATGATCATAGGTGTTTACGCCGATTTCACGCACCAGTAGCCTCGGTGCATCGCCGGTGAGCACCAATTTGGAATTATCCTGTTCATGGACCCAGCCGTGCGGCGTGAGTGCATGGCGGTTGACGGCCTCGATCACATGATAGTCGTCGCGCTTGGTGGCATCCCGGCGCGGCAGGGGGCGCCAGCTTGGGGGCGATGTCCAGGCGGAGGTGCCGCCTGAATGGCCCCATGCAGCCACGGCAGCATAGCGCGGCGCATCATCCACCTGATAGACGGTTTGCGACCATTTGCCAGCGCGCTCCGCTTTTGTCAGGACTTGCTTTTGCCAGGTGTTGGCGCCCTTGAAGGCCATGATGGTGGCGGGCTCATACTGCCAGTCCTGGCGCCAGTGTTTGATGGGCATGAAGGGGACCTTTTCGCCGTCACCCACCACCAGAATATGCTGCAGGCTGATGAAGTCGCCACGGTCTTCGATCACGCGCACCATTTCATAGCCGCCGGTCTTGTAGCGTTCCTTCGGGGTGTAACCCTCCTTGAAGGACACAGTCTCCTGGAAATCGAACGTCACCTTATAGTCGCCAGCCATCGCAAGAATGGCGGCCCGGTCAGCTTTGAAGTCAGTCTCTACCGCCGCGGGCGTTTTTACTGGGGCCTTTGCGGTAATGGCTGGTTGGGTGTTTGCCGCGCAGGCCGACAGCAGCATCAGCCCGGCTGCCAGCATGGCTTGCCTGACCGGCCGCCAGCTCTGGATCGCTTTGTTGGTCATCTCTTGTTCCTCTTGCTTGATAAAATAATAATAATTCTGACTTGCATTATTAAAAAGCTTCACCTATGAGGCTATTAATGAAATTAAGAATCATTTGCAATAACTATTTACATGCCTCAGGCAAAACCGCTCGGGTCCCCACAGAACTCTGCAGAAAGCTCTCGAGAGAAATCTTCAGAGAGTTCTTCTGAGCAATCAGAAGAGCTCGCAGGAACTCAGGAGAGTTCAAGCGAATTGAGGGGGGCTTCGCAGGTGAGATGGCAGTCGCGGCGGCGCTGGCGGGCATATTTGATCAAGGGAAGCAAGACTATGTACCAGTTTGTGAAAGTGAAGGCCGGGCTTTGCGCCGGCGTTTCCATGTTCGCCACGCTGCCTGCAGTGGCAGAGACAGTGGCCGACATTACCGAAATTTCGGTAAGTGCCACCAAGAATGAGGTGGAAGCCTTCAGCGTGCCTGCGTCAGTCAGCGTGGTCACGCGCGAGGAAATGGATGATCTTCTGGCCGCCAGTGTGTCTGACCTGTTCGTTTCCGTCCCCGGCCTCAGCTTTGATGGCGGGCCCCGGCGCACAGGCGAAACGCCCACGATCCGCGGCGTCGCGGGTGAAGGTGTCGTTGTGCTGTTTGATGGCGTGCGACAAAGCTTCCTCTCTGGCCACGATGGGCGTTTCTTTATCGAACCCGACCTTCTGGGAGCGGCGGAGGTCGTGCGCGGCGGTGGGTCATCGCTTTATGGCTCCGGTGCCGTGGGCGGCGTGATCAGCATGCGCACGCTTGATGCTGCCGATCTTCTTTCGGACGGCGAGCGGGCTGGCTACCGGCTCAAAGCTGGCTTTCAGGTCGCGAGCAATGAGTGGATGACCGGCGCCACGGTATTTGGCCAGTCTGCGGATGGCCGCCTTGACGGGATCGCCAGCCTGACCTTCCGCCAGTCCGGAGACATTGGGCTTGGCGACGGCACCACGCTCTCTGCCGACGATGAGATCGGCTCAGGCCTTGTGAAAGCCAGCTACCAGGCAACGGATGCCTTGCGCCTGAGCGCCAGTTGGATGGGATACCGTAATGACGCCATCGAACCCAACAATGGCCAGGGCAATAATGAAGGTGACTTGATGGCCAAGCGTGTTGTCAGCGACACTTTCCGTCTGGGCACGCACTTCAACCCCGAAAGCCAGCTTATAGACCTGCAGGCTGTGGCCTATATCAACAAGGCGCGGGTGGATGAAGATGACCTGGATACGGACCGCATCATCGGCCGTGATGTGGAAACCAAGGGTTTTACCCTTGATAACCGCAGCCGCTTCGCGCTTGGGCGAAAAGCGAATGTCACCTTCACCTACGGCGCGGAATATTACCGCGACGAACAGGTGGGCAGCGACAACATGACAGCTGACGGCACCCGGGGCGGCGTGCCGGACGCGGTGGCCAACACCACCGGCCTGTTTTCGCAAGTCGAACTGTCGCTCGATACGCCGGTGGGGGCATTCTATGTGGTGCCCGGCGTGCGCTATGACAGCTTCAAGAACAAGGCCTTGGGTGAGACGCTGGAGACAGATGAAAGCGCCACGTCGCCCAAGTTTGCCGCCACGTGGGAGCCGATAGAAAACCTGATGCTGTTCGCCAGCTACGGCGAGGCGTTCCGCGCCCCATCCTTCAATGAGATCTTCGCGGACGATGTGCATTTCACCATCCCGCTTGGCCCCACGCTTCAGGCACCCAACTTCTTCATACCCAACACGGACCTGAGGCCTGAGCGGTCAAAGACATGGGAGTTTGGCGCGGGTGTGGACTTCGCTGATCTCTTCACAGGTGGGGACCGCCTCACCATGAAGGGGTCCTACTTCACGTCTGATGTCACGGACCTGATCGACCTTGAAGTGAATTTCGAATTTTCCATGGCCTGCTTCGTGCCCGGGTTTCCCGGCACCTGCAACGCGGGCACCAGCCGCAATGTCAACACGGGCCGCGCCACCATGGACGGGTTTGAGCTTGAAGCGGTTTATTCGAGCCCACGCGTGCGCTTGGCGGCGTCCTATTCCAGCGTAAATGGCCGGGACAAGGATACGGGCGACTATGTCGGTATCCTTTCGCCAAACCGCCTGTTCACGTCTGCCGAACTGAAGCTGCCGGAAATTGACGCCAAGCTGGGCACGCGGGTCACGCTCGCGGGCCGGTTTGACAAGGTGGATGACGTGGCTGAAGAACGCCCGGCTTACGAAACGGTGGATGTGTTCCTGGTGTGGCAGCCGCAGGGTGGCCTTGACGGCCTGCGTATCGACCTTGGGGTTGATAATCTCTTTGATACAGCAGCCGAGCGCGTGTTCGCAGGTGTCGTGGACGCGGGCCGGAATGCGAAGGTCCGTGTTGGCTGGACCGGAAAATTTTAAGGCATGAGGGCTAGAGACATGTGGAATAGCGCTGAAGGATATGGCTGGCTTGCCAAAGGGCTGCACTGGTTAGTGGCTTTGCTGATGGTCGGGCTGTCGGTTTTGGGTTTCATCTTCGCGGATATGCCGCGCGGGGATGAGAAAACAGAGCTTCTCATCCTTCATGCCTCCTTCGGGCTTTTGCTGCTTGCGGTCATGGTGGTTCGGCTGGGTGTGCGCCTTAGAAGTGCGCGCCCGGCGCCGCTTCAACCGGATGCCAAACGTATGAATGCGCTGGCGCACAGTGTGCACCTGGCGCTGTATCTTGGCGTGTTCCTGGTTATCGCCGCTGGCATGCTGACGCTGATGACCGTTGGCTGGGATGTGCCCTTCTTCAGCTTGTTCGCGGTGCCGACACCGTTCGAGCGGGATATGGACCTGCACCATCTGTTCGAGGAAATCCACATCTATGGCTGGTGGGCGCTGGCGGGGTTTGCAGGGCTGCATCTTGTCGGCGCGCTTTATCACGCCTTTGTTCTGAAGGACGGCACGTTCAGCCGCATGGGGCGCGAAAAGACGGCGGCTGACTAACCAGCTGTCTTCTTTCGGGGCAGCCCTTTGATGGCCGGGTTGCTACCAATTTCAAATCCAAGCTCCCGCACATGTTGCGGGGCTTCCGGCAGGCAGGTGGCCAGGCGAAAGGCCGCATACAGTTGCACCGGGTTGGCTGAATGATCGGCCACTGCTTCAAGAAGCGCGAAATATTCCTTGCCGTAGCTTTTGAAGACTTCCCGAAGCCGCATCGGCATGTCGCGCCACAATTGGTTTTCCAGATTGTGGTGGGACGCGAGCAGCGCGTTCAGGCGCTCAAGCTTTGCGGGCGTTGCGGATGCGAAAGCACCCCTCAGGGCTGAGGCGTAGCTGGCGGCATAGTCAAAACTGGCCTGCGGGCTTAGGGGCTCGGGCGCATCGCCTTCTTCCTCAACCGGGGTCAGCCATCGGCCATTCTGGATCGCGGCGATGATCGGCGCAGATTGCTTGCGGTCCCACAGCCAGAAAACCAGATAGCCAAGCGCAAAGGCTATGGCTCCAAAAGCGACGTAATAGATCAGCTCACCCAAAGCGGTACCCTAGTCTTCAATGCCGACAAGGGCGCGGGCGAACTCGCGCGCGTCGAAAGGCTGCAGGTCCTCGATCGCTTCACCAACACCAATGGCATGCACGGGCAGGCCGAACTTTTCGGCGCAGGCCACCAGCACCCCGCCGCGGGCGGACCCGTCCAGCTTGGTCATGATGATGCCGGTGATGTTCGCAAGCTTCTGAAACACTTCCACCTGATGAACCGCGTTCTGGCCGGTGGTGGCATCCAGCACGATCACCGTGTCATGCGGCGCGCCCTCAACCTTCTTGCCGATCACGCGTACGACTTTCGCCAGTTCCGCCATCAGTTCCTCACGGTTCTGCAGGCGGCCAGCGGTGTCGATCAGCAGCACGTCAGTGCCTTCATTTTGCGCGCGCTCAACGGCTTCGAACGCCAGCGCAGCGGCGTCCGCGCCAATCTCTTTCGTGACAACGGGCACACCGTTCCTGTCGCCCCACACCTGAAGCTGTTCGACCGCTGCGGCGCGGAACGTATCCCCCGCCGCCAGCATCACGCTCTTGCCTTCCTCACGGAATTTCTTCGCGAGCTTGCCGATGGTGGTGGTTTTGCCCGCGCCGTTCACACCCGCCATCAGGATAATGTGCGGTTTGTGGCCTTTGTTCACATCAAGCGGCTTGGCGACGGGGGTGAGGATTTTCTCAACCTCTGCGGCCAGAACGTCCTTCACCTCGTCGCCGGTGATTTCCTTGTCGAACCGGTCTTTCGCCAGCGTGCCGGTGAGCTTGGATGCAACAGAGACACCAAGGTCGGACGTGATCAGAAGGTCTTCAAGTTCCTCTAATGTGTCATCATCCAGCTTGCCCTTGGTGAAGATATCCGCAATGCCGCCAGAGATGGCGCTGGTGGATTTCCTGAGGCCGTCTTTCAGGCGCTGGAACCAGCTTTTCTTTTCAGCGGGTTTTTCTTCAGCGACCGGTTCAGCGACAGGCTCGGGCTCAGGTTCCGGCGCGGGCTCAGGCGTAGACTCAAGTTCTGCTAAAGGCTCAGCAACAACTGGCGTGGGCACCACTTCTGCGGCTTCTGCGACCTGCTCTTCAACCTTGGCTTCCGGCTTGGCTTCCGGCTGCGCTTCCGTTTCGGATTTCTTACCAGTCAGGCGCTGGAACCAGCTTCTTTTCTCGCTCACGCCCAGGGGCTCCTTTTTTTATCTTGCTTCCGCTCCGATGGGCTTCGCCCATTCTCACATGAAGCGCACTCAAGGCTGCTATTTGTTCGTTGGCTATATCTTGATGCCAGACATGGCGTGCTCGGAGCTCGCCGTCAAGCGTACAGGTACAATATCGCCGGGTTCCGCGGCGCCCTCAACGATCACCGGGATGAATTGTTCGCTGTGGCCGATGGCGTTTCCGTCCGGGTCGATGCGTTCCACCAGCACATTGGCGGCTGTGCCCTCAGCGCGCTTGAACAGGTCTGCGACCCGCGCATCCCCAGCGGCGCGCAGGCGGGCGGCGCGTTCCTTGCGCACCTGCTTCGGCACGCGGTTCGGAATTTTTGCGGCGGGTGTGCCTTCGCGTTCTGAGTATGGGAACACATGCAGCCACGTCAGGTCACATTCCTCGACGAGTTTGAGGCTGTTCTGGAACATCTCCTCAGACTCCGTCGGGAAACCGGCGATGATGTCAGCGCCGAAGACCATGTCTGGGCGCTCGGCCCGTACGCGGTTTGTGAACTCAATGGCGTCGCCGCGCAGGTGGCGGCGCTTCATGCGCTTCAAAATCATGTCGTCGCCTGCCTGCAAGCTCAGGTGCAGGTGCGGCATCACGCGCGGCTCATGGATGATGGCGTCATAAAGCGGTTCGTCCACCTCGATACTGTCGATGGATGAAATCCGAAGGCGCGGCAGGTCCGGCACCAGCTTGATGATCTTTTGCACCAGCGTGCCAAGCGTCGGCGCGCCCGGCAGGTCTTCACCAAAGCTGGTGATATCCACGCCGGTCAGTACCACTTCCTTGAAGCCGCTGTCCACCAGGCGCTTGATCTGGTCCACCACCTCGCCCACACCGGTTGATCGGCTGTTGCCGCGGCCGTATGGGATGATGCAGAAAGTGCAGCGGTGGTTGCAGCCGTTCTGGATTTGAACAAACGCGCGGGCGCGTTCGCCGAAACCGTCGATCAGGTGGCCCGCGGTTTCCTTGACGGAAAAGATATCATTCACCTGCACGCGCGGCGCGTTCGACAGGTCCAGTCCCGCACGGCCAAGCCCGACGAAGCTTTTGGCCTCCAGCTTTTCCTGGTTGCCAAGAACGGTGGCGACCTCATCCATTTTGGAAAATTGTGTCGGGTCGATCTGGGCCGCGCAGCCGGTGACAATGATTGGCGTATCAGGGCGCTCGCGCTTCATGCGGCGAATGGATTGGCGTGCCTGGCGCGTGGCCTCGGCGGTCACAGCGCAGGTGTTGACGATGATCACATCCTCAAGGCCCGCGTCTTCCGCGTGGCGGCGCATCACTTCGCTCTCATAGGCATTGAGGCGGCAGCCGAAGGTAACGATTTCCGGCTCTTTTTTCACGTCACTGCTCACAGCGCGACCTCACCTTTGAAGGCAAGCGTCGCCGCACCAGTCATCTGCACTGTGCCATCCTGAAGCCATTCAATTTCAAGCGGGCCACCGTCCAGCATCACAGTGGCCTTGCGGTCCACAAGGCCAAGGCGGCTGGCGGCCACCAGGGATGCACAGGCAGCAGTGCCGCAGGCGTCAGTGATGCCCGCGCCGCGTTCCCACACGCGCAGGCGGATGGTGTCGCCTTTTACCGTGCCAACGGAGGCATTCACACGTTCCGGGAACAGGGCGTTCTTTTCCACCTGCGGGCCCCAATAGGCCAGATCAACTGCATCAGCGTCTTCCACAAAGAAGACAGCATGCGGGTTGCCCATATTCACACAGGTGGGCGAAAAAAGCGGGCCCATGGCGAAATCCACCTTCATGGTATCGGTTTCGCGGGCGAGGGGAATTTCGTTCCAAAGAAGGCGGGCTGGGCCCATGTTGACGCTGATGCCAGCGTCTGCGCGCTCGGCCGACAAAAGCCCGGCATCGGTCTCAATCGAGATTTTATCTTTGCCGGTCTCGTCCAGCACCAGTTGGCCCACGCAGCGGGTCGCGTTGCCACAGGCGCCCACGCGGCCGCCATCGGCATTCCGGATTTCCATGAAGATGTCTGCTTTGCCTGATGTGCGCAGGATGATCAGCTGGTCACAACCGATGCCGCGCCTGCGGTTGGAAAGCGCGCGCACCTCATCGTCCGCCAGCGCGAAGTCGTCTTCGCGGGCGTCGAAAATGATGAAATCATTGCCCAGTCCATGCATCTTCAGGAACGGGCGCATATGCTGGCCTTTTTCCATGAGGCAGCTTATATGGGGTCTGGGGGCGCAGAGTCTATGGATTTCTGCGCGCTACACATAGAATCTGGGGGCTTGGGGCTGCTTTCGTGCCAGGACACAAGAAAATCATCATCCATGCGGGGTTTCACCGCTGTGCGTCGACCGCCGTGCAGGACATGTTGCGGGATTACCGGGCGCCCATAGAGGCTTTGGGAACCACTGTGTTGCTGCGCGAAGACCTGGAAGGCTGGCTTTCGGGCCGCCAGCTCAGACTTCTGTACCGGTACGAGCGCGGGTCGCTGGTGTCCGCATTTCGGTTGAAGTTAGCTGTGCGCATGCTGGCGCGCATCCCAGCCGACCGGGTGGTGATCAGCGAAGAGCTGTTGCTGGGCCTGATGCCCGGCGTGCGTGACGCCGGCTTTTACCCCCACTTTGGCAATTTCCTGACGGCCGTGAAAGCGCTCGCCAAATCCTTTGATGTTGAGCTCAGGTTCATCGCCCGGCGGCAGGACCGCTTCCTTGAATCCGCCTATGCCTTTCGCGTGCCGCGCGGCTTGCGCGCATCCTTTCCAGACTATGTCGCCTCTATCGGGCTTGAAAATGTTTCGTGGCTGGGGCTTTTGCAGCAGGTGGAAGAAGCTGGCCTGCAAGGCTGCTGCCGTTTTGGGGTGCTTGAAAGCGCGCCTGCAGCGGCGCGCGGCCGGTGGGCCATGGACTTCCTGGGGCTGGGTGATGTGGCAATAGGCGAAGAGGTCAGGCTGAGCGGTAACCGCCGCCGGTCAGAGACGGAACTGCTGGAGATGCTGGGCCCACAAAAGCAGGTAGGCTTCACGGATGAAGAGCGCGCGGCTTTCCTGGCGCAGCATGCCGCGGATAACACCGCCTTTCTGGCACACCCGATGGTGGACGCGCCAGCAGACGTTTGGAACCACTAGCCAAAGATCATGGGCAGCAGGCTGTAGCACAGCGCCGCCACAACAAAAGTTCCGATCACATTCAGCCAAAGTCCGGCGCGCATCATGTCCGGCACATGCAATTGCCCGGTTGAAAAGACAACCGCATTCGGGCCGGTGGCAACCGGCAGCATGAAAGCGCAGCTGGCGGCCATGGCTGTTGGGGCGGCAAGCATGATGGGGTCGATATCCGCGCTGGTCGCGAGGGCGCCAAGAACCGGCACAAGCGCCGCCGTGGTGGCTGTGTTGCTGGTCAGTTCCGTCAGGAAAATCACCATACCTACAATCACCAGCATGATGACAAACAGATGGGCGCCCGACAGGCCAGCCATATGGTTGCCAAGCCACACGGCAAGACCGGTAGCCTGAATGGCAGCAGCGAGGCTAAGGCCGCCGCCGAACAGCAGGATCACGCCCCACGGAAGTTCAACAGCGCTTTCCCAGCTGAGGAGCGCCTTGTGTTTGTTGACCGCGCCGCCGCCTGCGGGGATCACGAACATGGCAAGGCCTGCCGCCACGGCGATATGCATGTCTGAGAGGCGGGCGACGAATGGCAGAAGGCTCGTCAGCCATTCCAGGTCCACCAGGACCTGGCGGAAGCTCCACAGCAGCGCCATGCAGGTCATTACAACAGCCACGCGCTTTTCAGGCGTGGTGATTTTGCCCATAGCTTCAAGTTCGCTTTGCACCACTTCGCTGCCGCCACGCGCCAGATGGGCTTCGAACGGAAAGCAGATTTTGGTCAGCACCAGCCACGCCAGGGGCACCATCACAAGCACCACCGGTACGGCGAACATCATCCATTCAATGAACAGGATTTCGCGGCCGGTGGTGAGCTGGATGAAGTCTTTCACAAACAGGTTTGGCGGCGTGCCGATATAGGTGCCAAGCCCGCCGATGGAAGCCGACCAGGCGCAGCCGATAAGAAGCGCGATGGTGAAGCGGTGACCGGTGGCTTTTTCCTTCAGGATGGTTTGCGCCACCGTCAGCGCGATGGGCACGATCATCAGCGTGGTGGCTGTGTTGGATATCCACATGGAGAGGAGCGCCGAAGCCGCCATGAAGCCCGCAATCAGGGCCGCCGGATGGTCACCCACGCGGGCGAGGATATTCAGCGCGATACGCCTGTGCAGGTCCCATTTCTGCATGCCCATGGCGGCCAGGAAGCCACCCAGAAGCAGGAAAATAACAGGCCTGGCGTATGGCAGCGACGCTTCGCTGGAGCTTGCGGCGCCCAGTAGCGGCAGCATGACAAGTGGTAACAGGCTGGTGGCTGGCACCGGAATGGCTTCGGTGGCCCACCATGTGGCCATCAGCATGGCAAGCGCAACGACAGACCAGGCATCCTGCGAAAGGGCCGAAGGGGGGGCGCTGAAGAGCACCGCAAAGAACAGCAACGGCCCAAGGAACAGACCGATGGTCTGATAGGTCGCCCTTGTCTCTGTGTTGGTGTGAATCTCGCCCTGCTGGTTGGCCATGCCGTTTCCTCCCTTGTCCCTTGCCTATCTCCATATCGGCAACCGCGATTGCTGTGAAGGCCTTAATGTCTTTTCAATGCTGGCGGGCAGAGAAAGAACCGGCTTGAGACTTTTCAGGATTGGGCTATTCTGCCGACACAAAACAACAGGGAGGATAGGATGTCTGTCAAAAAACTATTAGGCGGCATAGCCGTAGTTGCCGTGCTTGCCGGGAGTGTTTACGTCTCCAAACTTGTCTGGTTCAAACCGTTCAGTTTCGACGATTTCCAGACCCGCGTGATTGTCAAGGAAGGGCTCGACAGCCCTCAGACCATGAGCTCGCTTCGTATGCTGGAGCCATGGGGCATCACCGGCCACAATGCCGAACTGGATGATCTGTCGCTGGCGCACGATGAAGTGCAGCGCGCTCGGACCCAGGAAAACTATGAAATCCTGATGTCTTATGAGGACGAGGGCCTGGACGCCGAGCAACGCTTCAACAAGAAGCTGATGGCCTATAGCCTGAAGGAAGACCTCGAGCATCCGGAATATGATTATTACAATTATCCGCTGACCCAGCTCTATGGCTGGCACAATAATTTCCCCGCTTTCATGACCGGGACGCACTCGATTCAGGATCTGGATGAGGCTGAATATTATGTGGCGCGCCTGCATGCTGCCCGCACCCAGTTCGACCAGTTTATGGAGCAACTGAAGAAGCGCGAGGAAATCGGCATTATTCCGCCAACCTTCATTCTTGAAAAAGTCGAAGCGCAGCTGAAACCGTTCGTCAAAGACGATCCGAAAGAAAACGCCTTCTATGCGGGCGTGAAAGACAAGATCGAAGGCCTTGAAGACGCATCCGACGCTGATAAAGCCCGCATTCTGGGTGAGATCGAAGCGGCGATTACTGATGTCATCAACCCGATCTGGGGTGAGTTGCAGCAGTATGTGGCGACGCTGAAAGCCAAGTCAAACAACGATGCCGGTGCCTGGAAATTCCCGGACGGCGAGCGTTTCTACAAAACGCGTCTTGAGCATTTCACCACTACGGATATGACGGCCGAAGAAATTCACCAGCTTGGCCTCAGCGAAGTGGCGCGCCTGCAGGGCCAGATGCTCGGGATATTTGCTGAGATGGGCTATGACACATCGATCCCATTCGCTGAGCTGATTGAAGCCTACGCAGACGAACCACGTCACTATTATCCTGACACAGCTGAGGGACGCGAACAAATTCTGGCGGACTATACAGCCATGATCGAGGAAATTGACGCAGGTATCGCGGACCAGTTCAACATGAAGCCAAAGGCGCCTGTTGAGGTTGTGCGGGTGCCTGAATTCATGGAGCAGGGCGCACCCGGTGGTTACTATAACCAGCCTGCCATGGACGGCAGCCGTCCTGGCCAGTTCTATGCCAATCTTTATGACATTAAAGGCACGCCGAAGTATGGCATGCGCGCGCTGACCTACCATGAAGCTGTGCCGGGCCACCATTATCAGATCGCCCTGCAGATGGAGCAGGAAGACCTGCCGATGTTCCGTCAGTTCAGTCACTATGGTGCCTATGTGGAAGGCTGGGCGCTTTATGCAGAGCGTGTGGGCTGGGAGCTTGGCTTCATGAAAACCAACGACGACAAGATCGGCGCGCTTCAGTCTGAACTGTTCCGGGCTGTGCGTTTGGTGGTTGACACCGGCATTCATGCCAAGAAATGGACCCGCGAGCAGGCGATTGATTATATGGCCTCCAATACCGGCATGGCCATGAGCGATGTGGTCACCGAGATTGAGCGCTACATTGTATGGCCAGGTCAGGCGACGGGCTACAAGATTGGCCAGTTGACCATGCTGCGGCTTCGCGACAAGGCGCGTGACGCCCTTGGCGACAAGTTTGACATCAAGGCATTCCATGATCTGGTGCTGAAGGGCGGGGCTGTGCCGCTGACGATCCTGGAAGAACAGGTGGACGCCTTTATCGAAGCCAATTCCTAAGGCTTCGGCAACAAAAGCAGATTTTAAAGGGCAGGTTTACCTGCCCTTTATTTTTTCGGAGATATAGTGCAGGCTTCAGTCGCGATCTGGGGGATGGCCTGTTTTGGGAGAGACAGGTTCTGCTGAAGGGAAGAGGATGCGCCGCAGGTGGCATCATTGGTGAGCGAAAATATCAGCCGAAAATCCAGCCGTGCACTTAAAGTGCGCCAGGCGCTGGACGGTCTTTATCTGGGCCAACTGCCTACCATCCTGCTGGTGATGTCCTGCTATTATGTTTTTACCGGCATTTCCCATCTTATCGTTCTGCCTGCCGAAATCCGCTATGTGCTTGCACTTCTTTCATTTTCGGCGTCGGCCATTGGTATGGCCACATGGTGGCTGCTGAAGCTTAAGAAGATACCGGCGCGCCTCAGTCATGTTGCCTTCCTGCCGTCTGCCTTTTCGGTCATTATACTGGTCTTCGTGCATGTGGAGATGACAGGCGATCTGCTGCAGTTGACGAACTTCATGCTTGTCCTGCTCGCATTTGGTTTCATCACCCTTCTGCCGATCCTTTACATCGGCTTGGTCGCTTTATGTTCCGTCACGTTCGTCAGTTGCCTCATAGGAATCGGTGGGCCTTTGACGATGCATATTGCCTTCATGGGGGTCGCCAGTATCGTCCTGAGTGGGCTGTGTTTCTTTCAGCGCTACCGCACGCTCAGCAACGTTGAGCGACTGTTGATATCCAACCGGTCCAAATCCCAGGCGTTGGCCGCCCGGGCACGCGAGGCACGTGACCTTTTGAAGGAAGCGGAAAAAGCAGCACTGGAGGCACAGCGTGCCAATGAAGCAAAGGGTGTTTTCCTTGCCAATACCAGTCATGAACTGAGAACCCCGTTGACGGGTGTGCTTGGCATGATGCGCCTTCTGGGGGATACCCGGCTGACGGACGAGCAACAGGAATTCCTTAAGGCTGCGCAATTCAGCGCGAACACACTGTTGACGTTGATCAACGATATTTTGGACCTGGCCCGCATGGAAGAGGGCAAGCTGGACCTCATGGGGGAAGCCTTCAGGGCAGATGAGGTCGCCCGGCAGATTGTTGATCTGCTGACGCCCACTGCGACTGAAAAAGGGCTGGAGCTGAAGTTCCATGAAGGCGCTGAGCCTTTCCCGGAAACGCTGGGGGACAGTGTCCGTGTTGGGCAGATACTGTTCAACCTGGTTGGTAATGCCATCAAGTTTACAGACAAGGGTAAGGTGGATGTCAGTGTGCGTCTGGGCCCAGAGGGGGCTGGGCGGCGACATATGATATTTGAGGTGCAGGACACCGGCATCGGATTTTCGAATGAGGAACTGGAGAGGCTTTTCTCGCGGTTTGAGCAAGCCGATGGGTCGGCGATAAAGAAGCAGGGCGGTGCGGGGCTTGGACTGGCTATTTGCCGCGAGCTCGCCGCTCTGATGGGCGGGCGTCTGTATGCCGAAGCGGCGGAAGGAAAAGGTGCGCGCTTTGTCTTTGAGGTGCAGATGCCGCTGGCGTTCGAGGGCGCAGGGCAAGATGCCTTTGATGCTGGCGCAGACTTGGCGGTTAATGTAGTACCGGAAGGGCTGTCTGTGCTGGTGGCGGAAGACAACAACATCAACCGGATGTTGATTGAGAAACTCCTGGGACGATTGAACTGGAATTTGTCGTTTGCGGAGGACGGCAACCAGGCGCTGGAAGCGGCGCTTGGGAGTGATTTCGATCTGATCCTGATGGATGTCCGCATGCCGGGCATGGACGGGGTCGAGGCAACGAAGGCCATCCGGAAATCAGGCGGGCAGCGCTCTCAGGTGCCGATCATTGCGCTAACAGCCAACACGATGGCAGAAGATATTGCGGCCTATCATGAGGCTGGGATGGATGCAGTGGTTGGGAAACCGATCCAGATAGATCAACTCAGGCAGGCTGTGCAGGCTGTGCTTTCTGAGCGGCAGAACAGGGAGCAGGTGGGCGCGTGACCGAGTTGGCCACAGATAAGCATGATGTCGGGCCCCCTGAAGATGGCCGCACGGCGGTGCCTGACTTATTGGCTGTTGAGTTGAACAAGATTTCTCAGCGCTACCTGAGCGCCATGGCCATGATACTTGCTGTTTTCTATAGCATCAGGGGCGCTGCTTTCCTCGTCACCTCCAAAGAGGTGGATCCGGTGGCCCTTGCTGTTCCCGCCTTTGCTGCAGCACTCTATGGCTTGGTGGTTTCCCGGCAGGCCAAGAAGCTGGTGTTGTCGCGACCGGTGGTAGAGGTACACTTCTTCATTATCTGCCTGATTCTGATCTTCAATACCGGGTGGGCCTATATCCAGGGCTTCAACAGTGAAATCACGCCAAACATGTCGTTCGTGTTGATGGCGGTTGGCCTTGGAACCATCTCGCTATGGAACTGGCTCGCACAAGGGACTTTGGTGGTTCTGGCCTACGTTGCTGTGCTGGCGACGATTGGGCCGCCTGATGGCAAGCCCTTTTTCTTTTATCTACTCACTGGATCAGCGCTTTCCCTGCTGGCGTTCAAGGCCCGGCTGTCGGTCATTCAGGACCGGATGGAATTGGAGGTCGAGTTGATCGACAAAGCCCAGAAGCTTGAAGCCGCGCACAAGGCCAAGGACCGCTTCATGGCCAATATGACGCACGATCTTCGCACACCGATGACCGGCGTATTGGGCATGATGGACCTGCTGCGGGATACCAGGCTGACAAAAGAGCAGACCCGCCTTCTGGATACCGCGAAAACAAGCGCTGGGTATCTCTTGTCCATCATCAATGACATCCTGGATTTTTCGAAGCTTGAGTCCGGCAAGTTTGAGCTGAAGCCTGCCCCGATGGACGCTGTGGCCCTCACCCGTGATGTTATTGAGATGCTCAGGGCGCAGGCGCAGGTGAAGAATATTTCCCTGACACTTGATTTGCCTGAGGAAGAACCGGTCGCCGTAAAAGGCGATGGCCTTCGCATCGGGCAAGTGCTTTTCAATCTTGTGGGCAATGCCATTAAATTTACCGAAAAGGGCGGTGTGACCGTAAGTTTGAAGCTGCATGATCATGCGAGCGGGCTGTCCGTTGAATGGATTGTTGCTGATACCGGCGCCGGTATCCCGCAGGACCGGATTGAGAAGCTGTTCGACCGATTCGAGCAGATGGACGCTTCCGCAACACGTCAGCAACAGCACGGTACGGGGCTTGGTCTTGCCATCATTCGTGAACTTCTGGCGCTGATGGGCGGATTTGTGGAAGTTGCAAGCGAGGTGGGTAAGGGTACTGAATTCAGTTTTACAGTGCCGCTTGAGCGAGTGAATGCGGATCAGCTGGCAACTGCACCGACTGTGTCAGAGCCGGAAGCCGTGTTGTCGTTGCCGCTCAGGATCCTTGTGGCCGAAGACAATATGGTGAACCAAACGCTGATCCAACGCCTGTTGACCAAACAGGGGTGGCAAGTGCAGATCGTGGAAAATGGCGAAGCGGCGGTTGCAGCGGTAACCAAGACAGACCAGCCCTATGATCTGGTGCTCATGGATGTCCAGATGCCGGTGATGGATGGCCTCAGCGCCACCCGTATCATCAAGGACAAGATGGTCAACCCACCGCCGGTGATTGCTCTGACGGCAAACACCATGAAAGAGGATGTCGAGCGGTATCTGGAAGCCGGAATGGACGCCCACGTGGGCAAGCCGATCAATATGGCTGACCTAACAAGTGCCATCGCTAGAGTGTTGACGACACGCGACAAAAAGGCAAGCGGAGAAAGTGCCTGACCCGGCTTGCCTATTTGCTCTGACTGTGGGTAAATGCTTGCATCGCAACATTGGGGTTGGGTTTCCGTGAGCAACAATATTCCGCCAGGTGGTATTGGGGTGGACCAACGCTATACGGCTGAACGTGTTCAGGCGGAGATGAATGGTGTTGCCCAGAATTATCTGAAAGTGGCCTCCATTGGCGTTGCGCTTTATTACCTGCTGCGCAGTGTGGCTTACTTGGTAAAGCTCCCGCCGGAAACAGCTCCTTATCTTGTCTCGGGCGCACTGGGCGCTGTGGCTGTCTGCACTGTTTTCTTCCTGTTGTGCCGTCGAGAGCATTTAAAGCCCCTGTATGTGGAGTCGATGACAATCTCGGTCGGTCTCCTGTTGGTGTTCAACATATTTTTCAATATGTATTTTACCGGAAACAAGAACCAACTTCTCAGCGCTGGGCTGGCAATCATTGTATTCGGTCTGATCACCGCTCAGTTGCGTGTTTGGATTGTGCTCGTAGGCGTTTGTGTTACCTGCTTTGTTATTTCTCTGTTTTATCTGCCAGATGTGGGCGTGGATGCCTTTGCCGTTCTGGGTGCCTGTACCATAATATCGGTTGGCGCCTTTCTTTCCCGGGCGCCGGCCATCCGGCATAGGGTGGAGCTGCAGCTCCAACTGGAAGACAAGGCCCAGTCACTTGAAGATGCAATCAAGGCGAAGGACCGCTTTCTGGCCAATATGACCCATGAGCTTAGAACGCCCCTGACTGGCGTGCTGGGCATGATGGACCTGTTGCGCGACACAAGGCTGACGAAAGAGCAGAAGCAGCTATTGAAAACGGCGAAAACAAGCGCCGGATATCTGCTGGCCATCATTAGCGATATTCTTGATTACTCAAAGCTTGAATCCGGCAAGTTCGAACTTGTTGTCGGCCCGATGGATGCCGTCGCCATGACCCGCGATATTGCGGGAATGCTGCGCGGGCAGGCCGAGGCAAAAGGCATATCGGTTACGGTGCATGTGCCCGAGCAGAAGGAGCTGTGGGTGGAAGCCGACAGCGTGCGGCTTGGCCAGGTTCTGTTCAATTTGCTGGGGAATGCCATCAAATTTACCGACAAGGGTGGCGCCGATATTTATCTCGAGATCAAGCAGGAAGCCGAAGCCGCGCGCCTGACCTGGCGTGTGTGCGATACCGGGTCGGGCATTCCCAAGGAACGCATTTCAAATCTGTTTGAACGTTTTGAACAACTGGGGGACGACAATACCCGCCGCCAGACGGGAACCGGGCTGGGGCTTGCCATCATCAAGGAGCTGATCGAGCTGATGGATGGCGATATCGACGTGAAAAGCGAGCTTGGTGCGGGGTCTGAGTTCCGTGTGACCGTAACCCTACCACGGGCGAAGAAGGTGCTGCGGGAAGCCTCTGTCCAGTCTGCCGGCGATGGTCTGGCCGCGTTGGGGCCGCTGAAGGTTTTGGTGGCAGAGGACAATCTGATCAACCAGCTTCTGGTCTGCAAACTTCTGGAGCAGCGTGGCTGGGACATAACGGTGGTGGAAAATGGCGAAGATGCGGTGGCTGCAGCGACAGAGACAGGGGGTGTTTTTGATCTGGTGCTGATGGATGTACGCATGCCGGTCATGGACGGGCCAACGGCCACCAGGCTCATCAAGGAAAAGATGAAAGCGCCGCCACCGGTGGTTGCCCTGACAGCCAACACGATGAAGGCGGACGTGGAAAGCTATCTCAAGGCCGGGATGGATGCCTGCGTGGGCAAGCCCATCATAATCGATGAACTGCTGGAAACCATTCAGGCGGTGTTGAAACCAGATGGCGCGAACGGCAGCCATTAGATGCCTGTTTTACTTGACTTAAAGCACCGTTCTTCATAAGAAAGGCGCGCTTCCCACAGGAAGAGACAAACCAGATGCGCCTACGAAGACCCGAGCTTTGGGGTGCCCACCAGTCAGCGAGTTTCGCCCACTGGTGCGATAGTCATTTGGCTAAGTCTTTGTTGGGAAAAGTGAATTATGAACCGTTGCAAAGGTGGTTTTGCATATGTTTGATAGCCTGTCTGACCGGCTGAGTGGTATTTTTGATGGCCTGAAGCGCCGTGGTGCGCTGAAGGAATCGGACGTCTCTGAGGCGCTCCGGGAAGTGCGTGTGGCACTTCTGGAGGCCGATGTTGCGCTGCCGGTCGTCAAGGATTTCGTCTCCCGCGTGAAAGAAAAGGCTATTGGCCAGCAGGTGCTGAAGTCGGTCACGCCAGGCCAGCAGGTTGTCAAGATCGTCAATGACGAACTGGTCGCCATGCTCGGCAGTGAGACTAGCGCGATCAACACGGCGGGTGTGCCGCCGGTGGCGATCCTGATGGTGGGCCTGCAGGGTTCCGGTAAAACCACGACGACCGCGAAGATCGCGAAGCGCCTGACGGAAAAAGAGAACAAGAAGGTTCTCATGGCGTCCCTCGACGTACGCCGCCCGGCCGCGCAAGAGCAGCTGAAGATTTTGGGCGAGCAGATCGGCGTCAAGACGCTGCCGATCATTGAGGGCCAGATGCCGGTGGATATCACCCGCCGCGCCATGGATGCCGCCAAGCTGCAGGGCTATGACGTTGTCATGCTCGATACTGCGGGCCGCCTGCATATCGACCAGAGCCTGATGGCTGAGGTTGTCGCCGTTCGCAACACAGCGATGCCGCTTGAAACGCTTCTGGTGGCAGACAGCCTGACGGGCCAGGACGCCGTCAATGTGGCGAAAGAATTTGATGCGCAGGTCGGGATTACCGGCGTGGCGCTCACGCGTATGGATGGTGACGGGCGTGGCGGTGCGGCGCTTTCCATGCGGGCTGTTACCGGCAAGCCGATCAAGCTTGCGGGTACCGGTGAAAAGATGGACGCGCTGGAGGATTTCCATCCCGAGCGTGTGGCAAGCCGGATCCTCGGCATGGGCGACGTTGTCAGCCTCGTGGAAAAGGCCGCCGAAACCATTGAAAAAGAAGACGCTGAAAAAATGGCCAAGAAAATGGCCAAAGGCGAATTCGACCTTGATGACCTGCGCACCCAGCTTCAGCAAATGGCGAAGATGGGCGGCATGAAAGGTGTGCTTGGCATGCTGCCCGGTATGGGCAAGCTGAAGGGCGCCATGAATGCAGGCATGGACGACAAGGTATTCAAGCGTCAGGAAGCGATCATTTCTTCCATGACGCAGAAGGAGCGCAAACAACCAAAAATGATCAACGCCAGCCGCAAGAAGCGGATCGCGGCGGGGTCAGGCACCAGCGTGCCAGAGGTTAACAAGCTCCTGAAAATGCATATGCAGATGGCCAAAATGATGAAGAAGATGTCCGCTATGGGCAAAAAGGGCCGGATGCCAATGATGCCAGGTGGAATGGGCGGCGGTATGCCCGGTGGCCTTCCACCAGGATTTGACAAACTGTTCTCTTAAACAAGAACGCACTGAAACTTGAGAATACTCCCCGGCCACAGTTGGCGGGGAATCTGAAAGGAAAATAAAATGGCACTTGCAATTCGTCTGGCCCGTGGTGGCGCGAAGAAACGTCCTTACTACCGCATCGTTGTGGCTGACAGCCGCTCCGCTCGCGATGGTAAATTCATCGAAAAAGTTGGCACCTACAACCCAATGCTCGCAAAAGACGACGAGAACCGTGTGAACATCGACATGGACCGCGTTAAAGAGTGGATGGGCAAAGGCGCGAAGCCTTCTGACCGTGTTGCTCGCTTCCTGGAAGCTGCTGGCGTTCTTGAAAAGAAAGTTCGCAACAACCCGAACAAAGCGAAGCCTGGCCAGAAAGCTCTCGACCTGATCGAAGAGAAAAAAGCCAAAGCTGAAGCTGCTGCTGAAGCTGCGAAGGAAGCTGAAGAAGCTGCAAAGGCTGCTGCTGAAGCACCTGCAGAAGAAGCTCCAGCTGAAGAAGCTGCCGCAGAAGAAGCTGCTGCTGAGTAAGCTTAACTGCTACTTGCGAATAGAAGACGGCGTGCCGGGCAACCTGCACGCCGTTTTTTATTGAGCTTTAGTCACTTCGATTTTCGAAAAGTTTCGCGCGCTGTTTTTTATGACTATACCCTAATTTAAACGGCTAATTGCGAAGGTGGTGTATGAAAAGACTTGGTCTGATGGTGATGACGGCAGCGATGCTAGTGTCCATGGCGGTGGCGGGTGTCTTCGCTGCGGCTGAAGCTGCCGAAGGCAGCGCGGAAATCACGCAAGTGCAGCTTGCCAGCAAGGTTGATGAAATCGCCGATGCCTATGCCGATCTTGGCTGGTTCAACGGTGTAGTGGTGCTGGCACACTCGGGCACGCCTGTGTTTGAACGCGCCTATGGCCTTGCAAACCGGGAAGCGAACGTGCCCAACAGCCTGCAGACCCGCTTCAACCTTGGCTCCATCATGAAGCACTTCACTGCTGTGCTGGTGCTGCAGCAGGTGGAAAAGGGCAGGCTTAGCCTGGATGATACACTCGACCAGTTTGACCTTGGATTTGCGGACCCACGGGCCGCGGGTATCACCATCAGCCAGTTACTGCACCACCGGTCTGGCTTTCCGGATATCTTCACCGCTGCATATAGGGAAAATCAGCTGGCTTTCGACACGATCGAGAAACGGCTTGAGCTTCTGCGCACCGCGCCGCTCCTGTTCGATCCAGGCAGCGATAGCCGTTATTCCAATTATGGCTATACCGTTCTTGGGGCCGTGCTTCAGAAGGTGACAGGCAAGCGCTTTGAAGTGCTTTTGCACGACAATATCTTTAAGCCGCTCTCCTTGAAAAATTCGGTCTATCCTTACGCACCTGGCCACCCTGGCCAGTCCCTGCGCTACAGCTTCAATTATGCGGGCGAACAGGCCTTTGTTGGTGTGACGGAACATCACGGCCCGGATGGCGGCATTGAAGCGACGGCGGGTGACGTGCTCACCTTCTTTCGGGGGCTGTTTTATTCGGACAAGTTGCTGTCGCGCAAAGGCGATGCCTTCAAAAGCTATTTCGGTGGCGCGCGGGACCATTGGGCCTCTTTCGGTGGTGGCGCGGGCCTCAGCACAGCTGTCGAGCTGGACTTTGGGAGCGACTATCAGATTGTGGTGCTGGCCAACACAGATAACCTGGTAGCAGAGCTGATCTCTGGCCGGGTGCTTTCTGTTATCCGCGAAGGCAGCCATGCGCCCGTCACGCTGCCGCCGCATGTCTTTGCCTATCGCCAGTATCAGAAGCTCGGGCCGCAGGCCTTCAGCGAACGCTTCAGGGATATTTATGATGAAGCGGGCTATGGCCAGTTCATCGGCCGCACGCTGAATGAGCTTGGTATGTCGCTGTTGGCTGACAAGGAATGGGATCAGGCGCTTGATGTTTTCCGGGCGCTTGAAGCCACATTCCCAAGTGCGCCGCAGGTCTATGACAGCCTCGCTTTCGCCTACAGCCGCATGGGGCAGCTTGAAGAAGCGCAGGCGCAGTTCCTCAAGGCGCTTGCCATCAAGCCTGATTTCAGGAGCGACTATAGCGCCGACGGCTACGGCACGGAGCAGTAGCCGGAGGCGTGGGCAAGGCTTCTATTTCTTGACTCGCGTCCCCATGCCACATAGACACGCGGCTGACTTTTGTTGTCAGGACGATAGACATGACAAACGCATCGGAAGAACGCCGCCAGCGCGGCGTGGAAGACGGCTGGATCTCTGTTGGTGCCTTTGCGGGCTCACACGGGGTAAGGGGCGACGTGCGCCTGAAGTCTTTCACCGATGTGCCTCAAGCCCTGTTTTCATATCCCGCCCTTCATAAAGGCGCGGGCGGCCCTGCCCTCAAGCTCAAGCTGCTGCGCGAAGCAAAAGACGGCTTCATTGTGCGGGTTGAGGGCGTTATGAACCGCGAGGATGCGCAGGCGCTGAAAGGCACCAAGATATATGTCCCCCGCGATGCGCTGCAGGCCGAGGATGAAGACGAGTTCTATCTGGCAGACCTCATTGGCCTTGAGGCGCGTGATCCGTCGGGCGATGTGGTTGGGCTTGTGCGCGCGGTTGAAAACTTTGGCGCGGAAGACCTGCTGGAACTGGTGCTTGTGACCCCGCTCAAGGGTCTTGGCCGCCACGCCTTCATCCCGTTCCGCAAGGCCTTTGTGCCGGTGGTGGATGTGAAGGCGGGCTATGTGGAAATCCTGTTTGATGACTGGGTCAAAACCCAGGTCAGCGAACGCGATTCGGATGACGCTGAAAAGGGGGGCAAATAATGGACCCGCTTTTCACCGCACAGATACTGACCATCTTCCCGGACATGTTCCCGGGGTGCCTTGGGCAGTCGCTCGCAGGAAAAGGCCTTGATGAGGGCCGGTGGGCGCTAAAAACGCTGGACATCCGCGATTTTTCGAGCGATAAGCACCGCTCGGTGGACGATACCCCCGCGGGCGGTGGCCCGGGGATGGTGATGCGCGCCGATATTTTGGGCAAGGCAATCGATGCTGCACGCGCGGATGCCAAGCCTGAATGGCCCCTGGTTTACATGAGCCCACGCGGCAAACGCTTCGATCAATCCGAAGCGAAGCGCTGGCAGGAAGCAGGGGGTGTCACGCTACTGTGTGGTCGCTTCGAAGGCGTTGATGAACGCGTTCTTGAAGCCCGGGGCGTGGAAGAAGTGAGCGTTGGGGATTTTATCCTCTCGGGTGGTGAGCCCGCGGCGCTTGTGATGCTGGATGCGGTGGTTCGTTTGCTGCCGGGTATCATGGGCAAGACCGAGACGCTCGACGAAGAGAGCTTCGAAAGCGGGTTACTTGAGTATCCGCAATACACCAGGCCAGCGGTCTGGGAAGGTCGGGAAATTCCCGAGGTGCTCACAAGTGGGCACCACAAACGCGTCGCCCAGTGGCGCCGTGAAAAAGCAGAAGAGTTGACCCGTTTACGCCGGCCGGATCTCTGGTCGACCTATGAGCAGGCAAACAAGAAAAAAGGTTGAAGACCGATGAACATTATTCAGAAGCTCGAG
Organism: Kordiimonas lipolytica; assembly: GCF_042651265.1. Taxonomy (GTDB): domain Bacteria; phylum Pseudomonadota; class Alphaproteobacteria; order Sphingomonadales; family Kordiimonadaceae; genus Kordiimonas; species Kordiimonas lipolytica. Next base: position 85,375 of record NZ_JBHSCR010000017.1, on the reverse strand, counting down.
CAAGAGCAGATTGAAAAGCTGACCGAAGGCAAAGAAATCCCTGCATTCGGTGCTGGTGACACCCTGCGTGTTAACGTGAAGGTTCGCGAAGGCGAGCGTGAGCGTATCCAGGCTTATGAAGGCGTGTGTATCGCCCGTTCCAACAAAGGTGTGAACTCCAACTTCACCGTACGTAAGATTTCTTACGGCGAAGGCGTTGAGCGTGTATTCCCGCTCTATGGCCCAGTTGTTGACAGCATCACTGTTGTTCGTCGCGGTAAAGTACGTCGTGCGAAGCTCTACTACCTGCGTGGCCGTACTGGTAAGTCTGCTCGTATCGCCGAGAAGAAAGACTTCAATCGCGGCAAGAACGCGAAATAATATTTCAAACTTTCGGCGCTTCGCTTATTATTTGTTGCGAAGCGCTGAGGGTGGATATAAAGAACGGGGGCGGGACGCGGGTCTTGCCCCCGTTTTTCATTTTGGCCGGTCTGAACTTACTGGCGCCGATGGCTGAAAAGGCTTTGCGCGCGAAGGGTTCTTTCACCGGCGGATGCTGACTGGAGTTGACGATGCCAAAAACGATGCCACGTACGATGTACGACAAGATTTGGGACCATCATGTTGTGGAAGACCGCGGCAATGGTGTGGCCCTTCTATATATCGACCGGCATCTTGTGCATGAAGTGACCAGCCCGCAGGCGTTCGATGGCCTTCGTGCGGCCGGGCGCCCGGTCCACCGTGTGGACAGCATCATCGCGGTGCCGGACCATAACGTGCCGACAAAAGACCGCGACCAGCCGAACCCTGACCCGATGTCCGCAGCGCAACTGACGGCGCTTGAACAGAACGCCAAGGAATTCGGCCTTGATTATATCGATATGACGGATGACCGGCAGGGCATCGTGCATGTGGTGGGCCCCGAGCAGGGCTTTACCCAGCCAGGCGTGACGCTGGTGTGCGGCGACAGCCACACCTCCACCCACGGGGCTTTTGGCGCGCTCGCGTTCGGGATCGGGACGTCGGAGGTTGAACATGTGCTGGCAACCCAGACGCTTGAGCTGAAGAAATCCAAGAACATGCGCGTGACAGTGACGGGCGAGCTGCCGAAGGGCTGTTCCGCCAAGGATGTGACCATGGCCATCATCGGCGCCATCGGCACCGGCGGCGGTACAGCGCATGTGATCGAGTATGCGGGCCCGGTGATCGAGGCGCTTTCGATGGAAGGGCGAATGACGCTCTGTAACATGTCCATCGAGGCGGGCGCGCGCGCAGGGCTTGTGGCGCCGGATGAGAAGACCTTCAACTATCTGAAGGGCCGCCCCTATGCGCCAAAAGGCGGGCAGTGGGACGCGGCGGTGAATTATTGGAAGTCGCTGAAGTCCGATGAGGGCGCCCATTTCGACAAAGAGATCGTAATCGACGGCAGCGCCATCGTGCCACTTGTGACCTGGGGCACCAGCCCTGAGGACGTGGTGCCGGTAACCGCGAATGTCCCAAGCCCGGATGACTTCAAGGACCCGGCCAAACGCGAGGCGGTCGAGAAGGCGCTGGATTATATGGGATACGCGGCCGGCACGCCGATGACAGGCTTCAAAATTGACCGCGTGTTTATCGGCAGCTGCACCAACAGCCGGATCGAGGATATGCGCGAGGCCGCCAGCGTCATCAAGGGCCGCAAGGTGGCGGACAATATCATTGAGGCGATGATCGTGCCGGGCTCAGGTCTTGTGAAACTGCAGGCGGAAGAAGAGGGCCTCGACAAGATATTCACCGACGCGGGCTTCGAGTGGCGCGACCCGGGCTGCAGCATGTGCCTTGCCATGAACCCGGACAAGGCAGGCCCGGGCGAGCATGTGGCGTCCACATCGAACCGCAACTTCGTGGGCCGCCAGGGCCCCGGTGCGCGCACGCATCTGGTGAGCCCCGCCATGGCGGCAGCAGCGGCCATCGCCGGCCACTTTGTCGACGTGCGTGACTTTTAAGCGAGAAGAAGACCCATGGAAAAATTCATCAGCGTCACCTCCATCGCCACGCCCTTCCCGCGCGTGAATGTGGACACCGATATCATCATTCCGGCGAAGCACCTGAAGTCGATCAAACGCACTGGCTTTGGCGAGCATGCGTTCGAGACCGTGCGCTATGACGTGGACGGCAAGCTGATCCCGGACAATGTGTTCGACGGGGAGCGCTACAAGGGCGCGAAGATCCTGATCGCGGGCGACAACTTCGGCTGCGGGTCAAGCCGTGAGCATGCCCCCTGGGCAATCGCCGAGCTGGGTTACCGCTGTATCATCGCGCCATCGTTTGCAGACATTTTCGCGGGCAACTGCGTGAAGAACGGCATCCTCACGGTCGCCCTGAAGCAGGAAGAGGTGGACGCACTGGTGCTGGCGGCTGAGGCCGGGCATGAGATTCATGTGAACCTGAATGACCAGACGGTGACATGCCAGAACGCCAAGTATGAGTTTGATTTCAATCCGGCGCATAAGGAAATGCTGCTTAACGGGCTTGATGAGATTGGCCAGACGCTGCAAGCCCAAGGCACGATCAAGTCTTATGAAGACAAGCAAAAAATCATGACCCCGTGGCTGTTCCGCGGCTGAGACAAATTGAGAGTTCGACTATGACCACGACGCATAAAGTAATGCTCCTGCCCGGTGACGGTATTGGCCCTGAAATCATGGCGGAAGTGAAACGCGTGATGACCTGGATTGAGGGTGCCTATGGTGTGTCCTTTGACGTGAGCGAAGGCCTGATCGGTGGTTGCTCTTATGAAGAGTTTGGCCATCCACTAACGGATGAGACCCTGGCGCGAGCGAAAGCGTCTGATGCTATCGTGATGGGCTGCGTGGGCGGGCCGCAGTGGGACGGCAAGACAGACTATGACAAGCGCCCGGAAGCTGGCTTGTTACGGATACGTAAGGAACTCGACCTGTTCGCAAACCTCAGGCCAGCCATGTGCTTTGATGCGCTGGCGGATGCTTCAAGCCTGAAGCGCGAATATGTCGCCGGGCTTGATATCCTGTTCGTGCGCGAGTTGGCGGGCGGTGTCTATTTCGGTGAACCACGCGGCATTGAAGACTTGCCGGGCGGCGGGCGCGTGGGCATCAATACCCAGCGCTATACGGACGCTGAGATCATCCGCATCGCGCGCGTTGCGTTTGAAATGGCCCGCAAGCGCGGCAACAAGGTGCATTCGGCTGAAAAAGCCAATGTGATGGAATCGGGCCTGTTGTGGCGCGAGGAAGTGACCAAGCTTCACGCGGCGGAATATTCTGATGTCCAGCTTGAGCATATCCTGGCGGATAACTGCGCCATGCAGTTGGTGAAAAACCCGAAGCAGTTCGACGTGATCCTGACAGACAATCTGTTCGGTGACCTGCTCAGTGACGCGGCAGCGATGCTGACGGGGTCGCTGGGCATGCTGCCTTCCGCCAGCCTTGGTTCCGGCGGGCCGGGCCTCTATGAGCCGGTGCACGGCTCCGCCCCCGATATCGCGGGGCAGGGCATTGCCAACCCGATCGCGGCGATCCTCAGTTTAGCCATGGCGCTTCGCTATTCGCTTGATATGGGTGACGCGGCTGACGCGGTAGAGGCTGCGGTGTCCAAGGCGCTCGATAGCGCGCGCACGGGCGATATCTGGGCTGAAGGTTTTGAGCGCGTGGGCACCACTGGCATGGGCGACGCCATATTGGCAGCGCTTGGCTGATTCATCTTGAAACGCTAGAAATACTAACCATTTGCGCAAACGAATAGCGTTTGCTTTTTGACCGGGGAACGTGTGAAACCATCCCCGAATTTTTGACCCACAAGGAGTAAGAACATGGGTTTTCGTGTCGCTGTAGTTGGTGCGACCGGTAACGTCGGTCGTGAGATGCTGAATATTCTGAATGAGCGGGAGTTTCCTGCCACAGAAATTATTGCCATCGCGTCCCGAAAATCCATGGGCCAGAAGGTGGACTATGGCGATAAGGAACTGACGATCCAGGCGCTTGATACATTCGATTTCAAGGGCGTTGATATCGCGCTGTTCGCTGCCGGTTCCGGTGTATCGAAGGAATATGGCCCGAAGGCTGCCGACGCGGGTGCGATGGTCATCGACAACTCAAGCTTCTACCGCATGGACCCGGACGTGCCGCTGGTGGTGCCGGAGGTGAACCCGCATCACCTGAAGAAGATCAAGAAGAATATCATCGCCAACCCGAACTGTTCGACCGCGCAGATGCTTGTGGCCCTGAAGCCGCTGCATGACGCGGCGGTGATCAAACGCGTGGTGGTTTCCACCTACCAGTCCGTATCGGGTGCCGGTAACGCCGCGATGGATGAGCTCTTCAGCCAGACCCGTGCGATTTTCGTGAATGACCCGATCAAGCCGGAGAATTTCACCAAGCAGATCGCCTTCAACGTGATCCCGCACATCGATGTCTTCATGGATGACGGTTACACGAAAGAAGAATGGAAGATGGTGGCCGAAACCCACAAGATGCTGGATCCGGACATCAAGCTGACGGCAACGGCCGTGCGCGTGCCGGTGTTTGTGGGCCACGCGGAATCGATCAACATCGAATTCAAGAAAGAGATCACGGAAAAGCAGGCGCGCGCTATTCTGCGCGAAGCACCCGGTTGCCTGGTGATCGACAAGCAGGAAGATGGCGGTTACATCACGCCGGTTGAATGCGTGGGTGATTTCGCCACATTTATCAGCCGTATCCGCGAAGACAAGACGGTGAAGCACGGCCTGAATATCTGGGTGGTTTCCGATAACCTTCGGAAGGGCGCGGCTTTGAACGCAGTCCAGATCGCGGAATCGCTTCTCAATCAGGGCATTCTGAAGGCTGACTAAGCGGTCCTTCGGGGAACCGAGAAGTTCGAATGCCGGGGCATCCGCTCCGGCATTTTTGTTTTCTGGGCTTAGATATAGCCTTCGTTGTCCTCAACCACCAGCTCGGGCGGGAATACCAGATGGGCCTTGGTGCCTTTGCCGAGCTCGCTTTCAATCTCCAGGCGCGCGCCCTGCCGGTCCATCAATACCATGGTAGTGGGCAGGCCAAGGCCTGAGCCTTCCTGATGCATGTCATAGGCGTTCTTGAAGTTGGTCAGCGGCTCGCAGGCTTTTGTCAGCACATCGTCAGACATGCCGATGCCGGTATCGATCACGCTCAAAACCGCGCTGCCGTCTTCGCGCTGGGCCACTTCCATCGCTACGTGCCCGATGCTGGTGTATTTCACAGCGTTCGTAAGCATGTTCATCAGGGCTTTCTTGGTGTGGCCGGCATCGCCTTTGACATAAAGCGGGTCGGTGCGCGTGGTAGCCACCACTTTCAAGTGCTTCTGCGCCGCCTGATGCTGGATCATCCGCTTGCCAGTGCGCGAAAGGTCGGTCAGGTCAAACTTTTCCGATTTTGCCGTCTCGTCAGAGATTTCGAGCATGGCGAGCGACATGATGTCGCCTATGAGTGCCAGCAATCCTTCACCGGAGGCGCAGATTTCAGCGGCATATTCTTCGATCTGCGGGCCTTCAACCTGGCGGTCACGGATCAGCGAAGCGTATCCAAGGATGGCCCCCAGCGGTGTCCTGAGCTCATGGGTGATGTTGGCCATGAACATGGATTTGGAATAATTGAGAAGCAGCGCCTGGCTCAGTGTCTCACGCATTGTGTCCATAGTTTTATGGTGCCTGAGCTCTACCTGCGTACGGCTTTGCGCGGCGCGCAAACCTTCGGCCAGTCGCTCGTCTTCCAGTGCCATCCGGCTCATTGCCACCAGTGCGCCAATCGGTTTGCTCTGTTCGTCCAGAAGCGGCACCCCGACAAAGGCTTCAATCTGCTCATTCTTCAGGAAACTGTCAGCGGGGTAGCGGTCCCGCACTGCGGACCTGTGAAGGCAGAAATCCTGATTGACGGCTTCAAAGCAGGGGGTGTCGTCTACCGGCCAGTTCTGGTCATCCATATGGCCGCCGTCCCAATAGAGGGAGATGGTTTGCATGCTTTTGCGGTCGTCGGACAGGAGGCCGACATAGGCGATGTCTGCGCCAAGGTCTTCGCACAGGAGCTTGGTGAGGGCCGCAAAATAGGCCTTGCCGGACAGAATGGCGATCTTGTCCAGTAGGGTTGCCCCTGCGGGCTGCATTGATTTTTCTGCCTTTTTGGTCATGTCATGTCCAACAGACCCCCATCCAGGTGGCTAGGCACTTTATGCGAAAACAACCCTCCTTAAAGCAGGCACCTGTAGCGCTTTGATCATAGCGGCAAGATGGTTAATGAATCGTCAGTGATTGGATCCAATCGTGTTGACTTCCAACTGGCGATTTGCCAGACCGATAAGGCCTATTGGCGTGGGGACGCCGACAGGGCCATGAAAGGGGATATCATGTCACAGTTTAAATCAGGAATTTCGACCGTCGCGATGGTAACGGCGATGGCGTTCGGGTTGGCAGCTTGCAACGACACATCTGTCGAGGAGACGAAAGCGCCAACGGTGGAAGAAGCGGCTGCCTTCATGGCGGACGCGGAAAAGCAGCTTTTTGAGGCAGGCACGAGCCTTGAACGCAAGGCTTGGGTGCAGGCCAACTTTGTTACCGTAGACACAAGCGCCATCGTGGCTGAAGCAGACGAAGAGTTTACGCTTCTGGGTGTTAAGCTTGCGAACGAGACCAAGCGTTTCCAGGACCTGGAGCTGCCCGCTGAACTGCGCCGCAAGATGAATATCCTGAAGGGCGCACTCACTTTGCCCGCGCCGGATGATGCGGCGAAGACGGCTGAGCTTGCCAAGATCAAGGCGAACCTTGATGCCACTTATGCGACCGGCAAGGTCGAGATGGAAGGCGAAACGCTGTCGCTTGGTGCGGTTTCCGACATTATCGCGTCTGACCGCACGCCCGAGCGCCTTCTTGCCGCGTGGGACGGCTGGCACAAGATTTCGAAGCCGATGAAAGACGACTATGCCCGTATGGTGGATATCGCCAATGAGGGCGCACGCGAGCTTGGCTACAAGGACGTGGGCGCCATGTGGCGGTCTGGCTACGATATGGACCCGGATGAGTTCGCCACCATGGTTGACGGCCTGTGGGGTGAGGTGAAGCCGCTTTATGACGCGCTGCACTGCCATGTGCGGTCGAAGCTGTCTGACTTTTATGGCGACCGGGTTGTCTCTGACACGGGGCCGATCCCGGCGCATCTTCTGGGCAACATGTGGGCACAGGAATGGGGCAACATCAATGATGTGGTTCAGCAGGGCGCGGGTTCTGACGCCAGCATCGATGTGACCAGCCTTCTGAAAGACAATGGCTATGACGCCATCAAGATGGTTGAAAAGGCTGAAGGCTTCTTCACGTCGCTTGGTTTCGACCCGCTGCCGGACACTTTCTGGGACCGGTCGCTGTTCGTGAAACCCGCTGACCGCGAGGTGCAGTGCCACGCCTCTGCCTGGAATGTTGACGGCAAGGAAGACGTGCGCATCAAGATGTGCACCAAGGTGAATGCGGAAGACTTCGTGACCGTACACCATGAGCTCGGCCATAATTTCTACCAGCGCGCCTACAACAAGCAGGACCCGCTGCATATGAACGGCGCCAACGACGGCTTCCATGAAGCCATTGGCGATATGGTTGCCCTCTCTATGACGCCGGATTACCTGAAGCAGATCGGCCTGATTGATGAAGTGCCTGAAAGCAGCGATCCTGTGCCGGCCCTGATGCGCCAGGCGCTTGACAAGGTTGCTTTCCTACCGTTCGGCCTGATGGTGGACAAATGGCGCTGGCAGGTCTTCTCCGGCGAGGTCGGTCCAGACCAGTATAACGACGTCTGGTGGAAGCTGCGCGAGGAATACCAGGGCCTCAAGGCCCCGAACGATCGCCCGGCAGACGCGTTTGACCCAGGTGCGAAATACCATATTCCGGGCAACACGCCTTACATGCGTTATTTCCTTGCCCGCATCCTGCAGTTCCAGTTCTACAAGGCCGCCTGCGACCAGGCAGGCTGGACAGGGCCGCTGCACGAATGCTCGATCTATGGCAACAAGGAAGTGGGCAAGAAGTTCAACGCCATGATGGAAATGGGTGCATCCAAGCCTTGGCCGGAGGCGCTTGAAGCCTTCACCGGCAGCCGCGAGATGAGCGGCGAGGCTATCATCGCCTACTTCGAGCCGCTGAAGGCTTGGCTGGACGAGCAGAACGCGAACCGCACCTGCGGTTGGTAACAAGCTGACCAACGGGCCCGGTGTGGTATCATGCCGGGCCTTTTGTATCTGGAGACCATGACATGGCAAATGCCCGCCCCCGCAGAAGCATACTTTTCATGCCGGCCTCGAACGCCCGCGCACTGGAGAAAGCCAAAAGCCTGCCCGCTGACGGCTTGATCTTTGATCTGGAGGACGCAGTGGCGCCGACAGCAAAGGCGGAGGCGCGCATGCAGGCCGCAGCCGCTGTGGCGTCCGGTGACTATGGTGGGCGTGATCTTGTGGTGCGGATCAATGGGCTGGATACCGACTGGTGGCGCGACGACCTGAAGGCCGTGGTGCCAAACCATCCATTCGCCATCCTGATCCCGAAGGTGGAAAGCCCGGATGCCATCCACCGGGTAGAGGAAGAAATCACCTGGCACGCTGCCAACCCGGACATGGAAATCTGGGCCATGATCGAGACGCCAAAAGGCTTCCTGAACGCTGGCGAGATAGCTGGCGCCAGTGACCGGCTAACCACGTGGATTGTGGGCGCAAACGACCTGGTGAAGGACCTGCGCGCCAAGCACACACGTGACCGCCTGCCGGTGATCACAGCACTTGGCCTTGCGCTTTTGCATGCGCGGGCGAACGGCCTGACGATTTTGGACAGTGTCTACGGTAATTTCAGCGATGAGGAAGGCTTTGCGTTCGAATGCGGTCAGGCCAAGGAAATGGGCTTCGACGGCAAAACGCTCATCCACCCCGCGCAGGTTGATGTGGCGAACAGGATTTTCGCCCCGAGCGAAGAGGAGCTCACGCTCGCGCGGCGTATGCTGGCAGCGTTTGAGGAAGCCAAGGCAGAAGGCAAGGGGGTTGCAGTGCTTGATGGCCGGATGGTTGAAGAGCTGCACCTTGAAGAGGCGCGGCGCATGGTGGCGATGGCCGAAGCCATCGCTGGATAGTCTCTGTGGCCGAAGCCATCGCTGGATAGTCTCTGTGGCCGAAGCCATCGCTGGATAGTCTCTGTGGCCGAAGCCATCACGGGATAGGTGGGCCGCGCCTAGTTGGCGGCCACGCGTGTATTCAGGTGCTTTTCCAGGAAAGACAAGGATGCCTGCAGGAATTCCAGGCGGCTTTCCTCTGTCACCAACCAATGGGTTCCCTGGTCAATTTTCACGAATTCAACATCTTTTTTCTCGCTTCTTAAAGCATCGTACATGCGCGAGGATTGGTTGATGTTGACCCGTGCATCATCCTTGGCGTGCACCAGCAGAACCGCTGCCTTGAATTTTTCAGCCAGATGCTTCGGCGAGACATCCTCAATGTCACCCTCTTTCGGTTCCATGTCCTCGGCCCATTCGTCGCCATTAGTGTAACCGTATTTCTTGTCGCCGGCGAAGAAGGGCAGGTCGGCCACGCCGTTGCCGCTGACAGCACACTTGTAGAGATCAGGGTTTTGCGCGGCTCCCATCAGGGCAGCATAGCCACCATAGGAAAGCCCGAGGATACAGATACGGTTCGGATCAGCGATGCCCTCGTCAATCAGCCAATGGGTGGCATCGGTCACATCGCGCTGCATATCGCCGCCCCACTGGTTGTCGCCTTTACGGCGGAAAGCCGGACCATAGCCGGTTGATCCCCGGAAGTTCGGTTGATAGACCGCGAACCCGCGTGCAGCAATCGCCTGTACAATATAGTGATAGTCAGCGTCACTGCGGGAGCTTGGCCCGCCATGAGGCAGGATGACCATGGGAAGGTTTTTGGGCTCCGCGCCTGGCGGTAACGTGAGATAACCTGGGATTTCCAGGCCGTCCTGCGCTTTGAAAGTGACAGGTTTCACTGCGGCAAGGGCTGTAGGGTCCATGCCTGGACGTTTTGCCGCGATCTGGCTTAACTTCTTGGCTTCCAGGTCAAAATAGTAATAGACGCCGGGCTCCTGGTCGCTCTTTGACAGGATCAGATAGGCTTTCTTATTTTCCGCTTTGTCCAGAATGACATTGGTTCGGTCGGGGATCATGCGGTTGATGAAGGCATGGAACTTGCGGAAGTAATCGTCCCAGTAATGAACTTCCCGACGGTCAAGCGTATAGGACACGCCCACAGGGGCCTGAGAATGGGGTGCGTAAACCAGGTCATCGATATCCACTTTCGGATGAGAGAAGATTTCTTCCAGAACCTGCCCCGAAACCATATCGATCTTGAAAAGCCCGAGTGTGCCATGTTGGCTGGGTCCGCGCCCAAAGGCAAATTGTGGGTCTTCATAAAAGCCCAGGATGCCAAAGCCTTTGTTTGTCCAGTCATGGCCTGAGACGTTAGTCCATTCCCCGTCCGGCATTCGGTAATAGGGGATGATGTCCCCGTCCTTCTCAGCGATGCCGTATCTGGGTTCGGCCTGCTGGTCCACTTGCCAGGCATAGATGTCCATGAGGGAATGCTGGACCACCCGATAGTCGCCTGTTGCAAGGTCAAACTTTACGACATCACCATCAAACGGTGCCAGGATATGATTTGGATCATCCGGCAGAAGATCATAGAAGCCAAAACCGCTTTCTTTCAGAACATGAAAATTCTCGCCGTCGCGACGGACTGCGGCCAGCATGTATTTTTCCTTTTTTGACCGAACGTAGCGGCGGTCGATCTGCGTCTGGGCATAGCCCATGATCAGAAAGCTGTCGCTGGCCCAGCGAAACCAGGAAATGTCAGCCTTCTTGTAAAAGGGAATGGCAACTTTGCTGCCGCCAAGCCGGTGCTGGATCATCAGAACCTTGCGACCCTGGTAAGGCGTAAGGTAGGCGATAAAGGCACCGTTTGGCGACATTTGCAGCTGATCGTAAACAGGCAGTTTGGCAAATTTTTCAGCTGTTTCCGCGACAGAAGACTGCTGCGCTTGTGCGGTGCCGACAAAGCAGCACAGCACCATTGCCGCGAAGCCACCTAACAGGCGGCGCGAAAAGATTTTCATGAAGTCCCCCAAAGACCATTGATAAACCAAAGGTTAGCTATAGCGGCCTTTTTTGCTGTCGGCAACGGATTGAAGTAATATTTATGTCCGTCAGACACTTAATCGCCGCCGATATGCGCTTTCAGGAATTTTTCGGTCTCCGACAGCAGGGTTCCCCTTGATGCTGCAGTCAACATGTAGTGATCCCCGCTTTCGATTTTCACATACCGCGTTTCCTTTCCCAGTGTTTCCAGTCGGTCATGCATTTTTGCCGACTGGTCATAGGGAACCCGGCGGTCATCCCGAGATGCCATGATCAGGACAGGTGTGTTGATTTCTTCGGCGCGATCATAGGGTGAAATGTCTTCGTCTCTCCTGCCTTCGAGGCCCCATTTTTTGCCCCAGGTCTTGCCGCCGATAAAGTTGCGGTCATTTGCTTTCATGGCTGGGATGTCCGTTACGCCGTTCACGGATATTGCGCATTGATACAGGTCCGGCTCCTTGATTGCGCCCATGAGTGACGCATAGCCGCCGTAGGATGCCCCCACAATGCAGATGCGGTTCGGATCAGCATATCCTTTTGCCACGATCCAGTGCGTGGCATCTGTGACGTCATCCTGCATCAGGCCTCCCCATTGGTTTTCGCCGGCTTCCTGGAAAGCTTGCCCAAAGCCAGTTGAACCACGGAAGTTCGGCTTGACGACCAGATAGCCCCGGTCTGCGAGGAACTGGGCCCAATAGTCCCAGTCTGCCGTGTCACGGGCGTGCGGGCCGCCATGTGGAAGCACCACTGTTGGCATATTCCTTGGCGTATCGGTGTCGTGTGGGATGGTCAGATAAGCGGGAATGGTGCTGCCATCCCGGACAGGAATATCGACCCGACGCGTTGTCGCAGATTTGGCGACGTCGATATTGGGGTAAGCGCTGGTGATAAAGTGCAATTGCCCCTGGTCGCGGTCAAACAGATAATAAGCACCGGGAACGGTGTCAGAGGCGCTGTAGATAAGATACAGGCGCTTCTCTTTGGCCTGACCGGCAATATAGTTGATGGTGTCTGGCAGGACTTTGTCAATGCTGCGTTTGATCAGCGCAAGATCCTTGTCGAAATAGTTGATCCTGTAGTGGTCGTCGACATAGGCCACGCCGGATACATGGCCAGTAATGGGGTGCTCGGTGACACCGGAAATATCATATTCCGGGTGCGAGAAGAGCTTTTCGACAATTTCGCCGGTTTTCACATCAATGGAAAACAGGCCTTTGGTGCCGCTGTCTGTCTGGCCACTGACATAAATGATCTGGGGGTCTGGTGAGAAGCCCTCGAAATCATATTTCTTGCCCCAGTCTGTCTTGTCCAGGTTGATCCAGCCATCCTTCTCGGTCTTGTAGATGGTAAACCATTCATCAGACCGGAAACCGATGCCAAGCCTGATTTCCGAATTATGGTCAGCATACCAGCTGTGTATATTATTGCGTTCGCGCCTGACGGGCCTTCGGCTGCCCGATCTTACGTTAACCCTGTAGACTTCGCTTTCGCCGTTGAGGTCGAAATCCATCGCCATCAGGATATTGTCCGGGTCTTCCCATAGGAAATCGACAAGTCGCTCATGCACGGATACATGATCGTTTCCAGACTTGGTGGCCATCAGGCTTCGTTTCGGCTTGCCAAGCCAGAGGAATTTTTGGGTCTCCCGATCAAAGGAAAAGATTCGGGTGTTGAAAGTTTGGTCGCGAAACTCGCTCCGACGCACCAGGCCACCTACCTTTACCAGCAACACCTGGTCGTTCGCCCAATAGAAACTTGATATCTCGGAATCTTTGGGTGCAGGAATAAGGCCACGATCCGAGCCATCTAGATTCTGATAGATCACGGCCTTGCGGCCTTCATATTGGATGCTGTAGGCAACAGACCCGCCACCAGGCGATAATTTGGCGCCAGAGAAGTCCGGGAGTGCAGCGAATGTTTCTATCGATGTCTTGGCGTGTGCTGGCGAGGCCATGCACATGCCGGTAGCGGCGAGGCAGGCGATGGCTATGGCGGACCATGCCCTGATCAGACTTGAAGATGAAATCACGTTTTCCCCCAATAAAAGTGATATAGGTGTATTTTTTACACCTATACGTTAGCAAGGGGCGATGTCTTCTACAAGCCTTTGTGGGAGAAAACTGGTTTGGCATTTTTTACATTCAACTTCCGCACTGATGGTGATGACAGCGCTGGACGTGGGCGCGGGTTACCCTATTTATTGCCGTGAAACAGGAAAAATGTCCCTTTTCCTCCAATTCCTTCCTTGCGAAACCGGGGGCTGGGGCGTTAAAAACAATGCCTGATTCTTTCGCACTGCAGCATCCGGCACGTGCGAGGCCAACGAAGTTCATTCTGCCGGGCCTATTTTCCGGAAGAATAATTTGTCAGGGGATTTATACATGGCGCAAGTGAAACGCCCGCTCTCTCCCCACCTGCAGGTATACCGCTGGGGATGGCACATGGCAGCGTCGATTATCAACCGGGCAACCGGTGTGGCGCTTGCTTTTGGCTCTATCCTCCTTACCTGGTGGCTGGTGGCTATGGCGACAGGGCACGACTATTTCGATCAAGTACAGGGCTATGCAGGCTCTATCATCGGGCGTATCGTCCTGTTTGGCATCACCTTCGCTCTGATGCAGCATCTGGCAGGCGGCATCCGCCACCTGTTCATGGACGCTGGCAAGCTCTATGAGCTGAAGGCCAATACCTCATCGGCCCGGCTGACCTTTGTGTTCTCGATCATCATGACAATCGTGATCTGGGTTGCCGCCTACAAAGTAATGGGGGTGATGTAAGCCATGACTGATATGAAAACACCACTTGCCAAAGTGCATGGCCTTGGTTCTGCCAAGGACGGCACGCACCACTGGTGGGTTCAGCGCCTGACCGCGCTTGCCAACATCCCGCTGGTGATCTTCATGGTTGTCTCATTCGTCGGCAATGCCGGCAAGGGGCACGCCGAATGGGTGGCCTGGCTGAAGCAGCCGCTGGTCTCCGTTCTGGTGATCCTGTTCGTTGCAAACTTCGTATATCATATGCGCCTAGGGCTGCAGGTGATTGTTGAAGACTATGTGCACGACAAGGGCACCAAGGTTGCGACCATGGTCCTGATCACCTTCGCCTGTGTGCTCATTGCGGCGCTCAGCATCTTCTCCGTTCTTCGTATAGCGTTTGGGGGATAAAACATGACGGGCGCATATCCCATTACAACACACACTTATGATGCCGTTGTTGTCGGCGCTGGTGGCTCCGGCCTCCGCGCGACCATGGGCCTCGCGGAAGCGGGCCTGAAGACGGCGTGCATCACCAAGGTATTCCCGACCCGCTCGCACACCGTTGCGGCGCAGGGCGGTATTGCGGCAAGTCTCGGCAACATGGGCCCAGACCACTGGACCTGGCATATGTATGACACCGTGAAGGGTTCCGACTGGCTCGGTGACCAGGACGCGATCGAATATATGGTGCGCGAAGCACCTGCTGCCGTTTATGAGCTGGAGCACTATGGTGTGCCGTTCAGCCGGACGGAAGAAGGCAAGATCTACCAGCGCGCGTTCGGCGGCATGACCACCGAATTCGGCGAAGGCCCGCCAGCACAGCGCACCTGCGCAGCCGCTGACCGGACAGGCCACGCCATGCTGCACGGCCTTTACCAGCAGTCGCTGAAGTATGATAGCGACTTCTACATCGAATATTTCGCCATCGACCTGATCATGGAAAATGGTGAGTGTCGCGGCGTGATCGCGATGAATATGGAAGACGGCTCCATCCACGCATTCCGCAGCCAGTCTGTGGTGCTGGCAACGGGTGGTTACGGCCGGGCTTACTTCTCCTGCACATCCGCCCACACCTGCACGGGTGACGGTGGCGGCATGGCGCTTCGGGCGGGCATTGGGTTGCAGGACCTTGAGTTCGTTCAGTTCCACCCAACCGGTATTTACGGTGCGGGCGTTCTGATCACCGAAGGTGCTAGGGGTGAAGGCGGTATCCTGATCAACAGTGAGGGCGAGCGCTTCATGGAGCGTTACGCGCCATCTGCCAAGGACCTGGCATCCCGTGACGTGGTATCGCGCTCCATCTCGAACGAGATCCGCGAAGGCCGCGGCGTTGGCGCGAACAAGGACCATATGTTCCTGCACCTGGATCACCTTGATCCAGCGCTCTTGGCAGAGCGCCTGCCAGGTATTTCCGAATCCGCGAAGGTATTTGCGGGCGTGGACGTGACGAAGGAACCAATTCCGATCATCCCAACCGTGCACTATAACATGGGCGGTATTCCAACCAACTATCATGGTGAAGTGATCAACCCGAGCAAGAGCGATCCTGATGCTGTTGTGCCAGGCCTGTTTGCAGTGGGTGAGGCTGCGTGCGTATCCGTTCACGGTGCGAACCGCCTTGGTTCCAACTCGCTTATCGACCTTGTCGTGTTCGGCCGCGCAACCGCGCACCGGATCGCTGAGATCTCCAAACCGGGTGCGACCCAGGCACCGCTGCCGAAGGGTTATGAGGAAATGGCCCTTGGCCGCCTTGACGGGGCGCGCTACGCGAACGGCTCCACGCCAACCGCTGACATGCGCCTGAAGATGCAGCGCGTGATGCAGAACAACTGTGCAGTGTTCCGGACAGAGGAAGTATTG
This sequence comes from Kordiimonas lipolytica, assembly GCF_042651265.1. Classification (GTDB taxonomy): domain Bacteria; phylum Pseudomonadota; class Alphaproteobacteria; order Sphingomonadales; family Kordiimonadaceae; genus Kordiimonas; species Kordiimonas lipolytica. The sequence goes on along the minus strand of NZ_JBHSCR010000017.1, from coordinate 69,633 downwards.
GACGAAGGCGTGAAGCTGATCGACGAAGTAGCGTCCGGCTTTGATGACCTGAAGACGAACGACCGTTCGCTCGTCTGGAACAGTGATCTTATCGAGACGCTGGAACTGCAGAACCTGATCGGCCAGGCTGTCCTGACCATGCACGGTGCCGCAGCACGGAAAGAAAGCCGTGGTGCCCACATGCATGAGGACTATCCGGACCGTGACGACAAAAACTGGATGAAACACACCGTAGGCTGGTTCGACGGCCAGAAGGTCAAGCTGGGCGAACGCCCTGTACATGAGTACACGCTGACCAAGGAAGTCGAATATATCAAGCCTAAGGCTCGGGTTTATTAAGGGAAGGGAGACGACAAATGGCTGAATTTTCACTTCCCAAAAACTCCCGCGTTGGCAAGGGTAAGACCGTCAAGGCGGAAGGGGCAACCAACACTAGGGCTTTCCACGTGTACCGCTGGAACCCGGATGATGGCGAAAACCCGCGCATGGACACATTCGAAGTGGACATGGACAACTGCGGCCCGATGGTTCTCGACGCTCTGATCAAGATCAAGAACGAGATGGACAGCACGGTTACGTTCCGCCGGTCCTGCCGTGAGGGCGTTTGTGGCTCCTGCGCCATGAACATCAACGGCAAGAACGGTCTGGCGTGCACGACCGCGATTGAAGACGCCAAGGGCGATGTGGCGATCACGCCGCTGCCGCACCAGGAAGTGGTGAAAGATCTAGTACCAGACCTTTCCAACTTCTATGCGCAATACGCCTCGATCAAACCATGGATGCAGACACAGTCTACAACGCCTGAGAAAGAGCGCCTTCAGTCTCACGAAGACCGTGCGAAGCTCGATGGCCTTTATGAATGTATCCTGTGTGCTTGTTGCTCCACCTCCTGCCCAAGCTATTGGTGGAACGGCGACAAGTATCTGGGCCCTGCTATTCTGCTGCAGGCTTACCGCTGGCTGATCGACAGCCGGGACGAAGCAACGGGCGACCGCCTCGATCACCTCGAGGACCCGTTCCGGCTTTATCGCTGTCATACCATCATGAACTGTGCGAACGCATGTCCGAAGGGCTTGAACCCTGCGAAAGCGATTGCAGAGATCAAGAAAATGATGGTCGAGCGCAAGGGTTAAAAGCCGCGAAAATAATCTCTGAAAAGGTCGGGTTTTCCCCGGCCTTTTTTATTGTATGGTGTGCGTATGAATTCTGGTGGGGGAGCATCATGACAGAAGCAGTTGATATATCCGGCAAATGCTTGTGCGGTGCTGTAAGCTTCACGGCACAAACGGCATCCCGGCATTGTGGTGTGTGCCACTTCGGCATGTGCCGCAAGTGGGGTAGTGGCCCTTTTATGGAAATTGAATGCGGCACCAGCGTCCAGTTCAAGGGCGAAGAAAATATCTCTGTTTTCAGCTCTTCGGAATGGGGCGAACGTGGCTTCTGCGCCAAATGCGGCTCGAACCTGTTTTACCGGATCAAGGAAAGCGGCAGTACCGGGATTGCCGCCGGACTGGTGGATGACATGACAGGTTTCACCATGATCGCGCAGGTCTGCATCGACGACAAACCCGACTATTATAGCTTTGCGGAACAGACCCGAGAACTGACCTGCCAGCAGATGTTCGACCTGTTCACGGCGAAACCCTAATGGTCTAGCCGGGGCATAGGCTCCGGCTTATTTAGCACAAGAGGTTTAGATCGCGGCCCAGGCCACCAGCGCGCCGTTGTAGCTGGTGTATAGGCCGTAGGTGCGGTAGATCACGCCGCCCCAGTCACCTTGCACGCTCACCGGCAGGGCCGCATTCTGGACCGGATCGGACACGTTTCTCACGAAGCCGAATTTGGCGCCCTTCTCAAAGCAGACCTTGCCAAGGATGGCATCGTCCATTTCCACGCAGGCCTTGTCCTTGAAGGGCGAATCCGTGGCGTTTGTGGCCACGACGAATGTGGCTGTGGTGACAAGGGACTGTTTGTCCGGTGTCATGTCATACACCTTCACCTTGTCATCACCGAAACACAGGCCGTTTGCGTCCAGCTCGCCCAGGCTGTATTTACCGCCTTCGAACGCGCCTGCCAGGCTTTCAAGGTCGCTTTTCGTTGTCGGGATCGGGAACAGACTGTCTGTAAAATCGGCCTTGCCGATGAAGCTGTCGTTTGCGCTCCAGTCACAGTAATAGGTGGCCCACTTCGATGGGTCGGTAGGGTATTTCGGGTCATAAATCTGTCCGCTTGTGACCACGCGCACCGTGCCTTCATGATCTTCAAGTTCCGCGCCGCCCGCCGTGCCGATGGACAGCAGAAGCGATGCGCCCGTGGCGGAGAGAAGCTGGCTGGTCATCTGCTCCAGATAACTCTGGCCCGGCCAGTCCAGGTGGGTGTTCGACTTGAACAGCAGCACCTTTTTGCCGCGCACCTCCACCAGGCGGTATTCGCCCCAATAATCCCAATATTGCGGCCAGGTGCCCGACGGCATGTCCCAGTCGTACCGGTACCAGTCGTCCCACTTGCTGGTATTCCTGGCGCTATAGGGCATGGCTGTGCCGCTTTCCACAAACACCTGCTGCATGGCGGCCCATTCGGCTTCCGCCCAGGTGATGACCACCACATCGGCGGACGGCAGCGTGCCGGCTTCGCTTGCGAGCAATTTGGGCGCTTCACCGCCAAATTTGGACCAGGGCACAGCGGGCAGGTCTGGCAAGTTCAGGGTTGGTTCTGAACCGGTTTTCGAATGGCGGTTGGTGTCCATAAGGCGTCTCCCATAAATGGCATTTACAACCATTTGAGATACTAATTGGCGAAAAATCAATATCAGAAATTGTGTTAGTCATTTATAAAGGTTGTATCGATTTTGCGAAGAAGGGGAGCATGATGCAAAATTTCAGGAAAAGCTTGGGGCTGGGCATGGGCGCACTGGCGCTTTTGGGGGCGTCCCTTGGTGCCAGCGTGGCAGATGACCACGGTAAAACCGCGAAACGCTATGAGGGGCTGAATGTCCCGGACCGGCTGGGGCAGCAGTTCCCGGATTTTGGTCGGATGCCGTCGCCCGGCGTGTATGATGGCCGTGTTTTCAGGCTGAGCCAGGACTATCCGCGCAAAAAGCCGAACATGAAGAAAGACAAGGCGATCCAGAAGATTTTGAAGATCGACTTCAAGGAAGACTGGTATGCCTATGCCATGGCGGTGCGCGATTATGTATTTGAAGGCAATGCCCACGCGAACGATATCGAAAACAGCTTCAATCTCGAAGATAACAAGGTCCGGAACTGGTATCACATTCCCTGGCAGCATTATGGCCCGAACGGCCGCGAAGGCTTCCATGGCCTGACAAAAGAGGGCCCGATCCTGAAGCAGATGCTGGCGCCTGAACAGGTAACGCCAAGCTATGCCTATGCCGTGGGTTTCTATAACGAGCCCGGTGGTTACACCATTGGGCAGGTGTGGCCGACACCCGCTTATCCCGACCTTTCCTACATGAAGGCGGGGAACGGCTTCCCCATTGGCACTGTCGTGGGGAAGGTGCTGTTTACAACGCTGGGCGCAGACGAAGTGCCTTATCTTGAAGATCCCGTCAGCTGGAATGCCTATATTTATAATGGCGATATCCCAGGCAATACGGGCAAACAGTGCAACCAGAACCAGCCTGAATGCCAATCCGTTACCACTGTTAACCTGATCCAGATGGATATTATGGTGCGCGACCCGCGGGCGGACGATACCGGCGGCTGGGTGTTCGGTACGTTTGTCTATAACGGCACGCTCGGCAACGACAATAAGTGGGATAATATGATCCCGGTTGGCATGATGTGGGGCAATGACCCGGACTACCGCATGAGCTCCAACAATGCGACGCCAACCAAAACCATCATCAATCCGGAACTGAAGGAAACCGTGATCAACCAGCGTATGGTGGACGGCAAACCAGAGCTGCCGCCAAGCCATCTTGGTTGGGGCGGGCGCCTGAACGGTCCGGTGGATAACCCCAATTCAAGCTGCATGTCGTGCCATTCCACGTCGCAGTATCCGACTGTGTCGGCGATCATGCCGTTCCTGAATGAACCGCCTGTATCCATCCCTGCGGTGGGCACCGAAGCGCCGGATGACTGGATGCTGTGGTTCCGCAACGTGCAGTGCACCACGCCGTTCAATCCGGGTGAAGCCGTTTCGCTTGATTACAGTCTTCAGCTGTCGCAGGGCATCAACAACTATATGACGGCGCTGACCAACAGGGAAGACGGGCTGTTTGCCTACGAATATTGGTACAGTAGCGACAACGCAGGCAACAAGCCGGGCGAAGACGATACGCCAAACGAGAAGAAGACCTATCCGGTTCTGCGCGGCGCGAACTGATACAGTCAGGCAATTCATTGCCAAAGGTGGGCGGGCCTCAAATTTGGGGCCCGTTTTCCATTGTGGGAGTGGTTTTGGGCCGTTTTTGCTATGTTGCGGCGGCATATACTGCTATTTCTTGGGTTCTGCTACGCAGAAATGTGGGGACTTCAGCTAGCAAGAGAGACACATGCTAATCAGAATTGGATCCAAGATCGGTGCTGCCCGTATGGCGGCTGGGTTTGGGGCGACACATGCTGTTCGCATTGGGCCAACAACAACAGGGGCGCTCAAATTTTGGCGCCTTCCGGCAGAAAACATTCTGCTTCTGGATATCGAAAGCAGTAAGCGCGTTGATCCCAGGCACATCTCGATGCTGCTTGATTTTGTCTATGCGTTACCGGCAGAGGCCCGGCTTTTCATTCACTGCGCATCGGGCATGACCCGGTCTGCGGCGGCGGCGATTATCGCAGCCTGCGCGCTGGAGCCGGACAAAAGCCCGGCAGAACATTTTGCCGCGATGCTGAAGGCTTGCCCTCGTATCGTGCCGCAGCGGCGGATGCTGGAAATTGCCGATGACTTGATTGGCCTTGAAGGCGCGCTCAAAAAAGCCGGTGATGAAGACTGGGACAGGCGGCTTGAAAGCCTGCCGCCGCTGGAGATTTCACCGACCGTAAAAAGAGCGGGGCCTGCCCCTTCTTCGCGTCCGTCCCGCCTTGCCGTACGGGTCAAGCGCTTCCTGCATTTGGCGATCCAGGCATCCTGACCGAGGCAAAGACCGGGTGGCCACTTGAGGGTGATATTTACGGCCGAGAACAGGGTGAAAACCGACCGTTTTTTGCGGGAACGGGAAATATTCACTTTTGGGCAAGGTCTTATGGTGCACAATATGGTCCTGAGGAACAGGTAACCAGGGGCATTCTTTGAAAGACGCCATCGCAATCATTGTCGGTCTCTTGCTGGTGGCTGTTGCCGGCACCTCAGTTGGTGCGGCATCCGGGGCTGATGAGCCGGTGCGCGCAGGGCGCACCTATACCAGCGGGCTGGGGCCAGTCTGGGAGGCCATTGTAGCGGAGGCGGGGATTGATGTGAGCTACGCTTCGCTGCCGCCCAAGCGCAAGCGCCGGTCCTTTGTTGACGGTTATCTTGTGCTTGATTGCTGCCATCCGAAAATCTATCGCGATACTCCAGAAGAGCGCGCCACCCATTTGTTTTCCGATCCCATCTATTACGCGCGTGCACATTATGTGTTCCGCAAGGGTGAAGTGGTACCTATCAACAAACCGGCAGATCTTGAGCCATACAGGGTTGCCGGTATTCGGGGGTTCGATTACCGCTGGCAGGATCATTTCGGTGTACGGCTGGACGGCAGGGATCACCGGGATGTGCTTAACCTGGTGACCAAGAACCGCGCGGATATCGGTATTATCACCGGCCTCCAGTACCGAATTGAGCAGGCAACCAATCCGCTGCCGCTTGAGCTTGGCGGCATCAGCGCGGAGGGCTATCTGCATGCCAGTGTTCATGTGTCGCGGCCTGACCTGTTGCCGCGCATCAATGCGGCTATCGCGGCCATGAAGGCGGATGAAAGATTGAACATGTTGCTCCTACTCAAGGGGCAAAACGAATGAGGCGCTGGTTTTCCGATCAAAGCCTTGTTCGTCTTTCGCTGGCATTTTGGCTGGGCGCCTTTGTGCCTGGTGTTGCCTGCGCAGCGGACGATGCTGTGCTGGCCAGCAGGCTGGAGGCCAGCGTGTTCCGGGATGTCTGGCACGCCATTCTTGAGGATTCGGGCATTGACGTGCAGCTTGTCGAAGTTGCCAACCATGAAGATCGCCGACGCAGTTTCGCATCCGGCCAGCTGCTGCTGGACTGCTGTTCGATAAAAGCGTGGCGCGACAGGCAAGAAGAGATATCGGTTCAGCTCTGGAGCCGGCCGATCTTCTATACCATCGATCATCTGGTACTGCAGGGCGGCAGGACTTATGACTTGCCGGACCCCATGAACCTGAAGGCATACCGTGTCGCAGTAGTGAGGGGGTTCAGTTACCAGCGCGAAGAACTGTTCGGGCCCAGGGTCGAGTATGAGACAATTAGCCAGGTGCTGGATGCGGTGGCAGCCGGGCAGGCCGATGTAACGATCGTAAACAGCCAGGAATTCAGGCGCCTTCAGAAAATGAAACGCAGGCCGCTGGTGTTGGGGCCGGAGCACTATGAACTTATCCTTCGGGCGCGCGTGCACAACAGCCGCCCGGATCTATTGGTGAAGATAGATGCTGCGATCGAACGCCTTCAGGCTTCGGGGCGGATTGCCGCGCTAACGGGCGCCCGGTTGCGGTCTGTAAATTAAGTCCAGAAATTGAGGCGGAAAAACTGGGGGTGAGAAATTAGGGAAGGGGACAGCAGTGTCAAAGCTTTCAAGGATGTCAGGCCTGAAATCGGGGCTCGGTGAAAGTCTCGCCCGGCGGTTCATAGCAGCGCTGGCTGTGATGGCTCTGCTTGCAGCGCCCGCGCTGGCGAGTGATCTTGTCAGGGCAGGCCAAAGCGATTCCATTGAGTTTGACAGGGTCTGGTCCGCAATTCTGGATGAAGCTGGGTTGGACGCTGAAATCGTCAGCGCCCCGCATGAGCGCAAGCGGGGGATGTTTGTTCGCGGTGACATTGTGCTCGATTGCTGTTCAATACCGGCTTGGCGCCAGCGCCCGGAGGAGAAGGCCAGCCAATTGTTCTCAGATGCCTTTTTCCGATCAACCGAACATTATGTATTCAGGCGCGGTCATGCGGTCGCACCGGTTGAGAATGCGTTGAAGCTCAGGTTCGTTCGGGTGAAGGGCTTCGTTTATGATCTTGAGGCACCATTTGGCACGGCTATTGAGGTCCATGACATTGAAGAAGTCCTGGACCATGTTGCGTCGGGTGAAGCCGATGTTGCTATCGTCAACCGGCAGGATTTTGAGCGCCGGATGCGCCTTAAACCTCGGCCGCTTGTGCTGGGACCTGTGCATACTGTTGCTGACCTGCGGGTGCGCGTTCACCGGTCCCGGGCAGATCTTCTGCCGCGCATCAACCGCGCCATTGCTGCACTGAAAGATGCTGGCCGAATTGAAGACATCCTGAAAGAAACGGATGTGGAAAAGGCGGGCAAAGGCGAATACGCGGGTGTCCTGATGGTGGGCCGCAGCGATACGATTGGCACTCAGCGCATGTGGCGGGAAATTCTGGCCGAAGCTGGTATCAAGGCCGTGTTCGTGAACGCACCCCAGGCGCGAAAGCGCCGCATGTTCGCAAGCGGCCGTGTCCTGTTGGACTGTTGCGCCGCCCCAATCTGGCGAATGCGCGACGAGGAAGTGGCAGTGCAAAGCTGGAGCGATGTTTTCTATATGTCGCGCGAGGTTTGGGTGTTCAGGAAAGGCGAAGCCGTGCCTGTGGCGACACCCGAGGACCGGTCACGGTTGCGGGTGGCCGCCGTGCAGGGATTTGATTTTCATGACCAGGAAAGCTTCGGGATTCGGGTGCCAGGGCAGGATATTGACGATACGCTGCGTCTCTTGGCGGCTGGACGGGCAGATGCGGCCATTCTTGGCTCGCTCGATTATGAGGTGCGTATCGGGAAAGACTCTGACGTTTTTGAGCGTGGCCCCGTGCGGGTGGAAGTGGGCTTGAGTGTTCGGGCGCATCGGAATGCAGCCCATCTGTTACCACGAATCAATGAGGCGATTGCGCGCCTGAAGGCAGAGGGGCGGATTGAGGAGATTGTCCAGGAAGTGGCTGCCGAGAGCCGCTCACCCTTCAAGAAATAGGTCTCGCAGCCGGCCCTGGCGGTCAGGCGTCAGGCCCAGGCGATCTACCAGATAGGCGTCTACCGACCCGAAAGCCTTGTCGATGCTTTTGTGTGCCGCGTCCAGAAACGCAGGCTCGACCCCCACAAGTGGGTGAACGTCAGCCGGATTGATGGTGCGGCCCGCTTTTTCCGAAAGGCGCTGTGCAATCACGGCGCTTGCTGCAGGCAGATCAACCGCGTCGTTGGTCATCAGGAAGTCTGCTGTGATGTCCGCTTCTGCTACTCCCAGTACCCGCATCAGAAGGGCGCCTGCGATGCCTGTGCGGTCTTTGCCTGCTGTGCAGTGAAACAGCACGCTGTCATTCGTCTCTCCCTCAACCAGGATGTCGAAGAAGCGCTTCAGCCCGTCCGCGTTCGCGACCGGGATGGTTTCAAACGCCAGAATGAACTGGTCCCGAAGCTCCTTCGCTGGGAAGGGGCTGGTGGACAGGCGTTCATACAGTTCCTGAACCCAGGCGGCAGCGTTTCCGCCAATGGGCGTGGCGTGGTAGGTGGGCGCCCAGCCGTCTGGCCAGCCCACCGGGTGGCGTTTCTTTTCGGCGTCAGACCGGAAATCCACAACGGTGGTGATGCCATAAGCCGGTGCAGCAGTTTCCCTGTTGCCGGTGAATTCAGCCCAGTGCCCTGACCGGTACAGCTTGCCCCAGCGCATGGTCCGTCCGTCCGCCCCTATGTAGCCGCCCATGTCGCGGAAATTCTTCACGCCGGGCATGGGGATGATACGGGAGGCTGCTGGCATCGGGTCGGTCCTTTACTGGTCGTGCGGCCCAGCTTTTGTCAATTCTGCAGAGAGTGTATTCAGCGGCTGGGCCTTCCCTTTGTTGAATAAGGCGAAGTGGCGCCCGGTCAAGCAAAAGGCCAATTTTATTGCCCACTAAAGAGCCTGATAAAGTTGCGTCGCATTCGCGTTTTTTCGGATAGGTGACAAAATACAATTCGCCTAAATTTATTATAAAAAATAAGGGTTTAATTTACAGGGGCGATGGAATAGGTACAACTTGCCTTTACTAGGCACGAGTTCGAGTATTCCCCAAAAAAAGCGAAAATAAATGCGCTTTCAAGACTTGGTCTGATGGCGCATCCTAAAAGGCAAGAATTGATGAAATTTACGAATGATAGGAAGCCCCTAAGCTCCTCTGCCGGTATAGCCCGTCGCATGTTCGCGGCTGGCCTGATGGCAACAACCGCCATGACGGCGACGGTATCGGTTCAAGCAACCGATGATGACAAGTTGGGCCAGATCCTGGCGCGCCTTGAGCGCCTGGAGCAGGAAAACGCAGCGCTGAAGCGTGAAGTGAATGCGCTGAAACAGGGCGGTGACGCTGCTGGCACGCAGGAAGTCGTGGTGGCCGACGCAAGTGAAAGAAAGTCTGCGTCCAAAGACGCCGGCGACATCCTTGACGTTGATGTGGTCAGCATCAACAGCAATCTGTCCTACAAGATGCTGGACCCAACAACCAACATCAACCGCAAGCAGGAGCTGCTTCTGGAAGCCCGCCGCTCTGGTGAGCTGGCTGACAACACGGTTACGCTTGGCGGCGCGGTAACGGCTATTGCTGATTATTGGCACAGCAACACCGAGAACAAATTCGGTTATCTGATGCGCCATCCAACACCAAACAACCAGCAGCAAAAAGACGTGAGCGAAGCTGTGATTCACAGCGCCCAGCTGAGCGTGACCGCCACACTCGGTGACTGGATCACCACCTACGCCGAAATGCTCTATGACCCAGAGCAAAGCTTCGGTGCCGGTACCATCACTGCCCTTGGCCGCAACCAGGTTCAGCTCCGCAAGGGGTATGTGATTGTCGGTAACCTTGAGAAGTCACCTGTTTATCTGACGCTCGGTAAAATGGCGACACCATTTGGCCTGACAGACACGGTGAACCCATTCACGGCTTCAACTGTGTGGCACGCGTTCGGCGGTCTCGCCTATGGTGCCAAGGTTACTTACGCTGACAATGGCCTGAACATGTCGTTCGAAGCAGTTCAGGGTGGCGCGCAGTTCCGCAGTGCGAATGTGCATAACAATGGCACAACTGTCCCAAGCAAGCTGAACAACTATGTGATTGATGCCAACTATACGCATGAATTCGGCACGGACGGTTTCGCCATGGTTGGTGGCTCCTACCAGCGCGGCACGGCTTACTGCCAGCCATTCCCTGTGGTGCATTTCACCGCCTGTAACGAGGTCAATCCAGCCTGGGCTGCCTATGGCCAGTTCAAGTCAGGTCCGTTCCTTGTGATGGGTGAATTTGCCAAAACCACGAAGGAATGGCCGGGCACCTTCAACCCAACCCCGCCACTGGACGTCTTTGCAGCAAGCAAGGTCACGAGCTTCGGCATCGGCGGCAAATATTCCTTTGCCATGAACGACAAGCCGACCGATCTGTCGCTGGAGTTCAGCAGCTTTATCTCTGGCCCGGAGGGTTCACCATGGAGGCGTCAGGACCAGTGGGTTCTTGGTCTGGCACATTTCCTGAGCCCAAGCATCAAGGGCTTTGCCGAACTGGTGCGCACCAACGGTTATGCGCCGCTTAACTTCATCAGCGGTGGCAACCAGGCACCGGGTACGACCCATAGTGATATCGATGCCAACAGCACTGGTATCATCATTGGTGTGAACGCCGCCTTCTAAGGCCGCGACCAAAAGACTGAAAAGGGGCCTGCCGATCCGTCGATGGGCCTTTTTTCTTGGCGGTGGGCCATGGTGGGATTTTGGCTTGAGGATTTTCCCTGCCGTGCTAGGGAAGAAGAAACACCATCCATTGGCTGGAGACACTTGTGGCCACAACCGAGACACCGCTGGAAGCCTATCGCCGCCTGGAGCGCGAGGGCGAGGTGCGCGCAGACGATGACCAGCTCAGGGTGCTGAAGCATTTCGAGCGGCTGTATCATGACCTTCTGGACTATCCGGAAGTGGCGGGGAAGGCCCGCAGCCTGTCGATCAAAAGCTGGCGACTTTCAACCCTGTTCAAATGGGGCAACAATGAAAAGGGCGTGCCGAAGGGGCTATATGTCTATGGCGGCGTGGGGCGCGGCAAGTCCATGCTGATGGACCTGTTTTACGAGCTGGCGCCGGTGAAGGCCAAGAAACGCGTGCACTTCCATGAATTCATGCTGGATATCCACGCGCGGCTGAAGGAATGGCGCGGTCTGTCGGCGAAGGAACGCGCGGCACGCGGTGGCCGCGCAACCGCCGATGACCCGATCCCGCCGGTGGCCCGGCAGATCGCCATGGAAGCCACGCTTCTGTGTTTTGACGAAATGCAGGTCACGGACATTGCTGACGCCATGGTGCTGGGGCGGCTTTATAAGGAGCTTTTGGAGCGCGGCGTGGTGATTGTGGCCACATCCAACCGCGTGCCGGATGACCTTTATAAGGGCGGCCTCAACAGGCAGCTGTTCCTGCCGTTCATTGAGATGATCAAAAACCAGTTCGATGTGGTGCCGCTGGATGGCCCGACCGACTACCGCTATGACCGGCTGAAGGGGGTGGCTACCTATTATACGCCGATCAATGACGAGACGACGGACCTGCTGTCGGAAGCCTTTTTCCGCCTGACCGACCGTGATGTCGAGAACCGTGACAAGGTACCGTCGGATGAGCTGACCGTTCAGGGCCGCAAGCTTTTCGTGCCCAAAGCCGCGCGCGGCGTGGCGGTGTTTTCCTTCAAGCGGCTGTGCGCCAACCCGCTTGGTTCAGCGGACTATCTGGCGATCGCGCGCGCCTACCATACGGTGATTATGGTGGCGATCCCGCAGATGGGCCCTGAAAACCGCAACGAAGCCAAGCGGTTCGTCACCTTCATCGACGCACTTTACGAGCACGGCGTGAAATTCCTGTGCTCCGCCGCCGTGCCGCCCGCGGACCTTTATGAAGCCGGGGACGGGCACTTTGAATTCGAGCGCACGGTCTCGCGCCTGATGGAAATGCAGTCAGAAGACTATTTGCATCGCGGCCACGGAAAAGTGGAATAGTAATAAAGTCTGCGCCTTCTACCGCTTCACCCACCCGAGGAAGCTGGTGCGGCGGTCGCCCGCAAACGGCGATACGACTGTTACCGCATGGGGCTGTGGCACCAGGAAGATATTCAGGCTGTTGAAGGTGGGTTTGAAGCCGCCAGTGATGTTTTCGTCCTCGTCATAGAACACCAGGTTGCCGCCCCAGTCGGCCTTCCAATCCTTGGTCATGGAAATCACATAGGCCGCGACCCTGTCGTCAGTGGCGTGGGTGTCGTCATGACGGGTCAGGAAGTTGCCCGCCACATACTGGCTGGCGAAGCTGTCGATATAACGCACTTTGGGCTCGCCCGTCAGCGTGCGCATGAACTCAAGAACTGGCTCAGAATTGACAAAGTCATGCATGAAATGCAGGGGATGGCCAGTTTCGCGGCCCTGTTGCACCGCTTCCGAAATATAATATTGCTGAAAGAAATACTGGAACCCCTCGCGTGCGCCTTTCTGTATCACGCGCCAGAATTGTTGCTGTTGTGCCGGGCTCAGGCCGGCGACCTCGGCCTGCGGCACTTCATAAAAGTTTTCGCCTTCATTATAGGCGGTAAACCAGGTGGGGTTCGCGCGCAGCAGGCCATAGAGCTTTTCCGCCACGTCGGCTGGGAAGAAGTTGGGCACCTGCAGGCGGCCTTCCTTTTGAAGGATTTCACCGAGAGCTGCCGGGTCGTGGCGCGCGTCGATTCTCACATCAACCATGGTCTTTATGTTCCAGTTTTGAATTCATCCCCACCCCTCCCATAGCGGGAGAAATTTCTATTGGCAATATGGTGCGCTCATTCGTCACAAACAGAGACTCGGGCGGCGGATATGCGCAAGAATATTAAAGATGTGTAAAAATAGGGTAGTAGCTATGACCAGAACGCATGGCTGCTCTATGAAAAAGGAACACCAACAGGACCAAAAACCCAATAATGTAACGATTCATAAAGATATAGTGTGGAAGGTATACCGTAAATGGCTTGTCTGAGCAGGGTAAACGCGCTAGTTACCTCCCAGAATATTCTTTGTTTTTCAGTAAGCGGTTACTCTTTAAGTGGCCCCCAAAAAAATTGGCTGGAGCATTCTCATGGCACGTAAAAAAATTGCATTGATCGGCAGCGGCCAGATCGGTGGTACCCTTGCACACCTCGCAGCGCTCAAGGAAATGGGCGATGTGGTTCTTTTCGATATCGCAGAAGGCCTGCCGCAGGGTAAAGCCCTCGACCTCGCCCAAAGCGCACCGGTTGAAGGTTATAATGCCTCCCTTAAGGGCGCGAACGATTATGCAGATATCGCAGGCGCAGATGTCGTTATTGTGACAGCCGGCGTCCCGCGTAAGCCTGGCATGAGCCGAGATGACCTTCTCGGCATCAACCTCAAGGTTATGAAATCAGTTGGTGAAGGCATCGGCAAATATGCGCCAGATGCCTTTGTTATTTGTATCACCAACCCGCTGGACGCCATGGTTTGGGCGCTGCAGAAATTCTCTGGTCTGCCAACCAACATGGTTTGCGGCATGGCTGGCGTGCTTGACAGCAGCCGTTTCCGCACCTTCCTGGCGGAAGAATTCAATGTTTCCGTACAAGACGTAACAGCGTTTGTGCTGGGCGGCCACGGTGACACCATGGTGCCGCTGACGCGTTATTCCGCAGTTGCCGGTATTCCGGTTCCGGACCTGATCAAAATGGGTTGGTCCACTCAGGAGAAAATCGACCAGATCGTTCAGCGCACCCGTGACGGCGGCGCGGAGATCGTTGGTCTTCTGAAAACCGGTTCTGCTTTCTACGCGCCTGCGACAAGCGCGATCGAGATGGCGGAAAGCTACCTAAAAGACAAGCGCCGCCTGCTGCCGGTTGCTGCATACCTGTCTGGCGAATATGGTCTTGACGGCATGTATGTTGGCGTACCGGTGCTGATCGGCGAGAATGGCGTGGAAAAAGTAGTGGAGATCGAACTGCAGGGCGAAGAGAAGTCCGGCTTCGATCATTCCGTAGATGCAGTGAAGGGTCTGATGGAAGCTTGCATCAATATCGACCCATCGCTCGGCTCATAAGCTGAAACTCTAGAAGCCCCCAAGGAGCTCTTGGACAGATGAATATCCATGAATATCAGGCGAAAGGCCTGCTGAAAAAATACGGCGCTCCCGTCCTTGAAGGCGGTGTAGCCTATACGGCGGCGGAAGCTGTCGACGCAGCGAAGAAGCTTGGCGGCCCGGTTTGGGTTGTGAAAGCGCAAATTCACGCTGGTGGCCGCGGTAAAGCGGGCGGCGTGAAGGTTGTCAAATCGCTCGACGATGTTGAAGCCGTTGCAAAAGACCTGATCGGCAAAACGCTCGTGACGCACCAGACCGGCCCAGAGGGCAAAGAGGTGAAGCGCGTTTATGTTGAAGACGGTTGCGCCATCAAAAGCGAATTCTACCTGTCCATGCTCCTTGACCGGGCTTCCGGCAAGCTTGCCATCATGGCATCGACCGAAGGCGGCATGGATATTGAGGAAGTGGCCGAAAGCACGCCAGAGAAGATCGTGACCATCACGATTGATCCGGCAACCGGCCTGCAGCCTTTCCACTGCCGCAAGGTGGCCTTTGGCCTGAACCTTGAAGGCGCAGCTGCGAAAGAATGCATGAAGGTTGTAAGCTCGCTTTACGCTGCCTATACCGACCTCGACGCATCGCTTCTCGAGGTGAACCCACTGGTTCTGACCGAAGACGACAAGATGATCGTCCTCGACGCCAAGATGTCCTTCGACGGTAACGCCCTGTTCCGCCACGCGGACGTGCGCGAACTTCGGGACGAATCGGAAGAAGATCCAAAAGAGATCGAAGCCTCCAAATACGACCTCAACTACATCAGCCTCGATGGTTCCATCGGCTGCATGGTGAACGGTGCTGGCCTTGCAATGGCCACCATGGACATCATCAAGCTGAAGGGCGGCGAGCCTGCCAACTTCCTGGACGTTGGTGGTGGCGCGACCAAAGAGCGTGTAACCGAAGCCTTCAAGATCATCCTGTCTGACGACAATGTGGAAGGCATCTTGGTCAACATCTTCGGCGGCATCATGCGCTGTGATGTGATCGCGGAAGGTGTTGTGGCGGCAGCCCGCGAAGTGGCGCTCAGCGTTCCGCTTGTGGTCCGTCTGGAAGGCACCAACGTAGAACTTGGCAAGCAGATCATGGCTGATAGTGGCCTGCCGATTATTTCTGCCGACGATTTGAATGACGCAGCCGAGAAGATTGTAAAAGCTGTGAAGGAGGCCGCGTAATGTCTGTACTCGTAGGTAAAGACACTAAAGTAATCTGTCAGGGCTTCACTGGTGCCCAGGGCACGTTCCACTCCGAGCAGGCTATTGCATACGGCACCAACATGGTTGGCGGTGTAACGCCGGGCAAAGGTGGCATGAAGCACCTGGACCTGCCAGTGTTCAACACAGTTGGTGATGCACGTGAAGCAACAGATGCCAACGCTTCTGTAATTTACGTGCCGCCTCCATTCGCGGCCGATTCGATCCTTGAAGCCATCGACGCTGAAATCGAACTGGTTATCTGTATCACTGAGGGTATTCCGGTTCTGGATATGGTTCGCGTCAAGCGCGCGCTCCGTAATTCCAAAACCCGCCTCGTTGGCCCGAACTGCCCAGGCGTGATCACGCCGGGCCAGTGCAAGATCGGCATTATGCCTGGTCACATTCACAAGCCAGGTAACGTGGGCATCGTATCCCGCTCTGGTACGCTGACGTATGAAGCGGTTGCGCAAACAACGGCTGCAGGCCTTGGCCAGTCCACCTGTATCGGTATTGGTGGTGACCCGGTTAACGGCACCAACTTCATCGATTGCCTGGACATGTTCCTGGGTGACGAAGACACGCACTCGATCATCATGATCGGTGAAATCGGTGGGTCGGCTGAAGAAGAAGCGGCTGAGTTCCTGAAGCAAAGCAAGGTGAAGAAGCCTGTTGCAGGCTTTATCGCTGGCCGTACGGCGCCTCCGGGTCGCACGATGGGCCACGCTGGCGCTATCGTTTCCGGTGGTCAGGGCGGTGCTGAAGACAAGATCGAAGCCATGAAGTCGGCTGGTATCGTTGTTTCCGACAGCCCGGCTGCGCTTGGTACAACGCTTCTGAAAGCAATCAACGGTTAACCGTTAAAGAAGGGGGCGCGGCCTCAAAGTGCCGCGCCAAATTGCCCATGGGTGCAGATATGGATCGCATCGCCGCCTTGGAAGGTGTCAGCCCACAGTTCGTGGAATCTCTCTACGAGCAATATACGGCTGACCCATCTTCCGTTGACGAAGGCTGGCAACAATATTTCGACGCATTGGAAGCCGGTGTCGGCAAATCCGGCCCAAGCTGGGCGCGGGCCGACTGGCCGCTTCGCCCTGACGACGACCTGACGACAGGCCTTGATGGCTCCGACATGTTCATCGAGGACGCCAGCAAGCCGGCGCCTGCAGGTGCCAAGCTTAGCCAGGAAGACATCCGGGCCGCGACGATTGACAGTATCCGCGCGCTGATGATGGTGCGCACCTACCGGGTGCGCGGCCATCTGATGGCCAATCTGGACCCGCTCGGGCTCGAAGAGCGGAAAGTTCACCCTGAACTGCAGCCGGAAACCTATGGTTTCGGCCCTTCCGACATGGACCGGCCGATCTTCATGGACGGCGTTCTGGGGCTGAACACTGCAACGGTGCGTGAAATCCTTGAAATCCTGAAGCGGACTTACTGTTCGAACCTGGGTGTCGAGTTCATGCATATCAACGACCCAGAAGAGAAGGCCTGGATCCAGCGCCAGATTGAGGGTCGTGACAAGGAAATCCAGTTCACCGACCGCGGCAAGATCGCGATCCTGAACAAGCTTATCGAAGCGGTTCAGTTCGAACGCTTCCTGGGCAAGAAATATACCGGTACCAAGCGCTTCGGCCTTGATGGTGGTGAGGCCATGGTGCCCGCCCTTGAAGCCGTGATGAAAACCGGTGGCCAGTTTGGTCTTGATGAAATCGTGATCGGCATGCCGCACCGCGGCCGCCTGAACGTGCTTGCGAACGTGATGGCGAAGCCTTACCGCGCCATTTTCAACGAATTCCATGGCGGGTCCTTCAAGCCTGATGACGTGCAGGGTTCCGGTGACGTGAAATATCACCTGGGCACCAGCGCCGACCGTGAATTCGACGGCAACAAGGTTCACCTGTCGCTGAACGCGAACCCATCGCACCTTGAAGCTGTGAACCCTGTTGTGATTGGTAAAACCCGTGCCAAGCAGGAGCAGAAGAAAGATACCAAGCGTGAGACCACGCTGTCGCTGCTGCTGCATGGTGACGCGGCCTTTGCAGGCCAAGGTATCGTGGCGGAATGCTTCGGCATGTCCGGCCTTCGCGGCTACAACACGGGCGGCACAGTCCACTTCATTGTGAACAACCAGATCGGTTTTACCACCAGCCCGCAGTTTGCGCGCTCGAGCCCATATCCATCGGACGTGGCCAAGATGGTGCAGGCCCCGATCTTCCACGTGAATGGTGACGACCCCGAAGCGGTAACCTACGCCGCCAAGATCGCAACCGAATTCCGCCAGACTTTCAAGCGCGACGTGGTGATCGACATGATCTGCTACCGCCGCTTTGGTCACAACGAATCGGATGAACCGGCCTTTACGCAGCCTCTGATGTATGCGGCGATCAAAAACCACCCAAGTGTGGTGAAGATTTATGCTGACCGTCTTGTTGCTGAGGGCGTGATCACGGCTGAGAAATTCGAGCAGATGGAAAATGAATTCATCAGCTATCTTGAGGATGAATTCGAAGCTGCCAAGGAATACCGCGTTAACAAGGCCGACTGGTTCGAAGGTAAATGGGAAGGCCTTGGCCTTGCCGACAAGGACCATGAGAAACGCCGTGCTGAAACCGGTGTGTCTGAGATCATGCTGCGCGAAGTGGGCGAGCAGATCACCAGCTATCCTGAGAAGTTCAACATTCACCGCACCCTCAAGCGAGTGCTTGATGCCAAGCACAAGATGTTTGAAGACGGTCAGGGCTTTGACTGGGCGACGGCAGAGGCGCTGGCGTTCGGCACGCTCCTGCGCGAAGGCTACGGTGTGCGCCTTTCCGGCCAGGACTGCGGTCGCGGCACCTTCAGCCAGCGTCATGCTGTGTTCGTGGACCAGAAAACCGAAGACCGTTACATCCCGCTTCAGGATATCAACCCGGACGCCAACTTCACCGTGCTGGACAGTCACCTGTCCGAGTTCGGCGTGATGGGCTTCGAATATGGATATTCGATGGCAGAGCCAAACAGCCTGACCCTTTGGGAAGGCCAGTTCGGTGACTTTGCGAACGGCGCCCAGATCATTATCGACCAGTTTATCTGTTCGGCGGAAGCCAAGTGGCTTCGGATGTCCGGCCTCGTGCTTCTGCTGCCGCACGGCTATGAAGGCCAGGGGCCTGAGCACTCTTCCGCACGGCTGGAGCGTTATCTGCAGCTGTCTGCTGAAGACAACTGGCAAGTTGCCAACTGTACGACGCCGGCGAACTACTTCCACATTCTGCGCCGTCAGATGCACCGTCCGTTCCGCAAGCCTTTGGTGATGATGACGCCGAAGTCGCTTCTGCGGCACAAACGCTGTGTGTCAAAGTTGGAAGACTTTGGCCCAGGGTCACAGTTCCACCGTGTTCTGTGGGATGATGCGCAAGATGCGAACAGCGGTTCAATCAAGCTGAAGTCGGACGACAAGATCAAGCGGGTCGTGCTGTGTTCGGGCAAGGTTTACTATGACCTGCTGGACGAGCGTGACAAGCGCGAGCAGGACGACACCTACCTGATGCGCGTCGAGCAGCTGTATCCATTCCCGGCCAAGGCAATCGCCAAGGAAATGAAACGCTTCAAGAATGTCGAAAGCATCGTCTGGTGTCAGGAAGAGCCCCGCAATATGGGTAGCTGGTCCTATATCCACGAGCTTCTCGAGGAATTGTTCACTGAAATCAAACTGCCCGTGACGCGCCCGGTTTATGCCGGTCGCACGGCGAGCGCTGCAACCGCAACTGGCCTTGCATCCAAGCATGCGGCCGAGCAGGAAGCGCTCATCGATCAGGCACTCACGGTTTAATCAGGGTAGGAGCCCCGAAACATGGCAATCGAAGATATTGTTATCCCACAAATGGGTGAATCGGTCGCGGAAGGCACGATCGGTACCTGGCTGAAGAAAGTCGGCGACGCTGTCGCGGCGGATGAGCCAATTGTGGAAGTTGAAACCGACAAGGTGGCGATGGAAGTGCCTAGCCCTGTGGCTGGCGTGCTGGTTGAAATCGTGGCCGAAGAAGGCCAGGACGTGGAAATCGGCGCCCTGATCGCGAAAGTGGACACGGAAGGCAAGGCAACAGGCGGTTCGGCAGAGAGCAAGCCTGCCGCGAAAGCTGAAGCCGCTCCGGCCCCGGCTGAGAAGAAGGCGGAAGCTGCTCCGGCACCTGCCCCGGCCGCAGCGCCAGCATCCAGCGCCCCGGCGAAGGATCTGATGCCGATGTCGCCAGCTGTGCGCCGCATCGTGCAGGACTATAACCTGGACCCATCCTCGATCGAGGGCACGGGCAAGGACGGCCGCCTGACGAAGGGCGATGTGATGAGCGCGATCGAAGCCGGTACGGCTCGCACGCTTGACGTTCAGCCTGCTTCTGCGGCTGCGGCGCCTGCTGGTCCCCGGGAAGAACGCGTGAAGATGACGCGTCTTCGGAAGAAGATCGCCGAGCGTCTCAAGGACGCCCAGAATACCGCTGCGATGCTGACCACTTATAACGAAGTGGACATGTCTGCAGTGATGGCGGCACGCAACAAATACAAAGACCTGTTCGCCCGCAAGCACAATATCAAGCTTGGTTTCATGAGCTTCTTTACCAAGGCCTGCTGCCTTGCGCTCAAGGAAATTCCGGCTGTGAACGCACAGATCGACGGCGATGAAATCGTCTATCATAATTTTGCCAATGTGGGCGTGGCTGTAAGCTCGCCGAACGGTCTTGTTGTGCCGGTTCTGAAGGACGCGCAGGACATGTCCTTTGCGGACACCGAGCTGGCGATCGCAAACTTCGGCAAGAAGGCGCGCGACGGCAAGCTCACGATCGACGACATGCAGGGCGGTACCTTCACTATTTCCAACGGTGGTATCTTTGGCTCGCTGATGTCCAGCCCGATCCTGAACGCGCCGCAGTCCGGTATTCTGGGCATGCACAAGATTCAAGAGCGCCCGGTTGTTGAGAACGGCCAAGTGGTGATCCGCCCGATGATGTATCTGGCGCTGTCCTATGACCACCGCATCATTGACGGTCGCGAGGCTGTAACCTTCCTGGTGCGTGTGAAGGAAGCGCTTGAAGATCCAACCCGCCTCCTGCTGGACATGTAGGCCTGACGGGTTTGTGACGAGTTACATGGGTGGGGTGATGGTCCCACCCATCTTTTTGACAAGAGGGACATAAAATGTCTGACGCATTTGACGTTGTAATCATTGGTGCTGGCCCCGGCGGTTATGTTGCCGCGATCCGTGCGGCACAGCTTGGGCTCAAGACAGCTTGCGTGGAAAAGCGCGAAACGCTGGGCGGCACCTGCCTGAATGTGGGCTGCATGCCTTCCAAGGCGCTGCTCCATAGCTCGCACCTGTATCATGAAGCAGGCCACGACTTTGAAGCCTTTGGTCTTTCCGTGAAGGGCCTGGATTTCGACATCAAGAAGGTGATGGAGTCCAAGGACAAAATCGTTGAAGGCCTTACGGGCGGCATTGAGTTCCTGTTCAAGAAGAACAAGGTTGAATGGATCAAGGGTACTGGCCACTTCAAATCCAAGGATACGCTGACGGTTGACCTTAATGACGGCGGCAAGCGCGAAGTTAAGGCAAAGAATTTCGTCATCGCGACGGGTTCTGATGTTGCCAGCCTGCCGGGTATTGAAATCGACGAAGACAAGATTGTGTCCTCCACGGGTGCGCTCAGCCTGCCGAAAGTGCCGAAGCATCTGGTGGTGATCGGCGGCGGTGTGATTGGGCTTGAGCTTGGCTCTGTGTGGAAACGCTTCGGCTCTGACGTAACGGTTGTCGAGTTCATGGATCAGGTGCTGCCGGGCATGGATATGGAAGTTCGCAAGACCTTCGGCCGCAGCTTGAAGAAGCAGGGCATGACCCTGAACCTGTCGTCCAAGGTGACTTCGGTTGAGAAAACCAAGAAGGGCGTTACGGTAACCTTCGAGCCCGTCAAGGGTGGTGATGCCAAAACGATCGAAGCCGATGTGGTGCTGGTTTCCGTTGGCCGCCGGCCATACACCAGCGGCCTGGGCCTTGAGGCCATCGGCGTTGAGATGGATGATCGCTCGCGCATCAAAACAGGCCATGATTTCTCCACCAACGTACCGGGCATCTGGGCGATCGGCGATGTGATCGAAGGCCCGATGCTGGCGCACAAGGCGGAAGACGAAGGCGTTGCCGTTGCTGAAAACATCGCGGGCCTGAACGGCTATGTGAACCATGATGTGATTCCGGGCGTGGTCTATACCTTCCCTGAAGTTGCCGCAGTGGGCAAAACCGAGGAAGAGCTGAAGGAAGCGGGCGTGGCCTACAATGCCGGCAAGTTCCCCTTCACGGCAAACAGCCGCGCGAAAGCCAACCTGCAAACGGAAGGCTTTGTGAAAATCCTGGCTGACAAGGAAACGGACCGGGTGCTGGGCGTGCATATCATTGGCGCTGACGCAGGCAATATGATCGCACAAGCGGCAACCGCGATGGAATTTGGGGCATCAGCTGAGGATATCGCGCTGACGTGCCACGCGCACCCAACGGAGACGGAAGCCATGAAAGAAGCCGCGCTGGCGGTTCATGGGCGCCCGATCCATATGTAAGATATATCGCTTTCAAGCGATGGAAGAGCCCGGCTTTTGCCGGGCTTTTTTGTTGTTACTACATGATTATTATAATTATTAAAATTTTAACCAAAATTTGACGAGGTAGCCTTTTGCGCGCTATTTGATTCACTTCAAACAATTTAAGTAAAATTAAAGTCATCAGGCGTTTTGACTTCAGGCATGATCAACTGAACTTGGGGGTCCAGGTCATGCAGACTAAAAAGATTGATTACAGCAAGCTTAACGCGCTTATCGCCATGTCCAACAGCCAGCTTGGGCGCACGGTGTGGCACTTCCTGCGAGAAGAGGGTATTGGCTCCTGCATGATGGTGACGTCGGCAAGAGATGCTGTCGCCCGCATGCAGAACAATCGCTTCAATCTTTTCTTTGTCGATTACGATCTGCCGGATTTTGGCGGTGTCGATTTCGTGAAATTCCTGCGCCTGTGTGACGGCCAGCTTGCTGAAGCCTTCGCTGTGATGGTTATCCCGTCACCGGACAAGGAAAAGGTGATGGCTGCGCGTGATGGCGGCTGCCATGAGATCCTGGGCCTGCCGCTCACCGCCAAATTGCTGACGACGCGCCTCAATCATATGATCGGGAATCCAAAGCCTTTCATTCGGGCCCAAACCTATATCGGCCCATGCCGCAGGCGTGAGGTGGTCCAGATTTATCATGGGGCGGAACGGCGACAGAGTCGGGGTAGGGCCGAACACGTCTAATGTTGGCCAAATATTCTACGAATGTTGAGTAATCGCCAGAATAAAAGTTAATTTTCTATTCAAAATAACGGAAAGAAAACCTATGCGTTTTCTAGGCCAATATTTTGTTTCATTTTTTTGACTGTTTTAAAATATTTTCCTATGACTTTAGTTGGGGTAGGGCTTTGCCATGGGGAGGCAGGCCCTTTAGGTACGCGCCGGGGGGCGCATGTTGGGGAGAAACTGTCTTGAGGGGTGTTTCCGGTATTGATTACCGGGCCATGAAGGTGCTCGTGGCCCTGTCTAACAAACAATTGGGTGAGACGATCAGGCACTATCTTAAGGATAGTGGGGTTGGTCAGGTGCAGCTTGTGGACAGCCTGAAAGAGGCTTTGCACCGGATGCAGGCTTTCCAGTTTACGCACTTTTTCCTGGATTTCGATTTTGGTGATCACGGCGGGTCGGATTTCGCCAAATTCATCCGCATGTGTGACGGACAGGTATCAGAGGCGCCGATTGTGATGATCATGCCGTCGCCCAGCAAAGACAAGGTCTTTGCCGCACGGGACGCGGGCGTGAATGAAATTCTGGGGTTGCCACTGACGGCCAAGCAGATGGACGCCAGGCTGCAGCATCTTGGGGCACATCCCAAACCGTTCGTGCGGGCCACTACCTATATTGGTCCGTGTCGCCGCCGCGAGGCGATGCAGGTCTATCATGGCAAGGAACGCCGCAAGACCATGCACAAGGCCCACCAGCTGCCTAAAGGTCAAGGCCAGCGAGCCTACGCGCATAAGGTAGCCTAGGCGCGTTCAACGCGGCACTGGTAGCAATTATATTGTGACGTCCGTACGTGCAGATAGGCCACGTTTGGGTCCGTCAGCATCTCCGCGCACTGTGCTTCAAGTTCATCCACAGGGATATGGCGCGCAGCCTGATACTGAATGCGGTTGTTCGACCCGTAGCCGCGCACCAGCACCGTGTTCCAGCGCTGGAACATTTTGGGGAAGCCAGCGTATTCATCATAGCGACCGCAGTCGCGACCATGCAGGAAGATGGGACCCAGCTCGGCATAGGGCTGAAGCTCTTCGAACGGGCGGTAGGCCAGCACCAGCTTTTCGGCACCCGCTTCAATTGTCTCAAGGCAGTGGCGGCATGGGTTGCCAGGGCCGGTGGAGATGTCTCTCTCAGGCATACGTCCGTTGGCGTCTAGCGCTCCGCGCTGATAGGCTCGGGCATCAACGGTTGGCATGGCGATGATTTTCAGCATTGTCATTTTATTTCTCCACTTTGATTTGGGTGAGCACAAGGGTTTGCACCCCGCAGGTGCATTGTTCCGCTTGGCAAGTCTTCAGGATGTCGTCAGAGGGCCAGTAGCGCCCCTTCGTGCTTGAGGAGCCATTCCTTGCGCTCAAGCCCGCCCGCATAGCCGGTGAGCGAGCCGTCCGCGCCAATCACCCTGTGGCAGGGATGGATGAGCGCCACTGGGTTACGCCCGTTGGCCCGGCCGACTGCACGGGGGCTGGAGCCAAGCTCTTTCGCCATGGCGCCGTAACTTGTGGTGTTACCCGCCGGAATATCCCTGAGGGCCTCCCACACGCGCTGCTCATAGGGTGTGCCAAGCGGTTTACTCTTGAGGCGGTTGAGCGCATCGCGGTCGCCGCCGAAATAGGCGTCAAAGGCCTGTGTGATGGCGTTTGGCACTTTCGCTTCCACAGGTGTCTCGCCAGGAAAGTACGTTTCCAGTTGTCGCGTCACGCGGGCTTCGCGGTCGGCAAATTCGCAGATCATGATGGTGTCGCCCTTCAGCACCAGCGTGATGGCACCAAGGGGGCTATTCAGGGTTGCTGTCGTTAGCATTCTTATCTCTCCATTCTGTGGGAGTTACGCCGTATGTACCTTTGAAGGCATCATTGAAGCGCCTCAGGCTGCCAAAGCCTGACGCATAGGCCACATCCGGGATGCTGGCTTCGGGTTCCTTCAGCAGGGTGACCGCAAGGCCCAGCCGGTTTTCCTGTTTCACTTCCATCGGGCTTTTGCCCAGATGCTGATTGAACAGCCGCCTCAGGTGGCGGTCGGTAACACCAAGCCGGTCTGCCAAATCCGCCAGGCTATCGGGGCCTTCGCCCTGCGCCAGCAGCCTCAGCGCGCGGCTGATGGTGGCTTTGGTGCCCTGCCACGCCGGGCTGCCGGGGCGGGCCTCCGGGCGGCAGCGCTTGCAAGGGCGGAAGCCGGCCATGGCGGCAGTTTCGCTGTCGGTAAAATACAGGACATTTTCCGGCTTCGGTTTTGGTGCAGGGCAGATGGGCCTGCAATAGATGCCGGTTGATGTGACGCCGAAAAACAGCTTGCCATCAAACCGGGCATCCCGGTTCAAGAGCACATCGTAAAGAATATGTCGGTCCTGTTCTGTCATGGGGACAGTCTAGCGGAAGCCGGCACCTATGGCTCGCCATTTTCGGACCTGGAGATAAAGTGGGTTTAAAACTCTGCCATCAGGTTGCTGGTGGCAAAGAGGGTCAGGCCCATAAGGATGAATGGCAATAATGCCATCTTCGGGCGCCCGCCCTGGCGCAAGGTGCGGAAGAACTGCAGTGCTGTACGGGCGCTCAGGACGGCAGTGGCTGCGCCGCAGGCGGAAAGGACAAAGACAAGGTTTTCCTTGTCTTCAAGCGCAGGCCAGAAGCGCAAGGCAACAACGACAAGCATGACACCCAGAACCGACATGGAGACATATAGGGCCATCAGTGCCCAGCCGCGAAAACGATCGATATCTTTATCCTGCATAAGTCCTCAGGGTCATTCTTGAAGCAACTGGCCGCATTAGCGGCGGCGGAAGGCCTTATCATACACATCCTTGAGGCGCGCGCTATCCACTTCCGTGTAAACTTGCGTTGCCTTCAGGTCTGCGTGGCCCAGTAGTTCCTGGATTGTGCGCAGGTCACCGCCGCGCGACAGAAGATGGGTGGCGAAGCTGTGCCGAAGCGCATGTGGCGTGGCGCTTTCAGGCAGGCCCAGCGCAATCCGCACCTTCTGCATCGCGGCCTGGATGGTGCGCGGGTTCAGCCGCTTGCCGCGCTTGCCTACAAAAAGCGGCCCGTCGTTTGTGATCGGGAAGGGGCATTCTGCCTTATAGGCGCGAATGGCTTCGCGCACGGCGGGCAAAACGGGCACAATGCGTTCCTTGTTGCGTTTGCCCATCACCCGCATGGTGTCGCCCGTGGGGATATCCGCGCCGTTCAGTGAAAGCGCTTCCGTGATCCTGAGGCCACAGCCATACAGAAGGGTGACCACAGCCATGTTGCGGGCCGCGATCCAGGGTTCGTCCTCGAACTCGCCCACTGTTTCCATCACCGATTTTGCTGCTTCTTCCGTCAGTGGGCGCGGTACCCTGTGCGGCAGTTTAGGGCCCTGTACCGCCTTGATGGCGTCATTTTCAATGCCTTCCGTTCGGGCAAGAAACCGGTAGAAGTTGCGAACGGAGGATAGTGAGCGTGCAACCGACCGGGCAGAAAGGTTATCACCCCTGAGCGACGCCAGGAAGGCGCGGAAGTCCCGTACTTCAAGGCCTGCCAGCGTGCGCAGGCCGACAGTGCCGCCTTTATAATCCACCAGGAAGCTGATGAAGTCGCCAAAGTCGCTGCCGTAGGCCGTCAGCGTATGTTTTGAGACGCGTTTTTCAGAAGTGAGATATTCAAGCCAGCGGTTCACCAGCACGGCGGCCTCGTCCGTCAGGCCAGATAGCTCCGCTGTACTTGAGCCCGCCATCAGGCCCCCGGATAGCGCAGGCGCCCCAGAAAGCTGCTGAGGGTTGGTGCGTTTTCACACGCTTTGCGCATCTGGAATTTGGCTTTTTCAATGGCCATGACATTCTCAATGCGACGATCAAGAAAAGCCCAGGTGTCTGCGCAGTCTTCCGATTCGTCATTGAGCCAGTAAAGCAGCACGGAACTATAGACCGCCGCGAGCGTTGCGCGCTTGGTGTACCAGTTGTGGTCTGTGCTGGTGTCGCCCGCCGCACGCCACATCACGTCGCAGGTGCGCCACAGCGCCTTGGAGGCCAGTGCCATATGCTGCGGCAGCGCGAGGGTCGCGAGCCCGCGTTTGATAACTTCCCGCTCGCTCATATTGAGCTCCAGCCGGGTGCGGACGGCAACAGTGATGCGGTCACGGATTTTCATGGAGGCCAGGTCACGCTCGGCCAGGGCAGCGGCCAGAACACGGTCAGCGTCTTCAAGATGCAGTTCAAGCGCCTCAATGGCGCCGCGCGGGAAGGCAAGCTCCGCCATTTCCCGGCTTACGCCCACATCCTCAGCAGCGTTGGCGAGTGCCTTTTCGGTCCAGCCATCAAACGCTACATGGTCCGTCATCGCTTCCATCAGGGGAAGGCGAAGCTCCTCAGGGGTACGGTCATCTTTTGGTTTCTCAGCCATGGTCTGTCTCGTGCATCACTTCATTTGTGCCTGGGGTTTTCTAACATGGAAAGCCCGGGCAGGCGAGGGACATAGTGCCGCAATTTTGCCTTTGGCGCCCAAGTTTGCTATAGTCCGGTCATGTACTGACCTTTTGACGGGCTCTAAGCCAGCGCCCGCAAAGGCTTCTGTTGTGGAAATAACTTGTGTGGAACCCAGGGTTTTGCTATATCACGCGCGCCCTGCGGTGTGACCCCGATGTCCCACACCGTAAATTATGGCTATAGAAAGGAAGGTGTAACCCATGGAGGTTACCGTTCGGGATAATAATGTGGACCAGGCTCTGCGTGCTCTGAAGAAAAAACTTCAGCGCGAAGGTGTCTACCGCGAAATGAAAATGCGTCGGTTCTACGAAAAGCCATCTGAGAAGAAGGCTCGTGAACAGGCTGCTGCCGTTCGCCGTGCTCGTAAACTTGAGCGCAAGCGCCTTGAGCGTGACGGTCTGGTAATGAAGCACCGCTAAGCTTAGCGGGGTTTTCAGACCCACAAAGATCAAACCTCTTAGAGCCATGCTTTAAGAGGTTTTTCTTTTGCCTCCCCAAACCTTTTCGCCGGTGAAATAAGGCTTCCAGAGCGCAATCGATACCGGCACGGTGATGTTCAGCAGGAAGGCGGTCGCCATCAGGGTGAAGAAGGCTTCTGTTGTCAGGATGCTGTGCTGGATATAGGCGATGTCCATCACCACAAACGCCAGTTCGGCGCGCCCCAGCATGCCAAAGCCGATCATCACGCTTTCCACCCAGCTGAAGCTGCCGGTATAGCGCGCGGCAAGCCCGGCTGAGGCGATCTGGATAACAAAAAGCCCAATGGTCATGGCCAGGATTTCAGGGATCAGCGAAAAGACCATGTCAAAATCGAAAATGATCTGGGTTCCAAGGCTGACGAAAAAGATTGGGCCGATCCAGGAAAAGGCGATATCGTCCACCGTTTCCTTGGTGCGGTCAAACCGGTTGCCGCCGTCTGGGTCCAGCAGGAAATATTCCTCCCTCAGGACAAGGCCTGCCATATAGGCGCCAACAGCGGGATGAAAGCCCAGTTCATGGGCAATGATCCCGACAACCAGCGCCAGCGTAAGCATCACGAGCGTCAGATGTTCCCTGAGGACCACCAGGAGGTGCCTGAGGCCAAAGTGCCTCAGAAGCGGCATGCGCCCAGCAAGGCCCGAAAGCGGATGGGGGAATATCCACGCCCCCAGGATAAGCACCCCGACAAAAAACAGCACCGCTTTCCCCAGCACGATCGCAATTTCATGAAGGTTCGCGGGGGCATCACCCGTGGCGACAGGCACCATGATGGCAACAAGCGCAAGCGAGGCGATGTCATCCAGCACGGCTGACGTCATGATGCCGGTCGCGGCGCGGGATGTGTGAAGGCCTTCGCTCTTGAGCGATACCATCGTCAGCGACACAGCGGTTGCGGTCATGGCCAGGCCGCACATCAGCGATATGTGATAGTCCTGCCAGAAATAGTCGGCGACTGCGTAGGCAACAATAAAGGGCCCGATTGCCCCAAACAGGGCGATACCCCAACTGCGCTTCATGCTGCCAAGGAAGTTATCGGTCTTTTCCTCAAAGCCGATGGCAAACATGATGACAATGATGCCCATCTCGGCGAAGCCGCGAATGAAGGGCGGGATTTCCTTGGGCAGAAAGCCGGTGTTAACCAGCAGCGCACCAACGAACAGGAAAAACAGGACAGGCGTGAGCTTGGTTTTTCTGGCCGCATAAACCGCAAAGAATACGCCGCCCCACATGATCGCAAGATAAACGAGTGGATCCATAAGTGCGCCCCTCCCTGGAGTGATCGCTTATATGGGCACTCTAGCAGAATAGGGGGCGCAGGATATTGACCAAAGGCAAACTGGCGCGTCAGGGTGCGGGCAAATTCAGCAGTGTCCGTGGTTCGTGGATGTCGCGCTGGGTTGTCAGATAGAATTTGTTATATGGGCTGCGGGCAATGCGAAGCTTTTCCCGTTTGTCGCCACTTTTGACATAATAGACAAACCGCCCGCACTGAATGCCGTCAATGGCATCCGCGATCGGGATGGGCAACAGGGTATCGCCGTAGCTGCGCACATAAAGGTGCGTTATTGCTTCGTAAGGATTTGCACCGTCGCGTTTCCCGACGGCATCAACGTCATATTCACTCGCCACGCCAGGCCTCTCATAACTGGGATGTTGGTTGCAGGTGCCTGATGGTACTCAGAACAAGCCTGATACCGCTCACTATAGCTGCCAGACCTTGATGCCCGGTTACGAACTGCGCCGCATTTATTTAAAATTGCCCACGCCTTTGGCGCGCATAAAAGAAGGGCGACCCCACCAGAACCGGGGCCGCCCTAAAAAGTCTCTGTGCGTTTTATCGTTGGTTATTCTTTAGTCCAGGTCGAACTTAATGCCTTGTGCCAATGGCAGCTCGCGGCTGTAGTTCACTGTGGACGTCTGGCGGCGCATGTAAGCGCGCCATGCGTCTGAGCCGCTCTCACGTCCGCCACCGGTTTCTTTTTCACCGCCGAACGCGCCGCCGATTTCAGCGCCAGAGGTGCCGATGTTGACGTTAGCGATGCCGGTGTCGGAACCGCTGTGCGAGATGAAAGTTTCCGCTTCACGCACGTCGGTGGTGAAGATGGCGCCGGACAGGCCTTGTGGCACGCCGTTGTGCATGGCCATGGCGTCGTCGAAGTTCTTGTACTTCACGATGTAAAGGATCGGCGCGAAGGTTTCTTCGCACATGCTTGCGGATTGCTCAGGCATTTCAACGATGGCTGGGTTCACATAGTATGCGTCACCATATTCGTCTGCGAGCGCACGGCCGCCACCGAATACCTGGCCGCCTTCACCGCGGGCCGCTTCAAGGGCGCGTTCCATGGCGTCGAAAGAGGCCTTGTCGATCAGCGGACCAACCAGCGTGCCTGGCTTCAGTGGGTCACCGATGCGGATGCCTTCATAGGCTTTCTTCAGGCGTGGCACCAGGTTGTCATACACGTCTTCGTGCACGATCAGGCGGCGCGTGGAGGTGCAGCGCTGGCCGGCAGTGCCGACAGAGCCGAAAACGATGCCCGGGATCGCCATGTCCAGATCAGCAGAAGGCGTAACGATGATGGCGTTGTTGCCGCCCAGTTCCAGGATAGTCTTGCCGAAGCGCTCGGCAACCCGTGGGCCAACTTCGCGCCCCATACGGGTGGAACCTGTTGCGGAAATCAGCGGCACGCGGGTGTCGTCCACAAGCTGCTCGCCAATGTCTTTCATGCCAACGATCACGGAAGACAGGCCTTCTGGCGCGTCGTCGCCGAATTTCTCAACAGCGCGTTCGAAGATTTTCTGGCACGCCAGCGCGGTCATCGGGGTCTTTTCGGATGGCTTCCAGATGCATGGGTCGCCGCATGCGATGGCAAGGGCTGTGTTCCAGGACCAAACAGCAACCGGGAAGTTGAAGGCGGAAATGATTCCAACAGGGCCAAGTGGCTGCCAGTATTCACGCATGTGGTGGCCTGGGCGCTCAGATGCGATAGTCAGGCCGTGCACCTGGCGGGAAATGCCAACCGCGAAATCGCAGATGTCGATCATTTCCTGAACTTCGCCTTTGCCTTCCTCGAAGATCTTGCCGCATTCAGCAGATACAAGCGCGCCAAGGGCGTCTTTATATTTGCGCAGCTCTTCGCCCAGCAGGCGAACCAGCTCACCGCGGCGCGGGGCCGGAACGGCGCGCCACTTCTTAAAAGCTTCGGTTGCCGCTGCGATTTTGGCATCAACCGTATCTTTGGTGTCCATGGTGACGCGGCCCATCAGGCCACCGTCGATTGGGGAGAAAACGTCGAGATCGCCGTTTTCAAACTCTGCTGGATTGATATCCAGATCCTTCAGGATGTCAGCAACACGTGCCTGCATCGATACTCTCCTTGGGTATAGAACTATTTGCGTCGAAGACCCGAAAGCGTGGCCGTTGGGCCGATGGCTTCCTGGTCAATGGTGATTTCAATCAGCGCCGGTTTGCCCGATTTGCGGGCGGCTTCCAGCGCTGGGGCGAAGGCGTCTGTGCTGTCCACGCGGGACGCATGAAGGCCGAAGCTTTCGGCCATCGCCACAAAGTCCGGGTTTGTCAGCTCGGTGCCTGAAACCCGGTATGGATAATCGCGTTCCTGATGCATGCGGATGGTGCCGAACATGCTGTTGTTGAACACGAGGAAGATAACATTGGCGCCGTAGCGCGCGGCAGTCGCCAGTTCCATGGCGCTCATCATGAAGCAACCGTCGCCCGCGCAGGCGATGACGGTCTTTTCAGGGTGAACGATCTTGGCGGCGATTGCGGCCGGCACACCGTATCCCATCGCGCCTGATGTGGGCGCAAGCTGGGTCGGGAACGCACGGTAACGGTAAAACCTGTGCAGCCAGGCGGCATAGTTGCCGGCGCCGTTACAGAAGATGGAATCCTCAGGCAGCACCTCGCGCATATGCTCGTAAAGCTTCGCGACCTGCACGTTGCCCGGATTCTCATTCGGGGTGGTCCAGGCCTCAAAGTCCGCGCGGGCTTCTGCCGTCTGGCTCGCCCACTTGTCGCGGCCTTCCAGCACCATGTCCTTGAGTAGTGGCGCGATGGTCTGCGGTGTGGCGTTGATTGCCAGATCCGGCTGGTACACGCGGCCCAGTTCCTCGGCCCCCTGATGCATATGGATCAGGGTCTGGCTTGGTACTGGCACGCTCAGGCGCTCATAGCCGCCGGTCGTCATCTCGCCAAGCCGTGGGCCCAGCACCAGGATCACATCTGCGTCCTGCATGCGCCCCACCAGCTTCGGGTTCGCGCCGATGCCCATGTCGCCGATATAGTTCGGGTGGTTGTTGTTGAAGCGGTCCTGACAACGGAAAGACACGCTGATACCCAGATTGTTCTTTTCCGCAAAGGTCTGGATGTCTGCTACGGACTGGTTGTCCCAGCCGCTGCCGCCCAGCATGACAAATGGGCGCTCAGCCCCTTCCAGAAGGCGCTTAAGCTCAGCCATGTCGGCGCCCCCAGGGTGCGCCAGCGCGGGCTTGTAGGGCAGGCATTCCTGTGCGTCACACAGTTCACGCAGCATGTCTTCGGGAAGCGCCAGCGCCACAGGGCCTGGGCGACCGGATGTGGCGACACGGAAAGCGCGGCCCACATATTCGGCCATGCGTGACGCGTCGTTGATTTCTGCCGTCCATTTGGTGACTTCGCTAAGGAAGCGGCGATAGTCGATTTCCTGGAAGGCTTCGCGCTCTACCTGGTCGGCCGCTACCTGGCCGATGAACATGATCATCGGGGTGCTGTCCTGGAAAGCGGTATGCAGGCCGATGGTGGCGTGGGTCGCCCCGGGGCCGCGGGTCACAAAGCAAATGCCTGGCTTGCCTGTCATCTTGCCGTAAGCTTCCGCCATGTTGGCAGCCCCAGCTTCATGGCGGCAGGTGATGAACTTCAGCTTGTCTTCAGTGCCGTGGAAGGCGTCAAGCGCCGCCAGATAGCTTTCGCCCGGCACGCCAAAGGCGGTATCCGCGCCGTTTGCGATCAATGCGTCGATCAGCGCCTGGCCACCAGTGATCTGTTTGTTTGGCATAGCCGTCATTCCTAGATCTCGATATTCTCTGCCCGCAGGGTCACACCCTGGTCCATAAGTCCACGCAGCCATACCCTGGCTTCTTCAGCATCCGTCAATGCCGCGTGCACACCAGGCGTAAAGACGCCCCGGCGAACCGCTTTGATGGCCTGAGCCACGGTCAGCGACACGGTGCGTGCCATGGCGGTCTGCCAGCCGCTGCCCACTTCGTCAAGGGCAAGCGACGCGTGCCAGATCACCTCATCGTTATCGCCCCGCACGGTTAGCGCCACATACATCACCACGCGGTCTTCTTCGCCTTCATCGTAGCTGTGGTCGCGCCACAGTTCTTCCGACAGCACCTTGAGACCGTCAGCGTCCAGCGTCTCCACCTTGGTGAAAATGTCTTTCCACGCTTTTTTCCAACCACCCTGGCGCAAAGTGCCGCGCACGAAGGTGTTCAGCTTTTCTTCACCCTCAAGGCCGTATTCCTCAACATAGGGCAGGCTGTTCCGGTTGGGGTATACCTCGAACGTCTCACCGTGGATTTCAAGGTCTGACACATCGTGCCATACCTTTTCCACCAGCTTTTCCTCACCGTTTTCAATGCAGCGCGCCGGGTTTGTCAGCGCCTTCAGCACACCAAAGGGCGTCCAGGAAAATTTGTAAGTGAAATCGGTCTTGGCTGCCGGGATGCCGCCGCAGTGGGACACGAAATCCACCTTGTGGCCCTTGCCCAATACGCCAGCGTCGCGCGCGGCGGTTACCAAAATATGGGCGAACAGATGGTCGATGCCCGGGTCCAGGCCCACCTCATTCACGAACGACAGGCCGTGTTCTTTCGCTGCACCATCCAGCGCGCGCATGGCTTCGTCAACATAGCTTGAGGTCACCACATGGGCGCCGCACTCCAGCGCGATATCCGCCATGGCGATATGCAGTGTGGCCGGCAGCATGGAAACGATCACGTCGCCTTCGTTCACATGGTTCTTGAAGTTTTCAACCGACCCGCGGTCACCCAGGTTAAGTGCGCTGAACTTCAGGCTTTTGCCTTCCGGCATCTGGGCCTGCAGCATTTTCGCGCGGTCGTCCGACATGTCCCAAAGGGTGATGTCTTGGGTTTCAGAGGCGAGGGCAATAAGGCCAGGCCCGGATGCGAGGCCTGCGCCGATCCAGTGAATATGTTTCTGTGTTGTCACGTTATGAAGCTTTCTTCTTAACCATTGCGTCGCAGGCGCTCTGGAAGGCCGCGTCGCAGTTCCGCCATATGTCGTTTGTGGTCCGCTCGGGCAGCGCCTTCAGGTAGGGCAGCAAAAGCCCCGCGAACTCCATGCTTGCCTCTGTTGGCAAGAGGGACGGCAGGTTGTCAATGGCGATCAGATCCAGCCCATCAACCTTTACGGCAGGCGCGGCCCAGCTGGTGGGCTCGCCATAAAGCGGCAGCGGGTTGAAATCGCTGAACGGGTCGCAGGACACGTCGGAGATCACGCTCAGGCGGTGATCACCCTTCAAGTGTTCCTTGGTCAGGAACGGCGGAATCTGGTGCGCAACAAAGGCGCAGTTGATCAGGATGTCATGATCCAGTATCGCCTGGCGGTCGAGGTTCGCCGTCTCCTTGCGGCCCCATTTGGTAACCTTCACGCCGTGGCGCTCCAGAATTTCAGCCGCGCCCCTGCCGCTGCGGCCGCCCGCGCCGATCACAAGCGCCGTTGGTGTCTTACCGCCAGACGCGCTTTGGCGGATCAGGGCGTCAAGGGCTTCGGCGCTTTCAAACGGGGAAAGGCCCTTGGCAATATAGGATGCCCGCCCGGCCTGCTTGTCATGCCATTCCAGAAGCGCGAGAGCGGCCCCCATATAGCCGGCCCAATAGCCAAACGCGACAACGCGCTTGCCGTCGTTTTTGGTCATATATTCGATATCAAGAAGAGACCCGTGGCCATTCAGGAAACGCGTCAGCAGTGCCTGCCAGCCGTTTTGCTCCTTGTAGGCATGGGCGAAATAAATATGCGTATGCTTGAGCATCTCAGGCGCCTTCGGCAGCTCCTTGAGGCCCAGGATCACGGCGTCCTTCGGGGCGTTTTCCCACGCGCCGGGCTCTGCCATCGTGCAGCCCGCAGCTTCATATGCAGCGTTACTGATGATGCGTTTTTCGGATTTCTCGACGACAACCTCAAAGCCTGCCTCGATCAGCTCCTTTGCTCCCTTCGGGAGTAGCGGCGTGCGCCGCTCGGTGGTGCGGGCTTCTTCGCGAAGCCACAAAATCTGTTTTCCCATTCCGCCACTCATTTACTGATTATGGTGTCCCTTTTGGCAAGTTTATGCGTGAAAGTGATGGCCTGAAATAGCGATATGGTATATACATTCCGTCAAATTAACGGAAAATATCAATTTTTTCCGTTAAAATGATTATGGGCTGATTTCTGCGCTGCGAGGTAGATTTGGCTGAAAGGATACAGTGAACATGGATGCGACAGACGAGAAACTCTTGAAGCTTCTGACAGCTAACAGCCGGGAGGGAACCTCGTCGCTGGCGCGTAAGCTGGGGCTGTCGCGCTCGACGGTGCAGGACCGCATCAACAAGCTGATCGACCGCAAGATCATTGCTGGCTTCACGGTGAAGACCCACCCGGATTATGAAGGTAAGCTGATCTCCGCCCACGTGCTCCTATCGATCGACCAAAAGTACGCCCAGCAGGCCATTGGGCTGATGAAAACACGGCCGCAGATCAAAACGCTCTATGTGGTCTCTGGCGCTTATGACCTGATCGCCATCGTCAAGGCCCCGACGATGGAAGAGATTGACCAGACGCTGGATTTCATCCTGGCGATCAACGGTGTGAACAAGACCAACACATCCCTTGTCCTGTCGGCAAAAAAGGAAAGCTGATCATTACACAGGCGCCTCACCCAAGCGTGAAGAGCAGTGAATGGCGAAGGCTCCGCTGCAGTGTTAGGGAAACAGGTAGACACAGGAATCACTAACGGAATACGCTGGTACCCATGACAGGAAAAAGCACCTTCACGCCAAGCCCGCAAGTGGCGCTCAAGCTTCGTGAACAGGCGGCATATGGCACACCGCACCCTGTGGCACCGGGCGTTCAGATGGTGCTGGCGGACAACCCGAAGGACTATACAGGGCCCGGCACAAACACCTATATCGTGGGCGAGGAGCGAGTCTGGATCATTGACCCCGGCCCTGATGACGTGGCCCATGTCCGCGCGGTGCTGAAAGTGATCGGCGAGCGTGAGGTTGGCGGAATTTTTGTCACCCACACCCATCAGGACCACAGCCCGGCGGCGCATCATCTGGCGCGCATCACTGGCGCCAAGACCTATGGTTTTGGCGCGCTTTCGAGTGACGTTCTGGCTTTCACCGATGAAGATGTGGATGCGGATTTCAAACCCGACGTGGCGCTCGCGTGCGGCGGTGTGGTGGGGGACGACGACTGGCAGATCATGGCCATCCATACGCCCGGGCATTTCCCCAATCATCTGTGCTATGCGCTGCCGCACAAGGGCATGCTGTTTTCGGGCGATCATGTGATGGGCTGGTCCACAACTGTTGTGGTGCCGCCCCTTGGGAACCTCTCGGAATATATGGAAAGCCTGGACAAGCTGGAGGCCGGTGGCGCGCGGCTTATGCTGCCCAGCCACGGCCCCGTGGTAGAGGGTGCAGTCGCACGCATCCGCGAAATCCGCGAACACCGGCAGGAACGCCATAGGCAGATTGCAGCGTGCCTGAGCCGGGGCATCCGGTCACCTGCCGCAATTGTGGAAGAGATTTATGAAGGCCTCACCCCGCGTCTTCTTGAGGCGGCCGAAG
Organism: Kordiimonas lipolytica; assembly: GCF_042651265.1. Taxonomy (GTDB): domain Bacteria; phylum Pseudomonadota; class Alphaproteobacteria; order Sphingomonadales; family Kordiimonadaceae; genus Kordiimonas; species Kordiimonas lipolytica. The sequence goes on along the minus strand of NZ_JBHSCR010000017.1, from coordinate 33,065 downwards.
GTTGCGTGCGCGCGCACCTTGAGTTGATGGAGGCGGACGGAGAAAAGCTGCTGTCCGAAGCGCGTGAAGGCATGCAGGAACAGGTTGTTCACACCGTCTGACCAAACGCCCCTACCATCATCAGAACGTCAGCGTGAAACGGGCACCGCCGCCTTCGCGTTCGTCCAGGCTTACGGACCCACCGTGTGCGATCATCACCTGCCGCGTCAGTGCAAGCCCCACGCCGCTGCCTTCCCGCTTTGTGGTAAAGAAGGGCACGAAGATCTTCTTGGCGATCTCCGCGGGCACGCCTGGGCCATTATCGCTTAGCTCAATCACCACATGCCCCCGCCGGTTCAGCCTTGCAGCCATCCAGACCGTCGCGCCCTCCACGCCGGCCAATGCCTGCTCAGCATTCTGCAGCATGTTTATGAGTATCTGTTCGATCATGTCGCGGTCCGCCGTGACGTCCAGCTGCGACGGTTCAATTTCGGTCACAACCGTGATGCCCTTTTCTTCCCATGATTGGGTTGAAAGGCTGCAGACATCCTTAAAGAGCGCATCAATACGGATCAGCGTTTTCTCTGGTGGCGGCAGGCGCGTGAGCCGCCGGTAGGAGGAGACAAACTGCATCAATGCGTCTGACCGGCGGGCGACCGTATTGACCGCGTCGCGCACATCGCCGAGTTCATCCACCACATCCGGGTTATCGGTCACCTTGCCTGCCGCGTCTTCCACAAGGTCCACGGCTGTTTTCGCGAGACTCGCAACCGGGGTGATGGAATTCATGATTTCATGCGTCAACACGCGCACCAGGTCCTGCCAGGCCTGCAACTGGGCCAGATCAAGTTCGCTCTGGATATCCTGCAGGCTGACAAGTTTTTCGGCGCGCCCGCCGATAATGATCTGGGTGGCGGCGACGGCGAGCTTCTGCTCGGTGCCGTCCACGCGGAAGGCGGTCAGCCGTCGCTGACCGGCGGCCAATTCCACGATCTCTTTTTCAAATTCAACGCCGAATTGCCTGAGATCAGCCAATTTATTGACGTGGGTGCTGCCGAAGAGGCGCCTTGCGGCATTGTTCCAGATGGTCACCAGCCCATCGCCGTGGAGCGACAGCAACGGCACCGGCACATGCTCCACCAGCGCCTTCAGGTGTCTGAGCTCCTCTTCCTGGCCGGCGCGAACCGCCTGGAAGCGGCCTAAAATGTCAGTGAAGGTGTCGCCCAGTTCGCCAAAGCCCGCGCCGAGGCCATGCAAATTGAAACGCTGGCTAAAGTCAGCATAGCGTGCTGCTTCCAGAAAGCGGCTGATTTCTGCGTTTGTTTTGGAGACGAAACGAAGCACTTCATATGTCAGGAAGCTGATGACCAGCGCCGCCAGCAGGGTGGCTGCATGAAAGCCGGGCGTGGTGATCAGGTAGGTCAGCAGGATCAGCATCAACATGATCAGGATCAGGCGGCCCGCCAGCAGCAGGCTGAATTTCTTAAAGCCCATGCTTTTCCATCCTTCTGTATAGTGCCGCGCGAGTCAGGCCCAGGTCCTTGGCTGCGTGGCTGATGTTGTAGCGATGTTTCTTCAGTGCCTGCTCGATAGCGCCGCGTTCCAACCGCTCTAGATTCAGGTCGTCCGTCGCGCCCGTTTCAGTGGTTTCGGGCGCTGGTGCAGTACTGCGTTCGGCGACCGCACCGGGCTGGTTGGGCTGGGCTTCGAACTGAAAATCGCTGCCGGTGAAGGTGTCTGTTTCGCTCAGGATCACAGCACGTTCGATCGCGTGCCTTAGCGCCCGCACATTGCCGGGCCATCCATAGGCCGTGATGGCAGCCATGGCGTCGTCGGAAAAGGCTTTTTCCGGCCGGCCATATTTGCGGCAGTAAAGGGCGGCATAATGCTGTGCGATTTCGGGGATGTCCTCAGGCCGTTCGCGAAGGGCAGGCAGGTGGATTTCCACTGTGTTCAGGCGGAACAGAAGGTCCTGCCGGAACACATCTTCATCGCGCAGTCTTGCGGGCGCCACGTTGGTTGCGGCTATTACCCGGACATTGATGGGGATGCGCTTGTCTGAGCCCACAGGCGTGACATGACGCTGTTCGAGAACGGTCAGCAGCTTGGCCTGCAGGTGCAGAGGCAGGTTGCCGATTTCATCCAGAAACAGGGTGCCGCCGTCTGCCGCCTGCAACCGCCCAATGCGGTCCTCGCGGGCATCAGTGAAGGCGCCTTTCTTGTGGCCGAACAGCTCGCTTTCAAAAAGCGTTTCTGTAACGGCCCCCAGGTCAACGGACATGAATACCTGATCCGCGCGGTTTGATTGCCTGTGCAGCTCGCGCGCGACCAGTTCCTTGCCCGTGCCGTTTTCGCCCAAAATCAACACATTGGCATCCGTTGGCGCTGCGCGTTCGATCATGGAAAGCACATCGCGCATGGGCTTGCTGTCGCCAAGGATCGGTTGCTTGGGCTCACTTGCGGCCTTCGCAAGCGTGCGGTTGGTTTTCTTGAGTGCGTCAGCCTCCGACCGGCTTTGCCTGAGCTTCACGCTGGCAGACAAGGTCGCGACCATCTTTTCATTCTGCCACGGTTTGGCGATGAAATCGGTGGCGCCCTGTTTCATGGCTTCCACGGCCACGCCAACACCGCCGTGAGCCGTGATCATCACCACCACAGCCTGGGGATCGATCTCAAGGATTTTCTTGAGCCAGACAAAGCCCTGCGCGCCCGAGGATTCACCGGGGCCGAAATTCATATCCAAAAGGATGGCATCGAAACTGTCGTTCGCCAGCAGGCCTGGGATGCGTTCCGGGTTGTTGCAGGTTTCCACCGTTCCATAGTGGCGTTTCAGCAGAAGCTTGCCCGCAACCAATATATCCTCGTCGTCATCGACAATCAGGATTTTACCTTGTTTTTCGCTCATATAACCTCGCCCCATATTCTCTGGCTTTGTTCGAAACCGTACACAGAGTGTTCGATTTCGTACAGGCAAAAGTGTTCGATTTCGAACATCTTCAATCTGCCTTGGCGGAAACCTGCGGCTTTCCGCGTCTGGCACAATGCTTGCGCATAAGTCATGCCAGAAAGGCGCGAGGCCTTCGAACCGGGCACGACAGCCGACGGTAGATGGAATAAGAAAATGGGTACAGTGACAGACATGGAACAAAAAAAAGAAGCCGCTAAGACCATCTCCATGCAAGGGGGGACAACATCCGGACCGAGAACAGCAGCTGGATCAAGGGGCGCATCAGGCGCCGTATCCGGTTCCGGTATGGATCGCCGCGTAGAAAAGAAGAAAACACCCTGGAAAAAGGTTGGCATCGCCGCGGCCGCGGTGGTGGTGATCGGTTTTCTGGCCACGATCGTGATGGATGCATCCGGCGGCCGCAGCTTCCGGGTGAACGAGGACCGGATTGTGGTTTCGACCGTTTCCACCGGCACGTTCGAGGATTTCATTCCTGTGCGCGGCCGCGTGACGCCGCTGAAGACCGTGTTCCTGGACGCTATCGAAGGCGGCCGGGTTGAGCGCGTTCTGGTGGAAGACGGCGCCATGCTCAAGGCCGGCGACATGATCGTTGAACTTTCGAACACCGGCCTGCAGCTGGATGTGACCCGGAACGAAGCGCTGGTGACCGAGCAGCTGAATAACATGCGCACCATTGAGCTGCAGCTGGAGCAGAACCGGCTGGATCATAAGCGTAACATCGTGGAAATGAACTATCAGATCAAACGCCTGGAGCGCCAGGTGGTGCGCGAGCGCGAACTGATCAAGACAAACGCCATTTCCCAGGCGCAGTTGGACCAGACGGAAGACGAGCTGGAATACTATCGGAACCGTCTTGAGATCACGCTGGAAAGCCAGAAGACAGACGCAGAAATGCAGGAAACCCAGCTGGCTTTCCTGAAAGAGAGCGGCGAGCAGCTTGAGAAGAACCTGAAGCTTGCGCGCAAGAACCTGGATGCGCTGAACGTACGTGCGCCGGTGGACGGCAAGCTTTCCGGGTTTAATGTGGAGATCGGCCAGAGCATCAACCGCGGTGGCCGCCTGGGTCAGATTGATGACCCGGACCGCTACAAGCTGACTGCAAACATCGACGAATTTTACCTGGGCCGCGTGGACCTGGGCCAGGAAGCGACTTATGAGCGCGGCAGTGAAGCCTATAAAATGCAGATCGCGAAAATCTATCCACAGGTCCAGAACGGCCAGTTCGAGGTGGATTTCGTGTTTGAAGGCGACGGCCAGCCTGACGGCATCCGCCGCGGCCAGACGCTTCAGACCAAACTGACCCTTGGCGACGCGACAGACGCAGTGCTGATCCCGAACGGTGCCTTCTTCCAGGACACGGGCGGCAACTGGGTGTTTGTTGTAAGCCCGGACGGCAGCCAGGCCATCAAGCGCACCGTGCGCCTTGGTCGCCGCAACAGCCGCTTTATCGAGGTGCTTGAAGGCCTTGAGGTTGGCGAGCGGGTTGTCACTTCACCCTATACCAGCTTTGTGGACATGGACCGCCTGAAGCTGTCTGGCGAATAAGCCAGAAGGCGAATAAGCCAAAACGAAAACCAGGTCCGAGTTACGACAGTTGAGGAAACGCCCACCCATAAGCCTGAAAACAGGCAGGGCAGAAGCAAATGAGGAAAGGATCAAGAATGCTCAAGCTTCATAATCTTTCAAAGGTTTACCGTACAGACGAGGTAGAAACCGTGGCGCTCAATAGCGTCAATGTGGAGATCGCAGCAGGCGAGTTCGTGGCCATCATGGGCCCGTCCGGTTGCGGTAAATCCACACTTTTGAACATTATCGGCATGCTCGATAGCCCATCTTCGGGCGACTATATTTTCATGGAAGAAAATGTGGCCGGCTATAACGAAGCCAAGCTTTCGAACATCCGCAAGCAGAACATCGGCTTCATCTTCCAGTCGTTCAACCTGATCGACGAACTGACGGTTGAAGAGAATATCGAGCTGGCGCTGCCCTATCATAACATTCCGGCATCTGAACGCCGCGAGCGCGTGGCACATGTGATGGACAAGGTGGGCATCGCACACCGCGCCAAGCATATGCCAAGCCAGCTTTCCGGTGGTCAGCAACAGCGTGTGGCAGTGGCCCGTGCGGTTGTGGGCGACCAGGCCATGATCCTCGCGGATGAGCCGACCGGTAACCTCGACAGTGCCCACGGCCAGGAAGTCATGGAAATGCTGCAGCAGCTCAATGAAGAAGGCACCACGATCGTGATGGTGACGCACAGCCCGGCCCATGCCGACTATGCCCGCCGCACCATCAACCTGTTTGACGGCCATGTGGTAACCGAAAATCTGCGCGCGGCTGAATAACAGCCCAAAAACAAAAAGAATAAAGACACGACAGCGGGAGAACGAAAATGTTCCAGAATTATATAAGTGTCGCGCTCAGGAACCTGATCAAGCACAAGCTTTATAGCGCCATCAATATTGTCGGCCTTGCGGTTGGCCTGGCAGCCTGTGTGTTGATCATGCTTTTCGTGCGTGACGAACTTTCCTATGACAAGCAATGGGCGAATGCAGATGAACTGTATCGCCTCCACACGACATTCAGCATTCCGGGCCGCGAGCCTTTTATTACCGTAGTGGCGCAGGGGCCAACCAAGCATGCGCTCAAGAATTTCTTCCCTGAGGAAATCGAGCGCGTTACGCGGTTCAATAACATGTGGCCGGTTTTGCGTTACGGCGATGCAGTGTTCTCGGAAGGCATCATGTGGACAGACCCTGAAACGGTCGACATGTTCGATTTCAAGGTGGTCTCAGGTGACCTGCGGGCAGCCATGAATGATAATGCCAGCCTTGCGGTCAACCAAAGCTTCGCAAAGAAGCATTTCGGTGATGCAGACCCGATTGGCAAGGTGGTTACCATCAATAACTACCAGGTTGAACGGGACTACCGTGTTGCAGCCGTCTTTGAAGACCTGCCGCACAACACGGTTCTGGACTTCCAGGCGATGGCCATGATCGACGAGAAGGATTTCGTCAATCAGGGATGGGAATTCGCAGACTGGTTCAGTGTGAACAACTATGTCTATTTCCAGCTGAAGGATGGCGCTTCAATCGATGTCATCAACGATCGGTTGGCGGATTTCACCAATGCCAATATCAGCATTCCTGGCCAGTTCACTGGTGGCAGGGATGTCGACGCGTCTGATTTTATCACCTATTCAACGCAGGCAATGCCGGAAATTCAACTTGATCCACGCAGCCCTAATGGCGGCGAGATGAAGCCAACCGGCAGCATGGCGAATGTTCTTACATTCTCGGCAATCGCGGGGCTGATCCTGCTGATTGCGTGCATCAACTTCATGAACCTGGCGACGGCCAAGTCCACACAGCGGGCTCGCGAAGTAGCGATCCGTAAGGTGATGGGCGCACGCCGTGGGCAACTGATTATGCAGTTCCTGGGCGAATCTGTGCTTCTGGCGCTTATTGGCCTGACGCTGGGCATTGTTCTGGTTGAACTGTTCCTGCCGTCCTTTGGCGAATTCCTGAACAAGGAACTGGTGTTTGATTACACTGACGGCGTAACGCTTGCGATCCTGATTGGCCTGGTGATGACGGTTGGCGTGTTGGGCGGTGTCTATCCGGCACTGATCCTCTCCGGCTTCCTTCCGTCCCGCGTGTTGAAGGCGAACAAGTCAGCGGAAACCAGTGGTTCGGCGACGCTCCGCAATGTGCTGGTGGTGCTGCAGTTCACCATCTCCATCGCGCTGATCGTGGCGACCAGTGTTGTTTATGGCCAGAAATTCTATGCCACCAACATGGACCCGGGATTCAACAAAGATAACCTGATGGTGATCAACAATGTTGGACGTGCGGGCTTTTCCGACAAGCAACAGGCCTTCAAGGAAGAAGTGTTGCGCCTGCCGGGTGTTGTCTCTGCGGCCTATTCCTCAGACGCGCCAGCCAGCGGGAACGAAAGCAACCGGTCTGTTGAAATTCCGGGCAGCGATGCTGGTTCCATCCTGATTGGTACCCAAAGCATCGATTATGAATTCCTGGAAACTTACCAGATTCCGCTTGTTGCGGGCCGGAACTACAGCCGTGATTTTGCGACAGACGTTATGCCAAGTTCGGAGAATGCCACAGAAGGCGAAATCCAGAACGGTGCCATTGTTGTCAATGAAGGCGCGTTGCGCCGGTTCGGTTTTGGTGATGCAGAGCAATCTGTTGGCCAGGTTATTCAGGTTGGTATCGGCGATGGGGCCCTGGCCCATCTTGAGATTGTTGGTGTTATTCCAGATACGCACTTCCAGTCGCTCAGAAGCGTGATGCGCCCGGAAATGTATTTCCTGGAGCCAGACAACTACCGCAGCCTGACGATCCGTTTCGAAGGCAATGGTGCGGATCTGGCAAACCGGATCGAAGGTGTCTGGAAGTCGATGGTGACGACTGTGCCGTTTGACTATCAGTATGTGGACGAGCGCATGGCCCGTGAGTTCACCGAGGAGACCAACCAGTCAATCCTGCTCGGGATCTTTTCTGCCCTGGCCGTGATTGTTGCGTGCCTTGGTCTTTACGGCCTGGCGTCCTTTACGGCTGAGCGCCGCACGAAGGAAATCGGCATCCGTAAGGTTTTGGGTGCCAGCGTGATGGACATCATTCGCCTGCTGATCTGGCAGTTCTCCAAGCCTGTTCTCATCGCCAATCTGATTGCCTGGCCTCTGGCCGCCTGGGGCATGATGTCGTGGCTGGAGAATTTCCCATACCGGCTTGATACCTGGGTGTTGGCACCGCTTTGCCTGTTCGCGGGCTTCGTGGCTCTGATGATCGCCTGGGTCACAGTGGGCGGTAACGCCGCCAAAGTTGCAAGGTCGAACCCGATCAAGGCGCTGCGGTACGAATAAGGCGCCTGGCCAAAAGACGGTTGCGGGCCTGCGTGGGTGGGCCCGCCACTCCAAAAAAAGAATAAAGACCGCGAGAGACGGCTTTAACGACAGCTTCGAGGAAAACATGTTCAAGAATTACATGACAACTGCGATCAGGAATCTGCTTAGACACAAGCAGTACACGCTGATCAATATCTTCGGTCTCGCCGTCGGCCTTGCGGCCTGCATGCTGATCCTTCTTTATGTGAATTTCGAGCTGTCCTACGACCGCTGGATTCCTGAAAACGACAGGGTCGTTCGGCTGGGGACCAACTTCTTTAACGACGCGGGCGAACCAAACGGCCAGTCAGAAGTGGTGCCGCCGGTTACAGCGCCGCTGTTCGGTGAACAGCTGGATGAAATCGAACTGTTTACCCGCTTTCTCCATAATGATGTCGCGATTGCCGTGGATGGCCGAGCGTTCGAGCAACAGATTACAGCCAGCGATCCGGGCGTGTTTGAGCTGATGGGCATCAAGCTTTTGGCGGGTGATCCGGCGACGGCGCTCAGTGACCCGGAATCCCTTATCCTCAGCAAGAGTGATGCGGAAAGAATTTTCGGTACCACCGATATTTTGGGCCGCGTGGTCAAGGTGGACGGCCAGCACAATATGAAAATCACCGGCGTGATGCCGGATTGGCCAGCCGCCTCTGACATCCAGGTCAAGGCCCTTGCGCCTATGGGCAGCCCCATGCTTTCCCATATGCCCTGGCTGCAAACCGAATGGGGGTCCTTTTGGGGGCCAACATACGCGCGGCTGAAGGAAGGTGTCACGCTTGACCAGCTGGCGGCGTCGATGAACGCGCTGGCGCGCCGAATCGGGCCATCCCGCCGTTTTCAGGAGCAGATCGACAAGGGGCTGACGCCAACGTATGTCTTCTATGCTGAGCCTGCGGTGGAAGCACACCTTAAGGGGGCAGATTTTGACCCGGGTCGCGGCAGCATGGCAACGCTGATTTCAGCGGGTGTAGTGGCCTTCCTGATCCTGGTGATTGCGGCGATCAATGTGTCCAACCTCGGGGCCATGCTGGCGCTCAAGCGTGTGCGCGAAGTGGCCGTCAGGAAAGCGCTTGGTGCCGAAGGGCATCATCTGATGCTCCAGGTGCTGGTGGAATCCATCTCGCTGACCCTGCTTTCCATGCTGATCGGGGTGGTTTTTGCGGAAGTCCTGCTGCCCACATTCAGCGAGCTGATGAACAGGCCACTGAACAGCAGCCTGATCTATAGCCCGGGCATCATGGCGGCGCTGGTTCTGGGGGCCTTGTTTGTGGGCGTGCTGAGTGGTCTTTACCCAGCGCTGGTGGCCATGCGCTTCCGGCCAGTTGACTATCTGAACGGCATCAAGCCGCAGCTTGGTAACCGGTTCCGCAATATCCTTATCGTTCTCCAGTTCGCGGCCACCATTGCGCTTTTGGCAACCTGCCTTGTTGTGTTCCTGCAGGCCAGATATGCCGCGCACCGGGATTCCGGGTTCGATAGTGCCCAGCTTGTGGAAATCAGCGGCATCGAACGCCCTGTGGTGCTGGAGCGCCAGCAGGCTTTCCGTGACGCACTCGCCCGCATTCCCGGTGTCGAGGCTGTGGCTGCGTCCCACGGCATGCCGGGGCATGACTATAATAACCAGAACGGCCTGACCCGCAGCGACGGGAAGATGGTCGTGGTGCGCCGTTTCGCGGTGTCGGAGGACTTGCTGCCGATGCTGGGCGTTGAGCCGATCGCCGGTCGCCTGTTTGACAAGAACCGTCCGGCGGATGCGATTACGGCGCCCGACAGGGGCGCTTCCGGCGCCATCATTATCAATGATCTGGCGCTCAAGGAACTTGAATTCGCAACGGCTGAGGAAGCGATTGGCCAGGAAGTGACCACCTGGGGCGACTTCCGCTCTGAAATCATTGGTGTGGTGCCAAACCTGCGCACCCGCTCGGCCAAGGCGGAAGCAAGCCCGACATACTATTGGATTGGTCCGCATGAATATCGTCACATTGTGCTGCGCGTCAGCCGTGCGGATATGGCAAGCACGCTGGACAAGGTTGATCAGGCCTGGCGCGAGTTTTTTCCAGACCTGCCGGTCCGCCGCCAGTTCGTGGACGATGCCTTCGCCAAATATTATGACACAGAGCGCCGCCAGGGCTGGCTGCTTCTGTTCAGCGCAAGCGTCATGACTGTGATTGCCGTGATGGGCCTTTATGGCCTGGCCGGGTTGGCAACGGAACGCCGCGCCAAGGAAATTGGCATCCGCAAGGTGCTGGGGGCGAAAAGCCGTAACATCGTGAAGCTTCTGTTGTGGCAGTTCTCCCTGCCGGTGCTCCTGGCCAATGTGATTGCCTGGCCGCTGGCCTGGTGGGGGCTCAGCCGCTGGCTTGAAAGTTTCATCGATCGCATCGGCCTGACACCGTGGCCATTCCTGGCAGCGGGCCTGTTGGTCCTGGGCGTGGCCTGGGCAACCATCATCGGCCATACGCTTCGAGTGGCGCGCGGCAGCCCGATCAAGGCCCTGCGGTACGAATAGAGAAAGCTTAATGGGCGCACAAAGACGCCCGACACTGAACGACAGCGGAGACTTTCATGTTTTTCAACTATCTCAAGACAGCGTCCAGAAGCCTGATGCGGCACAAGCTGTTCTCAAGCATCAATATCGTTGGCCTGGCTATCGGCCTTGCCGCGTTCATATTGATCATCCTGTTCGTTCGGGACGAATTCAGCTGGGATGGCCACTGGAGCCGGGCTGACGATGTCTACCGCCTTGAAAATACCTACCTCCGTGAGGGCCAGCCTGACAGGCCAAGCCCCAATGCCGTTGATCCGCTGAAGGATATTTTTTTCGATACCTTCCGCGAGGTGGAAGATATCACCCGCTTCATGGATGCCGGGCTGACCGTTCGCATGGGCGACCAACTGATGGCCCAGCAGGTGTATTTCGCTGATGCCAACTTTTTCGACTTTTTCGACGTGACGTTCATTGAGGGCAGCGCCGACACCGTGTTCGGCACGCTGTCGAACGTGGTGATCAGCCAGCGTACGGCAGAGAAATATTTCGGCCTCGCGCCAGCTCTCGGCAAGGCGATTTCGGTCCGCCTTGGGGACGAGTATCACGATTTCATCGTTAGTGCCGTGGTCGCAAACCCTGAAGGGCGCTCCGTGATCCAGCATGATTTCGTCGTGCCGTTCAATCGCGAATATTTTGTCGGCGCCCGCTGGTTCACTGAAGACTGGCGCTTCGCCCTTCGTGAAACCTATGTGCGGTTCGCGCCCGACACGAACATCGACCTGATCCGGGCAGAGCTTCCCGCCATTGTTGACCGCCACCTGCCGAAGGGTCAGCAGGGCCAGGAAAATGGACGCAACTGGTCGATGAAACTGAGCCTGGTACCCATGGGCGACATTCACCTTTATGGCAATGACGCAAACGCAGATCCTGACGTGCTTTACGGCTTTGTCGGTGTCGCGCTCCTGATCCTGATGATTGCGCTTGTGAACTTCCTTAATCTGTCGATGGCGCGCACGGCCCACCGGGCGCGGGAAGTGGCTGTGCGCAAGGTGCTTGGTGCCAGCCGTGCCCAAGTGATCCAGCAGTTCCTTGGGGAATCTGTGCTGCTGGCCTTCATATCCCTTCTGCTGGCGCTGACGATGGTGGAATTTGCCCTGCCGTACTATAACGAGTTCCTGTCTTCGATCATTGAGATGGACCTTTTCGGCGAACCGGCGCTTTTGGGCGCTCTCCTTCTGTTGGGTATTGGCGTCGGGGTAAGTGCTGGCAGTTTCCAGGCAACCTATTTCGCCATGCTGAAGCCGCATGATGTGCTTTATAGCAACACGGCCTCGGACAATGGCACGTCACGGCTGCGGCAGGGCCTTGTGGTGGCTCAGTTCGCGATTTCGGTGGCGTTGATGATCATTGCCTTCTTTGTCAACAAGCAGACAGACTATGCCCGCCAGCTGGACCTTGGGTTCAAGGCAGACGACCTGATCGTCCTTTCGGGCACCAACAACAGCCGGTCGAACGAGATCAAGCAGCGCCTGCTTGAAAGCCCGTTCATCAAGGCCGTCGGCCGGTCATCCGATGTGCCGACCGAAGGCAGCGAAGATCGCCTGCATATCCGCCCAGTTGATGGTGGCGAGCCTGTTATGCTGGACGGCCTGCCCACTGGGCCTGATTTCTTCAAGGCCTATGAAATTCCGCTGGTTGCCGGTCGGTACCTGACCGATACAGGCGCAGACGTCCTGCGCGACCGGGGCGAAAACCCTGAATATGCGCCTGCTGCCAATATCGTGATCAACGAAATGGGTGCGAAGCTTCTGGGTTTTGAAACGCCAGAGGCAGCAATCGGCCAGCAGATGCCTGCTGACCTCTCGAGCACGCTCAGGGTGGATGCCACCATTGTCGGTGTTGTGGCCGACTTCCATTTCGACAGCGCGCGCGATGTGATCCGTCCAGGCATCTACTATATCGATTTTGTCCGTAACTCGGACATGAGCGTACGGATTGACGCCCGCAACCGGGACGCAGCTATCGCCGCCATCGAGGACGCCTGGCGCGCCACTTACCCCGACGACATGCTGCTTTACCGCACCATGAGCGAGCTGGTGGAAAACCAGTATCAGACCGATGACCAGTTGGGCGACATCCTGACGGCCTTCACACTGCTGGCTGTGGCGATTTCCTGCATGGGTCTATATGGCCTGGCGTCTTTCACTGCAGAGCGCCGCACAAAGGAGATCGGTATCCGCAAGGTGCTGGGCGCGCGCCTCAGGGACATTGTCGCCCTGATGCTGTGGCAGTTTTCCAAACCCATCCTGGTGGCCAACCTGATTGCCTGGCCCGTGGCCTTCTATTTCCTGAGCGACTGGCTTAATGGTTTCGCCTACCGGGTGGAGCTGGGCTTCCTGCCGTTTGCAGTGATGGGGGTGGGCGCGCTGATGATCGGATGGCTGACAGTGGCCAGTCACGCGCTGGCAGTGGCCCGGCGTAACCCGATTTCGGCCCTTAGGCACGAATAAAATAGACAGTTCTGCCCGGACGCCTGGGCAGGACCATAAGAAAGCGAGGATACGATCATGTTCAGGAATTATCTGCTGACTGCCTGGCGGCATATCATGAAGAACCGGCTGTTTTCGGCCATCAACGTGTTTGGTCTCGCCATCGGTATGATGAGCTGTATCCTCATTCTTCTTTACGTGCGGGATGAGCTGACCTTCGACAAGTGGGTGCCGGAAGCCGACAAGGTGGTACGCATCCATTCGGCTTATTATGCGCCGGATCGGCCACCGTTCCTGACGGTGCGTTCAGCAGGCCGCATGATGGAGATGCTCAAGACCTACGCCAGTGCGGAGGTTGAGGAAGGCGTTCGCGTTCTGGTGAACGGCACGGCGATCATCAAGGATGATACCGCGTTCAATGAAGTTGTGACCTTTGCGGATGGTTCCTTTTTCAAGGTGTTCGATCTGCCGTTCGCGCACGGCGACGCGCAGACAAGCTTTGCCAATCCGATGAGCCTGGTGATCTCAGAAGACATGGCGATCAAATATTTTGGCCGAACCGATGTGGTTGGCGAAACCCTGGTGGCCTGCTGCCTGCAGAACAACCAGCTTGAGCTCAAGGTAAGTGGCGTTATCAAGAACCTGCCCCAAAGCTCTCACATGAATATTGATCTGCTCTTGCACATGGACCCAGCCATGTTCGATTTCGCGCCAAATATTCTGAACACCTGGACCAGTGTAAACACATACACCTATTTCAAATTGCGGGACGGCAAGACGGCGGCGGACCTGAAGGAACGCTATATAACCTGGATCGATACCGAGAGTCCCTTCACTGAACAAACGGGTATTCCCGGCAAGCCCAGTGACTTTATCAAGCCCAATGTGATGCCGCTTCTGGACCTGCACCTGCATGCCCGGAAGGACGCCGGCAATATGGGGGACCTGTCGCCCATGGGCGATATCAATATGGTCTATACCTTCTCGGGCGTGGCGCTTCTGATCTTGCTGATTGCTTCAATCAACTTCATGAACCTGTCTACGGCCAAGGCGTCCAAGCGGGCGCGTGAAGTGGCGCTCAGGAAAGTCATGGGGGCCACAAGGCGTCAGGTCGCGCTGCAGTTCCTTGGTGAAGCTGTGGCAATTGCGGCCCTGGGGCTGTTGTTCGCGTTCGTTGGCGTTGAACTGGCGCTGCCGCTTTATAATGAAGCGATCGACAAGAGCCTGACATTTGACGTTCTGGAGGATCTGCCGCTTCTGGTGTCGCTGGCGGGGGTTGCCGTTATTGTGGGGCTTTTGTCCGGCAGTTATCCGGCAGCCTTCCTGTCGCGTTTCCTGCCCGCCCGTATCCTGAAGGCGAACAAGTCGTCTGACGTCGGTGGGGCATCCACTTTCCGGTCGGCGCTGGTTGTGTTCCAGTTCGCTATATCAATCGGTCTGGTGATGTGCACGGCTGTCATATACGGGCAGACCATGTACGCGAAATCAATGGATGTCGGGTACCAGGCCGACGGGAAGCTGGCTGTGACAAGCTTTGGCACTGCATCAAACAGCGGGCAGGCTGAGGCAATCCGGCAGGCGCTTGCGGGCTTGCCGAACGTGACCAGTGTTGTCCTGTCATCCGAGGTGCCCAGCCAGGACAATGAAAACAACACCGGCTTCACGCTGTTGGACCGGACAGAGGGGTCCACCAGCGAAGACAGCGTGGTGCTGAACTATCATTCCTTCGGCTTCGGCTTTCTTGAAGCTTACGGCATTGAGCCGATCGCTGGCCGCACATTCGACCAATCCTTTGGCAGTGACGTCATCACGCCGATCCCTGAAGAGGAAGGCCGCATCGGAAATGCAAGTGTCGTTCTTAATGAATCGGCCGTTCGCGCAATGGGGATCGCGTCGCCGCAGGCTGCTATCGGAAAGACATTGCGGGCCGATGTGTTCCGGGCCGGGCAATATGACCTGACAATTGTCGGCGTGGTGCCGGACGTCTATTTCCGGTCGCTCAAGTTTGGCGTACGTCCTTCGGTTTACTGGGTGATGCCAAATGCCTTCCGGGTGGCGACGGTGAGTTTTGAGGGCGCCAATGTCGCTGATGTTGTTCAAAATGTCGAAGGTGTCTGGCGCCAGCATATGCCTCTGTCACCTATCGCTCATTCCTTTGTTTCAGACATGCTGGACGCCCAGTATGCCAGCGAAGACGCGCAAGCGAAGCTGTTTGCCGCTTTCTCGGGCCTTGCCATCATTGTCGCCTGCCTTGGGCTTTATGGTCTTGCGGCTTTCTCAGCCGAACAGCGCACCAAGGAAATCGGCATCCGCAAGGTGCTGGGCGCCCGCGTGATGGATATTGTCAGGCTTCTGGTGTGGCAGTTCTCGCGGCCTGTGCTGATTGCAAACGTCATTGCCTGGCCAGTTGGCTGGTATCTGATGTCAGGCTGGCTGGAAGGGTTCCAGTACCGATTGGATAGTGGCTTCATCATTGTCATGGCGCTTGTGGCCGGGGCGGTGGCGCTCCTGATCGCCTGGATTACGGTAGCGGGCCGTGCGGCCCATGTGGCGCAGGCCAACCCCATCCACGCCCTTCGGTACGAATAAACCAATCTCTCGCGTCACGAATGCCCAAGGCACTATGGTCCCGGGCTTTCGTTCGCAATACTTGGGGGAGTCCTATTCGGCTCCCCCTCTTTTTTGCGTGCGAATCGCATATTCGCGAGGCCGACAACTATTGCGGCAATAGTTGCCGGGAGGCAGTGCTCAAGAGGGTTCAGGCAGGTTCGCGGAAAACCCGAACTGGGCTGGAGAAGGCGCTGTTCCATTACAAAACAGGTGCTGCCCGCCATGGTAGTGTCTGCCGGGATCAAGCTATCTATACGGCCAGGCAGCAAGGCTTGCAAAGCGCTATGGCGGCATTGAAGGGCAGGATTTTTCATGGTTGCGCAGCTTGGCTGTGCTCAGAATAATTGATTTATTTCAATAGCTTGTAAGTATTTGATTGGCGTATCTCAATGGCTGTTGCAGCCACTGAAACAGTGGGCCGTCCGCATCCCTGCCAGATTGCTCGCCCTCATCTGGCGGGCAGAAGAAGGCAGGCGACAGAAGGAGTGCGCCAGTCTATGGCGCCTGAACCAAGGCCCTGAAAAACAAATACAATTTTAGCTAACATTTCCCCAATCGTTGACGAAATTCTCACGCCCTAGTGTCATTGTCACAGGCATCAGGCGTGTGTTGATACCGGTTTTAATCAGGCCCGGTTTAAGGATCAGGCAGGATTGGAGCCAAGAAATGGACTTTAATGCCGTGACATTAGTAGATGCAGTGCAGCTCGAGAAAATCGTTCTCGCCAAGCGCGTTGGCCAGTTTCTGGTCAAGGAGCAGGCGGAGGAAGAGCGCGCGACTGTTGAAAATGTAGCGCGCGTGCTGGCGCAGGACGTTTCCCCGCAGGTTCGGGAAGTGTTGGCGTTCGAGCTCAGGAAGTGCAAGGTCTTGGCACACGATCTGGCGGACAAGATTGCCCGCGATGTGGAAATGGTATCCGGCCCGTTTTTGGGCGAAACCAACGTATTTACTGACAAGGAATGGATGCGGCTGATCCCGGCGCTTGAAGAACATGCGCTGATTACGCTTGCTCGCCGGTCAGACCTGCCAGAGACGGTATCCACGGCTGTGGCAACCTACGGCAAAGAACGCAGCGTGACCACGCTGGTGCGCAACGACCGCACCGAACTGCCGGAAAAGGCGACGGACAAGGTTGTGGACCGTTTTGGCGAGAATGTTCGCATGATGGACCACCTGAGCGCCCGCCACGATCTGCCGCTCAGCGTTGTGGAGCGCATTGTCAACAAGGTGTCCACGCACTGCCGCGACACGCTGGTGTCCCAGTATGCCATCGATTCTGATGTGGCCGGCCAGATTGCGGAAGACAACAAGATCGATGCCCTGTGGGAGCAGCTCAAGAACGCAAGCGCCCCGCAGATCCATGCTTTTGTTACAGATCTCAGGAATGATCGCAGGCTTACCCACCTTCTGGTGGTGGAAATCGCTGATCGCGGTTCGTCGGCCTTCATGGAAAGCGCGCTGGCGCTTGAAGCCGGGCTGCCGGTTGGGCGTATCCGTGAAATCCTGACGCTTGAGGATCCGGCCGCATTCGTGCGGTTGATGCAAATGGCGAATGTCAGCAAAACCATGGCGCCGCGCTTCCTGAAATTGGCGAAGCGCTTTAACAGCCAGGTGGCCGAGACAATACAAGAAGAAGATAATGTCGTTCCACTGGCTGAAAAGGCCGGCGGTGCGGCGGCATAACCCTGAACCCCCTGCAGGGCGGCCCCACCACAGGTAGTCGGGCCAACGTCAGGGGACTGTTAGTTGAGAGTGCGTCGAGCTAAATATGGCCGACGTTAATATATTGTTTACAGGCATCAGGCAGAATATTTCCGGGTGCCGAACTGGAATGGCTGAGAAGCAGCGATTCCCAGATGGAGCCAATTCATGAGTTTGGACCCTGAAAATCTGGCAAAAGCCGACCCTGGCGCAAAGGTGGTTCTCGCCAAGCGCGCGTCCCGATTCCTTAATTCCGACAACCGCCCTGACGACGAGTTGGCGACGGTTGAAAATGTTGCTCGTGCGCTTGCGCAGGATATCTGCCTGGAAGTGCGCGAGACGCTGGCTTTCGAGCTCCGGTACTGCAGTCGCCTGCCGTATGATCTGGCGGCCCGAATTGCCACAGATGTCGAAAGCGTTTCAGGCCCGTTTGTTGAGGTAACCACAGCATTCACGGATGCCCAGTGGGCCAGCCTGATCCCGCATCTTGAAGAACACGCCCTGATGCGCATCGCCAAGCGCGAGGACCTGGGTGAGCATGCGACTTTCGCGCTCGTCAGTTCTGCGCCTGTGCGCCCTGCCACAGTTGCGGTCAAGAATGTGGCCATCCGCTTTTCGGAGCGCAGCTGCAACAAGACGGTTGATCGGTTTTCCGATTACCAGAATGTCATCGACGCGCTTGGCCGCAGGAGCGATCTGCCGCTTTCGGTTGTTGAGCGCATTGTCGATATGGTGTCCGACGAATGCCGCAAGCTGTTGATGAATAATTACGCGGTTTCCGCCATGGAAGCCGCAGCCTTAACGCAGCAAAGCCAGGAGCAGGTGCTGTGGAAAAAGATTTCCAAGGCGGGCCCCGCCCAAGTGCATGGGTATGTTATTGACCTGCGCGCTGAAGGGCGGCTGGATGAGGCGCTGGTAATGAAGATGGCGGAGCTGGGCAGTTTCCAGTTTCTGGGCAGTGCCCTTGCCGTTGAAGCCGGTGTGACCCTGGGCGACGTGCGCCGCACGTTTGAATCTGGTGACCTGAGGCGCATGCTTGAGTTGGTGCATGCTGCTGGGTTCAGCCAGGAAGCGGCACAGCGCATCTTCAGATACCTGAAGCGGAACGACCTGAAGTTCGTCCGTAGTGGCGAAGCCAGGGCGGCCATTCACTAATCTAACCCGGTTAAAGCCGTGGTGCGGCGCGAGGGAGGTATGGACATGGGTGTGTCCTGCCTCCCTTGTTTTTGTGCGCTTAGGTGTTCTTCTGGCCAATAAGCGCCAGAAGCTGATCTTTCCGCCGCCACATGATGATAAGCGAACAGATGAAGGCAACGCATGCCATATAAAAGAGGCTGCCATCTTCCTGCATCTCGCCATTTTCCATCCATTTAACAGTCACGCCCAGTGGGCTGAAAAGGTGGAAGATAATGGCACCAGCCATTGTGCCGGCGGTCAGCAGCGCACCAAAGGCGCGCGCCTTGGGCAGCAGCAAGAGGATGCAGGCAACGAGCTCGACTGCGCCAATGATATAGCCGCCCGTGGTTCTAAAGAACTCCAGCCCCAGGAACTGACCGACCACATCGAAGATATGGGCCGTTTCAGCCGATCCCCCGAACTTGAACGGCAGGCTGCCCCCCAGGATCACGACGATGGCGATCACCGGAATCCATTCAATATGCTTCTTGATAAAGTCCATTGGTCCCTCCCAATTGTCCCTAATGCGTGATGGGATAGTGTTTTGTCAGGCGCTTCTCGCGCCACCAGGCACGGATGATATCCTTGAGGCGCGTGGGCTTGTGGCCGTTGCGCCGGTTTTTGGCGCCAATGGCATAAAGGTGCCCGAACTGCTGCATCAGCGTGGCGTAGGCTTGCCGAAGCGTGGTGCGCGAATCCCAGATATGGGTGGCCTCCCCACCCGCGCCGTTGATCTCGATGATGCGAAACCCTTCGCCTGCCTGAAAAGCCTCAAAGTCTGCGAAGCGGACGTCAAACCGCCCGACAAAGAATCCATCCATGGAGCGGGCGATGGCATCGAATCGGTCAGTCATGGCTTTTGTAATCTCGTCATTACCGTTCCGGAAGATGGTGCCGCGGCAGTGGTTGCCGGCAAATGCCAGGCGGATGCTTTCGCCTTCCGGGATGACGTCATTCAGGCGGCTGCGGTGACGATCCAGATAAAGGTGCGCCAGTTTGCCGGCCCGCGCGTCCGCCAGGATAAGCTGCCTAAGGGTTGACTGTCCGTCCCCTGTTACCCGTGGGAAATACTTCAGTGTCAGGCTGATGATCCGGCCCTTGTCCTCGTCCGGATGGCGCACATAAAAGACGCCTGCTTCGCCTTCCATATCCACCAGCGCCTGTAACAACAGGTTGGCGCCCGCGGGGAAACATTCAATGTAGGCCTTTAGCTCATGGGGCGAATGCACCAGCTGCACGCCTGCGCCGCGCATGCCGATATCCGGTTTGGCGACGAAAGGGTAGGTGATGCTCGCGTCACTTAAAGCCGCTTCAGCCTCTTCCAGCGTGCGGGCAACGGCATTTTCGCCGCCCCACCGAAGGACGCGCACATAAGGTGATATCCAGTCCTGCGCGGTGTCCCACGCGTGGTTCAGAACCTCAAACTTGCTTTCGCCAACCAGGCCCGAATAGGGCAGCGCCGGGTTGCTGCCGGTTGGCAGGGTCAGCCCCATGTGCCTCAGCGACAGCCACCCGCAATAAAGCGCGATGGGGGTATAAAACAAGTGCGCGGGCGCAAATTCGAACCAGCTTGTCCGGGCTGCGCTGGGGTCTAGCGGCGGCATGCCTGCGTGTGGTTTGCCGATTTGCGGGGCTCTGTGTTCAGTTTGCATTCTCTGCTCCGGATTGTGGCCCTTCCAGGCGGTCGCCATAGCGGCTCTTTCGTACCAGGCGGTGGGACAGCATGATCAGACCCACAGCCACCAGGATGCCGGCAGTAATGCCTGCCCAGCCACCCAGATGAGCGACTGCTTTTTGAACCTCGCTGACAAAGAAGACCATCAGTGTCACCCAAACCATGGCGGCGACAGACATCACCAGCGTGAAATGCAAAAGCGGCATGCGCAGGAAGCCGAAGGTCAGGTATGTGGGCAGCCGGGTGCCTGGCAGGAAGCGGGAGGCGAACAGCACGGGCGTGCTCCGGCCCTCCAGCCATCGTCTGAATTCTCGCGCTTTCCTGAGCGGCAGCCGTTTCCTGAGCCACCGGCTTTTTTGTGCCGCAGCACCGATGCCGTATAGCCCCACGTCGCCTGCAGCAATGCCGAAGGCAACAGCGGCAATGACAAACGGGGCGGTGGCCATGCCTGCGCCAACCATCAGGCTGCCGGCAATCAACGTGCCGTCTTCGGTGACAAGGGTGGCGAGCGCCAGCACACAGGCGAGCAACAGGGGCTGGTTTGCCAGCTCCTCCGCCAAGGCCAAAAGTGTGTCAGGCGTGATTGTCATGGTTTCCCCTTACTTGGATTAGTCAGTCGATGGGTGCAGGCTGTCAAGCCGGATTGCGATGGCGCGTATTTCATCATTGTCATCAAAATGCCATCCAGCATAGTGTATCAGCCGAAAATAGGCGCGTTGCGTGCGGGCGGGAAGCCCTTACACGCGCCCATGACGCAATCGTTAAATGGCTTGAGGGTTTGGTGATGGTGAATGTTCTGGTTCTGTGTACCGGCAATTCCGCGCGGTCTGTGCTGAGTGAAGCAATCATAGGCAGGCGCGGGAAGGGGCGTTTCCAGGCTTTCAGCGCAGGCAGCAAGCCAACAGGCAAGGTAAACCCGTTTGCCATCAAGCTGTTGTCGGCCAAAGGGTATGACACCAGTGGTTTCCGCTCCAAAAGCTGGGACGAATTCGCGGGCACGGACGCGCCCAAGATGGATATCGTGATCACTGTGTGCGACAGCGCGGCGGGGGAAACCTGCCCCATCTGGCCGGGCGCGCCCGTGCAGGTGCATTGGGGATTCCCTGATCCCGCCTATGTGGAAGGCACGGACGATGAAAAGCTTCAGGCCTTCTCAGACGTCTATGACATGATCGATCCCTTTATCGAACAGCTGGTGGCCCTGGATGTCGAAAATATGGACGCGGGCGCTCTGAAAGCTGCGCTGCGGGCGATTGCCGAGCGTGCAGCCTAGGGAACTTCATTTATGACCATGACACAGAAACTGGTGGCCGAATTTGTCGGCACGGTGATGCTGCTCGCAACTGTTGTCGGCTCAGGCATCATGGGCGAGACGCTGGCGGCGGGCAATACGGCTGTTGCGCTTTGGGGCAACACGGCGGCCACAGGCGCCATGCTCGTGGTTCTGATCATGGTCTTCGGGCCGTTTTCCGGCGCGCACTTCAACCCTGCTGTCACGCTGGTTTTCTTCGCCAAGGGGCAATTGGGGCGGGCAGAGGCCGCCGCCTATATCGCAACGCAGATGGTGGCCGGGGTGGCTGGCGTGATGCTGGCACATGCCATGTTCGACCAGGCGCTTGTGCAGACGTCGCTTAACACACGCACTGGCGCCGGGCAGTGGATCAGCGAAGGCGTGGCAACCTTTGGCCTTCTGGCGGCTATCCT
This sequence comes from Kordiimonas lipolytica, assembly GCF_042651265.1. GTDB lineage: Bacteria > Pseudomonadota > Alphaproteobacteria > Sphingomonadales > Kordiimonadaceae > Kordiimonas > Kordiimonas lipolytica. The sequence goes on along the minus strand of NZ_JBHSCR010000017.1, from coordinate 11,372 downwards.
GGGCACGGTGCGCTACCGGCCTGAAATCGTGCCTTATGCCGTTGGCCTTTATATCACCGCTGGCTACTGGTTTACTGCATCCACCAGTTTTGCGAACCCGGCCGTGACAATCGCACGGTCTTTCACCAACACGTTTTCCGGCATAGCGCCCACAGACGTGCTCGGTTTCATCGCGGCGCAGATTGTTGGTGCCTTCATCGCTCTTTTCTTGTTCAAGGTGCTGGAACCGAATAAAGTGGGCGCCTAATCCACTTTGATACGAGGCTCCTATGAAGGACTTGAAGTCCTATATCCGGACCATTCCGGATTTCCCATCCGAAGGGATCATGTTTCGGGATATCACCACACTCTTTGGTAATCCAGCAGCGCTCAAGCACACAATTGACCTATTGTTCGGCCATTTCAGGAATGACCGGGTGCAGGTTGTGGCGGGTGTTGAAGCACGCGGTTTCGTGCTTGGTGGTGCGCTTGCATGCAGGCTGGGTGCCGGCTTCGTGCCGATCCGCAAGGCCGGCAAGCTACCGCACCAGACGATTGAGGAAAGCTATCAGCTTGAGTATGGCGAAGCCACGCTTGAGATGCACCTGGACGCTTTCGGCGCGGGTGACAGGGTGTTGCTGATAGATGACCTGATCGCCACAGGCGGCACAGCAGATGCCGCCATGAACCTGATCGACCATCTGGGTGGCGATGTGGTGGGTGCCGGGTTTGTGGTTGACCTGCCGGCCCTGGGCGGTGCTGAAAAGCTCAGATCCCGGTGTGACAAGGTCGTCAGCCTGGTGTCCTTCGAAGGCGAGTGACGCAAAAAGCAACAACATGGTGGCGCAATTTGCGATTTGTTTGTCGCAAAAAAAGATGAATTTGGTTTGAACCCATTTCAGGCCCGGCCATGTGCTGGGCCCTTTCCGTTACGGAATCAGTCAGATAGATAAAATTTTATCTATTGGCACGCTTGATGCGGATGGTGGTGTGAAAGCCATCGGAACTTTTCCCGCATCGTGACCAGGCACCAACAACGACTGCAGAAACAGGCACCTCTGGATGGCACGCAGGATCATTTGGAGATGCACAATGCGTACACTGACTTTTATTCTTGATACCCAAACCGGTGATGACGGCATGGCGCCGATCACCATCACAATTGTCGAGCAGGGCGATGGCACACTGCTGTTCACCTTGTCGAACGATCAGGACACAGACGGCCAGATTGCCGACATCCGAGGTCTGTTTTTCGATGTGGCTGACGACAGCTTGCTTGGCAGCCTCAATTTCGCAGGAAGCGAGATCACGCAGATCGTTCAGAACGGCAGTGTGTCGAACCTGGGCGGCGGTGTGACCACAAGCGGCGTTCCGGACAGCCCCTATGAAGTGGGTGTGGAGTTCGGCACGCCGGGCATGAGCACAGACGATTATCAGACCGTGAGCTTCGTGCTGTCGGCAGACCGGCCGTTGACCATAGACGACATCGCGCTTGAGCATATGGCCGTGCGCCAGACGTCTGTTTCTTCCGCTGACGGTGGCCGCGAGGACTCTGACAAGCTCTATGGCGACGCGCCGTATCCGGTTGACGCCATCGATGACGCGGCTGACGTGCTTGAGGACGAAACCGCTTCCGGCAATGTGTTCGCCAACGACGTGGACAAGGACGCGGGCGACGCTGACGGCAACGGCATTCCTGATGGCCTGACGGTTACTGACGTGAACGGCGACGCTGGCACCGTGGGCACGCCGATTGAGCTTGCGCCGGGCGTAACCGTGACCGTAAACGCGGACGGCAGCTATAGCGTAGACGCCACTGATGCCGACTGGATGGCCGAAGGTGAGACCTTCACGGCTGATGTGACCTATGGCGTGAGTGACGGCAATGGTGGGTCAGACAGTGCAACGCTGACCGTGACCGTCACGGGCGTGAACGACACCCCTGATGCGCTGGATGATGCGGGCGCGACCGACGAAGCCACCGTCACCAGCGGCAATGTGCTCGCGAACGACAGCGACCCTGACCTCTCAGACGTGCTTACAGTGTCTGCGGTGAACGGCGACAGCGCAGCGGTGGGCCAGCAAGTCCTCTTGGACTCCGGCGCGCTCCTGACGCTGAATGCGGACGGTACCTACAGCTACGACCCGAACGGCGCGTTCGATAGCCTGAATGACGGCGAAACCGCGTCCGACAGCTTCACCTATCAGGTGTCTGACGGCCATGGCGGGTTTGATACGGCAACCGTTACGCTGACCATCGAAGGCATCGGTGGTGGTGACACAGGCCCGGAAGATGACGCTGATCACTTCGGAACCTTCTCTAACAAGAAAGGCACGGCTGACCATGATATCTCCAACGTGGTGCTCTATCTGGATGATGGCACCGGCGACGTCCTCAAAGTGAAGATCGACGGCTGGTCGGGTGAAACCGATCTCGACAATGTCGACCTTGGAAGCTTCATGGAAAACTACGGCTATGACGACTATGAGCTTCTGGCCGTGTCCATCAAGGCCGGTAACAACCATAACCGCGACCTCGGGCCGGGCGAGGGCCAGCTGTTCCTGCTCGATGGCGATGAGGATATCGACTACGCCCAGGGCGGCGACGTACCGGACGGCCTGACACTGGCGATCCTGGGTGCCAAGGCGGACGAGACTTACCAATATTCAACCGACCTGTTCGAATAAACAGTCGGCTTTCCCGGGAAAGGCCCTGCCGCACGGTGGGGCCTTTTTTTATCGGTATGTGGTTTAATCGTCCTCAGGTGTGCGGCGACGGATGTTCGTATATTCCGTGCCGTCCTTGCGGGTGTAGCTGAAGCTTTCGCCCTTGCTGATGGCCACAAGGTCCGCTTCTGGATAGTGGCAGATATCATCGTTCGTGCGTGTGCCCACTTCAAGGACCAGCGCATCGCTATCTGACTTGTTCACCAGATGGTGGCCGTCGCGGTCACCCGCCTTGAAACCAGCGGCGTCGCCAGCGCATAAAAGCTCCTCACCCGCATCTGTAATCAGCGTCACTTCGCCTTCAAGTACATAGATGAACTCATCTTCGCGGCTGTGCCAGTGGCGCTGGGCTGACCAGACGCCAGGCGCAAGTCGCATCAAGTTCACGCCAAATTGCGTCAGACCTGCGGCGTCGCCCAGCTTCTTCTTTGCCCGTGCCCGCACAGGTCCGTCATATGGCGGCGGATAGAGCGTACCAATCAGTTCCGGCAGCTTGGCTACATCAATTTTCTTGGTCATGATCTCGTCCCCCGGAAAGAAAAAGGGCGGGATGATCCCCGCCCTTCATAATGTAGGTAACTGAGCTGCGATTACAAATCGTCGATCATGCGGTGCAGCGTGTCCATGCAGGCGCGCGCCAGGTGGCGGCAGCGCTCCGGCGACCAGCCATAGTCAGGGTCTGGCATATCTGCATTGTCCTTGAACGGCATCTCAAGCGTCATGGCCAGGCAGCCATGGGTTTCCGCCACATAGTTGGTGCACATGGACAGGTCGGCCTTGCCTGGCTCATCCTCGTCATAGCCGTGTTCCTGCTGGAAGTCCGGCGACAGCTTCTCAAGGATATTCTGATATTTCTCAATCAGTTCCGTTTGCTTTTTCTTCAGGCTTGGAATGCCTTCAAATCCGGCGATGAAATTGTAAGGCAGGCCTTCGTCACCGTGCACGTCCATATGGAAGTCACAGCCGACCTCAGCCATCTTCTCGCGCACCAGGTAAACTTCGGGGCTCCTGTCCATTGTGGCGATGTTCCATTCGCGGTTCAGGTTGGCGCCGGCGGCATTGGTGCGCAGGTGCCCACGTACAGACCCATCCGGGTTCATGTTCGGCACGATATAGAAATGCGCCTTGTCCAGCAGCTTCCGGGCAACCGGGTTGTCCATATCCAGCAAATAATCAAGCGCACCTTCCATCCACCATTCGGCCATGCTTTCGCCCGGGTGCTGGCGGGCCTGCAGCCAAATCTTCTTGCGGCCTTCTGGGCCGTAGCCAAGCTCGATCAGGTCCATGTCCTGGCCGTCAAGCGTGTGGCCGAGCACGCTGGTGCGCACCAGCGGTGACTGGGCGGCTTCCGAGATCAGGTCTGCGTGGCGCTCCATGGAGTAGGGCGCGAAATAGGCGAAATAGACGAAGTCCTGGTCTGGCGTGAAGGCCCACGTCAGCGTTTCGCCATCAAACATGGTATCGATGCGGAACCAGCTTTCGCGGTCATAGGATGCACAGACTTTATAGTCCTTCCAGCCATCGACATAAGCCGCGCCGCCAGCGTTCTCGATGGTGAATTTGCAGGGTGTATCTTCCACGCCGGATACGCGGAAGTGGAACCACTGGTAAAAATCAGACTGGTTGTCCTTGCGGATGTTGAGGCGGATGTCCGAGGCATCATCGGCTTTGACGACCTCGATATTGCCGCTATCAAACTGGCTGGAAATCAACATGGGGGATGCTCCCTTATTCTTCTTTGGAATGCCCTTCAGTGGATTGCCTACAGGGTGAATGGGGGGCGGTCAATGGCGATTCCTGCGGTGTGGCAGGAAGGGCAGGGCTGCTGCCTTTTAATTTCAATGACAAGATGATCCCGTTTTGGTATTATCCCTTTACTGACGCACAGGCGTGAGCGGACTATCCCTGATATCTATTAGGGAAAATTTGGAGGCGTCCCACCGGGCATGGGGGGCGCCTCTATTTTTTGTGCCGGTTTATCTGGCGGAATGCGCAAAAAGCCTGCATTTCCCGAGTCTAAGCTATTGACAGGTGGGGGGCTCATCATTATGTTCCGCCGCCAATGGATCAGCGGAATGACGGATTCGTCGTTCCCGCCCTGTGTGCCAAGCGCCGGCTGGCCGGGCAGGGAAAAGGGTTTTAGCCGGTTTGTAGTGAGACGAACGATGAAAATTCGTAATAGCTTGAAGTCTTTGAAAAGCCGTCACCGCGATTGCCGCGTGATTCGCCGCAAAGGCCGTATCTACGTGATCAACAAGACCCAGCGTCGCTTTAAAGCACGCCAGGGCTAAGCGTCTCGCTTAAGCCCGGTCTGGTTTGATCCAGTTCGATTGATTTAGCCGTGCGCTCCCTGAGTCGCGCGGCTTTCTCATTTGGGGGTTATATCCGTGTCTTCTAAAGCCGTTCTGTTTGATATTGGCAATGTGTTTGTCCACTGGGACCCGCGTCTCTTGTACCAGAAGCTGATCCCCGAATCGGATGCGCTTGATGCGTTTTTGCGGGATGTGGTGACGCTGGAGTGGCACACAGAGCATGATCGCGGCCGTCCATTCGCGGAAGGTGTGCGAATCCTTAGCGAAAAACACCCCGAGCATGCAGACCTGATCCGCGCGTTCGACGAGCGCTGGGATGAGACGATCGGTGACCTGATCCATGGCACTGTTGATATCCTGGAGCGGCTGGCGGCTGCTGGCATAGCTTGCTATGGCCTGACGAACTTCTCGCACGAGAAATGGCCGCCATTCTGTGCGCAGAATGACTTCACGAAGCTGTTCAAGGGGGTGGTGGTGTCAGGAGAAGAGAACCTGGTGAAGCCTGACCCGCGCATTTTTGAGGTGGCGATCAGCCGCTATGGCCTAAAGCCCGATGCCACGGTCTATATCGATGACCGGATAGACAATGTCCGCGCCGCCGAAGACTTGGGCATGCTGGGCCACCATTTCACCGCGCCGGATGTGCTTGAGGCCGACCTGAAGGCGAGAGGCTACCTCTAAATAAAAAAAGCCGGGAACATGCCCCGGCTTCTTGTCTTTTGTGCTCATTGGTCGTCATTCGCCGGCTTGAACGGCGAATCCAATCATGAAGTGAAGGCTAGACTCGCCGATCCAGTCGGCGAGTGACGATTTTTACTTAGCCCAGCTCGTTGCCGCTGATCCAGGCGATATGCAGCACGTTGGTGGCCCCCGGTGTGCCAAAGGGCACGCCTGCGGTCACCACGATGCGGTCGCCCGGTGTCACAAGCCCTGCGCGCAAAGCCATGCGCTTGGCCTTGCCGACCATTTCCTCGAACGCGCCCACATCCTTGGTTTTTACCGTATGCAGGCCCCACACGATGGCGAGGCGGCGGGCAACCGCCAGCTTTGGCGTGAGGGTCAGGATCGGTGCGTCCGGGCGTTCCCGTGCGGCCCGAAGCGCCGTGGCGCCTGATGATGTGAAGGTCACGATGGCTTTAGCGTTTACCGTGCGCGCTACCTGCCGGGCGGCCGCCGTGATGGCGTCTTCCGTGGTGGCGTTCGCGCCGGAGCGCTCATCCGCGCCGTGCATGCTGTAGGCTGGTTCGTGCTCCACCCGCGACGCCACGCGGTCCATCACCTGCACAGCTTCAATGGGGAAATCGCCCACGGCGGATTCGGCGGACAGCATCACGGCGTCTGCGCCGTCCAGTACAGCGGTCGCCACGTCGGACACTTCCGCGCGCGTCGGCACGGGTGACTTGATCATGCTTTCCAGCATCTGTGTTGCCACCACAACGGGCTTGCCCGCCTGGCGCGCTTTACGCACGATCTGCTTCTGGATGCCCGGCACATTTTCCACCGGTTCCTCAACGCCCAGATCGCCGCGTGCCACCATCACGCCGTCCGCCAGCTCGATAATCTCATCCAGTGCTTCAACGGCGGCGGGTTTTTCGATCTTGGCCATCACGGCCGCTTTCCGGCCTACAAGCTTTTTGGCTTCGGCCACATCTGCGGCGCGCTGCACGAAGGAAAGCGCGACCCAGTCCACGCCGCACTGCAGTGCGAAGGTGAGGTCGCGGCGGTCTTTTTCCGTCAGTGCCGCCAGCGGCAGCACAGCGTTTGGCACGTTCACACCCTTGCGGTCAGACAGCACGCCACCCACGATCACGCGGGTGCGGGCGCGGTTTTCTTCCACGGCTTCCACTTCAAGGCGGATCTTGCCGTCGTCCAGCAGGATATTGGTGCCAACCTTGAGGGCTGCGAAAATTTCTTTGTGCGGCAGGTAAACCCGCTCGCTGGTGCCGGGCTGATCCAACAGGTCCAACTTGAAGGGCTGGCCTTCCTTCAGTGTGATCTTGCCGTCTTCGAACATACCGATGCGCAGCTTTGGGCCTTGCAGGTCAGCGAGGATAGCGATGGGGTGGTTCAGTTCACGCTCAACGGCGCGAATGGTGTGTACCAGCGCTTCCTTGTCTTTGTGTTCGCCGTGGCTCATGTTCAGGCGGAATACGTCAACGCCTGCCAGGAACAATTGCTTGATGCGTTCATGGCTGCTGCTGGCGGGCCCCAAGGTGGCGACAATGCGGGTTTTGCGTCGTCGGCGGATGGAAATCTGTTCGGAACTCATTTTGCCTCCCGGGCGTGAGCATCGGGCGTGAAGCTTGGGGCGGTGCTTGCCCATGCTCGGTGTTTGTTGACTTGTATGTTCAGATCGTTACTTTTCGGCGCACATGCTGCTTGATCGCAAGGTCAAGGTCCAGCCTTTTGTCGGGCTGTCCCCGAAAATTCATATGCGAAAGTTGGTGTATCTCATGACGACTTCCCCTGTCCAGCCAGAAATCCTGAACCCGGAGGCCCGGACGGGGCTGATTATCCTGTGCGATCACGCCAGCAATTTTGTGCCCGAAGGCTTTGATAACCTTGGTCTTTCGGATGATATCTTTACCCAGCATGTGGCCTATGATCTGGGGGCCGAAGCCGTGACGCGCAAGATGTGTGAGCTGATGGGTGGGGCCGCCGTTCTGGCGCCAGTGTCGCGTCTTCTGATCGACTGCAACCGCGAGCCGGACAGCGACACCCTGGTGCCGCGCGTGAGCGACGGCATCATGGTGCCCGCGAACCAGGACCTGCCAGCAAGCGCGATTGAAGCCCGCAAGCGGGATTATTACACGCCGTTTCATGAGGCCTGTTCTGATCTTGTGGAAGCGCATCTTGATGAGGGCATCGTGCCCCTGGTGGTGGGCATGCACAGCTTTACGCCGGAGATGGGCGGGGAAAAGCGCCCCTGGCACGCGGGCTTCCTGTGGAACAAGGACCCACGGCTGGCGCAGGCCCTGATCGGCCTGATGGAGCGCGAGACCGACCTGGTGGTGGGCGACAACCAGCCCTACACGGGCCGCCACCTTTACTATACCATGCAGCGCCACGGCGCTGATCACGGCCTGCCGCAGACCACCATTGAGATCCGGCAGGACCTGTTGGGCAAAGCGTCGATGGTGGACGAATGGGCGGCCTTGATGGCGGATTTGCTCGATGAATGCATGGACCGTGAAGACCTGACACAACGAAAATATTATCCGTAAGGAGAAAAGACATGACAGATGAGAAGACAACCGAGATTGAAGCAGCCGTATTTCGCCGCCTCTTGAAGCACCTTCAGGCCCGCACGGATGTGCAGAATATCGACCTGATGGGCTATGGCGGCTTCTGCCGCAATTGTTTTTACAAATGGTACGTGGAAGAAGCTGGCGAGCTGGGCGTCGAGGTTTCCATGGAAGACGCGCAGGAGCGCATCTACGGCATGCCGTACGCGGACTATAAAGAACAGTTCCAGACCCCGGCGACAGACGAGCAAATGCGCCGCATGGATATCAGCGTCGCCAAGAACAAGCTGGCGCAAGCCAAGGAATAATTCACGCGCGCAGGCAGAATCACGATTGAACGGCAGAGCGCTCAAGGCTAAAGTGCGCGCCGAATCCAAGGTCCGCATGGGGGCCGAAATTAAAGATCAGGGAGTTGAGCCACATGGTACAGGCTGGCGGAGTAGCAGGCGAACAGCTGCGGTCATTCATTGAGCGTATTGAGCGCCTTGAAGAAGAGAAAAAAGGCATCGCGGAAGACATCAAGGAAGTCTACGCGGGCGCAAAGGCCGTTGGGTTCTAATATACAGTTAAAATTGTATCATTTGAGGTTTTTCAATTACTTAAGGTGACACAACTGTGTCAGTCATTGTGTCAAAAAATGTGGCCTGCGAAACTTCACTTATTTTAATGAGTGAAGTTGAGGAGGTAAAAGCAGCTGATGCTGTTCAACAAAATAATCGATATGAAGGTGTGTAATAATGGTTCAAGCAGGTGGTGTAGCAGGTGAGCAGCTTCGTTCTTTTGTCGAGCGTATTGAGCGGTTGGAGGAAGAGAAGAAGGGCATTGCTGAAGATATCAAAGAAATTTATGCGTCAGCAAAATCCGTTGGCTTCGATGTAAAGATTCTTAGGCAGGTGATCCGAGTTCGAAAGATGGATCAGGCGGACCGGCAGGAACAAGAAGCCCTACTTGATGTCTATCTCCATGCGATTGAAGGTGGCGAGCAGGTCAGGTCTACAGCAGAGGTTATGGCTGAAGAAGACGCTTGAAACTAGAAAGCGTGCGGAAATGTGTTACGACATGTAGTGAGTTTTCAACGGGGCCGCGGTTGGCGGTCCTTATTTTTTGGCTTATGACGGCTGGGCTTTTCTCTGTTAGGTTTTGGCGAGATAGGGTCGGATTGAGATTTCTACAAGAAATTCTGTTTTCGACCCAAAGCGGACATTCCGACAAGCTATAAAAAGCACTGCTGTTTCACTTGGGACGCTCCGCAAACATTTTGCACGTACACATCAAAGCGATAGCCTTGGCTGATGTTGTGAAAGGTCTCACTCCCCATGGAGTAGAAATCAGGGTGAGATACTATATCGCCAAGTTCCGGTGCTTCACTGTCCATCAGTTCAAAGATGACGTATTCAGTGCCGGTCATTTCTGCTGCATACATACCGCGCTGCCTGTTTACCAGGACGATTCTCGCTTGCATCATAAATCTCCATTTTCAGCAGGATGCCAGATTGGGAGGTTATCTAGCCTAGAGGCGTCGTTTGTAAGAAAAGCAACACTATATCGAGCTCTAGTAATTGCAACATAGAGCTTATTGAGTGCTTTTTCGGAACTCCTGATTGGACCAAAGTTACCGAGTAGAAATTGTCGAATGGAAGTTGTAGGCAAAATGAGTACACGATCGTACGTCGAGCCTTTTGATTCTCCAAAATTTTGGCACACGTGACCAGAGCATAAGTCTGGCCGGGCCCTTACGTCCCAACGTAAAATAATTGGGTTGTAACGATCCATGTATGCCGGAAAATCTTCTTCTCTTACAGAGAAAGCGCCAACATGATCATCTAGTCCGTCCGGCACGGGCGCTGCTCTAGATACCGTTGGCTTATAGGCTTCATTTGCATGAACTAAATCGGCCAAATTGCATATCATTTGGATACAGCGATAGCTGTGATTTTCATCAATACACTCGAAGTTTTTGTCAAGGAACCACTGCTTTTTCTGCAAGCTGGCCCGTGGGTTTTTTGTTGCATGCGAGGTTTGGTAGATGGTTTGCCTGAAGTCTCCCACGCAGAGCAATTCTACAGGACACGAGGATAAGATAAGTTCAATTAGGCTGAAGTCCCACCCGACCAAGTCTTGGACCTCATCAATAATAATTAGGTCATAGATTGCTGATAATCTCTGGATTGGATCATATGTAGCAGCTCTTCCTCGCCCTTGTTTGCGTTTCTGGCAGATTTTAACAGCAAGTTTGGATATGTATGTTGTGTGGGCTTTTCCATTAACTAAATAGTGGCGCGAATTAACACGCCCTCCGATGATCTCAGCTCGCCCTGGTATGGAATAGCGATCTCGTTTGTGGGGATCGCTTACATCAAACTGCACATTTGAAATTCGCTGATCAAAAAAGCAGCGCTGATAGGGACGAATGATTTCCTCTAGAAGGAAAGAGAACCAGCCTTTCACTCGGATTTTATCGGGGATGTGGCCTTTGACTTCACGTATTTTCTTGATTACTTCAACTTGGTTGTTGCGAGTGTATGTCAGGATCAAAACAGTTCTATTCGCTTCAGCAGCCTCCAAAGCATCCCCTACCAGAGTGGTAGTTTTGCCCGCGCCAGCGCTCGCTATAACAAATCTACTCGGCAAGTTCGAGAGCCTTTCGAATATAGTCGGGATAAGTAATACTGTTTTGGTCGCTATCGAAGACCCTAATCGCAGAGTCTACTTTCTTGCCGCCGTCGTCCTTGAAAAGGTCCTTCAGGAAGACTTTTTTGCCCTCCAAATCATCTAGGTCGTCGTATTCAGCTTTTTTTTGTGCGGATAGTGCCACCTGAGCGAAACGTTCGAGAGTTTGTATGGTCTCTCCATTTGTTTCTATCAAAGCTGGTTCAAGCGAATTCCAAGTGTCGTCTTGAGCTGATGAAACTTGCAGATGAGCTGCATCTTCATAGGCAGAGAACCAGTTTATTACGTTCGCTTGATAGTCGCCATCATTGTCTCTAATTACGATCGTTTGGGTTCCAATGATCTTTGCAATGTTGTGAACCGCCCCGGGATTGTCGGAGGCAGGTTGGTTTAAGTTAAGCGGCCATGGGGCGTTCGTCCAGCATGGCGTAGTAATTTC
>NZ_JBHSCR010000016.1:0-83078 GCF_042651265.1 Kordiimonas lipolytica | reverse complement strand
CTCCACCCGGTGTGAACACAATAGCCCGATTGAGAGCAGCGTCACTGGCTCCCATATAGACGTGGGGGAAAATCACCGCTTACTAAAAATCTACAAAATCATCTAATTGTTTATTGGGAAAATGGCCAAGAAATGAACCCTTCCATCACGTCAAGGACAACCTTCAATTTGCACTACCCCTCGGCCCGAAGGTGAATCCGAAAAGAAGGTTTAACTTGCTCTAATTTCCTCTTGTCCGATTAGTTGAATAGAAACAACTTGTTGACGAATTGTTTCTTTGCAGCAATTGTTGGTAACGATGTCGAAATTGTGTGGGGCCCGTTACTTTGGCTGAAGAATATCAATACAGTTGGGACAGTGACGACTGGGAGAACTTTTGTCACCGATTGCTTCAGCTTCGCTATAAGCCAACAAATGTCGTGAAGGTTCCTCACCAAGATAGAGGCGACCTAGGGATAGAATTTTATTCCAATCACGAAGGCACCATTTATCAATGTTACGCCCCAGAACACCCAACAACCAAGGACGTACGTGTACACAAAATAAGAGCGAAAATCAATAAAGATATCAATAAGTTAAAAAAGTACGAGTCCTCGCTCACCACCTTGTTTAGTGGGTTGCCAATCAAACGCTGGGTACTTGTGGTTCCATTGATGGATTCAAAGCGCGTTACATTGGCGCTGCCAGGCTACTCAAATAAGGTTCGAGGATACGGACTGCCCTTTATTGATGCTAGTTTTCAGGTAATGGTCCACGATCAGAGCGACTTTGCTACTCAAATTACGCAACTTCGAAGAAAGGCCGGCCAATCCTATTCGATACAACCGCCCACGGTGTCGGATGATCATGTTTCGCCCTGGATTGATGAGAACGCGGTTTTGGCCCAGACGCTTCTTAAGAAACTGCAGCGCGGATTTCCAGACTTAGAAGAGACGACGCTCAACAAGAGATTCCAAAACCACATCAAGAGGCATCTAGAGGGTGAAAACCTAATGGACGATCTTAGAATACAGTTTCCTGACATGTATGAGGAGGCGTCTAAGGCAGTTCAAAGAGCACGATCAAAATTGGAAACTCTAGGGCCGGCGTCAACAAACCCAAGGTCAATCCTAGAAGAGCAAATTGACGCGATAAAGGATTACCTATCGTCTCAACAGACGCAATTGGCCGGCCACGATATTGACGTGATAGCGCTAGGCGCCGTCGTGTCGTGGTTGATGGAGTGCCCGTTAGATTTTCCGGAGATGTCGAATGCTACTTAGAGAGCTGCTCCCTGATGTTGACAGTTTTAGATTCAATGTGCGTCCAGTCCCAGTACCCGGTGATCTGCGGAGAAATTGGCGTATCTCTCTGGTAGTTCTCATCTTAGCTCATTCGCGTGGCGGAAAAGCAAGCCTCCCAAAGGTACATCTTGTTAGCGACGTGCTGCGAACGAAGCGTAACATGGATACTTTTGGAGCGGTCTTGAGCCAAGAGCTCAGTTTCAAAACCTGGAACCTGAGAGTCGAACCTGCTTTAGGTAGGGCCTTGGATTTTGCCGTAGGCCAAGGGCTGATCGTTCGGAATTTTGGCGGATCGGTACCGTCATATAGTTTGACAGAAGCAGGACGGAACCTGGCAGAAAGGTTGCTCGAAGATGAAAGTATATTTGAGACAGAAAAGGCATTTCTGGGAATTTGGAAGAGGACCATTACTGAAGGCCTGGTTCAGGACATCGTGAAAATGAGGGCAAGTTGATGTCACTTACATTACGTCATCTTCGACTTAGGGTCCTTACTCGGAACGGGAAATTCGGAACTGATCTACCGTTAGGTCCCGGACTAAACGTTTTGAGTGCCGGAAATACCAGCGGCAAGTCTACGTGCTTGCAGGCAATCGTCTATGTACTGGGGTTGGAGCGCATGTTGAGTCCCAGGAGAGAAGTACCTCTAGCATATGTCATGAGAGAAGAACTATTGCCAGGACCGGAAACAGTTGTTGCATCATACGTTATGCTAGAGATGCAGAATGCCGCTGGTGAAACTATTACAGTAATGCGCCACGTAGTGGGGGAGAAGGATAACAAGCTTATCCAAGTATGGATGGGCCCCAAATTATCTGGCCCAGGCAACCGCCTTCCCAGAAAAGACTTTTTCACTTTTGACCCGGGAGCGGCTCAAAGGGAGGCCGGATTTCATCGGTTTCTTACCGAATTTCTCAACCTTGAACTGCCCTATGTTCAAACCTATGAGGGGAAGGAAGTACTCTTATACCTTGAAACGCTCTTCCCATTTTACTTCGTAGAACAAAAAAGAGGATGGTCCGCGACCCTAGGACCATTTCCTACTCATTTGCGTGTTCAAGACATGGCTCTCCGCGCTTTTGAATTTGTCCTGAATTTAGATGCTCAGAAATGGAGGCTAAAGCGTCAGGTCCTTGAAGACAGACTGGAAGGTGTCAGTCGGCAGTGGAAACATACGCGTGGCGAAATGGCAGCAATTGCTCGCCGCGATATTGTGAAACTAGAGGGGCTTCCAGTAGAGCCTTCTGCTGAATTTTTGTTGGAAGACGATTTTGACATCTTGGTTCCTCGGATGGGCGAATGGATTGCAATAGACTCGTACCAGCTGCACCTGATGGACCTACTAGAAGACCTAAATGCACAGGATGCGCCAACTGTCGGCGAAGAGAAGTCTGCACTAGAAGGTCGTCTAGAAGAGCTCACCAATAAGCTTGATGAGATTGCAGTGGATGCAGTGGAGTTGCACGGGCGTTTTAGTAGGGAGAAGGCAGAACACACCAGCATTGAAAGGCGTCTGTCAGCGATCAACGACGATCTTCGCAAGAACAGGGATGCTTTGAAACTAAAGAATTTCGGTTCTTTGATTGGGCAAGAAGGTGATCAAGGGCAGGTATGCCCAACCTGTCACCAAGGCATAGAGTTTGAGCTGTTGCCGGAACAGTCTTCAAAGGCAATGGCATTGGAAGAGAACATCAATTTCTTGGACTCTCAGAGGTCTATGTATCAATCAATGTTGGAAAGTAGTGGGCAAAAATTTGAAGCATATCAGCTTCAATTATCTGCTTGTCACGAAGATCAAGAGCGTCTGAGGTCTGAGCTAAGGTCAATTCGGTCAACACTGATAAGCTCAAGTCAAGGACTATCCGCTAGCCATATCCGAAAAATTGTTACTACCGAACAAGAGTTAGCCAAGTTGGCTTCATTGGAAAGCACGCTCTATGAGTTATTGGAGGTGCTACATGATTCTGCCAAAGAGTACGTTGATGTCATGGGCCAGCTCAAAGAAATCCCTTCTGCACAATTTAGTAAGGCAGACTTGACCAAACTGGCTGGTTTTGAAGAGTCATTAAGGCAGAAGCTTGATCGGTTTGGTTTTCGCTCATACCCGCCTCACAAGGTAAAGATATCTAGGGATACATTCCGACCGATCGTTGAAGTAGATACTGCATCTGGCATGGTCGAAGCGGAACTTAATTTCGAAATGTCTGCTAGTGATGGCATTCGCCTCAAGTGGGCCTTCCTGTTATCGCTTTTTGAATTTTCAGGTACAAAGTCCGCCAACCATATTGGATTGTTGATCCTAGATGAACCGGGGCAACAAGAGGTCGAGGACCTTAGTTTGCGAGCGTTACTTGAGGATGCTCAATTGGTAACGAAACAGGCTGGTGGACAGATCATTATCGGGACCAGTGAAACTCCAGAGCAATTGGAGATTTCTAGCGATGATCCAAGCATTAACACGATCCATTTTGAAGACTACATAATCACAAAAGTTAACTGAGCACTATAAGCTGGTCGCCCGCATAACCAGGCAATGGCTACTTCGACACCATCCACCTAAATTATCAAACAAACGTCAAACGGCATTGAAAAGTTGGCAAAAAAAGAATGGGTATATTTATGGGTAAGACCAAATAAACTCCATCAAAACATTGATTTCATTGGATAAATGGCGGAGAGTGAGGGATTCGAACCCTCGGTACGCTTGCGCGCACAACGGTTTTCGAGACCGCCCCGTTCGACCGCTCCGGCAACTCTCCGCATTGGGGCATGGCCACCCACCTTGGGGTGACGGCGGCGCACCCTACCCCAACGCCCCTGCCCGATCAAGGGGAAATCCAGGCGAAATTTGTAGCCGCGCATGAACAGCAATTATTTACTGGACTAATTGGTCCAGTATCCTATTTTCTTGGCTATGGAATTTGACGGGCGCGGCGATGAGCCTACCCTCACATTAACTTATCAGTTCAATCGGCAAGCAGGACGACATTTCATGGCGCTACCGACACAGCTTTCTAACCTTCGGATTCCGGTGATCGGGTCCCCGCTTTTCATCATCTCGAACCCGGACCTGGTGATCGCCCAGTGTAAGGCGGGCATCGTTGGCTCCTTCCCGGCACTCAATGCCCGGCCAGAGCCCGTGCTTGAGGAATGGCTCCAGCGCATCACAAATGAGCTGGACGCCCATAACCAGGCAAACCCGGACAAGCCGGCAGCCCCGTTTGCGGTGAACCAGATTGTGCACAAGTCCAACAACCGGCTGATGCATGACGTGGAAATGTGCGTGAAATACAAGGTGCCGGTGGTGATCACCTCCCTTGGCGCCCGCCCGGAAGTGAATGAAGCGATTCATTCTTATGGCGGTATCGTGCTGCATGACGTGATCAACAACCGCTTCGCCAAGAAGGCCATTGAAAAGGGCGCTGACGGCCTGATCGCGGTGGCGGCGGGTGCGGGCGGCCACGCGGGCACGCTTTCGCCCTTTGCGCTGATCCAGGAAATTCGCGAATGGTTCGATGGCCCGCTGGCGCTTTCAGGCTCCATCGCCCACGGCGGCGCGGTGCTGGCGGCCCAGGCCATGGGCGCAGACCTTGGCTATATCGGCTCGGCCTTCATCGCGACAGAGGAAGCCAACGCTGACGAGCGCTACAAGCAGGCCATCGTGGACTATGGCGCGGACGACATCGTTTATTCGAACCTTTTCACCGGCGTACACGGCAACTATCTGGCGCCATCGATTGAGGCCGCGGGCCTTGACCCGAAGAACCTGCCGGAAAGCGACCCGTCGAAGATGAGCTTCGGTTCAGGCGGCTCTGAAAAATCCAAAGCATGGAGAGACATCTGGGGCTGCGGCCAGGGCATTGGTGCGGTCAAGGAGATTGTTCCGGCTGCCAAGATGGTTGACCGGCTGGCGG
The DNA here is from genome assembly GCF_042651265.1 of Kordiimonas lipolytica. Taxonomy (GTDB): domain Bacteria; phylum Pseudomonadota; class Alphaproteobacteria; order Sphingomonadales; family Kordiimonadaceae; genus Kordiimonas; species Kordiimonas lipolytica. The sequence continues at coordinate 77,882 of NZ_JBHSCR010000016.1, read as the reverse complement.
ATGAATATGCCGCAGCCAAAGCGCGGGTGTGCGGCTAGGCCTTTCCCACAGCCAAGCAAAAGTTGAGGCAGGAAAACAGGCAGTTTTCCTGCTTCTTTATTTTCAGGGCTTCACGATCTTCTGCGGATTCTCGTTGACCGAAAGCGAGAAAATATCCGGCCGGGCATAGTGTCCCACCACATCCAGATCATACTTGCCGCGGGTGATATCCGCCTTGTCCAGCTCGGCAGTCTGGATACACTCACGCCCGAAAACGGGGGCAGCCAACACCTCCCCCATCGGCGAGATGATGCAACTGCCGCCCCGAATAAGCACCGTATCGGGCGCGTCGCCCTGAATGGGGTGATAGTCTGCGGGGCCATCGCCGCGCTCCATATACTGGCAGGCGGAAAGTACGAAACAGCGGCCTTCAAGCGCAATCGTCTGCATTGTCGGCAACCAGACATCCCGATCGTCCACCGTGGGCGCACAGTAAAATTCCACACCCTTGCCGTACATGGCAAGTCGAAGTTGCGGCATATAGTTTTCCCAGCAGATGGCGCCACCAAGGACCCCAATATCAGTCGCAGGTGCCGCTAGCGTCGAGCCGTCGCCGAAGCCCCACACCACCCGCTCAAGCGCCGTTGGCATCAGCTTTCGGTGTTTGCCCAAAAAATTGCCGGTTGCGCTGAAATAAAGCGAAGAGCAGTAAAGGGTGCCACCGTCGCGTTCCACCACCCCCAGAACCACATGGATTCCCACATCCGCAACCACCTCGCTGATCGTGTCAACATCCGGGCCCGGCACGGTGATGGCCTGCTCGGCATAGCGGCGGAACATGTCCCGCCCCTCGGCTGATCGCGACCCCAGCCGCACACCAAAATCCAGCCCCTTGGGGTAGCCCCCGACAAAAGCTTCAGGGAACACCGCAAGCGCTGCTCCGCGCTTTGCGGCGTCCCCGATCAGGTCACGCAATTTTTCGAACGTCCGCGCCTTATCAAAGAGGGGTGTCCCCGCTTGCACTACTGCACCAATAACCGTATCCATATTCTAGGGCTCCCTATCTGGCTTTGCTGTTTTTTCTACAGCAGCTCATCTCCCCTTTCCTAATCACCATCAAGTGACAAGATGATCACCACAACGGACCGTGACCCTGATAAATGATTGACTCTTAGGGCCATATCCGTATATTGCGCGCGAGTTGGCGGCAGGAGCCTGATTCCTTCCGCCGCTTTTGCTTTTGAAAAAAGCCAGCGGAAACCGCCCAAAGTATGAGGCGCTTCAAAGGGTTAGGCCCATCCGGTTTGCTGCGGCGCGAAGATAGAGAAGGAACAGATATGTTCGCAGTCGTAAAGACAGGCGGTAAACAGTACCGCGTAGCCGAAGGCGACGTGATCAAAGTTGAAAAACTTGATGGCGAAGCTGGCAAATCAATCACCCTCGACGAAGTTCTGATGGTTGGCGATGCCAAGGGCATCAAAGTTGGCGAGCCACTCGTTAAAGGCGCCAAAGTAACCGCCGAGGTACTTGAGCAAAAGAAAGACAAGAAAATCACGGTCTTCAAAAAGAAGCGCCGTCACAACTATCGCCGTAAGGTTGGTCACCGTCAGGAGATCACTGTACTGCGCGTGACGAAGATCGCAGGCGCCGCTGCAAAGAAAGCAGCAGCGAAGAAGACTGAAGAAGCAGCGGCTGAGTAAGCGGCCTCGTTAAAGAAAAAGGAGTACTCTAATGGCTCATAAAAAAGCTGGTGGTAGTTCCCGTAACGGTCGTGACTCTGAAGGTCGCCGTTTGGGCGTAAAAAAATTCGGTGGTGAAAACGTGATCCCCGGCAACATCCTCGTTCGTCAGCGCGGCACCAAATGGTACCCGGGCGAGAACGTAGGCATGGGTAAAGATCACACCCTGTTCGCTCTGACCGAAGGCCAAGTTAAATTCTCCAAAGGCAAAGGCGGTCGCGCGTTTGTTTCTGTAGAAGGCTAAGGCCCAGCAAATTTGCTGAAAACTTCTGGAAAAGGCGGGCCAGCGGTCCGCCTTTTCTCGTGTTATCCGTCTTGGCAATGCCAAGATATCCCAAGGCGCAAAAAATAATTGCCCAAACCCCGGGGCGTGCGGCTTCCGCCAACGCCCCCAATCTGATAAAAGCGGCCCATGAAATTCGTTGACCAGACCAGAATATTTGTTCAAAGCGGCGCAGGCGGGAACGGCTGTGTTTCCTTCCGTCGTGAGAAATATATCGAATTCGGCGGCCCCAACGGCGGGGACGGCGGCAAGGGCGGCGATGTGGTCGTTGAAGCGGTCGCGGGCTTGAACACGCTCGTCGATTACCGCTACAAGCGGCACTATAAGGCGCAAAAAGGCCAGCACGGCATGGGCAAGAACATGACCGGCGCATCAGGCCAGGACCTTGTGCTGCAGGTGCCGATCGGCACCCAGATTTACGACGAAGACATGGAATTCCAGATCGCTGACCTCGCGAAGGTTGGCGACCGCGTGGTGCTGGCCAAGGGCGGCGAAGGCGGGCTTGGCAACACTCACTTCAAATCCTCCACCAACCGCGCGCCCCGGCGCACCACACCGGGCGGCCCGTCCGAGGAAATGTATGTGGTGCTTCGCTTGAAGCTGATCGCGGACGCAGGGCTTGTGGGCCTGCCGAACGCCGGCAAATCCACTTTCCTGTCTGCCGTTTCGCGCGCCAAGCCGAAGATCGCGGATTATCCCTTCACCACCATCAGCCCGCAGCTGGGCGTCGTGGGCGTGGGCGAAAACGAATTTGTGCTGGCGGACATCCCGGGCCTGATTGAAGGTGCGCACGAAGGCCACGGCCTTGGCACCCGTTTCCTGGGGCACGTGGAGCGCTGCGGCGTGCTGCTGCATCTGGTGGACGGCACGCAGGAAGACGTGGTCGCGGCCTATGAGACCATCATGGAAGAGCTGACCGAATATGGCGGCGGCCTTCGGGACAAGCCCATGATTGTCGGCCTCAACAAATGCGACGCTATCCCTGAGGACGAGCTGGAAGACAAGCGCGTTGCCCTGCAGGACGCGGCGGCGCGGCCTGTAATGGTGCTTTCGGGTGCCACGCACGCGGGCGTGCACGAAGTGCTTTCCGCCCTTTGGGACGTGGTCAAGGAAGACATTGCCAACCGCAATGTTGAAGAAGAAGGCTCCGATGAGGACGACAGCTCATCAACCGGTGGCAGCTGGTCCCCCATCTAAGCGAATGGAATGTTCCCCATGGAGAGTGCCTTATCAGGGTTGAAGTCAGCACGCCGTCTTGTGATCAAGATCGGCTCCGCGCTGCTTGTTGATAAGGACACCCGTGGGCTCAGAAAAATCTGGCTGGCTGCGCTCATATCAGATGTTGCGGCCCTCAGGGCACAAGGGGTCCAGGTGATATTGGTGTCCTCTGGCGCAATCGCCATGGGCATGGCTCCGCTTGGTTTCACCAGCCGCCCGCAGCGTCTTGAAGAGGCCCAGGCTGCGGCAAGTGTGGGGCAAATTCGCCTGGCGCAGGCCTATCAATCGCTTTTCGAGCAGCACGACATGGTGATCGGCCAGATCCTCTTGACCATCCATGAACTGGAGGAGCGCCCCTCTTACCTCAATGCCCGCAACACGGTTGAGGCACTGCTGGAGCGCGGCGTGATCCCGGTGATCAACGAAAACGACACGGTGGCCACATCCGAGATCCGCTTTGGCGACAATGACCGGCTGGCGGCGCGCGTGGCGCAGATGGCGGGCGCGGACACACTGGTGCTGCTTAGCGACATCGACGGCCTTTATGACAGCGACCCGACAGTAAACCCGAACGCCAAATTCTTTGACCGGGTTGAGGCGATCACGCCCGACGTTGAGGCCATGGCGGGGCCGCCATCCAAGGTCACCCCCGGCACGGGCGGTATGATCACCAAGCTGATGGCCGCCAAGATCGCGCTGGCTGGCGGCTGTTCCATGATCATCATGAACGGCAAGGATGCGCACCCGATCAAGCGGCTCATGGGCGGCGAACGCGCCACCCTGTTCCCGGCCACGACAGACGCGCTGACAGTCAGGAAACAATGGATCAGAAGCCTGATGGCACCGAAGGGCTATCTGCATATCGACGCGGGCGCAGTCGCCGCGCTCAAGAAAGGTGCAAGCCTTCTGGCTGCCGGTGTCACGGAAGTGGACGGCGGGTTTGACCGCGGGGACCTGGTCGCGCTGATGGGCCCGGACGGGCATTTGGTGGGCCAAGGCCTCGTGTCCTACGACCATATCGACGCCACCAAGATCCAGGGCCGGAAGATGCAGGATGTCTATGATATTCTGGGCTATGTTGGCCGGTCGGCGCTGGTGCACCGCGACGACCTTGTATTACTTTAACGGAGGAAGAGATGGACGATATTCAGAATATTTCCACGATGATGCAGGAGATGGGCAAGCGCGCGAAAGCTGCTGCGGCTGAACTCGCGCTCGCCTCCACCGACGCCAAGAACAAGGCGCTTCTGAAAGCTGCAGACGCGCTCAAGAAAAACGTGCCTGCCATTCTGGAAGCAAATGAAAAAGACCTGGAGTACGGCCGCGAGAAGGGCCTCAGTGACGCCATGATGGACCGGTTGGCGCTTGACCGCAGCCGCATCATCGCTATCGCCAAGGGCCTGGAGGCCATTGCCAAACTCGATGACCCGGTGGGCGACACCATGGCCGAATGGGACCGCCCCAACGGGCTGAAGATCGCACGCGTGCGCGTGCCGCTCGGCGTCATTGGAGTGATCTATGAAAGCCGCCCGAACGTGACAGCAGACGCAGGCGCCCTGTGCCTGAAGGCTGGCAACGCCGTGATCCTGCGAGGCGGCAGCGACAGCCTGAATTCTTCGGGTGCAATCCACGCCTGTCTCAAGGAAGGGCTTGAGGCCGCAGGCCTGCCCACAGACGCCATCCAGCTGGTGACCACCCGCGAACGCGCGGCGGTGGGCGAAATGCTGACCATGACAGGCCTGATTGATATCATCGTGCCCAGGGGCGGCCGCTCGCTGGTGGAACGCGTGCAGAACGAAAGCCGCGTGCCCGTGTTCGCGCACCTTGAAGGCATCTGCCATGTCTATGTGGACAAGGCGGCAGACCCCCAGAAGGCGCTGGATGTTGTGGTGAACGCCAAGATGCGCCGCACCGGCATTTGCGGTGCCGCCGAAACCCTTCTGGTAGACAAAGACGCCGAAGCCATAGCCATCTTCGTGATTGGCGCCTTACTCGATGCAGGCTGCGAAGTGCGCGGCGACGAGCGAATGATGATGCTGGATGACCGGGTGAAACCGGCAACAGACGCTGACTGGAAAACCGAATATCTGGATGCCGTCATTTCCGCCCGGTTCGTGGATGGGGTGGAAGGCGCGATTGCCCATATCGCGGAAAACTCTTCCGGCCACACGGAAAGCATCATCACCGAAGATGAAGCCACGGCTGAGAAGTTCCTGCGCGAAGTGGACAGCGCCATCGTGATGCACAATGCTTCCACCCAGTTCGCCGATGGCGGCGAGTTTGGCATGGGCGCTGAAATCGGCATCGCAACAGGCCGCATTCATGCCCGTGGCCCGGTGGGGCTTGAGCAGCTGACCAGCTTCAAGTATCAGGTTCGCGGCAGCGGACAGACAAGGCCATAAAAGGCTTGTTACGGAACCGTAACATAATTTTGCCTGAGGCCGCCAAGTGGCGCGGGCGTACCGTGGCGCTTTATGGCGGCAGCTTCAACCCGGCGCACAAGGGGCACCGCCGCGTGGCGCGCGAATGTCTGAAGCGCCTGGGCGTTGATGCAGTGTGGTTTCTGGTAAGCCCCGGCAATCCGCTGAAGGACGCGAACCATATGGCCGAGTTTGACCGCCGCTTTGACAGCATCAAGGCGCTGGTGGGTGACCATCCGCGCATGCTGGTGAGCGATATCGAGGTGCGGCTGGGCACGCGCTTTAGTGCAGATACCATTGCCGCGCTCCAGAAACTGATGCCCCACACCCGCTTTATCTGGGTGATGGGCGCAGACAATCTGGCCACCTTCGACAGGTGGGCGAACTGGCAGGAAATTGCCCGTTCGCTGCCCATTGCGGTTTTTGACCGTCCGGGGTATTCTATAGCCGGACAAAACGCCAAGTTCGCCCATGTGTTTGGGCGCTTCCGGGTAAGCCCGGAAAAGCTTGGCAAGTCCAGATCACCGGCCTGGGCCTTCTTGACGATACCGCGTCATCCGGCTTCGGCTACAAAGCTTCGTCAGCAGATGGGTGAGACCTGGCTGGCGGGCACAAAGTAGAAAGGAAACGTACTTGCAAGCTTCATCGGAGACGCTCAGCGTCACTGATCCTATCCCGGTTGTGAAAACCGAGGATCTCCTCAAATCGGTCATATCCAGCCTTGACGACAACAAGGCGGAAGACATTGTTTCCATCAATTTGGCAGGCAAAACCAGCATTGCGGACCATATGGTCATCGCAAGCGGTCGTTCACAGCGTCAAGTTTCGGCACTGGCTGAATATGTCATCAAGGGCCTCAAGGCACTGGGTCACAAAGACATGGTTGTCCAAGGTCAGGAACAAGCAGACTGGGTGTTGATCGACGCCGGTGACGTGATCGTTCACATTTTCCGTCCAGAAGTTCGCAGCTTCTACAATCTGGACAAAATGTGGGGCACCGAAATTGAGGAAGGCGACACGGTTAACTGAACCGGGTCAGCTGTGACCAGACTTGGGTGATCAGTCAGGCGCCGGATGTATTGGCGCCCAGGGCTTGAGGGTAACAGGGCCGGGATGGCCCTGAAGAGGCGATTTTGCTGATTTCAATCATTGCAGTTGGCCGTATGCAGCGCGGACCAGAGATGGACCTTGTGACCCAATATCTGGGGCGCTTGCCGTGGAAGGCCGACATCACGGAAATCGACATCAAGAAGCAGGCGGCAAATGCGGCTGAGCGCAAGGCGCGTGAAGCCGAGCGCATCCTGGCGGCTGTGCCCATTGGCGCCGCGCTGGTGGCCCTTGATGAACACGGCAAGGCGCTGAAGTCCCGCCAGTTCGCGGGCAAGATTGACGAATGGCAGGCCACCGGCATCAGCCATGTGGCTTTTGTGATTGGCGGGGCCGACGGCTTGGACCGCAGCGTGCTTCAGAAAGCCGACCTGAAGCTGGCGTTCGGCACGCTTACATGGCCCCATATGATGGTGCGCGCCATGCTGGCCGAACAAATTTACCGCGCATGGTCAATTAATGCTGGGCATCCTTACCATCGCGACTAAAATGCCCAAATACTGACGCAAAATAAGGCCAAAACTGATTTCAAACATAGCACGCATGTGGAAAGAGTAAGTTCATGAGCACGACACCAAAACCCGTAGTCCTTTGTATCCTGGACGGCTGGGGCTATCGCGATCAAACGGCCGACAATGCCATCAAACTGGCAAATACCCCGAATTATGACCGGCTGTGGACCAGCGTGCCGCGCGCGTGGCTTGCGACAAGCGGCCTTGCCGTGGGCCTGCCGGACGGGCAGATGGGCAACAGTGAAGTTGGCCACATGAACCTGGGCGGCGGCCGCGTTGTTCTGCAGGACCTGCCCCGCATCGATGAAGCAGTCGCAACAGGCGATCTTGCAAAGAATGCGGAACTGGTGACCTTCGTTGAGAAGATGAAAGCGTCCGGCGGCACGGCGCACCTGATGGGCCTGATGTCCCCCGGCGGCGTGCACAGCCACCAGGACCATATCGCGGCGCTGGCGAATATCATCTCAGACGCTGGCGTGCCTGTGCGCATCCATGCCTTCATGGACGGCCGTGACACGCCGCCCCGTTCCGCGCTTGAGTTCCTCGACAAGTTCGAAGCAGATATCAAAGATGCTGCGGACACCAAGATCGCCACGGTCACGGGCCGCTACTGGGCCATGGACCGCGACAAGCGCTGGGACCGGGTGAAAAAGGCCTATGACGCACTGGTTTCGGGCGAAGGCCAACAGAAGGCAGATAGCGCCAAGGCCGCCATTGAAGCCGCATACGCCCGCGACGAGAACGATGAGTTCGTCGCCGCCACCACCATTGACGACTATAAAGGCATGAAAGACGGTGACGGCTTCATCATGGCCAACTTCCGCGCAGACCGCGCGCGTGAGATTCTGACCGCCATGGTCGACCCGGCATTTGACGGGTTCGAGCGCGGCACGCTGCCGAAGTTCGCAGCCGTCGCTGGCATGGTGGAATTCTCAGCCGCGCTGAATGAATTCCTGCCCGTGCTGTTCCCGGCGGAAGAGATCAACAATTCGCTCGGCCAGGTGCTGGCGGACAATCATATCAACCAGCTCCGCATCGCGGAGACCGAAAAATACGCCCACGTGACCTTCTTCTTCAACGGCGGGTCCGAAGGCGTGTTTGAAGGCGAGGACCGCATTCTGGTGCCATCGCCAGACGTCGCGACCTACGACCTGAAGCCGGAGATGAGCGCGCCTGAGGTGACAGACAAGCTCGTTGAAGCGATCAAGTCCGGCAAATATGGCGCGATCGTTGTCAATTACGCCAACCCCGATATGGTTGGACACACCGGCGTGCTCTCGGCCGCCATCAAGGCGGTTGAAACCATCGACGGCTGCATCGGCCGGCTTGAAGAAGCCATCCTTGAGGTCGGTGGCGCCATGCTTGTGACCGCAGACCACGGTAATGTTGAGATGATGAAGGACGAAAGCACCGGCCAGGCCCACACGGCGCACACCAGCTTTGATGTGCCTGTACTGCTGATTGGCAGCGACAAGGGCATGAAGAACGGTCGCCTGGCGGACGTGGCACCCACCATGTTGGCGCTGCTGGGCATAGACCAACCCGCTGAGATGACAGGCCATAACCTGCTGACCGCTGGGGCGGCCACGCAAGAGGACCGGGCCACTGCGTAAAGCAGGAGCATATAGCCTGTTAGGCGCCAGCGTGCTGGCGCTTTGCCTTGCCGCGCCACTGGCAAGCGCGCAGGACCGCAAGGATGCGGCAGAATCGAACCTGGAACGGCTGGAGCGCGAGCAGGAAGCCAAGGAAAAGCAGCGTCTCGCGCTTGAAGAAGCGGCCAAGGAAGCCGCGGAAGAAGCACAGCAGCTTTCCGAAGACCTGGTGGCCGCGGCCCGTGACATTCGCATGAGCGAAGAAGAAGCCCTGCGTCTTGAAGACCGCATCAAGGACCTGGAAGCAGAGACCACAGCCAAGAAAGACCAGTTGGACGCCCGCCGCGGCGAGCTGCTGAAACTGTTGTCCGCGCTGCAGCGCCTGTCCAAAAGGCCTGTCGCCTTCACGCTTGTGCAGCCCAGCGAGGCCATCACGACGGCGCGCACCGCGTCCCTGATGGGCAATCTGGTGCCGGAGATCAACAGCCAGACAGAGACACTGCGGCAGGAGCTCGGCATCCTTGCATCGCTGCAGGAAGCCTTGAGCCAGGAGCGTTTCGCACTGAAAAATACCTTGGCAGAATTAACCCAACGTCAACTAAAACTTGGTTCACTCTTGGATAAGCGGAAAGCGGAAGCCCAAAGAGCGACCGTGCAGGCCGAAGGATTGGCCAAGGAACTGGCGGAAATCGCGGAAAGAGCATCCAGCCTTAGGGATTTGGTCGAAAAACTGGAACAGCAGGCCGCAAAACGGAAGCAGGTTGCGCCGGTTCCTGTTAGCCCTAGGCAAAAGCCGGTGGTTCCCCTGCCCGCGCCGACGCTCAGGACGCCGATTACCCGGATGAAGGGTCGCCTGACCTATCCGGCGATCGGGTCGATTGTCGCCCGGTTCGGGGAAATTGAAGGCGCCGTGCATGTGCGGGGTATCCGCATCAAAACGCGGCAAAGTGCCCAGATCGTGTCGCCTTATGACGGCCAGATCGTATTTGCGGGACCGTTCAGGAACTATGGCCAGCTCTTGATCATCTCGCACGGGGACGGCTACCATAGCCTTCTGGCCGGGCTGACGGACTTACAGGCCGTGGTGGGCCAATGGGTTCTGGCGGGAGAACCCGTGGGTTCCATGAGCGACAACAAGGCGCTCGCGGAGCTCTATATGGAACTGAGGCGCAATGGGGAATCGGTTGACCCGGCCCCATGGCTGAACAGGCAAACAGCATCCGCGCGGTAACGCGGGCGGGTTTTGAGTAAGAACATAAAGAAAGGTGTCAACATGCGGAAACTTATTACCGGGACGGTGACGGCGCTGATGATAGCGCTGATGGCGCCCGTAGCCGTGCAGGCAGACACGCGCAAGAACCAGGATGAGTTCTATGAGCAGCTTGACCTGCTGATGCGTATCTTCGAGCGCGTCCGGTCCGAATATGTTGACGAAGTTGACGATCGGGAAGTGATCGAGGCGGCCATCCAGGGCATGCTTCGCTCCCTTGACCCACACTCAACGTACCTGAATCCTGATATCTACCAGCAGGTTCGCGTCCAGATGGAAGGCGAATATGGCGGCCTGGGCATTGAGGTTCAGATGGAAAAAGGCGTGGTGAAGGTTGTCTCCCCCATTGATGACACCCCGGCGGACAAGGCCGGGATCAAGGGCGGCGACTATATCACCCATATCGACGGTGAAGCCATCCAGGGCAAGACGCTGACCGAAGCCGTGAAGAAGATGCGCGGCGCTGTGGGTGCGCCCATTGTGGTCACGGTTGTGCGCGAAGGCTATGACGCCCCGTTCGACATCACGATCGTCCGCGAGAAGATCATGGTGCAAAGCGTGCGTCACCGCATTGAAGACGACACCATCGGCTATATCCGCGTGACCACCTTCAACATGCAAACCGGCGACGGCGTTGAAAAAGCCATCGAAGCCATCAAGGCGCAACTGGGCCCAGACCTCGACGGCGTGATCCTTGACCTGAGGAACAACCCGGGCGGCCTTCTTGACGAAGCGATCCGTGTGTCTGATGCCTTCCTTGACCGCGGTGAGATTGTTTCCACCCGCGGTCGCCGCCGCCAGAACAATAACCGCTGGTACGCAACATCCGGCGACATGCTGGACGGCCTGCCGGTTGTTGTGCTGACCAACGCCTATTCCGCGTCTGCATCTGAAATTGTGGCTGGTGCGCTGCAGGATCATCGCCGCGCCATCGTGCTGGGCGACAAGACGTTCGGCAAAGGCACGGTGCAAAGCGAAATCCGCCTGGGCCGCGCGGGCGACCGCGCCATCCGGCTGACGACCGCGCGCTACTATACGCCAAGCGGCAAGTCGATCCAGGAACGCGGCGTTGAGCCGGACATTGAAGTCTTGTTCCCGCGGCCTGCGGGCCAGCGCGGCAACCCACGCCGCGAGGCAGACCTGCAGGGCCACATTGCCAATGACCAGGACAGCATCGACCGCACCGGCGAGTTCGACGGCGAATATGATGCCCAGGCAATGACCGATGAAGTGGACAATGTTGGCGAAACCAACGAAACCAGCGACGAACAGGTTGACGTACAGCTCAGGTATGCGATTAAGCTACTGAAGAATATGTCAGGCCTTCCAAAATCACAGGTTGCCGAGGTCCGCTAAAAGACTTCATGCGCCGTATTGGACGGCATGACTGAAAACTCAAGAGGGATTCACGATCGTGCCGTCCAGTCTTAATGCTCTTCTAGCCGCTTGGGCCATCAGCCTGATTATCGTTGTCGGGGGAACGGTTTACTTTGAACTGTCCTATGACCCGAACGCGAAACCGGACGCTGCTGACACACACCAGATGGCCGACAATGGCACCAGCCATGAGCCAGACCAGACGCAGCCGGCAGACGATCAGACGTCGTCCCACGAGGAACCTGCGGTCGAAGAAGAAGGCCCTGCCCCTGTCGTCAGTGACCATCAGGACACAGACACACCAGCCGATGAGCCAGCAACAACACCAGACGCAGCACCAGACAGGGCCGACGATCAGCCTGCGATGCAGCAGGACATGGCCACAGGCCTGTCCCGCCCCGTTGAAACGCCGCAGACCCAGCCGACCTCACGGGCACAGATTTCCAGCGGCATTCGCGTGGAACCGAACCCGGACCTGATCGAACAGACCAACCAGGGGCCACTGCCGCGTATTTCCACGGAAGGGCGCCGCCCGTTTGACGAATATGCCGCCCCCATGCCGCGCAACCGGTACCTGCACAAGATTGCGATTGTGATCACCGACCTTGGCATGCGCAGGAACAGCACCCAGCGCGCGATTTCTGACCTGCCTTCGGCTGTCACCTTTGCCTTTTCACCCTATTCATCCGACGGGTTCGAATGGGGCGTGCAAAGCCGCCGCACGGGCCACGAAGTATTGCTGATGATCCCGATGGAGCCGGTGAACTATCCGCAGAATGACCCGGGACCGCTGTCGCTTCTGACCAGCCGGTCCTCGCGCGAGAATGTCAATTTGCTGCGAGCGTCGCTTGGCCGCATGTCCGGCTATGTGGGTGTTGTGAACCATATGGGCTCGCGCTTCACCGCTGCATCCGAAAGCCTGCGCCCGGTGCTAGAAGAACTGCACCGCCGGGGCCTGATGTTCCTGGACAGCCGCGCGTCGCAATACTCAAGGGCAGCTTCCATGGGGCGTGACCTGGGTATGCCCACAGCCATCAACAACACTTATATCGACGACAACGTGAACCCTGGCGAGATTTCCAAGCAACTGGCCGAACTTGAGAGCCGGGCCCGCACGCTTGATTATGCCGTTGGTATGGGGCGCCCCTACCCGGTCACGATCGATGCCGTCAAGGTTTGGGCCGCGGGGCTTGAGGCCCGTGGTTTCGTGCTGGTGCCCATCAGCGCGGTAGCCAACCAGCAACCCCTGCCGAGATAAGCTTCATGACCACAGACCTGCCGTACCGCCCCTGTGTGGGGATCATGCTGGTGAACGCCAATGGCCTTGTCTTCACCGGCGAGCGGATCGACACGCCCGGTGCCTGGCAAATGCCCCAGGGCGGGATTGATGCGGGTGAAGCACCGGAAGTCGCAGCCCTGCGTGAGCTTGAAGAAGAGATCGGCGTTGCACCGGATCAGGTGAAGCTTGTGCGCCAGACCGAAGACTGGGTGACCTACGACCTGCCACCACACCTTCTGGGCAAGGCATGGGGCGGCAAGTACCGCGGCCAGAAGCAGTGCTGGTTCCTGATGGAACTGACAGCCGGCGATGATGCCATCAATATCGAGACAGCCCACCCGGAATTTAGCGCATGGAAATGGACCACGCCAGACATGCTGGTGGAGGAAATCGTCCCCTTCAAGCGCACTGTTTATACCGAAGTGGTGAAACAGCTGCTGGGATAGGCCGAAACGGCGCGTCACCACGCCCATACAACCCTTCAGGCCAGCAATCGCCGAACCCGCCCTCGACAAACGGGCCCGCGTCGCCATAAGGTTTATTGACTTCACCTTAAGGGCGACAATCGGGCTATGGACAACAAGACAGTTACCAAGAAAATCACCGACTTCCTGAACGGCATTGGCATCACCACGCGCGAAGGCGAACTGCCGGACGATACGTTCCTGCCCGGCATAAGGGTAGAGCATGGTGAGCTGGTCTATGACCCAGCCCGCATGAAGTACCCGGGCGACCTGCTGCATGAGGCCGGGCATATCGCCGTTATGAAGCCCAGCCAGCGCGAAGACTGTTTCGCTGACGCCGGTGCAGACATGGGCGAAGAGATCGCGGCCCAGGCCTGGTCATACGCCGCTGCGGTCGCCTGCGAGATTGAACCCGAAGTGGTGTTTCATGATCACGGCTACAAGGGCGGCGGCACCCACACGGCAGGCATCTACCGCGACGGCCATTGGCCGGGTGTGCCCTTACTCGCCTGGATGGGCCTGACGGGCATGCCGGAAGTGGAGGGCGAGCTGGCCCACCCCAAATTCCCGGAAATGAAGGCCTGGCTGCGCGTGTGGGAAGACCCGTCGAAGGACCGCGGGTAACTATCAGGCCCCCACAAAGAAGAAGCGCCGCCCGGATGGGGCAGCGCTTCTTTATTCTTTCGCCGATTGGCTAGGCTTAGTGAGCGACGATGTCCGCGAGGGCGACCATCCAGTCCAGCTCTTTTTCCAAGCCTGCGCGTTCCACATCATCCTTGGCGTCTTCGATGTCTTCGCGGGTATTCGCGATTTTCGTGTTGAGATCGTCCAGATCCACATCTTCAAGAGACAGGGTCTCTTCAGCGAGGATCGTCAGGCCAGCCGGGCTGATTTGCGCCAGGCCGCCTTTGACGAAGAGACGCTCAGGCTCGCCGCCTTCGGTCTCGAAAATCTCAACAACACCAGGACGGATCGTGGACATCATGGGCGCGTGCGCTGGCAACGCGGCGAAATCGCCTTCGGTGCCTGGCACTACAATCATCGCTGCCTCTGCGTCTTTCAGAAGGCGCTCAGGAGAGACGATTTCATAGTGAAGGGTATCGGTCATGATGTCCTTGTCCCGTTTCTTTATGCGGCTTCAGCAGCCAGTTTTTCAGCTTTCGCGACAGCCTGTTCGATGTTGCCTACAAGGTAGAAGGCAGCTTCTGGCAGGTGGTCGTATTCACCGGCAACGATCGCCTTGAAGCCCTTGATGGTGTCTTCGAGGGATACGAACTCACCAGGTGTACCGGTGAAGATCTCTGCCACGTGGAACGGCTGAGAGAGGAAACGCTGGATCTTACGGGCACGTGCCACAACCAGTTTGTCGTCCTCTGAAAGCTCGTCCATACCCAGGATCGCGATGATGTCCTGCAGGGATTTGTATTTCTGCAGTACTTCCTGAACGGAACGAGCCACTGCATAGTGCTCGTCGCCCAGAACGCGTGGGTCAAGAATACGGCTGGTGGAGTCGAGTGGATCCACAGCTGGGTAAATACCAAGTTCCGCAATCTGACGCGACAGAACTGTTGTTGCGTCAAGGTGTGCGAACGAAGTTGCTGGTGCAGGGTCGGTCAAGTCATCCGCAGGTACGTAAACCGCTTGTACGGACGTGATCGAGCCTTTCTTCGTGGAGGTAATACGCTCCTGCAGGGCACCCATGTCAGTTGCCAGTGTTGGCTGGTAACCCACAGCAGATGGGATACGGCCCAGAAGTGCGGACACCTCTGCACCCGCCTGCGTGAAGCGGAAGATGTTATCTACGAAGAACAGAACGTCCTGGCCTTCCTGGTCACGGAAGTATTCCGCGAGGGTCAGACCGGTCAGGGCCACACGTGCACGGGCTCCTGGAGGTTCGTTCATCTGACCGTATACGAGAGCGGCTTTGGACTCGCCCTCAAGGTTGATAACCTTGGATTCGATCATCTCGTGGTAAAGGTCGTTACCTTCACGCGTCCGCTCACCCACACCGGCGAATACAGAGTAACCACCGTGGCCTTTAGCGATGTTGTTGATCAGTTCCATGATCAGTACGGTCTTGCCTACACCGGCACCACCGAACAGACCAATCTTACCACCCTTCGCATATGGCGCGAGGAGGTCCACAACCTTAATGCCTGTCACGAGGACTTCAGCTTCGGTTGACTGGTCTTCAAAAGAAGGTGCCTCAGCGTGAATTGGGGCAACCTGTTTGTGACCAACTGGGCCACGCTCGTCGATTGGCTCGCCAATCACGTTCAGGATGCGACCCAGCGTCTCAGGACCAACCGGTACAGAGATTGGAGCGCCCGTGTCAGTTACTTCCTGGCCACGCACCAGACCGTCGGTCGCGTCCATTGCGATCGTACGAACGGTGTTTTCGCCCAGGTGAGAGGCAACCTCGAGAACGAGGCGGGAGCCATTGTTTTCAGTTTCCAGCGCTGACAGGATAGCCGGCAGTTCATTGTCAAACTGTACGTCGACAACCGCACCGATTACCTGTGTTACGCGGCCAGTATTCTTAGCCATTTTTTACACTCCTTCGTGTAATCAAACTCAAAGCGCTTCAGCGCCAGAAATAATTTCGATCAGTTCTTTGGTGATGTTCGCCTGACGCGTACGGTTGTACGTGATGGACAGGCTATCAATCATGTCGCCAGCATTCCGCGTTGCGTTATCCATTGCGGTCATACGCGCACCCTGTTCGGACGCAGCATTTTCAAGAAGACCGCGGTAGATTTGCACAGCCACGTTGCGAGGCAGGAGATCGTCAAGGATCGCTGTCTCGTCTGGTTCGTAATCATATGCCGCACCGCCAAGCTCGTCCGCGCCCTCGTTTTCGTTGGCCGCTTCCGGCATCGGAGCCGGGATGAGCTGCTGCTTGGTTGTCACCTGCACCAGGGCAGACTGGAACTTCGCATAAAACAGCGTTGCAACATCAAATTCACCACGCTCGAACATGGCCAGGACTTCCTGGGCGATCGGCTGGGCGTCAGCGAAGCCAAGCTTCTTGACAGCCGACATGTCTTTCACGTCGATGATTTTATCACCAAATTCACGGCGAAGGACATTGTAGCCCTTCTTGCCGATGCAAAGGATTTTGACCGTCTTGCCAGCTGCGATCAGCGCTCTGATGTGGGCACGGGCGGCTTTGACGATGTTGGTATTGAAACCACCACAGAGGCCACGCTCTGAAGAGGAAACAATAACCAGTTCCACATCGTCCTTGCCAGTCCCCACCAGAAGCGGCGAAGCACCTGGCTGGCCAGCGACGGAAGCGCCGAGGCCAGTCAATACTTTTTCCATCCGCTCTGCGTACGGGCGGGCAGCCTCAGCTGCCTCTTGCGCACGCTTCAGCTTCGACGCAGCAACCATTTTCATGGCCTTGGTGATCTTCTGCGTCGACTTAACCGAATTGATGCGGACTTTTAGATCCTTAAGGCTTGGCATTGCTCAGCCTCTCCTATCCAGCTTCTTAGCTAAAAGATTTCGCGAAAGCGTCGAGGATGGATTTCAGCTTGGAAATCGTATCGTCAGACAGTTTCTTCTCGGTGCGGATCGTCTTCAGGACGTCAGCGTGCTTGGAGCGAACCTCTGCGAGGAACTGCTCTTCAAAGCGCGTAACGGCCGTCACGGCGATCTTGTCGAGATAACCATTCACACCCGCGAAGATGGACACAACCTGCTCTTCTACTGGCAGTGGGCTGTACTGGCCTTGCTTCAGAAGCTCGGTCAGACGGGCACCACGGTTCAGCAGCTGCTGGGTAGACGCATCAAGGTCGGAACCGAACTGAGCGAAGGCTTCCATCTCACGGTACTGAGCTAGCTCAAGCTTAATGGAACCTGCAACCTGCTTCATCGCCTTGATCTGTGCAGCCGAACCCACACGGGATACGGACAGACCGACGTTAATTGCAGGACGGATACCTTTATAGAACAGTTCAGTTTCCAGGAAGATCTGACCGTCGGTAATGGAGATCACGTTGGTTGGGATGTATGCAGATACGTCACCAGCCTGGGTCTCAATTACAGGCAGAGCCGTCAGGGAACCACCGCCACGCGCGTCAGACATTTTCGCTGCACGCTCGAGAAGACGTGAGTGCAGGTAGAATACGTCACCTGGGTATGCTTCACGTCCTGGAGGACGACGCAGCAGCAGGGACATCTGACGGTAAGCAACAGCCTGTTTGGTCAGGTCGTCGTGTACGATAACAGCGTGCATGCCGTTGTCGCGGAAATATTCACCCATCGCAGTACCGGTATATGGTGCCAGGAACTGCATTGGGGCCGGATCAGAAGCCGTAGCAGCGATCACGATGGAATATTCCAGAGCGCCGTTTTCTTCGAGCGACTTAACGATCTGAGCAACCGTGGAACGCTTCTGGCCAACAGCAACATAGATACAGAAAAGCTTTTCGCTCTCTTCTTTTGCTGCGTCGTTGGTGGCTTTCTGGTTGATGAAGGTGTCGATCGCAACAGCCGTCTTACCAGTCTGACGGTCGCCAATGATCAGCTCACGCTGGCCACGACCTACTGGTACGAGGGCGTCAATTGCCTTCAGACCGGATTGCATTGGCTCGGACACTGACTGACGTGGGATAATGCCAGGCGCTTTGGACTCAACCCGCATGCGCTCAACGTCTTGCAATGGGCCTTTACCGTCGATTGGGTTACCGAGGCCATCGACAACGCGACCCAGCAGGCCTTTGCCAACTGGAACGTCCACGATTGCGCCGGTCCGCTTAACGGTGTCGCCTTCTTTAATACCACGGTCATCGCCGAAAATAACGATACCCACGTTGTCGGTTTCCAGGTTGAGGGCCATGCCCTTAACGCCACCTGGGAATTCAACCATCTCACCGGCTTGAACCTGGTCAAGGCCGTATACGCGAGCAATACCGTCACCAACAGAGAGAACGGTGCCTACTTCAGAAACTTGGGCATCATTGCCGAAGTTTGCAATCTGGTCCTTCAGGACCTTGGAAATTTCCGCCGCACGGATATCCATTACTGAACCCCTTTCATGGCGATTGCGAGGTTGTCGAGTTTGGTTTTGAGGCTGTCGTCGATCAACCGCGAACCAACCTTAACCGTGAGACCGCCGAGCAGGCTCTCATCAACGCTAGCGTCGATAAGAACATCCTGGCCGACAGCCAGTTTCAATTTTTTCTCAAGATTCCCAAGCTGGGTCTTGGTCAGCTTGCGCGCGCTTACGACCGACGCCCGTACTTCACCGCGGTGATGGGCAGTCAGCTTTTCAAACGCTGCAATGGTTGAACCAAGAGCGCCAAGGCGGCGATTCGCTGCAAGCACACCCAGGAACTTCACTGTCATGTCACCAAGCTTGGCTGCTTTTGCAACAGCGTCGATGGCGGCAGATTGTTGGTCCCGGCTATAAAGCGGCGAGGAGACGAGATCGCGCAGATCCGCGCTTTCGTCGAGCATTGCCTTAAGCGTTGAGAGATCGGATTCAACCGCCTCGAGCGCCTTTGACTCTAGGGCGAGTTCAAAAAGCGCTACCGCATAGCGGCCTGAAATCCCGGATACTATCGCTTTGTGCGAGGTCACGTCAGACGTTCCCCTGGGTTAGGTCTGAACCTGTTTGACACACTTGTGAGACGGCCACCCGAAAGCACCGCCCACGCTCAAATTTTGACCTGTTTTAACGAACCTAACCATAGGCCCATCGCGGCCAAGGCCAGCCGAAATGCGTGCTCCCTCTAGCATAAGGATTTGGCGGGCGCAAGCCACCTTGGACCCGTTTTTGCAATCTTGCTCAGAAATGCCACTCGGCCCGCCGTGCCAACACCAACGCGGGCGGCTGCCCTGCCCCTTGGATTCTGCGAAAATCCCCAGCTATCAACGACTTCAGCCATCTCGCGGGCAACTCTTATATATATGGGCATGAAACACGGAAACGGGGACGCTTCCGCTGCGGCTCCGGCCTGATGGCGGCACTGCGGCGCGCATTCAGCCCAAAGACCACGAATCGCAAGCCCCACAGGCGCAAGGCTTACATGAAGCTATAGGGGTCGATGTCCACCTTGATGCGGACGCTTGATTTCGGCTTTACCCGCATCATCCAGGCCCGCACCAGTTGCTGCACCTTCACATGCTTCTTGGCATGCAGCAGCATCCGGAAACGGTGCTGGCCGCGAATGCGCACCATGGGCGCGGGCGCCGGGCCCACGATATCCACGCCGTGCTCCACGGGAGCGGCTTTGGCAAGCGCGCGACCCACCTCCAGCACCTCTGCCATCTCAGGCCCCGAAAGGATCACCGCCACAAGCTTGCCGAAGGGCGGCATATGATATTGGGCGCGGGCAGTCTTTTCTGCCGCCATGAAGGCGTCACCGTCCCCGGTCAGGAGCGCCTGCACCACCGGGTGCTCGGGCTCATAACTCTGCAGCAACACCTTGCCCGGCTTTTCCGCCCGGCCCGCCCGGCCCGCCACCTGCACCAGCTGCTGGTAGGTGCGTTCGCCCGCGCGCAGGTCCCCGCCCCGAAGGCCCAAGTCAGCGTCCACCACGCCAACGAGCGTCAGGTTGGGGAAATGGTATCCCTTGGTGACAATCTGGGTGCCGATCACGATATCCAGATGCCCGCCCGCAATTTCCTTCACCACCGCTGCAGTCTGGCTGGGGCTCATCATCGTGTCGCTGGTCATCACGCTGGTGCGGGCGTCCGCAAACCGGCGGGTCACTTCCTCAAACAGGCGCTCCACGCCGGGCCCACAGGCCACCAGGCTTTCCTTGCTTTCGCACGTTGGGCAGGCTTCGGGGATCGGCTCCATGTGGCCGCAGTGGTGGCATTGCAGTTCCTGACGGAAGCGGTGTTCCACCAGCCAGGCTGAACAACTGGGGCATTCAATGCGGTGCCCGCAAGTGCGGCAGAGTGTGAGAGGCGCATAGCCGCGACGGTTCAGGAACAGCATCACCTGCTCGCCCGCCGCCAGCGTTTCCTCGATCTCGCGAACGAGTATTGGCGACAGCCAGGTACCTGCTTCAGGCGGTTCAGCGCGCATGTCCACGGCGCGCATTTCCGGCAGCACGGCCACACCGTGGCGCTCCCGAAGCTTCAGCACCTCATATTTGCCTTCGTCCGCATTCACTTGCGTCTCTAGGCTTGGCGTCGCGCTGGCCAATACCACCGGGCACTTGGCCTGCATGGCCCGCACCACCGCCATGTCGCGGGCGTGATACAAAACCCCTTCTTCCTGCTTGAAGGAAGGGTCGTGCTCTTCGTCCACCGTGATGAAAGCCAGTTTCTTGAACGGCAGGAACAGGGCTGAGCGCGCGCCCACCACCACACGGGCATCGCCGGATGCCACCGCCCGCCAGGCGCGCCTGCGCTCAGCCTGCCCCACTTCCGAATGCCACACCACGGGCGCGACACCAAAGCGGGCCTCAAAGCGCTCCAGCCACTGGCTCGTCAGCGCGATCTCAGGCACCAGCACCAGAACCTGTGTGCCTTTTTCCTGCAGGGCTTCGGCTAGGCCTTCAAAATAAACCTCGGTTTTGCCCGACCCGGTGATGCCGTCCAACAGGAAAGGCTTGAAGCCGCCTTCCCACACGACGGCGCGAATCGCCTCTGCCGCTTCCGTCTGCTCGCCCGACAGTTTCGGGCCTTTGATGGCCGTATCCGGCTGCGGATAAGGCTGGTCGACGGAAATATCCAGCGCCACCAGGGCGCCCGCGTCCGCAAGGCCCCGCACCACGCCGTCCGACACGCCCGCGAGCGAGGCAACCTCCGGCGCCATGCGCGGCTTGCCGTCAGAAAGCACCTTCAAGACCGCCTCCCGCGCGGGGGTCATGCGAAGGCCCTCGGGCACATTTGGGGCACACACATAGTGCCTTTTTACCGGCACCTCACCAAAAGCCGCAGGGACAGACAGGCACATGCGCAAGACCGCCCCCTGGCTCGAGAGCGTATAGGCCGATACCCAATCGACGAATCGCATCAGGTCGTCCATCAGCGGCGGCACATCGATGATACGCTCAACCGGTTTCAGCTTCCCCAGCGGAAATGTCTTGCCGCCGCCCTTTGTTGGCCACACCACACCGATGGCCTTGCGGCCAGATAGAGGCACCTCCACCACCACGCCGGGGTGCAGTCGTTCCCGCAGGTCATCCGGCACACGGTAATCCAGGGGACCCGCGAGTGGCAGCGGAAGAAGCACGCTAATCCGCGCGCCTGCCTCCTCGCTCACGACTTCCTGATCCTTGAAAAGTTGCGCCTGCGTCACGCGGTAAGACCTCTGTGCATCATTGCCCCGACCGGGGCGACCATTCCCGGCCACCATAGGCGACAAAAGTCAGGACAGCAATTGCACCCGAACCACCGCACAAGGAATTATTAATAAGCTTAGCTTATAATTATGCTTGCTTATTAATTACACCGCACCATTTAAGGCACCATGAAACAGGAAAAGACCAACAATCCGTTCGTATTCCAGGTGGGAGACCTGTTCCGCCTGGTGCGCCAAAGCTTTGAAGCCGAGCAGGACCTGGACGTCACGCGCGCCCAGGCCAAGATGCTGATTTCCGTCTGGCGGAACCCGGGCATTACCCAGCAGGCACTGGCCGCCCGGCTTGATATCGCCACCATGAGCGTATGCCGGCAGGTTGACGCGCTGGAGGCCCGCGGCATGATCGAGCGCCGCACGGACGCTTCCGACCGCCGTGTCCGCCGCCTGTTCATCACCGAGAAAACCGGCCCGGTGATCCGCCCCATGCTGGCGCGGATTGACCATATTTCAGACCTCTTTCTGCAGTCCCTGTCTGACGACGAGCGTGAAACGCTTATGGACCTGATGGACCGCGTCATTGCAGACGCCAGCGCCAGAAAGACCGACCAAAGCACGAGTAAGAAACAATGATGCGTATCCTCCTTTATATCAGTGTCCCTGCCCTGATCGCCGTCACCGCCGCTTTTGTGTACCTGTCTGGCGGGCGCATGATCACCACCGACAATGCCTATGTGCGCACCGGCATCCTGACGGGCGCGGCCCGCGTCTCGGGCGAGGTGACAAAAGTGCACGTGAAGCGCAACCAGCATGTGGACGCGGGTGAGGTGATCGCAGAACTGGATGACGCCGACGCACAAGTGAAGCTGATGGACGCAAAGGCCGGGATCGTAAGCGCCCGCAACCTTGTTGCCGCCGTGCGCGCCAACTACCGCCAAAGCCTGGCAGCCATCGCCAAGGAAGAAGAAGTGCTGGCCTATGAGGAGCGCGAACTGCAGCGCGCCGAAGCGCTGGCAAAGGACAAGAATATTTCGGAAGCGACGCTTGATAGCCATCGCCACAAGGTGATGGAATCCGAACGTCAGCTGACAGTGCTTCGGGAAGCCGCCAACATGGCGCTGACGCAGCTGGGCGGCAACCCGGACCTGGAAACAGACATGCACCCGATGGTCTTGAAAGCCAAGGCAGCCGTGCGCGCCGCCGAGGTCACGCTGGATCACCTGAAGGTGCGCACCCGCACTGGCGGCACCATCACGCAGATTGACCTGCACCCCGGCGAATATGTTGCGGCAGGCTACCCCATCTTCGGCCTGACGGTGGATGATGACCTGCGCGTTGAAGCCAATCCCAAGGAAACGGACCTCACCCATGTGAAAGTGGGCCAGCCGGTCGACGTATTGATCGACGCGCTGCCGGGTGTGCACTTCAAGGGCAAGGTTGCGTCCATCGACCCGGCGACAGGAGCGGAGTTCGCCGTACTTCCGGCCCAGAATGCCACCGGCAACTGGGTGAAGGTAACCCAGCGAATCCCGGTTCAGATCAGACTTGATGAAGGACAGGACATCGGCTCCCTACGCGCGGGGCTGAGCGCCGAAGTCTCCATCGACACGGGGCATGAGCGCACCATGGACGACCTATTCACGCTTCTGGGGCTCTAAAGCATGTCAGCCACCGGCAATCCGGCAAGCGAGATTACAGACCACCGCACCGGGCTTCTTCTGTGCCTGATGGCGGCTGTGTCGCTGCACACGATTGACGCCACCATTGTCAATGTGGCGCTGCCGGAAATGCGCGGCACGCTGCAGGCCACCTTCGACCAGATCAGCTGGGTGGTCACCACCTATATCATCGCCGCCGTGGTGCTGACGCCCCTTGTGGGCTGGGCCGCGAGCCGCTTTGGCGTGAAAAGGCTGATGATCCTGTCGGTTTCCGTCTTCACGCTGGCGTCCGTATTGTGCGGGCTGGCGATCACACTTGAGGCCATGCTGGCCGCCCGCATTTTGCAGGGTGCGGCGGGGGCACCGCTGATCCCGCTTGCCATCGCCACCATGAACCGCATGTCCACCGATAATGCCGACCGCGCGCGCCTGATGGCACTCTTTGGCATGGGCACCATGGCGGGCCCCGTGCTGGGGCCGTCGCTCGGCGGCTATATCACTGACATTGCCAGCTGGCGCTGGGTGTTCTTCATTAATCTGCCTGTGGGCCTTCTGACAGCCATTGGCCTTGGCATGACCATGAAGCGCGGCATGCATTTCCCCGGCCATAAGCTGAATTTCATCGGCTTCTTCAGCCTCGCCATCGCCATCGGCACGCTGCAGTTGGCGCTCGATCGGGGCGAAAGCGAAGACTGGTTCGAAAGCACGGAGATCATCGCCTACGCGCTTGTGTTCCTGGCAGCAGCCTGGATTTTCACGGTCAACAGCCGCACGAGCAGCCGCCCCTTCCTGCCCGCCGCGCTGTTCCGTGACCGCAACTATATGATCGGCATGCTCTTGATTTTGATCACCGCCGGCAACATGACGGCGTCAGTGGTGCTGCAGCCGCCCATGATGCAGAACCTGATGGGATACCCCGTGCTGGATACCGGCGTGATCCTGATGTGGCGCGGCGTGGGCATGATGGCGGGCATGATGCTGACCCCGCGCTTTACCCATTTCCTGAGCGTGCGGCTTCTGCTCGCGCTTGGTGGGGCCTGTATGGCGGCGGGCCTGTTCCCCTTCATTCACCTGACCACCGAAACCCCGGCTTTCATTCTGGCGGTGCCGCCCATTCTGCACGGCTTCGGCATCGGCATCCTGTTCGTGATCGCCTCCACCGTCGCCTACGCGTCCATCAGCCATGAAATGCAGGTGGAGGCTTCGTCTGTCTTCTCATTAGTGCGCGGGCTTGGGCAGGCGGCGGCCATTTCGGTCGTCGTGGCGCTCGTGAGCCGTTATAGCCAGATCAACCACGCTGAGCTTGTGGAGCGCATCAGCCCCCTGCGCGCTTTCACGCCCAAGGCGATTTCAATGTCCGGCAGCCCGGAAGCATTGCAGCAACTGGCGATAAGCGAAATGCTGGTGCAGCGCGAGGCGGCCATGATGGCCTATAATAACGCCTACATGGCGCTGTTTGCCGCGGCCCTTTTCGTGATCATCACATCCTTCTTTGTCAAAATGCCCGATGAGGCAGAAACTGAGGAAGGCAGCGGCCACCCGGTCGAGGCCTGATTCCCGCACAGGACACTTGCCAATCCCGCCAAACTTGATTAGGGAAGCGGCGAAAAGGCGGACGTAAGAGCGCCGTGAATGCATAGTGAGTGCATCTGGCGCGATTTGCCGATATATAGAACAGCAACCGCCACTGAATATTGGGACCCACTCCGCGCGCCGGAGTGCCGAAGGAGCTAACAATGAAATTTTTCCTGGATACCGCCAACATCGATGAAATCCGTGAAGCCAATGCCACGGGCCTTCTGGACGGCGTAACCACCAACCCGTCGCTGATCAAGAAAGCTGGCCGCGAATTCTTTGAAGTGATCACCGAGATCGCCAAGGAAGTGGACGGCCCGGTATCCGCCGAAACCGTTGCCCACGACCATGAGACCATGCTGAAGGAAGGCCTCAAGTGCGCCAAGATCGCAGACAATATCGCGGTCAAGGTTCCACTGACAATCGAAGGCCTCAAAACCTGTAAGGCGCTGCGCGCTGAAGGCATCATGGTGAACGTGACGCTGTGTTTCTCTGCCAACCAGGCGCTGCTGGCTGCCAAGGCAGGCGCGAGCTTCATTTCCCCGTTCGTGGGCCGTCATGACGATGTTGGCTTCAACGGCATGGAGCTGATTGAAGACATCCGCAACATCTATGACAACTATAACTTCGACACAGAAATCCTGGTGGCTTCCGTTCGCCACCCCACGCACATCCTGGAAAGCGCGCGCATCGGTGCCGACGTTGCCACTTTCCCGATCGACGTGCTGCGGAAACTGTTCAACCACCCGCTGACCACCAACGGCCTCGCGGGCTTCGACAAGGACTGGGCAGCCACCGGCTTCTCGATCCTTTAAGCATTCAAGCGATCAGGGCGCGGCAACCCCGCGCCCTTTTTGTATCCGGGGCATAGCATGACCGATACTGCATTTGAAAAGCTGCTGGCGGAAAACCCATGGCCTGAGACCGAAGGCCTCGTGGCGTGGGACTATACGCTGGGGGGCTATGGCCGGGACATGGTGGATGAGATCATCCGCAAGCGTAAGCCCCGCTATATGCTGGAGATCGGCTGTTTCCTGTGCTCAAGTGCGAAGCGCTGGCTGAGCCTGGACCCTGAGCTGAAACTCGTGGGCGTGGACCCCTGGAGCGATCATCTGATCGAGCAGGTCCAGCGTTATGTGGGCCGCCCGAAGCTGACGCGTGAATACCCTGATATGGCAGACCAGAAGCGCTTCGCTGCAGACGTTGAGCGCCAGGGCCCTTTCCCCACGGCGCTTGCGAATCTGCGCGGGTTTGAGGGCCGCTTCGTGCCTTACCGCGGTCTGTCACCTGACGCGCTTTATGAACTGAAGGAAAAGGGCTTCGAGCCTGAGCTGGTGTATATCGACGCCAACAAGCAGGCCATTGACCTTGAAGTGTGCCATGAGCTGTGGCCCGACGCCCAGATCACCGGCGACGACTGGCACTGGAGCCGGTCAAAAGGCTTCCCCATGCGCGATATCGTCTATGCCTTCGCCGATAAATACGGTTTCAAGGTCCACGCCGAACACGCCACCTGGATTCTGGAGCGCTAGGCCGCTTCAAATCGGGTCGCCATAAGTAGCATCGCACTTGATGGCGCCGGGCTTGAAGAAGGCAAGACCAGCCTTCTTGAGATCCGCATACCCGACGATGCGTCTTTCCACAAAGCCTTCGGTGACCTGTGTTTCTGCCGCGTGATTCTGTGTGGCAGGTATGGCTCTGGTGCGCGTGAAAGACCAGCCGGAACTGGCGCGGTCATCCGGCCTGAGCGCAACCATCTGCCACACAAGGCCGGAGCCGCGGCAGAAATCCCAAAACAGATAATGGTCAAGACTGGGGCTGACGATGCGCGCGCTGCCGAACTGCAGGAAACGCGGCACCTGTTCAATGATAACAATCCGGCCCTTCAGCGAGACGCGCTCAAGCTCTGACCGGTCGATTTTCATTTCCGGCCACTCACCCGCCGTCGGCGCTGAAGCGCACCCCGCAAGCAGCATGGCTGAAATGCCAAATATCCAATGTCGCATAAGGCCTCCCCACCTGATGTGGCAACCTTATACCAAAAGTTATATCATTACAACTTTCTGGAACTAGACAGGCCCCGCCCGCTTCCGCTATGAATAGCGTTCCAGATACGGAGCGTTTGTGAAACTACTGTCAGAGACCCGCTAGGCCCTGCCCCACTTGAGGCGGCAGGGAAATAGAAACCCTCCCCCACCCGCGTGGGCGGAGCCCTTTTCTATGTGGCGGAGTTTCCCCATTGAATATTTCGAAATCCGAACAGCGCGCGCTGCATGCTTTGGCGCAGGGCGGCGCTATTCTTATTGAACGCGACGAGCGCAGGAAAATTATTGAAGCCAATTGTGTGAACCGCGAAGGCTGGCGCCTTGCGGGCTTCAGCGTTGGCCTGTTCCGAAAAATGAAGCGGCGCGGCTTCATCGCCAGCCGTGGCGGCGGGCCTTACCGCATCACCATGCATGGGCTGGCCAGTGTCCGCGCCCAGCTGGACAACAAATAAAACAAAAAAGGGAGGCTGCGGCCTCCCTCTCGCTTCCTGCGTTTATTCGCCAGCGTCTATTCGTCTGGGTTAACCCAGGTCACGTGGCCCATCTTGCGGCCTTCGCGCGGCTCCAGCTTGCCATAGTGGTGGAAGTGAGCCTTAGGGTCAGAGAGGTATTTCTCCCAATCCAGGATATCTTCGCCCAGAAGGTTTTTCATCAATACCTTGCCCTTGGCATCGGTGCCCCCAAGCGGCAGGTCACAGATGGCGCGGATATGCTGTTCGAACTGGCTGGTGACAGCACCTTCAATGGTCCAATGGCCGCTGTTGTGCACGCGCGGGGCGATCTCGTTGACCACAATCTCGCCTGTGCCGTCGCTCACGAACATCTCAACGGTCATCACGCCGATATATTCAAGCGCATTGGCGATACGGGTTGCCATTACCTTGGCCTTGGCCTCGACCACTTCAGAGATTTGCGCCGGCACCGTGCTGGTGTCCAGAATATGGTTGGTGTGCACGTTTTCCGCCACGGGGAAAGCCGCCACATCGCCCGATGCCGAGCGCGCCACAACAACGCTGATCTCGCGGTCGAATGTCACGAACCCTTCAAGGATGGCAGGCGCACCCTTGGTGACATCCATGACAAGGTCCACGTCCTTGCGGGCCTTGATCATCAACTGGCCCTTGCCGTCATAGCCAAACCGGCGGGTCTTGGCGACAGACGGGCGGCCAATTTCCTTGAAGGCCTCATCCAGCTCTTCCTGGGTCTGGAAAGGCATGAAGGGCGCGGTTTTCACACCGCACTCATTAAGGAATTTCTTCTCGACCAGACGGTCCTGCGACACTTCGAGCGCACGCGCGCCAGGGCGCAGCAGCGTTTCCTTTGCCACGATCTCAGCCGTGCGGGCCGGGACGTTTTCAAATTCGTAGGTCGCTACATCGACGCTGGAGGCAAATTCTGCGAGCGCGTCTTCATTTTCATATTCAGCGATGGTGAAATCGCTGGCCACATGAAAGGCCGGGCTGCGAACATCGGGGCAAAAGATATGGCACCGATAGCCAAGGCGGGCAGCTGCCAAGGCGAGCATGCGGCCAAGCTGGCCACCGCCTAGAATTCCAATTTTTCCACCTGGTGCGATCTGTGTCATGCGGGGTCCTGCCTTTGCAGTTAGCGGTTAAGCGTCGTCTACAGGAATTTCAGCCACGCTTTCAGTTTGCGCGGCGCGCCAGGCATCGAGCTTGGCAGCAACTTCTTCATCCATCAGGGCGATCACGGCTGCCGCCAGAAGGCCGGCATTCTTGGCCCCTGCCTTGCCGATTGCGAGCGTACCAACAGGCACACCGCCCGGCATCTGCACGATCGACAGCAGGCTGTCCTTGCCCGAAAGCATGCTGGATTTAACAGGCACCCCGAAGACCGGCAGCGGGGTCATGGCTGCGGCCATCCCCGGCAGGTGCGCCGCACCGCCCGCACCCGCGATAATGCACTTGAACCCGCGGTCACGCGCGGTCTTGGCATAGTCATACAGGCGGTCAGGGGTACGGTGGGCGGAAACGATGCGGGTCTCATAAGACACGCCAAGTTCATCAAGCACATCGGCTGCGTGCTTCATTGTCGGCCAGTCAGACTGGCTACCCATAATGATTCCGATTTCGGGCGTCTCTATGCTCATGGTCGCTTCCATCCTCGTTTCCATGACGATATCCGTAGGCACGGCAACCCATCTGCCGCCCGGCGGAGCGCGCATTATAGGCATGCGCCTCCTTAATGCAAGCTTTGCCGGAAAGCCCCGAAATCCGCCTAATTCGCGCCAATTTTATCAGGAAACTTGCAAGTCGATTCACAAAGACGCCATAATGGGTTATGTGCAGTCAAAAGTAACCGGTACAGGGTTTTGTATGAAAATAACCAATACACCCGGCGTCATGCGTACCGCCCCGACGCGCCCCGTGCGCAAAACCGGGGCGACCGGTAGCGCGACTGAAACGTCCGGCGCGCGCGAAATAAACGACACCGTGCAGGTTACGACCATTCCCCCTGAGGAAATGACCCCACGCGTCCAGCAGGCGATCATGTCGCTGATGGAAGAAGTGGACAAGCTCAGGCGTGAACTGGACGCCACCAACAGGCGGCTGCGGGAAATGGAAGACATGGCGGATACAGACGCCCTGCTCCCGATCCCGAACCGGCGCGCCTTTGTGCGCGAGCTGAACCGCATGATCAGCTTCGCTGAACGGTACGGCACGCCGTCGACGCTGATGTTCATTGACCTCAACGACATGAAGTTGATCAACGACAAATACGGCC
Source organism: Kordiimonas lipolytica (assembly GCF_042651265.1). GTDB lineage: Bacteria > Pseudomonadota > Alphaproteobacteria > Sphingomonadales > Kordiimonadaceae > Kordiimonas > Kordiimonas lipolytica. The sequence goes on along the minus strand of NZ_JBHSCR010000016.1, from coordinate 48,356 downwards.
ATGAGGCAGGCGACAAGGCGCTCTTCCACGTGGCCCGGACGCTGGTTGACAATGTCCGCGGCACCGATGTGATCGGCCGCCTGGGCGGTGACGAGTTTGGGGTGATTCTGGCACAGGCCGATGAACAGGTTGGCCACGACAAGGCCGCCTCGCTTGCGCAGACCATTGCTGAGAACCCGCTGGTGATCGGCGGTGAGACCATCAAGATGAGCATGGCCTTCGGCACCTATACCTTCCGTCAGGGCGACAAGCCAGACGAGGCAATCGACAAGGCCGACAGGGCCATGTATGAGCACAAGCGGGACATGAAGGGCGACAGCGAGCCACGCTAGGGGCCAAACCGGGAGACAAGACCGTCAGCCCCATTAGTCAGAAAATGGTTCCTCAAACGAGGATGTCTTAAGCGATAATGTCAGGCACCAGAATATTGCGCAGTTTGGAAATCTCGTCCTTCAAAAGAAGCTTGCGTTTCTTCATCCGCTGCACCTGCAACAGATCAAACGTGCCGGCGCGCTGCAGCGCGGTAATAGCATCATCCAGGTCGCGGTGTTCCTCCATAAGGGCGGAAATCTGCTCCCTGATGGCATCCTCATCCATATACTGGCCCCAAAACTCATTTGAACTGGGGTGGTTATAGCATGGCAGACGCCGACATAGAAGCAAAGGCAGCAACCGCGTGGCCCACGCCGGACGATTTTTGGAATTTCGCCTGCGGGACCTATGCCCACGCCCCGATGCAGGAAGCCTGCCTTGAGGCCCAGGACAGCCTTGGCGCGGACGTAAACCTACTGCTGCTGTGCCTATGGATGGACGATCACGGCGTACGCCCGGCGGCAGATAACTGGGATATGCTCTTGGAAGCCGCAGACTGGTGGCAGCGCGAGCGCCTGGCCCCGCTGCGCATGGCACGGAAGGCCCTTAGGGGGCAGGACGGCTACGAAGACGCCAAGGCAGAAGAACTGGCGATGGAACAGGCCGAGCAACGCGCGCTTCTGAAGTGCCTCATACGCCCGCCTGTAAAATCAGGCCACGCCCGCGACGTATGGCCCTGCGTCAGCAGCTATCTGCAGATTTGCGGCGGCAAGCTCAAGGCACCGAAAACGCCTAAGTAAAGCCAGCTATTGGCCCCAGCGGTTAAGGCCTTCCACTTCCAGGTCAAACAGGTCAAGCGCGCGGGCGGCCGTGTAGGTCACCATCTCGTCGATGCTCGCCGGTTTGGCGTAAAGGCTTGGCACAGGCGGGGCGATTATCGCGCCCATCTCGCTCAGCGCGGTCATGGTGCGCAGATGCCCGGTATGCAAAGGCGTTTCCCGCACCATCAGCACAAGGCGCTTGCGCTCCTTCAGAATCACGTCCGCCGCACGGCTGACCAGGCTGGAGGTAATCCCGGTGCGTATTTCCCCCATGGTCTTAATGGAACACGGCGCAATCAGCATGCCCATGGTGCGGAAAGACCCGCTGGCGATCGCTGCACCAATATCCTTCGCCGGATAGAGCACATCCGCCATAGCTTGCACCTCACGCACGCTATAGTCCGTTTCCTCAAGAAGGGTACGTTCACCCGCCTTGGACATCACCAGATGGCGTTCCACATCCAGGTCCGCCAGAAGCTCAAGCGCCCGCACGCCGTAGGCCACACCACTGGCGCCTGTGATGGCAACAATCAACCTTTTCTTTCGAGTCTCTGCCATTTGGCGCAATAATCCTTCAATTGGCGGTTTTCCGGCGATTTGCTAAGTGCCCGAAGATACAGGACAAGTGGTCAGGCGCAAATGTTTTCCGTGACAAAAGCCCCACCTTTTGGTCTCATGGAAGTGTCTTAAAATCGTAACAAAAGGAGTGCGGGAATGAACCTACAGTCGCATGTGAATACCTTGAACGCGAAACATGCTGAAATTGAAGAGATCATCACCCGGGAAGAACACAGGCCGTGCCCCGATACGATACGAATAGCACAGCTTAAGAAGCAGAAACTCCGCCTGAAAGAAGAAATGACCCGCCTGGTCAGGCACTAACGGCAAATAGATAGAACAAAAAAAGCGCGAGGCAGGTCCTCGCGCTTTTTGTTTGCCCTGATGGCTTTCACCCGAATGTCAGGTTTTATTCTTTGTCAGCGTCCTCAGCAGGCGCTTCACCAAATACGTCAGCTGCCGTCAGCTCTTTTTCCGGAGCGGCTTCCACCGGCGCTTCAACTGGAGCCTCGACTGGCGCTTCTGCAGCTTCAGCCGGGGCTTCACCGGACTTTGCAGCAGCCTTGTCGCGGCGGGCAGCAGCCTGGCGCACAGCTTCATCAAGCTCAATCTGCTTGCAAAGGCCCAGGCCAACCGGGTCCTGCGGCTTGATATTCTGGATGTTCCAGTGGCTGCGTTCACGGATCGCGCTGATTGTCGGCTTGGTGGTACCCACCAGGCGGCTGATCTGCAGGTCTGAAAGCTCTGGGTGATTGCGCACGAGCCAAGCGATCGCGTCTGGCTTGTCCTGACGCTTGGACACCGGCGTATAGCGCGGGCCCTTTGTGCGCGGAACCGCTTTCACATCATCTTCACTGAGCACCAGCGATGCTTTCGCATCTGCCTGGCAGCGGTTGATCTCGTCCCACGTCAGCTGGCCGCTGGCCGTTGGATCCTGCCCCACAATGTTCATGCCAACAGTGCCGTCTGCAACGCCCTGAACTTCAAGTTCGTGCAACTGGCAGAATTCGGCAATCTGCTTGAATGTAAGCGCCGTGTTATCCACCAGCCATACAGCGGTGGCCATCGGCATCAAAGGTTGTGTCATCCCGTTATCCCTTGTTTACGGAAATTCCTCTTCGCCCAGATAAGCGGTGCCGCCTACCTGCCCTCTCTGGATCCATGTTTTTCCTGAAAGGGGGGAGAGAAATTCCTCCCACGCCATGTGTAACAGGTAGAAAGGCCTCTGTCATGGCGAAACATGGTCAAAAGGCCAGATTTTATCCCCTTTCAGGCAGCTTTCGGCCTACTGGATACGCCTTAGGCCACCTCAAGCATGATTTTGCCCATATGCTGGCTGGTCTCCATGCGTGCGTGGGCCTCAGATGCCTGCTCCAGCGGGTAAACCGAATCAATCACAGGCGCCACTTTGCCCGCTTCCATCAGCGGCCAGACCTGTGCCTGCAATGCCCGAGCGATCGCACCCTTGAAGCTATTGTCGCGCGCCCGAAGCGTGCTGCCAGTCAGCACCAGGCGCTTCAGCATCACCGGCAGCATATTCACGTCAACCTGCGGCCCCTGCAGAAAGGCAATGGACACATGGCGGCCTTCTACGGCCAGGCACTCGATGTTTTTGGCGATATAATCGCCGCCCACCATATCGAGCACCACATTCACGCCCACCCCGCCCGTGAAGTCTTTCACGGCTTCGACAAAATCATCCTCGCGGTAATTCACCAACACATCCGCGCCCAACTTCGTGCAGAAGTCAGCTTTTTCAGCATTGCCCACGGTCGTAATCACCTTCGCACCGAACGCCTTCGCCAACTGAATGGCCGTGGAACCAATGCCCGATGACCCACCATGCACCAGAAGCGTTTCGCCCTCTGTCAGGCCCGCGCGGTCAAACAGGTTGGACCAGACGGTAAAATAGGTTTCCGGGATCGCCGCAGCTTGCACCATGGAAAAGCCCTTCGGAACATGCATCGCGCAGGCGGCGTTTGCCGTGCAAAATTCCGCGTATCCGCCGCCCGGCACCAGCGCGCAGACCTTGTCGCCCACTTTGAAGCCCTCAGTGCCAGCACCCAACGCCACTACTTCGCCCGCCACTTCAAGGCCGGGTATATCGCTTGCGCCCGGCGGGGCCGGATAGCGGCCAAGCCGCTGCACCACGTCAGGCCGGTTCACACCTGCGGCTTCCACGCGAATCAGGATTTCGCCCTCTCCTGCCACTGGTGTCTCGCGCTCACATGGCTTCAAAACGTCCGGGCCACCCGGTGTTGTAATCTCTACGGCTTTCATGAATTCATCTCCCTGCTTGCCTAATTAATCTGTGGGCGATAGGCAGGAATACAAGGTAAAAGGTGAAAAAAGGCAGGAGGCATGCGCCATGGATTTTGACGATCTCCCCATCAAGAAAGACAGCCCACTGACCGCTGTGGAGAAGGAAGACCTCTCGACCCTGAGCGCCCATGAACTTGAAGAGCGCATCAGCCGGCTTGAACATGAGATCACCCGCACCAAGCGCGAGCTCGACGCCAAGGGCTCCAGCAAGGCGGCTGCAGAAGCATTTTTTAAATCGTGAAAAAGTCCCTCGGCTTCGCCTCGGTGTACTTTTCCCCGCTAGCCATTTGAAAAACTGAACCTCAAAGCGGTTTTCGTTTCAGTTTTGCTGTGTTGATCTTGAAATCCGTCGAACGACGGATTTTTCAAAGGCAAGCGAAAACAAGGCGAAGAGCCGCCTCGAGGCTTGTTTTCTCATTATGGAAACTGAAGGAAAGTACACTGAGCGCCAGCGAAGGACTTTTCTTCAAGGCACATAAAAGAACGTGAGAGCCAGGGGGATTAGGGGGGGGGAGGAAAAGTCCGGCTCTCACGTTAGGTACACGACAGCGAGGAGTCGTGGAGGAAACTGTGGTAAACGGCGCCCCGAAAGGGGTCAGGGCGCCAAGGCTTGCCTGCCCTTAGGCGGCGTCAGCCTCGATGGTCTTCATCTTCGCTTCCGTCGAGCGGATTTCGACCTGACGCGGTTTCTTGTGATCAGGGATCACGCGCTTCAGTTCAATTTCAAGAAGACCGTTTTCAAACTTGGCGTCACCAACGCGGATGGTTTCCGCGAGCTCGAAGCGGCGCTCGAAGGCGCGCTTTGCGATGCCCTTGTGCAAGAACCGGCGCTCTTCTTCATCTTCCTGGCCCTTGCCAGAGATATAGAGCGTGCCTTCCTGAACGGTGACATTCAATTCTTCAGGCGAAAAACCGGCGACTGCCATGGTGATTCGGTAGTCATCTTCGCTCAGCTTTTCGATATTGTATGGCGGATATGCGCTGGCGCCTTCTGTGTTCAGGGTCGAATCGAGCAAACGGCTCAGATGATCGAAGCCGACGGTGCTGCGCATAAGGGGGGAAAGGTCAAAACTTCTCATTTCATGTCCTCCAGTTGAAGCGACTGATATATGTGACCCGCAAATCTGCCGGGTCGGTTCCACGTCTGGCCCCGCATTCGGCGACCGGACAATTCATATGTGGGGAGCAGTTTCAGGCCTTCAAGGGGAGAAAATGAAAAAGGCGCCCGATTTGGACGCCTTTTCCGAAAAACTTGAATGTCGAGAACGACTTACTTCTTGAGCGACAGGCCACCGAAGCGCTTGTTGAATTTAGCCACGCGGCCGCCTTCAAGAACCTGACGTGCGCCGCCAGTCCATGCTGGGTGCGACTTAGGATCAATCTCAAGCGTCATAGTGTCGCCTTCCGAGCCCCAAGTAGAGCGGGTCTCAAAAGTCGTCCCGTCAGTCATTACCACTTTGATAGTGTGGTAGTCGGGATGAATTTCTTGTTTCATGGTCATACCTCCGAAAACGAGGCGTCCGTATAGGTCAATATTTCAGGGAATGCAAGGCTGTTTCTGCTCTTTTTGGCTCAGGGCGCAAAAATAATGATCGCTTTCCTTTCATCTTCCCCCATGACCGCATTATAAGAGTGCCAAATTCGTTGATTGGATTATGGCGCACCAGTCCCTATATCAGCAAAACCAAAAGCCACAGAAGCACCACAGAAGCACCCAAGGGAGCACCCATGTCAGACAGTACCATCCGCAGCGAGCACGAACCGCCAAAAGGCAAGCTCGCGAACCTGAGGACGCTCTGGTCTTTCGTGCGCCCCTACAAACTGCAACTGGTACTGGCTGGTTTCTTTCTTCTGGTCGCCGCAGGCACGGTCCTGGTGGTACCAACCGCCCTTGGCGACATTGTCGACAAAGGCTTCTCAAGCGACAACGCCAAGAAAGTAAACGATTATTTCCTTATTTTCGTTGCCATTGTGGTGGTGATGGCTGTCGCCACCGCCTGCCGATTCTACTTCGTCACCTGGATCGGCGAACGGGTTGTCGCAGACATACGGAAGGCGGTCTATGAGCGGCTGATCACCCTGTCGCCAGAATTCTTTGAGGAAAACCGCCCCGGCGAGATCGTCTCCCGCCTCACGGCCGACACCACGCTGGTGCAAACCATTGTGGGCTCATCCGTCTCGGTCTGGATCAGGAATTTCCTGATCGCTGTCATCGGCACAGTGTGGCTTTTTGTCATGTCGCCCAAGCTGATGAGCTATATCGCGCTGGTGATTCCACTGCTTCTCGGCATCATCATCGTTGTGGGGCGGCGCGTACGCACCCTGTCGCGCACCAGCCAGGACAAGGTGGCTGATGTGGGCGCGCGGGCTGGCGAGTCGCTCGCGGCCCTCAACATCGTGCAGGCCTTCACGCAGGAAGGCACGGAAGCCCGAAGGTTTGGCGATCAGGTAGACGACGCTTTCGGGGCTGCCAAACGCCGCATCCAGGTGCGCGCGGGCCTAACCTTCATCATGATCTTCATGATCTTTTCCGCCATCGCGCTGGTGCTTTATGAAGGCGCGCAGGATGTGATGACCGGCACCATGTCTGGCGGCCAGATGCTTGATTTCATCATGCGGGCTGTGTTTGTGGCCGGTGCCTTCGGGGCGTTATCCGAGGTCTATAGCGAGCTGCAGCGCGCCGCCGGTGCGGCTGGGCGTCTGGCGGAGCTGCTGTCTGCCGAAGCCAAGATCAAGGCGCCAGACCAGCCCTTGGCCCTGCCTGCCAAGGTGGAAGGTGACATTCATTTCGATAACGTAACATTCCATTATCCGACCAAGCCGGACGTGGCAGCGCTGGAGAATTTCAACCTGCATGTGAAGGCGGGCGAGACTGTGGCGCTTGTGGGCCCGTCTGGTGCGGGCAAGTCCACCGTGCTGCAGCTGCTGCTTCGTTTCTACGACCCGCAGTCGGGAGCTGTGAAGATGGACGGCATTGATATCGCCCAGACAGACCCGAAAGCCTTCCGCGAACATCTGGCATTCGTGCCGCAGGAGACCATCATCTTCGCTGACACGATTGCTGAGAACGTGCGCTATGGCCGGCAGGATGCAACGGACGAGGAAGTCCGGCAGGCAGTTGAAGCGGCAGCGGCGACCGAGTTCGTCGAGCGCGCCACGAACGGCTTCGATACTTTCCTGGGCGAACGCGGCACACGGCTTTCTGGCGGACAGCGCCAGCGCATCGCCATCGCCCGCGCAATCCTCCGTGATGCACCGATCCTCCTCCTCGATGAAGCCACAAGCGCTTTGGACGCCGAATCGGAACTGAAGGTTCAGGAAGCGCTTGAGCACCTGATGGAAGGCCGCACCACGCTGGTGATCGCCCACCGCCTTGCGACGGTCAAGAAAGTGGACCGCATCATCGTGTTAGAGGACGGCAAGATTGTTGCCGAAGGCACGCATGATGAGCTGGTGGCCAAAGGCGGCCTCTATAAACGCCTCGCGGACCTGCAGTTCGGTGATGCAGCCTAGTCAGCTTCAATCAGGCTTGGGATGATCTCGCGGGTCAGCAGCTGCATCGGGATGAACTGGCTGCGGTCGCCGTAATTCTTGCCGGTGAAGGCAGCGACCAGATTCAGCTCAGGCACATAAAAAATGAAATTGCCGCCGTTGCCGTGCGCGTACACGAGGCTGATGGGCTGTTCCTTGACGATGCCGCTATTGAGCCACCACAAGTAACCGTACCGCTCGTTCCGCTCATACACGTGGGTCTTCTCTGATGTGGCTTCCTTCAGCCACTTGGGGTCCACCAGCCCTTCCCCGCCGTTTCTAACCAACGCGCCAATGCGGTGCAGGTCAGGGAGCGTCAGCCGCAGATGCCCGCCGGTGTCGGTATGGCCCGTGGGGGTTTTCTCCCACTTGGCGCCCTCGATCCCCATGGGGCCGAACAGGCATTCTTCTGCATAGTCTGGCACGGGCTTGCCCGCGAGCTTTTCAATGACGCGGCCCAAATACACCACGCCGCCGGTGCAATAGCTGAAATGCTCACCCCGCTCATAGGCCATCGGCAAGGCCCACAGGAACGCGCCCCAGTCGCGGGTTTTGTACATTTTGTCTTCCTGCCCCACGCTGGCTGGTATCCAGTCATTGCAGGCAAGGCCCGTGCGCATGGTCAGCGCATCCTCAACCGTGATATCGCGGCGGGGGTCGTCCTTCGGCATATGCTTGAAATCGTCAGGCAGGATTTTCGAAAGCTTGACCTTGACGGACTTGAGGCTGCCGTCCTCGATCAGCTCCCCCACCAGAAGCGCCGTGATGCTTTTGGTCGCAGAGCGGATGTCGTGGCGCTTGTCCGGGCTATTGCCGGGCGCGTAGGCCTCCGCCAGTATCTCACCATCGCGGCTGACCATCATGCCGGTGATGCCTTTGTACTCCCCTGCCTGCATCTTCGCGGCGATATCGTCAATCTGCGCCGCCGCCGCAGGCGCGACAGCAAGGAAAAGCACAAGGCTCAATAGTCGCGTGATCATGAAAATCCTCTCCGCTTGCCTAGAGGGAGCCTATCACCCCTCGCCGCACACGCGAATAGACCATTAGGTTAGTTTTAAGTCCCAGTTTTCTTCCGCTATTAGGCCGTTGTTGCCGAGGTGGAAACCACCAAACCCATGAGGGCAGCTATCACCAAAGCGCCAGCAACAATTCCACCTTTCAGGTAATCGCCAAACTCACGCGGTCTTTTCAAAACCCTGTCCAAAGTCATATCTGTCAACACAGAAACGGCCAGTGGAAATGGGAACCACATCATCGCCCCAACAAGCAACCAGGGGTCGGTCCCACCTGAAAACTTGGATGCAACGAAAGGCATTGCTGCAACAGCTGCTAGTGTTGCCAGTGCATACCTGACGGCTTTCGGAATGGAGCGCATCATAGACATCAAAGCGCAGGAAATGGAAGCCGCCAACAACAGGACGCAATAGTGTTGAAATTCAAGGATGGGCATCTCTTCCCCTACCGCTGCGTCAGGCGCATCTCAATACGGCGGTTACTATCGCAGCAAATATGCCCTATTCAGAGTACCTCAGAAATACAATTTCCATCTTCTGGCATGAAAACAAATAACGGCGTGTAATCTGCTCATGATGCCCAGTTTTCTCATCGCGATTTTCATAATTGTCCCAAATGACCAGCAAGTTGCATTGCCCTCTACTATCAACGTCAAAATCGAGAATTGCGGCATCATCCCCCAGCATCTTTAACTCAACAGAACCTTCGTCGGAGCATTGCACCGGCCCTATGCCAAGAAGCTTCACATTGCACTCAACGGTTCTCGCCAGTGAACTTACATAAGCATATTCGACAAGCAGAATCCTGTCGTTCCCCTGCTGCTCTATGGCGAGGATAACCGCGTCGTGAAATTCCACGTCGTCAGGTCTCAAGGTCTGACCTTGAAGCATACGATGAGCTCTCTCGAAAGACTGATTCCGCACCCCTACCTCTGCGTCAGGCGCATTTCGATGCGGCGATTGCGGCTGTAGGCGAAGACGTTATCGGCCGGATCAATGGGCTGAAACTCGCCGAAACCGGTGGCGGCGAGGCGCTCTGCCGGTACGCCGACCGAGATCAGAAACCTGACCACGCTGATCGCCCGCGCGCTTGAAAGCTCCCAGTTGCTGCGGAACTGCGCGTTCGAAATTGGGCGCTTGTCCGTGTGGCCGTCCACGCGCAGGATCCACTCAAGCTCAGACGGGATTTCCTGCGAAATTTTGATCAGCGTTTCGGCGAACTTGCGCATTTCGGCGCGGCCTTCTGGGCCCAAATCCGCGCTGCCGGAAGCGAACAACAGTTCGCTTGCGAACACGAAGCGGTCCCCTTCCACGCGGATTTCAGGGCGCGTGCTGAGAACCTCTTTCAGCCGACCGAAGAATTCGCTGCGGTAGCCCGCCAGTTCTTCAACCTTGGAAGCAAGCGCGCGGTTCAGCCTGCGGCCCATATCCACGATCACGGCCTGATTGCGGCGGTCGCGTTCCTCGCTGGCCTGAAGGGCGGCCTCAAGCCGCCCAAGCTGTTCCTGAAGGGCTGTGATATTGCGCTGCAACTGCGCCACCTGTGCCTGCGCGCGGCGGGAGATGATCTTTTCTTCCGAAAGTGCATCGTCCGCCAACTTGAAGCGCTCAGCCAAATCCTTGGCATCACTTTCAAACCTCTCCCGCGCGGCTGTCATGTCCGCAAGCCGCGCATCGCTAGCTTCAAGCGCCGTGCGGGTGGCTTCCAGGTCTGCGCTTAGCCTGTCACGGTCTTTGTTCGCGGCGGTGAGCGAGGCGGAAAGCTCAGCCATGCTGTCCCGAAGCGCCTGGTTGGATTGCTTTTCCATCTTCAGCAGGTCACCCAGCTGGGCCACCTGCCCCCTCAGCTCCGCCAGCGCCTGATCGCGCCCGGAGAGCGCCTGCCCCAGAAAGAACTGCGCCAGCACAAACATTGAAAGCAGGAAGATGATAACCATCAGAAGCGTGGACAGCGCGTCCACAAAACCGGGCCAGCTATTATCCTGGCCGCCGCCCCCGATGCGCCTGCGTGCGCCTATCATCAGCCCTGGCCCTCATCTGACTTGGTGGCCGTCACGCTTTTGGGGGGCGTCGCAGCCGGGCCGGTTTTCGTTGCGTCAAACGCAACGGCAATGGTGCGCGACAGCAGCTTGAGTTCGGCGCGCAGCTCGTCCACCAGATTGTCAGACTGGCGCGCCTGCTCGTCGATCAAACGCTTGATGCCCACATCCAGGTTGCGGATATGGCCTTTGGTGGCGTCATCCATGGCGGGCGGCATGGGCGGAATTTCCACCGGCTTGTGGCTGGCCGCCAGCTTCTCAATCGCGGTGGCAAGTTCCTTGACCGTATTGTCGCTTTCACCCCGGCGCTGGTCTGCCGCCGCGAGCCTGTCGCCCAGGGTCGCGAGCGATTCGGCGATGGCCGTCATGGTGTGCTGGCCTTGCGCGCGGGCGTCTTCACTGCTCTTGAGCGTGCGCTGCAGCCGGTCGATGCCGTCTGCGGTTTGCTCCATCAGCGCGGTCATATAGGCGTTCGGGCTGGCCATGCCCTCGCTCATCTCGCTCCGCGACAGGTGCGTGACGGAGGCGAGCCAGTCTTCAACACTGTTATAAAAACGCGTCTGCGCCTGGCTGGCCTGCAGGTCCAGGAAGCCAAGCACAAGGCTGCCACCCAGACCAAACAGCGAGCTGGAAAAGGCCGTGCCCATGCCCGAGAGGGGCGCTTCAAGGCCTGCCTTAAGCTCGTCAAACATCAGCGCCATGTCGCCGCCGTCCACTGTCAGGCTCTTGATAGTCTGGCCGATGGCGCCAATGGTGCCCAGAAGGCCCCAGAAGGTACCCAGAAGCCCCAGGAAAATCAGAAGCCCGGTGAAATACCGGCTGATCTCGCGACTTTCCTCAAGGCGGGAGATGATACCGTCCAGCACTGAGCGCATCGAAAGCGTGGAGAGGCGCATGCCGCCCTCTTCCTGCGCGGAAAGGAGCGACGCCGCAGGTGCCATCAGGCGGGGCGTTACGCTTGAGCTGGCGCTTTCATTCCGCTTGAAGGCGGTGATCCAGTCGATCTCCGGCTTCAGGTCAAACACGCGGCGGTAGGCGAACACGGCGCCCACGATAAGCGTGCCGATGATAACGCCGTTGAGCGCCACGTTGGCGAGAAAGGCATCGATGAGCGAGTCCTTAAGGAGCACCCCAAGCACGATCACCACACCGACAAACAGTGTCATTCTTGTCAGGAACTTGGTTGGTTTCTGCATCTCGCCTGCCTCTCCCATCAGGAAATCAAATAACCACAAACAGTTATGGCATTAATGACGTCCTAGTTTAAGGGCAGAATTGTGGCTGTAAATGGGTCAAATAGAATGATTTATCGTCCGCGAGCACATGGGCCAGCGGGAATATAAGCTTTTCAAGGAAAATTGCGGCCCTGCATCAACGGGACAGAAATCCATTTCCACATCCCGCTTCAGGCTTTGCCGCAGGTTCAGGCTTTTCCGAAATAGCGGCGCAGGATAACCATCTGTTCTTTTGGGTTTGCGTTCACAACCTCGTCAGCCAGGGCGTTGACCTTTGAAACAGACGGGGTGGCGTTTACCCGCGCGAGCCAGGCTGCAAAACGCGGCCAACGGTCTGCGTCCAGCTGCCAACCCGCCCACAGGGCGTTTTTCATGAGCGTCGCGATGATGATATCCCCGGCACTCAGGTCGCCCGCGAGGAAGCCTTCATCCGGCACTTCGCCTTCAAGGTAATCAAGCGCCCTCGGCAAGTCGCCCTCCAGCGCTTCGGCGACAATCGCCTCGTCCGGCTCTTCCTTGAAGATGCGCGGGCGCACCACGCGCTGGAAAAACAGTTTGAAAAGCACGTTCCGCCCCAGGTGGTCATCGGCATATTCTTCGAACCAGCGGGCGCGGGCCCGGTCGCGGATATCACCGGGATAGGCCATCGTCTCGGGGTGTGCTTCATCCAGATACTGCACAATCGCCGTGCTGTCCGGCAGGGTGAAATCCCCGATCTGCATCACCGGCACACGTCTGAGCGGGCTGATGCGCGTGAAATTCTCATCCCCCAGAAACGGCACCTGCGGGATACAGCGGAAGGGCACCGCCTTCATGTCCAGCACAGCCAGAACCTTGCGGACATATGGGGAGACTGGTGTACCAATGATGGTCAGTTTGTCTGTCACGGCGATACCCTTCACGCTGCTTGTGGGAAGACCTTAAATGTAGGGACGTGTCCCTGAATTTCGGCCAACATCTTCGAATGCCTCCCATACATTTGTGAAAGCCATGCGAACCTGGACACAGAAAAAGGGCTGCAGACAAACGCCCACAGCCCTTCTCGGATTCGGTTTTGACAGGCCTTTTAGCCAGCTGTGTTTTGCGCCAGCTTGCGACGTGCGCGCTTGATCACACGCTCGATTGGCGCATGCAGGCGGTCGTTCGCGGCGATGATGCCGCCGGTCTTCAGCATGTCCGGCTTGCCGTCCATGTCAGTCACATAGCCGCCGGCTTCCTTCACCAACAGGATGCCTGCTGCAATGTCCCACGGCTTCAGGTTCGATTCCCAGAAACCGTCATAGCGGCCAGCTGCCACATAGGCCAGATCAAGCGACGCCGCGCCAAAGCGGCGAACACCCGCGACAGACGGCATAAACTCAGCAAGCTCTGCCATGAAATCCATGTGGCCTTCACAGCCCTTGAACGGAATGCCGGTCGCCAGAAGCGCGGTTTCCATCTTGTCGCGGCCGGAAACACGCAGGCGGCTGTCGTTCAGGTAAGCGCCCTGGCCCTTTTCGGCCCAGAACAGCTCGTCTGTCAGCGGCGCGTATGTAACAGCAGCCGTGATCTCGCCGCGCTCTTCCACCGCCACAGTCAGCGCAAAATGCGGCAGGCCGTGCAGGAAGTTGGTGGTGCCGTCCAGCGGGTCAACGATGAAGCGGATGTCGCCGCGCTTGCCCGGGATTTCACCGGCTTCTTCCATCAGGAAGCCAAAATCGGGGCGAGCATGGCTCAGTTCTTCATAGATGGTGCGCTCGGCGCGCTTGTCGGCGGCTGACACGAAATCGGCCGGGCCTTTTTTGGAAACCTGAAGCTGTTCAACTTCACCAAAATCGCGGCGAAGGTTACGGGCTGCTTTCATGACAGCACCAACCATCACGTTAATCAGGGGCGAACGACGGGCCATGGGGCTCTCCAATCTTTCGGGATTTACTCAGGACAATACAGAATTAAAAGTCGGGCTTTACCGGCGCGCTTTAGTCAGCGCGACCGGCGTATTCACGCTCTGCTGTAGAGACGATGATCTTGTCACCGGCATTGACGAAAGGTGGCACGCCAACCTTCAGGCCGTTTTCAAGAATAGCTGGCTTGTAGGAAGAAGACGCCGTCTGGCCTTTAACCACAGGCTCGGTCTCGGTTACTTCCAAAGTCACCTTGTCCGGCAGGCTTACGCCCAGCGGGCTCTCTTCATACATTTCGATAACAACAGTCATGCCGTCTTGCAGGAAGACTGCGTCATCACCGATGTCTTCAGCGGAAATTGCGATCTGTTCGTAGGTTTCCTGGTCCATGAAGTTGAACATGTCACCATCCTGGAACAGGAACTGATAGTCTTTTTGCTCGAGGCTGACTTTTTCAACTTTTTCCGAAGAGCGGAAACGCTCGTTCAGCTTGGTGCCGTCACGCAGGTTTTTCAATTCAACCTGCAGATATGCGCCGCCTTTACCTGGCTGGGTGTGGGCGATTTTAACAGCGCGCCACAGGCCGCCTTTGTGCTCAATTACATTACCCGGACGGATCGCGTTACCATCGATCTTCATGGCATACCTCTTTCAAGAACTATCAATGTGTCAAAGAACAAGTTGGAGCGCGATATAGCAGAGTAGCCCGAGCGATGCAACGACAAGCATAGGGCTGCTTCACACAAGCGTGATCTACCGTGACAGGAAGCGTGCCCGCATCCGGCATATGGTCGCCTTTATTTCCCTAAGCGAGAGACAACCCGACAATGAAACCACACTATTTTCTTGCCGCCGCCATGGCTGCACCGCTGGCAGCCCCCGCAGCAAGCGCCCATATTGATCTGATATCCCCCACGCCGCTGCAGGACGGACACGCCTATGACGGCAATGCGCTCAAGGCTGCCCCCTTCGGTGCCCCCGATGTTGACGGAATGACCGCACCCTCCCATACGGTTGAGGCAGGATCTGTCATTGATGTGGAGGTCAATGTCTACAAGCTGCATCCAGGCGAGATTGTGATTTCCTACACCCGCGACCTGACGGGCGAGGATGCCTATCCGGTCTATGAGATCGCCAGCATCAAAACACCAATCCCGCACACCAACGTGCTGTTGCAGGCAGCGGCTCCCTGCAGCAACAGTGTTGGCTGCACCACCGGCGCACCAGCCGATGAGCCTTTCCGCGCGAAAGTAAAACTGCCGGATATCGAGGGCGACATCATGCTGATTGCCCGCCAGGTGATGCGCGACAAAATGATCGTGAACGACGATGGCAGTGTCGATCTTTCCGAAGTCTATTATCACCAGGCCGCGAAGCTTCACCTTGTGCGCACGGATGCCGGCCAGCAATCACAGCATTCGGAATAAGTGTTGCCTAAAAACGAACGCAGGATACGATATTTCGATATTTTCAAGCGTTCAGGCGAACATTACCTTCTGATCAACGCAAGACGCAGGGCCGCAAGGCGCGGCCCGCAAAATGATCAGGAGACACCTAATGACAAGTGCAACAGATACAACAACCGGCCCCTTTGGCCTGCCAACCCTTGAAGGCCTTCTGGGCCGCTTCTCGGACATCGGCGACACGGTCGCCCGCGTGGTCACCGGCGCCTTCCTTGTGCCCCACGGCGCACAGAAGCTTTTCGGCTGGTTCGGCGGATACGGCCTGGATGCCACCGGCCAGTTTTTTGAGGCCCAGCTTGGTTTCTCGAACGGATACCTGGCGGCGCTTGGTGCGGGCTCGGTGGAGTTTTTCGCGGGCCTCGCCCTCGCACTTGGGCTTTTCACCCGGTCCGCCGCCATCGCCATCACTGTCATGCTTCTGGTCGCCAGCACCGTACACTTTAGCGCCGGTTTCTTCTGGACCGGTGGCGGCTGGGAATACCCAATCCTGTGGGCCATCCTGGCTGCATCTTTCGCCGTCAAAGGCGGCGGGCGCTATAGCCTGGACCGTGCCCTCAACATTAAATACTGAACCTGATAAACGAAGGGCCGCGAAAGCGGCCCCTTTTTTTTTTACGCCAGCGCCTCATTGAAGGCGCGTACGGCGGCGGCTGGCCCGTCCGGGTGGTTCCACACGCTGGAGCAAGCGGCCACAAAGTGCGCGCCGGCATCTGCAAGCTCGCGGCAGTTCTCTGGCGTGATGCCGCCGATGGCCACGCATGGAAGCTCCGTTACCTCATCCCACACGGTCAGGATATCCAGCTCTGGCCGGTATTCCGTGTCTTTGGTGTCGCTTGGAAAAAAGGCGCCGAAGGCCACATAGTTCGCGCCCTCTTCACCCGCCTTGTAAGCCAGGTGCATGCTGTCATGACAGGTAACGCCAATGTCCTTGCCGTGGCCAAGCAGCGTGCGCGCGGAAGGCACATCGCCGTCTTGCTGGCCAAGGTGCACACCGTCCGCGTCCACTTTGGCCGCAAGGTCGGCACGGTCATTGATCAGGAAAATGGCATCATGGCTGTGGGCGATAGGCATCAGCTTTTCAGCGGCACGCACAATCGTGTCGTCGTCCACGCCCTTGAGGCGGAGTTGCACGCACGCCACGTCGCCCGCCCCAAGCGATTCATCCAGCTTGGTGGCGAAATCGTCCAGATCGTCGATCCGGTCCGGCGTGATCAGATAAAGCAGGCAGCCTTCCGTTGTTTCAGACACCGCAGTCACCCTCTTGATAAATGAAAATCCCTCTCCCCGCGTATGCCCTATTTTGGCGCGCACGAAAAGGGAAAGGGTTCAAAAAATGAAGAAGGGGGCAGATGCCCCCCTAATCAGATATCTTTGCGGCAGTCCTAGCTGTCAGCCATCGTCTTGCCCTGGGCACCCAGGTCTGCGAAGGCTTCATCGAGGCGTTCAACCATCGACTGCTCGCACTTCCGAAGCCACGCGCGTGGGTCATACTGTTTCTTGTATGGCGCGCCTGTTTCAGGGTGAACCTGCCACTTGAAAGCATCCTGGTTGGCATTCACATACTCACCCACAGCTTTGGAGAAAGCGAACTGGGTATCGGTATCGATGTTCATCTTGAACACGCCGTAGGATACAGCTTCTTCGATCTTGGCTTTCTCGGACCCCGAACCGCCGTGGAACACGAAGTTGAGCGGATTACCGGAAAGACCGCGCTCGGCCATCAGAAGCTCCTGGCTGTTTTTCAGGATTTCAGGGCGCAGCTTCACGTTGCCTGGCTTATAGACGCCGTGCACGTTACCGAACGATGCCGCCACAGAGAAATGCCCAAGCGGGTCAAGGAGGTCATAGGCCTTCAGAACGTCCTCAGGCTGGGTATAGAGCGCCGGGTTCTCGAAATCGTCGTCCACGTCGGAACCAACACCGTCTTCTTCACCGCCCGTGACGCCCAGTTCGATCTCCAGGCTCATGCCCAGCGGCGCCATTTCCTTCAGCACGCGTGCGCAGGTCTCAAGGTTGTCATCGATGACTTCTTCCGACAGGTCCAGCATGTGGCTTGTGTAAAGAGGCACGCCTTCGCGCTTGATGTTCTTGCGGCTTTCTTCCACCAGCGCCTCAACCCAAGGCACCAGTTTGCGGTTAGCGTGGTCAGTGTGCAGGATGGCACAGATGCCGTAATGCTCTGCCAGCAGGTGTACATGGCGGGCAGCCGATACAGCGCCCAGCACTTTCGCGCCGAATTCGTCAGGCATGCCTTTACCGGCATAGAATTGCGCGCCGCTGTTGGAGAATTGGATGATCACGTCAGAGCGGTTTTTTGCCGCAGCTTCCATCACAGCATTGATTGTGTTCGTGCTGGTTACATTGACAGCAGGGAGAGCAAAACCCTTATCCTTACAATTCTGGACGAGAGCCGCATACTCTTCGCCGAAGACAACACCTGGTTTCATGATTAATCCTGTTTCGCAGCTTATTGGGGCCTCAGTTTCGCGCGTCTGTCGGCGCAAATTCAGTGGCCCCTTGATACACAAACGGGACTACCTTCGCAACGCGGATCGGGGCCCAAAAAGCCACTTTTTGTGCGGGTTTAGGGCCTGATTGCCTTCCGGTCAAAATTGACAGCGCTGCCAATTTTCACGCCCTCCGACTCGGGGCACGCAGCGGGCACAAAAAAGCCCCCGATCGGTGACCGGGGGCTTTGGTGATTCGGTTGTTGCAGACGCGCTGGTTTACCCGAGTGCGACCACACCCGGAAGCGCCTTGCCTTCCATCCACTCAAGGAACGCGCCGCCTGCGGTGGAGATATGGGTGAAGCTGTCCTTCACACCTGCGTGCGCGAGCGCGGCCACGGTGTCACCGCCGCCCGCGACGGTCAGAATCTTGCCCTCATCCGTCAGCTTGCCAGCCGCTTTTGCGAGCGCCACTGTCGCCATGTCGAACGGTTCCATCTCAAAGGCGCCCATCGGGCCGTTCCACACCAGCGTCTTGCATTCCGCCAGAACGTCCGCGAGGCCCGCGACTGTCGCTGGGCCCGCATCCAGGATCATCTCGCCGTCCACAACCGCGTCGGCTGGTTTCACTTCATTGGCAGCATGGGCCTTGAACTCGCGCGCCACGACAACGTCAGATGGCAGGTGCACCTTGCAGCCCGCCTTGTCGGCGTTCGCCAGGATCTTGAGCGCCGTGTCCTTGAGGTCTTTCTCACACAGGCTGGAGCCAATGTCGAAGCCTTGCGCGAACAGGAAAGTGTTGGCCATGCCGCCACCGATGATCAGGTGATCCACCTTGGCCACGAGGTTCTCAAGAACCGCCAGCTTGGATGATACCTTGGCACCACCCACAACAGCCACAACCGGGCGCTCAGGCTTACCCAGCGCGGCTTCAAGGGCTTCCAGTTCCGCGCCCATGGTCTCACCCGCTGCATTGGGGAGCAGGCGTGCGATGGCTTCAGTGGACGCGTGCGCGCGGTGCGCCGCGGAGAAAGCATCATTTACATAGACGTCGCCCAGGGCCGCGAATTTGGCCGCAAGCTCTGGGTCGTTCTTTTCCTCGCCCGGGAAAAAGCGGGTGTTTTCCATCACCACCACCTCGTCAGACGGCAGCGCGTCACCGAGTTCAGCAAAGCCAACACTGCGCCCGAGGACTGCGGCCAGCGCAGGCACAACTGGCCTCAGGGACATCTCAGGCACCACCTGCCCCTTGGGGCGACCAAAGTGCGCAAGCAACACAGACCGGCCACCCTGGGCGGCGATTGCGTCAACGGTTGGTTTTACGGCCTGCAGGCGGGTGTCGTCTGTCACCTTGCCGTCGGCCATCGGGACGTTTAAGTCCACGCGCACAACGGCGGTTTTGCCGGTCAGGTCACCCAGGTCAGAAATACGTTTGAAAGCCATTTTCAAATGCTCCGAATGCAAATCACTTAAGACAAAAAAGGGCGACCGAAAGGGCCGCCCTCTATTTGATTAACCGTGCGGGGCCTTAGCCCAGCTTCGCCATCGCAACCGCAGTGTCGGACATGCGGTTGGAGAAGCCCCACTCATTGTCGTACCAAGTCAGGATACGAACGAACTTGCCGTCGATAACCTTGGTCTGGCTGCTGTCGAACGTGGAGCTGTTCGGGTTGTGGTTGAAGTCGATGGAAACTGCAGGCATGTCCTCATAGCCAAGAACGCCCTTCAGTTCGCCTTCAGCCGCCGCTTTGATCGCAGCGTTGATTTCTTCGGCCGTGGTGTCGCGGCCGGCATCAAACTTCAGGTCAACCATGGATACGTTCGGCGTTGGAACGCGAACAGCGGAACCGTCAAGTTTGCCGTCAAGCTCTGGCAGCACCAGACCAACAGCTTTCGCAGCGCCCGTGGAAGTCGGGATCATGGAAAGGGCAGCGGCGCGGGCGCGGCGTGGGTCAGAGTGCAGCGTGTCCAGAACTGGCTGGTCGCCAGTGTAGGCGTGAACTGTGGTCATGTAACCGCGCTCGATGCCCACGAGGTCATTGAGGACCTTCGCAACAGGCGACAGGCAGTTGGTGGTGCAGGATGCGTTCGAAACGATCTTGTCGTCAGCTGTCAGCGTCTGGTGGTTCACACCATATACTATGGTTTTGTCAGCGTTCGCGCCAGGTGCGGAGATCAGAACCTTCTTCGCGCCAGCCGTCAGGTGCATCGCAGCTTTTTCGCGCGCGGTGAAGATGCCGGTGCATTCCATGGCAACGTCCACGTCCAGCTCACCCCATGGCAGTTCCTCAGGGTTGCGGATCGCGGTCACGCGGATACGGTCACCGTTTACCACAATGCTGTCGCCGTCAACGGCAACATCGCCCGGGAATGGGCCGTGCACGCTGTCGCGCTTGAGAAGGTAGGCATTCATCTCAACGTCGCCGAGGTCGTTGATTGCGACTACTTTAATGTCGGTGCGGCCGCTTTCATAGATAGCGCGCAGTACGTTACGGCCGATGCGGCCAAAGCCATTAATGGAAACACGAACAGTCATCCGCGGGGTCCTCCAGTAGGGTCAAAAGATCGGGTGGGCTAAAATTTGCCTCTGTTTAAAGCTTCTCGCGAACCGCTGCAACCAGCGCGTCCGACGTGATGCCAAAATATTTGTAAAGCTCTTCAGCTGGCGCTGACGCACCGAAGCTGTCCATGCCGATGTTCACGCCGTCCAGACCAGTGTATTTGGCCCAGCCGTAGGTCGAGCCTGCTTCGATGGACGCACGCACAGTGCCTTCCGGCAGAACCGAAGCCTTGTAAGCCGCGTCCTGCGCGTCAAACAGTTCCGTGCACGGCATGGAAACAACGCGGGTTGGAACGCCGTCTGCTTCAAGCGTCTCGCGCGCGGCTGCTGCCAGCTCAACTTCGGAACCGGATGCGATCAGCACAACCTTCGGCGCACCGTTCGACGCTTCATGCAGGATGTAACCACCCTTGGCACACAGGTTCTCTTCTGTGTGCTCAAGGCGCTGCTGGATCGTACCCTGGCGCGTCAGCGACAGAATGGATGGCGTTTCCTTGCTTTCAAGTGAAAGTGCCCAACATTCAGCCGTTTCAACCGCGTCACAAGGGCGGAACACATTCAGGTTCGGCATGGCGCGCAAGCTTGCCAGATGCTCCACCGGCTGGTGGGTCGGGCCGTCTTCGCCAAGGCCGATGCTGTCGTGCGTCATCACATAGATGGCGCGCTGTTTCATCAGGGCCGCGAGGCGGATCGCCGGACGAGCGTAATCTGTGAACACCATGAAGGTGCCGCCGTACGGGATGTGCTGGTTATAAAGCGCGATACCGTTCATGGCGGCGCACATTTCAAACTCGCGGATGCCATAATACATATAGCGGCCGCCGAAGTCGTCAGCCTGGATCGGATCAGTCTGGCTGGTTTTCGTCAGGTTCGAACCCGTCAGGTCAGCAGAGCCACCGATGGTTTCAGGCACCACGCCGTTGATTACCTCAAGCGCCATCTGGCTTGCCTTGCGGGTGGCAACCTTCACAGGCTCAGCCGCCAGCTTGGCTTTATAGTCATTGATCGCAGCGGTGAAGCCCTTTGGCAGGTCTTTGTTGAGGCGACGCTCGAAATCTTCTTTCACGAAGCCGTCCAGTGTCTCGAACTTGGCTTTCCAGTCTGCGGACAGCGAAGCGCCTTTCGCGCCAACCGCGCGCCATGCTTCCAGTACGTCGGCAGGAATTTCAAATGGGGCGGCGTCCCAGCCCAGGAAGTCGCGGGCTGCTGCAATCTCGTCGTCACCCAGTGGTGCGCCGTGGGTTGCGGACGTGCCTTGCTTGTTCGGTGCCCCGTAACCGATGGTGGTGCGGCAGGCGATCAGAGAAGGCTGGTCAGCGCGCTGCGCTTCGGCAATCGCGGCTTCAATGGCTTCCATGTCGTGGCCGTCAACAGCCTGTACGTGCCAGCCCGCAGCTTCAAAGCGCATGGCCTGGTCTTCGCTGGTGGACAGATCAGTCGAACCGTCGATGGAGATGGAGTTGTCGTCCCACAGCACGATCATTTTTGAGAGCTTCAGGTGACCCGCCAGCGAGATGGCTTCCTGGGAAACACCTTCCATCAGGCAGCCGTCACCGGCCAGCACATAAGTGAAGTGGTCGGTGATATCGTCGCCGTATTCCTTGTTTGACAGACGCTCAGCGATCGCCATGCCAACGGATGTCGCAAGGCCTTGGCCCAGCGGACCAGTCGTGGTCTCAACGCCTGGGCACTCACCGAATTCAGGGTGACCGGCGGTTGGGCTGTGCAGCTGGCGGAAGTTCTTGATGTCTTCCATGGTTGGGCGCTCATAGCCCGTCAGGTGCAGAAGCGAGTAAATCAGCATCGAGCCGTGACCGGCAGACAGCACGAAGCGGTCGCGGTTTGGCCAGGTCGGCCACTTCGGGTCGAAACGCATGAATTTGGAGAAAAGCACGGTCGCCACATCAGCCATACCCATTGGCATGCCCGGGTGGCCACTGTTGGCTTTCTGGATCGCGTCCATCGACAGAGCGCGGATCGCGTTCGCCATTTTTTGGTTGAGAATGTCGTCTTGCAGCATTTCTGAATCGGGCATGGTCAAAAGCATCTTATATGTTGAGCCCGGGACCGGCGGCCTGTCCCGTGCTGAGTGGGGCCAAAAATTGGGGCCAAAATGGCGAGGAAGCGCGCTTTAGTCAACCATCTAGCGCTTTTTGATGCGGCCTTTGGGCGGTTTGATTGCACAATGCCTCCTTCTGCGCGATTGACGACAGGGGGGCATCGCCCCTATCTTTGGCAGAAACCAGCCGAATCCGGTGTTTTGCATGTTGCTGAACAGGCACTGCCGCAGGGGGACTACCGATAATGAGTGAAAGCAGAAAAAACGACGTCCTTGAGGCCGCACGGTCGCGACTCGAAGCCGCCATGTCGCATCTGGCGCAGGAAGTCGCCACGGCACGCGCCGCCAAAATCACAGCTGAGAAGATGCGGGCGGAAAAAGCCACACTTGAGAGCCGCGTGGGCGCGCTTGAACAGGAAAACCTCAAGCTGCATGAGCAGGTGGCGACCTTGTCACTTCAGGACAACGGCGCAGACACAGACGCCGCGATGGCGACGCTTGCGGAAGAAAAAGCCGCGATTGAGCAGAATTACGGCCTCCTGAAGCGCCAGTACGCCACGCTGCAGGACGAGATGGAAGGCCTTGAAGACCGGCTCGCGGCCCAGGCTGCTGCAAGCAGCGATGGCGGGGACGCTGACAGTGCAATGGCGGCCGAGAATGCAGAACTGAAGAAGGCTGTTATGGCCCTGAAAGCCGAACGCGATGAGATTCGCAGTGAGCTTGACGGCGCCATCGGACAGCTTGAAACCATTGTGGGAGACGCCTGATGGCCCAGATCAATGTTGATGTTGCCGGAAAATCCTACCCGCTTGCCTGCGGTGAAGGCGGCGAGGAGCGCCTGCGCAAACTGGCGGGCTATGTAGACACCAAAGCCAAGGACCTTTCAGGCAAATTGGGCCATGTAGCTGAAAACAAACTGCTTTTGATGGCCGCCATCCTGATTGCGGATGAACTGCATGAAGCCCTTGAAGGCCAGGGCGGCGCAGGGATCATGGGCGCGCTCAGTGAAGAAGACCTCGCCAGCGTGCTTAATGAGGTGTCCTCAGACGTGGAAGCTATTGCAGAAAAGCTCGCGAACGCCTAAATACACGGCGCGGGTTCTGCGCTGTGCGCACGATATGCAGTAATCCCCGGGGCTATAAATTCTCCTAGGGAGCTGTCCCTGGTTCGGACCGTGGTCCTTACTATTAACGGCACCCACCTGATTTATCAGGCTACGGAGGATACATACGTCAACGCGGCAGAGGCGGTCCCGCACCCTTCTCTTTTCCAGGGTCAGTCATGACAATCAGCCAAGACAAATCGACCATGCGTGAAAATGCCAAGCGCATCCGCATGGGCGCACATCAGATGTATGCGCTTGAGGCAGCCGAGAAGGCCGCGACGCACGGCATGGGGCTTTTTTCAAGCTTTGAGAAGCACGCCATCATCGGCGCCTATTGGCCCATGGGGGACGAGCTTGACCCCCGCTTTTTGATGAGCGCGCTTGAACGCGCGGGATATCGCACAGCCCTGCCGGTCGTGACTGGGAAAGACCAGCCGCTGACATTCCGTCTGTGGGGCGTGGGCGACCCGCTGGAGGCTGGCAGCTTCGGCACCCAGCATCCTTGCACAGACGCGCCTGAGGTGGTGCCCAACGCGCTGATCGTGCCGCTGCTTGCCTACGACGAAGACTGCTACCGCCTGGGCTGGGGCGGCGGGTTTTACGACCGAACGCTGGCCGCCCACACAGAAATTAAAGCATTTGGCTTTGCCTTTGGCGCCCAAATCGTTGATCATGTTCCCCGAGAAGCGCACGATTGGCCGCTGCAGGGCGTGATTACGGAAGAAGGCGTGATCCTGCCCCGCAAAATGAGCGTATAGCGCCCGCTATTCGCCCTGTGCGGTTAACAAAAAAGAAAAACAGGTACCTATGCGACTATTATTCCTTGGCGATCTGATGGGCCGTGCTGGACGGACCGCCGCCATCGACGCCCTTCCCGATCTTCGCGAAAAGCTGAAGCTGGATTTTGTTGTGGTGAACGCAGAAAACGCGGCCTCGGGCTTTGGCACCACCAGCAAGATCGCCGGCGCGGTCATCCAGTCAGGCGCTGATGTGATCTCCGGCGGCAACCACACGTTTGACCAGAAAGACATCCTTTCCGTTATCGATAACGACAACCGCATCCTGAGGCCCATCAACTACCCCGAAGGCACGCCCGGCCGCGGCTATGCCGTTTATGATGCGCCACGGGGCAAGAAGGTGCTGGTGATCAACGCCATGGGCCGCGTGTTCATGAACGCGCTTGAATGCCCGTTCCGCGCCATCGATAAGGTGCTGACCAAATACCGCCTGGGCGTGACGGTGAATGCCATCATCGTGGATTTCCACGGCGAAGCAACGTCCGAGAAAATGGCCTTGGGCCAGTATCTGGATGGCCGCGTGAGCTTTGTTGTTGGCACCCACAGCCATATCCCCACGGCGGACTGCCAAATTTTCGATAAAGGCACGGCCTACCAGACCGACGCCGGCATGTGCGGGGACTATAATAGCGTGATCGGCATGGACAAGGCTGAGCCGATCAACCGGTTCGTTTCCCGCATGAACAAGGAACGTTTCACCCCTGCGGGCGGCGAAGCCACCGTGTGCGGCACCTTTGTGGAAACCGACGACCGCACGGGGCTGGCGAAACGCATTGAGCCCGTGCGCCTTGGCCCCCGCCTGATGGAGCATATGCCCGAGGTCTAGGCCCAGGCATTCCGCCACAATTTGGCCCTTTGGCTAAACTATTGTACCCTTTCATGCGCTTGGGGGCGTGAAAGGAGACAGTCGATGACCCGCTTGTTTTCCATTTTTGTGCTTGCTGCTGGCGGCGCTTTCTGGGCCGCGCCGGCATCGGCGCAATATCTTTCAGACGGCGACTATGAAGAATGCAGCGTTTATGACGCGGATGGCGATTTTGTTGGCTACAGCAACGAATGCCTGGAGCGTAAACGCGCCATAATTCGCCGCTATCAGGACGATGACATCGGCCACAGGCATCGCGGGCGGTCAAGTCGCCATGCGGACACCCGCCCCACCATCCCGGCAGGCCAGCGTTTCACGCCCATCCCAACCATCCGGCCTTGCCCCGTGTGGGCCAATGCGGGCCAGGGATATCCAAGCACCATGTCCACCAGCCTATATGGCCAGTATGTCACCTATTTCGGTACATTCGACAGCATGGTGAACGGTCGGCGCTGTTCTGCCCAGTATCACTTCACGCGGCCCTATAACTGACCACGGCCCGCAATGGCCGCCGCCATTGAAACCACTGCGCCCTGCCCCATTTCACGGTTAAGACAAACTTGGGGGCAGACAGATGGCAGAAGACAGCGGCACGCCAATCACACGCAACAAGGTTTCAGACGCGCGGGCTGATGCCATCCGCAGCGCGGTGCGCGCAGCCACCAGCATGCCAACGCCAG
Organism: Kordiimonas lipolytica; assembly: GCF_042651265.1. Classification (GTDB taxonomy): domain Bacteria; phylum Pseudomonadota; class Alphaproteobacteria; order Sphingomonadales; family Kordiimonadaceae; genus Kordiimonas; species Kordiimonas lipolytica. The sequence continues at coordinate 22,666 of NZ_JBHSCR010000016.1, read as the reverse complement.
ACCGGGCGGCGCGGCTCGCCACCCCGGATGACGCTGAAGCCTTCCACGCCTTCCTTTCCGACCCCAAGGTTTACGCCCCCATCTACACCCTGCCCCGGCCGCTTACGGTGGAGAGCGTGCGCGCCTTCATCGAAGCGCACGAGCGCGAGCGCGAGAAAGGTGTGGGGCTGATGTTCCTGAACCTGGACGCCACGGGCCGTATTGTCGGCTACAGCGATTTCAGCTTCTGGCCGCAGTGGGCGGCGGGGGAGCTGGGCGGTGCCGTGCACCCCGACATGCAAAGCAAGGGGCGCGGGCAGATGGGCGCGGCGATGAGCTTCGGTTGGATGTTCGACGCCCTTGGGCTGGACCTGATCGTGGAAACCGCCGCGCTTGATAATATCCGCACCGCAAAGCTTCTGGATTATCTTGGGTTTGTGCGCAAAGGCGAAATCACCAGCACCCGGCCTGACGGCAGCACCCGAGCGTCACTGGTGTGGGAAATCACAAAAGAAGAATGGGCCGCGAAGCACCAGAATTCGTCATGCTGAACTTGTTTCAGCATCCAGGAACACATCCGGTAGCAGGCGAGGAAGAAAGATAGACCCTGTTCGCGAAGCGGGCGGCACGCCAAACAAGTTCAGGGTGACATCAGGAGCAACCCATAAGCATCAATCCACAGGCATGAACGGGTCGCCAAGCTTGATAACACCGGCTCTTTCCACCGTGCAGTAGATGCCCATCAGATTGGCGCCAAACTCCTGCTGCAGCACCTTGGGCAGGTTTTGGTCCACTTCCGCGGTCTTCAGGTTCACGTTGGTGGCGTTACAGCGCACGATGGGTTTCATCAGCCTGAGCGTTACATCGCCCGCGGTGAACAGCCTGCCCTTCTCCCAGTCGCGCTCCGCCCAGGCGGGCAAGCCGTCCAGATAGAGGTTCGCGCGGAAGCGAAGCGGATCAAGCGCCTCGCCGACGTGGGTACCGAGCGCCTTCACGCTCGCGAGGTTCACAACAGACAGCACCTTTTCCGGCACGTCTGAAAACATGTGGCCTTCCGCGCTTTCAAGGTGCGGCGCACCCTTTGCGCGGTCACCCATATAGGTTGCCATCATGATATCCAGCCGGTGCACTTCGTCCGGGTCGCGCAAGCTGCCGTGGAACAGCAGCTCGCCGTCCTTCGAGACGGTCATCACGTCGCCTTCGCCGCTGAAGCTGACCTCAAGGGCCGCGAGCTCCGCGTGGGTCATCAGCGCAAGGAATTTGGTTTTCGGCAGATGCTTTGGGGCACCCGGGTCAAACTCGGTATTGCCGTGGCGGATGGCAAAGGCGCGGTCACCCGCAATCGCTCCGCCTGGTTCCAGCTGGGCTGTCTCAAGCCGCTGGCCCGTCAGGCCCTTCACCGGATACCGCCAAATTTCTGCGATTGTGGTCATGTGATTTCCCTTCGACGACCTATTCAGCAGCCTCACTTCACTAAAAGCACTCGAATTATTTGTTTCTAGCAGCGCACTACTATCTGCACGTAAAGGGGGCTTTTAGCGGCGAAACCCAACTCGAAACCTAGCCAACTCAAAACGTTCTTTCTTAGCTGCTTCGGCTGCTTCTTTCTTGCCTAGTCCTTGAGCTCGAAGTTTTTTGGCCGCATATTTTTCGAAAAGTTTCGGCCATTCAGGAAAATCAGCATTCACATCAACGGTGATATAGGACGCCTCGATTCCTTCAGAGGGCTTTGTCGCCACCAATGAGGACTGTATGAAAAAGCCGCCAGATGCCACAATATGATCTATCTGTTGATACTCGTTTTGTAAATCAAACGAAAGGACTATCGACAACTCAACAGGCTGTAGAAACTGTAAAAACAGCTTTGTATCGCGTTTGCGTTTTAGAAACCCCCAAGTTGTACGAACATCGCCTGAAACAGCTTCCCGTCTATGGTGTTCGATCAGGTCATGCAGTTGCGGACAATCAGTTGTATCAACAGTTACGAATGGTACTAGAGCACTATCACCCCAACCAGGGTGCCCCACCAACCCAAAGTTCGTTATTTTGACCGGCACACCATCAAAAACTCTGGATCGGTAGCCAGATAGAGCATACCTAAGCAATCACTTGGTCCTAATTAATTTAAAGCCCAAAGAAGAAATCTGACCTCGTGTATCCCTCACTAGCAACTCGTAGGATTTGGTCTCGTCCTTCTCAATATCATTCAATTTTGAAGCAGAAAATTCAACTTTAAAGCTCTTTTTTTGACCTGCCTCCAGATAAAAGATATCGCCACTGCCTTCATTTTCGCCTTCCTGCCAATCAACCTTATCCGGCTTAAGGATCACAGTTCGAATACTTTCTGAATAGCGCATTATCAGTATTCTGAGCTCAATGTCGCTAATTGAAAATGATCGCGTAGCGGGGTTTGAAATAGAAAGATCAAAGAAAAAGCACTCCTTCCCTCCCTCATACTTCTTAAAATATTCCTCAAGGTATAAATCGACACCCGCCGATGCTTCTTGGATGGCGCGCTTGGACCTAACGTCAGACCTATAGGAATAGAATGCAGACACCCCTGCTATTACAGCCGAAGCACCAGAAACGACCAATGCCAATACCTCAGTTTCCATGACTAGAAACCTATCCCTATAAAAAACGTCCAACCACATCCTTGTAGGACCGGCTGACCTTCAGTTCGGTGCCACCCTCAAGCGTCAGGAAGCATTCGCCGTTCGAATGGGGTTTCACTTCTCGCACCTTATCAAGGTTCACGATGGTGGAACGGTGAATACGCTGGAAAATCTTGGGATCGAGCCGCTTTTCCATGGTCTTCATGGTCTCGCGCAAGATATGCGTTTTCTCGCCTACATGGATGCACATATAGTCCCCCGCCGCGTCGATATATTCCACGTCAGAGACACTAACGATGGTGATATGGCCGCGGTCTTTGATGCGCAGGTGCGGATCGAAGCGGTCATCATGGCTTTCCACCGGCTGTTCCAGAATAGCGGTCAGCGCCTCCTTCGACGGCTCGTCCATGCCTTCGATCAGTTCCACCAGTTTGGCGTTCTGTTCAATCGCCATACGCTGGCTGATAGCCTCGCGCACGCGGGTGATGGCTTCCGCCAGACGGTCTTCCTCAACCGGCTTCAGAAGGTAATCAAGCGCGTGGGCCTCAAACGCATCGAGCGCATATTGGTCATAGGCGGTGACGAACACAACAAGCGGGATTTCCGCCTCGCCCACCAGCGAGCGCAGGACCGAAAAGCCGTCAAAGCCCGGCATCTGGATATCCAGGAAAACCAGATCCGGCTTCATTTCCTTGATGGATTTCACCGCTTCCCGCCCGTTCGAGCAGGTGCCGATGATCTCGATATCGTCGAATTTCTCAAGCCTGATCTTCAGGCCGCGCAGTGCCAGTGGCTCATCATCCACAAGAATAGTGCGTATTTTCCCCATGTTCCTACCCCGGTCAGTTTTGCTGCGAGCTCTGTGGTTGGAAAATCCGGCCCGCTTTGAAGTTTAAGTTTGTTTCTTTCGTTCGCAAGGAATTTCGATAAAGATACCAAGGCCTTTCGGCTCCAGGTTTTCCAGCATGATCAGGTGGTCTGGCCCGTAAATCTGGTGCAGGCGTTCCTTGGTGTTGGTAATGCCCACGCCCGAACCCGACTGACTGACGATATTGTTGAGGTCGTCTATTCCCGGCCCGCTGTCCTTCAGCCCGATCTTCAGCCAGCCGTTTTCCACACGCGCTTCCACCTTGATGGTGCCGCCATCGATTTCCGGTGCGATGGCATATTTGATGGCGTTTTCAATAAGCGGCTGCAGCAGAAGACTTGGGATCAGTGCGGACCGCGCCTGTTCATCGATATCAAACTCCACATTCAGCCGGTCTGAAAAGCGGACCTTTTCAATCTCCAGGTAAAGCCCCAGCGCGTGCAGTTCCTGATCCAGCGGGATACGCTGCGTTGGCTGGTTCACCAGCGTGAAGCGCAGGAAGCTTGAGAGCTTCGTCAGCATCTTGTTGGCGTCCTCTTCGGACTTCTCAAGCACGAGGGTGGAGATGGCATTCAGGGTGTTGAACAGGAAGTGCGGGTTCAGCTGGTAGCGCAGCATCTTCAGCTGTGCCTGGTGCGCCATGGCCGTTGCCTTCAGCGCCTGCTCCTTCTGTTCCTGCATGCCTGTATAGAAATGGTAGCCGAAATAGATGGCCGACCAGGCAAAGAGCGTCGTGGCTTCAAACATGGCATTTGAGAATAGCCCAAGCCCGGAAGCCTGCGAAAAATATGGGATCAGGATCGGCCCGAGTGACACCTCGATATAGGAATACATGAGCCCAAGTGTGGCACAGGTTATGACCACAAGCGGCAGCAGCAGCGGCAACGACCAGTCCTTGGCGAACCGGTATAGATAGCGCAGCCCTGTTGTCATGGTCAGGCCAATCAGGATCGCCACCAGAATCAGAATGGAATAGAAGCGCAGGTCAAACCCGATCGCAAATGCAGTGAAGGAACGAACAAGGCCGTAGCCTGTCCAGCCCAATATCTGGAAAGTCCAGAACGTGCGTTCTTTGGTCCCAAAGAAACGATCCATGTCGGCGGCAGCCCCCTGATTTGCCTTTTGGCGTTTTTCTTCTTCGAGGACTAAATCAAGAAGCCCCGGCACCTCAACGGGACCGGTTCTCCGGTCATCCGCTGATTGTGCAGGGGCATTATGGGACCCGTTAGGGGCTTCGCCAACAGGCTTTTTGGGGCCAACACTGTTTTTTGGCTTTTTGTCCATATGGCTACTCGGAACAGGTGGGCGCCCTTAGCGCCCACTTGCGAGGTTCACACCGCCGCGCAGTTCAACCGCCTGGCCTTCGCGCAGGCGTTCACCGCCGCGCACCACCACGCGGTCCCCGCTTTCGATGCCACCGGTTACAGCGACAAAGCGGCCTGTGGCAGCACCTGTGGTCACCATCAGGCGCTCAGCCGTATTATCTTCCTTCACACGGAACACATAAGTGCCTTCGCGGCGAAGTACCAGCGCGTCGCGCGGCACCGCCACCACCTGCTCGGGCGTGTTCGCAGGCACGCCAACCTGCAATGCCGCACCTACCACATAGTGGCCGCTTGCAGGCAGACTGACGCGAAGTTCCATGCTGCGGCTCAGCGCATCACCCACAGGCACCAGGGCCCGGATTTTCGTGTCCGCCACAAGCTGATCCTCACGGATCACCACCTTCTGGCCGTCATTCAGCACGCGGGCAAGCGTTACCGGCGCCTGAGCGGATACTTCCAGATGCTCGGTATCAACCAGACGCACAATCTGGCGACCGGGGGAAGAATATTCACCAATCTGCGCGAGGCGCTCCACCACGCGGCCCGGGAACGGCGCGCGCACTTTGGTGCGGTCCAGATCAATCTTCGCCTGTTCCACCGCTACGCGGGCCTGGGAAAGCTCCTCGCGGGTCATGGCAAGGGTGCTTTCAGCCTCCTCAAGGCGGCTGGACGGAATATTGTTGTTGGCCGCCAGTTCCTTGAGGCGCTTCAGGTCGCTTTCCAGATACTGGATGCGAGCTTCCAGACGCGACACCTGGCTTTTGTTGCGCGCGAGAGCCAGCGTCTGGTTCCTGTCGTCAATCTCGGCGATCACATCGCCTTCCTTAAGCAGCGTGCCTTCGCTGGCGATCCAGACAACGCGGCCTGCGATTTCGGCAGAGATACGGCTGTCGTTCAGGCTGACCACCGTGCCCGGCAGGTAGGTTTGCGGCGCCATCATCTCATTGCTGGCTTCCGCCACTTCCACAAGCGCTGGCGGCATCTGGCGCTGCTGGGCGCTGGCGGCACCGGTGAACAGGCTTGCGGCGGCAAGAACCGCCACAAGGGTTCCTTTCAGGGGGATTTTGGCTTTTGCCATTGTCATAGTCATCTCTCAGTTCCTCGCGTTTTTATTTTATTCAGCAGGGTGCAATGTGCGGCCGCGCAGGCGGGCGAACAGGGCCCCGATCATGCCCAGTTCCTTGAACCGCAACAGACACGGCAGCAGAACCAGGGTAAAGATGGTGGAAACGGCCATGCCGCCCACGATTGTGGTGGCCATGCCGCGGTAGATGTCGCTACCCGCACCGGGGAACAGCACCAGCGGCAGCATGCCCATGATGGATGTCAGCGTGCTCATGAAGATCGGCCGCAGGCGAAGCGCCAGAGACCGCTCTACCGCTTCGTCACGGGTCAGCCCTTCGGCTTCGCCCGCCCGGGTCTGGGCCACCAGCAGGATGGCATTATTGACCACCAGGCCCAGCAGGATGATGAAGCCGATCATGGTCAGGAGATCAAGCGGCGCAAAGGACACCAGGTTCAGGAGGCGCAGCGCCAGCACACCGCCAACTGTAGCCAGCGGAATGGTGATCACCACAAAGATGGCGTCCTTGGCGGACTTGAAGAGCGCCGCAAGGATCATGAACAGCAGGCCCAGGGCCAGCACGAAGTTGAGAGCCAGCGAGCTAACGGCCCGCTCAAGCGAATCTGCGCTGCCGCCATAGCTGATGGTGCCGTCAGTCGGCATAAGGGGGCGAAGCTCAGGCTCAACCTTGTCCTTCAGCACTGCGATCATGTCTTCAAGCGCCATGCCTTCGGGTTGGTTGATATTGAGCGTCACGGTCCGCTTGCGGTCCACGCGCTGGACAAAGCTTGGGCCCACGCTGCGTTCGATCGATACAAGGTCACCCAGCAGCACCGTGCCACCACGCGGCGTGGCCAAAGGCACACTTTCAAGCGCTTCGGGCTCCGCCCAGTCCTGCGACTTCAGGATCATGTCCACACGGCGTTCGCCGTCGAAATGTTCGCCAAGCCACAGGCCGTCACCAAGCGCCCGGATGATGCGCGCAACGTCACCACGGGTATAGCCGACTTCAGCCAGGCGGCGGTCGTTGGGCACCACTTTCAGCTCAGGCGACACCACATTCGGATCCGGGTTCGGTTGTGCGCGGGCACCCGGCAGGTTTTCCTGCACCAGCTGCATGGCTGTCATGGTCGCGTCCCTGAGGCCGTCCAGATCACGCGACTGCAGGTGCAGCTGCACAGAGCCATTGCCACCGAAGCCGCCGAACAGGTTGCCCTGCTGGCCGAAAGCAAACACATCCGGGAAGCCCACGAGGATTTCCTCATTCACCAGCTTCTCAAGCTCTTTGACCTTGTTCTGGTCCTTCGCGCGAATGCCCAGTGACCCACCCTGTCCATTCGGGAAGGTGATGAAATAATAGTTCCTCAGCGCCGGTTCCTTTTCACCCGACATATAGGGCTTCAACCGGTCAACGATGACGCTGACAATCTCGCGTTCGATGGTTTCTGTGTTGGCGCCAGACGGGAAGGAGACGAAGGCGTCAACTGCGTCCCGTTTCACCGGCGGCAGATAGTTCATGTTGGGCAACAGGCTGTAGCTGAGGCCAACCGCACCCGCCATCAGGCCCACGATCAGACCCACGCGGCGCATGGGTGTGCCCGTGAGACGCATCAGCTTGCCCGAGAAACGCTTGGCTCGCGCGCCAGCGGCCTCGTTGGCCGGAAGCTTCTTGAGCCAGGCTTCTGCCGCCACAGGCAGCACAGTAACCGCCACGATGAGCGACAGGCCAACACCAATGGCGATCGTCAGTGCCAAGTCGGCGAACAGCTGGCCTTCCACGTCCTTCAGGAACAGGATCGGCACAAAGATAGCCACGGTTGTGGTGGTGGAAGCCAAAAGCGCACCCCACACCTGCCCGGCCCCCAGCAGGGATGCGATGCGTGGTTTTTCGCCGCGCTCGCGAAGTCGCACGATGTTCTCCAGAACCACGATGGCAGCATCAAGCACCATCCCTGTAGCAAAGGCGAGGCCCGCAAGCGAGATCACATTCACCGTGCGCCCGAACATTGCCAGCACGATGATTGTGGTCAAAAGGCACACAGGGATCGTAAGTGCGATCAGAAGCGTGGCGCGCATCTGGCGCAAGAACCACCACAGCACACCCACCGCCAGCAGGATGCCGATCACCAGGTTGGTGGACAGCAGGTTGATCGCACGCTTGATAAAGACCGACGGATCGAAGGATTTTTCAATCGCGATGCCTTTTTCGGCCAGCATGCCGCTGTTCATCTCATCCAGCTTTTCGGTCAGGCGATCAATGGTGGCAAGCACGTTGGCGCCACTTTCGCGGATCACGCGCATACCCACGGCCGGGTTGCCGTTCTGGTACACCACTTGGCGCGCGTCTGGTGGCGCCACTTCAACGGTGGCGATATCGCCAAGGGTGATCGGACGCCCATCGCGCCAATCCAGGATCTGGGCGCGCAGTTCCTCGGGCTCGTACCGGCCCTGGAAATTCAGCATATAGCGCCGACGGCCCACCTCAAGAAAGCCGCCTGAGCTGTCGACCGTGCGGCCCACAAGACGCGCGATGGCATTAACATTAATGCCCAGTTCGGCAGCCCGGATGGCATCAAATTCGATGCGCAGTTCTTCGCCAAACCCCGCGCCTGCTTCCACGGAAATATCGGCCACGCCTTCAACGCTTTCAAGCTGTGGCACCACCTCGTCCTGGATGAAATTGACATACTGGTCCTGCGGCAGCGAGCTGCCGTCGCGGAACTGTGTGAACAGATAGATCAGCGTCTCACCCGTCGGGTTGCCGCCGTTCATCAGGATACGTGGCCGATCCGCATCTGCCGGTAGGGGCGGCAAGCGGTTGATACGGCTGATCACGTCGATCAGCGTGCGGTCCATGTCTGATTCAAGCGCGAACTCCAGCGATACAAAGCCGAAGCTGTTGTTCGAGAAGGTGCGCATCTCCTCAAGGCCCGGGATGCCTTGCATCACCTCTTCAACGGGCTCGATGATCTCTGATTCGATCTCAGACGGGCTGGCGCCGCGCCAGAACACTTGCACGGCCAATTGCGGGCGCTCAATTGCCGGGAACAGCTGCACAGGCAGTTTGGTCAGCATCACGGCACCCAGTACAAGCGCCATGGCAGCCACCACGATGACAGCCGCCGGATTCTTCAGGCTTTTTTCTGTAAGTTTCATGGAACGGGTTTCCTCGCGTCGTATCCATTTATATCGTTACGACACGGTATGACCTGTTATATTATAATGCGGAATGTGAATGCGACGGGACGCCATTCGCCTGCGACAAAACGCAAAAAGGGGGCCTGAAGCCCCCGGATTTCCTAAACTTTCGCTTAAATAAGCACTGGATGAGAGACTCAGTTACTCGTCATTCTTGTCCGACTTTGGTTTCTTCTGCCATTCCTCGAACTCGCCAAGACCACAGCTGCCCCACTGACGCCCAAAACTGTCGAGTACTGTGATGATCTCCGACTTACACAGTTGGGAAATCGAGGTGCTGTACATAAAGCGCTCTTCCCGCGCCAGACTGATGCAGCGATGCGGCATCCTGTTCATATAGGCCTTTTTGCCGAGCCCATGGAAAAAGATGGTCTGATCGTCGATAATCTGCGAATCCCGCAGGTACCGGAGCGGCACGCAGTGACGCGTTTCGCCCGTTGGCTCATATTTTTCAAGAATGCGCTCAAGGCGTTTTTCGCCCCGCGTCTTTTCTTTTTCACCGTCATCGTCCGCAGACGTCGTGCCGAAAGAAATCGCGAGTACTGCTACTAATGCCGCGGAGAACAGGGATTTTTGTTTCATTTTCTGTCTCACCTTTCGTCTCATTTCACGGCTACCCTACCAAGGGCTGTCTGAACAATTGCTGAACAATTTTTAGGGCTTTAGTCAAGCCCTTCAAGCTCTCTCTGCATGGCCACCCGAAGGTCCGCCCCCAGATTTGCAAGCGCGATCTGCTCTGTCCGCCCCACCTTTGTGAGCGTGTCATCAAACGCCAGACCATGCACCTGCGCCAGTTGCAGCAAGTAGGCAACAAAGGCGTCGGCGCGTGCCTGGATAATCCAGCGGAATGGCCCGGTTGGGACATCGCGACTTTCGCATAACCTCACAAATTCATGCACTAGATGCGGCAGAAGCGTGGTGCCAATACGGCGAAGACCAGCACAGAAAGCAGCGAAAGGGGGCAGCTCTTCTTCCGGCGTATCGTCTTCCAGGTCTTCTTCCTGCTGGCAGGAGGCGACAGCTTCAAGCTGGCTGACCATGTCCTCGAGCTCGCGATCAAGCGCGTCTGCAATATCATCCGCCAGCTTCTGCTGGTTGGGGCTCAAAATAGCACGGCCGGAGGCTTCCAGCCCCCGTAGGCTGGCACCCAAAAAATCGATAATGGTTGCCTGTTCTGTCACATCTGATCCTTGTTCCAACCCGTTTTCCTATACATGGTGCAGCCGCCCGCGCCAACAAACTTCGGATTTTTGATCGATTTGACATAGAATTTCGTACACTGTCCGAACACACCCTGGGGAGCACGAATGACCGACATCTATTTAACAGGCGCAACCGCTCTTGCCGCCAGCCTTCTGGCCCTTTGGATCATCAGCATCTTGCGCGGGCACGTGAGCTTCATCGATGCCTTCTGGGGTACGGGATTCCTGATCGCAGCGGGCGCGGGCGCGACAACACTTCCCGCCCTTGGCCCCGCGCAAACGCTGGTACTAGCTCTGCTGGCGGCCTGGTCTGTGCGGCTTTCCGTCTATCTGTTCAGGCGCTATCTGGCCCATGGCGAAGACCCGCGCTATGTGAAAATCATCGGCGCCCGCACAGGCGTCAGCCGCCATATATTCACGGCCTGGTTTGTCTTCGGCATGCAGGGCGCGCTTATTCTGGTCATCGCAGCACCGGTTATAGGGCTATTGGCAGAACCCGCGCGCGGCCTTGACGGCTGGGCCTACGCGGGAGCGGCTCTTTGGGCCCTCGGTGCCTTCTTTGAATGGGTGGGCGACTGGCAGCTTTCACGCTTCAAGGCAGACCCTTTGAGTGAAGGCAAGGTGCTGGACACTGGCCTTTGGGCCTGGACGCGGCACCCGAACTATTTCGGCGATGCCTGCGTCTGGTGGGGCCTATGGCTGATCGGCCATGACCTGACGCTAGTGTTCACGCCTGCGCTTATGACCTTCCTCCTGATGAAATGGTCGGGCGTACCGCTTCTGGAAAAATCGCTGAAGAAGCGCCGGCCCGATTACGCGGATTACATCAAGCGCACCAGCGCCTTTTTTCCAAAGCCGCCTAAAGGCTGACAGGCGTCAGCGGCAAGGCCCGTCGGGGCAGACCGGCCCCATGCGCAATAGTTCCCGGTTCAGGCGGGCCAGGGCTTCCCCATCCGTTGACTTGGTGCACCCGATATAGAAAAAGATATCGTCCTGCATATCCGTAAGGTCCGCGATGATAGCGAGCTGATCCCCAAGGTTATATTGCACGATCAGATGTTCAACAGTCGGCTTGGTCACGATCAAAAAATCACCAACACCGGCAGCGAGATTCCTGAGAGTCCGCGGCGTGGAAGTGGAGGCGACCATAAGGTCCCGGCCTTTGAGAAGCGGATCAACATAAGGCCCGTAGGATGTATCCACCTGCACGATTCCCTTAAGGCGGGCATCATCCAGAAGGCTCACAAGAGACCGGTGGCCCCCGATCCTTTTATCGGATTTCCTGACCACCACGACCATGCCATAATCCTTGCCGATGGCTTCGGTGAATACAAGAAATTCGCGCCGGGCCTCGGTGGCGAACAAAGCCGCTGCACAGACATTGCCAGGCGCACGCTTCAGAAGCGCCATCTGGTTATACCAGGGCATATAGCTCCATTCCAATTCGACATCAGCGCCCTTCGCCACCGCTTCAAGGTGATCAGCCAGATAGCCCTGCGCCCCATCGGATGAGGCTGTCACATAGGGTGCTAGGTCGGCATAAAGAAGAGTCAGCTTGTTATCCCCGGCATGCGCAGTGCCAGCATTTAGCGTCACAGCACACAGCAGGACAGCCGGTGCAAACAGTCTGGTAAGAAAATCCAATATTCATTCCCACCCAAATCAGGACCCCACATCAGTCTAAGTCCCGGTTCTTGCCAAAAGGTTTATAGCCTCCAGGGAGCCCAGAAAGCCCGTCAGTCCGGCACGGAGACAGAGTGCGTGGGAAAGGTTAGCGTGATTTCCGTACCCACACCTTTTTCCGACGCAATATCAAAACCACCACCAACCAGCGCCATAAAACGCACCACAAGCGGCAAGCCAAGGCCAGTGCCCGCGTGTTTGGTGTGGACGCCGCCGCGCACTTGCCCGAAGAGCTCCAGCGCCTTCGTCAGTTGGTCTTCCGTCATACCAATGCCGTTATCCTTCACCGTGAGAGCACACCAGTCCCCGTTCGACGAGCTTGAGAGCTCAACCACACTGCCTTCAGGGGAAAACTTCACGGCGTTCGAAAGGACATTCAAAAGCACCTGGCGGGCGATCCGCTTGTCTGTATAGACATTGATTTCAGGGACATCGCAATTGACCTTGATGTCTTTTTCATCCGCCAGCGCGCGCACCAGTTCACAGCTGGTATTCACAAGGTCTCGGATATCAACATCTTCCATGAAGATGTCATACTTGCCTGCTTCAAGCTTCGACATATCAAGGATGTCATTGATGACGGCAAGAAGGTGCGCGCCGCTTTCCCGGATCAATTGAACATATTGCTTGTTCTTCTCACCCTCCACCTTGCCAAAAATCTCCAGCTGCAGCATTTCGGCAAAGCCGATAATGGCATTCAGGGGTGTGCGGATTTCATGGCTGGTGGAAGCCAGAAAATCCGACTTGGCTTTGTCCGCCGCCGCCACACGCTCCACGACAATACGCACGCGCCTGAGGAAAATGCGCACCAGGACTGCGACAATGGCCAGCATCAACAGCGTGGGCCAAACCAGGGTGATCAGCATGTTGCGCCCGGCGTGCGTGGCGGCCCACGAAAGGTAAGCAGCCTGCCCTTCAGAGGAGGCCAAAGCCAGTGGGATAAATTCCTTGTCGGTCGGCTGTTCGGTATGGAACTCGATTCCCTTGAGGGAATATTCGCTCTCTAGCTCGGCTATAATGTTTGGCGTTATCTCGGAAACGAAAACAAGCGACGGTCGAGCCTCTTCGAAGAAGTCCTTACCAACGTCAGACCGGAATCCAAGGCCGGTGGTAACCATGCTGGCCCCGAAAGCGAACAGGCGTTCATTCGCAACGACAAAGCCACTAACGCTGGCAGGTGTATCAATTTCAGGAAGCTCCAGTGACCGGACGGCATCCGCAAGCCCGGCCCCCAGCAGCTCGCCAGCGGGCGGGAGCCCGTTCTGGACCTGGCTGAAGATGACCGATCCGTCAGGCGCCATAACAAGAACACCAACCACAAAGCTGTAGGTATAGGTGGTTTCTGCGATGGACTCCTTCACCCATCTCTCGTCGTATTCCAGAACGACATTTTGAACGGCATCGTCCCACCAGGCATTATCTTCTGCGAGCAGCTCCAGCCGACGGAGATATTGGTTCATAACGGAATGAAATTTCTGGCGTTCACCAGCAATGGAGGTCTTGTCCTGTTGATAGGCAAGGAAGCCGGCGAGTGCGACATACCCCGACATACATAAGAACATGGCAATGAAGATCGGCCGAACGAATTGCCGAACATCCATGAATGCTTCCCTTCTGCCCCCATCTTTAAGGATAGCGCAGAAGCTGCGTCATGGATATCAACGTTTGGGTTTGCAATACACAACCATTAAGAGTTTTTTCAATGAAACTGCGGCAACACCCCATGTCGGCCATATGCTGCATTATTTCATTTTTGCAATTGATTATTAATATTATTTATGGGATAAGATCATCAGCAAGGCGGAACCGGATGCCCCGCCTTGTCTGCGTCGGTCCTGACAGCGGCGCTTTCCTTGGCGGGCGGCCCATGATTGGCCCTAACTTCTCCTGCGGCTGCCCGCCCCTAACTTCCCGAGAGACTTTCTTCTGACCAGTCACGAAAAAGCCGCCCCAGCCCCGGGGCGGCTCTCTCATTACTATCGGAAGCGATCTGGCCTGCTGCCTAGCGGTCAACGATCACCAGGCCAGGTGCGTCATAGTCCGGGTACAGCTTCTTCAGCGCCTTTTCGGTAAATTCAGCCGCAATGGGGCCAACCCGCGTGGTCACCGCCGCCTTGCGGTAAGCATAGTCCGGCCCCGTATAGCTGCGACTGGCGGTATATTCGGGCACTGGTGAGACCCAGATATAATGTTCAGCCACCACATTGCCGTCCTTGTCCAGCACGGTCACATCACCGCCTGCCTGCGTGTTCCTGGACCGAAGCGCCGCCAGCGAAAACGACTGAATCTGAAGTTTCTTGATCCTGACCTTCACCGTGCCGTCAAAAGCCGGGTCGGCTTCCTTGATACCGCGCTCCATCATCGCCTGAAACAGCGCAGGCACGTTATAGTCCTTAATATCCGGGAACAGGCGCTCGTTGCCCCATTCGGTGCCGGCATAAAGGCTGACGTTCAGTTTGGCATTCGGTGGCAGGCCGCCGCGCGTTCCTTCCGTGCGAAATTCGCGGAAGGCTTCCTCGCGCCTGGTGTCGATATCATTGATACGGTCCATCTTGGCTTGCAAGCGGTCAGAGAAGGTTACCTCCACGTCAGCCAGCGCTGCTGAGCCGGGCATCAACAGGGCTGCGGCTGTCGCTACCGTCATCATCAGATTTTTCATGCTAAACCCTTTCGTCTTGTCCTTGCCAAAACCTTATGACGCCATCGCTGAACCGTGCCTGAACAACAAAGGCCGCCCATTTCCAGGGGCGGCCTCTTTTCTAACGCGTTAGTGGCCTCTAATGGAAGCCCTTGACGATTTCTTCTACCATCTTCTTGGCGTCCGCAAACAGCATCATGGTGTTATCGCGGAAGAAGAGCTCATTCTCCACGCCGGCATAGCCACTGCCCATGGAGCGCTTGATGAAGAGGACCGTCTTGGCCTTTTCCACGTCCAGGATAGGCATGCCGAAGATCGGGCTTTGAGGGTCCGTCTTGGCAGCCGGGTTCGTCACATCGTTTGCGCCAATCACGAACGCCACATCAGCCTGCGCGAACTCGCTGTTGATGTCTTCAAGCTCAAACACTTCGTCGTACGGCACATTGGCTTCCGCCAGAAGCACGTTCATATGCCCCGGCATCCGGCCTGCCACAGGGTGGATGGCATATTTCACTTCAACGCCTTCGTCCTTCAGCATGTCGCCCATTTCCTTGAGCGCGTGCTGCGCCTGCGCCACCGCCATGCCGTACCCCGGCACAATGATCACTTTGGAAGCGTTCTTCATGATGAAGGCCGCGTCGTCCGCGCTGCCCTGCTTGACAGGCCGCGTTTCCGCAGCACCCGCCACAGCCAGGCCACCGTCACCGCCGAAGCCGCCAAGGATCACGCTGATGAAGGACCGGTTCATGCCTTTACACATGATGTAGGAAAGGATGGCACCGGATGACCCCACAAGCGCGCCGGTAACAATCAGCGCCGTGTTCGCCAGCGTGAAGCCGATGCCCGCAGCCGCCCAGCCAGAATAGCTGTTCAGCATGGAAACCACCACTGGCATGTCCGCGCCGCCGATCGGGATGATCAAGAGGAAGCCGATGATGAAGCTGAGGGCTGTGACGATCCAGAAGATGTGCACGCCTGCGATCTCAAGGTCTTGGTCCACCACGAACATGGCGATACCGCCCACAATGCCAGCACCCAGCAGGATGTTGATGATATGCCGCGCGGGCAGCATGATCGGCGCGCCGGACATATTGCCGTTCAGCTTGGCAAAGGCGATCACAGAGCCCGAGAAAGTGATGGCGCCAATGGCAATGCCCAGGCTCATCTCAATCTTGGAGGCTGTGTGGATATGACCCATGGCATCCGCGATCCCGAAGGATGTGGGGTGCAGGAAGGCGCTGGCCGCCACCAGAACGGCCGCGAGGCCCACAAGGCTGTGGAACGCTGCCACAAGCTGGGGCATCTGAGTCATGGCGATCTTGCGCGCGATCACGAAGCCGATGGCCCCACCAATAACAATCGCACCGATGATCCAGTCATAGGAGACGATCTCGGGGTTCATGATGGTCGTCACCACCGCGATTACCATGCCGATTATGCCGAAGATATTACCCTGGCGGCTGGTTTCAGGAGACGACAGCCCTCGAAGGGAAAGGATAAAAAGAACAGCTGCCACCAGGTAGGCAACGGCTGTGAGGTCCACATGCATTTGTGTCATATGCCAGGCCCCCTATTTCTTTTTCTTGTACATGGACAGCATTCGCGCCGTAACCGCGAAGCCGCCAAAGATATTGACAGCAGCAAGCCCGATGGCGATGGCCCCAAGGATCTTGGAGATCGACATGGCTTCCGGTCCAGCGGCAATGAGTGCACCCACGATGATCACGCTTGAGATGGCGTTGGTAACGCTCATCAGCGGCGTGTGCAGGGCGGGCGTAACAGACCACACCACATAATAGCCAACGAAGATCGCCAGCAGGAAAACAGAGAACTGCTGGATAAATGGATTTACGATGATGTCATGCATCTTATTTCTCCCCCTTGAGGCGCTCGTTCACAACGGCACCGTCCTTGGTGACAAGCGACTCGCGGATGATCTCATCCTCGAAGTCGAACGCAAGTTCGCCTTCTTTCACCATGGGTGTAATGAAATGAACCAGGTTGCGGGCATAAAGTGCGGAAGCATCCGCCGCCAGGCGTGACGGCACATTCCTGTGCCCCACGATCTTGACACCATGCGCTTCAACCACTTCACCGGGTTTAGAAAGTTCGCAGTTGCCGCCCATCTCGACCGCCAGGTCAACGATCACGCTGCCGGGCTTCATGCTTTTCACCATCTCTTCGGTGATCAGCTTCGGCGCCGGACGGCCCGGGATCAGGGCCGTTGTGATGGCCATGTCCTGCTTGGCCAGCGTTTCAGCAATCAGCGCCGCCTGCTTGGCCTTGTATTCGTCAGACATTTCCTTGGCGTAGCCACCGGCGGTTTCAGCCGCTGCGGTCTCTTCGTCCTCCACCATCACGAACTTGCCGCCCAGGCTTTCAACCTGTTCCTTGGCTGCAGGACGCACATCTGTGGCGCTGACGATTGCCCCCAGTCGCTTGGCCGTCGCAATGGCCTGAAGGCCAGCAACACCCGCGCCCATAACCATAACGCGTGCGGGTGGCACCGTGCCGGCGGCGGTCATCATCATCGGGAAGGCCCGGCCGAATTCAGCCGCACCGTCCAGCACGGCCTTATAGCCGGCAAGGTTCGATTGGGATGACAGCACATCCATAGACTGTGCCCGCGTGATCCGCGGCACGAACTCCATAGCGAAGGCCATCAGGCCCGCCTTGGCGTAGGCGTCAAGCCGGTCGCGCTCCACGAACGGGTTCAACACAGCAAGCTGGGCCGCGCCTTTTTTCACGTGCTTGGCATCCGCCGCCTCAAGCCCCTGCACGGAAAAGATGACGTCGGCATCCTTCACTGCAGCCTTGAGGTCCTTGGCGATGGAAGCGCCAGCCTCTTCAAACTGTTTGTCTGGAATGGAGGCGCCTTCTCCGGCGCCTGCCTCGATGATGACCTCGAACCCGAGGCCGATCAGTTTCTTGACTGTTTCGGGGCTGGCCGCAACGCGCTTTTCCGCGTCTCGCCGCTCCCGAAGGACCGCCAGTTTCATAAGCAGTTCTCCCTGAACTTTTTAAAGACAACAAAACAGGCACTTCAGCACTTGAAACTTATATTTCTGGTTTGCCCCTCTCGAGCTGCCAGAGCCTTGAAACGGAAGGGTAGCGCAATTGCGCGTATGAGCAACATTATTTCTTGTGATGATGATGTGAAGAGAAAGTGATTGGTAAAATTTTATGATTACCACTTTGTTAACAAGTGTCCTGAAATGATACAGTTTGATTCGGTGGCAGGGGCATAAAGTGGCAAGCGAACGCGTTCTCATAGTCGAAGACGAAATCACCCAGATCACACTCCTGGAAGGCATTGTGACGCGGGCAGGTTTTGGCGCTGAAAAATGCATGAGCGGTCAGGAAGCCATAGACCGGCTGATGGACCGCGCTGCCCCTAAGGTCGATGTCGTGCTCTTGGATTTGGTCATGCCCGGCATGGACGGTATTGAGGTTCTCAATGCCATCCGCCCCAAGTTCCCCGCCCTCCCGGTTGTCATGCTGACAGCGCACAGCTCCATCACCACAGTGGTGGACGCCATGCGCGCCGGCGCCAATGATTTTATCGTGAAGCCCGCAAGCGCCGAACGTATCCGCACAGCGATAGAGGCAGCGCTGAAGACCAGCTCGCTCGTGGGAGAAATCGGCCCCATGCGCGATCAGATGGCTGGGCACGCCACCGGCGTCGGTTTCCAGTCCCTTGTGGGCACATCTGAGAGCATGCAGCGCGCGGTGGGCCTGGCCAAAAAAGCAGCCAAGGCCGCCATTCCAGTATTGATCGAAGGCGAAAGCGGCGTGGGTAAGGAAGTGTTCGCAAACGCCATCCATGACGCCAGCGACCGTTCGGGCACGCCTTTTGTGGCCGTAAACTGTGGCGCCATCCCGGAAAACCTGGTGGAAAGCATCCTGTTCGGCCATGAGAAGGGCGCTTTCACAGGCGCCACGGAAAAACGCATCGGTAAATTCCAGGAAGCCGACGGCGGCACCCTGTTCCTTGATGAGGTGGGCGAGCTGCCGCTGGATGTGCAGGTGAAGCTGTTGCGCGCGATCCAGGAGAAAGAAATCGATCCCGTTGGCGGGCGGCAGTCGATCAAAGTCGATATCAGAATTATTTCGGCAACGAATCGAAACCTGGCAGAGCGCGTCGCCACTGGTGCCTTCCGCGAAGACCTTTATTACCGGCTGAATGTTTACCCCATTCACCTGCCGCCGCTTCGTGAACGCAAAAGCGACGTCCCGGCGCTGACCGAACATTTCCTGGACCAGATCGCCGCCATGGAAGACATGGCGCGCAAGCAGGTCTCAACGGACACGCTGAGGCTTCTTGAAAGCTACGATTGGCCGGGCAACATCCGCCAACTTCAGAATGCCCTGTTCCGCGCGGTGATCCTTTCGGACAGCGACATCCTGACGCCAGCCGATTTCCCGCATCTGCAGCCCAACGCAGGCGCTGTGCCCACCCTTCCTCATTCCCAGCCCGCTACTGTGCCTGGTTCTGCTCCTGGGCCCGGCCCTGCCACACAAGCGCCACAGGCAGATGGCATGCTGCTGGCGCTCGAAAGCGGTGACGGCCATATCAAGCGGTTCGATGAGCTGGAAGCGGAGATTATCCGCAAGGCGCTTGAAAGGTACGACGGTAAGATGGCCGAAGTCGCACGAAGGCTTGGCATTGGCCGGTCAACGCTGTATCGAAAAGTAGCTGAATACGGTCTCGACACTTAAGCAAAGGGCGCACGCGCTGATGATTGGCGTTTTTGATTCCGGCTCGGGCGGGCTCACCATCCTTGAAGCCCTGCATGAAGCCATGCCAAACCAGGATTTCCTGTATCTGGGCGACCATGCCAACGCGCCATACGGGCACCGGTCGAACGAGCAGATCGTGGACATGACGCGGGACTGCATCGAAACCCTTTTTGATGCGGGCTGCGACCTTGTCATTCTGGCCTGCAACACGGCAGCCGCCATCGCCCTCAGGACCCTGCAGCAGGATTGGCTGCCGCAAGCTCACCCAAACAAGCGTATCCTTGGCGTTCTTGTGCCGATGGTGGAGGCGCTGACCGGTGTGCCCTGGAGCCAGGAGCATCCGAACGGGGGCAAGCCAAAGGACCGTTCGATCCTTCTGTTCGCCACGCGGAAAACGGTGGAGAGCGGCTCATATCTTGATGAAGTGAACAAGCGTGCCCCGCATGTAGCCCTGGTACAGAAGGCCTGTCCTGGCCTAGTGGACGCGATTGAAGGCGGTGCCGGGCAAGCGCCCATGCGCGGCCTGATTGACGGTTTTGTGGGCGAAGTGCTGGCAGAAGTGCCTGCGCCAGATGCTGCCGTGCTGGGCTGTACCCATTTCCCGCTGGTACGGGACTATTTCCGTGACGCCCTGCCCGCATCGACAGAGCTTCTGTCCCAGCCCGACATCGTCGCGAAATCGCTGAAGGACTATCTGGCGCGGCATCCGGAATTCCAGAAAAGCGGATCAGGCCATGTTCGGCTTTTGACAACCGGCAGGCCAGAGGATGTCACTATGGCGGATGCCTACCTGCCAGAAAAACTCCGGCACTTTGAGGATCACACCAGCGTCTAATTCGCGCGGTAACTGGCCAGGATGTCGGCGACCTCTGCCGTGCTGACCTGATCAAAAATCCGGTAGTGCGCCCCAACGGCGCGGAAATATTCAGGCGTTTCAAGGCAAATGACATCATCCACAAGGCGGCGCATCTCAAGCACGACCTCAGGCGGCGCAACGGGAACCGCCAGACAAATGCGTTTCGCACCGCCCGCGCGGATGGCTTCAATCGCCGCCTTGACGGTGGCGCCTGTGGCGATGCCGTCATCCACCAAAATCACCACGCGGTCACGTACATTCAAAGGGCCGTCGCCCGCGCCCATCTCAAGCCGCCGTTTTGCCATGGCCCGCAGCATGTCGGCGGCCGTGCTTTCCAGATAAGCGTCAGAGATATTGAAGAAGGTGACGACCTTCTGGTTGCGCACCAAGTGCGGCGGATTTCCTTCCGCCACCGCGGCGGCGGCCAATTCCGGCTGGCCCGGCGCGCCCAATTTTCGCACCTGCAGGATATCAAGCGGCGCGTTGAGCGCATGTGCTACCTCATAGGCCACAGGCACACCGCCACGCGGCAGCCCGATTACCAGCGCATCCTGCCCTTCAAACGCCTGAAGGCGTTCGGCGAGCAGTTTTCCAGCCTCTGTCCTGTCATGAAACATGGCGCATTTTACCGCGGATCAGCGGATGGTTCAAATACCCTCAGGCACGCCGAAACCGATGTCGATATAATCGATATGGGCCACATCCAGCGTTTTAATATCTTTGGGTTTGCCAAACCGTGAGAGCAGCGGTTCCGATTTCGCAACCGAGATAATGCCGATCAACCGGTCGATCTTGCCACTGCGCCCTTTAAGCGGATACATGGAGCTTTGATAAAGGCGCTGAAGGCCGTTTTGCCCCACCAGCGTTCGAACATTGTAGCCGCCGCAGGGCACATCGGTGATGTTGGAATAAAAAGTGTCCATGGGATCGAACATGTCTTCGTCCCAATATTCGAACAGATTTATGCCGGTGAAGCTGGCCTGCAAAACCTCGTCTACCGCGCTGCCGATAATGGTAGGCACCAGATGCCGCGGCCCCTGCCGTTCCGCCATCGCAATCCAGGGCAACATCGGCTTGATATCGGATGGATGAACAGCCGAGCGTTGCGGAATGGCGCCGCCTGCATCCTGCATCAGGCCGCGATAATATTTTAACAGCTTTTCATGAGCCGGAGGAAGAGACACAATAAGGGTGGTCACTTTATAAGTTGTTGCCCCATCAGGATTCAGATTGCCAATCTATGGGGCCCGTGTCCATGCCGTTTTTGGCACAAAGGCAAACAATGTGAGAATGCCCCCATGCAACTGGATGCCTATCTAAAACGTATTGGATTCAATGGAATACCACAGGTTGATCTTGAGACATTCCAGCGCATCCACCGCCTGCACAGTGACGCCATCGCGTATGAGAATCTGGATGTGCAGGCCGGTGTGCCCATCGGGATCGACGTGCCTGATGCGTTCGAAAAGATCGTCGGGCGCGGGCGCGGCGGCTGGTGCTATGAAATGAACGGCCTGATGGGCTGGGCCCTGGGCCAGATTGGCTTTTCCGTCACACGCGTGGCCGCAGGTGTCAGGCGCGCGCTTCTGGGGGACGAGATGGTCGGCAATCACCTTGCGCTTCTGGTGGACCTTGAAGGCGTGCGCTATCTGGCCGACGTCGGCTTTGGGGACGGCATGGTCGAGCCAGCGCCGCTCAAGGAGGGCCCTTTCAAGCAGCGGCAGTGGCGGTTCGCCCTTGAAAAGCTGGACGACCGCTGGTGGCGGCTGCATAACCACCCGGACGGCGCGGCCCCATCGTTCGATTTCACCGAAGAACAGGCCGACGCCGATCTGCTCGCCAGAAAGTGTCAGCACCTCCAGAGCTCGCCAGAGTCAGTATTCGTGCTGAACGCTGTGTGCCAGCGGCACTTCCCGGACCGGCTTGAGATCATGCGGGGGCGGGTACTGAAAACCATCCGCGCGGACGAAAGCCACAAACGCACGATCGCGGACCTTGATGATTACCGGGAGACGCTGAAGGCGCTGTTCGGGCTTGAGATCGAAGGCCTCGACCCTATCTGGCAGAAGGTGCTGGCGCGCGACGCGGAACTGACTGCTGAAGCCCGCCAGGGATAACCCGGCCATGAAAAAAGGCGCTGAAACCAGCGCCTTCTCAACACTTCAGCAATAAAGCCAAAGCCTATTCGTCGTCGCCTTCGCCTGGTGCGGCTGGTGCGGCTTCCGGCATCTGGCCGCCTTCAATGGCGTGCAGGTAAACGTCCAGAAGCGCTTCCTGCTCCTGCCGGTCTGCCTGATCCATCTTGCGGATGGCGATAACCTTGCGCATCACCTTGGTGTCGAAGCCTAATATATACTGTATCTTTTTGTATCATTATTTAGCAGTCAGCCCATTGCTATTTTGGAAGGGGCCATGCTGAACCGCCCCGGGATTGTCGGAGGCAGGTTGGTTTAAGTTAAGCGGCCATGGGGCGTTCGTCCAGCATGGCGTAGTAATTTC
>NZ_JBHSCR010000015.1:0-54913 GCF_042651265.1 Kordiimonas lipolytica | reverse complement strand
GCCAAAAAGTGGCAGACTTTTACTCCGCCCGCAGCAACACAACGCCGCCGCTTCAGTGGCCTACTTTTACACCGCCCTATACAACGGTGACATCGCAGGTGGCCCTTTACGCGCAATTTGCACCCGCGTCGGTGAAGACGGCAACCTCAACCAAATACCTGCCAAAGAAAATACTTATGACAGCCCAGCATCAAAAAGCTACGTCGAGCCATCTCGAGCGGAAAAGTCGCTACCTAATGCCGTTTCACCGCGCCTCCAGAACCGCTTCAATCGTAAAATCACTCGACGACTTGTCATGGCACAGCTGTTGTCAGGCGCTAGCCACAAGGCCCTCAGTGACCAAGACATCGCACTCATCAAGAAAGAATGCTTCGAGCTCCTCAGCGCGGGAGACCTTCAAAGCAGTCCCGCATGGGAAAACGCTCTATTTATCATGCTCTCGTTGGTCACGGGTCGCTCCACTAGTTTTCTTCGAAGTTTGAAGGTAAAACCTCAAACAGCAAAAGGCTTTCCAAGCGAACCATGCTGGGCAATACTCGATTTTCGGTATTGTCTCTATGATGTGCCCAACATCCCGAGAGGCAGCCGCCCTGACATGATTGGCGAACGCAATGCCAATGAGGCGCTTCCACAGAAAAAAACAGCCGGCGTCTTCATACACATTCCAGATGAACTGGCTGAAGGGCTGGTACGCCTTCATAACCGCTTTTCCCCAAAAAAGACGAGACTGCCTGAAACAGAAAGTCAGACTCTATCCGCCTTCGCCTCACTCAAGGACCGCAATGTCTCGCCGGCAAAAATTCAAGCGCACCTTGCCCTTTCTTTGAAGCATCAGGGTGTTGACGATGTCATTGCCGGATATGTCAGCGGCAAAACCGCTGATCAGTTGCCCGCTATGTATTACACTCAGGTGTCGCAGGCCGACATTACTGCAGCGCACTCCAATTACTTGGTTGGGCTTGGCTTCGCACCGTCACCAGCCATGCCCGATGATCAGAAGATCGGTAGCATGCTCGTACCCACCCCTGAGTGGACTGGAGAGCTTTTCAACTACATGCGTACACAAATCGCGAAGGTTGACACTGGCAAGCGGGAGGACCTCTTCAATCATCACAACTACCTAATGTTTTATACCTATTTGGTCCTTTGCCTTTCCACCGGGCATAGGCCAGTAAAGGCGCCCTTTCAATACCTCAGAGACTTTGACCTGACCTCAGGATTTGTTTGGATCAGCGACAAAGTTGTAAGGACAAATCACGCATCCCGTGTCGTACCTTTGTGCGACACAGCTCTTCAACAAATGCGATACTATGTGGAGCATTTACGCCGACTCCGCGATAGGCTCCGGCACACTGATTACGAAACCTCAAGCTATATCGAAAATGCTCTCAGAAGCGTAAACCCTGTCCTGTTCGTGTTTGATGAAGAAGGCAAGAGCTTTCTTACACCCAAAATTCTGCAATCCTGGCATGGCTTCATCAGCGCCCTACCCGGCAACTGGAACCGCCATACGTTACGAAGTCTCTTAACGAACGCTGTGCCTTATAACTGTCTCAACGCGTTCATGGGGCATGCTTTGATCGGTATTGGTCCGTTAAGCGGCACGAGTGGTTTTGAGTTTGCGTCACTCCGGTCTCTGAACTGTCATTTAGAGCAAATCTTGCAGCGCTACGGGGCCATTGCCCTCGCAGACACACCGCAGCACTATGTCATCGAACCATATGAACCAGCCGGCAATCATACTGCGCATGTCGGTCGCAATGGAAGGGCGAAAGACCGCGCCCACCTGCTAAAGCGAGCTGTAGAAAAGTGTGATGAAATACAAAACGAGGTAGGTTTCTGTCGCGAAAAGATCACGACCGCGGAGGACTACGAAGTCGCTCTTGCTGAAGCCGAAAACCAGTTGCATGCCCTGAACCTGTCCGCGGAGCAATATTGCCGTGCGAAGAGCCACCTACAAAAACGTGCAAAGGAAATTATTGATGCCCATGGCATCGCCGTAAGTCTGCCATCGGTCCCTGCACAAGTGTCATTTGAACCGTCTTTTCGCACCGAAAAATGGTTCACCCTTGCCCGGTATATCCATGCTTGGGACAAAGCTTTCTATGAAAGACTGGAAGAGTTTGGCCGGTCATCGCAGGAAGACGATCTGACCCTGATCGGGCTCATTCTCTATGCCGCGACCACTAGAGGCGGGTTGGCCAATGCAAAGCTGCTAGCGGATCTGGCGGTACAACTCTCGGACCACACTGTAAAACCTCAAACCATGGGGCCGTATGTCTGGTTTGACCTCGACATTCCCATCGACGGGAAGGAAGGCCGATATAGCCTCAAAGTTGGAAATAAGTGTCACCAGCATCGACATTGGTTCGTTGACGAAGTCAGCCTTGCGTTGATCATTCGCCTCTATAAAAAACGGTCGCCCAACAGCGATGTACCGCTAGGCAAGGCGCGGCTTCTGAAGGCGAATGTCTTCGACCTCATTAAAAAAGCAATTTTTGGTGAAGACACAAATCAAACCCCTATTACGGATCTTGAAAAACTCACCTCCGCGGCACTCTGGCGGCACGACAGCATAGCGGGCCCGGGCATCAGCGAGGCCCTACAGTCCCTGGCATCCGGTCGGTTCCAGACTTTCTCCATTGACCGCCAGGCATGGATTGGCTTGTTCAACGACATACCGGTAGCCACCCATATGCCGGCATCCGTTTCCTATAAGGCAGATGAACGAAAAGCGCCGTCGCGATATCGGGCTGAGGACCCACATGTGTGGGGGTCATTTTACGAAAACCACCTAATTCCGGCACTGCGACCAGTGCTGCAAAACCACACCAAAGTCAAAATCTCTGAAGTGTTGGTAAATTTGGAAGCGCTCAAGGAAACCGAAGACCTTCCGACCCATCTCCACTTGGCCCTCGACTGGCTAATCGATGTAGGGAAGCGCGGTGACAAACCTTCCACACTTCAACGGTATTGTTCCGCCTTTGTTTCCGTTTGGTTGCTGGAAACGCATGGTAGGATTCCGGACCTGCATGATGCCGAAGAACTTGAAGAGCTCTATGGTAACCTGTTGACCTATCATGACAGCCCTAGCGAAGTTGCCTATATGCTTGGACGAATGGCTGATTTTCATGCCTTTGGCATGAGGGATAGCCGCTATCGACTACCTCAGATCGAGAACCAGCAATGGCACCAGTTTAAGCGCCATTCCCTTGTACGCACAAAAGTGCTGTCGTTCCGGCAGGTTCAGGCAGCAATTGATTTAATGACAAGCGGTGAGCCCAGTGCGCGAGAAAGGCGAAAAATCTCTCTTTTTGTCATGCTCGCGTATCGCACCGGCATGCGCCTCACTGAACTCGTGAAGCTGCAATTGAAAGATGTGGAGATCTCAAAAGACTGTGTCATTTCGATCCGGGACAATCAATTCGGCAACAATAAATCGCGCGCAGGCCGGCGGCAGATAAACCTAGGTGTTTTCCTCGATGATAGGGAGATGGGTGAGTTTAAATCGCTGATGGCACAATATGCCAGAAAGACAAACCGCAACCTTCCTGTCTTTTCCTTTGGCAGCACAGGAGCGCCGTACCATGGAGGGCAAATTTCCAAAATGTTCTCCCAGGCAATTGAGCAAGTCACGGGTGATGCAGATGTCGTTTTTCATAGCCTGCGCCATAGCTGCTTGTCCTGTCTGCACGCAACGCTTGAGGGCGAGGCCGAAATTGCGCACATGATCGCCGGCTTATCGGTGGAAAAAATGGAAGCAATTCGGGAACACCTGGTGGGTCACATCGGCAACCGCATGGGCCTTTATTACACACTTGCGGCCTTTGCCGGTCATGCTGGTCCCAGGGAGACGATGCTGAGCTATCTGCATCTCTCTGACCTGATCATTTTCTCCAAGCTTCAAAGGCAGCGGCTGGAGATTGGCACCGACAAACTAGCCCAAATCGCAGGTGTGCAAGGCTCGAAGATCGCAGACCTCGACTCTAATGAGCGCCATCAATATTTGGTTCGGCACAAGGTACCAGCGATCGCGTCATCCTACCCATTTGTGTTGCCCGCCGAACAGAAACCTTCCTCAAGTGGTACAGAAGAGGGTCATACGACCCAAGCCAAGCATGACTTAATGCTGGTTGATGAGATTTTACGCGCGCTGCAAGAAGGCTCTAAAGCGCGAGATCTTGCTTTCCAATACGACGTGGACAGGGAAGTGATCGAAAAATGGCACCAAAAAGCCATCGAGCTCCAATCCCTTAAAACGCGCCGCGGAAATTCTCGGCTGTTTGGAAAGGACAAAGAAGCCTCCATTCGTCTCCGGGCACGGAACGATAATCGAGTGAAAGCGGAACTCGATCGGGTTTGCCGCGGCATGCACGCAAAATTGGACTGCTGGTCAGCGGAAGAGATCGAAAGGTTTATGAAAGCCATTCTCTTGGCATCATCGCCAGACGCAAGATCATATCGAATTCATGATCCAATTTTTGCCGCCGAAATCGTTGAATTTTTCCTGCCCGAGATTCCGGTTGGGAGATGGAGAATGGAAATCGACATCCCCGAAGGTCCGGACTTCAAGGCATCCAGGGATAGATGGAAGCTGCACAACCCGTGGCTTTCAGAGAGTGACTTTAAATCACGCCCGCAAAAGATTTCTGCGCATCACCAGGATGGAATCGGGCTTTTGCGTCTAACCCACCCAGCCAAATCCGATAATTCCAGTCTCCCAAAGCTGGTCGCTTACCTGGTATCCGTTTCATATGACGAGGCCGATTAATTTTTTCTCGAGCAAGCCATACGCAGGGGCCATCCTTAGCATAAAAGAATGTTCAACTTTTTTATGGATGGACTTTGGACCGACTGGCTACAATTGAAAGGCAAAAGGTTCTGCGCATTGCTGAATGTGGGGCTAGGCAGTTGTTTGTCCTGACCGGTGATGGCGGATAACCTGCGTGGGCACCGGGTCGGTTATATTCATTGATGGGGATTTAATAATGCAAAAGCAGGCTCTTGTCCTTGGAGCGGGCGGTTTTATCGGCAGTCACCTTGTTAAACGGCTGAAGGCGGAAGGTTTCTGGGTTCGCGGTGTCGACCTGAAGTTCCCGGAATTTGCCGAAACCGAGGCGGATGACTTTGTCATTGGTGACCTGCGTGAGCAGTCGATCTGCCGCGAAGTTATCGACCGCCGCTTTGACGAGGTATATCAGCTCGCGGCAGACATGGGTGGTGCCGGTTATATCTTCACCGGCCAACACGACGCCGACATCATGCACAACAGCGCAACCATCAATCTCAACGTGGTAGACCTCTGTCACAAGCGGAACATCAAGCGTGTATTCTACAGCTCGTCCGCCTGCATGTACCCGGCCTATAACCAGGAAGACCCCGATAACCCCAATTGCGCCGAGGACTCGGCCTATCCGGCGGCACCTGATAGCGAATACGGCTGGGAGAAGCTCTTCAGCGAGCGTCTTTACCTCGCCTACAACCGCAACTTCGGCATGCAGTGCCGTGTCGCACGTTTCCACAATATCTTCGGCCCCGAAGGCACATGGACGGGCGGCAAGGAAAAGGCCCCGGCGGCTATCTGCCGCAAGGTGGCGTCCGCGGCGCAAGGTGGCGAGATCGAGATCTGGGGTGACGGCACGCAGACCCGCTCCTTCCTTTTCATCGATGAATGTGTCGAGGGCATCCTGCGCCTGACCCGTTCCGATTTCGAAGGCCCGGTCAATATCGGCTCCGACGAGATGGTCAGCATCAACCAGCTCGTGGACATGGTGACGGAGATTGCCGGCAAGCCGCTCAGGAAGCGCCATATCGATGGCCCGCTGGGCGTACGCGGCCGCAACTCTGACAACCGCCTGATCGAAGAGAAACTGGGCTGGCGTCCGAACCAGCCGCTCTCCGAAGGCCTGAAACAGACCTACGCCTGGATTGAACGTCAGGTCAGGGGCAACAGGTAGTCAAAGTTCAGCACGACCAACGACACAGTTCGGACCCAATTATCTGCACGTAACAGACCGAATATGTTTTGCAGGATTGTGAAAATATTCAAATAGCCTCGCGACATTGCGTGCGTCATCGAGGGCCGAATGATGTCGGCCCTCGAAGGTCAGATTGACCAGCTCCAAGGCTTTTAGAAGCCCGACCTGTCTACCTTTGCGGATGTGCTGCTTCTGGAACAGCTTCTTGGCATTCCGGTGTGGCGGCAAAGGAAGAACAAGGTTGGATCTTTTGGCGCTCGCATCCAGCTCGAGCTGCTTCAGGTCATAATTGCCCCAGGAATACCAGCAATCCGGCCACGCCTGTAAGCCGAACAACCATTGTCGTAGTGCTTCCATCATGTCAGCAAAACCCGGAGCGTCAGCCAGCGTATCCGCCGTGATGCCGGTTACGTCCGTGCAGTAAGGAGAAACCTCTGTATAGGCCGGTTTGACATATGAATGAAACTCACCAACGCCTTCCCCGGCCTCATCAAGGGCAACCACGCCGATTTCGATCGTTTCCATATCCTCGACCGTGAGATCACGACCAAGGGTCTCCCTGTCAAAGCAGGTAGCTTCCAGATCGATGCAGAGAAATGTTTTCATCTGACTATCCTGTTTCATAGTCACCAATCGGCTCATAGGTGAAGGGCAGAAAGTTGCAGCTTCGGTCCAACTCGATCCGCTGCTGAAGGTTCGCCTCAAGTTCTTCGAGGGACTGGCCAATCTCAACCATGGTGAGGCGTCCATTTCTGAAGCCCGCGCCTGTATCCAGGTAGATTACGTTCCCCAAGCGCAAAATGGCATTATTGGAGGTATGGCCGACCAGTACGAGATCCACGTTGGCAACTGAAGTCTGATCCTTGTCCTTGATCCGCCTTCTACCCCACAGGGTTTCCATACGTGGTTGGTGCCCCTCTACCGCGGCGTGCCAATCAGTTGGGGCATCGGCATGCATGAGGCCAATATGGGAACCGTCAGGCAGTAGCAAGGTCATGCTGAGCGGCAAGCGCTCGACAAAGCGGTCACAGAGATATTGTACTTCTTCCTGCTGCTCTTCGCTCAACAGATCGAACCAACCGCCCCCGTTGACGCGCCAGAAATGTTTATCGGAGCGAGGATTGACGGCATTGAGCATCATTTCATCATGATTGCCGAGCACGCTATGAAACCAGGGCTCGGCAAGCAATTTGACACATTCATAATTCTTGATGCCCCGGTCCGTCAGATCTCCAAGAACGATAAGGTGATCCCGGGCTCTATCGAAGCCAGCTTGGTGCATTTCCTGCCAGAGCTCATCGTAGCATCCATGAAGATCGCCACAGACAAACGTTCGCCCATCCCTAGCTACAGATACGACCCGGTGGCTAGGGTGAATATTGTTCGGTAGCTTTGGCATCGCAGGCCTCAATCTTCATACATATTCCCGAGCTCGCGGCGCGTAATAGAAATACATTGGCATCAATGTCTCAACGAGTAAAACATCGTGGCGCAAGCATGAAACATGAATACGCGTAGCCATAAATTCAACCCGAAAGTAGGTAGGCGGTAGACCTAAAAATTGGTTTCGTTCCAGTTAGAAGACAGGGTCTGCAGCTGTGATGAGCCCGGAGGTGGCGCAATATCCAGTGCACGGATGCTCGTCTCGCCTTTCCTTTTTTTCCTTACATTGGGGTTTATAGTGTAGTGGCCCATTCGCTGGGCCAACCCCTCGCTTGAACGGTAGACATAGGCGCCCCCTTGGTACTGAAAACGGTACCCCCTTCAACTTTCGTCCGAAGAAAGGTATCGAAATCGATACTTTTTTGTTGAACGGTACCGAAAAGGATACCATACTAATACCACAACACATTCAAGGTATGGAAATCGGTACCATGGAAGCTCTCAGACAAGGCATTGTAACCTTCAAGGGACAGAAAGTTGGACATCTCGAGGAAGTTCCCGAAGGTGGCACCGCATTCACATATGATGCCGACGCACCTGAAATTGGCTGCTCGCTGCCCCGTAAGGTGGACCGCCATGCCTACCGTGCCGGTGTGCATCCATTTTTCAGTAACCTTGCCCCTGAAGGGTGGCTACGTGCCCGACAGGAAGCAATTGCTGACACGGAGGACGAAGACGACTTCGGTCTATTGCTGGCATTCGGGCAAGACTGCATTGGTGCCGTCGGCATTGCGCCAACCAGTGGAGAACGTCCCACAATAGCCCTGGCCTTGGGGGCAGACGCCGAGACACAAGCGATTGCAGGAAGCCGGCGTACGATCTCCGGCGTGCAGGCCAAGCTTCTATGTGTAAAAGAAGGAAATCGTTTCACCCCTGCAGCGCACCAAGGGCCAGCCCCCTATATCGCCAAATTTGCCCGGGACGATCTCGGCGACCTAGTTCAGAACGAGGAAGCCTCATTGCTTCTGACTAAAGCACTATTGCCCGACGATCAGGTTGTTTCTTTCCAGCGGGGTATCGTACAGAATATCGACAAACCGGGACTCATCGTTGAACGCTTTGACCGCTACTATGGTGACGGCACGGAAAACAAACTCCGGTGTGAAGACTTCGCACAAGTCCTTGCAATTTCACCCGGGCGAGACCGGAAAAACAAATACCGGGTAGACTATGATGCTCTTTCTGAGGCGCTAAAATATTCAGCCGCGCCGAAACTGGATGCCTATACCTTGTTTCGCAGAATTGTGGCCTTTGCAATTCTTGGGAATACCGACTGCCACCTGAAGAACTGGAGCCTACTGGAAACACCAACAGGACTTCGCCTGTCACCTATCTATGATGTACTCAATAGCTACATCTATGGTGGAAAGGGCTATAGCACTGTCTTCGGCCTGGAACTCGATGGCAAACGTTTGCAGTGGCAGGAATATGACCGATCGATCCTCACAGAAGTTGGCGGGAAATTGGGCCTCAATCAGCGAACAATCGAAGCCGTTTTCGCCGAAATCAAGAAACGCAAATCTGCCTTAAAGGAATGCCTCCAGAACAAAGTGTCCTTGAATGATGACCTGCAGTATCAGTTCACCGCAACAATTGAAGAAAAGTGGGAGACCCTTTATGGCTGAATCCACAATTGAAATGCCGGTGAATTTCGGAAAGCTCCCCAACCTCAAAGCCTTGGGGCAGTATGCCAAAAGCAAACGTCGCTATGAGAAGATCAGCATTAAAAAGCTGGCCTTGCTGGTTGGATGTTCCCATACGTCGATCATCGAATTTGAAAAAGGGTCCGGCAAGATCAACCTTTCGACTGCTTGGCGTATTCTGGATACCCTTGGCCTTGTAAACCCTGACGCAGCCGAATATCAGCATGTGATACGTAACGCACCAAGCGATACAAATACCTAGGAAAACTGAACCAAGCTACCTGGCGTCGTTTCTTCTTAGTGAGCAAGACGTCCGGGAATCTTAGGGGCTACTCAGGGGAGCATTTCCTGCCATACGGTTGCGAGCACAAACGTTATTTTGCGAAAATGTACACAAGTATAACCATGTATAGTCCGCTTGCGATATACTTGGTTATACTTCGTTAGAAGCGATTGAGCTTAGCTCTATCGATCCGGGAGATTGCACGGCGGACAGGACTACCTCGCAATACTATTCGCAAATATTTTCAATCAAATGCCTCAATGGGCCGGTAATACCCCCAATAAATAGCGGTACTCAAAAGTAGAATTTTCTCGTAACCAGAACGCAGGAGATTTTACATGAAGACATCACGTTATTCGGACAGCCAGATCATCAGCATCTTGAAGCAGGCGGAGGCTGGCACGCCGGTGCCTGAACTGTGCCGGGAGCATGGAATGAGCAGCGCCTGCTTTTATCGGTGGCGTGCAAAATACGGAGGCATGGATGCCTCGCTGATGAGCCGAATGAAAGAGCTGGAAGCGGAGAATGCCCGGCTCAAGAAGATGTATGCCGATGTGCAGCTTCAGAATGATGTCATCAAGGAAGCCATGGCAAAAAAGTGGTGAAGCCGTCCCGACGTCGCGAGATGGCAAGAACTGCTGTCTGCAAGGGGCGGCTGAGTATCAGGGCGGCGTGCAGCGCCTTTTCGATCAGCGAGACATGCTACCGGTATAAACCGAAGCTCTCAGACGAGAATGCCGAGATCGCTGACTGGCTTGTCGGCATAACCGATCGTCAGCGCAACTGGGGTTTCAAACTGTGCTTTTTGTATCTACGCAACGTGAAGGGCTATGGCTGGAACCATAAGCGTGTGTACCGGGTCTACCGGGAACTGGAGCTGAACCTACGGATCAAGCCGAGGAAGCGTCTGTATCGGGAAAAGCCTGAGCCACTTTCTGTGCCTGAGGCGATCAATGATGTCTGGAGTATGGACTTCATGCATGACCAGTTGTCGGATGGTCGCAGCTTCAGGGCCTTCAATGTGATTGACGACTATAATCGCGAAGCCTTGGGCATCGAGATCGACTTCTCCTTGCCAGCTACGCGTGTCATCAGGGCCTTGGACCAGATTATTGAATGGCGCGGGGCTCCCCTGGCTCTTCGCTGTGACAACGGTCCTGAGTATGTCGGTCACCAGTTGGCAGAGTGGGCTTCAAAACGCGGGATCGCCTTACAGTTCATCCAGCCAGGCAAGCCTCAGCAAAATGCCTATGTTGAGCGCTTCAACCGGACAGTTCGTTATGACTGGTTGAACCAGTATATCTTTGAGACAATTGCGGAGGTGCAGGAGGCCGCCACGGCCTGGCTCTGGACTTATAACCATGAGCGCCCCAATATGGCGCTCGGCGGCATCACGCCAAAACAGAAACTGGCCATGGGCATGCCCATGGCCGCCTAAAGTATTCTACTTTTGAAGCCCTCTATTATTGGGGGTATTACCGGCCCCGCCGCTGATTGGCGATAATTTCCTCAATTGCAGCGCCTATCCTCGGCGGGCAACCTGGCCCAGAACGCGGATCGTCGCCAGAAAACCAGCCATCAAAGGTCGGTGTCAAGCACGCTCAGTATACGCTACAGCGTATATATCTGACTTATACGCTGTAGCGTATATTGACGAAATATGCGCTATAGCGTATATGCTATCTTAACTGATTATATGAGGCAGTTATGGATCATCAGCTTGTCAGGTCGGCCAAGGATATCGGGATCGCGCTCCGGCGGCGGCGGCGTACGCGCAATCTCACACAAGCAGAGCTCGCGCAGCGTGCTGGGCTCAGGCAGAGCACGGTCTCACAGGTCGAGAATGGCCTCGAGACGGTAAAGCTCAGTACCATCATTGAGCTTATGCGCGTGCTTGATCTCGAGATCCAATTGCAGCCGCGCAGCAAAAGCACACCCCAGGATATTGAGGACCTGTTCTGATGGCGCGGCAAAAAAGGGCGTCCCGCCTCCTGGTCGCCCTCAATGGCCGACATGTGGGCAATCTTGACCGCTCGAACAACGGTGCCGTCAGCTTCACCTATGCAGCCGATTGGCTTGCGGATATGCGGCGGGCTATCCCGGTTTCCCTGTCCTTGCCTCTTCGCGAAGAGCGCTATGTCGGTGCGCCCGTCTTGGCTTATTTTGACAACCTGCTGCCCGAGAATGATCCCATCAGACGCAAAGTTGCCGAAAGGGTCGGGGCTGAGGGCACGGACGCTTTCAGCATGCTTGATAAAATCGGCCGGGATTGTGTGGGAGCCCTGCAGTTCGTACCGGACGGAGACGATATTGCACAGCCGGGTCCGCCGGAAGGGGAACCGGTGGATGACGCAGCAGTCGCCGACATCATCCGCAATCTGGCCACGGCGCCTCTTGGCATCCGCACAGACAAGGACCGCGACTTCCGTATCTCGCTTGCCGGGGTTCAGGAGAAGACGGCTCTTCTATGGGCGGATGGATGGCAAATACCGAAAGCGGCCACACCGACCACCCACATTCTCAAGCCCCAGCTCGGCAAACTGCCGAACGGCCTTGATATGTCGGACAGCGTCGAGAATGAGCATTTTTGCCTCACACTGTGCGCCGAGTTTGGCCTCGATGTGGCAGGTAGCCAGATCATCGATTTCGAAGACAATCGCGTTCTGGTCGTGGAGAGGTTTGATCGGCGCCACACAAAAGATGGCCGGTTGCTGCGCTTGCCGCAGGAAGACTTCTGCCAGGCTCTTGGCGTACCGGCGACCCGAAAATACAATAATGAAGGCGGACCCGGTATCGGCGAATGCCTGCATCTATTGGGCGGCAGCGACTATGCCGATGAGGACCGCCGGCATTTCCTCAAAGCCCAGATGCTTTTCTGGCTCATGGGGGCAACTGACGGGCACGCCAAAAATTTCAGCCTGTATCTGGCGCCGGGCGGCGGATACCGGATGACTCCTTTTTACGACATCATGTCGGCCGAGCCCAATCTGGCTCGGCATGAACTGCGCCGGCAGGAGATGAAACTGGCTATGGCGGTTGGCGACAGACGGCATTATCCGATCGACACCATCTATCCACGGCACTTTCTGCAAAGTGGCAAGGCAGCTGCGATGGACCCCGACGAGATCGAGGAAATCCATGCATCGATACAGGAGGCCGCTGATGGCGCGACCGAGCGCGCCAGAACAAAAATGCTAGAGGACTTGCCTGAAGAAGTGGTGGTAAAAATCTCAGAGGCTGTTCAATTGCGGCTCCGCAGACCAATGCAAGAACTATGAACACTGCATCGGTCAAATGAGGTGGCTCGAGTTCTTGATTGCAGGCGATGCATCAGCACCGGAATTTCTACAGGCTGCCGAGTGCCAAAGCTCACCCCATTTGAGCTTCAGCTCCAGTTTGTATAGGTATCAAAACTTGAGATATCGAAATTTTTCTACTAAAAAAACTGAGACCATTTTTGAAAACTTTTTTACCTCGACGGCAAAACTCGAGACGGATCGGCGTTAATAGACCAAAAAAGTAAACTCATATTTATTCAATAAATTCAAATAATTATACGATAAAAGCCATTTAAAGCCACATCAAAACAACAGACAACTTTAGATCGGGTTACACTGGCAGTGTAGAGGTTTCGTTTCCTCCTTGTCGCCCTTGTGGCTTTCACCCAGCCCGCGCTTGGCGCGCCCGCGCTCTGGCGGGTGGCAGACAGCGACACGGAAATCCACATCTTCGGCACCCTGCACATCCTTTCGGATGGCATGAACTGGCTGAGCCCGGAGGCTCGCGTGGCCTTCATGGACGCCGACGCGCTGATCGTGGAGCTGAGCGGCGAGGAAATCGACCGCGCCGGCCCCCTCTTTACCACGGCTGGCAAATTGCCCGAGGGGCAGACCCTGCGTTCGCTTGTGGGCAGCGGCATCTATAATGACGTGGAGCGACTGTCGCGCAAGCTCGGCCTGCCGGCCAATCATTTCATGGAGAATACGCCCTGGTTCACCGGGCTGTCGCTTTCGGTCATTGGCCTTGTCAAAGCGGGCTATAATCCGGCGAGCGGGGCGGACAAGTTTTTCATCGCCCAGGCCGAGGGCATGGCAAAACCCGTTTTCGGGCTGGAGACCGCGGTGCAGCAGGTTGCCCTGTTCCAGAACCTGACCGTCCAGCAGGAGAAGGCCCTGCTCATCGATACGCTCAAACAGAATGCACAGATCGACGTGCATTTTGCCGCCATGCAGGCTGCCTGGCTTGAGGGCAACACCACGGAGCTTGATCATATCCTCAATGATGCACTCAAGATCGCGCCGGGGCTGAGGGAACAGATGCTCACAACCCGCAACCGCGACTGGGCCGGCAAGCTGATGCAGGTCCTGGACAAACCGGGCAAGTTTTTTGTCGCCGTGGGGGCCGGGCACTTAACCGGCAGCGATTCGCTCATCCTCATGCTGGAGGGCATGGGCGCGCCGCCCGCCCGGATTGAATAGGACAGACCATGACCGCAGGCTATTCTGGCACCCCGCTGATCAAGAAACTGGGCATCAAGGAAGGCTTCCGGGTGCGCCTTGAACATGCCCCGGTGCATTATGACACGCTGCTCGGCCCACTGCCCGTGGGCGTTGAGGATTCACAAGATGACTGTGACTTCATCCATGCCTTTTACAAGGAACGCGCGCTGTTCGCTGCGGAACTGCCAAGCCTGATGGCGGCCATCAAACGTGACGGCATGATCTGGATTTCATGGCCCAAGAAGGCATCGAAAGTCCCGACTGACATGACAGAGGATGTGGTGCGCGACGTGGCGCTCCCCATGGGCCTTGTCGACGTGAAGGTCTGTGCTGTCGATGAAGTCTGGTCCGGCCTCAAGCTCGTGATTCGCAAGGAACTGCGGTAGCTCAGCCGTCGGCCCTGCTGAGGTCGGCGAGGACATCGGGCCGGTCTGCAAACAGGCGGCGAAGCTGGGCCTGCGCCTCTGGTGCAGGCAGCGCGCCCTGCGGCTTCACAGTGGGATAGGCGCTGAAGTCCATACCGAACAGTGGCGGCGAAAGGTCCGGGCGGTAGCGGGCGCGCACGGCCTCGTTGCTGTCTTGATACTGTGCCACAAAACGCTCGGCTTCTGATCGGGTCGGCTGGACGGAGGGCGCAGCAGGCAGCGCCTCAAGGCGTTCGAGAAGCATGCCGCGCCAGCGCCCCGAAGGCGCAAACACACCGTCCTTTTGTGTATTCACATACGCCAGCAGGCGCTGCGCCTCTGCGGGCAAGGCTTCATTGCGCCGGGGTGGCACACAAAATCCTGCGTCCCACAAGATACCCGCAGCGAAACAGAAATCGCTCAGCAGGTTTTGATCCTGAAACGCTTCCTTGTCATACAGGCGCACCGTCAGCGCCCCTTGGCCAAAGGTATCCTCATACAGGGAGCAGGCCGCGTGGTAGTTGAAGCGGTGCGCCTGTGCGCCGAACGAAAGGTCCGGCTCCGTATGCGCATAGCCGGCCCGAAGCGCTGTCGAATAAAGACTGACCGCCACCTCATCCTGCCGGCGGACATAGAAGAGGACCCTGACCTTGCGCGCCAGCGGTCGCAGCAAATTGGCGAGGCGCGCAGCTTCCTCCGCGTTTTTCACCCGGGTATGGCAATGTTCGCCCGAGAATATGAGGCGCCGGAACCCCGCTGCGGCCGCATCAGCCAGCTCTGCGTGCAACGCCGCCAAAAAGGTCTCCTGAAAGGCTGCCAGCGCCTGCGGGCTTGCATCCCCCACCTCCTGCCGGAGGAAGCCCTGTTCACGCACGCTGTTCTGGGCAGCAACCGCAAGACGGGTGTGATTTTCTTCGCCAGGGGTGTGGGGATAATAGATATTCTGTGCGCCAAGCCGGTCCCGGTTCGCGCTCAGGAAACGCTGGATGGTGGACGTGCCGGTTTTCTCTGCACCGATGTGCAGAATGATTTTATCGAAAACCGGGGCCGCCATGGCCACGGTCAACCGTTGATGCTGTCGGCGATCGCGCGTGCCGCCGCCGCCGGATCATCCGCCCCAGTAATCGGGCGCCCGATCACGAGGATATCGGCGCCGGCTGTCACCGCGTCCGCTGGGGTCATCACCCGCTTCTGGTCACCGGCAGCGCTGCCGGCCGGCCGAATGCCGGGCACAATAAGCTTGAAGGTTTCGCCGCCCGCCTTGCGCGCAAGCGTGATTTCGCGCGGGCTGCACACGAGGCCGTCGATGCCGCTCGATTTGGCGAGGCCCGCGAGGCGTGCCACCTGTGCCTCGACCGCGTCCGCCACGCCGATAGCATTCAGGTCGCTGCCATCAAGGCTCGTCAGTACACTCACGCCGATCACCCAGGGCTTATCAAGCCCGTGTCGGTCAGCCTCTTCCGCCGCGGTTTCGGCTGCGCGGCGCATCATCTCCGGCCCGCCCTGCGTGTGGATCGTGAAGAGCTTCGGTCCAAGCGGTGCCACAGCGCGAATGGCGCCCGCCACCGTGTTTGGGATGTCATGGAACTTGAGGTCGAGGAAGATCGGCAGGCCTGCGTCTGCCACACGCTTGAAGCCGTCAGCGCCGTTCGCGCAGAAGAACTCGAGCCCCAGCTTGATGCCACCCACGCTGCCCTTGAGCGCTTCTGCAAGCGCTGTCGCCTTGGCGACATCAACAGTGTCGAGGGCGCAATAGATGCGGTCGCTGGGTTTTACGGTTTCAGGCATGGGCGTATTCCTTTTCGGCCGGGCGGTTGCCCCCGGATTAGCCCTGTTTGCCCCCATTTGGCAAGGCCTCGGTCGCACTGCGCACCGTTTCGTGGGCGCTCCTGGCGTGTGCCTTGTGCACATCTTCCGAGAGCGCAGAGACCTGGTCCTCCAGGTATCCGGCACGGCGTTCGGCCTTGCGCCGGCGGGCAAAGCCCTTGAGCCGCAGCCAGCCAGTCACACCGCCTGCAATCAGGAGGCCGACGAAGATGCCAAGAAACAGAACAAGGTAAAGCGGCACCGACACAGAGAGGGCACCAAAAGGCTCAAGTGCCAAAACCACATGCTGGCGGTTGGAAACCGAAAAAAGAATGAGGAGAAGCGCAAGCGCAAACCAGAAAATGCGGCGAATCAGGCTGCCGAGAGACTGTGCCATGACACTCTTTCGATTAGGTATCTGCGGTCCGGGCCTCGCCACACAAGCGCGGGGCCCATCGGTTTCTAGTCGTTCAGCCGCTCACGCAGGTCCTTGCCGGTCTTGAAGTAGGGCACCCGTTTTTCGGCCACCTCAACCTTCTCGCCCGTGCGAGGGTTGCGCCCGACACGTGCCGGACGTTTTTTCACGGAAAAGGCACCAAAACCGCGGAGTTCCACCCGGTCGCCACGCGCCAGCGCCGCAGTAATTTCATCAAAAATCTTGGATACGATGCGCTCAACGTCCCGATAATACAGATGGGGGTTGGCTTCGGAAATTTTTGCAATCAACTCGGACTTTATCATCTAGGTCCTCCCCTCGGGGCAATCTTGTCAGCAACACTCGGAACCAAGCTACCCGTGTCCAGCGCCTTAAGCGTGCCACCTGATCTCGCACACGTCAAGATAAGCCTTTCTAGGAAAAGGGCTTTTGTCACAGTTTTTTGAACCGGGCGCCGATGATGGACACGATGACGCCAAACTGAGCCGGAAATATGGCCACGCCCGGCCGAACCGGACGTGGCGTGTCAGGGGTTCAGGACCCCAGGTGCTCGAGGAACGCGCACAGCGCGGCAAGGGCGAAAAAAGCGGCCGCCGGCACAGCTGCAAGGCGAAAGGATTCCCGGTACATGGTGCCTTCCCTAGCTTGAGGCGTGTTCATGGGTTACCCGCCAGGTGTCACCCTTGCGTTCCAGGATGAAGGTGGCATAGCCGGTGGCACTGTGGTCACCGAAATCCAGCGTCCAGCGGCAGAAGATCATGCCGGAAGTGCCTGAAAACCGGCGAGCGCTGATTTCGGAAAAGGTCACCTGACCCATCTTGTCCCTGCCCGGATAATGGGTGGCATACCGTTCGCGGGTTGACTGCCAGCCGCGCGATGCCGATTTGCCAGCGGCAAAGACAAAACCTTCATCATTCCAGTAGCCATTCAGGAAGGCTGTCATGTCACCGCGGTTCCAGTCTGCCGCCATGGTATGCAGCCGTTCGATCATCGGCTCCGGGAGCGTCTCACCGGCACCGGCCGGCAGGGTGAAAACCGGCAGGGAGAAGAGAAAGACCGCCGCAAGGGCCGTCAATTTGAGCTGTCGTGTCATTATGGTCTCCTAAAAGAAAATGCGGGCCCGAAACAACGGACCCGCATTCCTTTTAGTCGCGCGTAGGGGGCACGGCTGTGCCCCACATCACAGGATGACTTATTTGTCTTCCTTGGCTTTCTCGAGTGCAGCACCGAGGATATCGCCGAGGCTTGCGCCCGAATCGGCGGAACCATACTGCTCAACAGCTGCTTTTTCTTCAGCAACTTCGAGGGCCTTGATGGAGAGGTTCAGCTTGCGGCTGCCTTTGTCCATGCCGGTAACCATGGCGTCAACCTTGTCACCTTCAGCGAAACGCTCAGGGCGCTGGTCAGCACGGTCACGGGCGAGGTCGGAGCGGCGGATGAACGCGGTAACGCCCGTGTCGCCAACTTCAACTTCGATGCCGTTCTCGTTTACAGCTTTAACCACACAGGTGACTTGTTCGCCTTTCTTCTTGGAAGAAACGTTGGAGAACGGATCGCCGGACAGTTGCTTGATGCCGAGGGAGATACGCTCTTTCTTCGTATCGACGTCGAGCACAACAGCCTTGACCATGTCGCCTTTCTTGAATTCCTGGATGGCTTCCTCGCCCGAACGCTCCCAATCGAGGTCGGAGAGGTGAACCATGCCGTCGACATCGCCGTCGAGGCCGATGAACAGACCGAATTCGGTGATGTTCTTGACTTCGCCTTCGATTTCGGTGCCGGCCGGGAATTTGGCAGCAAAAGCTTCCCACGGGTTTTCGCCACACTGCTTGAGGCCGAGGGAGATACGGCGCTTCGAAGGATCAACTTCG
Source organism: Kordiimonas lipolytica (assembly GCF_042651265.1). Taxonomy (GTDB): domain Bacteria; phylum Pseudomonadota; class Alphaproteobacteria; order Sphingomonadales; family Kordiimonadaceae; genus Kordiimonas; species Kordiimonas lipolytica. The sequence goes on along the minus strand of NZ_JBHSCR010000015.1, from coordinate 36,550 downwards.
AGAACCATAACTTCGACTTCCTGGCTGGTGGATACGATTTTGCCCGGGTGTACGTTTTTCTTGACCCAGCTCATCTCGGACACGTGTACGAGACCTTCTACGCCGCTTTCGAGCTCAACGAAGGCACCGTAGTCGGTGATGTTCGTAACCGTACCGGTGAACTTGGCGCCAACCGGGTATTTGGCTTCGATGCCATCCCACGGATCGGCTGCAAGCTGCTTCATGCCGAGGCTGATGCGCTGCGTTTCCGGGTTGATGCGAACAACCTGTACTTTCACGGTCTCGCCGATCGACAGGACTTCCGACGGGTGGTTCACACGGCGCCAGGAGATGTCGGTCACGTGCAGCAGGCCGTCGATACCGCCGAGGTCAACGAAGGCACCGTAATCGGTGATGTTCTTCACAACGCCCTCAACAGCGTCGCCTTCCTGGATCTGACCCATGAGCTCAGCACGCTGCTCAGCACGGTCTTCTTCGAGGACGGCACGGCGCGATACAACGATGTTGCCGCGACGACGGTCCATCTTCAGGATCTGGAACGGCTGCTCGATGTTCATGAGCGGGGTCACGTCACGGATCGGACGGATGTCAACCTGGCTGCCCGGCAGGAATGCAACAGCGCCAGAGAGGTCAACCGTGAAGCCGCCTTTAACGCGGCCGAAGATAACGCCGTCAACACGGGCGTCGCCTTCAAATGCTTTTTCAAGCATTTCCCAAGCTTCTTCACGACGAGCTTTGTCGCGCGACAGGATCGCTTCGCCGAGCGCGTTCTCAACGCGGTCCACGAATACTTCTACGGTGTCGCCGATCTTGATCTCAGCCGCTTTGCCAGCCGGGGCAAATTCTTTGAGCGGTACACGGCCTTCAGCTTTGAGGCCAATGTCCACAATCGCAAAGTCGTTCTCGATGGAAACGACGGTACCCTTTACAACACGGCCTTCAAAGCCGTCGTCTTCGGAGGGGAGGGTTTCGTTAAGCAGTGCCTCAAAATCGTCGAGGCTCGGCATCTTTGCCGCTTCAGACATGTAGTCTTCCTTTCAGGTCTATACTTTTCGTGCCAGCCGGTTGGCTCCGGCGGTCTTCTTCCGGGTTTCTCAAGTGCGGGACCACCCCGCGCTTTTCTGTGGTCCGGAAGCCTCAAACACCAACAAATTATGACCCCTCGGGCCAAGCTTCCCAGTATGGTCAGCGTCTGGCCCGGGAGTCGCTCTCGTAAAGCGTCATCGGTTATTGGGGCGCCATGCGTTCTTTCACAAGTGCCGCCGCCCTTAAAAACACGGCGTCTATATCCAAATTGCTCGTATCAAGCAAGAGGGCATCTTCCGCGGGCTTCAGGGGCGCATCCTCGCGGTTCATGTCGCGTTCGTCCCTTTCGCGCACGTCGGCGAGTATAACACCAAAATCGGGCTCGACGCCACGCTCCTCCAGCTCCTTGAAACGGCGCTTCGCACGCACCTCCGCGCTTGCGGTCACAAAGAGCTTCACGTCCGCGCCGGGGCACACGACCGTGCCGATGTCCCGGCCATCCAGCACCGCGCCGGGTCGGCCTTCCGGTGGGTTGGCTGCAAAATTACGCTGAAAATCCAGAAGGTTAGCTCGAACGCCCGGGAGGGCTGCCACCTTGGAAGCTGCGTTACCTGTCGCCTCCGCCCGCAGTTCGGGGTCAGAGAGCAGCGCAAGGTCAAGGCTTTTGGACTGCGCCTCCGCCACACCGGCATCGGCCGGGTTGCCACCGACGCGCAGCACGCTGAGGCCCACGGCACGGTAGAGCCCGCCGGTGTCGAGATAGGCGAAGCCGAACTCATCCGCCAGCCGCCGCGCCAAAGTGCCCTTGCCCGCCGCTGCCGGCCCGTCAATTGCGATAATCAATGCGAATCACCTCCCAAAGTTCGAGCTAGGGTTATAGGCCCATCCGCAAACCCTGCCAATTTTTTTGCTTGATTTCCCATTGTACCCCATGTACCCCTATTACAGATGGTACATATCAAAAACAGCGAACAGCCATGAACATCACAATCGATATCGACAGCGAGGAACCGCTTTTTGCCCAGGTGGTGGAGCAGGTCAAAGGCGCGGTACGAGCCCAGGCCCTGAAGCCGGGCAACGCCCTGCCGTCCATCCGCCAGCTTGCGGGCGACCTTGGGCTCAATAACAAGACGGTTGCCAAGGCATACCGCCTGCTTGAGCGTGACAATGTCATCGTCACCCGCGGCTATCGCGGCACCTTCATCCATGATGACGCGGAGCAACATTGCTCCTTCGACCTGGCTGGCTGGACCCGGTCCCAGCTCGCCACCGCCATTGAAGCCTGCCGCAAGGCGGGCGCCACTGACAGCGAGATCCGCATCGCCTTCGCAAGCGCGATGCAGGAATAGAAAGGAAGAGCAGAAAATGCCTGCCGATTTCAACATGACCGCCGTACTCACCCTGATGTACGCCGTGTTCCTGAGCCAGATCTACCTCATCTCCGTGCATTATCCGCGCAAGATGTGCGCGCGTATCCGCGAGGTGATCGAAGCCTACCCGCCCGCAGACTATCCCAAGCTCTACCCCGGCCCCTATGCCTGGTACGCCGAAAGCGCAAAAAGCCGCGGCCTCAGCCTTTTCATGGCGATAAATTACGCCATCGCGGCCCTTGGCCTTGTCATCCTTGGCGTCATGCTGGGCACGGGGTATGAGCCAGCGCTTCTGGGCGGTGATGAGGTTTTTGTCATGCTGTATTTCATGCTGCAGATGTGCCCGCTTTTTTACATCCAGATTGCCGAATTTCGCCACTATGCGCTGATGCGGCAGCAGTTTGCGGAAACGCGCCGTTCGGCGTCTCTGGCCCCGCGCCGCATGAGCCAGTTTGTGCCGCCAAAGCTTGTCGCGCTGGCCGCCCTTCTCTTCGCCCTGTGGCTGGTATTTTACCTCAGCGGCAAGGGCGACATAGCTACATGGGGCAGCGAGGTTTATGCCACGCTTGTGATGATCACCGGCATGAACATCTTCTACGTGCTCTATATGCGCCGCATGGTGTTTGGCAAGAAGATCGACCCCTACCGCGCGGACGAGGATCGCGACCGCCAAATCCGCGTGATGGGCAAGATCTATGTGCTGTCCAGCATCGGTGTCAGCCTGTTCCTTGCCCTCACCCAGGCCGCAGACCAGTATGGCTTCGAGATTTTCGATCCCGTGCTTGTCAGTTTCTACCTGCAGCTTTGCATCATCGGCGGCCTCGGTTTTGTGTTCCGGGACATTTCCGTGAACAGCCTGAATTTTGAGGTTTACCGCAAGCAAACGGCCAGCCAGCCCTGACATAGCCACTCGTCATCATATGCCCGCACCCTCCCGACGTCCCTAAGCGCGAGGGGGTTCGCTTTCACGACAGCGAGGGACATATGGCACGGCAGCGGGCTCCATGCGGGGCCCGCTGTTTTGTTTGGCCGGTAACCCAATATGGATTCGACTCTCCGCCATATCAGTGATAAGAACAAAAAGCGAACACATGAGAGGGACGGACCATGATTGAAAGCGCAACGGCGGTGCTGCCGGTTGACCGCATTGAACCCAGTATCGACTTTTTTGCCCGTGTCGGCTTCGAGAAGGTGGTCGAGGTGCCGGAAGGCGACCATCTGGGTTTTGCCATCCTGATGCAGGGCGGTGTGCAGCTCATGTACCAGACCCGAACCAGCATCTTTGAGGACAGCGGCATGCTGCCAAACCCGAATGAGGGCACGCCCGTGCTGATGTTCCTGAAAACGGACGACCTTGAGGGATGCAAAAAAGCGCTGGAGGGTTATGAGGTGGTAATGAAAGAACGCACCACCTTCTACGGCGCGCGTGAAATCGGCTACCGCGAGCCCGGCGGCCATATTGTCACCTTCGCGGAATTCGCTGAAGAAGCCGAGGGCTGATCAACGCGCGAGCTTGAGCCCCGCACCAAGGCCGGTTAACAGGTCGATGAACACGGGGAAGCTCGTTTGGATGGGTGCGGCGTCATCGATGGTGATGGCGCTTTCCGCCATCTGGCCGAGGACCGAGAAGCTCATGGCGATGCGGTGATCAAGGTGGGTGGCGACAATGCCGCCGCCCTTCACCTTGCCGCCCGCACCCCTGATCTCGATCCCGTCTTCAAATTCGGTCAACTCAACGCCGTTGGCCTTCAGGCCCGCCGCCATCACGGCGAGACGGTCCGATTCCTTGACCCGCAGCTCCTCAAGGCCCTTAAAGCGGCTGGTGCCTTCCGCGACCGCAGCGGCACAGAAAAGCACAGGGAACTCGTCAATCATCGTCGACGGGTCAACCGGCAGTTCAGATACGGCCTTGAGCTTCGCCGCACGCACCCGCAGGTCCGCCACCGGCTCACCGCCAAGCGTACGTTCGTTCAAAATCTCGATATCCGCGCCCATGGCCTTGAGCGCGTGCACGATGCCGGTGCGCAAGGGGTTCATGCCCACATTCTCGACCGTGATGTCCGAGCCCGGGATGATGGATGCGGCGACCAGCAGGAAGGCGCTCGAGGAAATGTCACCCGGCACCTCGAAGTTCACGGGCTTCAGCTCAGGCTGGCCGGTGAGGCGCACGACATAAAGCCCGTCTTCTTCTGCCGTCTCAATCTCCGCGCCCATGGATTTGAGCATGCGTTCGGTGTGGTCGCGGGTGGCGACCTTCTCGCGCACCGTGGTCACACCCGGTGTATTGAGCCCCGCCAGCAGCACGGCGGACTTCACCTGCGCGCTCGCCATCGGCGTGGTGTAATCGATCGGCAGCGGGTTCTGGCTGCCGGTGACCGTAAGCGGCAGGAACTTGCCGTCGCGTGCACTGAAGGTGGCCCCCATGGTGGTGAGCGGGTCGATCACGCGGCCCATGGGGCGGCCACGCAAGCTCGCGTCGCCGGTCATGGTCACGGTAATGTCATGACTGGCAATCAGGCCCATGATCAGGCGCGTGGACGTGCCCGAATTGCCCATGTCGATCACATTATCGGGCGTCTGCAGCCCGCCAATGCCCACGCCGTGCACAACCCAGTGCCCTTCGCCGATTCGCTCAACGCGGGCACCCATGGCACGCATGGCCTCGGCCGTCGCCAGCACATCCTCGCCTTCGAGAAGCCCTGTAACCTCGCTTTTCCCCACGGCCAGTGCCGAAAGCATGATGGAACGGTGGGAAATGGACTTGTCACCCGGCACTTTCACAGTGCCGTTCAACGGACTACGGGGCGATGAAATAAGACTTGGCACGAGAGGAATTCCGGCTTTAGAAGTATGGACAGACACTAATGCTTTGACAGGCGCAAACGATCATGGCAAGGGATGCGCCGAATTCTTGGCCGAAAAGCGCAATGAGCGCAAGGCCTGATAAGTGCGGAAACGCAAGGAGAGAGACGTGGCGAAACCCGAATGGGGCACAAAGCGCACCTGCCCGAAATGCGGCACGCGCTTTTATGATCTGGGTAAAGACGACCCGGCAACCTGCATCGATTGCGGCAACCAGTGGGCGCCTGAGCCTGTTCTGAAAGCCAAGCAACCGGTTATCATTGAAGACAAGCCTGCCAAGGAAGCCGACAAAGACGAGGACGATGTGGATCTCGACGACGAGGACGACATCGATATCGATGACGATGATGATGTTCTCGGTGACGTAAGCCTTGACGACGACGATGATGACGAAGTGTCGGGCATGGTCGACACGTCGCTTTCGGACGACGAAAACTAAGCAAATTCGCTCTGCGGGCGGCAGTTTTGCCGCCCGGGGCACCCTGGTTCCCCGAACTGTTTTTTTTGCTTGCGCGAGAATAGGGCTCCGCCTATAGTCCGCGCCGTTCCGGGGACGGAACACCACCAGCAGATCGTCATGATCATGGGGCCGTAGCTCAGCTGGGAGAGCGCTACACTGGCAGTGTAGAGGTCGTCGGTTCGATCCCGATCGGCTCCACCACTCACAAGTGGTTGATATTAAAGGAAAAATTCTTATTCCTTGTCGCTCTGCAGCAAAGTGCTAGAGCTCTGAGTCAGAGGCGGTGAGTCTCTCGACCAATCCATCTCCAAAACTTCGGCTAAATGGTCTCTCTTTTGCGGATTCGATTCAGGAATCAAATTTATCCCGTGTTTACGCGGGCTTGCGCGGACGATTTTTTGCGAATTGGTCGCTGGTTCGTCTCACTGGAAGCCCACCACCAGTAAAGCATTGATATAGAACGATATTTTTTGATTCGGCACTTCCCGCAGTTCTGCGGGAGATGGGCTGATCGAATTGGATCAGAGACCCTTCATTTCAGCTCAAAATCGGTCATTTCCAGCCCCGGTCTCTGTTGGGCTTTTGACGTCCAATCCGTTGAAGCAGTCTGGTGTCAGATAAACACCCATCCATCCGGGCGATAGCCTCCTAAAACCAGACTATCAATACGAATGACCGTGCCTCGAGAGGCCGCCCTCGGCACAGGCAAAACCAGGATGTCATAAGGAAATCAGGGCAAGCCAGACCAGACGAATCCGAGCACGCGTCTCTGGTCCTGCCAGTCGAGGGGGAGGTCCTTGAGACGCTTGAGTTTCTGGGGCGTGAGGTCGACGGGCTGTTCGCCATGGAGGATGGCGGTGACGATATCCGGAGCGAGGAAAGCCAATGGCAGGATGCGACTCACATCTGCCGGATGCACCTGTTCCCGTTCGGCAATGTCCCGGACCTTTTCGACTTTGCCGGTCTTCAAATCCTCGAACCAGCAGTGGGCTCGTGCCACAAGTTTCACGAGGGTTTCATCGGTGGGTTTTGATTCAGACTTCTGGCCCGGTATGACCAATCTCATTTCCGCTCCGCGACGCTTGAGTTGAACGGGAACGGTGATCCGGGGAGGGTCGTTCTTCTGTTGATCAGGAGTCTCATCTGAATCCGATATTGGGCCTATCGCGCCTAAACGCTCCCGAAGCTCCAGGGGATCAAAGGTGATCCTGATTTCGTAGAGGCTGACATCGATGCGCTGGATCAGCGGGCGCAGGAGATGTTTGAATGTATCCGGGTCGGTCTTCTCTTTGGCGGTCTGGATATGTTTCGAGAACCTGGCGCAGGCTATGGTGACTTTATCCAACCGGGTTGACGTCAAGATGTCACTGCCCGTCAGTTTCAGGACCTGCACTGGATCTCTCAGAAGGTCCAGGATGCTGGTGAGAATGATGTCCTCCACCTGTCTGGCCGGGAGACGCCAACCCTTGTTGGGATCGGTCTTCTTGTCCCTGAGAGATGCTGAGATGTAATAGCGATACCGTCTGCCACCTTTCTGACTGTGGCTGGCGACCATGCGTTCTCCGCTGTCGTCATAAAGAAGGCCTGCGACCCAGGAAGGTGAAGGAAGGGTCCTGTTTTTGTTCTTGCCCGGACCATTCTTGTCGAGAAGGGCCTGGACCTTCTCCCAGATATCGTGGTCTATGATGGCCTCATGTTCGCCCTCATAGAGCTTGTCCTTGTGACGGATCTTTCCGGCATAGAGCGGGTTGCGGAGAAGATAATAAAGCTGGCCCCGTGAGAAGTAATGCCCACCAACTGTCTTACCGCTTTGCTGGGTATAGCGCTTGCTCCTCAGGCCTTGGTCCCGGGCGGTAAGGGTCAGGTGTTTGACGTTCCCGAGGTCGAGGTAAGTCTCGAAGAGCCAGCGGACTGTCCGGGCTTCTCCTTCATTGATGTAAAGCTTCCTGTCCCTGAGATCATAGCCGAGGGGCACCGGCCCTCCCATCCATATGCCCTTCTTCTTAGACGCCGCAATCTTGTCCCGGATGCGCTCTCCGGTGACTTCCCGCTCGAACTGGGCAAAGGACAAGAGGACATTCAGGGTCAATCGTCCCATGGAGCTGGTGGTGTTGAAGGACTGGGTCACTGAGACAAAGGACACGCCCTTGTCTTCCAGTCTCTGGACAATATGGGCGAAGTCCAGCAGGGACCGTGTCAACCGATCCACCTTGTAGACCACCACCACGTCGACTCTACCGGCATCGATATCGCCCAGAAGCGTCTGCAAGCCCGGACGGTTCATGGACCCGCCCGAGAAACCGCCGTCGTCATAGCGATCCCCTAAACAATTCCACCCCTCATGGGCCTGGGACTTCACATAGGCCTCGCAGGCCTCTCTCTGGGCATCCAGACTGTTGAACTCCTGCTCCAGTCCATCCTCCGTGGACTTCCGGGTGTAGATGGCGCAGCGGAGCCTGGTCATGGGGTGGGGTCCGGTTCGGGGTGAGGCATGGCGTCAGTCTTGGCATCTTCTGTGAGTAACTCTGGATAAGCGGGAGCGTTGACACTGCTATTGTTTGGCGACCTGGAGGCTGGGCGTTTTGCGCTGGAATTCGGGGTTGGGGGCTTTGCTCGCGCTGGATTGTAGGCGTCCACTGCATCCGACCGCTTCCGCAGGCCAAAGAAGCGGTTCCCGCTCCAGCGGGTGCCGGTGATGGTCCGGGCGATGGCGGAGAGCGATGCGTAAACACGTCCGTTCCACACCAGCCCGTCCTCGGTCACATCCACCACATGGACGGTACCGCGCCATTCTCGCATCAGCCGGGTGCCGGGCGTAAGTTGGAGAGAGTCGGTAGAAGCCTTTGATGAGCTTGGGTCGGCGACCTGACGGAGTTCTTGCCTTACGGCAGATTTCAAACCCCCTGAGCCTAGTTTCTGAACTTCATAGGCCAGAGCATAAATCATCAGACGGTGGCTCAGGCCCTTGGGAACGGCGGCGCCGAACGTCTCTACCCATTGCGATTTGAGTTCTGCATGAGAGAGGGAGGGCAAGGCGGCAAGGCCGGTTGCCACCTTGGCTGCGCTCTCGGCCGTCCCTCTGTTTCCGTTCGGGACGCTGGAGTGTTTAGGCCTTCTTGCGGTACGAGCAGTCATGATTTATCTCTGCTCCAAATGATACAGAGCGGTACCGTCCCGAGTTGTTCGTCGAATTGTATATCCCCGCGCCCGAAGTCGACTGAGTGCACCGCGAACCGTTGCTTGCTTCCACCCGGTTAGCGTCGTCAGGTCATGCAGGGAAGTCGCTTCTGACGCTTCAAGGCAGTAAACAATCTCTCCAAGCTTGCCGGCAGGGGGAGTTAGGCGGATGCGGTCCCTTGGTCTGGCGTTTAGAACAGTTTTCCAGCGGCTAATCATCGACCTCACCTGTGTCGCAAGGCCTGATCGCGTTACTCCGTCTCCGGGGGCGTCCAGCATTGTCTGTCTCCACTTCTCATTTTCGTCTCGTCCATGCATCCATGGAACCGACACCAATGCCAGTGGAATGTAGAGATAGAAAGGTTCTATTCGAACGAGTGTAGCAGAGGGGAGACTGATGTTGGGCAAGTCGGCTTCAGATTGCGTGCGATCTCCTTCCCAAATTTCAGGAACCAGAGACGCACAGTTTCATAAGAAATTTCCAAGCCTCGTTCGACCAGCAAGTCCTCAACGTCACGGTAGCTCAAAGTAAACCGGGCATATAGCCAGATCGCATGGTGGATAACCTCAGGAGGAAAACGATGGCGATTGTATGAGATTTTCTGCATGCCAAAATTATAGTGCAGCTTCAAGTACAGTGGTAGACAAAGTAAATGTGACAGTACCATTCGAAAAACGTCGGTGTTGAATTTTCACTGAAAAAATGCAGCATATGGTTACAGAAGTAGTATTAATCACTGGTGAAATCGAAGTTCATGATGCTGCGCCTATTTCAGGTCGTCATTCTTTCTTCGCGAAGTTTTGATCTGCGTGTCTTGCCATCGAAATCGCGTAATCTTTCCTGCGTGAACTCGAATGTTCGAGGGATTTTATATGGAGTGAGAAACTCAAGTAAGAACTCTCTAAGTTCATTTTCAGTGGGTGCAATGTCCCCATGTTCAGTTTCCATTATTGCATGGACACTCTGGCCAAGATCATTGTCCGGAAGCCCGATAACCACACAAGATTGAACATTTGGATGAGCCTCAAGGGCACCTTCGACCTCTGCCGGATAAATATTTGCCCCACCAGAGACGATCATATCTGTTCGCCGATCAGCTAGATAGATATATCCTTCGTGATCGACCCAGCCGATATCTCCTAGGGACTCCCATCCATCAGGCCGTCTTCTGGGAACTGCCCCAATGTAATGTGATCTTGACCCTGGCCCTGATTCCGGTAGCAGATATAGAATGACCTGCTTCCGTGAAACTGGACCGTTCTATGTGAGAATTTTCTCGTAATATGTCTGGCAGGCAACGCGAGGACGGATGATGAAGAAATCCAGGTTCAGTGAGCAGCAGATCGCCTTTATTCTGAAGCAGGCAGACGACGGTTTCAGTGTCGAGGAGGTCTGCCGGAAAGCGGGCGTTTCGCAGCAGACGTATTATATCTATGGACGGCTCTCCCGTTGCAAGCCGATTTTGACATGATCTGCATTGGTCCGTTGCAAACATCTATCCGGCGTCACCTGGTTTGTCCAGGGCGCCCAAATGGGGAATCCGCGCACACACGCCTCTACAGCTGGTAGGCCATTGAATGAAGGCCTCGATAAAAATCAGGCTCGTTGCATGCCGGTCCGACCTGTGCAGTTCATTTCTCCGTCGTCTCGCAAACCTTGGGCGGGTCTTCAGAAAGCGGCACGGTAAGGTTCACCTTTGTGCAGCACGGCCCAGATAATCCGTGCGTTCTTGTTGGCGACCGCAACCGTGGCCCGGTTGAAGCCGCGCCGCTCTCGAAGCTGATTGACCCACTGATTGTTTGGGTCGGTTTTGTTCGGTGCCGTTCGCACGACGGCTCTCGCCCCATGAACCAGCAGGCTTCTTAAATGTTGACTTCCCCGTTTGGATATTCCCATCAGCGTCGTCCGGTCGCCACTGGAGAACTGTCGTGGTACGAGGCCAACCCATGCGGCCAGGTGTCGCCCGTTTCTGAACTCCGATCCGTCACCGATGGCGGCGATGACTGCAGTCGCTGTCTTGGGGCCCACACCTTTGATTTTTGCAATGCGCTGACAGGACTCGCTCTGTCGAAAGACAGCGTCTATCTTCTTGTCGAAGCTGGCTATGCGGCGATCAAGGTCGCGGAACAGGTCATGGAGTTCAGCGATGGCTTCACGCGCCAGAGGTGTGAGCTCATTGTCGTGATCCGACAAGATCTCCGGAATGAGGCGCCGCGCCCGCGTTATTGATTTCGCCATGGCAAAGCCGCGATCGAGAAGCAGGCCCCGGATCTGGCTGACAACAGCTGTGCGGTGGTTCACCATACGCTGACGCGCGCGGTGTAACGCCTGAATGTCCTGTTGCTCAATCGACTTCTTCGGCACAGAGGGAATATGGGGCTGGCGGGCCGCTGTGCAGATTGCTTCGGCATCGTTTCCGTCGTTCTTCTGCCTTCGCACAAAAGGCTTCACATATTGCGGGCTGATAACCTTCACCTTGTGGCCGAGTTCTTCAAATTTACGGGCCCAATAAAACGCGCCGGTGCACGCCTCGACGACAATCATGCAGGGCTCAATCCGGGTAATGACCTGGAGCAACTGGTCGCGCATCACGCGCTTCTTGAACACCGCCCGTCCGGCCTTGTTCACTCCATGCAGCTGGAACACATTCTTCGCGATATCTATGCCAAGGGTTTCTATGCTCATCTCCATTCTCCTTTCGTTGCGCACATCAAGTCTGCGCTACCTGAGGGAGAGCCGTCCATCCCATTGATGGCGCAAGAAGTATGGCGGGCTTATGCCGTCTGAGGTGAAAAGGCTGAAGCAGCTCGAAGAAGAGAACGGCCGGCTCAAACGGATGGTGGCGGACCTGTCCCTGGACAAGGCGATGCTGCAGGATGTTCTGGCAAAAAAGCTGTAGCGCCTGTGGCGTGCCGACGCCTGGTTGACTATCTGCAAGGTATTTTTCAGGTTTCGATCCGCCGTGGCTGTTCTGTTCTTGGCCTGCAGAAATCGACCTACTTTTACAAGGCGCGGCGGCCGTCACAGGCAGCTTTGAGGAGGCGCATCCGGGAGATTGCGGAGACCCGCGTTCGCTATGGATATCGGCGGATTCATATCCTGTTGAAACGGTAGGGGTGGGAAGTGAATGCTAAACGGGTTTACCGGCTTTATGTGGAGGAAGGCCTGCAAATCAGGAACAAGCGACCGAAGCGAAAGGTGGCTGCCAAGCTGCGGGAAGACCGCAGGCCGCCCGAGAAGCCCAATGACGTTTGGGCGATGGACTTTCTTTCGGACCAGCTCTTTGACGGCTCCAAAATCCGCATCCTGACCATTGTGGACGCTTTCTCGAAGATCTCTCCGGCCATTGATGTCCGAACGCGCTACACAGGGGCCGATGTTGTCCGGACGCTTGAGCGAGTTACGGCCGAACACGGGATGCCAAAATCCATCCGGGTTGATCAGGGGCCGGAGTTCATCTCCAGGGATCTCGATCTCTGGGCTTACATGAACGGTGTAGTGCTCGACTTCAGCCGGCCCGGAAAGCCCACCGACAACGCTTTCGTGGAGGCATTCAACGGCAAAGTCCGGGCCGAGTGCATCGACCAGAATTGGTTCTTGTCTCTGGATGATGCCCAAGTAAAATGTGAAGCGTACCGCCACGAGTACAACACCGACCGACCGCACAGCTCAATCGGGGCCACCTGCCCTCCGATGAGTTAGAAGACGGGAAAACGCTCCAGGCAGCGGTCCAGCGTTGGGGGCAAGTCCAAGATGAAGAACAGACTAACCTTAAATCGAGGACTTTCCAGGGGTGCAGGTCAAAGCACTGGGGCAGGGGAGGTATATTCCCCTGCCCCTCAGTTGCTGAACGGCCTTGCGGTTTAGAAGTTCTTGCGAAGTGAAACGCCCCACCATCGTGGCTTGGCGTAGCTATATACAGCGTTACCCCCCGAGGCTATGAGGTCAAAGGCAAAGTTCCGACGATCCACATCGCTGATGTTGTCAACAAAGGCAGAAATTTCGAGGTCTTGGTCCGGTAGGAAATAGCTCACCCGCGCATTATGCACGAAGGATCCGGGCACAAATGTAGCAAAATTATTATCAAGCGATGCATAGCGATCATCAATGTAATCAAAACTCCACTGGAGTGTCAGAGATCCCGGGCCCACATCAAAGCTCTTGCTGGCGAGGCCATTAATTGTCCATTTTGGCGCCAGCACACCATCCTGATCCTGAACTCCTGAATAGGTCGGGATGCCTTTCAATGTTGAGTGAAGATATGAAATACCGAGGCTTAGATAAATACTGTCGTCCGGGCTGGCATTGATTTCCAGTTCACCGCCGTAGAACTCACCATCGTAATTCGCCACGATGTTCTGGAATGCGGCAAAGGTATAACCCTGGAAGTTATTATAATCGTAGTAGTAGCCGCTGACATTTAGCTGCACCATACGTTCAGCAAGGGCCATCTTTGTACCCGCTTCGTAAGCCCACACCGTTTCAGAACCATATGGTGTTTCATTGAGACCCAAGGCACCGTTTGAGTTGGTGTTAAACCCTGGACCTTTTTGACCGCGGGACGCACTTATGAAAATGAGTGTATTGTCGTCCGGTGTGTAATCAAGCTGTAGTTTGCCAGTCCAGAGATCTTTATCCAGAGAAGAGAGAGCGCCGACGGTTTCCGGGCTGAAGTCATAGTCCAGCAAGGGCAGATCATACACTGTGGTGCCGGTGCCGCCGAAATATCCATTGCCGAGTTCCAGATAGTACAGCTTGGAGTCGATGTCACGTTCGTCTTTTGTGTACCTCAAACCAAAGCTGGCTCTCACTTTCTCTGAAATCTGATATTCCAACTGCCCAAATGCAGCGTAGGACTTTGCGCCCTGATCGATAATGTTGATGTCGCTGAAGGCAAAGTCACTTCCAGACAGGCTCGGATACTCAAACGAAATATAGGAATCTTGGCTGATATTCAGGTAATAGAGACCCGCCGTCCAGACCAGCTTTTCATCTGCGCTGGTGCCAGTGGCGCGCAGTTCCTGGCTATATTGCTCAAGCTCCTGTCCAAGGCCATAAGCACAATAGTTGACTGGACCGCCATCACAGTCTTCCACATAATCAAATTCAAAGTCAGTGTAGTTTGAAATCGAGGTGACGGTTAAGTCATCGCCACTCCATTCCAGCTTCAACGTACCGGTCATTTTCTCGTTTCGGAAAAGGCCGATATTGTTGAACTCACCTGTCTGGGCGTTGGGGAAAGGATCCCGATAACCATTAAAGTCATTTCCAGGTCCGGTGCCATAGGCATCGACATCCGCAGGCAAGGGTGCCGGAGCTCCGGTTACAGGGTCTAGATATGCTACAATGCCCTTGTAATTCCCTGACTCATGTTCCGGCTTTTTATCATAAGTGATGATCAGGTTGGCAACAAGGTTTTCAGAAAGGTCGGCTTCAAGCTGGCCGCGGACGCCATAGAATTTATTTTCCATGGTGTCTTTCCCTTCGGGTAATTTGTTTTTCCACCAGCCGTCGGCATCTTCAAACCGGCCGGTGATGCGCCCGCGCACCTTGTCTGAGATCGGACCGCTGATTGCGCCTTCAAGGTTGATGCTGTTAAAACGGCCATACTCGGCAAAAGCATAACCTTCAAATTCTTCAGTCGGGCCTTTGCTGATGAAATGGGCCAGGCCGCCGCTTGATGCACGACCGAATAGGGTGCCTTGAGGGCCTCTTAGAATTTCCACCCGCTCGAGATCATAAATCGGAAACGCCGCCGCACTGGAAGACGCCAGATATACGTCGTCAATATATATAGAATTTGGTGACTCCTGAGTTGGCGAAAAATCCGACTGGGCGATGCCTCGTATGGTCAGGTTACTTGCGAGACTGCCGCTGGAGACGGAATCCAGCAATACGCCCGGCGCGACACGAAGAATATCCTTGGATTCGCGGACACCAGCCGCGTGCAACTGATCGCCGGTGCGGGCGGTAATGGAAATGCCAACGTCGTTAACGTTCTGTTCCCGCTTCTGAGCTGTAACTGTGATTTCCTCCAACAGCCGGGATTGCTGCGCAAATGCCCCCTGTGCCACCAGAATGCCCGCGCTTAGAGCGGTTAAAGTCAGTAAAGGGGTATTTGTCATTTTCCTCTCCTTGCGATGTAACTTAGTTTTTACGATTGATTAACTTTCACGAAATTTTCGCTGCATTCGCCACAATGCTGGTTCACTAGAGGAAGGTTACGGACTGCCATCGTAAATACGGCTAATAGATCACCCCTCTTAGGGAACTTGATAACGTCATTGATACTAACTCGTCGAACAACGCTAACTTCACCGTGGATTGCTCAGGTTTTATACACCGTCACATGACGGACGTTATTTAAGGCGATTATTTTTGTCAATAGGGTAATAATAACTGGGCCAATTTCCCATTTGTCGGGAAGGGCCCGGAAGCTTGAGAAGCATTGAACGGATAACCCGGTACGGGTTTTCAGAGAAGGTATGCAACTGTCTGCTATTAAATGAAAAAAACGCCTGGAAAGCTCAAATTATTGGCTAATTCTGGCTACTGGTGCAGAATATTGACAATAGCTTTACAGGTACCTCCTCAAGGTGTATCGGGCCGTGGGGCACCAGTGAATCAAAGGTAAGGCTATCAAAAGGCTCGAGGTCATATGTGTCTTCCCCGACCCGGTAGGTGAGCTTGCCCTGAATGATGTAAAGGAATTCAATTCCCGGGTGGGAAAAAGCAGGAATGACCTCGCTGGCATCATTCAAAGTGATAAGGAAAGGCTCAAAAACTTTTTCATAGCCCTTCTCATAAAACAGTAGTTGATAGGAATGGCCTTGGCTCGTCCCTCGGCCGATGACTTCGGGGCCCTGATCAGCTTTCACATATTGGGCAGTGGACCGCGGTCTGTCGTAGTCCCCAAATACTTCAGATATGGCCATTCCCAGTGCCTTGCAGATGCTCTCAAGGACATCAAGGCTTACATTGGTCTGGTTGTTTTCAATCTTGCTAAGCATGCCCTGGCTGATACCTACGAGATGGGCAACCTCACGTAATTTGATTCCTTGGGCGAGTCTTCGCCGCCTGATTTCGAATCCAACATGTCCACTAAGTTTTCCGACCATTATTCTTCCCAGTCGCCCAAATAATTTTTACCAACAGGATAGAATATTCATATCATGAATAAAATTTTCATGAAATTAAAATTCTTATTGCGGAGGGGAGTAGTCTGAATATCCTCGGGAGGTGCAGTTGATCGCAAGGAGACCACTTCATATGTCTTTAGCTCTTCTCAAGCAGGTTCTTTTCCCCTGGCAGGAGGCTATACGGTTTTTCCCGGATGAAAAGCCGTTGAGGGACTCATATGATGTGGTTGTTATTGGTGCCGGCGGTCACGGACTGGCAACCGCCTACTATCTGATCCGTGATCATGGCATCAAGGATATTGCCGTTCTTGAGCAGGGCTATATCGGTGGTGGCAACACCGGCCGCAACACTACGATTATTCGGTCGAACTACCTGACGCCAGAGGGTGTCAGGTTTTATGATGAGAGCGTCAAGCTTTATCAGGACCTGTCTGACGACCTAGATATCAACCTGTTTTATTCAACCCGCGGCCACTTTACGCTGGCGCATTCTGACAGCGCTTTGCGAACCATGCGCTGGCGGGCCGAAGTCAACAAGCATTTCGGTATTGATAGCGAGGTGTGGAACCGTGACCAGATCGCAAAAGATGTTCCGTTCCTCGACCTTGACTGTGGCGGCGAGCATCCGATCTTGGGGGCGCTCTATCATGCGCCTGGGGCCCTGGCGCGCCATGATGCTGTGGCTTGGGGCTATGGTAGGGCGGCGGCGCAACGCGGCGCGGAAATTCATCAAAAGACCCGGGTAACAGGGATAAAAACCTCTGGCGGCGCGGTGACCGGCGTCGAGACCAATCGTGGATCTATTGCTACCAATCAAGTGGTCTCTTGTGTAGCCGGTTCAACACCTCGAATTACAAAAATGCTGGATATTGAAACCCCGCTGGAGATCTACTCCCTTCAGGCGTGCGTCACCGAACCGCTCAAGCCGTTTCTGGATCGTATTATCGTGTCTGGCAGCTTACATGTCTATATCAGCCAATCTTCCCGAGGTGAACTGGTAATGGGAGCTTCCCTGGATCCCGCGCCGTTGCATTCCACCAGGTCCACGTTTGATTTTACCGAGGGCATGGCGGACATGCTTTTGGACCTGTTTCCCTTTGTTGGGGACGTGAAGCTGGTTCGCCAGTGGGCGGGTATGGCGGATATGACGCCGGATTTTGCGCCCATTATGGGGCTGACTCCTGTTGATGGCTTCTTCATCAACGGTGGCTGGGGTACCTATGGCTTCAAGGCGACCCCGATCAGCGGCAAGACGCTGGCTTACACGATCGCCAATGGCCGCGCTCATCCATTGATTGAGCCCTACGCTCTGGAGCGTTTCGCCAACCTGTCACTGGTCGGCGAAAAGGGCGCAGCGTCAGTTGGGCATTAGGGGAGGAGGCGGCATCATGAAACAGATCAAGCTTGATCGCATCGGTACCCGTCCGTTGTCAGAATTCAGCTACGGCGGAGAAGTGGTCGACGAACCTGAAGGAGACACGCTCTCTGATCGCGAATGGGCTGGCTATCTATTCAATGCGGATGGTGCTCCAGGCGTCAAACTGGAATGGTGGCGCCATGTACCGACCGGCATCTGGTACCGTCTGCGTCGCAATACCATCACCGATGAGTTCATCATTGACCAGCCCAAGGTGGAGGCAAAGGCATGACCCGACGCTTACCTCCCATTGCCGGTGAATGGATTAACCGTGAAAAACGTCTGGACTTTACTTTTGAAGGGCGGTCGGTCAGCGGCTTTGAGGGCGATAGCATCAGTGCCGCGCTGATGGCCAATGGTGAAGTAGTCCTTGGACGCAGTTTCAAATACCACCGCCCACGGTCCGTGATGAGTGCCGCGAACCATGATGTAAACGTGCTCGTCCAGACTGCTGAACGCACCAATATCAGGGCAGATGTGGAGCGCGTAGAAAGCGGCATGGCACTGATGCCGGTAAATGTCTTCGGATCGCTGAAGCGAGACCGGGCAAGCCTGTTGCAAAAATTCAAAAGATTTTTACCGGTAGGGTTTTACTACAAGGCATTTTACCGCCCTAAAGGTATGTTCCCTTTTTGGGAAAGGCGGATTCGTGCCATTGCTGGGCTGGGTCGTGTGGATACCAGTTGGCGTTCTGAACGTCCTTTCGCCACCTCTCATCATACGGATGTACTGGTTGTCGGGGGCGGCGCGAGCGGTATGTCTGCAGCGCTGTCAGCTGCCGAGGCCGGCGCTCGGGTTGTTCTCGCTGACGAAAACCCTCAACTGGGCGGCAGTCTGCACTATCAGAGTTTCTCTGACGCTAGCAGGCACAGGGCGCTGAAAAAGCTGATCGCGGCTGTTGAGGCTGAGCCCGGCATCACAATCCTGACCGGTGCCGAGGCCTGTGGCTATTATGGCCATCATCTGGTGCCGCTTGTTACCAGGGAAGGTATTACCAAGGTTCAGGCAAAGGCGGTTGTAGTTGCCACAGGTGCATTCGAGCAGCCCGCTGTCTTTGGTAATAATGATGTCCCTGGTGTGATGCTGGCGTCGGGCGCGCAACGGTTGATCGCGCGTTATGCTGTGCAGCCTTGCCAGCGTGCCGTAATTCTTACCGCCAACGAGGAGGGATATCATGCGGCGCTTGATATGCTCTCTGTTGGTCTTGAACTCGCAGCCGTTGTTGATCTGGCGGCAAGTGCCGATCGTGGGGGCGCGGCGGCAGAAATCAAGAACAAGGGTATCCCGGTTTTTGATCACTCCGCAATATATGAAACTGTTACGGGAAAGTCCGGTGTTGCCGCTATAGAAATTTGCCCTCTGGATGAGGGTGGCAACCTTGACCGCAGCAAGCGCACCCTTATTAGTGCTGATGGTGTATTGACTAGTGTTGGCTTTGCGCCTGCAGCTGCTCTCCTCTACCAGGCGGGGGTGAAATTCAGCTATGACCCCGTCCTGCATCAGTTGGTACCGGGCGACCAGCCAAAGGGCCTATATGCAGTTGGCCGGGTAAACGGTGTTTATGATCTGTCGGACAAACAGGTCGATGGAAAGGCCTGTGGCAAGCTCGCAGCGGCGGATGCGCTTGGACAAACTGTCGGTCAGCCGAAGCGGCCAGGCCGCAGCCAGACAGCGCATTCACACGAATACCCTGTATTTGAGCATGCCAAAGGCTGGAACTTTGTCGATATGGACGAGGATCTGACCCTGAAAGATCTGACCCGCGCCGCAGAAGAGGGCTTTGACAATATTGAATTGATGAAGCGTTTTTCGACCATCGGTATGGGACCAAGTCAGGGCAAGCATTCAAACATGAATGGGATCCGCATTCTGGCCCGGAAACGGAATCGCAGTATCGATGAGACCGGATCTACAACAGCGCGGCCCATGTTCCATCCGGTACCGGTCAAGGCTTTGGCCGGCCAGCGGCTGCGGCCCATGCGCCGCACTGTGCTGCATGATTTCCATGCTAGCCACGGCGCACAGTTCATGGAAGCCGGGCACTGGTTACGACCCGAGTTTTATGGCCTCGAAGCTGACCGCGGAACCGCAATATCTGCCGAGGTCGCAGCAGTCCGAAGTGGCGCCGGGCTGATCGACATTTCAACTCTTGGGAAAATCGAGATTTTCGGTGTCGATGCTGCGGAATTGATGGATAGACTTTACACCATGCGCATGTCCAATATTAATGAGGGCATGACGCGTTATGCCTTGATGGTGGATAAAACGGGCATCGTCATCGATGATGGGCTTGCGGCGCGGCTCTCTGAAAACAGGTTCTATGTTACAACGACGTCCGGCACCTCCGACAGCTCTTTTGCGGAAATGCAGAAGCGGATACTGGAGTGGGGTCTGGATGTGGATATCCTGAACCTGACAGGGCAATTGGGCGCGATCAATATCGCCGGCCCGCTATCACGGCAAGTACTGGGCCCGCTGACCGACATTGACCTTTCAGAGGAGGCTTTTCCCTTCCTCGCGGTGCGTCAGGGTCTGGTGTTCGGCGAACCGGCGCTGCTAATGCGGGCCGCCTTTGTTGGAGAGCTGAGCTATGAAATACACATGGCGCCTGCGGCGCTTGAAAAAGCGGTTGCCGCCATTATGGACACGGGAGAAAGTGTCTCCATCCGGCCCTTTGGTGTTGAGGCACAGCGGCTGCTGAGGCTCGAAAAGGGACACATCATTGTTGGTCAGGATACGGATGGTCTCACAAATCCGTTTGAGGCGGGGATGTCATGGGCGGTCCACGCCGAGAAGAATTATTTTGTTGGCAAGCGTACGCTCGAATGTCTTAAGCCGAAGAGAGCGCGCAGCCTTGTTGGTTTCACCGCGGACATCGATGAAGCCGCGTTAAAGATGGCCGAGTGCCATCTGGTGATCGCTGATGGTGACATCCGCGGCCGTATCACCAGTGTTGCCCAGAGCCGCACTATCGGCAAGGTGATTGGTCTTGCTTACGTGGATGACGGCACGGTGCGGGCCGATGGCAGCTTTCATGTCAGGATCAGTGACGGGCGGATGGTCAAGGTCAGTCGTGCCGATCTGCCTTTTTATGACCCTGACGACTCCCGTCAGAGGCTGGGCGTTGATACCCTTGATGGTGTCGCAGTGCCGGGAGAGGCTGCATGACCGGGATACCGACAATTGCGTCGCTCGACGGCTTTATCCTGTTTCATATTCGGGGCACGGCAGCGCGTGAAGCGGTGGAAGCAGTCCTGCCGGATGCACCGACCGCGGTGTTGACGGTACATGACCTGGTGGACGGCGGATTTATCGCCTGCCTCGGCAAGAAAGAATATTTTCTGCTGACACATTCCGGTCAGCCGTTGTTGCAGCCGGAACGGCGGGACAATCTGACCGTTTATGCTCGATCTGACGCCTTGTTTCTGCTGTCCGGCGATGGTGTCGAAGAATGGCTAAAGCGGACATCCTCGCTGGATTTGAGAAACAGGCCGCCGGAAGAATTTTTGATGTCACGCCTTTTGAAAATCAGTTGCTGGCTGAAAAAGGCGTCAGGCGCTCTGGGTGATGGCTATCTGATTGGGTGCGACCCAACCTACAGCCGCTATTTCACGCGGGCGTTGGAGACTTCGATGCAGTCATGTGCGGCCGGCAAGTAATGAAATCGAAATAGGGCGGGAAACAGAAACAGAGAAGGGAAAAAAGTGGTGGAACTCAAGGAAGCTCAGAAATTTTTGAAAGAAAATGACGTCAAGTTTGTAATGGCGCAGTTCGTGGACATCCATGGAACGGCGAAAACCAAGGTTGTTCCGACGTCGCACCTTGAAGATATCGTCACCGACGGCGCTGGTTTCGCTGGCGCTGCCATCTGGGGCATGAATCAGGAGCCCCACTCACCCGATTACATGGCAAGGGCCGCTCTCAGCACCCTTTGCCTCATGCCCTGGATGCCGGGTTTTGCCCGTGTTGTCTGTGTCGGCCATGTCAACGATGAACCCTACCATTATGACAGCCGTTACACACTTATGCGGCAGATCGAAGTGCTAAAGAAGCGTGGCTGGACCATGAATACGGGTATCGAGCCTGAAATGAATCTTCTCAAGCGGGACCCGGACGGCACACTGAAACAGGCTGACGAGACGGATACCCTGCAAAAACCCTGTTACGATTACAAGGGGTTGGCTCGATCCAGTGCCTTCATTGAAAAATTCGTTGGTTCCTTGCAGCAAGTTGGCTTCGATGTTTACCAAGTTGACCATGAAGATGCCAATGGACAGTTCGAAATCAACTACACCTATTCTGACTGCCTGACATCTGCGGACCGTCACGTCTTTGTCCGTATGGCAGCCAGCGAAATCGCCCATCAAATGGGGCTGATTTGTACGTTCATGCCGAAGTATGACTCAAAGCGCACCGGTTCCGGCATGCATTTGCATATTTCGATGTCCAGCGCAGAATCAAATAACATTTTCCATGATGATTCTGACGCGCGCGGATTGGGGTTGTCCAGAACCGGCTATCATTTCCTTGGTGGCATCATGAAGCATGCCAAGGCTCTGTGTGCTTTGGCGGCTCCAACGGTGAATTCCTATAAGCGGCTTATTGTCGGCACCACTCTCTCGGGCGCGACCTGGGCCCCGGCGATTATCGCCTATGGCGGTAACAACCGTTCAACGCTCGTGCGTTGTCCCTATGGCCGCCTTGAGTTTCGCATGGCGGATGGGGGCTGCAATCCCTACCTGCTGACCGCGGGGCTAATCGCAGCGGGCCTTGACGGCGTCGACAAGGAAATCGATCCGGGAGATCCCTACCACGTCAACCTGTTTGCTTGCGATTTCAAGGAAATGGGCCTGGATATTCTGCCGCAAAGTCTGGATCGGGCCCTCGATGAACTGGAAGCAGACAAGGTTCTGGCCGAACGTATGGGAGAGGGGATCATCGAGGAATTCATCAAGGTCAAGCGCCAAGAATGGCAGGACTATATGCGTCACGTCTCTGATTGGGAAGTTGATCGCTACCTAGAATTCTTCTGATCATAATCTATTCAAATAAAGGACAAAGCAATGTGTGGAATTGTGGGTTTATACCTCAAGAACAGTGCGCTTCAGGGCAAGCTCGGTGCTCTCTTTGCGCCAATGCTGATTGAGATGGCGGATCGTGGCCGGGACAGTACGGGCATCGCCATTTATGGCGACGAGGTCGATGACAGCCATGTTAAACTGACCCTGCAGCATGAGGATATTAATTTTGACTGGCCGGCGGTCGTGGCCGCCCTTGAGAAGGGCGTTGGCGCGCCGGTCGACTGGTTTCAGAATGCCGGTGCCATAGTTGCCAAGGTCAAAGGCGACGGTACAGCTGCCCGGTCGCTATTGTCATCGGAGTTTCCGGATGTCGCGGTTCGCAGTATTGGCCTCAGTATAGAGATCCTGAAAGATATAGGGTCGCCGGAAGCTATTTCTGAAAAGTTCAACATCCCCGGCATGAAAGGCACTCACGCCATTGGGCATACCCGCATGGCTACAGAAAGCGCAGTCACGACCGACGGATCCCACCCCTTCTCCACGGGATATGACCTGTGTCTCGTGCATAATGGGTCGTTGTCCAATCACAACCGACTGCGCGCCTATCTGAAAAAGCAGGGCATTGTCTTTGAAACCATGAACGATTCAGAGGTTGCCGCAGGCTATGTGATGTGGCGCATGCAACAGGGCAAAAGCCTGGAAGAAGCGCTGATTGCCGCGCTGGATGACCTGGACGGCTTTTACACCCTGACAGTGGGCACACGGGACGGCTTTGCAGTTGTTCGCGATCGGATTGCCTGCAAGCCTGCGATTCTGGCTGAAACGGATGATTATGTGGCGATGGCCTCGGAATACCGGGCGTTGGCAAGTCTCCCCGGCATCAAGAATGCCCGGCTGTGGGAGCCGGAACCGGGCGAGGTTTATGCCTGGGGCCATACGGCCCATGAAGGAATATCTAGACAGGAACTGGAACTGGCATGAGCGAATATGACCTGCAAAAAGTCTCGATAAGAGAAGTCAATCAAGCGCTACATGACCTGACCGACGGCGCAAATGACACGGAAATCACCATTTCCAACCCCGGTGGTATGCACAATATTGCCTGCGGTGTTGACTCCCCGGTGTCTGTGAAAATCGATGGCCATACCGGCTATTATTGCGCAGGCATGAACAAGCTTGCCAATATCGAGGTGAATGGAAACGTCGGCACAGGTGTTGCTGAAAATATGATGTCCGGTACCGTGCGCGTGCGCGGCAACGCCAGCCAGTCTGCGGGAGCGACCGCCCACGGCGGCCTGCTGGTGATCGAAGGCGACGCCGCGGCGCGCTGCGGTATTTCAATGAAGGGCATCGACATTGTCGTTAAAGGCTCGGTTGGGCATTTGGCCGCTTTCATGGGGCAATCGGGACGCATGGTGGTCTGTGGGGATGCCGGGGATGCGCTTGGCGACTCCCTGTATGAAGCCCGGCTCTACGTGAAGGGAAAGGTGAAGTCTCTTGGCGCAGATTGTATTGAAAAAGAAATGCGCCCCGAACACCTGGAAGAGCTGAAGGCTCTGCTCGATGCTGCCGGTATGGATGAAGACCCGAAGGCTTTCAAACGTTATGGCTCGGCACGCCAATTGTACAATTTTAAAGTCGACAACATGTCGGCTTATTAAAGGAGAGGGCAACATGACCACTCAGAGGCCTGGATTGCGGGAATCCGCCCTTTTTAACCGCGATGTCATCCATGATATTCAACATGCGGCAGAGACCGGTATCTATGATATTCGGGGATTTGGCGCCAAGCGCCCTGTGCCGCATTTTGATGATCTTCTGTTTCTTGGCGCCAGTGCGTCGCGGTATCCATTGGAAGGCTACCGTGAGCGCTGCGACACCAATGTAATACTCGGCACACGTTACGCGAAAAACCCGATCGAGCTTGATATCCCGATTACGATTGCGGGCATGAGTTTTGGGTCACTTTCAGCCAACGCCAAGGAAGCGCTTGGCCGTGGCGCCACCGAAGTCGGCACCAGCACCACGACGGGCGATGGCGGTATGACGCCTGAGGAGCGGGGCCATTCCAAAAAGCTGGTCTATCAATACTTGCCATCCCGGTACGGTATGAATCCGGATGACCTGAGGAAAGCAGACGCCATTGAAATCGTCCTTGGACAAGGTGCAAAACCCGGCGGCGGCGGCATGCTGTTGGGCCAAAAGATTACCGATCGCGTGGCGCAAATGCGCAATCTGCCTAAAGGTATCGACCAGCGCAGCGCTTGCCGACATCCTGACTGGACGGGTTCTGACGACCTGACCCTCAAGATTCTGGAACTCAGGGAAATCACCGACTGGAAGGTGCCGATCTATATCAAGGTCGGTGCGACCCGCACCTACTACGATACCATGCTCGCAGTAAAATCTGGTGCAGATGTGGTGGTGCTGGATGGCATGCAGGGAGGCACGGCAGCGACCCAAGACGTGTTTATTGAACATGTCGGCATACCGACACTGGCGGCACTGCCGCAGGCGGTTGAAGCCTTGCAGGAGATCGACATGCACAGAAAAGTGCAGCTGATTGTTTCTGGTGGTATTCGGTCTGGCGCTGATGTGGCCAAATGTCTGGCGCTCGGCGCGGATGCGGTTTCTATCGGCACTGCGGCGTTGATCGCGCTTGGCTGTAACCATCCGCAGTGGCAGGCTGAGTACGAAAAAATCGGCTCCAGCGCCGGTTTTTATGATGACTATCAGGACGGCAAGGATCCTGCCGGCATTTCAACACAGGACCCTGAATTGATGAAACGCCTGGATCCGAAAGCTGCCGGACACAGGCTGGCCAATTATCTGCGTGTTTTGACCATGGAGACGCAGATACTGGCTAGGGCCTGCGGTAAGTCTCACGTTCATAATCTGGAGCCGGAAGACATGGTTGCGCTGACTATTGAAAGCGCCGCTATGGCGCGGGTGCCATTGGCCGGTACAAGCTGGATACCGGGACAGTAAGGAGAAGACTGAAGGTTTGCCATTTTATCTGGTCATCTGTCCACCGGGACAGTGACTGGAGCATCCACGGAAATGGCATATTCACTGACACCGCTTCGGCGGTGTCTTTTTTTTGTGCTTTCATCCAGCGGGAATATGGTAGGGGGCTTGGCTCAGATTTTCGATCTATTCGGGCGACAGAGCATAGCGCATGAGCTGGTCATGGATCTCGTCCTTTATCCCAGCCATCTCCGGGTGTTTGGGTTTGTTGTGACCAATGAACATCACCAGGCCTTCGATATGTTCAGCGACGACCGCGGCGCGGAGCTGGACAGTAGACTCTGACAAGGCTGGATTGGCGTGGGAGATCAGGTTCGCAATCTGGTGGCGATGGCGGACGTAAAAGCTGTCCAGCGCCATACAGGCATCAGGGTCGCGCGCTGCCAGTGCCCATATTTCAACGAAGAAAAGCCCTGTTTCCATGGTGGTACAATCGTCGATCAGAAACTTCAATACCCAGGACAACGCCTTTTCGGGGCTCAGGTTAGTGATGCCACCATCAATTTCCTCGTACATTGCCAGATAGTGCTCATCAAGCGTGAAATTCATCGCCGCGGTTATCAGCTCGCTCTTGCTGTTGAAATAGTGCTGAAGCGTTTTCAGGTGAACACCAGCTCTCTTGGCGACCCTGCGCATCGAAAAGGAGCCGTACCCCTCATCAATAAAGACCTGGCGGGCGGAATCGAGAAGTTCTCTCTCCCGCTTGGTCCAAGTGTGTCTGACCTCTTTTTGAGACGAATGGAATGGAGACTCGGATTCTTGCCACTCATCAATAACTGTTTCCTGATCAGACAAAATATCCCTTCCTTCGGAGTTTCCTGATAGCCGCCCGGCGGAAAAATCTTATTTAGCGTTCTATATGGTATGTGTCACACGTGCCGTTTTATAGCTTTTTCCCGAGCAATCTGTGCGGTGAAGGCCGCACATTCATGCTTCTTTATCCGTGGACAAGGGCACTGAAATTTCGCCCAGCCACGAATGCTTATCTAGCAGACAGGATATTCTGTTGACAAGAGTTGGTGATGTAACTAGCGTATACCGTCACATGACGGATAAAAGAAAGAATCGATCCGCAAAGACGTTTTTGAAGCGAATTTGACTCTAAAAATAGACGAGGGAGAGGCGGGCTTGATGTTGACTGGCGGTGGGTTCCGAAAGTTCAGTCGAATAATCCGATCAGCAGATTATTCTTGTACCCTTGGCGGTTTCCTCGCTTCTTCAGCTCAGTCCTTCATAAGAGAGGAGACAGAATGTGCTTATAGCCATTGACCCGAGCAAACTGACAGAAGCTGATTTTACGCCTAGCCAGGCCTTGAAACCAGATTGGCTTATTTCGGGTGCAATCGATGAGCATCTGAAAATGCTCTACACGGCGCCTGATGAGAAATTCATGGTTTTGGTTTGGGAAAACCGTTGCTCTATTGAGACCAAACTTCCCGATTATCCAGTGGACGAATTTCTGACCATCATATCGGGTAATGTGGAAATCGAAAATGAGGATGGCAGCAAGGCCTTCTATGGGGCAGGGGACAG
Organism: Kordiimonas lipolytica; assembly: GCF_042651265.1. Taxonomy (GTDB): domain Bacteria; phylum Pseudomonadota; class Alphaproteobacteria; order Sphingomonadales; family Kordiimonadaceae; genus Kordiimonas; species Kordiimonas lipolytica. Next base: position 9,517 of record NZ_JBHSCR010000015.1, on the reverse strand, counting down.
TGTTTTCATAGAAAAAGGCACCACCTGCATTTGGCGGCAAAACGGGCCTTTGCGCAAATACGTTATATGGAACATCCGCTGAGGGAGAGGGTGATGAAACTGGCAAAGATTATAAATGCAGGTGCAGGGGTATGGCTTGGTCTGGCTATGGCCGGTGGCGCATATGCGGGCGAAAGCTGTGACGTGGTAGCGGGGGAGCAGGCCGCGAAAAAATGTGTAGCCTGTCATGCCCTTGATACCGACGAGAATAAGGTGGGCCCAAGCCTGAAGGGCGTCTATGGCCGCACCATTGCAAGCTATGAAGGCTTCCGGTTCTCGCGCGCCCTCAGCAAAGTTGAAGGCGAGTGGACAGAAGAGGAACTGGATAAGTTTCTGCTCAAGCCACAGGCATATGCCCGTGGTACCAGCATGGGATTTGGTGGGCTTCGTAAGGAGCAGGAGCGCGCTGACGTGATTTGTTACCTCAAGAATATCAGCGAGTAAGGCTGCATCCTGTCGTGCTTTTGGCATGGCGAATTTTGATGTTGGGAGAATGGATATGAGCGACAATGAGAAAAAAGAAGTAAGGCGGCCATACGCCGGACCGACAGCGCCATCACGGCGCGGATTTCTGGCAGCGGGTGCTGGAGCCTCTGTTCTGGTTGCCTCAGCGGGGGCGCTGGCGGCCAGTACTGCAGAGGCAGGGGAATACAAGGGCAAGAGTAAAGGTCATGTGATTGTTATTGGTGGCGGGTTTGCCGGTTGCACCGCGTCGAGGGAGCTAAGCCGGAGCGGCTACAAGGTTACCCTTCTGGAAGCCAGGAACCGTCTTGGAGGCCGGACATTTACATCCAAGTTTGCTGGTGAAATGGTCGATATGGGGGGGACTTGGGTACACTGGTCGCAGCCCCATGTGTGGTCCGAGATCCGACGCTACGGGATGGAATTGGATGAGACTGTCGGCGCTGTAGCTGAGAATGTGATCTACATTGACTATGATGGTAAGCGGCACGAGGCAAAATGGTCGGACATCTGGCCAACTGCAGAGGATCACGACAAAGTCTGGCGGAAATATTATCCTGACGCCTATGAGATGATGCCGTTTCCTTCCATGCCTTTCCAGGACCTGAAGTGGATTGAAACCGACAATATAACTATGCAGGAAAAACTGGACACGGCAGATCTATCCGAAATCGAGAAGATTTATATAGATTGCTACCATTCGACCTGTGGCGCCAATGCAATGGATCAAGTGTCCTATGCCTACATTCTGCGCTGGTATGCCCACGCAGGATACAGCGGCACTTGTATTAATGATCTGGGACTTCGGTTCAAAATCAAGGGTGGCACGAAAGCGCTTCTGGAGAAGATCATCGGCGACGCTAATGCTGATATCCACTTGTCGACCCCGGTTCGCAAAGTGACTCAGACGAAAAACGGTGTTGAGGTTCTGACCGATACGGATAAGAAATTCACTGCCGACGCTGTCGTCTGCGCGATGCCTCAAAACGTTTTGCGGGATGTTGAATTCTCACCTGCGCTTCCGGCCGGCAAGCTGAAAGCTTCCGAGGATACTCATGCCGGATCTGGCACCAAATTGCATGTCCAGCTTGAAGGTGAATACGAGGCCTTTGGTGGTTGGGCTCCTGGTGGCGACGTGCCAATCAACTATGTGCTGTGGGACAGCGCCAAGAATGGCCATACTCATCTGATCTGTTTTGGCCCAGGCACTGATACCCTTGATATGAACGATACCGAAGCCGTTCAGAAAGCCATTGAGACTTTTTTGCCGGATGCGAAAGTAATTCAGGCATTTGGCTATGGCTGGAATGATGACCCCTATTCGCAAGGTGTCTGGTTCTCGCCTCGCCCGGGTCAGGCCTATGGTATATTGGAAGACATGCAGTCGTCCCATGGCCGTATACACTTTGCAAGTGGTGATTGGGCCAATAGTTGGCGTGGCTTTATTGACGGCGCCATCGAACAGGGACTGGTTGCCGCTGATAAAGTGCGTGATCAGCTCAAGGGCTGAACGGCGCCGGGCTGCTGGATGACTAGAGGCCAAGTATAGTGAAAACGGATTGCTCTGATGATGCAATCCGTGGCTATTTCACCGACGCTGTTATCGTGACGCCGGCGCATTAGGGTTTCTCGCGGGAGTGGACCACGCCAGCGCATAGGCTAGCGCCGGAGCCGATAGTCGGGGGAGGCATGGGCGGATTGGAGAAGACAGTACGCCTGAAATCTGTGCTCATGGCGGATGTTTAGAGATTTCAAGACGATCGAGGATCATTGATTTTATCGAATGGAGGGCAAGATGCCTTTTGATGTACCCAAGTTTAAAGAAAAATATGACAATTATATTGGTGGCAAATTTGTTGCGCCGGTTGGCGGACAGTATTTTCCCAATACGTCGCCGGTGGACGGCAAGGCCTTTACCAAAGTTGCACGCTCCGACGCTCGAGATATCGATCTTGCTCTTGACGCCGCGCATGCTGCAAAGGATGGCTGGGCCAAAACCTCGGTAACAGAGCGCAGCACCATCCTTCTGAAGATTGCTGACCGCATTGAACAGAATCTCGATTCTCTGGCTATGGTTGAAACCTGGGATAACGGCAAAGCAGTCCGGGAATGTAAGGCCGCTGATCTGCCGCTGGCGATTGATCATTTCCGTTATTTTGCGGGCATCATCCGTGGCGAATCCGATGATATTGCGGATCTCGGTGGTGATACTGTCTCCATGGAGATCAAAGAACCGCTTGGTGTAGTTGGTCAGATTATTCCGTGGAATTTTCCGATCCTGATGGCGACATGGAAACTGGCGCCAGCACTTGCGGCAGGTAACTGTGTGGTTATGAAGCCAGCCGAACAGACCCCGACATCAATCCTGGTGTTAATGGAGGTGATTGGCGACTTGTTACCCCCCGGCGTTGTCAATATCGTCAATGGTTTTGGTGAGGAAGCTGGCGCGCCGCTCGCCAGTTCTACCCGTGTTGCCAAGGTAGCATTCACTGGCTCCACGTCGGTTGGTAAAGCTATTTATGAAGCGGCGGCTCCAAATCTGATTCCGGTCACGCTGGAATTGGGTGGGAAGTCGCCGAACATCTATTTTGAAAGTATAGCCTCCGAAGATGACGAGCTTTTCGACAAAGCGATTGAAGGCTTCGTTATGTTTGCCCTTAATCAGGGTGAAGTCTGTACCTGTCCGTCTCGTGCGCTGATCCAGGAAAGTATCTATGAAAAATTCATGGCGCGCGCCATCGAGCGCGTTAAAGCCATTAAGGTGGGTAATCCGCTGGATCCAGAGACGATGATTGGAGCCCAAGCATCCAACGAGCAGTATGACAAGATCCTGTCATACATCAACATTGGCCGTGATGAGGGTGCCGAGGTGCTGACCGGGGGCGCTGCACGAGAGGTCGATGGCCTTGAAGGTGGCTATTATATTGAGCCAACCATTTTGAAAGGCAGCAACTCTATGCGGGTTTTCCAGGAAGAGATTTTTGGCCCGGTGGTCGGCGTTGTGACCTTTAAGGATGAGGCAGAAGCCATTGCTATCGCCAATGACACCGAATACGGCCTTGGCTCTGGTGTCTGGTCCCGGGATATGCATCAGGTGCACAATGTGTCCCGGCAGATTGAAGCAGGCAGAGTTTGGGTGAATTGTTACCATCTGTATCCGGCTCATGCTTCCTTCGGCGGGTTCAAGAAATCCGGTATCGGTCGCGAGACACACAAGTGTGTTCTGGATGCCTATCGCCGCACCAAGAATGTCCTGATCAGCTACGACAAGAACCGGCTCGGCTTTTTCTGATCGGATTCAATGAGGTTTTGACTGACGGGCAAAACTGCCCGTCGGTCATAAGAGTATAAACCGTCCCGGTTTGCATACACGTACCTGATAGATAGGGAAGCCGTTCATTGATCAATAAGTTCTTGAGAAAATTTGTTGTTTTTTCAGCTTTTCTCATCGTCTCAGGCTGTTCGCAAGCTGACAACAACAGTGATGATCACGCAGCTTCGGTTGAAGCTGAAATTGATGAAGTTGCGATCATTAAAACCATAGAAGGCCGGTTTGATACCGCCTTCCATACGGTCTGGTCAAAAGACCATGATGCCGAAACTTTTGTACATGAATACTTGACTCCAGACGCTGTCATTACAGCGTCAGACAGTCCGACAACCTGGTCCGGGTATGATGAATTAGTTCCGTTGATGGTCGATTTGATTGCGTCCTATCCTGGCATCACAGCAGAATCTGTATTCACCCGGGTAGCCAGCGAAACAGTTGTCTACCAGTTTGCCCAGTTCACCTTTCACCCGGCCGATTCGAACGCTGATACCATTCCGGCTAAGTCCCTCTATGTCTGGGTGCACAGGGATGGAAAATGGAAGATTACCGCAGATCATTTTAGCTACACGCTGATGGATGTGCCTTCAATCGCAAAATAGAGTTTCCTTTCCCGGTTTCTAGATCCTGGACAAGGGTCGTACTTAAGCGCGGCAAGCGAGGGACCTCCCGAATTTGACAGCGCTGCCCAGCCGCCTTGACTCTGGCTCGAATCGGGATGGAATACGTGGGGAGAAATTACAATGTCTGAGATCGCCGTTTATAAGGTGCCCGAATCTGTTGCCGCAAACACCTTTTGTACAGAGGGGCAGTACAGGGACCTATACAAACAATCCATCAACGACCCCATCGCTTTCTGGAGTGAGCAAAAAAACTGTGTTGACTGGTTCCGCGACCCCCAGATTATCAAGAACACTTCGTTCAGCGGAGAAGTATCGATCAAATGGTTCGAAGACGGCGAACTGAATGTCTCCTACAATTGCATAGACCGCCATTTGCCATCCCGCGCCAATGAAATCGCCTTGATCTGGGAAGGCGATAATCCGGCTGAAAGCGCGAAGGTGACATATGGCGAATTGGCCCGGGAGGTGAATCGCTTTGCCAATGTCCTCAAGTCGCTGGGTGTGAAAAAAGGCGATCGGGTCACCATGTACATGCCGATGATCCTTGAAACTACTTATGCGATGTTGGCTTGCGCCCGGATCGGGGCGGTGCATTCGATCGTCTTTGGCGGCTTTTCTCCGGATGCTGTTGCCAGTCGGCTGGACGATTGCCAGTCAAGTTTCATTATTACCGCTGATGAGGGATTAAGGGGCGGTCGCAAAGTGCCTTTGAAGGCCAATGTAGATGCCGCTATCGTGGAGTTGGCCGCATCTACCGGTCGGTCAGTGGATACCGTTCTGGTGGTTAGGCGAACCGGCGCGGATATCGCCATGACCAAGGGCAGGGATGTCTGGTACCACGATGTGTCACAAGATGTCAGTGATCATTGTGACCCGGAGCCGATGAAGGCGGAAGACCCGCTTTTTATCCTTTATACCAGCGGATCGACCGGCAAACCCAAAGGCGTGTTACACACTACGGGCGGGTATCTGGTCTGGGTAACCATGACCTTCAAATATATCTTCGATTACAAGCCGGGTGAGGTCTACTGGTGTTCAGCCGATGTCGGCTGGATTACCGGGCATAGTTATATCGTATATGGACCTCTGTCCAATGGGGCCACCAGCTTGGTTTTTGAGGGGGTGCCAAACTATCCGGATGCCTCGCGGTTCTGGAATGTCATAGATAATTTCAAAGTCAATATCTTCTACACTGCCCCCACCGCCATTCGCGCCCTTATGCGCGAAGGCGAGGATTTTGTGAAAGCGACGGATCGATCTTCCCTCAGGTTGTTGGGGTCTGTTGGTGAACCCATTAATCCCGAGGCATGGAACTGGTATTACACTGTCGTTGGGGAAGGGCGTTGCCCGATTGTTGATACTTGGTGGCAGACCGAGACGGGCGGCGTCCTCATATCGCCTTTGCCGGGCGCAACGCCACTGAAACCTGGGTCGGCGACCCGGCCCTTTTTTGGAGTAAAGCCCGCGCTGGTTGATGCAGACGGTAATATTCTTGATGGTGCGACAGAGGGGAATCTGGTCCTTATGGACAGCTGGCCAGGCCAAATGCGGACCGTCTATGGTGACCATGAGCGGTTCATTCAAACCTATTTCAGCTCTTATAAAGGCCTTTATTTCACAGGGGACGGCTGCCGCCGCGATGAAGACGGTTATTACTGGATTACGGGCCGTGTTGATGATGTCATCAACGTATCAGGCCACCGTATGGGGACGGCCGAGGTGGAGTCCGCTCTCGTGGCTCATGAAGATGTCAGCGAGGCCGCCGTGGTAGGCTATCCGCACGATATCAAAGGACAGGGCATATTCGCCTATGTCACCTGCAAGGCCGGGGTGGAACCCACCGATCAATTGCGATCCGATTTGGTCAAATGGGTGCGCAAGGAAATCGGGCCAATTGCGTCACCTGATGTTATTCTCTTTGCCCCTGGCTTGCCAAAAACCCGCTCCGGCAAGATCATGCGCCGTATCCTGAGAAAGATTGCAGAGAATGACACCGATAGTCTCGGGGATACATCCACCTTAGCGGATCCGTCCGTGGTGGATGATTTGATAAGGACCTACCGCGTGGCGACATCTGTCTGAAAGGTTCTGTAATCCATTTATAGGGCCTGATCTTAAGTACCAATATTTGCTATAAGAGGCTTTGTTGACGTTTTGGAGGCTATCCATGCCCAGAAACACATCCGTCTCTCTCGGTGATCATTTTGCCGGGTTTATCGAGTCCAAGGTTAGAACGGGCCGTTATGGTTCCGCCAGCGATGTCGTGCGGGCCGGTCTCAGGCTTCTTGAAGAACATGAGGCCCGGGTCGAAGCGCTGCAGGCTGCTCTTGCCGAAGGGGAAGCATCGGGCACGCCCCAATCGTTTGATGCCGGTGCATTCCTGAACGAGATGCGGGACAAATATGCCGACTAGGCCGGATGGATACCGGCTTTATCTGCGCGCCCGTACCGATCTCGAGGGGATCTGGCTTTATACCTTCGAAACATGATCGTCAGGCCAGGCCGACGACTACATCTCCGAATGCTTCAGAGCCTTTGAAGGATTGGCCCTGGGCCATATCCTCTCTGCAAGTGGGAAGTTATTCCCAAGGATTGATAATATCGAGTTCGGCAAACGCGAAGTCCTTGGTGTTTCGCGTCACAAGGGTGAGACGGTGATGGATGGCCGTTGCGGCAATCAGGCTGTCAATGGCAGGAAGGGAACGTCCCGCCTTGGCCATAAGACGTCCCCACTCGTCGGCTACTTTGGTGTCAACGGAGAGAATATGGCTTCCAAACCAGGTCGGCAGATCATGCTCCAGCCAGTCCACGATCCTGGCGTATCGGTTGCCTTCGGTAAGTCCTGCAACGCCTTTGCGGATTTCGCCAAGGGTCAGGACGCTCAGGTAAAGCCCTTCCTGAGGAGCCGTCCTGAACCATGCCCGGACTTTGGGGTTCGGTCTTGGCCGTACCAGTTCCGATATGGCGCAAGTGTCAATGAGGTAGCTCACAGATCAACATCGCGCGTGGGCGATTGATCCCGTTCGATGTCGATATCGAGACCTGCCAAAGGCGATTTCCTGAGAAAGCTTGCCAGGTCCGGTTTTCGCCCGACCATTTTCTCGTAATCCGCTCGTGACATAAGGACGGCTGCAGATTTACCCCTTAAGGTGATTTCCTGGGGGCCTTCCTTGGTGAGCTTTACAACTTCACTGAACTTTGCCTTGGCGTCCTGAAGAGGCCACTGTTTCATGTCTTGCTCCATACTAGTCAGACTGGTCATATGATATTGGGGATCGGGGCGTTGATCAAGGAAGTTTATGTCATCTGAACCGGGGCGCGGTCGCCGAAGGTACTTTTCGTCCGACGGTTTCTGTACCCTTTATTTAGGGTCCTTGTTCGTTCCTGTGTCAGGGAAGCCAAATTCCCTGTTGTCCTGCATCAGAGCATGCAGGTAGAGGCGCGGCAAAGACAACGGTGGCCATCACTTGCCATCAGCCTTTGAGCGGACCCATCCTGGCCGCCAGGGCTTAACGGTCGTTCCGGAAAGCGAAAGCTCATCCCACCAAAAGGGCGATCTGTCCCATGGTCGTCCCACTAATGACGATGTTCATCCCGCTTCAACGCAGATCTATCCCACATCCGTCCCACCAAACGGCATTCTCATCCCGCTAAACCCGTTTTTCATCCCACATTCATCCCGTTAAACGGCATTTTCATCCCACTAAAAATACGGCCATCCCGCTTGAAGGTTGGGCGGTTTCTATAATCGAAAGCATAGGAAATGCGAAAAATAATATGGCGATTACAGTGGGTTAGTCTCTCCAAGAAGCGAAAAGAGGTACGGATTCAGTGAAAAATCGGACAAAATTCCGTACAGCTGTTCCACTTGGCATAATTCGCTGTTATGGCCCGAAAATTTCCTGTTCTGAGAAGGAACAGGGAAGGGGCGTTCCCTGTTCTTACCAACGGGAATTTGACTCTTAACTCACTGATATGGCGGGGTTTATAAGGGAAAGTGGAGTACCCAAAGGGCCCAAAACCGGTTCATTACCCTGTAAATTAGCCATTATCAGGGTATTTGAGCCAGGAACAGGGAAGAGACCGGTTCGAGGGTGACTGCAACCGCCACCAATAATTCCAAGGGCTTAGGAAGCATTTCCTAGGCCCTTATTCTTTGTGGGACCACCAAAGGGACCATGATGGGACCAGTGAAATTTGTAGAGCTGGCGTTCCTACGTTTCCGGATCTCTATACAAGTTAGTCGGTACGGTCAGGAATATGCTCAACCAGCTTTTCAACCGGCACCCGAAAGTAATTGCATAGCTTGTCAATGATCTCCGTCGAAGCGTTATAGCCCTTCTGGTTCGCGACTTTGGTCAACGTCGTCCGATGAATGCCGGTCTCCCGCGACACCTCATCAAATGTGACCTTACGACCTTCATTGAAGCCCTTGTCAGCCATTACCTCTCTCAAGCGAAAACGAATCATCACCAACTTACATTCATCAAATGATGTGTATGAACATCTTTTTTTGTTGACATACATCATTGCAGCGATATAAATGATGCGTACACACATCATTGGCCGCGTGGGAGTAACAAAAGATGAGCCCAACATACTTAACAACCGAAGAGTTGGCTAGTAGAATCAAATACGATGTCCGCACCATCCGTGAACGCCTTAAAGATAGCGTCCTTCTGGAGGGGGTTCATTACATTCGGCCGTTCGGCGGGCGCAAAATTCTCTATCTCTGGGAAACTATTGAAAGAGATATGCGCGAGCAGCACAGCCTACCCACCAGCTTCTCGAGTCTGGCGGTTTAACATGGCCGCAATCGGATCTCGGAATGGACGACTATATATTGACTTCCGCTACCAGGGAATTCGATACAAAGAATACACCGGCGCACAAGATACGCCGGCGAACCAAAGAGCAGCTCAGCAACTTTTGAAGCGCATGGAAGCCGAGATTACACTCGGAACGTTTAGCTATCTCAAGTATGTCAAGGGCGGAGCAAAATTAGGCCATAGGGCGGCGTAAAAGTGAGCCAGTATGGATATGGTTGATATGATAGCCGGGGGCA
>NZ_JBHSCR010000014.1:0-524269 GCF_042651265.1 Kordiimonas lipolytica | reverse complement strand
TGCTGATCGGCGGTGATGGTGCGGACACCTTCTTCTTCGGCAACAATCACGGCAATGATGTTGTGGACGATTTCGACACCGCGCTCGATACCCTTTACCTGGTCAATACCAATACGGACTTCACATCAGTTAATGATGTTCTGGCTGCCAGTCAGGAGACGACCGTGAATGGGGAAGCAGGTGTGTTGATCGATACTGGGGACGGCTCCTCTGTATTCCTGGTAGGGCTGGGTCTGTCTGATCTCCAGTCCGCCTCGATCGACCTCTAGCTACAGCGCGGTCACTAGGCTGAGGAGGGAGCTCCGGCTCTCTCCTCTTTTTTTGGGCAACAGGAAAGCCCCGGTTACTGGATTGGGCAGACAGCCAAAACAGGCACCGACGTCGCCAGAGCGACATCCAGCGCAACAAAAAAGGCCGCCCCGAAAGGGACGGCCTTTTTAAACCGGGTAGGGACAGAGCATTGCTGCTCCATCCCCCCCTAAGAACCGTGCGTACAAGTTTCCCTGTACACGGCTCAAGCCTCTCTAAGCCCTTATCGGAGTGAGGACCGGCTCATCCGATTGAGGATCGGAACGATGTATCTGCCGATGGCAGACCGGATGAAGAGCCACAAGATTGTCCATCTTGTCCGTCCCGCCATGCTGGCGTTCGATGACATGATGTACATGCACCTCTTCTTCAATCGTCAGAGGTAGTCCGCAATGCGCGCACTGACCCCTTTGACGCCTGATGAGCGTCGGCTCCAGTTTCCGGTGCTGGTATTTCTCCAGCAACTTCTCCTGTTGCCGCCGTTCGAAATAGGCATCCCATGCCGGATCGAATGGATTGGCATCCATCCTAACCTTGGCATGGCGACGGATTTTGGTGTCTTCAGCCAGAAGCTGAGAGACAACCTCGTCCGTACCCGTTTTCTCATTCCGGTCTTTCGCCGCGAAAATCCAGTTTCGCCGTCCCTTGGTCATGAAATAGCGCTTCATGATCCACTTGGCCGGTTTCTCTGGATGCCGCCGTTTGGCCCATCGCCATTGCAGTTTCCACAGGGCATGGTCCACATAGGTGAACGTCTGCCCGGCAGCGACCGATTTGTGATAGTTCGTCCAGCCACGAATGACCGGATTGATCTGCCATATCAGCCCCTGCTGCGTGGCGGCCGCGTTCTCTTTGAAGAGGGTCCGACATTTATCGAGGAATGCTTGCACATTCTTCTTCGACGGCTGGATCAGGCATTTGCCCTTGTACTTGCGCACGTTCCAGCCGAGGAAATCGAAACCGTCGTCAATATGCGTGATGCGGGTTTTCTCCTGAGATAGCACCAAGCCACGGTCGGCCAGATGTTTTTCCACAAGAGGTTTGACCTCATCTTCCAGAAGCTCTTTCGAGCTGCCGGTGATGATGAAGTCGTCCGCATACCGCACGAACGAGACCTTGTTGTGTTTGTGCCGGTTGGCCTTGATGGTGATCGACCCGAAGGTCTCCACCAGCTTAGCCTCCAAGCCATCGAGCGCGAGGTTCGCGAGCGTGGGGGAAATGATACCCCCTTGCGGCGTCCCTGCTTCGGTGGCCTTGAGCCGACCCATATCCACAACACCTGCTTTCAACCATTCCCGGATCAGGGTCTTGTCCATCGGAACATTCTCCATCAGCCAGTCATGATCTATGGCATCGAAACAGCCTTTGATGTCGGCTTCCAATATCCACTGGGCACTACCGTTCTTGTCGAGAAGATTCTTGACTTGTTCGATAGCGTCCTGTGTGGAGCGACCGACGCGGAACCCGTATGAGTTCCGGTCTGCCGTGGTTTCCGCCACCGGCTGCAAGGCCAGAAGGTGCAGCGCCTGCATGGCTCTGTCCCTCATGGTCGGAATGCCCAAAGGGCGCTTCTTTCCATTGGCCTTGGGGATGTGAACGCGCCTGAGCGGCATGGCTCTATAACCGTGCCGCCCGAGGTCATCCACCGCCCACCGTTTCAAAATAGGCCGCGACCACGTAACCCCGTCAACGCCGGGGGTCCGTTTTCCGCGGTTTTCCGTCACTCTCCTGACCGCCAGCGCGCGACCTGAAAAGCTCCGGGTCAGAAACCGTTGCAGGGTTTTCACCTTGCGCCAGTTCCTCTCTCGGGTTGCCTTGGCAATTCGGACCTGTAACCTTCTGACATTCTCTTCCACGCGGGACCAATCGATATCGGCCCAGTGGTCGGGAACGCCGGAGGCAACAGCATCCTCATTACAAAGATGACTAATCATGCTTACCTCCTTGATTTCGCAAAGCGCGCTTCTTACATTCAAAGATGCAAGAAGATCGAGCATTTGCTTGTCTTTGGAGGCGGTTACTGGGTTCCCCGAAGGGAGCCGGTAATCGCCTCCCTCCGTTTTAGAAGTGTTTCCTTGGTTCGTCTCACCATGAGACACCAGATGCAAGTCTGCTCCCCTTTCGGGTGGGATAACGTTTAAACCCCTATCCGCCCCATTACAGAACGGCCTTCGCTTTTTGCATCCTCTTCTGCCCGCACCTGCATCAGCATTCCTTACGGTTTGCCTGCCCCAGAACTTCCCTCTCTTGGAGAGGTGGCAAAGTTCCTGCCCGTTCGAATATCCGCCCTCCTTGGGAGAGCACAGGATTCGAACTTCGGGGCACAGATACGGGTTTACCCAGTTCCCCTTTGATAACACGGATGGGTTAGATACTGTCTGTTCGCCGGTGGCCTGAATGTCAGCGCCGCCCAACCGCCAAGTGGACGGACCGGCCACACACCTTTTGGTTAAGGCCCTATCTAGCAGCTTGAGCCTTTGGTCCTTCACGACGTTTATCGACAGTTCACTTGCGTTTATCATACCATCCAACCTAGCTCCTCATCCGCCTTGCTGCTGGCAGAATCCATGCCGAACCCTTGCGGGACGACATGCCTTTCGGGGATACATTGTCGGGACGCTTGGCACGCAGCCGTTACCAGCTACGCACTGTCCCCAGGTTACTGTTGGCTGAACAACAGGTTCGCTACCGGGCATGCCCGGTTGAGCAATTATCAAAGAAGCTTTCGTCATGCTCATTTCCTTGCTCTGGAAAACGCAGACGCGAAGAGGACATGTCAGATCTTTTGCTAGGCTTTGCCTGCTGAGGTTCTGACAAACGCTGAATCATGAAGGGAGGGTTGTCATCTTGTAGATGCGCGCCAGCCTTCGCAGATACCGTGTGGGTATCCGATCCAACTATCCTCTTCGCTCTGCGCGGGGAATTTATCCCCAAACAGCCAAGAGTTGGCGCCTACAAGAGACTTTCATTGAGCAGTTATTGCTCACTACTTGTCTAGAATAGACTAATCACTCATCACCGACCTTGGTAGTGCCCTAAGGGCCTCTACGGGTCTGTGTCCGACGTTCGCAAGAAAGGTTAAAGACTTGCTTATGTCAGCAACTGAGCAACCATTTGTTCTCACCGATCAACGGAGTGACCTCAAGAACCCCCGATTCCTTGCTATGGAATCAGATTTCGCGACTGAACTGGTCGCGCTGGAAATAAGTCGGCTGAAACCAATCAACCTCCCAATCGCTAAATAATTGTTATATTTCAATTACTTAGCAACAAGCACAACCTACTGGTCGCAATGGCGGAGAGGACGGGATTCGAACCCGCGAGGGGCGTTAGCCCCAACTCGCTTAGCAGGCGAGCGCCTTAAGCCACTCGGCCACCTCTCCGCCGCCGTGGATAGCCAAGTGCGCCCCCTGAGTCAACGACACAATCAAACCAGACATAAAAAAAATTCGACCCCCTTTCGAATCCCCCTATATTCGTAGCAACAACTTACGACTGAAACCGGAACAAAAGAAAGCATGGCGGAGCCCCGCCGCCGCGTTCCGGCAGCGCCTACCAACGGGATTTGAGGGACAAGATGAAAAAATCAATTTTCAAAACCGCAACCATTATTGGCCTGATGGCCTGCACAAGCCTGACGGCCACCGCCGACAATCACAGCCTCAAGGACACCATTGCCAAAGACTATGACTATCTTGAGGACCTGTTTGTTTATCTGCACAAGAACCCTGACCTTTCCTTCCGCGAAAGCGCGACCGCAGAACGGCTTTCGAAAGAGCTGAGCGCGCTCGGGTTCGATGTCACCACCGGCGTTGGCAAAACCGGCCTGGTGGCCATGATGAAGAACGGCGAAGGGCCAACACTTCTGATCCGCGCCGACATGGACGGCCTGCCGGTTGAGGAAAAATCGGGCCTGCCGTATGCATCCACCAAACGGCAGGTGAATATGGCCGGGGTTGAAATGCCTGTGATGCACGCCTGCGGTCACGACATGCATATGACCGGGCTTGTGGGCACAGCCCGCCAACTGGTGGCGATGAAAGACAAATGGCAGGGCACCGTTCTTCTGGTCGGGCAACCGGCAGAGGAGATCATCAGCGGCGCCAAGGCCATGATCGAAGACGGCCTTTATGAAAAATTCCCGCGGCCTGATTATGCCGTGGCGCTGCATGTGGCAGCACAAGCCCCAGCCGGCACGATCGTCTACCGGCCCGGCATTATGTACAGCTCATCGGATAGCGTGCATATCACGGTGCACGGCGTGGGCACACACGGCGCTTCCCCGCATCTGGGTAAGGACCCGATCGTGATCGGCGCCCAGATCGTGAATGCGCTGCAGACACTGGTGGCACGTGAAATTTCACCCCTCTCGCCGGGCGTTGTTACCGTAGGCACCTTCCACGCGGGCACCAAGAACAACATCATCTCCGACAAGGCAGAGCTGACGCTGACCGTGCGCTCGAACGACGAGGAAGTCCGGCACAAGCTTTTGCAGGGCATCAAGCGCATCGCGGAAAACACAGGCCGTGTGGCAGGCCTGCCGGAAGACAAGCTGCCAACAGTTGAACTTTCGATTGAAAGCACACCAACAACGGTGAACGACAAGGCGCTGACAGCCCGCCTAGATGATGTGCTGCGGGGCCATTTCCCCGAAGACCAGGTGGCCTATTACGAGCAGAAGAATATGGGCGCAGAAGACTTCGCCTATTTTAGCCAGGTAGACCCAGCCGTTCCGGGCTTCTATTTCATCGTGGGCGGCACACCGCAGGAAGCCTTTGACGCGGAAAAGAATGGCGGCCCAGCTGTTGCCGGGCACCATTCGCCGCTGTTCAAGATTGCGCCTGAACCATCTATCAAGGCAGGCGTGGAGGCTATGACAGTAATCGCACTGGATCTCCTTGGGAAATAACCCCTAGATGGTAACCTTGAACTCACCCAGCTTGCCGGCTTCTGCCGGCAGGCCGTAGCCCAGGTCGATCCATTCTCCCGGCTCTTGCCAGTCGGCTGTGATCGGGTCGCCCAGGAAATGGGGGGCTGGTGTTTCCAAAGCTCCGGGACGCGACACCGAAAGCGCCAAGATGCAATCCCCTGTACCGCCGTCTCCCGCCACCGGCAAAAGCGTGATTTCCAGCTTGAGCGTATACCCGCGCGAATAATCGCTATCCAGGTGCATGCAGCAACCAGCCGGTTGGCCACAAACCTTTCTCAACACATCCAGCACCTGGCCCCGTTGCGCTGGGGCAATGAAGGCCATGTAATCCAGGCCTGTGATTTCGGCCGCGATTCGCTCTGTGATGTTGGTGCCCGCCATCAAAACGACACATCGTTCCCCCTTCAGCCTGACCACGGCAAGGTTCGGCACAAGCGCCGGCAATTCATAAGGTTTGAACTCGTTCCTGTGTGGCACACGCGCACCATCCGCCTTCGGCCATAGCCGCCAGCGATTTTCAAGCTCCACGCTCTGTTGACTTCGGATCATTGCTGCTATTCTCTTCCCCCAGAGACAGCTGATAGTCTCACAACTTATGGTACAAGTCACGCTATAGGGAGCATTTTAATGATTCCGCCATTTCACCTTGCCGTCCCGGTTGACGACCTTGCCGCAGCCCGCGCTTTCTATGGCGATTTGATGGGCTGCCCGGAAGGCCGCTCCAGCGACAAATGGATCGATTTCAACTTCTTCGGCCACCAGTTCGTGGTTCATCTGGGCACGCCTCTTGGGCAGGCAGACACCAATGATGTGGACGGTAAGCAGGTGCCCAGCTTCCATTATGGCGCGGTGCTGGACTGGGATAACTGGCACGCTCTGGCGGCCAAGCTTGCTGCAGCGGAGATTGAGTTCGTAATCGAACCCGGCATCCGGTTCGAAGGCGAAGTAGGCGAGCAGGCCACCATGTTCTTCCTCGACCCCGCCGGAAACGCCATCGAGTTGAAGGCCTTCAAGGACCCATCCCAGCTTTTCGCGAAATAGCGCGCAATCAATGTACAAAACCCCGGGGGAGTTAAATGAAACTGTCAGAGAAATCCAATGTGCCACGCATTCTGCCGCCCCATCTGTTTCTGCTGACAGCTATACTGATGTTAGGCATCGGATACATGGAGACCGGCAGCATAGGCGTGCGCTTCTGGCCACTAACCCTGACAGCCTTTGGCATCTGGTTGGCCCTGCGGGAAAAGAACCGCTTTGTGGCTGCAGGCACCAGCTTCTATCCGGGGGAGGATGCCCACAAGCTGATCACAGAAGGCGCCTACCGCTTCAGCCGCAACCCTATGTATCTGGGTATGGTGCTTGCCCTTGTCGGCTTGTGGCCGCTGACGGGTGGCTATTGGCCTGTGGCGCCTTTTGTGCTCTTCATCAGCATCATCACCATCAGGTTCATCCTGCCCGAAGAGCGACGGCTCGAGGAATTATTTGGTGAAGACTATCGCACCTTTAAAAAGAAAGTGCGCCGCTGGCTTTAGTCCCTAACTCTGCGGCCTCCAGTCCAGCATGGCCTCAAGCATCGCCTGAATGGGCTGGGCCACATTTCTGGCGCGCTCCGGCAAATAGCTGTAAGGGAAGACCTCTTCCATATAGGTGATCTGCGACAGTTCAAGCTGGATGGCATGCACGCCGTGCGCTGGCTGGCCGTATTTGCGGGTGATGAAACCGCCCTTGAAACGGCCGTTCAATATGGCGCTATAGCCCTCAGCCTGCTGCGCCACCGCGAACACGGCCTCAGCCAGATCCGGGCTGCAGGACAGGCCGTCATTAGTGCCCAGGTTGAAGTCCGGCAGGCGGCCATCGAAGAAGCGCGGCACTTCCGAGCGGATCGAATGCGCATCCCACAAAAGCGCATAGCCGTGGATATGGCGCACCCGCTCAATTTCGGCAGCGAGCGCATTATGGTACGGCTTCCAATAGTGGTCCACACGGTCGCGCTGTTCCGCCTCATGCGGGGTTTCCCCAGGCAGATAGACAGGCTGCTCATCAAACGTGGTGGTGGGGCACAGTTCGGTGACATTCTGGCCCGGATACAGGCTTTTGCCCGATGGATCGCGGTTGAGGTCGATCACATAGCGCGAATAATGCGCATGCAGGACCGTGGCGTCCATGCCGGTCAGAAAGCCATAGAGCGCAGGCAGGTGCCAATCCGTATCCGCGATCTTGAGCGCGTCGGCTGTCATCCGGCTTGCGTACGGCCCGAGCTCCTCACCGCTGTGCGGCATGGAGATAATGAGGGGGCTATGCCCCCTCTTAAGGTCAAAGACTTGCGTCAAAGCGCTTGGCTCCCAAAGCTTGCGGACGGCAGGAGCGTCTCCACATAGCCATTCAGGCTACCGGAGGCCACCAATTCCCGCGCGGCCTCAATATCAGGGGCAAAGTAACGGTCTTCCTTGTAGAAATCTACCCGTTCACGAATGAGCCCATAGACCGCCTCAAGCGGCTCGCTGGACTTGAGTGGCCGGTGGAAGTCGATCCCCTGCGCCGCACCCAAAAGCTCCACAGCAATCACCGCACTGGCGTTGAAAGCGATGTCATGCAGGCGGCGAGCGGCGAAAGTTGCCATCGAGACATGGTCTTCCTGCCCCGCCGATGTGGGGATGCTGTCCACGCTTGCGGGGTGCGCCAGCGTCTTGTTCTCGCTCACCAGCGCAGCCGTTGTTACCTGCGCGATCATAAAGCCCGAATTCAGGCCGCCGTCTTCCACCAGGAACGCCGGCAGGCCGGACATTTTCGGGTCCACGAGAAGAGACGTGCGGCGTTCGGAAATGCTTGCTATCTCACATGCGGCAATCGCCAGCATGTCGGCCGCCATGGCCACCGGTTCAGCGTGGAAGTTGCCGCCAGAGAGGATATCCCCCTCGTCCGGGAAGATCAGCGGGTTGTCGGTCACGGCATTGGCTTCGGTCAACAGCGTGTCCGCCGCCTGGCGCATCACACCAAGGGCCGCGCCCATCACCTGTGGCTGACAGCGGAGGCTGTATGGATCCTGCACCTTCTCGCAGTCTTCATGGCTGGTGCGGATATCGCTGCCAGCCAACAGGCTGCGGTACATGGCCGCCGTGTCGATCTGGCCCTGCTGGCGCCTGACCGCATGGATGCGCGGATCGAACGGCACGTCAGAGCCCTTCATGGCATCCACGCTCATGGCGCCCGCGATCATAGCTGAAGCGAAGACATTCTCGATCTCAAACAGGCCCGAAAGTGCAAGTGCGGTCGACACCTGCGTGCCGTTCAAAAGCGCGAGGCCTTCTTTGGCACCAAGCTTCAGCGGCTTGAGGCCGATCATCTCCAGGCCTTTTTTCGCGTCCATCACCTTGCCTTCATGGCGCACGTCACCGTACCCCAGAAGTACCGCAGACATGTGTGCCAAGGGCGCCAGGTCACCCGATGCGCCCACAGACCCCTTCGCTGGGATCACAGGGTACACACCGTGGCTGAGAAGCTTCAAGAGCGCATCGATCACCTCACCGCGGATACCGGAATGGCCCTGCGCAAGAGAGGTGGACTTCAGCGCGAGTACAAGCCGCACGACACCGTCCTTCAAGGGCTCACCCGTGCCAGTCGCGTGGGAAAGTACCAGGTTTTCCTGCAGCTTCTCAACGTCCGATGCCTTGATGCGCGTGTTGGCCATCAGACCAAAACCGGTGTTGATGCCGTAGGCGGTGTCGCCCCGGTCGATCAGGTCGGTCACCGTTTGCCGGGCGGCATCAATGCGCGCCTGGTCGGACTTATCGAGCGTCAGCTCTGTTGGCTTCTCATAGATATGCCGTAGGTCCTGCAGGCTGAAATGGCCTGCCTTGCGGATCATTTTATGCACTGTCATGTTCGTGTCCCCACTCTCTACTTGTCGAGCATCGGAAGGTTCAGGCCCTTCTCGCGTGCACAATTTTTGGCAATGTCATAGCCCGCATCCGCGTGGCGCATCACGCCCGTCGCCGGGTCATTCCACAGTACACGGCCAACGCGCTTGGCGGCAGCCTCCGTGCCGTCACATAGGATCACGACACCCGAATGCTGGCTGAAGCCCATGCCCACGCCGCCGCCGTGGTGGAGGCTGACCCACGTAGCGCCCGACGCCGTATTCAGAAGCGCGTTCAGAAGCGGCCAATCGCTTACCGCGTCAGAGCCGTCCATCATGGCTTCAGTTTCGCGGTTAGGGCTCGCCACAGAACCACTATCCAGATGGTCGCGGCCGATCACCACAGGAGCCTTCAGCTCACCATTCTTGACCATCTCGTTGAACGCGAGGGCCAGACGATGGCGGTCACCGAGGCCGACCCAGCAAATGCGTGCTGGCAGCCCCTGGAACTGGATGCGCTCACGCGCCATATCCAACCAGTTATGCAGGTGCGGGTTATCCGGGATCAGTTCCTTCACCTTCTGGTCGGTCTTGTAGATATCTTCCGGGTCACCCGAAAGCGCGGCCCAGCGAAACGGGCCAATGCCCTGACAGAAAAGCGGACGGATATAAGCCGGCACGAAGCCCGGGAAATCGAATGCGTTTTTCACGCCTTCGTCGAACGCCACCTGGCGGATGTTGTTGCCGTAATCCACGGTGGGCACGCCCATCGCGTGATACTCAAGCATCGCCTTCACATGGATCGCCATCGACGGCTTCGACGCAGCGGCCACAGCCGCAGGGTCGGTCTCACGCTTGGTGAACCATTCCTCAACCGTCCAGCCAATCGGCAGGTAGCCGTTCACGGGGTCGTGCGCCGATGTCTGGTCCGTCAGCGCATCCGGGCGAATGCCCTTTTTCACCATCTCTGGCAGGATTTCAGCGGCGTTCCCAAGCACACCAACAGAGATGGCTTTGCCTTCCGCGTGGGATTTTTCAATGATCGCCAGCGCTTCCTCGACCGTGTCGGCGCGGGTGTCCAGATAGCCAGTCTTCAGGCGGTAGTCGATACGGCTTTCCTGGCATTCGATAGCCATGCAGCTTGCGCCCGCCATGGTGGCTGCAAGCGGCTGCGCGCCGCCCATGCCGCCAAGGCCCGCCGTAAGTATCCATTTGCCCTTCAGGCTGCCGCCAAAGTGCTGGCGGCCCATCTCAACGAACGTCTCGTAGGTGCCCTGAACGATGCCCTGGCTGCCGATGTAGATCCACGATCCCGCCGTCATCTGGCCGTACATCATCAGGCCTTTTTTATCGAGCTCGTTAAAGTGCTCCCACGTCGCCCAGTGTGGCACCAGGTTGGAGTTGGCGATCAAGACGCGCGGTGCATCTGTGTGGGTTTTGAACACGCCCACCGGCTTGCCCGATTGCACCAGAAGCGTTTCATCTTCTTCCATGCCGCGCAGGGTGGCGATGATGGCCTCATAGCATTCCCAGTTACGCGCAGCCTTGCCGATGCCGCCATAAACCACAAGTTCTTCTGGGTTTTCGGCCACCATTGGGTCCAGGTTGTTCATCAGCATGCGCATGGGCGCTTCAGTAGCCCAGCTTTTACATGTCAGCTCCGCGCCGTGCGGCGCATGGATATCAGGGCGGTTTTTCATATTCTTGTCCCTTCTTTTGAACGGATATTCTTCGTTGTTATTGGGTTGCCGGCGCACCCACGGGGGAGAATCGCGCCGTCAGTTCATAGCGGTCACCGGGGTAAAGTAGCCGCGCATAGCTCGCGACCCGCTCCCCGGTCCATGTTCGGCGGCTGATTTCAAGGCAGGGAATGCCTGCCTCAATCTCAAGCAGCCTTTGTTCTTTGTTTGTGGGTGCAACCGCCCGCACCACATGCTCTGCCCGCAGAAGCGGTGCCACCGCGAGCAGATAATCCGTTGGCGTAGAAGCCGTAAAATCCTGTGCCAGAAGCTCGGGCGCGATCTCGGGGTTTACCCAGCGCTCTTCAAGCTCAATCGGCATGTCGTCGCCCTTGTGGACAATCAGCAGGTAGAAAACCTTGTCGCCCGCGGCTCGGCCCATCTCGACGGCCACATCCTTTGTCAGCGCGATTTCTTCCTGGAACAGAACAGTGGCTGACCATTCCTCACCGCGGGCTTCCAGTTCGCCGCGGATCGATAGGATATCGGCGGCATGGCCGCGCATGCGGCGGTCAGCGACAAAGCTGCCCATGCCCGCGCGGCGAACGATATGGCCCTCTTCCGTCAGTTCCCGAAGCGCGCGATTGACCGTCATGCGCGATACGCTCAGTTCGCGCACCAGCTCATTTTCACTCGGCAGCTTGTCGCCCGCATCATAATCACCTGCCTCGATGGCATCCATGATATGGCGCTTGACCTGCTCGTAACGAGGGACCGGGATCATGCGCCTTCCTCTTCCATCAGGCGGGCGATGCGGCCCACGGTCTCATTGTAGCGGCCAAAGATCTCGTCTTCTTGCGGGTGCTTGCCATCCTGGATAATCCAGTCGCCCGCCACCATCACATCCGTGATGGGGTTCGACTGGCCGCTGAACACTAAAGCATCCACAATCTGGCTGTAGGCCGCGCCCGCGAACATGGGGGCGGACCGATCAAGGACGATCAGGTCTGCGCGCTTGCCCACAGCAATCTCGCCAATCGGCTGCGCCAACGCCTGCGCGCCGCCCTTTGCCGCCTGCCGCCACAAATGCTCGCCCGTATGGCCGCCCTCCGCGCCCGTCAGGACCGTGCGGGCCTGCCGCGCCAGCCGCTGGCCGTATTCCAACAGGCGAAGTTCTTCACGGGCATCAATGCTGATGTGGCTGTCGGACCCGACGCCGAAGCGACCGCCCGCTTTGATGAATTCATGCGCCGGGAAAATGCCGTCACCCAGATTGGCTTCCGTTGTGGGGCACAGGCCCACAACACAGCCACGTTCGGCCATGCCGCGCCACTCGGCTTCCACCACGTGGGTTGCGTGCACCAGACACCAGCGCTCGTCCACATTCTGGGTGTCCAGCAGCCACTCAACCGGGCGCTTGTCCGCCCAGTCCATGCAGGCATTCACTTCGCGGGTCTGTTCGGCGATATGGATGTGGATAGGCGCTTTCATATCCAGCGTCTCGATTGCGTCAATCGCGGGCGCGAAGCTTTCCTCTGGCACGGCACGCAGGCTATGGAACGTCAGCCCCAGCCTGTGGCGGCCATCAAAGCGCGGCTTCAGGACCTTCAGGAGCCGCGTGAAATCATCAGTGGTGTGGATAAAGGGTGCCTGCCCGGAAAGCGGCGGCTCGCCCCCGAAGTCGGACGCCTGATAAAGAACCGGCAGGTGTGTGAGCGCAATACCGCTTTTGTCCGCCGCCTTCAGGACCGCTTCGGACATCACAAGCGACTGGTCCTCGTGCGCGTTATGCAAATAGTGGAACTCGCCCACCGCGGAATAGCCGGCCTTCAGCATCTCCACATACAAGGCGCTTGCGATCACTTCGACCGCCTCGGGCGTCATGTGGCGGGCGAAATGATACATGGCGGTGCGCCAGCTCCAGAAGTCAGACGCGCCGGCTTCACGGAATTCGGCAAGGCCAGCGAACGCGCGCTGGAAGGCGTGGCTATGGAGGTTGGGCATGGCCGGCAGCACAGGGCCGTGTACAGGCGTGCCCGCAGGGGCCTTCACCCCGCTTTCAAGCGCGGTGATCATGCCGTCCGGCGCCACGGTCAGGCAGATATCAAAAAGCCAATCCTTGCCCACCAGACCTTCGGAAAAATAATGTTTTTGCATCGCCCTCTCCAACTTGTATATACAAGTTCATACAAGTGATACTTTCTGTCAATCGAATCTTGTGATACTCGAAAAGGCTGGGGGAGGAAGGTTAAGGGAAAGCCTATGTTTGACACGCTGTTGCGCAACATCAACGTCGCCACCATGACAGAGGGCGGCGCGCCCTACGGTGCCATCATGGATGGTGCGATTGGTGTCAAGGATGGCCGACTCGCCTTCGTTGGCCCGGTGACTGACCTGCCCGCTGGCGCGTCTGCTGTTGAGGAAATCAGCGGTAACGGCATATGGGCATTCCCTGGGTTTGTTGATTGCCACACCCACATTGTCTATGGCGGTAACCGCGCCCGCGAATTCGAAGAACGCCTGAACGGTGTGTCCTATGAAGAGATCGCGCGCCGGGGTGGCGGCATCCTCTCGACTGTAAAGGGCACTCGTGCTGCAAGCGCGGAAGAGCTGACAGCCTCTGCGGTGAAGCGCCTGAAACGGCTGGCCGCAGACGGCGTGACCACGGTTGAAATCAAATCCGGCTACGGCCTGACGCTTGAAGACGAGGTCAAGATGCTGCGGGCCGCCAGGGCTGCCGCGAAAGAGGTCGGCCTGCGCCTGCGCACCACCTTCCTGGGCGCCCATGCCCTGCCCCCGGAATATAGGAATGATAAAGACGGCTATATCGCCCATGTGTGCGATGTGATGATCCCCGCGATCGCAAAAGAAGGGCTGGCCGACGCGGTCGACGCCTTCTGCGAAGGCATCGCTTTCAGCCCGGAGCAAACGGCGCGCGTGTTCGACGCCGCGAAAAAGCATGGCATCAGGGTGAAGCTGCACGCGGATCAGCTATCAGACCTTTCAGGCGGCGCAATGGCTGCCCGTTATCAGGCCTTATCAGCCGACCATCTGGAATATGCAAGTGCGACAAGCGTACGCGCCATGGCGGACAGTGGCACCGTTGCCGTATTGCTGCCAGGCGCCTTCTATGTGCTGCAGGAAAGCAAGCGCCCGCCGGTAGAGATGATGCGAAAGGCCGGCGTGAAGATGGCCCTGGCAACAGATGCCAACCCCGGCAGTTCACCTGTGCTGTCGCTGCAGCTGATGCTGCACATGGGATGTACACTTTTTGGCATGACACCAGAAGAAGCTCTGCGTGGCATCACTTTGAATGGCGCACGGGCCTTGGGTCTGGAAGCTGAACTTGGCAGCCTTGAAGTGGGCAAACAGGCTGACATCCTGCTGTTTGACATTTCC
This sequence comes from Kordiimonas lipolytica, assembly GCF_042651265.1. Classification (GTDB taxonomy): domain Bacteria; phylum Pseudomonadota; class Alphaproteobacteria; order Sphingomonadales; family Kordiimonadaceae; genus Kordiimonas; species Kordiimonas lipolytica. Next base: position 510,096 of record NZ_JBHSCR010000014.1, on the reverse strand, counting down.
GAGCCCGCAGAACTGGCCTATTATGTCGGCGGCGTGCCGCCCGAAAAGATTATCCGGGCATCTTAGGCCGCCCACCTAATGTAGGGTAGCCCCGACACCGGTTGCAGTGGCATTTGTGAGCTGGAACAGTCGCCTGCTTCCAGCCTCATAGAACCAGATTTTCTGGTGCGGCTCGGCCAGATGCGCCTTCAGGCCTATCACCGGGTCTTCGCGCCCACCGAATACTATTTCCCGCCCAGGAAGCGCATCTAGCGGAGCGGTACACGACAAATGGTTCGGGAATTTTTTGTAGGTGGTCATCCTACTATTGCGTGAAACAAGTGGCTGATCGGATACTTTGAAAAATCGTTCGTTTCGGGTGCGTTGCTCCACCAGCCATACATCTGCGTCATAACGTGGCCAAACATATGGCAAAGCGGTTTCCTTTCCTTCTTTCTGACGATCCATCAATAAACGCAGCAGCCCAAAATCTACATAATAATTAGGGCGCCCTCTTTTCCCTTCTTGTACTGCAGCCAGCCCTTTGAACAAGGCGGGATTGCGCTCTGGAGTCAACCAGACATCGCCCGTAATACGCGAGAGCGCCTCAGAGAACGGCTCATTCCGACGCCAGATATAATCTTCATATACGACAAGCGGCAGCGAGAAGAATCCTAACTCCATCGCCTTGCATGCGTCTGCCGAATTGCGAAGAGCCAGATAAGGCTTTAGTGCTGGACGCAAGGCTGGCGTTACAACCACCGGCACCTGAGGTCGCTTAAAAGCTTGGACAGATTTTTCTTGTGGTGCCTCGCCAGTTTCCAAAAATCTGTCCGCAATTTTCTTGAAATCGGCCCCTTCGGGATCGCCATCAATATCCCACTCGAAAGAAACATCAACACCCAACAAATGTCCGGGCGGCACACCATCCACCCTGTGCGGGGTCAATATCTCCACTTCTCTGGGTGCATACATATTATCCACCCAACGTACATTCGCTAGAATCCGGCCAATGCTCCGCTTGGCTCCTTTTGGAGTATGATGAAAGGCTGATCGAACCGACTTTACTTCCCAGTTACAGACGTTATGGGGGAAATCGATGATTAAACCGGACCCATCTGCAAACTCATGCTCAATGGGAGGGGCGTCAAATGTATCTCTGCCGCTTTGCACCCAACCATTCCGCAACAGCTTCTTTTCCATCTGGCACGAAGCAGGCTGGCTCAGCGTGACCGACCCTCCAGCCACGTAGACAGTCAACCGGATCATCATCGGTACCTTGCGCTCAAAGATGGCCTCATCTGCAGCGCATGCAGAGAAACCTGCGAATATCAGGCTCAAGCCCAACCACAGTGATCGCATCATATCCCCCATCAGTCTGACTTCAGCCACATGTAGCAGATCGGCGCAGACAGGACAAACCTGCATGCCTTGAATATCAGCGAGCCCGCCGAACTGGCCTATTATGTTGGCGGCGTGCCCCCTCACAGGATCATCACCGCAAGCTAAAGCGCTGCGTCTGTAAAGAGGGGCGTTGTCGGCACAACCGGGTCTATGGTTTCAAACCCTTGCAGCCAAGCCCTGAGGCCGCCCCTGTCCAGCACTCGCACGCCGCCATATTCGGTGGCGACAAAACCCAAGGCTTTATAGTCCGCCAGCACCTGCGCGACAGCCACACGGCTAACGCCCATCAGGTCCGCAAGGGCGCTTTGAGTTGCGGCGATAAAAGCATCCCCCGAGCCCTTCACCATCGACAAGAGCGCCTTCCCCAGCCGGTATTTGAGCGGATAGCGCCTCAGGTCATCGACCCATTCCAGCATGTGATGCAGCCGGACCGTCAGAAGCGAGATGATGGGTGCTGCAAGCGTTGGTTCATCCAAAAGAAGCTGGTCGAACTGGGCCTTGGACAAATGGCTGATGACCGTCTCGCCTTCGGCGTAGCCGTCATGGGTGCGCGGCAAGCCGCCAAACACGGTGAATTCACCATAGCACTGCCCGGCTTCCAGAACGGCTGTCGTGATAAAACGCCCTTCCCTGTCGCTTTTGCCGAAAACAACCGATCCCGACTTTATCACCGAAAAGCCGGCTGTCCGGTCCCCCCTGCTCTGGATATGCTGCTTGTGGTGATAGCGCTTTACGGCGCCAATGGCATCGAAGCGCGCCCGCATCTCAGGCGGCAGCACCTCCATCAGGCCGGGAATGCCGAAATTGAAAATGAAGCTCATGCACAGAATGTAAACTAGTTAACATTCCTGGCCAAGAATAAAGGTTATTGTGCACATCAGGGGAAGGCCACTGGCCGCATTGGAAGGGACGTGACACATGCCATACGGGCTTATTCTTTTTGCAATTTTTTTCGCTTTCGCAGCGGCTGAAGCGTTACGCTCCACGTTCTTTTCTCACGCCAATGAAAAGCCCGAAGACAAGTGGGTGGAAATCATTGGCAGCATATTCCTCTTGGCCGCCACACAGCCAGCTGTGCTGATGGCCTCCACATATGTGAGCGGCTGGATCGCGCCAGACGCCGCCGGCGCGCTGGCAGACGCGCCCATATACGCAGGCGTCGCCCTGTTTCTGGTGTTTGACGATTTGATGCAATATTGGTGGCACCGTGCCTCGCACACCTTCCCGTGGCTATATGGCCTGCACCGGTCGCACCATAACGCGGAATATATGAGCATCCGTATCGTGTACCGGAACAATATCCTCTATTACGCCTTCATGCCGTCGCTGTGGTTCGCGGGCGCGCTGATCTACCTTGGCCTTGGCCATATCTATGCCGTCTATATCATCTTCAAGCTGCTGGTGATCTATGGTGCCCATTCGAATGTCTGCTGGGACAAGAAGCTCTATGCCATCAAATGGCTGTCGCCCCTGATGTGGGTGGTGGAACGCACCATCAGCACGCCATCGACCCACTTTTCCCACCACGGCAAATACTCCGCCGACCCGGCGACCAACTACAAGGGCAATTTCGGCAACCTGCTGTTCTTCTGGGACGTGTTGTTCGGCACCGCCAAAATCACCCGCAGCTACCCCAGGGAATATGGCGTTGAAAACCTTACGCCGATGAGCGCCGGTGCCCAGCTTCTGTGGCCCCTGGTGCGGGATGAGACCACGCCGTTTGAGGAAACAGCGCCCACAGCGCCAACGCCCGCGGAATAGAAGGCGCGCGACAATTTCGCCATAGCGCTTTTTTGCGAGCTCTATTATAAGCCCTTCTATGGCTTATGATTCACTCAGAGATTTTATCGACAGGCTGGAAGCCGAAGGCCGTCTGGTACGCGTGAAGGAACCCGTTTCCACCGAACTGGAGATGACGGAAATCCAAACCCGCGTGCTCCACGCTGGCGGGCCGGCGCTGCTGTTTGAAAATGTGCTGAACGAACGCGGTGAAAAATCCGACATGCCGGTGCTGGTGAACCTTTTCGGCACCGTTGAGCGCGTGGCCTGGGGCATGAACCGCGAGCCGGATGAGCTCCGCGAAGTGGGTGAAACGCTGGCCTTCCTCAGGCAGCCGGAACCGCCGCGCGGTATCAAGGACGCCATTGACCTGCTGCCGCTGGCGAAGCAGGTGCTTTCGATGAAGCCGAAGCGCGTCAAGAAAGCGCCCGTGCAGGAAGTGGTGCTGACCGGCGACGATATCGACCTCGACAAGCTGCCGATCCAGACCTGCTGGCCGGGCGAGCCCGCACCGCTGATCACTTGGCCGCTGGTGGTGACCAAAGGCCCGTCTGACAAAGCCCAAGACAATTATAACCTTGGCATCTACCGGATGCAGAAGCTGGGCAAGAACCAGACCCTGATGCGCTGGCTGAAGCACCGGGGCGGTGCCCAGCAGTATCAGCGCTGGAAAGATGAAAAGCGCGAGCCCGTGCCTGCCGCTGTTGTCATCGGCGCGGACCCAGGCACCATATTGGCGGCTGTCACGCCGGTGCCGGACACGCTTTCGGAATATCAGTTCGCAGGGCTTCTGAGGGGCAAGAAGGTGCCGCTGGTGGACTGCAAGACCGTGCCGCTGCAAGTGCCTGCGACGGCGGAGATCGTGCTTGAGGGCTTTGTAAGCCTGGATGACTACCGCGATGAGGGCCCGTATGGCGACCACACGGGCTACTATAACAGCGTTGAGAAATTCCCGGTCTTCACCATCACCGCCATCACCATGCGGAAAGACCCGATTTACCTGAGCACTTACACAGGTCGGCCGCCGGATGAGCCTGCGATTCTGGGCGAGGCGCTGAATGAAGTGTTCATCCCGCTTCTGCAGCAGCAGTTCCCGGAGATAACAGATTTCTGGCTGCCGCCGGAGGGCTGCAGCTACAGGATCGCGGTCGTCAGCATCAAGAAGGCCTATGCCGGCCACGCCAAGCGCGTGATGCAGGGGGTCTGGTCCTTCCTACGCCAGTTCGTCTACACCAAGTTCGTGATTGTGGTGGATGATGATATCGACGCGCGCGACTGGAAAGACGTGATGTGGGCGATTTCAACCCGGATGGACCCGGTGCGCGATATCGTGACGGTGGAGAACACACCGATCGACTATCTTGATTTCGCCAGCCCTGAAAGCGGCCTTGGCGGCAAGCTGGGCATGGACGCCACCAACAAGGTGGGCAATGAAACCCACCGCGAATGGGGCACCGAGATTTACATGGAAGATAAGGTGGTCGACAAGGTCGACGCCATCTGGAACAGCCTTGGCATCCCAGGCGAAAACCCGAAAATCTGGAAGAAGTAGCCTTTGCCCCTCAATTCAGCAGATTCGCACGCCCCTTCCCAGCACCACCAGTTCAAAAGCCTTTTACCGTTTTTGACACACCAATAGATTATCTTGATTCATCTTATCCGTCAGCCTTAAGGAAAACCGCAGAAAACAAGGTAAACTTTTAGGTAAACGAACAATATAAGCTCTATGGCGCAAAAAACTGCCATTCTTCGCGCAATCCTGAATTGAGCCACACGCCCTAATCTGTCATCAATAAGTGCAGCAGGCCCTTAAAAGGCCGCAAAGGTTGTTTTTATCGGTCGACCGATAAGCGCTTAAAAACGCACATGCATGGGGGTGCAATGTCTGTATCACAATTTCGGTACAAGGCTTTTATCAGCTACAGTCACGCCGACAAGGTCTGGGCCGAATGGCTGTTGAAATCGCTCGAATCCTATAAGGTTCCGAAGTCCCTCGTTGGCCAAAAAACAGACTTGGGCGAAGTGCCAGTACGCCTGGCCCCCATCTTTCGTGACCGGGATGAACTACCCGCTGCACACCGCCTGACAGACCGGCTGTCTGAAGCGCTCAAGGCATCCGAGTTCCTGATCGTGCTGTGTTCTCCAAGGGCCGCAAAGTCAAAGCTCGTTAATCGCGAGATCATTGAGTTCAAGAAAACTCACGGCGATGGACAGGTCCTGTGCATGATCGTGGACGGCATGCCTTTCGCGGACAATCCCGAACAAGAATGCTTCCCGGAAGCCTTGCTGCACAGCTTCACAGAAGACGGTAAAAAAGCGGGACTGTCAGCAGAAGGGCTTGCCGCCGACCTGCGCGCTGAAGGTGACGGCAAGAAACTGGGACTGCAAAAGATTGTGGCAGGCATGATCGGCGTGGGCCTCAATGACCTTGTGCGCCGGGAAGAACAGCACAGACAAAGAAACATGATCGCAGTCACAGCAGCGGCTTTCATTGGCATGTCAGTGATGGGCGCCCTGACCTATGAAGCGAGCATGGCGCGGCAGGAAGCAGAACAGCTCCAGACCATTGCCGAGGAAATGAGCGAAATATCGAAAATGCGGCGTTCTGACGCCGAAAGCATGGCTTTCTTCATGCTGGAAACCGCCTACTATGATCTGCTGAAAGTTGGGCACCTGAAATCTGCCGAACAAATCGTCACCAAGGTCAAAAACTATTATACCGAACAGGACTTTGACACGCTCTCTCCCGGGCAAGCTATCAGATTGACTGGTGCCATGCTGCGGCTGGGACAGACCTATGACCGCCAGGGGCACAGCGACAAAGCCAAGGAACAGTTTGACCAGGCTTTCGACATTGTCAGTGAATTGATCGCACAAAGGCCTGATGAGGAATTATTGAAATTTCGCATGGGTATCATCCTGTTCTTTCGCGGCTATCTAGCTGCCCGAACGGGAGATTACCAGCTCGCGGAAGCAGACTACCGTGAGAGACTTAGGCTTCATTCACAGCAGGACATCATACCGGCTCATCCGAACGGCCCTGACACGGAGGCCGAGAGGCGCGCCAACGCCCGCGAACAAGTGGCCGATTCCCAGGGCGTTTTGGCCGACCTGTTGGCTGGCCCGCTTGGCAACATTGAAGAAGCACTCCCATTAGCAGAACAAAGCCTGGCCACAAGAAAAGAACTGGCCGAGGCAGCGCCCCACAGCAACCGCGCCTATGTTGACCTTGCCAGCAGCTATCATTATCTCGGCAAAATTCACATGCTTCGGGGCGCGTATGATGCTGCCCTGAAGGCCTTCAGAGAACGGCAGGCCATATTCGACATGCTCATAGAGCGCGAACCGAAAAACCTCCGGTTCAAGAGGCGCGGCCTGATGACCAAACAATATATCGCAAAACTGCTGCTGCAGCAGGGCAAGACCGTGGAGAGCCAGCATCTGATGGAAGCGGGTGCATCAGGCTTTGACCTGCTCACAACCACAGATCCTGCAAACACCATGTGGCTTGCTGACTCCGGTGAAGCCTATATCAATTTGGCGGCTTTCTATATTCAGACTGGGCAACATTACAAGGCGGTCGCCCCCCTGGCTGTTGGACAAAAGCAACTGGCGGAAGCACTGAACCGGGACAATTCAAGAAGCAAGCGGCGACTGGCCTCTTATAAAGGGCACTATCTTGAAGCGCAGCTGGCATTGGCAGAAAGAAGGCCTGAAAAAGCCAATAACCTGTTGGCGAAAGTGCGTGAAAGCCTGAACGCGGAAGCTGATCATTTCCACCGGATGCCGCAGTCCCTTGAACTGGAAGCGAAAGTGTCCTTCCTTTCGGGGTGGCTACAGCAGGATTTAGGCGGCCCTGAAAAGGCTCAGGAAACCTGGCTTGCTTTTGCCTCCCGTGCCGAAAACAGCCCCGCAAGCTTATCGCCCCCGACCAAGGCGATGCTGGCCCAATGCTATGAAGGCGCCAACATGCGCGACATGGCACGCGGGATTCAAGCAGAGCTGGAGGCCATGGGGTATGATGAGCCTATCCTTTTCCAGGTCGGCAGCCCCAAATATGTGGTTAACAACCCGCAACTGGACAGGCGCGAATAACGCCCCCAGCGGGCTCTCCTAACTCTGCCCGTCCTTGGGTCAGCCTGCAGCCAATTGGGCTTCATCTGCGGCCTGCTCCGCCTCAAGCGCGGCGATATCTTCGTCCGTCAGCTTGCGGGCCAGCATCTCACCCTGCTTTTTCTTCGCCAGAATCTCGCGAGCCTTGGCGTATTTGTCGTCGTGCCAGAACACCAGACAGCCATTACAGCCCTTGCCGCAACAGCCTTCAGTACCGCGCCGCGGTGTGCGGAGGCGCAGTTCCGACCGGCGCTCATCCAGCGCATCCTGCAGCGCCCCACGCTTTTGCTCATACACCGCTGCATTGCCCCGGCCCTGCTCAAGCGCTCTCGCCTCGGCGTCCAGCTTCAAGCGCGCCCACTGATCGTCCGTCAACGCCTTTTCTTTCCGAAGGATCGTCATGGGTGGGAAATCCGCCTGCAAGCTTTCCACTGTCTCCTGATCGAACAGATTAAACGGCAGGCGGATAAGCGGCGTGTTGCCCGCGTGCACCTCTGTGGTGATCTTGCCGTTTTCGGCATTTTCATACTCATAGACCCTAAGGAGCATGGGCTCTCGCGCACTTGGCGGCACAAACTCCACCACATCACCCGCAACCAGCTTGTTCTTGACCCGTACGATAAAGGCATCGTCGGTCACGTCTTCCACAAGACCCGCATATTCATGGTCCGCAAGCGTGTAGGTATCTTCGAACCCATGCGCATAGTTCGTGAGCCGCCCGTCGTGGAACGCCAGCGTGTAGCCGCGCGATGGCACGGTGGTCAGCTCTTTCATGAATGGGTCAGCGGACCAGCCTTCAGGGTCTTCGTACCAGGCATCAATCGCCATGCGGTAAGCCCGCGCCACCATGGCCACATAGTAGGGGCTTTTGCCGCGCCCTTCGACCTTCAGGCTGTCGACGCCGATGGAAAGCAGGTCATTCAGCTTCGGCATGATGCACAGGTCTTTACTGTTCAGAATATAGGTGCCGCGCTGGTCTTCCTCAATCGGCAGCAGGTCCCCCGGTCGGTACTCCTCCTCAATGAGGAATTCAAACAGCTCCAGGTTTTCTTCAGTGAGCGGCAGTTCCTTTACTGTGCCGTCCTTCAGGCGCATATGCACCTTGTATTTCCAGCGGCAGGAATTGGCGCATGCACCCTGGTTGGCGCCGCGTTCCGCCATGAAGTTAGAGAGCATGCAACGCCCCGAATAAGTCATGCACATGCTGCCGTGAACAAAGGCTTCAAGCTTGATGCCGGGGCATTTTTCACGAATTTCCTTCAGTTCCTCGAACGACACTTCACGCCCCAGAACCACAAGCCCCGCGCCCAGGTCTTCCCAGAATTTGACCGACTGCCAGGAACACACATTCGCCTGCGTTGAGATATGCAGTTCAAGCTCAGGCGCCTGTTCCTTTACAAACATGAACACGCCGGGGTCTGCCACGATCAGGCCGTCAGGCGCCACTTTGCGTACCGTCTCCAGATATTGCGGCAGCTTGGTGATGTCCTTGTTATGGGAGAAGAGGTTGAGCGTGAGGTAAACCCGTTTGCCGTGTTCGTGCGCGAACTTCACACCTTCAACCACGTCTTCGAGCGAGAAAGCGGATTTGGTGCGCAGGCTCATATCCGGCGTGCCCAGATAAACCGCATCAGCGCCATAGAGAACAGCAGCCTTCAGCTTTTCCAGGTTGCCCGCAGGCATCAACAGTTCAGACCGGCGTCCTGTAGCTGTTTTCAGTTTCATTTGGTCACTCTTCTTCATCGCTCGCACGTTAGCTTTCTGGCACCCCAAGGAGCCGGTTGGGGCGCGTCATACGCCATTTTCCGCAGATTTTCCAGCTTTTTGGCTGATCCAGACCCATGCGCGACACCGTACCGCATATCAGGGATTGTATGATATGCTACCCCTCGAGACAGGGATGGGAGGACAGAACAATGAGCGACCAGATAACACCACAGCAGGGAGTGCTGGATCTTTATGACAAATATGCCCACGGCTTTATCGACCGCCGCACCTTCATGAACCGGCTGGGCCGCTTCGCCGTCGGCGGCCTCACGGTCACGGCTCTCGCGAACAGCCTGCTCCCGAATTATGCGCTGGCCGAACAGGTGAAGCCAGACGACATGCGCATTGTGGGCGAAGACATTCTCTACCCGTCCCCGAACGGGGCGGGCACCATGATGGGCTATCTGGTGCGCCCCATTGACGCCTGCGACACCAACCCCCGTCCCGGCGTGGTGGTGATCCATGAAAACCGCGGCCTGAACCCTTATATCCGCGATGTGGCGCGGCGGCTGGCGGTTGCGGGATATGTGGCCTTGGCGCCTGACGCGCTCTATCCGCTTGGCGGCTATCCGGGTAATGACGACGATGGCCGCATGATGCAGCGCCAGCGCGACCGCGACGAGATGGTCGAGGATTTCAAGGCCGCGGTCAGCTTCCTTGAGAAACACCCCAACACCACCGGCAATGTCGGCTGTGTGGGCTTCTGCTTCGGCGGCAGTGTGTCAAACCGGCTTGCCGCGGAAGTGCCCAGCTTGAAGGCGGCCGTGCCCTTTTATGGCGGCGGCGTGAGCGCCGAGGCCGTGCCAAACATTAACGCCCCGCTCCTTATTCACCTTGGCGAACTGGACAAACGCGTGAACGCGGGCTGGCCGGATTATGAAGCGGCGCTTAAGGCAAACAATAAGGCCTACACTATGCATATGTATGAAGGCGCGAACCATGGTTTCCATAATGATACCACGCCCCGTTATGACGCAGAGGCCGCCGAGCTTGCCTGGGCACGCACGCTGGCGTTTTTCGCAGAGCACCTAGTGTAGGCTTTTCGCCCGCATCAACCTAAAACAGCCCAAAACAACATTGAACGCCAGCGCGTTCTATGGCTTAGTGTCGGCCATGTTTTTGATCTTATTTCCCAAGGATTTTTCATGACCGATACAACCCTCAACCTGCTTCAGGACCTTGTCTCAAGCGCGATGAAATCGGGTGCCGATGCCGCCGATGCCGTCGCGGTCGATGCCCGGTCGAAAAGCGTGTCCTGGCGCGAGGGCAAACTGGAGGATGTGGACGGGTCGGAAGGCGAAGACATCGGCCTTCGGGTCATGATTGGCAAGAAGCAGGCAATGGTGTCCACAAGTGACCGGCGCCCGGCCAGCCTGAAGGCACTGGTGGAACGCACGGTGACCATGGCCAAAGCCGTGCCGGACGACGAATATTGCGGCCTGGCACCCGAGGACAGGCTGCACACCGGCCCCCTGGCGGAGCTGGATCTCTATGACGCCACAGACGTTTCCGCCGAACAGCTGACAGACCTGGCCCGCGAAGCGGAAGACGCGACCCGTGCGGTCGAAGGTGTCACCAACAGTTCAGGCGCAAGCGCGGGCACAAGCAGTTGGGCCATTTCGCTTGTCACCAGCCATGGCTTTTCCGGCCACTATCAGGGGTCAAGCTTTTCCATTTCCTCCTCCGCCGTCGCAGGGGAAGGCACGGGCATGGAGCGCGATTATGAATTCACAAGCGCACGGCATTTCAGCGACCTTCAGAGCGCCGCTTGGGTAGGCACAGAAGCCGGCCAGCGTGCAGTGAAACGCCTGGGCGCGCAGAAGATGGCCAGCGGCCGCATGCCGCTTGTCTTCGACCCGCGCATCTCCAAATCCTTCGTCAACCACCTTTCCGGCGCCGTGAACGGCAGTGCCATCGCGCGCAAAAGCAGCTTCCTGCAGGACAAGATGGGCGAACAGATTTTCGCCACTGGCATCACCATAATCGATGATCCCCTGAAGGTACGCGGGCTTTCGTCGCGCATGTTTGATGGCGAAGGTGTAAGTGTCGGCGAATGTGCCATCGTGGAAGACGGCATCCTGCAGACATGGATGCTGAATTCCGCCACCGCACGCCAGCTAGGGCTTGAGGTCACGGGGCACGCGAGCCGCGGCACGTCTTCGGCACCCGGCATTTCGCACAGCAACCTTTATATGGCGCCCGGTGAGGTGAGCCCGTCGGACCTGATCGCAGACATCAAGGATGGCGTCTATGTGACCGAACTGATCGGCATGGGCGTGAACGGCGTGACCGGAGACTACAGCCGGGGAGCCGCGGGCTTCCGCATCAGGAATGGCGAGCTCGCGGAGCCTGTCAGCGAATTCACCATTGCCGGGAACCTTAAGGAAATGTTCAGGCATCTTGTGCCAGCATCAGACTTGTCATTCCGTTACGGCATCAACGCGCCGACCCTTCGGGTTGAAGGAATGACCGTCGCGGGGGCAGGATAAACCAGGCTGAGGCCAAGCCGAGACAGAGTGTGAGCACAAGTAGCGAACTTTTTGACGAAGATACCTGTCCGTGGGACCGCACGGACGATGCAAAGCTTATCCGCTCTGTGACCGAAGAGGCAGGCCGGATCGCCCTATCCTATTTCTCGCGCGATTGTCACGCCTGGGACAAATCACCCAACAACCCGGTATCCGAAGCCGATATGGCTGTTGATGAGTTTTTGCGCACCACATTGATGCAGAACCGCACGGGCTATGGCTGGTTGTCGGAAGAAACCGAAGACCACCCGGAGCGGCTCAGGTGTGGCCGCCTGTGGGTTGTTGACCCAATAGACGGCACCCGCGCGTTTCTCAGGAACGGTGACGACTGGGGCATATCCGTTGCCCTGGTGCAGGACCAGAAGCCTATTCTGGCAGCCTTTTATGCGCCGGTGAAAGACGCCTTCTATTTTGCCGAGGAAGGGCGCGGCGCCACGAAGAACGGCATGAACATTGGTGTGAGCGGCCAATCAGACCTGACAAAAGCCCGTATGATGGGCGACCCATGCGCCTTCAAGTCGGAAAAAATATGGCCGGAGCCATGGCCGAAGTCCATGCACACAGAACAGGCCAACTCCATCGCTCTCAGGATTTGCCAGATCGCGGACGGGCAGTTTGACTGCTGCGTGACACTCAGGCCCAAGAACGACTGGGACGTGGCGGCCGCAGACCTGATCCTGTCGGAAGCAGGCGGACAACTGACAACCGGTACAGGCAAAGGCCTGTTGTTCAACCGAAAAAAGCCACTGCATGACCATATCGTGGCCAGCACCCCGGGCCTGAGGGGCGCCATCATGGAACGTGTGGAACCGGCCCTTGCCGCCTGGCGCCATGTCGCCGCCTGATCTCTGAATCTTTCGGCCACGTTAACCTTCAATTTCCTTTTTTTGTGTATGCAGGTAGGTATGGTGGTTTGGGGCTCGCTGGAATTTGGTGCTGGATGACAGAATTCTTCTTTAGATCCTGGCTTGGTACACGCTTCAGCTTTTGGCTTGCAGCGATCTTTACGGCCATCGTTATTCTGGCTGTGCCATCCCTGGCAACCAGCAAACTGAGCGACGAGGCCCGCGCCCGTGCTGAAACTTTGCTTCCTAAAATCGTGGCCGCGCGGTCATCCGATGCCCACCTGCACCTTGCGCTTCTGAAAAACCGCCTTGAAAAGGACCTCGCCCCCTATGACCGCGCTGAGGTCCTGAAAGAGCTGGTCTTCCACTATATGGACATCGCGGAACCTGATGGACTTGAAGAAGCGGCGCGGGAGACTCAGGCGCTGGCTGCCGAACTGAAGGATACGGAGCTCAAGATTTATGGCGACCTGGCTCACGCCACTTACCTTTCACTAATAGGCGAGCTGTATCAGGCACGCGACAAGATTCTTGAAACCCGGGCCTTTGCAGAGCAAGAGGGCGATGACCTTGGCGTCTTTTTCGCCGATGCAACGCTGGCAATCCTAGGCCCCGAGCTGGGCAACTTCCTGGAGGGGCTTTCCACCATGTCGCAGGCTGCACAAACGCTGCCCGACACACCGCGCGGCAACCGCATGCGCATGCTGGCCTATCTGGTGCTGGCCTATACATATTCGGGCGTAGATGAAATTGACGCCATTATCGAAAACTATAGCAACGCGCTGGAGATTTCCGAGAAAGAAGGCATTGCCTTTGACCGCGAAAGCGCGCTTTTCAATATCGCCTCTACACTGAATAACCTGAAAGAAAACCAGCTTGCGAAGCAGTATTATCGGGGCCTTGAGAAAGTCATTGAGCAAACCGGTCGGGACTCCGGACACTATTATGTATTGTTCGGCCTTGCCTGGATTGCCTATGACGAGGAAAACTACGAAGAAAGCATAACGCTGGCAAAGGAAGCGCTGAACAATTATTCAAGCGATTCCGGCTTCGATACCTCTTTCTATGACCTGCTGGCTGTCAGCTACGCCCGACTGGGAGACGCAGAAACCGCCAAATCCTACCAGAAGATGGTACAGGACTTCTACAAGGAGCACCCCGACTACAGCCAGGATGGCCCCAGCGGGCAGGACATGCTCACCAGCGCCTATATTCTTCAGGCGGAAGGCAGATATGAAGAAGGTTTTGAGCTCCTGAACAAAGCGCGCCGGGAACTTCTGAACTCCCAGTTCAATCAGTTCCAGAGCAGCATCACAGATTTGCGGTCCAGCCTGGAGACCATGCTGGCGAAACAAAAAGCCGAAGCAGCACTCGCGGACGCCGAAGAAGCCTACACCCGGCTTGCCATCGCACTCGCGCTTTTGGTGGCCATTGCGGCGGTGACCGTTCTGGTAATGCAGCAGCGCCACAACCGGGCATTGAAGCGCAGCATGCTTCAGGCAGAAGCGGCCAACCAGGCCAAATCAGAATTCCTGGCGAACATGAGCCATGAGCTCAGAACGCCCCTGAACGCGATCCTCGGCTTTTCAGAGATGATGGAACATGAGGTCTTCGGCAAGCTGGGCGCGCCGCAATATGAAGAATATGTCGACCATATCAATGAAAGCGGCAAGCTTCTTCTCGATATCATCAACGATATCCTCGATCTGTCGAAAGTGGAATCGGGCCGACTTGTCCTGAAGGAACAGCCGGTCGATATCAGCGCATTACTTGACGATATCTCCAAACTGATGACGCCAAGGGTTACAGCCAAAAACATCACTCTGGAAACTCATGTTCCTGCAGACCTACCGATCCTGCACGGGGACAGGCGGCTCTTTAAGCAGGTCCTTCTGAACGTAGTTGGGAATGCTACCAAATTCACCAATGCGAATGGCCATATCAACATGCGGGCGGGAGTTGACAAGGACAACTGCCTCTATGTTGCGGTTGAAGACAACGGCATCGGCATGAGCCCGGACGAAGTGGTGATCGCCCTGACGCCCTTTGGGCAAGCCGGATCAACCATGACACGCAGCCACGAAGGCACAGGCCTTGGCTTGCCACTGGTGAAAAGCCTGATGGAACTGCACGGCGGGGAACTGGACATCGCGTCGGAAAAAGGTGTGGGCACAACGGTGACCATGCGCTTCCCGGCGTCGCGCACGCTCGCAAGCATGCGCTCCAAAGCCGCCAGCTAACTGCTCAGACTAGAAATAGAAGCGCGCACCAAAAACCAAGGCCCCTTCGCCCAGGTCATGCTCACGGCCGCTGTCTTCATACATGATGCTGAGCTCGACATTGTCGATGAACGCACTGACCCCAAGCCCCCAGTCCCATACATTCGACCGGTCCTGCCGCATGTCATAGCCAAGTCGCCCGATAAGCGTCAGTTCCGGCACGGATGGGATCGGCACTTCAAGGTCCGAGTAGACATAAAAGCTGTCGCGGTCTGGGTCGCTCCAGCGGCCATCCGGCGCGTAAGCTACACCGCCGCGAATGAAGGCCAGGCCAAAGTCCCGCGCCATGGTTGCCTTGAACTCGGGGAAGAAACGACTGTTGCCATCACCGTGAAAGCTGTCGAGCTCTGCCGAGAAATCATAGATGTATGTACCGGTGTCCATCTGGTAACCGGCATAAAACTCGGCCTTGGTTTCGCCGGCAAAGCCGTCCCCAAGGATGCCACCCACAACGCCGCCGTAAAAACCGCTATCATGAAAGGCGCCCACGGAGGCCACAAGGACAGGGTCCTTGTCAGAAAGGCTCAGCCCCCTATCGCGATAGTCGCTCAGAACGCCGACATAGCCGTCAATCGCAAGACTTTCATCGTCTTGCGCGGTGGCTGCGGTTGAGGCCGCCAGCAATAATCCAAGGCAGCTGATTGTCTTTTTCATTTTTTAGTCCTCGATGCTGTCACTAATCAGTAGTTGCGGATCAAGCCGCACATTTTTCCAGTTCACCCGCCAGTCCACATGGGGGCCACTCGCGCGTCCGGTGGCTCCGATGGTGCCGATCAGGTCACCCTGGTGTATCCAGGCGCCCTCTTTAACATCCACGCTGTTCATATGAAACAGGGTGGAGGTAACGCCAAACCCGTGGTCGATGATCACGATACCGCCTTCCAGAAGAAAATCAGGCACTGCGAGCCGCACAACACCTCCCGCCGGGGCATGGACCGGCGTGCCAGTGGGCCCCGCGATATCCAGACCGTAATGGGGGCTTCTGGGCTTGCCGTTCAAGATGCGCTGACTGCCGTAGAAGCCGGAGAGCCGACCTTCAGCGGGCCGGATGAACCCCCGCGACCAATGCATATTGTCCGCCAGGAAGCTGCGGGCCTCACGCACCTTCCCGGTTTCTACCTTACGGCGTTCGCGCCATTCAGGCGGCGGCGTAACCGTTTTGGGCGGCAGGCCGTCAACGCGTTCGATATCGAATTCGCGTTTCTCGATCCTGAGCGTACGTTCCTCGCGCTTGCCGTCGCGGTGCAGGATCACAAGCGATGCCGTTGGCCCCTCATCCCGACCAAAGCCGAAAACAAAATGACCTTCCTGGCCAACCTTCACGGGCTCGCCGTTAAGGCTCATTTCACTGCCTGGGGAAAGCTGCCCCCAAACAAGGCCGCCCTGCACCAGCTGCCCCTGCAGCTCAACCGCGTGCACGAGCGGCGACAGCACGGTGAACAGAAGGACGGCAACACATATTTGGACAATCTTGATCATGAGACCCTGTTTCTCTTGTGAAGACGGCAAAAGTTGGGCATTTGCCGCCGATTTTTAAAGTAGCGAGCCCTGTCGGTCATCGCCGCCCGGCGTTTTTGCTTTAGGCTTTTTCTTTGGCGCAGGCTTCGGCTTTTGAACCGGCTTGGGCGCGTCGCCACCAAGAACCTGCATGTCGCTGGTGCCATCCGCGAAGCGCACGGTCACCTGATCCCCTGCAGCAAGGCTTGCCGCTTTCGAAACCGGTGTCCCACTTGCGTCCTCCACCAGTGCGTAGCCGCGCTCAAGCACCCGCTCATAGCTCAGGCTGTCCAGCATCCGGCCACTGGCTGCAAGGCGCGATCCCAGATCTTCCAGCTTCCGGGCATAGGCTGGCGTCAACCGTTTTGATGTGCTTTCCAGTTCCTTACCCCTGAAGGTCACAAGCTGCTTCAAGCGCCCCACGCTCAAGCCGCCCACAAGACGATTGAGCTGAATGGATTTTTGCTGCACAGCCGCCACAAGACCGCGCGGCAAACGGTCCGACAGATCATCGAAGCGCTGCTGCGCCAGCCCCAGGATATCACGCGGGCTTGGCAGACCACGGGCAAGGCCGCGCAGGCGTTCTTCCCGGTCCCGCAGCATGGTTACCCTTAGTCCTGCAAGGCGGCGCCCAAGGTCTGCCACCGTGAAGCGCAGGTCTTCACGCACCGGCACGGCCTTCTCTGCCGCCCCTGTCGGCGTTGGCGCGCGCAGGTCAGACGCATAGTCAATCAGCGTGGTGTCAGTTTCGTGCCCCACGGCGGATATCAGCGGAATATCACTCTCTGCCGCGGCACGTACCACGGCTTCTTCGTTGAAGGACCACAGGTCCTCGATCGAGCCACCACCGCGCGCCACGATCAGAAGGTCCGGCCGTGGGATGTCGCGCGAACCGTCGATAGCATTGAACCCTTTGATCGCATTGGCCACCTGGTCCGCGGCACCTTCGCCCTGCACCAACACAGGCCAGACCAGCACATGGCGTGGGAAACGGTCATTCAGGCGGTGCAGGATATCGCGGATGACTGCGCCCGTAGGTGACGTGACCACACCAATCACCTGCGGCAGGTAGGGAATCGGCTTCTTTCGCGCTGGATCGAACAGGCCCTCAGCCGCTAGCTTCTTCTTGCGTTCTTCCAGAAGCGCCATCAGCGCACCCGCGCCTGCGGGCTCCATATGCTCCACCACCATCTGGTATTTGGAGCGCGCCGGGTATGTTGTCAGCTTGCCGGTACAGATGACTTCAAGTCCGTCTTCCGGCTTGAAGGCAAAGCGCCCAGCCACACCACGCCAGCAGACACCATCCAGCACGGCTTTATCATCCTTCAGCGCGAAATAGAGATGCCCTGAAGCCGGGCGCTTGACGCCTGAAAGCTCAGCGCGCACGCGCACATAGCCGAACTGGTCCTCAACCGAACGCTTCAAGGCGCCCGAAAGTTCCGAGACGCTATATTCAAAGACGTTGCGTGCGCCTGATGGCGCGCCAGCTGGCGTGTCGTCATTCGACATTGCCGCGATGCTCCCTTACTTTTTTGCCGCACCTGATGGATTTGCCCCAGTTCAGGCTTGAGTGCTCAGGAACCTATGATACAAGGGGGCAGCCTTCAAGCAACCATCATATGACTGGATAAAAAATGAACATTCTCGTCATCGGCTCAGGTGGCCGCGAACATGCCCTTTGCTGGAAAATTGCCCAGAGCCCGTTGGTGGATACGCTCTATTGTGCGCCCGGTAACGGCGGCATCGCCGATGTAGCTGCCTGCGTACCGCTGGACGCCAAAGACTTTGACGCTGTGATCAGTTTCTGCCGCGAGATGGCGATTGATTTTGTCGTGGTCGGCCCCGAGGACCCACTGGTCGCAGGCCTTGTGGATGCACTGACGGAGGCCGACATCCTGGCATTCGGCCCCACCGCAGGGGCCGCGCAGCTTGAAGGCTCCAAAGGCTTCACCAAGGACGTGTGCGCCAAATATGACATCCCTACCGCCGCCTATGGCCGGTTCAAATCGGCTGCAGACGCGAAGGCCTATGTTGAAAAACAGGGTGCCCCGATTGTCGTGAAGGCAGATGGCCTTGCGGCGGGTAAGGGCGTCATCCTGGCGCAAACAGTTGAAGAAGCCTTTGCTGCTATCGACGATATTTTCGGCGGCGCTTTTGGTGATGCCGGTGCCGAAGTGGTGGTAGAAGAATTCCTGACCGGCGAGGAAGCCAGCTTCTTCGTGCTGTGCGACGGGCAAAACACGCTGGCGCTGGCAACCGCCCAGGATCACAAGGCCGTGGGCGAAGGCGATACAGGCCCCAACACCGGCGGCATGGGCGCCTACAGCCCGGCACCGGTTATGACAGACGATATGTGCGACCGTGTGATGAATGAGATCATCAACCCCACCGTCAAGGCCATGGCCGACATGGGCCATCCCTTCCGGGGTGTGTTTTTCGCAGGGCTCATGATTACAGCAGAGGGCCCGAAACTGATCGAATATAACGTACGCTTCGGCGACCCTGAGTGCCAGGTGCTGATGTCCCGGATGAAAAGTGATTTCGTTCCGCTGCTGCTGGCAAGCGCCAAGGGCGAATTGGACGACTGTACAGTAGAATGGCGCGATGATGTAGCGCTGACCGTGGTGATGGCCACCAAGGGCTATCCCGGCAGCTACCAAAAGGGCGATGAGATCAGCGGCATCAAGGCAGCCGAACGGAAAACCGGCGCCACCGTGTTCCATGCGGGCACCAAGCTTGAAGAAGGTATCCTGGTGGCAAACGGTGGCCGTGTGCTGAATGTGACAGCCCTTGGCGCAACTGTGACCGAAGCGCAGAAAACAGCCTATGAAGCTGTCGACACCGTGAACTGGCCCGGTGGCTTCTGTCGCCGCGACATCGGCTGGCGGGCGGTTGAGCGCGAAAAGGCCCAGTAGCCCCTATCCAAAACACACAAAAGCCGGCCTCAGAAGCCGGCTTTTTAAATTGCTGCATTGCCACGCAAAAGCGCCTTAATCGTCTTTGTCTTTGCCTTTCGAGCGCACTTTGAAAGGCGGGAAGACAATACTGACGCGCGTGCCGACACCGGGCTGGCTGTCAATCGTCATGGTGGCGCTAAGCTTTTCTGCAAAAGCAGAGATCAGCGGCAAGCCAAGACCCGACCCTTCGTGACGGCGGCTGAGGCTGCTGTCCACCTGGCCGAACGGGCGTTTTGCGATCTTGATCTCCTCCCCCGTCATGCCGATGCCCGTATCTTCAACACTGAGGCACAGACCACCGGGGGCCGTTTTCTCAAGTTTCATCACCACACTGCCGCCAGGTTCTGTGAATTTGATCGCATTCGACAGAAGGTTGAGGGCGATCTGCTTGATCAGCCGATCATCAGCCTCCAGAAGAATGTCATCGTCAAATTCATAGCTCAGCTTCAGTTCCGCCTCGCGGGCGCGCTGCTGCACCAGGTTGATGCACATCTCAAGGTTTTCAAGCGGGTCAACCCAGGTCAGGTAGGCTTCAAGGCGTCCAGCTTCCACCTTCGACAGGTCAAGGATGTCGTTGATGATTGACAAAAGGTGCGTGCCGCTTTCGTGAATATCCTTGGCATATTCAGCGTATCGCGGTGTCCCCAAAGGGCCGATCATCTCTTCCTTGATGATCTCCGCAAACCCAAGGATCGCGTTCAGGGGCGTTCTCAGCTCATGGCTCATGTTCGCGAGAAACTCAGACTTGGCGCGGTTCGCGAGTTCGGCTGAATCCTTGCTGCGCTGAAGCTCCTGTGCCTGCGTCAGATCTTCAGTGACATCCCGACCAATCATCAACAGCATCGGCTCTTCGTCGCGCTCGATCTTTTGCGCAAACAGTCGGAAATGACGGATCAGGTTGCCACGCGTTTTTACTGTGGTGGGCACGTCAGTCATCGAAGCATTCATCTTCAGTTCCTCGACAAAGCGGCCAAGGAACGTAGTATCTGCCCAGATATCCAGCTCAGCCGATGTCTTGCCGATCACATCATCGCGCCGACGCCCAAAAACATTCAGGAATGCCGGGTTCACATCCAGTATCTTCCCGTCCACGAGGCTTGATATGATCATCACCTCGGGCGTCAGGTTGAAGATGTTGCGGAACTTGCGTTCAGATTGGGCGTAGGCCTGTTCGGTTTCACGCTTGTCGGTGATATCGGTCAGCGATGCTGTGACCGCCGGTTTTCCTTCCCATATGATCTGGGCTGCGCGAAAGGAACACCAGCGAACCTCACCATCCGCCCTCAGTATCCGGGCTTCATAGCTATCAGGCGCATCACCGCCCCCAATGCGCTGGGCGTAATAGTCTTCGATCCGCTTATAGTCTTCGGGGTGAAGCCAATGTTCCATCGGCTCTTTCAGCATGTCTTCTTTCGGGCCTTCGAAGCCCATTAGCCTTCGCAAGGCCTCATTGACAAAAAGGACCTCTGCTTCGCGGCGTACGATCACGCCTTCCGTCAGCAAATCCATTACTGCGGAGAGGTCGTCAGACGACGTTACGCCCTGGTCTGTGTCCAAGTGCGCCTCCTTCGGCTGGCCCTTTTTGTTCTGAAAACTGGTCGTCACCCTGAATCCTCACAACTGGTTCACCAGAAATCATAGATTCAGGGCAGAAAATTGCAATGACAATGGTTACTTAAGTTCATTTGCCTGACAGGCTTTATCATTGAACAGAATGCCCAGTAACCATCTGTTATTGAACATGAATAGTTACCGACATGCCGTCTTCGAGGACATCCGCAGGATGCAGGACCACGGTTTCCCCGTCAGTTAGTCCACCCATTATTTCAGCCTCGCGGTCGTTCATGCGACCAACTTCAACTTCGGTCAGCACTGCCGTATCGTCGATGATACGGAAAACCGCCCAGCTTTCGCCCTTGCGAAACAGGGCGCTTGTGGGCACCTGGAGGACATTCTCCCCTTCCCACAAAATGATGCGTGGCTCGACACGGAACCCATGCCCGAGCTGGCCCAGTTGTTCCCGTGACGCATCGTCAAAATCGATGATTATGTTCACCCGCTGCTCTTCAATGCCGAGCGCCGAAAACTTTGTGAATCCTTTGGGCTCCACCAGACGCACATGGCCCGACAGTGGCTCACCACCCCAGCCTTCCACCATCACGTGCGCACCGGGCTTAACTTGTACTGCCTGATGCGACAGAAAGTCTGCCACGATTTCAATGTCTTGCGGGTCGCCAAGTTCCAGAAGCGGGGTTCCGACAGCGACAACACCTTCGCTTTCATGGCTTAGCGCCAGAACAGCTCCGCTAATCGGCGCATTGATCTGCACCACACCGCCACCCGCGCCGTCTGCCTGGTCCGGCCCAATGAGCGCGGCTTCCGCCACCGCGACATCGGCCCGGCGCATACGGACGCTGGATTTGGCAGTATCAAGCTGGGCAGCCGCCGTTCGGAACGCGAGCTGCGCGCGGTCAAGAGCTGCCGGGCTAGCCGTATTGCTGGCCACCAGCGTTTCTGTGCGTTTGATTTCAGCTTGCGCGTAATCCACCTCGGCCTCTGCCTTGCTGACGCTGGCCTGCGCAAGTTCAAGCGCCGCGCGCGCGGCTTCCACTGCGGCTTCCGCCTCTTTCTGGCGGCGTTCGTCAAGGAAGGCAGGGCCTGAGGGCAGCATAGTCGCCAGAAGCGTTTCACCGGCAACCACACGGTCACCCACTTCCGGCTCAAGCCGCAGCACCCGCCCGGCAATCGGTGCCGAAACCACATAAAGTTCCTTCACCCGCGTGCGGCCATCATCCGTGATTGAAATCTGCATTGGCCCACGTGACGCGGCTCCCGCTTCCACATGCAAGGGTTCAGGCCGGAAAGCGAATATCAGAAACGCCAGGACAAGTGCCCCCATGGCGGTAAACATGATTGTGCGCGCACGCGGTGCAGCCATTTTATTTTCCTCTCCGTTCACGCTTTATCATTATTCGCGCGTTTTCAGGGCCATAACCAAATTCAGCTTGGCCACTTGTCTTGCAATCACGGCGGCAGATACGACCGCTGCCAGAATAATCACGGTCGTCGCATATGCAAACGACCAGTTGGAAACTGTTGTCGGAACGCGGAACAGCTCGCTGCTCATGCTCGAATGGATAAAGAGCGCAAGCTGATACCCCAGGAAGGCACCGATCGGCAGCGCCAGGAAGGTCAGCACCGCCAGTTCACCCAGAAGGACGGCATTCACTTCGCCAACCGTGAAACCAAGGACGCGCAAGCTCGCAATCTCTCGCTGGCGCTCATAAAAGGATATGCGCGCACCTGAAAAAACCACGCCGATGGCGATCAGGCTAGCAAAGAGCGAGTTGAAGAAGGTCATGGTGCCCATGGTTTCATCCATCGTGTCAGCCATGGACTTCCGCGACGACTGGTTCGTCGACACTGCCGCCACTGTGGGCATATCCTTCAGCAGGCTGTAGATTCTGTTCTGCTCGCGCGCATCCACCATCAGATAAGCTCCTGACACGCGGTCGCCTTCCCGCAACAGCGCCGACAGGTCATCGATATCCATATAGGCGGGTGTGCCCAGATAGGTGGGCACCACCTTCATCACCGGCAGACGTTCTGATTTCCTCAGCCCATCCTTGAAATCAATCGTCACCATATCACCTGGTTTTGCAGCAAGCGCTGTTGCCAGGCTGTCGGATAAGGTCACCCCACGGGGGGCGGGATTGACAGCCTGGTCATTCTCATTGATCAACACATTCAGATCAGCGTTCTGCACCACCCCCATCACCCCCTGGTGGCGATAACGGTGGCCATATTTGATAGTTGAAGGCGCGGACAGGAAAGGTTCCGCTGCGATCACGCCGTCTAGCGCCATCAGGTCATTGATAACCACCGGGTCCTGTTTTTCGGTGAAAGCAACCGTAAGATCCTGCCGGCTGACAAGTTCGAACTGTGTCGCGATCATGAGGTTAACCGCATCCTGGCCACTTTGCGCACCGATCATGATAGCCATGCCCATGGCCACCCCAAGGCAGGTCAGGGACGAACGGCCGGGCCAGCGCGCGATGTGACGCACAATCATGCGCATCCCCTGGTCCATCCAGCGCGCCCTTGAGGCGAACGAGCCAAGCTTGCTGTAGTCGGTCGGGGGCGGCGGCGCCATGGCAACCGCAGGCCTGAGCGAAATGGTCTTCCTGACAGCCAGCAGCACACCAAGCACGCCAGCAACGACAGCGAACACAGCCGCCCGCAGATAAATCCCCACACCGGGATCGAAGATCAAAATCGGGAACTTGTAAAAGTCCTGATAGATGCTGGCCATGCCGCCCCCCATGCGGTATCCCGCAAACCAGCCCCCGAGCACGCCAAGAAGCACGATGATTCCAGCAAAACGCAAATAGTGCCAGACAATCGCCGCCGGGCGGTAACCGAAAGCCTTCATCAGGCCGATCTGTTCGCGCTCCTGCTCCACGATCCGGGTCACCACCATATTCAGCAAAAAAGCGGCCACCCCCAGGAAGATCGGCGGCAACAAGCCGCCAAGCGTATCAAGCTGGGTAAACTCGCTTTGCAGGAATTCGTCCGACAGCTGATCGTCACGGTGGTAGGCGCCGATACCGCCATAGCGGTCCAAAACAACGTCGATTTTTGCCAGCACTTCAGGCACGCTGGCGCTGCGATCCAACAGAAAGACAGCTTCATTGAAGGCGCCATCCATATTGTAGGCATGCCCCAGTGCCTCATACCCCATCCACATGATGGCATAGCGCCGGGCATTGGGGATCATTTCGCCAGGCGCGATCGAGTAGATAAACTCAGGCGCCAGCGCAATGCCGGAAATCTTGAGCGTTCGCCTGACACCATAGAGCGTCGCCGCGATCTGATCACCCACACGCAGATTGTGAGCTTCGGCGAAGTCGTCCGCTATCACCACCTGCTCGGAACTATGCTCGGGCAGGCTTCCAGCCTTGAGGTAAAGCGAGTTGATACGCGGCATCCGGCCATCCGGCAGGGACACGATTTTTGCACGCACAGGCTCCGCCTCAAGCGGCATATCCAATATCCCGCCCACAGCGATGCGGCCTTCGGCAAGCCGCACGCCAGGGATGTTCTTCAGATGCTCCAGCTCCTGCAGGGGCGCGCGACGCGCGGGCGCCCAAACGTCAGCCATGGCGTAGCGGCTATAGTATGCCGTCAGCGTATCCTTGAGTGATGCCAACGTGCCATTCATCATCACATAGATGGCCACCCCGCACCCCAGCACAAGGCTGACGGCCAGCACCTGGCCCCACATCAGATTGATGTCGCGCAGGAGCTTGCGGTTCAGTGGCTTGAAAAGCGTGATGAGACGGCTGCGGATCATAGATGGATATCCTCCGGCTTGGCGCGCGTCTCGTTAACCACTTCGCGGTCGATGCTGCCATCCTTGAAATGCAGCACCCGGTGCGCCAGCGGCGCAATGCCCTGGTGGTGGGTCACCATCAGCATGGTGGTGCCAAGTTCCTCCACGACACGGTTCAGCGCATTCAGCACTTTCAGGCTTGTTGTCGAATCAAGTGCCCCGGTTGGTTCATCGCAGAACAGCACACTAGGGCGCTTTGCGATGGCGCGCGCAATGGCCACACGCTGCTGCTCGCCGCCCGAAAGCTCGCTGGGGAAATGCTTGAGCCGCTCGCCAAGGCCAACCAGATGAAGCGCGTCTGCGGCCTTCAGCGGATGGGCCGCGATTTCGGTCACCAGTTCCACGTTTTCCTCGGCCGTTAGCCCGGGCATCAGATTGTAGTTCTGGAAAACGAACCCGATATTGTCACGCCGATAGCTGGTGAGTTCCCGGTCGGTCATGGTGGTCAAATCATTGCCCTTATAGAGAACGTGTCCGTCCGTTGGCGTGTCAAGCCCGCCAAGGATGTTCAAAAGGGTGGATTTGCCGCTGCCGGATGGCCCAAGAAGAACGATCACTTCGCCCATCTCGATTGTCAGGTCCACACCCCTGAGCGCGCGCACCTGGGCCGAGCCTTCCCCATAAATCTTGGTCAAGCCTGTAACTTCAAAGCATGTCCCGGAATTCAGCATCTGGCCCCATTCTGAATCTTCCATACCATAGCAGACTTAAAGCATGGCATTCACCTGCTAAAGACGACGAAAAGTCGCACAAAGTTCGCCCCTTTTTCCGCTTTCCCCTTAAAATTAATGCCGTGACAAACTATATCTTATTAGTATATATGGGAAACCATAGAACAAGTGGCATAAGCCACGATATATAAGTGGCATAAGCCACACAATAACGACAAGTGACGCAAGTCACACAGAAAAAACGCGAGGATGACGTGAGGAAGATTCTTAAGATTGCCGCACCTGGAATGGTGCTGGCGGCTGCCATTGGTTCTGTTATGGTACTTGCTGCAGCCAAAGATGCCCCGGAAAAGAAACAAGAAGCGCCGCGACCCGTTTCGCTGCACGTTGACGAAGTACGTGCAGAGCGCGTTGCCTTGTCTGTGCGCACACAGGGCGAGGTTCGCCCGAAAACAGAGGTAGACCTGACACCACAAGTGTCGGGGCGCATCATTTCGATTTCAGAGTCGTTTGCTGAAGGCGCCGGGTTTCATGCAGGCGACACACTGATCCAGATTGATGACTCAGATTACCGCCTGGCAGTAACCAGCGCGGAAGCCCGGGTTGCTGAAGCCCGCGTAAGGCTTGAGCAAGAGCTCGCAGATGCGCGCATCAAGAAAAAGCAGTGGCAGGATTGGGTTAAGGATGGCGAGCCAACGCCCCTCGCCCTGAACCAGCCACAGGTTGCCGAAGCCCAGGCGAAATTGCGTGCAGCTGAAGCTGACCTTGAAAAAGCCAAACTGAATTTGGACCGCACCCAGATCAAGGTGCCTTTTGCGGGCCGCGTTCTGGAACGCAAGGTCGGTGTTGGCCAATTCGTGAATGTCGGCACTGAACTGGGCCGCGTGTTCGCAACAGATAAAGTGGAAGTTCGCCTGCCGCTGACCGATAGCCAACTGACTGAGCTTGACCTGCCACTTGGCTTCGTCGCAACCGCTGACAACGCGCCCGCTGTGACTTTCAGCGCGACAATGGGCGGTGAAGCTCACACTTGGACGGGCCGCATTGTGCGCACCCATGCCTCGGTGGATCAACAAACCCGACTGATGTATGCGGTCGCCGAAGTATTGGACCCTTATGGCCTTTCAGTAGACGAAAAAGGCATGCCAATGGCTGTCGGCCTGTTTGTCAATGCCGAGATCAAAGGGGTTGTGCCACAGAATGCTCTGGTGATGCCTCGCGACGCTCTCAGGAGCGAAGACAAGGTCTATGTGATCAAAGACAACAAGCTTGAAATCAAGACTGTCGAAGTCCTGTCGACATCTGTGGATCGTGTCTTTGTGTCGGCAGGCGTGGCGCCTGGCGATAAAGTTGTCACGTCGCCTGTCCGCGCCGCGTATGAAGGTATGGCTGTACAGGCCATCGAGCGTAGCGCACAGAACCTAGATAACGCGTCGCGTTAAGAGGGGGCCAGCATGAATAAGCTTATTGAATGGTGGGCACGCAATTCCGTTGCTGCCAACCTGCTGATGATCGGTATCTTCTTGGCCGGTATCGTTGGCTACTTCTCCATGGAACGGGAAATGTTCCCGACCGTCCGTTTTCCTGGTCTGCAAATCGAAGTGGCCTGGCCTGGCGCCAGCCCCGTTGAGATTGAGGAACAGATTGTCGCGCGGGTCGAGGAATCGGTTCGCGACCTGGATAACATCCAGTGGGTGCGGTCAACGTCCCAGGAAGGTTTCGGCGGCATCTACATCCTTGCGGAAGAGAATGTCGACTTCACCCAGTTCATGAACGACGTGAAGATCCGGGTCGATTCCATTTCCAGTTTCCCACGTGACATTGAACCTCCTCGGGTTCAGCAGTGGGTCAACAGGGACGAATATATCCGCATTGCAGTACACGGTGACCTTGGGGAACGTGAACTGAAACGGCTGGCTGAAAAGCTACGCCGTGAAGCGGCTCAGCTTGATGCCGTGAACCTTGTTGAACTGTTTGGCGTTCGCAACGAAGAAGTCTCAATCGAGGTGAGCGAAGAGCAGCT
Organism: Kordiimonas lipolytica; assembly: GCF_042651265.1. Taxonomy (GTDB): domain Bacteria; phylum Pseudomonadota; class Alphaproteobacteria; order Sphingomonadales; family Kordiimonadaceae; genus Kordiimonas; species Kordiimonas lipolytica. The sequence goes on along the minus strand of NZ_JBHSCR010000014.1, from coordinate 482,862 downwards.
TCGCCGCTACAACCTGAGCTTTGCCCAAGTTGCCAACGCAATCCGCAATAACTCGTTGAATTCTTCAAGCGGCACGGTTCGCACCAGTGCCGGTGAGTTCAATATTACGACGCGGAACATGGCTGACAACAAGCATGACTTCGCTTCCATCATTGTTCGCCAAACCAATGACGGTGGCACCATTCGCGTTGGCGACGTGGCAACCGTTATTGACGGGTTCGAGGATAATGAAATCCTGGCAACCCTGAACGGTGAGCCTGCTGTGCTTCTGCAGGTAATGACCACAGAAACCATGGACATCGTGACGGCGTCACAGTCCGTGAATAAATGGATCAAGGAGCGTACAGAAAGCCTGCCCACGGGTGCGAAACTGACACTCTGGACCGACAATAACGAAGCCTTCCAGGGGCGGATGGAAACCATCGGCGGTTCTGCCTTCTGGGGTCTCATCCTCGTTCTGATCGTGCTGATGCTCACTCTGCGGCCCATTGTGGCCTTCTGGGTATCCATCGGTATCGCCACCGCTTATGCGGGTGCATTCGTGTTCCTGCCAGCGCTTGGTGTTTCCATCAACATGCTGTCCACCTTTGCCTTCCTTCTGGTGTTGGGGATTGTGGTTGATGATGCGATCGTCGTAGGTGAAAGCATTCACTCTGAAAGCCAGAAAACCGGAGGCGGCATAACCGCTTCTGTATTCGGCACACAGCTTGTGGCCAAACCGGTGATTTTCGCCGTTTTGACCACCATCATCGCTTTCCTGCCCTGGGTTGCCGTCGGTGGCAACACCGCTGAATTCACGCGGCACATTACCTGGGTTGTGGTAACGGCGCTGACCTTCTCGCTGGTTGAATCGCTCTTGATCCTGCCGGCTCACCTGTCGCACCTGAAACCCCGCACCAATCTGGGTCGTTTCAGCCGCTTCCAAAAGAAGATTTCCGGTGGCATCACCAACTTCGCCCAACGCCATTATCGCGGCATCGGCGAGTGGGCTGTAAATCGCCGGTATCTGACGTTCTCTATCTTCATCTTTGTCCTGATCGTCGGCTTCGCGCTCAACAGCCTAGGCTATATCAAGCAAGGCTGGGATCCGGAATTCGATAGCGACGAAATCAGGGTCAATGTGACCATGCCGGAAGGGGCGTCCTATAATCGGGCACTGGAAATCCTCGAACAGCTTCAGAACGCCGAAAAGGCTCTGGTGGAAGAGGTTGAACAGCTGAGCGATGGGGAAGGCCACCTTATTGAGAACTGGTATACCCGGTCTCGCCGTGACAGCGTTCTGGCGATTGTGAAGCTGGCTCCACCAGAAAAACGGGAGATGACGACAAAAGAGGCTGCTATCCGCCTTCGCGAACTGATGGGCGATGTACCTGATGCCAAGTCTGTTTCCGTGGAATACCAGGACGGCAACAACAGCCCGGGCTTTGAGCTGTCGGTTCGTCACCCTGACCTCGACATCCTGCGCGATGCGGTTGACGATCTTGAATCACAGCTGCGCACTTATGATGCCCTCTATGATGTGCGGAACAACCTTTCCGGTGCGTCTGAGGAAATCCGCCTTGAACTCAAGCCCGGCGCCGAAAAGCTTGGCCTGACACTTGCGGATGTATCGACACAGGTTCGCCAGGCATACTATGGCGTTGAAGCACAGCGCATCCCACGTGAGGGCCAGGACGTAAAAGTCATGGTTCGCTATCCACGGGAAAGCCGTCGCACCATTGAAAGCCTGAAAGATTTCCGTGTTCGGACGTCTGATGGTAAAGAGGTGCCGCTGCTGGCAATTGCAGATCTCGAATATGCCCCAGGCATTACCGCGATCAACCGCTGGAACATGAGCCGTGCGGCCCGTGTCAGTGCCGATCTCAAGACAAGCGTTCGTGATGACATCATGAAGGACCTTGAGAAAAATTTCTTCCCGTCTTGGGAGAAGAAGTATCCCGGCGTGAACCGTGAGCCAATTGGCCAGGCGCAAGGACAGCAGAAATTCCTGATCGAGATCGCCAAACTGTACGGCATGGCTTTCTTCATCATGTATATGATGCTGGCGGTAGCCTTCAAAAGCTACTGGCAACCCTTTGCGATCATGATCGCGATCCCATATGCGATTGTGGGCGCATTCCTGGGCCACCTTGCAACGGACATGACACTGGGCATCTTCAGCTACTTCGGTATTGCGGCCGCTGCAGGGGTTGTGATCAACGACAACCTTGTCTTGATGGACTATTGCAACAAGCTACGCGAACGAGGCATGAAGCCAATTGAGGCGATCGTGGAAGCAGGCGTTGCTCGCTTCCGCCCAATCCTGCTGACGTCTGTCACTACTTTCGTTGGTCTGGTACCAATGATGCTGGAGCAGTCGATCCAGGCGGCCTTCCTGAAGCCGGTGGTTGTTGCACTGGCAGGCGGCGTCCTGATTGCCTTCTTTGTGACGCTTCTGATGGTACCGGCCCTGTTCGCTATCGGGCTGGACATCGGTGCCATGTTCCGGCGCCTATGGGCGGCGATAAAACGCATTTTCCAGGGCAAACCCAAGAAAGAAGCACCTGCACAGGCCGAATAGGCTGCACAGCATGGCGAAACAAAGAAAGGCCACCGGATGTCCGGTGGCCTTTCTCTTTGTGAAGCTGCCGCTAGTACCCAGCGGCAAAGGAGCCCGGTCTGCGCGGATCAGCGGCCCCCAGGATCAGGCCATCCACCGAACGGGCGAGGGACTGGGCAGAGCCAAGAACGGTATCCCAAGCTTCATTGGCCCCCGTCTTCACCTTATGCCCCATCTGCCCCAGCATGCGGCGAGTATCAACCGAATGACCCGGTTCCAGGAACAAACGGTCAGGATACCACTGGTGGTGAATGCGCGGCATGTTGACTGCGGCCTGCACATTCATGTCAAACTCCATCACATTCAGGATTGTCTGCAAAACAACTGTGATAATAGTAGACCCGCCTGGGCTGCCGGTCGCCATAACCGGCTCTCCATCCTTGAAAAGGAAAGTCGGTGTCATGGAACTCAAGGGGCGCTTGCCCGGCTCGATGGAATTGGCTTCCCCACCCAGCAAGCCATAGCCGTTCGGCATACCCGGCTTAGCAGAAAAATCATCCATCTCGTTGTTCAGCAGGAACCCCGCACCTGGCACCGAATGACCGTTGCCGTAGGTGTAGTTCAGCGTGTAGGTGTTGGAAACCATGTTGCCTGCCTTGTCCATCACCGAGAAATGCGTGGTATCGTTGCTTTCTTCCGGAAGGTTTTGCGCGGGTGCGATTTCTGTCGAGGGTGTTGCGCGATCGAGATTGATCTTGCCCCTGATATCAGCTGCGTATTCTTTGCTGGTTAGCGTCTTGACCGGCACATCGAAATAGTCCGGGTCTCCCAGATATTTTGAACGATCCGCATAGGCATATTTCATGCTTTCCGTCAGCCGGTGAATATAGGCCGCACTATTATGGCCAAGCGATTTCATGTCCCAGCCTTCCAGAACATTCAGCATTTGTATCACATGCACTCCGCCAGACGATGGCGGCGGCATGGAAACAATCTGATACCCGCGGTAACTGCTCGTGAGTGGCGTACGCTCGACCACGCGATATTTCTTCAGGTCTTCATGGGTCATGATGCCGCCCTGCGCCTCCATTGCCGAGATGAGCTTGTCGGCAACCGGGCCTTCATAAAACCCGGCAGCACCCTTGGCTGCGATAATTTTCAGCGTTTCTGCCAGATCAGGCTGGCGGAAAATCTCCCCAGCTTCATAAAGGGAGCCATCCGGCTTAAAATAGTTTTTGGCGCTTTCCGGGTCTGCCTTCAGGCGCTTTGCATAGCGCCCGAGCGACTCATTCAAAGCCCATGTCATCGGGAAGCCCTCTTCCGCAAGTCTGATAGCCGGGGCCATCACATCCGCGAGGGACATGGTGCCGTATTTCTCAAGGGCTGTCGTCAGGCCCATCACTGTCCCTGGGACACCACTGGCCTTCATCGTGTATTGTACGAGATTGTCATCTACATCGCCGTTTTCATCGAGGAACATATCCCTGTGGGCCGCCGCGGGCGCCATCTCGCGGTAATCCAGCGCTATCACCCGGTCTTCCGCCCGAAGGTAGATCATCATGAAGCCGCCGCCACCCAGGTTACCGGCCTGTGGGTGGGTAACGGCCAAGGCAAACCCCGTGGCCACCGCCGCATCCACCACATTACCGCCCTTTTCAAGGATTTCTCTGCCTGCTTCAGAAGCAAAAGTCTCCTGGCTCACCACCATCCCGTTCCGGGCTATGGTTGGGTGAAACTGGGTGTCATAAACAATGATAGGGGCACTTGTGTCGGCCCAAGTGGCACTAGCCATCACCCCAAACGCGGCTACCAGGGCCACAAAAATACGCAGCATACGCATACAAAACTCCCTCTGATACGGCTGTCCCGTATATTTGACGAACTTCCCAGATGTGTTGGGAGTGTATCGTTCAATGCCGCAGCCCGTCAATCGCAGCACTAGGACAGCGCCAAGACACTTGCAGGGTTCGCTCTGATGGGGCAGGTTTCTGCTAGCGCGAACAGCCCGCACAAGCTCGTCCAAGGGAGGAACCAGGGTGAAAGAAAAACTGGCACATCTATATTTCGGGGCAGATCAACGGGCTCACCGCTTTCGACTGGCCTTGTTGGCATTGGATCTGCTGACAATCGCCTTTTTCATCCTGTCATCGCTGCTGGAGCGTGGCCTCGCCACGTATATCATCGACTACAGTATCGCCCTATTCCTGCTTGTGGAGTTTTCCGCCCGGCTTTATATCGCGCGCCGTAAGCTGCGCTTCCTTGTCAGCTTCAGTTCGCTCGCAGACCTGATCGTGATCTTTTCGCTGATTGCCCCGCTCTTCATCGACAACCTTGGCTTCCTGCGCGTGGTGCGCATGCTCCGCCTGATGCGCAGCTACCATATGCTGAAGACCATACGGCAGGAATCCTCCTGGTTCCGGCAGAATGAGCAGGTTATCCTTTCAAGCGTCAACCTTGCCATTTTCGTGTTTGTCATCACTGCCGTTGTGTATGTGCTAGAAGCGGGGCGGAACGCGTCCATCAACAACTATCTGGACGCGCTTTACTATACAGTTGCGACCCTGACGACCACAGGCTTTGGCGACATCACCATGGACGATACACTGGGCCGCATGGTGTCTGTGATCATCATGGTGTTTGGCGTGGCTTTGTTCCTGCGCCTGGTACAAACAATCTTCAGGCCTACAAAGGTGCAATATGCTTGCGAAACCTGCGGTCTGAACCGGCATGACCCGGACGCCGTGCACTGTAAACATTGCGGCACGACAATCAAGATCCCAACCGAAGGTGAATGGACCTGACGTTTACTCGCCTTCCGCCTTGGGCATCCGGCTGGCGGGTACAACAAACTCCAGCCGCAGGCCCGAAGGATCGCGGATCATCATATGCGTGGTGGGCCCCTGCCCCATGAATTCCGGAGCGAACTCTATGGTGACACCCTCTGTCTGCAAAAGCTTCGCATGCAGGGCATGAAGCGCTTCCAGGCTTTCCATGGTCATGGCCATATGATGCAGGCCGACATTTTTCATGCGGTTGAATGGCACGGCTTCCAACGGATTTTCCACCTGCCATAATGTAACAAACGCCTTGCCGTCGGTGACGAATATCGCTGGATAGTCAGGGTCGCCACCGGCCCGGCGCCAACCGAGCGTATCGACGAAAAAGGATGCCGACGCATCAAGTTTTGACACCGCAAGCCCGATATGATTGACCCCCAGGGTCGGCGCCTCGGCGACCACAATTGGGGCAGCGCCTGCCACCAGGAGCCAGATACCGGCCAGATAGTGCGAAATCCGCATTCTCAATTCTCCTCCAGGTCCACGAGCTTGGGATAGTTCACATCAGCTTTCGTTATAAATCCCGGTATGTCGGCTTCCCATTTGGCCTTCACTGACGCGTCATAGTTCAGGTAGAGCTTCCCATCCACGATCCGCCACTGCTCGGGGTCCCCTTTCGCTGTGTACCCACGTGCCATGGCCCAGGCGCAGTATCCACCATACTGCGGCGCATACTTTGTGGGCTCAGCCAGGAACGCATTGAGATGGTCTTCTGATGTGAACCGCCATTCTGCGCCCATATAGTCTGTCTGATATTTCTTGCTGCCTTTTTCCGCCGTGCCGTCCGTAAAATAGGACACCACATCATAGCCGCCCGCGGCCCGGTTATTAAAAATGCCGGTATAGATGGGGTCCTCCCCGGCCCAAGCGGGACGGGCTGTAACGAATATGATCGCGGCCAATAATGGTATAATGCGCTTCATGGTATGCTCCTGTCTGTGCTTTTGTTTGTCTATCAGCGGAGATGCGGAGGCGCACTTCAAGACAGCGTCAACTATTCGTGTAGTAGGCATTGGAGTTCATTCAAATTTTGTTCAGCTGGCTTGTGCAAGGCTTTTATTCATCTAAAGTTACAGGGTAGGAAGCGGGTTAAAGGGGAACCGTATGCTGCGTCGCATCAGTTGGCTCAATCTGGTCGGGCTTATAGCCTTATCCACAACCTTGGCAGCGTGTGGAGGGTCCAGCTCGCCAAGGCTGGTTCCCGTCATTCCGACGATTGTAGAGCCACCCGAACAGCCCCCGCTGGACGGAAACCCCGAAGACTTTAAAACTGAGGAATATGATCGATCCTGGGGACTTGAGGCCATCAACGCAGCCAGCGCCTATGCCAAGGGCTACACCGGCGACGGTGTCACCATCGGGCTGGTGGATTTCAATTTCAATTTCGCCTCAAATGAGGTGAACTTCCACAGTGCCAGCCGCGGCATAGACCCAGACCTACGCGCAATCTACGAAGCCCAGTTTGACAAGCCCGCATCCACTCAACCGCATGGCCAAGCCGTGGCTGTAGTGGCGGCCGGTATCAAGAACGATGCTGACACCCACGGCGTGGCCTATGACGCCGAAGTGATCGCGGTGGACTTTTTCTCGGGCGTTCGCAGCTATCAGGAGAGGTCGAACGGCATTCTCTATACCGTTTCCAACCCTTATCTTTACGCCTATGAAAATGGCGCGAGAGTGATCAACAAATCGCTTGGTTTCGATGAAGATGACGTGGTGAGCAACCTACCGGACGTGGATGAGCGCTATACCCTTGAATTTGAAACCACCGCCATCGAAGCGGGTGCGCTGATTGTCAGTTCCGCTGGCAACAACTATGATCCAGAGCCGTCACTATCAAACCTCAACGCCATTGACCGGCTTGTGGAAAGGGGCATCCTGAACAATGGCAAGGGCGCGCTGATCCTTGCGGGTTCAGTGGATGAAAACCTCGAAATTTCAGACTTCTCTGACCGTGCAGGTGACGGCATTGCCCGCTTTCACTATCTGGTTGCGCCAGGCGAAAAGATCGTTGCACCATGGAATACGGAAGCCAATGGCCCCGGGCTCTATTTTCTAAGCGGTACAAGTTTTTCCGCGCCACACATCACAGGTGCCGCGGCCCTCATCCTTGATCGCTGGCCCAGTCTGACTGGCCGTGAAGTTGCGGACATTCTGTTTGAGACAGCCACCGACCTGGGTGAAGCCGGGGTCGACAATATATACGGCCAAGGGCTTTTGAACCTGGATGCGGCACTTCAGCCTGTGGGGCAAGCCAAGGTTGCTGTCAAGGCAGGTGCGCAACCTGTCGCCGACGCCGCCATCCTGCTGGGCAGTGCTTTCGGTGACGCAGCTGGGCTGCATGCCGGGCTTAAAGACATCATGATCCTTGATAGCTACGGCCGCGATTTCCAGATGGACGCGTCAGGCCTCGTGCAGGCCAGTACCAACAAGCGTCTACTGGAGGGCGCACTGAACCTGCGGCGTGACCAGCAGGCCAGCAGCCTGGGCCTTGGCGGCATGGCGCTGAATTATTCACTGGCACGCGACAGGGACTTTGCGCCCACCTTTGCCCTGACAGGTCAGGCCGAACAGAGCTTCGATCCCACCATCGACGCCAGCTTTGAATTTACAGGCACGCTGGGCAACACGACCTGGGTCATCGGCACAGGTCGCAGCCTTACTGACGCGCTCCGGCGTCAGCCGGTGGATTACCGCACGGGACAAACCCTGTCGGTTACCGATGCAAACAGCAGCCCCTTACCTGGTGGCGGTGGCAGCTACATGGCAGTCGGCCAGCCGGTGGGCAAGAACAGCATGGTATGGGTTGGCTTGTCGCTCGATCAGGATAGCGGCACGGACCGTCATCCGGTCAAGGCCTTCAGAGACGATAGCCGCACACAGTCCGTGGGCGCACGGTTCGAACATTTCACCACCAGCGCGAGCTGGGCGCTTGAAGCCGGGCTATCGCATGAGGACAGCAGCGTGCTCGGCAGTCGGTCAGCAGGCAGCCTGGCACTTGCAGGCGGCGCAGACACCACCTGGCTTGGCGCAAGCGGCACATGGTTTGTCTCGGACCGCATCAGCGCCAGCGTGAGCGGCACCGCGACGATGACCAGAACCAGTGCACATACCGGTAGCCTTTTTGACGATGTTGGCACCATTTTGGGCACCAGCTTCACGGCGCGGCTGACAGCCATGGATGTTATGACAGACACCGACCAGCTGAGCCTGACCCTGCATCAGCCCCTCAGGGTTGAAAGTGCGAACGCGCACCTCACTGTCGGCGACAGGCTGGACATTGATGGCAATGTGCTATTCAAGGAACGGCAGCTATCGCTGACACCCTCATCACGCGAACTGGCGCTTGAACTGGCCTACCGCACGCAATTGGGCGGCTGGTTCCTTGAGGCCAACGCGGGTCAGCGCTTTAATGCAGGCCACGTCGCGGACGTTAGCGACACCCTCCTTCTTATTGGCCTGTCCAAATCATTCTAAGGAAAACATTGTGACCAACCCAACCATCGCCATCGTGCAGGAAGCCCCTGTTTTCCTGAACCTTTCCGCCAGTGTGGAAAAAGCCATCACACATATGGAAGAGGCCGCGAAGGCCAGCGCCAACATCATCGTGTTCCCGGAAACCTGGCTGCCCGGCTACCCAGTGTGGCTTGATTTTGCGCCTGGCGCAGGCCTCTGGGATGACCCGGGCGCCAAGACCCTGTTTCGCCTGCTGGCGGAAAACAGCGTCCAGCTTGGCGACGACCATCTGGCACGCCTGCAGGAAAGCTGCGACCGCTTAGGTACCTACATGGTCATGGGGGCGCATGAGCGGATCGGCAACACGCTTTATAACAGCACGCTCTATTTCATGCCGGGCGCAGGAAACCCAGTGCCGCACCGCAAGCTGATGCCCACCTATACCGAAAAGCTGGTGTGGGGATGGGGAGATGGTTCCACGCTCGCCACCGTCGACACGCCGTGGGGCACCCTTGGCGGGCTGATATGCTGGGAACACTGGATGCCGCTTGCACGCGCTGCCATGCATGCGAAAGGCGAGGCCATCCATATTGCCCAGTGGCCCATGGTGAAGGAAATGAACCATGTGGCCAGCCGCCACTATGCGTTTGAGGGCCGCTGCGCCGTGGCCGCCGCGGGTGCCGTGATCACCAAGGCAGATGTGATGGCGGGGTTTCACTCGCTGGCCGTAAACGCCCCTGAAGCCGAATCTTTGCTGGCCTCCATGCCGGGAGACGATGACACACAAATCCACACCGGCGGCAGCGCGATCATTGCCGCTGATGGCAGCTATATCGCGGATCCGGTTTATGGTCGCACCGGCCTTGTGATGGGGGAAGTTGATATGGCAAAGCAGCTTGAGGAATGCCAGGCACTGGATACAGACGGCCACTATAGCCGCCCTGATGTATTTGAGCTGAAGGTCAACACCCGGGCGATGCCGGGTGTTACATTCGGCGAAGACTAGCCCAGGACCTTTGTGGCTTTCACAAGTTTGAGGCTTTCAGGCGTGATGCCAAGCACATCAGCCAACACCGCATCTGTATCCGCACCCAGGGCTGGCGGGGCCTTGTCATAGCTTATTTCGGTTCCGGAATAATGTATGGGATTAGCCACGGACGGCATGACAGAGCCGTCTTCAGCCTTGAGCGCAAGCGTGATGCCGCGAGCTTCCACCTGCGGGTCATCAAACACGCGTTCCATGGTGTTGATCGGGCCGCCCGGCACATTGTGGGCTTCAAGAAGCGCGATCCATTCGTCTGTCGTTTTGCGGGCAATGGCTTCCGCCACCATCGGGATCAGCACCTCCCGGTTCTCAACCCGTCCGGGATTCGATTTGAAGCGTGGGTCTGCCGCCACCTCGGGCATGCCAGCTGCTTCACAAAAGCGTGCGAACTGGCCGTCGTTGCCCACCGCAAGCATCATATGGCCGTCGGCGGAAGCGAACACCTGATACGGCACAATCGACGGATGCGCGGTCCCAAGCCGCTTGGGCTCCTTGCCTGAGACCAGATAATTCATGCTTTGGTTCGCCAGCACAGCCACCTGCGTGTCCATCAATGCCATATCGATATGCTGGCCTTCGCCTGTCCGCGCCTTATGGTGCAGCGCGCCCAGGATGCCGATGGTGCTATAGAGCCCGGTAAACAGGTCCGTCACCGCCACGCCGACCTTTTGTGGTCCGCCACCGGGCATGCCGTCAGGTTCGCCCGTGATGCTCATAAGGCCGCCGAGCGCCTGGATAAGCGCGTCATAGCCCGGCCGGTCCTTGTAGGGGCCAGTTTGGCCGAAGCCAGTGATCGAGCAATAGATCAAGCCGGGGTTGACTGCCTTGAGGCTATCGTAATCCAGACCATATTTCGCCAGCCCGCCAACCTTGAAATTCTCAACCAAGATATCGGATTTTTCAGCCAGTTTTTTGATCAACGCCTGCCCTTCGGGCTTGGTGAAATCGATAGTGACAGACTTCTTACCCCGGTTGGCGCACATAAAATAGGCCGAGACCGGCTTGTCGCCGTCCTCGAAGAATGGCGGGCCCCAGGTGCGCGTGTCATCGCCCACATCGGGGCGCTCCACTTTGATCACCTCCGCGCCCAGATCGGCCAGACACTGGGTTGCCCAGGGCCCGGCCAGGATGCGGCTGAGATCAAGAACACGGATGCCGGTTAAAGGGCCTGCCATAATCGCTTACTCCGAACTCGGACTTGCTTACATAAAGGCCTGGAGGCCGGTTTGTGCGCGACCCAGGATCAACGTGTGAATGTCATACGTGCCTTCGTAAGTATTCACTGTTTCCAGGTTAACCATGTGGCGGATCACGTGGAACTCGTCAGAGATGCCGTTGCCGCCGTGCATGTCGCGCGCCATGCGGGCGATATCCAGCGCCTTGCCGCAGCTGTTGCGCTTGATGAGCGAGATATTCTCTGGCGCGGACTTGCCTTCATCCAGCAGTCGACCAACGCGCAGGCAGGCTTGCAGGCCAAGCGTGATTTCAGTCATCATATTCGCGAGCTTCTGCTGGACCAGCTGGTTCTGTGCAAGCGGGCGACCGAACTGGGAACGGTCCAGCGTATATTGGCGGGCAGCGTGCCAGCAAAACTCAGCGGCACCAAGCGCACCCCAGGCGATGCCGAAGCGCGCTTTGTTCAGGCACCCGAACGGGCCAGACAGGCCACTTGCATTCGGCAGCAGGTTTTCTTCCGGCACGAACACATTGTCCATCACGATCTCGCCAGTGATGGATGCGCGCAGGCTCATCTTGCCTTCGATCTTCGGCGTGGAGAAGCCTTCCATGCCGCGCTCAAGGATGAAGCCGCGGATCTTGCCATCCAGCTTCGCCCACACAACGGCGATGTCCGCGATCGGGCTGTTAGTGATCCACATTTTGTTGCCGGTCAGCTTGAAGCCGCCGTCCACTTTTTCCGCACGGGATTTCATGCCGCCCGGATCAGAACCATGGTCTGGCTCGGTCAGGCCAAAGCAGCCAACCATCTCACCGCTTGCGAGCTTCGGCAGGTATTTCTTGCGCTGCTCTTCGCTGCCGTAAGCATAGATCGGATGCATCACCAGCGACGACTGCACAGACATGGCAGAGCGGTAGCCGCTGTCCACGCGCTCAACCTCGCGCGCAATCAGGCCATAAGCCACATGGGATACGCCAGCGCCGCCATATTCTTCAGGCAGGGTTGCGCCCAGAAGGCCCATCTCGCCTAGCTCGCTCATGATCTCGCGGTCAAAATGCTCGTGGCGGTTGGCTTCAAGGATGCGGGACATCAACTTGTCCTGGCAGTACGCACGCGCGGCATCGCGCATCATGCGCTCGTCTTCGGTGAGTTGCTCATCCAGGAGCAGCGGATCTTCCCAATTGAATGCTGGCTTTGACATTATTCTTCCCTCAACTACGCCCGCGCGGGCGGGCACTTAATGAATTTAGTGAATGTATATAGTAATTTCTGGCCTCATAAAGTAACATTTCGGACTATTATCATTACAAATAATCATGAATCTGAGCCATGAAACGCAGAATTCCCAGCCTGATCGCCCTTGAATGCTTTGAGCAGGTCATGAAAACCGGCCAGGTCACCCGCGCCGCCGAGGCCCTGAACCTGACGCAAAGCGCGGTCAGCCGCCAGATCGGCAACCTGGAGGAATTCGTACGCCAAAGCCTTTTCAGGCGCGAGCGCAAACGCCTTGTGCCCACGGAAGCGGGCAAACAGTATGCCGCTGCGGTCGCTCCCCTCCTGGCCGGGCTAGAGAATGAGACATTGAAACTTATCACCTGGGGCGCAGATGACCGCGTGCTGACCTTGGGGCTTCTGCCCACATTCGGCTCACGCTGGCTGATCCCGAAGCTGGGCGACTTCACAGCCGCCTACCCTGACATCCAGCTCAACATCGTCACGGGCCTGACGCCAGATGACTTCAAGGCCGCGAACGCGGATGTCGCCGTGCAGTATGGCGACGGCAATTGGCCAGGCATGACCAGCCACAAGGTGGTGAGTGAGGAGATCATCGCTGTCGTCGCCCCTGCCCTGATGAAAGGCAAGGAAGACGCCAACATCAATGACTATGACCGGCTTTTGATGACCACCCGCCCCACCGCCTGGACCGAATGGCTGGAGGGCACGGGCCTGGCGGACAGCGGCGCGCGCGGCGGCGCCCAGTTCGAGAATTTCACCATGATGATCGAGGCCGCGCGGTCCGGCCTGGGGGTGGCCGTGTTGCCGCTGATGTATGTGGCGGATGATCTGGCGACAGGCCGCCTGATTGCCCCGTTTGGCGGGCCAGTGAAAAGCCGGAATGCATACTATTTGGCCTATACCGAAGGGCGAGGCAGCTTGAAGAAGGTAAAAACCTTCACCGATTGGCTTTTAGGCGAAGCTAGCCGTTAGCCGCGAGGATCGCCTTCGCGTCAGCGTGGCCCTGTTCAGCGGCCTGCTGGAAATAGCTGCGCGCTTTCGCAACACTCTGCTTCACGCCCCTGCCGTCACGGTACATCAGCCCCAGCCGATATTGCGCTTCGGCGTTACCGGGTGTCCCCGGCCCTGTGCTGATGGGCATGACATACCCGCCAACATCACCCGCCGGCGGTACCCAGATAAAGGTCTGGCCAATATCCGGCGTGGCTGCCACGCGGTAATAGCGCACCGCCATCTCATAGTCATCATGCCCTTCGAACCACAACCCCAACTGCATGCTGGCACCACGGTTGCCCGCGCAGCTATCGCGCATCAAGCTGGCGACTTTCGGATCATCATGGTCCGCTTTACAGAAAAAGCCACTTCCCGCGCATCCGGAAAGCAGCAGAAACATTGAAACCATCGCCAACCGGCACACAGCAGAGCGCGTCATAACATCCCCAATTGTTTAGGGAAGGATACCAGACAAGCAGGCGCCCCACTAGTTGTGGATTCGGACCGCCGACCAGCTCTCTGCGTCGTCCATATAGGTGACACCTGAAACCTTGCCTTCGGCGTCAATCTGGAAAGTCAGGTGTCCTTCGCCCTCCAGTCGCCCGCGAAAATGAAACCGGGTTTTTGATAGTGGGACAGCGAGACCAGACAGGGCTCCGCCTTCGGTCACGCGCACGCCGCCATCAGCGCGTTCGATCCGCAGGATAATGCCGTCTTCATATCGGTACGCCCCGATATAGTCCTCCAGATGCGCAAGAACTTCCCGGTCAGTCGGCATCAGCTCGGTTGAGATTGTACGCTCAACGAAGCGCTGGTATGCGCATTCAGGCAACGCTTGGGTACTGCCATCCTGCAGGAAACGCACTGAGATTTGCCGCAACTCGGGGTCCGCCTGCATGTCATGCACGCTTGCGCCCTTGTGCGAAAGAGCCCGTATTTTCTCCATCCAGCGACGGAAGGCAGACCGATACAAAAGCAGGCTGTCACGGTTCCCCGCCCGGCCGTGCCCCGGCACAATCACCGTGTGTTCATCTGCGAGCTGAAGCACCTTGTCGATCACCGCAAGCTGCCCTGTTTCACCACCCGCATAAAAGGTGGGATGCCAGTTTGTTGTGAATGTATCCCCCATGAAGATAACATTCTGATCCGGCAAAAAAACAACGATATCGCCTGACGTGTGGGCGGCGATTGCATGAATCTCAATCCGCACACCGCCCAGTGCAAGCGTAAGCGCATCACCCAATCCACTCACCTCATCGCGGCTTGCCATCAGCACCTGATAGTCCATGAGGCGAGCGCCCTGGCGAAGGAAGACGTCATTACCACCTGAATGATCCCGGTGTCCGTGCGTGTTGAATATATGACTTACAGGCTTCTTTGAAAGCCGACGCAGGGCCTGCCCGAGCTGGTCTGCGGCACCGGCTTCCATCGTGTCGATCAAGACAAGGCCGTCCTGCGTTTCAACCACTCCAACGGAGGACCCCAAGTCAGCGCCACCATATAAAATATAGGTGCCGCCAGGCAGCATGCGCACCTCCGGTTGCTCCCTCGGCTCAGCGTTTGTTGAAAAAGCGGAAACTGATAAAAGAAATACTGCAGCAACAACCGCCAAAACAGCATCGGTCATCTGTGCCCCTCCCCCACGATTGGACATTGAATTCAACCGCAGTCATATGGGAAGCAGGCCCGAGGGCACCAGAAAAATGCGACAAAAAGTGCATACAGCGCGACTGAACCGAATACTGCACAAACATACCCCATTACGCCTGACGCCCGGCATTTATGTTTGTGAAGCAAAAATTTTCACTCAGCTTCAAAAAACAGCACTGTTTAAGAAACAGCGCGGCAACGCCGTTTGGTAACAACAAAATCGCCCAGATGCAGGGTAACAACAGCACACCTGTTGTCATCCTTGCGAGTGACCGGGCAAATGGCCTTGCCCCGTCGGCGTTTGCCGTTTTCATCCACCAGCCATACGCGCCAGACATGAGACCCGGTCGGCCCATTATACTCCGTTGGCAAGGACATCTCCCCCGCCGCCAGCTTCGGCAGACACACCAGCATCTTGCTTCCAATCGCAATCTTGACCTGTTCTATTGGGCCGCCTGTCCTGTTGGCCGCTACCAGGATCATATTGACCATTCTGTGCCGTCGCACGACGCCCTCCGTCTAACCGAAATGCTCGCTAACGGGCAGACGCGTCAATTTGGATTTTGTGAACAAGAAAAAGGACCGGAAAAACCGGCCCTTCAATCATTCTGTCATTGCTTGGAAAGCGTTAGTCATAGTCGCCTGTGGCATCACCGCTTGGCTTACTAACATTGAAATCGTCTGCATTCAGGATGACCTTTGCGCTGTGGTCAGCCTTGGTTGCGCCGCTATCGACAGAGCCAGCTTTCTTGTTTCCGTCATCATCCCTGAAAGACACTGTCCAGGCCAAATCGCCGGAAGGGCCGCTATATTGGTTTGGCAGCGAACTTGCGCCTTTGCCGAGGCCGGTCAGATTGTCGATCACTTCTCCGCCCACGGTAACTTTCACTTCAGAAATATTCCCGCCTGTATTGTTCTCTGTAACAACGGTGATGGTGACTGGTGATTTTCCTGACATATCTCCCTCCTGCTCTTGATCAGTCTCGCAAAAAAGACGCCGAAATCAGCCGTTTGTGAAAACCCGGAACAGCCCAAAAGAAAAGGGCCGGAAAACCGGCCCTTCCCAATCTTCTCGTGATACTGGATTACCAGATTTGCACGCGCTCTTCCGGCGGCAGGTAAAGCGCATCGCCTTCCTTCACGTCGAAGGCTTCGTACCATTCATCCATGTTACGCACGATGCCGTTGGTCCGGTATTCAGACGGGCTGTGCGGGTCAGACTTCAGGCGGTTCAGAAGTTCTTCTTCTGCATACTTGCGCTTCCAAACCTGCGCCCAGGCCATGAAGAAGCGCTGGTCGCCGGTCAGGCCGTCAATCACTGGCGCTTCCTTGCCGCCCAAAGACAGCTTGTAGGCCGTGTAAGCCATGCGCAGGCCACCAAGGTCACCAATATTTTCACCCATGGTGAAAGTGCCGTCCACATGGTTGCCAGGTACCGGCTCATACTGGTCATACTGCGCGCCAAGCACGGACGTCAGCTTCTCAAACGCCGCGCGATCCTCGTCGGTCCACCAGTTGCGCTGCACGCCTGTGGCGTCAGATTTGGACCCTTGGTCATCGAAGCCGTGACCCATTTCGTGGCCGATCACTGCACCAATGCCGCCATAGTTGACAGCCGGGTCTGCACCCAGATCAAAGAACGGAGGCTGCAGGATTGCCGCCGGGAATACGATCTCGTTGAACTGCGGGTTATAGTAGGCGTTGACCGTTTGTGGCGTCATAAACCACTCGTCCTTGTCGGTCTTGCGCTTGAAGCGGCCCAGCAGATCTTCATAATTGAAGGCGTCGATCGCTTTGGCGTTGGCGAACAGGTCACCTTCCTTGATGTCGATCTTCGACAGGTCTTTCCATTTGTTCGGGTAACCGATCTTCGGATTGAAGGAGGCAAGCTTGGCATGCGCTTCCTTCTTGGTTTCTTCACCCATCCAGTCAAGGCCGTCGATCCGCTGGCCCATGGCCGTGCGCAGGTTCTCCACCAGCTTGACCATCTCGGCCTTCGCTTCAGGTGGGAAATGACGCTTCACATATACCTGACCAATAGCCTCACCCAGGGCATTCAGGGCGCCGACACGTGCCGTTGCACGCTTCCATCGGTCCTGCTGTTCCTGTTGGCCGCGCAGTGTCTTGCCAAAGAAGTTGAAGTTAGCCGTATCAATTTCCTCGGACAGGATCGCCGCGTGGTTCGAAATGGTATGATAGGTCAGGTAGGCCTTCCAATCAGCCACCGGGATCTCGTTCACCAGCGCGATAGCATCCTTCAGCGGCTGCGGGCCGCTTACGTTCACTTTCGCCAGGCCTTCAATGCCGCCTGCCGCGAAGAAAGCGTCCCAATCGAACCCTGTGTAGTTCGCCTTCAGCTCTTCCATGGTGGTCGGGTTGAAGTTCTTGGTGCGGTCGCGGCGGTCTGCACGTTCCCACTGTTTCTCAGCCAGCCTGGTCTCAAGTGCCAGAATGGTTTCTGCCTGTGCAGCTGCGTCTTCCGCACTTACGCCCGCGAAGCCGAGCATCTCTGCGATGTGGGCTTTATAGGCGTCACGGATGCCCTGGAAGCGTTCACTGTCGTCCAGATAATAGTCGCGGTCCGGCAGGCCAAGGCCGCCAAGGCCGAGGTTCAGGATATAATAGTCCGGGTTTTCGCGATCGATGCCAAGGCCGCCGGATACTGGCGAAATCATGCTGTCCATGCCTTCACGACCGAACATGCGGGTCAGTCCCGTCACGTCTTCGACAGCCGCGATTTCATCCAACAGCGGACGCAGGGGCTCAATGCCACGCGCATTGATCGCTTCCACATCCATGTAGCTGTTGTAATAGTCGCCGATCTTCTGTTCGACGGACCCTTGCGGGAAATCACCCGCGGTCACTTCGTCGATGATGGCTTTGGTCCGGTCGCGGGACCGTTCGGCCAACACAGTGAAGGCGCCATAGTTGGTGCGGTCAGCCGGCAACTCAAACGTGTCGAGCCAGGTCCCGTTCATATATTCGAAGAAGTTGTCGCCCGGCTTGACGCTGGTTTTCTGTGCGGTCAGGTCAACACCGAAGCTGCCTAGTTCAGGCGTCACGTCTGCTTTAGCAACGACCTGCTCGTTCGCCGGTGCGTCATTCGATTGTTCGCTGTTGCCGCACGCCGCAAGCAACAGAGCCGTCGCCGCAACGGACGACTTGAGTACTGCTTTAATCATTGATCCCCTCCAGGAGCTGTAACGAGATATTCTTATTTTCCTAAGGCCCTGCACCACCCAGCCGCAGGGCCCACCCGCGACATAAAACAGGGCAGCCCGGGCGCAGTCAACCAATGAAATGGTTTTGACTGACCACAGGCTGCCCTGAACGATTTTTTTAAACGAAAGATGTAGTCTTGCGCCTTATTCGCCCTGATAGATGGTGCGACAAGGATAGGGGATCGAGACACCATCAGCGTCGAACCGCTCCTTGACGGTTTTCAGAAGATGCCAGTTCAGCGCCCAATAGTCCCCAGACGCACACCACACCCGCACCATGATATCCACGGAGCTCTCGCCAAGAGACGTCACTGCGATCACCGGCTCTGGGTCTTTCATGCAGCGCTCGTCTGCCTCGATACAGCTTTTGATAATAGCCATCGCCTTGTCTATATCGTCGCCATAGCCGATGCCGTAAACGATTTGAAGGCGGCGCGTATCATGATGGTTGAAGTTGCGGATGGAGCTGCCCCATACCGAATTGTTGGGGATGGTGATGCGCACATTGTCACCGGTATCCAGCTTGGTCAGGAACAGGGAAATACCCTTTACCGTGCCAGCATGACCGCCCACCTCCACAAATTGCCCCACTTTGAAAGGCCGGAAAATCAGCAGCATCACACCCGCCGCCAGGTTCGAAAGCGTGCCCTGCAGCGCGAGACCGATCGCAAGACCCGCAGCACCAAGCACGGCCACAAGCGATGTGGTTTCGATACCAAATTGGTCCAGAAGCGCGATACCCGTGAATATAATCACAACATATTTCGCAAGGCTCGCCAGGAAGGTCGAAACAGTTGCATCAATCTTGTCACTTCGCTTGAACATGGCGTTCAGGCGCCGCTCCACCACGCCGGCCAGCCAAAGACCGATAATCAGTACCAGGATGGCAGCGATAATCGTAAGGCCCATGTCCGTGGCCTGCGCCACCAGCTTGTCGGTATCAAGCTCGTCAGTATTGAAAAATTCCATAGTATCCGTCCTCCAGGATCCCCAATTGAACGCAGTATGCCTTTTTGGCGCGGCAGCGACAAGAGCAGTTGAATGCAAAAAGCTTCACCCTAGGTCATGTCTAACGGACAAAATAAAAACCATGGGCAAAAGAGCATCACATGACACAGTGCACCGATTTTCTGGTCGCCAAAGCGGACCTCCACAAGACCGAGTTCAGAAGCCACGACCTGCCTGATTTGAAGGATGGCGAAGTGCTGCTGAAGCTGGACCGGTTCGCCTTCACAGCTAACAATGTGACATACGCTGCCTTCGGTGACGTGATGAAATACTGGCAATTTTTCCCGGCCGAAAATGGCTGGGGCCGTATCCCGGTTTGGGGCTTTGCAGATGTGGAAGCCAGCAACCATCCTGGCGTGAAAGTAGGCGAACGCTTCTACGGATACTACCCGATGTCCACGCATCTGGTAGTGAGGCCCGCAAAAGTCACCCCCGGCGGTTTCCTGGACGGCAGCCCGCACAGGGCAGAGCTCGCAATCGTCTATAACCAGTATGTCAATGCCGCCACTGATCCGGGCTATGTAGAAAGCATGGAAGACCTGCAGATGATCTTCCGCCCCCTGTTCATGACCAGCTTTCTGATCGATGATTTCATGGCAGACAATGATTTTTTCGGTGCCACGCAGGTTGTGCTTTCAAGCGCCTCCTCAAAAACGGCATTCGGCGCAGCCTTCCAATTGGCCAAACGGGACGGCACCCATGTGATCGGGCTCACGTCCCCCGGCAACATTGGCTTCGTTGAAAGCCTTGGCTGTTACGACAAGGCCGTGGCATACGGCGACGTAGCCAGCCTGGATGCGTCAAAGAAGACCATCTATATTGATATGGCCGGTAGCGGCCAGGTGCGGACCGATGTGCATACGCATTTCGGCGACAATCTGGTCTATAGCTGTGCGGTTGGCGCGTCCCACTGGGATGAGATGGGCGACAATTCGAACCTGCCCGGTGCCAAGCCAACCATGTTTTTTGCCCCGTCCCAGGGCCAGAAACGGCTGGCAGACTGGGGCCCTGAAGGATTCCAGAAAAATACGGCTGAAGCCTGGCTCAGCTTCATCAAACCTGCCGCCAGCTGGATTGAGATTGAGCGCCACAAAGGCCCCAGCCTGATGCTGAGCATCTATTCAGACATGGTCGATGGCCGCGTAGACCCAAAGGCCGGGCAGATACTGAGCTTCTAGGTCGCACTAGTGCAGTGCCTGCGGCAGCGTCCAGCCCTTAACGATGCCGCCGGCGCGCATCAGGAAAGCCCCAAGCATGGCAAGCCATAACGCGATGGGTCCCGCAACACCGACATAGACCAGCAAGCAGAAAGCCCCGGCACCAAAGAAGGCGGCCGTGGCGTAAATCTCGCCTCTTTTCATCACGAACGGGATTTCGTTGCAGATGACATCACGGATGATACCGCCCGCAACGCCGGTCACAACACCCATCATGGTTGCCACAAGCATGCTGCCTGAGACGTCTAGTGCTTTTTCCGCACCCACCACGCAAAAGAGCGACAGACCGATCGCATCCGCCCAGGCAAGCCACTTCAAGCGCTTGCCATCCAGGTAGCGTGCCCCCAGAAAAGTCAGGAAAGCTGCGCCAAGTGCGATCCAGATGGTCTGCGTGCCTTCGATCCAGAAAACTGGCTGGTCCAGCATCAGGTCGCGAAGGGTTCCGCCGCCAACAGCTGGCATCAGCGCAAGCACAATAATCCCGAACAGGTCCATACCGTTTCTGACCGCCGCCAGTGCACCGGAAACAGCGAACACGAAGATGCCCGCGATATCGAAGATGGTCAGTAAATTTTCCATGGCCCTGTCCCTTGGTAGCCTTGGCTGCTCGCCTGTTTATCTGCTTGCCGCATAAAGGGCATCAAGATCAAGGTGCTTTTCAAGGGCTTCAGCCAGATCATCCAGCGTTTGGTCTACCCTTTGGCTATGATCCTGTAATGTTTCCCCTGCTTTCCCACAGCGACTGAGAAAGGCCTGCCTAAAGGCTGCTTTCTCAAAAAGACCGTGCACATATGTTCCCATCACACGACCATCTTTAGACATAACACCTAAGCTTGCCCCTCCAGAAAGAATGAAGGGGCTACCAGAGCCCATGCTAATGGTATCGCCTGTATGGATTTCGTATCCGACAAGGTCCACACCAAGCACCGGCGCGTGTGCCATCACCTCACGCACTTCCTTGTTCTTCTGCAGGATGGTCTCAACATTCAACAGGCCAAGTCCCTCTTCTTCACCGGTTGCACCTTCCACGCCGTTCGGGTCAGACACCCTAATGCCCAGCATCTGATAGCCGCCGCAAATGCCCAGCACGCGTCCACCGGTTCGCACATGGGCCTTGATGTCCAGATCCCAGCCTTCGGCCTTGAGAAACCTGAGGTCAGCGATGGTCGCTTTGGTTCCAGGCAACACAATTAGGTCCCCGTCACGCGGCAACGGTGTGCCTGGACGTATGAAAATCACCTCCACACCCGGCTCCGCTCGCAAGGGGTCCAGATCATCAAAATTGGCAATACGCGGCAGCATGGGCACGACGATGCGCAGATGGCCCTTGCGTTTTTCACTCGCCCCCTCAAGCACCACAGCATCCTCCGCCGGAAGGTCGCGCACGCAGCGCAGGAAAGGCACAACGCCAAAGTCCTGCCAGCCTGTAACTTCCGTGATCGTTTTGAGGCCGCCATCAAACAGGCGTACATCGCCCCGGAACTGGTTGATGATCACACCCTTGATCAGGGCGCGTTCCTCAGGCGGCAGCAGGGCATACGTGCCCACAACGGCGGCGATAACACCACCCCGGTTAATGTCCCCCACCAGCGCCACGGGGGTTTGGGTCGGCAGTGCGAAGCCCATATTGGCAATATCCGTGGCCCGCAGGTTCACTTCCGCCGGGCTCCCGGCACCTTCCACCAGCACAAGATCGGCTTCCGCCTTCAGGCGCTCATAGCTCTCAATCACGCGCGCGAACAGGTCCTGCTTGCATTCCTGATAGGTATGAGCCTCAGCCCTGCCGTAAACCTGACCCTGCAGCACAATCTGCGCACCTGTATCGCTTTCGGGCTTCAGAAGAACCGGGTTCATATGAACGCTTGGAGGAACGCGCGCGGCGCGGGCCTGCAGCCACTGGGCGCGGCCGATCTCGCCACCCTCTTTGGCGACGGCGGCATTGTTCGACATATTCTGCGGCTTGAAGGGCCGGACTTTCAGTCCACGATTGTGGAAGGCGCGGCACAGCCCCGCCACCAACACGGACTTGCCAACGTCAGAGCCCGTGCCCTGCAGCATGAGCGAGCGGGCCACGGCCTATCCCCCGTTTGCGGCGTGGGGCGCCAAAAACTGCTCCCCGCCCTCGGTCCATCGGGCGACCTTCACCTGGAAAGCGGTCTCGAGGTTCGCGTCGGTCAGCACTTCAGCGGGGCTACCAGACGCCAGAACGCCGCCTTGGTGCAAGAGCACCAGGCGGTCGCAGTAACGCAGGGCGAAGCTAAGATCATGCAGCACCACCAGCACACCGGCGCCACAAGCAGCCTGGCCACGCATGATATCCATCACCTGCAGCTGATGTAGCGGATCAAGCGATGATGTTGGTTCATCCGCCAGCATGAAGGGGGCACCCACCGCCATGGTGCGCGCCAAAAGCACACGCGAGCGTTCCCCGCCAGACAAAGTCGTCACAAGGCGGTCGCGCAGGTGCCAGCAATCGGTCTCCTGCATCACACACCGAATCATGGCCTGATCAGCGTCCGTCACATCCTGCCAGGGTGTCAGGTGTGGTGTGCGACCAAGCCCCACCAGGCGTTCCGCCGTTAGCGGCCAGTGGACCGGAGCGCCCTGTGGCACATAGGAAAGCTTCTTGGCGCGTTCGCGAGGACTGAGGTCCACCACATCCTGTTCGCCAACTCGGATGTCGCCCGCCTCAGGCGCCACGATGCCCAGCACCGCCTTGAGCGCCGTGCTTTTTCCCGCCCCATTGGCGCCGATCAGCCCAACCACATGGCCGGGCTCAACATCGAAAGACACGTCGCTGAGGATACGGTTGCCGCCCAGTGTGACGGAGAGGCCCGAGACATGCAGCCCGTTCATCGCATGCTCTCCCGCGTCTTGAACACGATATAGAGGAACACAGGCGCACCGATAATGGCCATCACCACCCCCAGGCGCAATTGGCCGTGGCCAATAGGCAGGCGTGTGAGGATATCAGCCAGCATCATCAGGATTGCACCCAGCAGGGCACTGGGCAACAACAAGCGGCGCGGCTCATAGCCGATTACTGCCCGCACCATATGCGGCACCACAAGCCCGACAAACCCGACCGCACCACATACAGATACCGTCGCCCCAACCGAGAGCGCAGTCCCAAGCACAACGCGCCAGCGCAAACGCTTCAAGTCAATCCCCAACGTGTGTGCCGCGTCTTCACCAAGGCTAAGGGCATTCAGGCCCTGCCCCACGCCCATCATCACAATCCAACCGGCCACGATGAAAGGCCCCGCCAGCGTCAGGTCATCAAAGGTGCGGTTCTCAAGCGAGCCCAGCATCCACATCACCATTTCCTGCACGGTCACCGGGTTGGATGTAAAATTCATAACAAGCGCGATCGCCGCCGTCGCGAGGCTCGAAATCCCGATGCCCGCGAGGATCAGCGTCAGCACGCTGGCGTCCCTTGATGCCAGCAGCATCAGGATGGCGGTAGAAGCAAAAGCCCCCACCATGGCCATCACAGGAATAGCGACCGGCGTCAGGGCCGCGAGCCCCATATAGATCGCAATCACGGCACCGAGACTCGCGCTTGCCGACACGCCAATCACGCCCGGGTCCGCCAACGGGTTCCTGAGCAGGCCTTGAAGCGCCGCCCCCGAATAGCCGAGCGATGCACCGGCCAGGATCGCCAGAAGCACCCGCGGCAGCCTGAGTTCGCGCACGATGATGGCCTCAGGGCTATCGGCTGGCCCGAACACGGCCGTCCCCACTTGCACCAAATCCAGATCAACTTGCCCGAACATTCCTGACATCAACGCGACGATCAGGATAATCGCCACGAGCGCCACATTGAGCGGCGTTCCATTCTGCCCAAGTGCCCTGATCATCGGCGGCCCTCCAGCGCTTTGGAGGCGGTCGCCACTGTTGTGGGCACAAGGCCCATACGCCTGATTTCCGCACGAATATATTCAGCGGCATCCACCATGAAGGCGCCCCCACAGGACATCATCCCACTGGGCACCATGATGGAGGGGACATCGGCTACAAGGTCGCGGAACACTGTGTGGCGCCCACCGCTCCAGTTCGAGACATGCACAGCCCCTTCTTCAAAGAAACTGCCGATCACAACATCAGGCGGCGTTATCACCAACTGCTCTAGCGGCAGAGGACCCCACCCATTGAGGCCGAGATCCTCTGCAATAGGGTCGAGCCCTGCCAGGCGGATCACATCATCCACCGAACTACCGCGACCTGCAGTGAAGCCGCTGGGCGTCATGTAGACAGCCTTCAGGGGGATCGGCGCTGCCTGCTGCAGCGCCCGGTAGCGGGCCATATAGTCCGCCATGAAGGCCTCGCCCTCGGCCTCATGCCCAAGAAGGGCCGCCACATCGGCGAAATTCTTCAGATTGGCCTCAAAACTGAGCGCATAAGGTGGCTGATAGGCCGTAATGCCGACCCGGTCAAAACGCTGGTCCATGGCGGCACTTCCGCTCCAGCTGCGCACCAGAACATCTGGCCTCAGCATCAGCAATTCTTCCGCACCGCCCTGAAGGACAGGCAGACCGACTGCGCGATTTCGGTAATAGGAACTGGGACCCTGCGCATCACGGGACACGGCGACAATGTCAGACCGGTTCGCAAAGGCCAGGACATATTGGTCGGCGCAGAAGTCCAGCCCCGCCACAGTCGGCCCCGCAGAGACGCGCGTTGGAAGCAACAGCGCGAAGCATGCTGCGATCAACCAGTTTTTCAAATGCAGGGCAAACGGCATGCCCGCTCCCGTTGTCTTTGGTTGCACAAAACCACTGAAGGGGAGCTTGCCTTATCAAGACAGGGACAATCTCCGCGCGTTTCAGCGGGATTGTCGCCATTGCGGGAGAACCGCTCTGATCAGCTAGCCCGGCTGACAGATGGGCGACGCGGTGGCAGGTCTCCTGGCTTTTGGATCATCCGCGGTTTCACCCTTCCCAGACCTTACAACGGTCCAGTGGGCCTTATTGAAACGCGTCCCCAATCACAGTTGCGGGTACAGCCACGGCATATGGTTGACAGGTCAACCTCCGTGTTCCCTCTTAGCTGCCCAACGCCTCAGACGCCGGGCCAGCACCACCTGTTCCCGCTATACTGCATGGCACGCCCCCGGGCAAGGCGCTTGTTGCCCGGGGGCGACATCAAGAATGCCGCGCGCGCCTTTATGCTGCCTTTGAAAGAGACGCACACGCCTTCGCGATGCTGGCGATATGACGGTGATCGGTGCCACAGCATCCGCCCAGCACTTTGATCTGCGGGAAGATTTCAAGAAGCGCCCGATATTGCTGGCCCAATTCTTCGGGGTTGCCGTCGTCCAGCTCTTCGGCTTCATCAAGTTCTGCATGACTGCAGCGCGATGCATTGGCCCGAAGGCCGCCGATGCGCTTCATCCAGGCGGCATCCGCTTCCAGCACATGGCCAAAATGCTCCGGGTGGGCGCAGTTGATCATATAATAGGCCGGATAGGCACCTGTTGCCGCATCCACTGCCGCAATGGCAGCCTTGAGGGCATCACCGCTTGGCAGCCGACCGTCGGTTTCAACGGTGAAGGAGATGGCAACCGGCATCCCGGCCTCTTTTGCGGCAAGGGCCACGCCTGTTGCTTCCGGAATATTGGTCATGGTGATGGCACCGATGATATCCGCCCCGGCCTCCATGAACGCATCGGCTTGAGCTTGGTGGTAGGTACGCGCCTCCTCAGCCGACATCACCTCGCCGGCCACATAGCCGTCACCGCGCGGCCCGATGCAGCCGCTGACCAACACAGGGATATCCGCGTGTGCCTGCAATGTCCTGCGCACGTCATTCATCAGATCGATCGAAGCACGATTGGCGGCAGCCAGTGCGTCAGCTGAATAGTCCAGCTTGTCGCCCCAGTCAGCGCTCGCGCGCCAGGTTGGGCCTTCCATCAAAAAGCCGCGCCCCTGGTCGATCGCGATTTCACCGTGGCGCATGTAATAAGCCTGAAGCGCCTTTTGGCCCTTTTCTGTTTTCAGAAGGTCAAACGCCGCAAAATACGGCAGATCCCATCCTTCATGGAAAATCAGCGTGGTTTCAAGCCCGCTGTCTGTCAGATAAATCAGCTCGCCAGCATTTGGCAGATTGCTATTGGTCATGGTTTTTCCTCGCGTCTGTTTTTAGTTTTCAGGCGTCCAACCATGGCGCCCGTTCGCGGCCACTATCTTTATTTGGTCATGGGCGGGCTAGTGTACTTATGGTACAGTAAAGCCAAGCCATTGATTTATATGTTTTTTGACACACGGAATGGGGCCTGTGACAGAACAGAAACAGTCAAAACGAGACCTGATCCTTGAACTTGCGGAACAGTCCGTCCTGGAAAAAGGCTTCGCCGCCACCAGTATTGATGAACTGATCGCAGCCGCTGGTATCACCAAAAGCGGCTTCTTTTATCATTTCAAGGACAAGGCGGAGCTGGCGAAGCATATGTATCTTCGCTATCTGGAGCGTGACAACAAGGCCTTTGCGGACCTGTTTGAAGCCGCAGACGCGGCCACCGACGACCCGCTTGAGCAGTTCCTGCATATGATCGACGGCCTCACAGACATGCTGCGTGACCTGCCGAAAACACACCCCGGCTGCCTGATCGCCTCCTGCACCTACCAGTATCAGCTGTTCAACAAGGAAATCCATGACCTGAACAAACAGGGCATTCTGGAATGGCGGGACCTGTTCCGGGACCGTCTGGAAGCGATTGCAGAAAAATACCCGCCAAAAGGCGAGGTGGATATGGATGTGATGGCCGACCTCCTGACCACGCTCATTGAAGGCGGCATCGTTGTGTCGCGCTCTTTGGGCGAAAAATCGGTCCTGCCGCAGCAGGTTGCGCTATACCGCGACTATCTGGAACGCGTGTTCAGACCAAACGATTAATTCGCCGTCACCTGCAGCTTGGTGGTGTTTTTCACGGCCGTCAGGGCAATGGAACTATTGATCTCGCGCACGCCGTCGATCTGCGACAAGTGGTTCCAGAAGAACTCTTCATAGGCCTGAACGTCCCTGACCCGTACCTTCAGGATAAAATCGATATCCCCCATCAGCGTGTGGCATTCGATCACCTCGGGAAAACCGCGCACCTTTTCCATGAAATCCGGCAACACATCCCGACTGTGGGCATGCATCTTCACCTGCGCAAACACCAAGACGCCAAGCCCCGCCTTTTCGGCATCCAGGATCACGGTGTGTCTGGCAATCACGCCAGCCTCTTCCATTTTCTGGATACGGCGCCAAACGGCCGAGCGGCTTGAGGCGACTTTTTCGGCCAGGTCCACCAGCGGGATTCGCGCGTCTTCCTGCAGCAAATTCAGGATACGTGCGTCAAGATCGTCAATATTGTCGGCCATAGTTTCGATTTGCCATTATTAAATGAGAAATTTTCTCACTTTATATGCTAAACCTGCGACAATAGGAACCTTTTCTCGCACCTCTTGGGCTAAATTAATCACATCTTAGACACAAAGCCGCACCCCAGAAGGGCCCGATTAGTCGGGCGGGGGCGGCGTTTTTTAGTGGAGACCCAAGTCATGGTATTGCGAGGAAATACCCGAACCCGTTTTTCCGTCATGGCGGAATATGACCCGAACACCCTGTCGCGCGTGCTGGAGCTTTTCTCGATCCGCGGTCAGGATTGCGACACCGTTTCCGCCCGGATGACGGAAGAAGGCTTCCAGTGGATTGAGCTTGATTGCTCGGACATGGACGATCATTCAGCCGGCGTGCTTCTGAACAAGGTACGTCAGATTATCACTGTGAAAAGCGCACGAATTGAAACCCTCGTGCTGCGGGCACAAAAACTGGCGGCATAACATCATGGATACACCGATTATGTAGCGGCGCGGCCATAGTGGCTGCGCCGCTTCTCGTTAACCCTCAGATCGTCTGGGCCTTGACCATTGCAGGCCTGCCAACCGGGCTCGCCGCTTTCGGCTTCAGGCCAAAAAGCGGCCGCAGCAACCCGACACGGCGGATGACATACTCATGGAGCAGCATGCATGCGCCGATGGTCCCAAACGTGACAAGAAGAAACTCAGGCACGGCGCCGAGCAGGTAAGGAGCCACCGCCACACCGATCACGATGATGACCGTCTGGTGCAGGATATAGTATGGGAATACCGCTTCCGTGAGATAGCTGAGCGTCTGACTTGGGTGGTTCAGATAGCGCTGTGCGGCACCAAAGAGTGCACAAATGACCCACCAGATATAGAAAATACGGGCCGCGCGCGCCAACTGCATGAAGACACCATCAACGTCGAGCATATCCCAATTGGCCCAAACAAGCGAAAGCGTCGCGCCACCGACAACAGCAAGCCCAAGCGACAATTTCCATTGGTGGGCAATCCCGGTCCAGAAAGCGTCACTTTTGGCAACCAACAAACCCACGACAAAATAGCTGAAGTAGCGAATATGGGCACCCCAATCACCGCGAATATCGTGCGTTTCCGGCCAGGTTACGTCAGTTGTGAAACGGTACAGCACAAACAAAAGCGCAGGCACGACCAGAACCAGCGGTGTCTGCATCAGCTGCTGCAGGCGCACGCCCGCCTTCAGCCCCCGCATCAGGGGCAGCAGCGGAATGACAAGGAGCGTATAGATCAGCACATAAAGCACATACCAAAGATGATTATAGGTGGGCGTGAACACCTGCCAGCGCTGGTCAAGATCCACATACCCCGTGTAGAAATCCCAGTATCCGGGCTCAATTGCGCCTACGCGCAGCAATTCAAAATAGGTCTGCGGCGCGACGATCACGAAAGCACCGAAAAAGAATGGAACTGTCAGCCGTTTCAGGCGCGACCAGGCGAAGCTGCCCGCACTTGCCTTGTCCGCAGCGAAACGAACTGCAATACCAGAAATCACAAACAGGAGCGACAGACGCCATGGGTTGAGCAGCATCATGGCAGGCTCAAGGAAGTCGCTTTCATAGGGGCTTTTTACGTGCCATCCCCACGTTACATAATACATGCCCACATGATAAAAAATCAGCAGGCCGAAGGCGATAACCCTGAGCCAGTCCAGGTCGTGCCGCCGGGTGTTTATTGAGTTTGTCATTTTTTCCTCGCGTCGTTTTATTCGGGTTCGCACAGAAAATCATGACACCTCCGAAACGGCCAGATGGCCTGACGCGAACCACCGCACCGGTGGGACGAGCGGCGGCTTTCTTATGCGGCTCAAGGGCCTAGTAGCCGCCGTCCTGGGACGAGCGGCGGCATATTCGGGACAAGACGCTTTGCTTTGCAGTTTCGCGACATGGCCCGCGGCGATATAGTGGCAGGCATGAAAGGGCTTCGGAAATTCTACAATGACTGCCTTCCCAGCTGGAACGAACGCTTCCTGTGGGGCGTGGTCTCGCTGGTCACGCTGGTGATTGTGGCAGTCAATGCCCTGTCGATCCTGACGGACGCAGACCGCCGCGGCGATGAGCTTGACACATACATCCCCTGGATTACCGAAGCTACAAGCGCCGTTTTCATCATTCTGCTGTTTCCTGTCGTCAGCTGGTTTGTGCGTCGGCTGCCGCTTGATGCAGACGGCATGAAGAAAGCCGTGCTCGCGCACTTGGGGCTCAGCATTGCCTTTTCTGCTATTCACGTGGCAGGCATGGTATTCCTCAGGAAACTGATCTTCTGGGGCCTGCTTGGGAAAAACTATAGCTTCCTCGACGTGGTTTGGCGGGATGCCCTTTATGAATACCGCAAGGATGTCGTGACCTATATCCTGTTCGTGTCGCTCATGTATCTCGTACAGGCACTGGTCCGGCGCGAACAAGCCCTGAAGGAAGGCACCAGCCACACGCCGGAAAAGCGCCTCGCCTTCAAATGCGGCAGCGAGCTGATCTGGATAAAGCCGTCAGATTTCCTCTATGCCAAGGCCGCCGGCAATTATGTGGAACTGTATGCAGGCAGCACCATGCATCTTGTGCGCCTGAGCATGGCACGGCTGGAAAGCCAGCTTTCCGAAGCGGGGCTGAATGTCATTCGTGTGCATCGGTCATATGCCGTCAATGCCGAAAGCATCACGTCTGTGAAGCCCAAGTCAGACGGCGACGCCGAGATCAGCCTCCGTGATGGCTCAATCGTGCCGGCCAGCCGACGGTACCGGAGCCAGCTTTCGGCAATCAATCCTTAAGGCCGCGCGCGGCCTTC
The DNA here is from genome assembly GCF_042651265.1 of Kordiimonas lipolytica. Lineage (GTDB taxonomy): Bacteria > Pseudomonadota > Alphaproteobacteria > Sphingomonadales > Kordiimonadaceae > Kordiimonas > Kordiimonas lipolytica. Next base: position 452,320 of record NZ_JBHSCR010000014.1, on the reverse strand, counting down.
TTCCTTTTCCACGATTCCAACAATGTCCTTATAGGCAATGGGCCCGACCCTGCCGCTATCAAGGCTGCCCGGATGCCCCATCAAAAGATAGTCATGCAGTTCGCCCTCAAACTTCTTCAGCTTGCGCTTGAAATAGGGGTTCAACCGGTAGGGCTTATCAAACGGCGTCAGCACATGCTCGCCATTGACATACACATAGCCTTTGTCATCGACCGACAGTATATCCCCAGGCATACCCCAGATTTGCTTGATCACCAGATTGACACTCTCGCTTGAAGTGAAGATCACAAAATCCATCCGCTGCATGTCCCGGCAGCCAGGTGGCACCGCCATCACTTTCTGGCCAGGCATCAACTGCCCTTCAAGGGACGTGCCGTGGATCTCTTTTTCAACAGGAGCACAGTCCGCGGGCGGGGCCGCAGCAAGCCATAGTGTCATAAACGCAGCTATCATCGTGGTAATTTTCCTCTCTCACGCCGCATCTTAACGGTTGCACCAAAGAAGAAAACCGCCAAAATCGGGCCAAACAAAGGAAACAAGACATGTTTGATTTCAGGCTCGTTCTCTGCGCCCTATTCCTGATGGCCTGCGGCCAGGGGCTGGCAGCGCAAGACACACCAAGCTTCCCGATACCAGACCCACTTTTTGAGGCCGAAAACGAGGACCTGGCGGCCCTCAGGACCTGGTCGCTGGATAAATGGCTTGCGGTGCGCAAAACCAACCATCCGCTGTATCACAACGCTTTGGGGCCCGCCCGGTTCCGTTCCTATGTGCATATGTGCAGGCGCCACGAACTGAACGTGAATATGCCGATCCTGAATGAGCTGGCGCTCAAGAACCTCAGCGAAATCATCATTGCACACTATGAGGAGACCGAATGGTCCAAGTTTGGCGATATGAGCCCAGAAGACGTCAGGACCTTCATCAGTGACCTGGGCCAGGACATCTACGCCTTCGAATTTGCAACATCCATTGCCGAGCGGCGGGAAACGAAAGAACGAGGGAACATGACCACCCAAGCCTACTGCGCCAGCATCGCAAAAGAAAACCAGGACAATTACATTGCCCTTAGGGCCACCGCCAAACGCCAGTTGGGCCGCTGACGACGCGATTTAGCCATCGAGGCCTGATTTGCCGTACAGATAGTTGATGATGCTGCATTCCGTAAGCGGATGCTCATCTGCCGGGCAATAGTCAGAGAGCCGCTCCAGGCTCTTTTTCATCAGCTTCAGCTTCCTCAGCTTTTCATTGATCTCCTCAAGCTTGGCGCGGGCGCGGGCGTTCACACTGGCGCAATCAGCTTCAGGGTCGTCAGTAAGCGAAAACAGCTCCTTGATCTCATTCAGCGTAAAGCCGAGCGCCTGCGCTTCCTTGATGAAGCGCACACGTTTTTGAGCGTCACCACCATACACCCGATAGCCTGACGGCATCCGGTCCGGCGCCGGTAAAAAACCGCTGCGTTCATAGTAGCGTATGGTTTCTGCGCCGATGCCTGTCGATTTAGCCAATTCCCCGATGGTCATGCCTGCCATGCCGCACTCCTTTTTCTTGAGTCGGCATCAATCATACACCTTAAAGCTTACTACAAGGTCAAGCCCTATTGTTTTCCCCAACCTTGGGCTGGTGCACTCTACCTTGAAAAGGACGGACCAGCCGGGGTGGATTGTGGGGTTAGTGTGGGAGGAGCATCACCCGACACCAGTCAGGAAGACATCCCCCAACTGATCCGTCCTTGCTTGCGAGGCTGCAAGGCATGAAAGACAAGCGGCCCGCAATGCCTGGCCGGGCTGCTTGTCGCTCAATACCTGACACCTTGCCAAATCGCCGCCAATCAATTAAGTGTCTCAAATGACATTTTCGGTCCCTTTATGCCACGTAGGAAGAAAAGATGACTATTGTGAAACCGCGGATAGATATCGTTGCGCTACCCGAAACCACGGGCTCGGTGCTCTACTGTCTGTATGAAATTCTGGATTCCGTAGGCAGCATGTGGACAGCCCTGACAGGAGAGGATACCCATATTGACGGCTTCGATGTCCGCATCGCCTCGCCTATCAAGGGCGTTTTTACCTGTGTTGGAAAAATACCGATCATGCCGGAAGCAGGCCTGGAAGACCTGCCCCCGGGCAGCGTGATCATTGCGCCTGACTTCCTGCTTGGCGATGACTTCCGCGATACCGAGCACTGGCAAGCAAGCGCACGCTGGATTGGCGAACAACACGCCCGGGGCGCCAACATCTGTTCGGTGTGCACTGGCGCGGCGCTTCTCGCGGAAGCAGGGCTTCTGGATGGCCGTGTGGCCACAACCCACTGGGCCGGGGCAGCACTGTTCGAAACAGCATACCCAAACGTCAAGCTGAAGCCTGACCTTATCTTCTCCTGCGCGATGGACGACGAGAGCATTATAACAACAGGTGGTTCCTCGTCCTGGATGGAACTGTGCCTCTATCTGATCAAGCGCTTCTTCGGCTATGAAGCAGCATCCCAAACAGCGAAAATCTACCTGCTTGGCGACAGGGCCGACGGCCAATTGCCTTTCACCGGGCCAGCACCCAAAAGGGAGCATGATGATGCCGTCATCAGTGAATGCCAGTCCTGGATTGCAGACAATTACCATGCACCACAACCAGTGACCCGAATGATTGAAAAGTCCGGTTTGGCCGAACGCACTTTCAAACGCCGCTTCACCAGCGCCACTGGCATGAAGCCTGTGGCCTATGTTCAGACCGTAAGAGTAGAGGAAGCCAAGCAACTGTTGGAAACCACGCTTCAGAGCGTGGAGGAGATCAGCGCGGCTGTCGGGTATGAGGATTCGGCTTTTTTCCGCCGTCTTTTCAAACGGATGGCCGGGGTTTCACCCGCAAAATACCGGCAAAAATACCAAGCCATCCGTAATCTGGGGAAACCTATGGCCCAGTTGGCCTAGGCCCGCCCCGCTGTCGCTTCGCTTGCGCGTGCTGTATTCGCCGGGCTCGGCCCCGCGTAGCTGGATAACACATCGAAGCCCGCGATCATCTTCGGGACCTCAAGCGACGCGCCGTCATAGAAACCCGCCTCAGGAATGATCTCTTTCGGGTTCCGGAAGGTGCCGAACAGCATGTCGATCAGCGGCACGTCGCAATAATTATATTTGTGCACGCCACGCGCATGATGCACTGAATGAGATTCCGGCCGCACGATGATATATCCCATCCAGTGAGGCGTCTTGATATTCATGTGCTGCCACGCTGTCAGGAACAGGAGCGTGAGGTTCACGACCAGTCCTGCCTCACCGCCGATACCCACAATGCCGACCAGCGCCAGGCTGCCAAAGAATGTGAAACCCACCATGTCCTGCGGGCTGAAATAGAAGGCACCCCAGATATCAAACCGCTCTGCTGAATGGTGCATCTGGTGGAAAGCGCGCCACAGGAAATTGGAGGTGTGCATGCTGCGGTGCCAGCTGTATCCAACCAGTTCCGCAACCAGAAAACCGATTAACGCCTGCTGCCAGACCGGCAGAGTTGTCAGGTCGAAGAGCCGGTGACTTGCCAGCACATCATCCCAAAGAAAAGGGGCAAATGTACCGACGGCCAGATACAGTATGAACCCGATGGCGCCACGAGTACGCCAAAAAGGCGACGCCGCATAGTGTTGACGGGGCCGAACCATCTCGACCACCGCCAGGAGGGCAAAGGTGCCCAAAATTATTAGTTCCAACATATTTGTCCTTTCGCTGTCTTTACTAGAAACAGCGGGACAATGCCGGAAAGACCTTCAACCGCGAAGTGTCCAAAATGTCACTTTCGGGTCAAATATGCCAATAATACTCAGCTCCCCTGAGGGAATGTACGGGTAGACAGGATCTTGGTTGCTAACGCAATCGCCGTGCCGCCCCTAGTCCGCCGCGACTTCAAAATCTCCGCGCATCACCGGATAGCCCATATTCATCCATCCGAAAATGCCCTCATAGAGCACAGCTGTGTTTTCATACCCACGGCGCCTAAGCTTGTTGACCACATGGTCGGCGGCAGCCCGCGGGCAGGAACAATAAGCCACAATCTGCACGTCTTTCGGCAGTTGGTCGGCCAGCTCATCGAAGTTGGTATAATAGGGGATGGGGATGGAGCCTTCCAGATGCACTCGCTGCCACACGGACGTAACCCGTGTATCCAAAAGCACCATGCGCTTCTTGCCCTGCATTGCTGCAAGCAGGTCTGTGGCGGAAACATACCGCCCCTCTGTCAGGTCAAAATCCGGGTCTTCACCATCCGGGTTGATGACATATTCATCTGGCGCGGGCATCGCCTTGAGCACAGGTTTCTGCATGCTCCAACCGCTGGCACGACTGCGCAGAAAGGCGGTGACATTATCAATATCCGCGTCGGACAGGGTTTCACCCCAGGCAGGCATTGGGGTGCCATTGCGGCCATAGCGGATGGCATATCGGATAAACTCGTCTGTATTGTGCGCCAGCGCAGACTGGTTCCCAAGCGCCGGGGCATTCACGCCCTCGCCGTTCACACCGTGGCAGCTGGCACAGTTTTCTTGATACACCACTTTGCCGCGCCGGATGTCGCCGTGCACAGGGTTGGTTGAAAGCTTCACGCGGTCGACGCCGGATTCCCAAAAAAGCCAATATGTCAGATCCCATGTTTCATCCAGCGTCAGCGGACCGCCAACCTCATCAAGGTAACCGCCCATGGCGGTGCCTTCGCGCCCATATGAAAGCGGCCTAAGGACCGCGTGCGGCACGCCTGACTGGAACAGGCTTTCACTTCTTAGGGAGGGCGCATGGTCGTTGGCATAGCCTTCGCGGTTCGCCCCGTGGCAAAGGGCGCAGTATCGTTGATAATTAGCAGCGGCCCGCTCGCTCAGCTCTGTTGTCAGCTTACGCGGAGGTGGGATCGTTTCATGGTCCTGTGCGTAAGATGACGGGTCCCAAAAGGACAGCAACAGGGCAAGCCCCAAAGATTTCACTACCATCATTCGTGCAATAGACGCCATCCAGCGCTTCCTTCTCAAAATGCCATTAAAGTTATCTGGACATAATTATCTGGGCCGATTGGGCAATTGTGCCAATTCTAATATACATCCACATAGAAGAAGGGCTGAACGTCGGTCAATGGCACTTGCGCTAACCTGTGCCTATTCGGAGGCAAATAGTTGGCAATCCAACCCAAGTCTGCCTTACCCATCTCTATTAAGGCTACGGCCATAACTCCGCCCTGTATCTCACCTGCCCGAAGGACACTAGCGCTTCCCCCTGAACGCTGTCCTCTGATATACTGACGCTTCAGTTGCACCGGAGCTCCTATGAAAAAGACATCACTGACATGGACCATAGCCATCCTTCTGGGTGCTGCCGCTGTCATGCTATTCTTGAAGGGACAATCCGGAAATATCATCGCCCCGACCAAACAGCCTCAGAACATAAAGCCCCTGCCCTTTGAGGTTGCGGAAGGCGGTGTTCAGATTTATGGGACCGCCTGGGGAATGACGCTGTCGGAGGATGGGTCGGGTTTTTACAACGAGCTGATCAGGCTGTTCCTGGACGGTTTGGAAACACCGGTACAGTATGACATCCTGCCCTACAGGCGTGCCAAGGCCTTGTTTTACCGGAACACTGAAAGTTGCCTCTATCCCAGCAACATCGACCTCCTGATGGATGGTGGTGAAATTTCTTCCGCCGATGGCTTGATCGATACCAGAGGAATACTCAACGTAAAGGTCTATGTTTTCTCCCCGCCAGGAACCGCCCCACCGGCCAGTGCTCACGACGTCGATCACCGATCCGTCGCCTATGCCATGGGATCACGGGTGCCCTTTTTCCTTCGCGGCGCCAATGCGGACTTCATCGCGGTCGCCAACGAAAGTGACAAAGCGAGGATGCTGTTGTCAGGCAGGGTTGACCTGATGACAGCTGCAATGCCCGATGCCAAGTTTGTGTTTGAGGCCATGCAGAAACCCCTGCCCCCGTTCAACCCGGAGTATGAGCTGAACAATACGCTGGCACGCGTCACCTGCCACGACACACCCAAAAACAGGGCCTTTTTGGCAGCCTTTAACACCCACGCCATGGCTGTCCTTGAGGGCGGCAAGGCACACGCCCTGATGCTGGAAAACCGCCTTGATGCAGCAAGCTACCTGCCGCAGCCAAAACCTTAAACCATTGCCTGCCAAGCCCTGTTGGCCTATCATGAATATTGGGGTCGCAACTGGACCGTTTATGATTGTAACGAGACTTATCTCAGCATTCCTTTTCCTTACCCTAACGGTAGACGTATCGGCACAGCAGGCCGATGACGCCCAAAAAAAGGCAGGGAAAATCTATGCCACTGCCTGGGGCATGACGCTCGCTGAAGATGGTACAGGTTTCTATAATGATCTGGCGCACCTGGTTCTGGATGAAATTGCCCGCACCCCGCGCTACGACATCGTGCCTTACCGCCGCGCGAACCGGATATTTGCCCAGGACAAAACGGGTTGCCACTATCCCAGCACATTGAACTATATGGCCGCCACCGGAATCGTCGATGATACGTCCGGACTCGTGGAAAGTTATTTCATGCTCCGCAGCGTGGCCCATATTTTTTCCCGGTATGACACGCCAGCGGTTTCTCAAAAAGCAGATGTGACAGACAGGGTGATCGCCTACCCAATGGGGGCGGAAGTCCCACGCCTGCTGGACGGTTTTGGCGCATCCTTCATTCCGGTCAATGACGAGAAAGGCAAAGCCGAGCTTCTGATCAGCGGCAGAGTTGAGTTGATGATCGCCTATATGCCGGATGTGCTTTTTGTCTTCCGCGAACTTGGCAAGCCGATGCCACCCTACAATCCGTCTTTCACTATCAATGACGACAACATTGCCATTGTTTGCCACCGCACAGTGGAAAACGAGGACATGATTGCCCGCATCAATGCCCGCATCAAAACACTGAGAGACAGTGGCGAACTGGCCGCTTTCCTTTCAGCCCGAGGCATTGACCCGACCTATTATCTGGGCCCGCTGGAGCGCAAGACGCTGGGGCATTAATGGGTTTCTCCGGAACCGGTCCTGCGCTTCAGCACAAGAGCAGCTGTAAGCCGCCTATGCGAATATTTCCTTGATCCCGCTGCTGCTTGCCTTCACAGACGGCAGGTTGCGGTACCAAGCCGCAATCAAGCTGGGGGTAACAATCACATTCAGGTAAAGCGCTACAATCGCCCCGATCAAGGCCACGAGCCCCATGATGGCAGAAAGGTCGTCGCTACCTGTCATGACCTGCCACTCGATGCTTCCAAGTGCTGTGTACAACAGTTCAGACCCGATCAGAAAACCCGCGAGCAAGATCACCAGCGTGAGTGAAACTCTGGTGGGCATTTCGCGCCAATCTGGACTGGCCAACCCATCTGCCCGGCGCGCCAGGCGCCTTAAAAACCAAAAAAGTGCAATGACAGAAAGCGACACGTCAAAGAGGCTTTGAGGCACCATCATAATGATATATTCGCGCGTCAAATCCCCGTCAGGCATCCAGGTGGATACGAACGCACTTGGCATTGCCATCAGCATAAACACCGGCACCCCGGCGCGCACCATCAGGCCATTAGGTATCTTCCCGGCCCGGCTATTCCCGGCCAGCATTTTTCCCACTAGAACCATATATGCGAGATAGTTGAGCAGCCACCCCAACCAATTGAAAAGAAAGATATCAAACCGCCAGCCGGGTTCGGGCTGAACCTCAAAAATCGGAACGCCAAACAATTGAAGCACGCCGCCGATGGCCAAAAGGGAGAAGACCATCACAAAACAGACGATGACAGCCCGACTCCACACACGAGCAAACAGTCGCCCGGCGTCGCGCAGTATCAGTGAAACCATGCCTTCTGCATTGGCCTTACCACTATGTCCTGTCATTCCAGTTTCCCTCTCCCGTATATCACCGCACGTTACTATCACGCCCACGCTTTTGCGATCATGAAATCAAAGCGATACAGGATGTCAATTCGTGTTAACAAAACACTCATTATGCTGTAGAGGGATAAATACAAGCCTGCGCTAAAGAATGCAGGTAAAGATGTAGACTGTAGGGGTGGCGGTGAAAAAGACAGTTTTGAGGGAAGCGCCTTGGTTTGGGCAGGTATCCGCCTTCGCGATTGATGCAGTTATCGGGTTCATTGGTGTATTTGGCCTGTTCAAACTGGTTTTTGACCGCAAGCCCGATGTCTTGACCGGCTTTGACTTCACCATGATTGTGGCGCTTAATGCCCTTCTGTTTGCCTTGCCGGCACTGATGATGCATGGAAGCACAATCGGTGCCCGCCTGTTGGGCTACCGTGTCACGAAAGGCGGCGCAGCCCCTGTCAGCTGGGCCTCCCTGGCCAGGGGCCTGTATTTCTTTCCCTTCGGGGTTATCATTATCAGCTTCCACCTGCCGCTGAAATTGTTCCTGCAGGATCACGCGCCCTTCGACCCCATTTTTGGCCTGCGCCTCAAGATGAAGAAGACCGTGGATCACCCCATTCAGGCGCCGTCATCTGAACCCAAAGAGGGGAAAAAAGCGGATGAGCAGGAAATGATATTTGGCACACGCCAGGCCGAAATTGGCGACGCCCGCCACGACCTGGAGAAGGCCCTGGGCATCAAGCTGGTGGAGAAAGAAAGCAGCTTCTGGGGAACCTATTTTGCCTGCAATGCTTACGGCAGCAGCCAGATGATGCTACTTCCGAATGATGTAGGCCTTCCAGACAATACGGACCCCAACATCGCAAAGAAAGCAGACGACTTTCGCGCCATTTTCCATGTAAATGCGAAGGGTTCGAAATCAACCTTGATCGGCGACTTGATGGCCGCCACGGAATTTCAGCGCATCTCGTGATCTATCCTTCGCCAAGATAGAAAGCAGCCGAAAAGAACAGGGCGGTCAAAAGCGCCCACAGAATGGTCGATATAGTTAGTTTCTCGCGTCGCGTGCCTGTCCCGTCCGACATAAGTCATCCCCCAAAACCAGTTCTCGACAAGAAATAACCATAGGCGTTCCCGCCTGCCTTGGGAACAAAAAACAATTAAAAGTTTATTTTATACTGGTAAAATAGTAGCCGCCCCGACGGCAATCAACTTTTGTTTTCCGTCACTTACCGCGAAAACGCGGCTCTCGACAGCCACCAGCCTCTTGTTGACTTTTACAACCTCACCCCGCGCCATAAACTCATCACCAATTCCCGGGGCAAGCAATTTGACGCTATAGTCGGCAGTCACAACATCGCCCACAACGCTCGCGGCAGCAGCAGCCGAGACATTGTCTGACAGGAAACCGATGATCCCGCCATGGACAAAGCCATGATGCTGCGTCAGGTCTTTCCGAAAAGGCATCCGTACTTCGCACACGCCCTCCTCGCACGTCAGAACTTCACACCCGGTCCAGCGCGTGAAGGGTGAAACCTGCACGATAGCTCGCATCGTTTCCGTTGTCGCAACGGTGCGTTCAGCTACCATCTCTACCGCTTCTCTGGCTCCATGCTGGTATCCGGCTTCGCTGCCAACTGCTTCCTGTGTCATTTTTCCATCCTCGATAATTGTTGATTATATAGACTGATCTGTATAACTTTTAACCAAAGTCAAGCCCAAGAGTCAAATTTCGGGAATTTTCCATGAGCAACGCCATAGCCGAAAAGCCAGAATCCAAGCGAAAAAAGACTGCTCAAAACCGCTCAAAGCATGAGGCTGCCCTTATTCATGCTGCGGCTGTATTGTTCCGCAAGCAGGGCTATGCCGCCACCGGAACAGCAGAAATATTGAAACGGTCCGGCGCGCCGCGTGGATCGCTTTATTATTATTTCCCGGAAGGCAAGGAGGCCATTGGCGCCGCGGCCCTTGAGGCCGCCAGCAAGGTTGCCACACGCACTTTCCGCGAACTGGCAGGTTCGGCCGAAAGTCCGGCCGATTTCGTGCAGGCTTATGCGGCGCTGCTGTCTCAGTGGATGGAAAAGTCTGGCTTCACTGACGGCTGCCCGGTCGCAACGACAGTTCTTGAGACAGTACCTACTTCCGATATCATCACCCCGGTTGCAAAAGCGTCTTTCGGGCACTGGCAACAAGCCATAACAGATATGCTGTTAAGCCATGACTGGCCTCGTGCCAGGGTCCGGGCGACAGCCACATTGATTCTGTCCGCGTTTGAAGGGGCGCTCATTAGCGCGCGCGTGGAAAGGTCGTCCCGCCCTATTCTGGACGCAGCCGACGAACTGTCTATTCTATTGAAGGTGTAGGCCCGAACACGCGCGAAGGGTCAATCAACCAATTGATCGTCCGTCTCGGACGGCTTCGCCCAAACCCAGCGGGCAAAGCTAAGCACAACAAAGAAGAAAACGATGCCAACAGGCGCGGCATCAACCATCAGGAAAATGGTACAAGCAACAAACAGCAGCAACAAAACCAGCTTGGCAAAGGTTTCGGCCGCCGTATCTGCGATATCAAAAAACTTGTCGCGCATTCCCCACTCCCGATTGTCATTTTAGCCCATTCGACGGTGAGGCAAAGATTTGGTGAAGTGGAATCTGCTTTCCCAAGCTCACTCCACAACTGACTGCTGCAAATCGGCCACAGGACTCTGGCTGAACCTAAAAAAAAGCCCCTTCGCGGAAGCGAGGGGGCTGAGGATTGGCGCCGGTTTAAGGGGAGGATGCCGACGCCAGGGGATTCCTGATGGCCAAAGGGGAGGCCGGGGGAGGAATCAGGGGCTAAAGAAACTCAATCAATGCACTCAGTGATGCCAGCAAGGCAGGCATCTAGTGATGACCCATCTGGCTTGCGCTTTGGCGCCAACCGGCGACAACCACAACTTCACCAAGGCTGTCGAACGCGTCGGCGTCCAGCTCCAGCAGGGTGGAAGCACCGCCACGAATGCTTGGAAACTCGGCGGTATAGACACGCTGGTGAGTGAGGCCAGACCCGATGATCGCGCCCTTAGCACCCTTCTTCAGGTCGAACTGCTCAACATCCCGCGGCAGCATTACGTCATGAAATTTTTCCATCGTCTGTCTCCGTTAATTATCATTATCCTGGGCATGCGTGAGGTCATGCAAATCGACCTCCAACGTCACCCCAAGCGCCGCCATGCGGCTCATCTGTTCAGGGCTCAGGGTCAGAACCGGCACCCGGTGGTAAGCATAGGCCGCGACAAACACATGCGCGCCTTCCGCCCACTTCTGCACTTCATCTTCCTTGCCTTCCAGGCGGTCGAGAAGCGCGTCAATCTGGTCCGCGAGCGTTGTGTTGGCAGCAGGGAGGCCACTGTCGAGCCGCCAGATATTATGGCTATTGAGCGCCTGGTGCGTAAGCACGCTATGGTGTTCGCCTTCCGGCGCCTCAGGCTCGCCCTTGCGCGTGACAAGACTTGGAAAGACGCCCAAGGATTTTGTCACCGCGTCGGGTGAACTTTCCTGTGTATCAATCTCCAGGCTCACGCTGATCTCGAAATCAGGGTGGTCTACGGTCATGTCATACGCTGCACTGGTCATCTTAAGCTGCCTTGTAAAAACGTCGTTTCGGGGAATAGGAGAGCACATCGCGCTCGCCATGCTTAAAGAGCATGAACAGGTCATCCCCGGCGTCATAGCCGTAAAAGTCCGGGTCTACATGCAGACGGAACCCACCTGTAAAGGTGAACACAAAACAGTCGTCTGCCTTGTCATGCTCAATCTCAGTAAGGCTTTCGCCTTCCAGTTTCGACAGGATGTGACTGGCCCGCGCGGTATCGCTTTCACGCCGCCACAGAATCCGTGCATCATCCAGATACAGGTCCCAGTCACAGCTGTAGATCCACAGATGCCACTGCCACTGGGCATCGCCCGTGACCGCATCCGCTTCGCACGGATCGCCCAAATCGAGCGTAATAAAGCCGCCAAAGCCCCGCCGTGCGCGAGCAATCTTCAGCGGCTGACCCTCTCGGAACTCGTTAAACCGCTCTTCGCCCGTCTCGCCGGGCCGTATGTTAACAATTGCTGTCATGTCTCTGTCTCACCATTTTGCCCATGCATATCCCGGGCCATGTTTCTTTCAATTTATGGACCCCGAGGATTGGCAAAGGTCGCTTACCGCACCCCGGGGGTTCATTTCTTGTCCTCGCAAATTCAACTCTAAACGTGCCGTACTCGGGTCTTTCTATCGTCTGCTTCAATCAGGCTCCGTCAGGGTTGATTGCGGGCTTCAAAGTCGGTGGCTCAACAAAAAACCCCTCCGGAGCGATGCTTCGGAGGGGTTTGGAACCTTTTCAACTTTTCAGCCCTGGTGGCTTAAAGTTCTCTCCCCTCCGGAATGCATGCAAGACGGACGCAAATAAACTGCGCGCCTTTCACTGCATACATCTGTTTCCAAAGGGTGGTCATGTTCCTAAAATCCTAAATACTCGAGGCCCCTCCTATTGAGGCCATCCGATATTTGCATCACTAACCGAAGCGCCACGCAATTGTCAACAAGGAAAAGATTAAAAAGTGAAATTTTATTTCAAGGCGCGGAAATAAAAGGACAAAACCGGGACCTAAGGCTGCACTTTCGCAAGTTATTATGGTCATTCATCCCTAGAGATTTTGACAGGATTCCGAAGCTCGCCCATTCGGTCAACCCGCACATGGACTATATCCCCGGACTTCAAGTACCGCCCCAGCTTTTGCTCTTCACGGATGTACCGGTCTACGACCCATTGCTGCATCGGGCGGTCCCATCCACCTAGGGCATAGTCCAGAAAACCACGCACCTTGTGCATGGTGCGAATACCTTCAAACACGGTACCCGCGGGCGTACCTGACATGATCATGGCACGCGCCGGCACCCTGCCGTTGCGGGTCGGCAGACCGACCCGGGAGCCACGGAAAACCCACTGGCGGTCTTTTCGAGCTTCAGTTTCCCGGAGAATTTCAGGAAGACCCCAGACCATGCGTGACACAGGTGCCGACTGCCGGATTTCCCCATTTACCGATAGCTCGAGCGTCAAGGACTGGGCAAAACCTTCAGCATCCAGCGGGATGACAAACAGGTTTCCCACCGGCAAGTAGCCGGGAGCACTTTTGCCTGTTGTGAGGCCTTGGCCGGACTCAATGTCAAACGCATCAATATGTCGCAGAAGCAATGCCCTGTCGGTCACATCGTTGCACAGGATCAACCCTATCTCGCGCGATGTGCGCACCGGTGGGAAATCCCGCAAGGGCACAAAGCAAAGTTCTGCCTCATAGTCCAGCAGCCCATCCCCCGATGGAATCGGCGCTGTCCAATGCGTCGGCTGGACCTGTTTGGGAAAAAGGAACGGCCCGTCCTCCACTTCAGCGTCATCAGCATGAGCCGGAAAATTCGCGCCTGCAGCGATGTGGCTGCCGCCGAGTCCAACCGGCATCCCAAGACTTGTGATCGGCAGGGTCACGGCCGCGCTGTCAGGTATCACCTCCAAGGCGGCGAGAATAGCGTCACGCCCAAGTTCATTATAGAGAATGATCGGATCAAACACCGGCCGACCAAGCGCCTGAGATACATCGATTCCAGTTATTGTTTCGTTTTCGTAACGAATAACCAGCAATAGCTTTTGCGGAATCCCATTCTCATAAGAACGAGCAAATGTCAGGGCCTCTTCGCGTGGAGCAATCTCAATTTTCTGCGCCCCTGAAGCAGGTGCCACAGCAAACAGAAAAACACCCAAAAACAGCAGTAAACGTACCATCCTCAATCCTTCCTTGCTGCATCATTCTACCCCCCTGCCCATACATCAGGCAATCGACCAGCATTTGCCAAGGAGATAAGTTAGACGGTATGCTGGTAGCGCGCTGGGGGGCGCATGTGGGAAGCAATAACTTATGGTCCTCGCACTGGCACGCCGCGCCTTTGGTGCAGCAGTATACGGATTGTTCTTTTCAGTAGCACCATCGCTCTGTGCCGCTGAGGACTCCGTGCATGTTATGGCCACCGATTGGGGCCTGACATTGAAATCCAATGGTACCGGCTTCTATAACGATCTTGCCAAACTGGTCTTGCCAACAAGCCTTGGCTCGATTGACTATGAAATCCTGCCTTATAAGCGAGCAAAACGTGCATTCCTTGCCAAGCAGGCAGACTGCCTCTATCCAAACAGCCTCGGTTATCTGGTCAGCACAGGCACGATTAAAAAGCCAGACCAATTCGTTGGCAGCCGCAGCGTGGTGGCGGCACAGTCCCGCATTTTCAGCCCACATGGCACCCACCCACCGGCCCGGCTCGAAGACCTCAAAGGGTTGACAGTTGCTTTTGCGCTGGGGTCGGATGCACCCAAGCTTCTCAAAGGCTCTGGGGCCAACTTTGTCGCCGTGTCGGACGAAGTTGGCAAAGCGCGTATGCTTCTGGAAGGCCGGACAGATTTACTGGTAGCGGTTTTGCCGGACGCCAAGTTTGTATTTGACAGCTTGGGCACGGGCCTGCCGCCCTTTGACCCGAGGTTCTCGATTGATTCAACTGAAATCGGCTTGGTCTGCTATCGGTCTGAAACCAATGAGGCATTCATAGAAAGCTTCAACAGCCATCTTGAGGAATTGATCAAGGACGGTAGGCTTCAGGCCTTTCTGACATCCCAAGGCTTGACCCCGGCAGCCCACATGCCGCGTCAAGAATAGATGACAGTAACATTGCGACCATCGCGCTTGAGGGCCCGACAAAGCCGCCCGACTAAGGCCGAATGGCAGCGATAGGCAAGCATCGGCGGTATGGGGCTCATGTCCGGCCCGCTTTTCTTGAAATCAAGTGCATTTCTGAAGAGCTTGAGGGTAACTACATCTTTCGCTTGAGCGTGCTCAAGCGCGCCTGCCAGGCGGCGCTCAACCTCGCGCTCCAGATCCGCCAACAGGCCGCCTTCTCGCTCAGGCACGGCCTCGCGCCCTTGCTCCCATGCTTTCACCTGTGCTTCCGTAGCCAGTGTTAGCATGGAGATATCGCGCTCCGACAAGCCAAGCCCTTCGCGCAGGCATCTGAATTCGGCAGGGGTCATAGCTACACTCTCTGTTTCATGCCTACAGGCTTGCGCCAATCGCCACCAAATACAAGCCTATTGATTCGTCCAGCAAGCCGTGGGTCAGTGTAGAAAGCCGAAAGCCCCACCTATCCTTATGGCCTGTCGGAAGAGCAATTATTCATGTAGATGACACAGATTTCAGGCCATCGGTTCCAGAAAAACTATCTGGGCTGGTGCGACCAATCTATCCAACGAATCAAGAGCCATTACTCCGGTTAAACACCCGCCGAAACCCGCAGACGCCCTCAGGCTTTGCGCATTCTTGATCTTTACTGCTATAGTCACCAGTGAAGGAACCGATCAACCTTTCATCAAGGACTGCTGGATGCGTCACATTCCCCTGTTATTAGTCTTTGTTTTCCTTCTGACAATTGTCACGCGCCCCAGCAAGGCTCATCATCCAGAACTTAAAATTCCCCATATTTTCGCCACCGGCTGGGGTATCACACTCGATGCTGACGGCAGCGGTTTCTATAATGACTATGCCCGCTTCACTCTTGGCTCTGACCTGGCACAGGAGAACTATCTGGTGGCTCCCTATAAACGCGCCATGCGGAGCTTCAAGCGCGACAGGACAAGCTGCATCTACCCGAAAAGCATTGATACGCTCATGCGGACAGGCGATTGGAGCGAGGGCGAAAGCTATATCGAAAGCAGCGCCATGCTTAGGTCGCCCATGCGGATATTCTCCCGGGATGCAACCTCTATCATCCACAGTCAGGCAGACCTGCGAGGCAAGAAACTGGCGTATGCCCTTGGTGCAAAAGTCCCGAATTCAATGGGTGATATCGGCGTTGAATATGTGCCGATCGCAGATGAGGTCGACAAGGCCAAAATCCTGGAAACAGGAACTGTTGATGCCATGATCGCCAATATGCCGGACGCCTACTTCGTGTTTAAAAGCCTGGGCCAGGAGCTTCCGCCTCATGACCCAAATTATGACCCCATTCCAGTGCCCAGCATCCGTATCGTTTGCCATGACACCGCCAACAACAAGGCATTCATCAAAGAGTTCAATCACAGACTGGAAGAATTGGCCGCATCCGGTGAAATGGCAGACTATCTGAAAAAACTTGGGCTATCCCCGATAGTCTATATGCCCTGAAGCTCTTCCCTGCATACACCCCGCCCGCGGCCTATAGGGCACGCCCGGCAAGCCGGTTTCGTAGCCGCCTGATCAAACGGCCGTCCAACACCATCAGACCAACGCCAATCAGCACCAGCCCTGCAGCGTGACCGGCTTCCAGCCGCTCCCCCAGAAACAGCACGCCAAATGTGGTTGCTACAACCGGTATGGTGAGCGTCACCAGGGACGCGCTGGTCGCGCCTGCTTCGGCGATCAGACGGAAATACAGAAGATAAGCAAGCGCGGTAGACAGGAGCGACAGTGACAGCAGTGCAGCCCAAACCTTTGCTTCAGGCAGCGGCAACAGGTATGGCGCATCTATGACAAGAACGGCAGGAACCAGCATGATGGCCGCCATCGTCACCTGCCCAAAAGCCATCTGGACAGGCTGCAATCCAAGCCCGACAAACCGCCTTCCCGCGACCACCGCAAAGGCATAGGAGAGTGACCCCGCAAGAACCGACAACTGCCCCATCAATTCACCGGACATGCCGGCAAGACTGCCCGGCCCAATAATGGACACGACCCCCATAAAGCCGATCAGAACACCTGAAAAGCGCCGCATTGTCAGTCGTTCATCATGAATAAAGAAGTGCGCAACGAAAACAGTGAACAGGGGCATCGTGGCATTCAGGATGGAGGCAAGGCTGGATGCAATCTGGGTCTGCCCCCAGGCTATAAGGGAAAATGGCATAATGTTATTCAGAAGTCCCATCACGGCCAACGCGCCCCAGACCCTCCATCTGTCCGCGTGCCCGGCGCCAGGAAGCGGCACACGGGTTACCTTCATAAACAGGAATAGTCCAAATGCGGCAAATGAGACCCTGATGGCCACCACAGTCAGTGGCGGCAACGCTCCGACTGCGACCTCAATGGCCATGAAGGATGCACCCCAAAGGATGGAAAGCATTGCCAGCAGGCCCCACTGGCGCGGGCCCATCTGCAAACTTGGCTGTGTCACGATGTTTTCCTTTTGAGCACCTATGCCTTGATCACCTCGCAACATAGTGTGCCGCGCAGCTTTCTGCACGCCAATTTCGGACGTTTCAACGAAATGTAGAACTGTCAGAGACTAGTCGACCTGATCGTAATCGAGATCCGCCAGAATGTGCGTCACCCTTCCCTCTTCACCAAAAGGCAGAACAATAGACTCGCCAAACACCGACATGCCGTTTTTCGAGACAAAGTTGCCAGCCGTACGCACCGGCCGCCGCAGAAGCGCCACGTGATCCAGAATACGGCGGGAGCGTTCAGCACGGTTATGATCGGTGAATTCGCTGACCAATTTCCCGGTCATTTCCGCACCAAAGAGGACGCTGAGAGCCGTCCCGAATACGCGGTAGCGGTAATCCGGCACGCCATCTTCCTGGGGCTCTACCTCCACCAGAAATATATTGGGCAGGTGGCGTGGAAGTGCTGCAGGGCTGAATGAATCTCGGGGCGGCATCTTGCCCTTTTCCGGGCGCAGCGAAATATAGTGATCAAACATCTCTCGAAGCTGTGCACTACGTATACCAGCGCGCATGGAATCCTCGCCGACCAATAGCTGCATATCGGCATTTGCGGATGGTAGTTCGTCTAGTTCTCCAGCGATGCTTGACGCTTCAAATGATGACCCTAAAGTGCCGTCTCCTGCATTTCCAGGAACCATGTAAATACCCCTCGAACAACGATTACGCCCCAAGGTCACCTTATGGGTGAATTCCTTTCGCAATTGTAAATTCGTACAAAATTAGTTGGAATATTATCGGGCAGTATTGTGCTCTTCTCTTGATGCCCAGTGAAGGCAGGATGAGAGTGGCGACAAAAGTCAAAAATGGTTGAAACGATTTGTCGCGAGCCGGGCTCAACTCACCGCAAAAGAGCATCCAAATCAAGGCCTTGACTGTAGGCTGAAGCCGAACAATATAACATATTAATCCTGCGCAGCCCTGCCGTGGGTTAACTCTGGGGAATTCTGGAATGCCAACCAAGGCCACACGACAGGCCTGCGGTTCCATTATATTCGGGATCGTACTTGCTTCTTCTTTCGCGTCAGCAGCAGCGTCTGATGCGGCGGTAGGGGCCAGTGCATCAGTGGTTATTGACGTCGATCATCAGTCTTTTGATGCCGAGTTCTTCGAGCAATATACCCCTCAAACAGCCCTGGACATGATCAACCGGCTGCCTGGCTTCGTTTTCGACAGCGGCTCCAGTGCACGAGGCTTCGGCGGCACCGCTGGCAATGTATTGATCGACGGCACTCGCCCCACATCGAAGTCCGGTGGACTAAGTGAAGCCCTCTCACGGATACCCGCGGGACAGGTTTCCCATATCGAAGTGCAGCGCGGCGCCATTGGCGCTGGCGAAGCGGCAGGCCAAAGCATGGTGGCGAATGTGGTACGGCTGAAGAATGTCAGCACCGGCACTTGGTCCGTTGACATCCGCAAGGTAGGACCGGACCGGATCATGCCATCTGCAGGTGCCTCCTTTTCGACCCAACTGGCTGGCTGGGATACATCATTCCAGCTGGAAAGCTTCATGATCAATGAATCTCGCGACGCGGTTATTACTGCGCGTGATGCCGAAGGGACCAAGACAAGACTGCAAACCGAAGTGCGGGACGAACGCAACCGTGATGCCTCGCTGTCATTTGATGCAGGGCGTGACGTCTTTGGCGGCAGGCTTCAACTGAACGGTCGATTTGGTTTTGACAGCTGGTACGGCGACACAGAGCGCCTTGGCCGCGGCACAGGAGAACCAACAGACCCGGTCGCCGACCGTTTTTTCGATGACCACGACTTTGAAGAGTATTCAGGAGAATTCGGCGCCGACTGGTCCCGCACTTTCGAAAGCGGTTGGAAATGGCGGCTTATTGGCCTGACCACCATAGCGGACTGGACGGCACGCGACCTGATCACCAACGAAATGCCTGAAGCAACTTTGCTGGACACGACGCATTTCACGGCAAAAGAAAAAAACACGGAAACCATTTTCCGAACAACGCTTGGTAAAAATGGTGGCGCAATGGTGCAGCCTGAGTTCGGAATAGAAGGCGCCTTCAACACCCTGAATGCCAGCCTTGATATTGTGAAGACAGACGGAACCGGGGCTGAGCTTTTTGCCCTGCCCGCCAAGCCCGTGCGCGTGGAAGAAAAGCGTGCAGAAGCTTTTACCAATCTTGTGTGGAAGTTGAACGACACACTAACAATGGACGGAGGCATTAAAGCCGAAATCAGCCAAATTTCCACAAGCGGCGCAACTGACCAGGCACAGACTTTCAAGTTCCTGAAGCCTTCCGTTGGCATCACCTATACGGTCACACCTGATCTGCAGGTCGGGCTTTCCGCTGAACGCAGTGTCGGTCAACTGGATTTTGGAGATTTTGCTGCAAGCGCAGACGCATCCGATGACCGCGTGTTCGCGGGCAACCCAAACCTGAGGCCAGACCGCACTGACCGGCTGCAGGGCACATTCAACTACCAATTTGGCGAACGTGGCGCACTATCTGTCGAACTATTCTATGAATGGAAAGATGATGTACTGGAGCGCATCATCCTGCCTTCAGGCAGACAGGGCCGTGCCAATGTAGGAAGCGCCAGGCGCTGGGGCCTGGAAGCCCAGGCTAGCATCCCTACCGACCAAGTTCTGAAAGGCGGCCTGATTGAAGTGGAGCTTGATGCGAAAGACAGTAGCTTCCTGGACCCGCTCACTGGCCAAAAACGGCGCCTGCATAACTTCGTTCCGCTCGAATATGTCGTTGAGTTCCGTCATGACATACCGGACACCGAATGGTCCTGGGGCGTTGATTATAACAGCCGCTTCAATTGGCATGGCTTTTTCGTCAATGAGTTTGAAGACTTTGAAGGCGCCAGTCGCTGGGGTGGCTTTATTGAGACCACCGCCGTCAAAGGCGTCAGAATTACCCTGCGAGCCTGGAGCATCGGCGGGGTCGGCAGGGACCGAATTCGCTATCTCTACAGCCCAACCCGTGGCGACACATTCATCGGCACTGAAATCTCGGAGCGTGTCCGCGACCAGGGCTTCCGCATCTCTTTTTCGGGTCAGTTCTAACACCGCCAAAAAATTAAAGCCCGTGCGCCTAATGGGGGCTGACGCACGGGCAATCCCGGAGCTTCAGGGGGGGGAGGTAGGGGATCGCCCCGGGCCCATCAGAAATGGGGCTGAAAACCAAAATTATAAGCCCTCCCCCGATCACATTTTCTTGAACCAGGCCAGCCGGCCAAAGGTGGCGTGCGCGCCCGGCACTAAAATGCTGTTAATTTGATTTAAACTAATGTTACCTATTCTCTCCTACAGAGGACAGACAACCATCCGATTTTCGGTGTGAAAGGCCTGCCCGACAGTTTTGCGTTTTACTGCTTTAGCTCTTTCCGCAAGGAGAACGCGCAATGTCGCCGACGTCCCCCCGAAACATGCTCGCCCTGGGCCTGTTTGCGCTTATTTGCTGCGCCAATTCACCATCTGTTTCCGCACAAGATTATGATCTCGCCACTTGGGGCGAACGGGTTTATGACGCCTTCGCCTCCAAGCAACGCTACCCCAAGCGTGCCCTGGACGCCAAGCTGGAGGGTACCGTTAAGGTCGAGGTTACCGTTGGTCAAAACGGTGACATTATCGGCTTCAAGATCAACCAGTCGTCCGGGCACAATGTGCTTGACGGATCGGTGCTTCAAATCCTGAACAGGATCAATCCGCTGCCCCCGCTGCCTGAAGGGCTTTCCAGTTTCAATTTCAAGATTCCGCTGCGGTTCAACATGGATGACCAACAAACTCGATTGGGCGCAGAAGTGCAAGTGGCCCAGGCCACACCGGACTGGAAAGGCTGGCAGCGCGATGTATCCCGAATTCTGGCGCGCAATCAGGGGTATCCGACACAGCTTATAGAAGAAGGCATTGAGGGCACCGTCAGGGTCAAAGTACAGATTGCCATGGACGGCACGATCATGGCCCAACAGGTTGTTGAAAGTTCGGGCAATCCGATCCTCGACGACGAAGCCATCGACCTGATGCGGCGCATCAGCTTCCCGAAACTGCCGGAAAACAAAGAGAGCGTGTCACTAACCATCCCGCTCAGCTACAGGATCGGCGCAAAAGGATAGGCAGCCCGAGGCACACGACACACTGAGGCAAAACAAGAAAAGCCCGACCAAATGGCCGGGCTTTCTATTGTTTCGGAATGCAGGCTTTAGGCCGCTTTCGACAGCTTCTGGAACTGCTTCAGGTGATAGTCGGTATCACCGAAATAATGGTCGATCATCACAAGCCGCTTGGCAACGTGTGCCAGTTCCAGTTCCCATGTCACACCAATGCCGCCGTGCATTTGAACTGATTCCTCAGCCACCTGGCGGCCCACACGGCCAACTAGGGCTTTGGCAGCTGACAGATGCTTGTCACGGTCCTCGGCATTCAGTTTGGACGCCGCGAGAAGCACGATCGAACGAACCTGTTCAATCTCCAGGCACACATCCACAAGGCGGTGCTGAAGCACCTGGAATTTGCCGATAGGCACACCAAACTGCGTGCGCGTGCGCAAGTATTCAAGCGTCGCGTCGCGGGCATTTTCCATAGCGCCCAGGCTTTCCGCGCAAAGCGCCAGTGTAGCGCGCGCAATTGCACGGCCAAGGGCGTCTTCGGCCGCAGAGCCTGAGAGCAGCACATCGTCTGCAGCGATGGAAACACCGTCAAAGGTAATCTCGGCTGCGCCGAAACCATCATTGGTCTTGAAGGTACGCATGGACACGCCATCGGCGTCAGTCGCAACCAGCAACAGCACCAGCTTGTCACCGTCCTTGGCCGACACGATCAGAGTGTTCGCATCACCGCCGTTGACAACCATCGACTTCGCGCCCGAAAGCTTGCCGCCTTCGATCTTCGCGTCAACTTTCGCGGCATTGTAGCGCGCGCCCGGCTCATAATGGGCAAACGCCAGCTTGTGGCCACCGCCGATAACATCGTCCAAAAGTGCCGGGCCACGGCCTTCCGCTGCTTCTTCAGCCAACAGGCCTGCGCCCAGAACGGCTGTTGCGAGGAAAGGTTCCACCACGATACCGCGGCCGAGCTCTTCGGCCACGACCATGATATCAAGGCCAGAGCCACCCAGGCCGCCAACGCGCTCAGGCAACACCGCAGCCACAAGGCCCAGTTCAGCCATTTGTGCCCACACCGCTTCATCATGCCCTTTTTCCGAGCTGATCAGCTTCAGGCGGCTTTCGAAATCGCATTGCTCGCGCACAAAGCGAGACACCATGTCCTTGAGCATGCGGTGATCATCAGAGAGATTGAAATCCATAACTGTACCCTCCCTTAAAGCCCAAGGATCATCTTGGAGATGATGTTGCGCTGAATCTCGTTTGAGCCGCCATAAATGGAATATTTGCGGCGGTTGAAATATTGGCCTGCGAACAAATGCGCCCCATCAGGCCCAAGCGGCTCGGCGTTCGAGCCCATCTGATCCAGTTCCGGCATGAACGGCAGCGCATATGGGCCAACAGCCCGGCGCATCAGGTCGCTGATTTCCTGACGGATCACTGACCCTTTGATCTTGAGCATGGAACTTTCAGCGCCCGGCGCACCACCGGCCTGGGCGGCCGCAAGCACACGTAGGTTTGTCAGTTCCATGGCCATCAAATCGATTTCCACATTGGCGATACGTTCCGCGAAATGGGCATCATCAATCAGCTTGCCACCTTCGCCGTCATCGGTCTCGGCCGCAATCTTCTTCAGACGCTTCAGACCTTCCTTGGCGGCTGCCACGCCTGCAATGCCAACACGTTCGTGCTGCAGCAGGTATTTGGCATAGGTCCAGCCCATATTTTCCTGACCAACAAGGTTTTCAGCTGGCACCTTGACATTGTCAAAGAACACCTCATTCACCTCGTGGCCGCCTTCGATCGTGATGATCGGACGCATTTCCACGCCGGGCGTATTCAGGTCAATCAGCAGGAAGCTGATGCCGGTCTGTGGCTTGCCTTCTGAGGAGGTGCGCACCAGGCAGAAAATCCAGTCCGCATACTGACCAAGCGTGGTCCAGGTTTTCTGGCCATTGACAATATAATGATCACCGTCGCGCACGGCTTTAGTCTTCAGGCTTGCGAGGTCAGACCCTGATCCCGGCTCGGAATAGCCCTGACACCACCAGTCAGTGCCATCGAGAATACGTGGCAGATAGTGGGCCTTTTGTTCATCGGAACCGAAAGCAATCAACACAGGGCCAAGCATCGACAGGCCGAATGGCGGCAGCTCCGGCGCACCAGCCCGCACACACTCTTCTTCAAAGATGTGCTTCTGGAACGGCGTAAAGCCTGATCCGCCATGCTCAACTGGCCATGAATGCGCCACCCAATTCTTTTCCAAGAGGGTGCGCTGCCAGTTCAGATAATCTTCTTTCTCAAGCCCGAGGCCAGCTTTTGTTCGCTCGGAAACATGGCTTGGCAGCCTTTCTTCCAGAAACGCCCGCACTTCCGCGCGGAAGGCCAGGTCTTCATCGCTATATTCAAGACGCATTGGTCGACTCGCTGTTGGTTGAACACATTTTCATGTCATCAACTAGGCCGCATCATCCAAGGATCAAGATTTGTCGTAACAGAGAATGAATTTTTATTCGTTCTTAATAACTGACCAATTAAGTATGCATTATAACGCCTGGGGAATGGAAAGCTGCTTCGCATGGAAAAAATACTGATATTTCTGGCCCTTATCGCGACTGGAGCGGCCCACGCCGAGGAGAGCCTTTTTGGCAGCGGCAAGATATTGGCCACACCAGGTGTGATTCAGGTTGAAGGAGCTGGCGGCAGTGGCCTGAACCCTTGGGCCGTTATTTCCGGCTATGGCACCAACCGCCAAATCGGCGGCAGTGCGCACCATACCTATGTCACGACAGGTGATTTCACCCTAAACGCCACAGGCGTCACGGTGGGGCTTTTCGACCGCCTTGAGCTGAGCTTCACCCGGCAATGGTTTAACACCCGCAGCGCCGGCGGCAGGCTGGGCCTGGGGGACGGGTTCAAGTTCAACCAGGACATCGTCGGCGCCAAGGTGAAAGTGTTCGGGGATGCTGTCTATGACCAGGATAAATGGATGCCGCAGGTCTCCTTGGGCGCGCAGTATAAGAAAGCCGACAAAGGCGCGATTGTGCGCGCGGTCGGCGCCAAAGGTGATGACGATATCGATCTCTATCTGGCTGCCACCAAAATCCTTCTGGACAAAAGCTTGGTGCTCACCGGCACCGCGCGGGCGACGCGAGCCAACCAGTTCGGCCTTTTGGGCTTTGGAGGCCCGAACGGTTCGGGCAGGTCGCTGCAGTTTGAAGGGTCTGCCGCTTACCTCCTGAGCCGCCATTTTGTAGTCGGCGCAGACTATCGTACTAAGCCCGACAACCTGGCTTTCGCGGAAGAAGACGATGCCATGGCTGCCTATGTGGTTTGGCTGCCAAGCAAGCACTTCACCATCACTGCCGCCTATACTGACCTTGGGAAAATCGCGCTGCAAGGGCGTCAGCGCGGCTTCTACCTGTCTCTCCAACTGGGGTTTTAAATCATGAAACTGAAGACACTCATTCTTGCCGCTGCATTGCTCGGTGCAGCGCCGGTCGCGAATGCCGACAGCCTTTATGATGATCTGGGCGGGCTCGACAACATAACTCGTTTTACCAACCGGCTGGTGGATCGGACATTCGCGGACCCACGCACCGCCCACCAATTCAAGCAAACCAAGAAAGACCGCCTGGCCCGCCTGCTGGTGGACCAGATCTGCGAGGCCACTGGCGGCCCCTGCCGGTACAAGGGCGTGAACATGAAGAAATCCCACATAAAGCTTGGGATCACAGAGGCTGAATTCAATGCGCTGGTGGAACAACTGCAACAGGCGATGAGTGAGGCCGATGTACCGTTTCACACGCAAAACCGTCTGCTGGCGATCCTGGCCCCCATGAAGCGAGATATTGTCGAACGGTGAGTTCACAGCCATTTGACTTTGCGTTCCCACGCCTCAGATGACACTCTGAGAAAAAGGGGACACAACCATGAAAAATGTCATCGCCGCGCTGGTGCTAGCTACCAGCGTTTCCACAGTCGGGTTCGCACAAGAAACCGATGCCACGATCCGCGCCTATGCAGCTGGCTATAAGGCTGCCTTCACCTGCAGCGCCACTTTCAACGGCGGCAAGTCGCCAGAGCAGATAGAAGCGCAGGAACTGACGGGCATCTACCCACTGGTAGCTGATGTTGTGCCAACACTTGAAGCAAAAATCGATCATGACGCCAAGCGCGTCACCGTTGCCTTCAGCGATACGCTTCCGCCACGCATCAGCCAATGGCGTCCCCATCTTGGCTGCACGCAGTTGCCTGTTGGTGCAAAGGCGGAGACCACCGCAGCCTTGCCCCGCATTGATATTGACGTTCCGGCGCGCAATGACAGCGCCCCATGGTCGCGCATCCCGTCTAACTATGGAGAGGCAGACAATGAAGCACTTGCCGCACTCGTAGCCCGCGCTTTCAAGGACCCTAAATACGGCAAGGATGCCTTCACCACCGCACTTCTGGTTGCAAGCCCGGATGAAATCCTGATTGAAAGCTATATCGACGGTTATACCCACCGCACCAGCCAGCGCACATGGTCCGTCGCCAAATCCATTGCCGCCAGTGTCATCGGCGCAGCGGTAGAAGAAGGACAGATTGACATAAAAGCGCCCGCACCAGTGGCAAGCTGGCAGTCGCCGCTTGATCCGCGCAAGGGCATCACGCTGGAAAACCTTTTGCATATGGCATCGGGACTGGACAGCAACCAGGCGGGTAACCGCACAGACCGGCTTTATATCGGTGGTGGTCGGGTGGACGACACGGCCATGCGCACATCCCTTGAAGTAAATCCGGGCAGCCGCTGGAAATATGCCAATAACGATACGCTTCTTGCTGTGCGCGCACTCAAGGACGCGATAGGCGACGAACAGGCCTATCTGGAGTTTCCTTTCGAGGCACTGCTGCACAAGATCGGCATGCTGGATACCGTGCCGGAGGTGGACTGGGGCGGCAACTTTGTGATGTCCAGCCAGGTATGGACCACGTCGCGGGATCTGGCGCGCCTTGGCATTCTTTATCTGAATGACGGCACCTGGAACGGCGAGCGCATCCTGCCTGAAGGCTGGGCCAAATATGTAGCCACCTCAGCCCCAAGCCAGCCCCCTGCTGCTCGCGCAAATGGCAGCGCAATCCCGGGCTACGGCGCCCAATTCTGGCTCTATAACGAACGCTTTCCGGAACTACCGAATGACAGCTTCGCGGCCCTCGGCAACAGGGGCCAGATACTGATGATCATCCCATCAAAGAATTTGGTGATAGTGCGGCGCGGGCATGACCCTGCTGGCGGCGAAGGTTTCCAGATTCATAGCTTCGCAGCGGATGTGTTGAAAGCGCTGGAGTAACTGTAGCAAAGGCATGAACACAACCACTGCGTGACCCTGCCACCAACAAACACGTGCGCCCAAGCCGTTATCCGGCTACAATTCAATGGTGGGGCGTGCAATGGGGAGGCGTCGGCTTTTGGTCAAGAGCTTAGTGTTTCTTGTTGGCTTGCTGATTTTCAGCAGCTTTTGCTGCGTGCGCGCCGCGGATGTCTTTATCGTCACAGAAAATTATCCACCCTATAATTTCCCCGCCGATGATGGCAGCGTTGCCGGAGAAGCCACGGCGCTCGTCAACAAGGTAATGGAAGCAACTGAGCTGGACTATACCATCACCATTGGTCCCTGGGCACGAGCGGTACGCTATGCCGAAACGGCGGACAATGTGCTGATCTATTCCATCGCCCGCATCCCCAACAGGGAGAAACGCTTTCGGTGGTTGGTGCCCCTGGCGTTTGACAATTACAGGCTGTTTGCACGCAAGGATGACACGCGCATCTACACGCACGAACGTCTTATGGCGGGGGACTTTTCCGTCATCTGCGTTCGTGGTGACATCTCATGCAGCATTCTGCAAAGCACCGGCCTGCCGGAGGCCAGCATCATCCGATCAACGGACCTTGACCAGCCCGGCACCCTCAAGATGGTAGAGGCCGAGCGTGTGGACCTTTTCCCTGGCAGCATGATCAACTATAGCACAGAACAACAGCATAACGGAGCCTGGCGGGGCGCATTCAAGCCAGTATATGACCTCAACATAGGACTAACGCTTTACCTGGCAGGCGGGGCCAACCTGCGCCCTGAACTCGCGACAAAAATAGAGGTGGCGTACAAGAAGCTTGTAGGTGAAGGCAACTTCGACATGATGCAGGCAGCCACATCGACTGTGGACTAACCTGCCACACTCGCCATGCTCACAACGGGGCTGGACATTTCCCCTTCTTTGTCTCACTAAAACCTGCAATTAGGAAAACGGTGGGGGAAAACCAATGACTATTGAAGCAACCAGATCGCTGGAAGACCAGAGGGCCGATTACAAGAAACGCCGCTTCCTGGCGATGCCGGTCGCAGGAACCATTGCCTGGGCAATTGTGGGTGCCGTGGCACCCCAGCTCGCGCCACAGCACGCAGTGTGGCTATTGTTCATTTGTACCGGATCGATCTTCTATCTCGGTGTACTGATCTCTAAATTCACAGGTGAAGACCTGCTTGGCAAAAACAGGCCAAAGAACACCTTCGACAGCCTGTTCCTTCAGACTGTTGTTATGGCCCTTCTTGTCTTTGCCATTGCCATTCCCTTCCTGCAGCAGGACTATACGTCGTTGCCGCTTACAGTTGGCATCCTGACGGGGCTGATGTGGGTGCCGCTCTCATGGGCCATTGAACACTGGGTTGGGCTATTTCACGGCATTGTTCGTACAGGCCTCGTCCTGGGCGCCTGGTACCTATTCCCGAACGACCGCTTCCTTGCGGTGCCCTTGGCTGTTGTCGCGGTCTATCTGGTAACAATCGTGATCCTGGAAAAGCGCTGGCGAGCTGTGAACGCGGGCTAACCCTGTTCCTAGAAGATACTGCTGTGGGTCATGCTTGTGAACATCTCAAGCGCAGCTGTACCCACGTATGAGTTACCGAACTGGTCCAGTTCCGGCGACCAGACTGCCACGCTCATCTTGCCTGGTATAACCGCCAGAATGCCGCCGCCCACCCCACTTTTGGCTGGCACGCCAACACGGTAGGCGAAGCTGCCGACGCTATCATACATACCGCATGTCAACATCACGGCATTGATGCGCTTGGCTTGCGCTGCAGAGACGACGGCAGCGTCATGAAGGGCCGAATAACCGCCTGTTGCGAGCGGCAAGCCCGCAAGCGCCAGATCCTTGCAACTCATGGTCATGGCGCACTGGTAGCAATATGTTTCCAGTAGAGTATCGACATCCTGGTCGATGTTGCCGTGGCTTTTCATCAGGTGGGCCATCGCACGGTTAAGGTCCGAGTGCGCCAGTTCGGAATTCATTACCGCAGCATCCGTATCAACCGCCTCATTCATCGCCAAAAACCGAAGATAGTTGCGGATACGGTGCTTGGTATCACCCTTCAGGCCCATCAGCAGATCAAGCGTCGCGAGTGCGCCAGGATTGATGAAGGGGTTGCGGGGCACGCCCTGTTCCATTTCCAGCTTGATCAAGCTGTTGAAGCGGTCGCCCGATGGTTCCTTGCCAACCCGTGTCCAGACCATGTCGCCAAAGTGGGACATGACGAGTTCCAGCACGAAAAGCTTCGAGATACTCTGGATAGAGAATGGCTCAAACGCATCCCCGACCGTGAAGCTTTCACCGGACGCCAACTGCACTGCCATACCAAATTTGCTGGCCGGCACGCGCCCCAGCGCAGGAATATAATTCGCCACTTTCCCTTTGCCGAAATGCGGCTGCACTGCCTCAGCGATATAGTCCAGCAATGCCTGATAATCGAGCACGTTCCAAAATTCCTCTCTGTCCAGTCCGCAAGATTAGACGGACAAAGGCCTGAAAAAAAGAGCACAATTATGCACCGCTGCCCTGCGCGCGGAACATAGTTTGGCCACAGAAATACCCCACAAGCCGCCGGGCGCTTGCCCAAAGTCAAGGATTTGTGAGGCAGGTGCGGCTTTAAGACGCTTTGCCTTTCGGCGATTTTATGGCAATTAGGCGCACAACTGATTTTCGCTGTGGTCCGAACATGATCGCAGCTCAAGAGAATGACATGCAAGAGAGTATGACTGTAGAAAAGGTGACAGACGCGGCGACAGGTGCACCCGTCCGCTCGGGCAAGCACCCGGAAGCGGCTGACTTCCCGCTGAAGGAAGCGCGCAAGCTGGTGAAGGATCTGTGGAAGCCTGACGCCCGCATCTACTGGACAGATTTTACGCTCTCAGCTGCCATCGGCTGGGGCGCGGTTGCTGTGGCAACCATGGCTGCCAACTATTCGCTGATGCAAATCCTTGCCCTTGTTGTGGCCACGCTCGGCCTCTACCGCGCCGTTATCTTCATTCATGAGATCGCGCATTTCCGCAAAGGTACTTTCACGGCCTTCAGGCGCTTTTTCAATGCCTTCTGCGGCATGCCCATGATGGTGCCGGCTTATACATATGCCGACGTGCATATCGACCACCATAAACCGCAAGTATACGGCACGGCAGAAGACGGCGAATATCTGCCGTTCGCCGTGGACAAACCATGGAAGATTGTGGCTTTCATCGTGCAGGCGCTGATCGTGCCTGGCCTGCTGCTGCTGCGCTATACGGTGCTGATGCCGCTGACGCTGATCATTCCCGCCTTCCGCCGCTATGTTTGGAAGCGTGCCAGCTCGCTGGTCATTGATTTCGCCTATATCCGGCCAGAGCCCAAGAAAGATCAGGTCGCGGGTTGGCTCCTGGAAGACATCTTCACCGGCATCTATGCCTATGTGGCCCTTGGCCTGATGTATATGGGTACCCTGCCCTGGAAGCTCCTGGCCGTGTGGTATGTAGTCACGATCCTGATTTTTGTGCTGAACGGCCTGCGCACATTGGCCGCCCACGCCTACAGGAACGGCGGGCGCGAGCGCATGACCCAGCAGGAAGAGTTCCTCGATAGCGTGGACATCCCTGGCAACCGCTATATCTCTGCGCTTTGGGCACCTGTAGGGCTCCGCTTCCATGCAACGCACCACCTGTTTCCTGGCATGCCATACCATTCGCTTGAGAAAGCCTATTTCCGGCTGAAGGCCGAGCTGCCGGACAACCGCCTGTATCTTGCGGCCACGCGCCCAAGCCTGATGGCTGCTGTTGCACAATTGTGGCGTGAAGCCAAAGCTGCACAGAAGGATGCTCAGAAGGCAGCCTGAAGCACCCCCGGCTAAACCAATCGCCTATAGCAATAGTGCCTCACTGACGTTACAAGGTAACGAAACTTCCAGATGGGGATCCGGCTTTATGGCTTATCGACTTTTTGTGTTGGCGCTTGGTGCGCTGCTTTTTGCGACGCCCGCCTTCAGCAAAAATATCAGTGCGGCAACTGGCGAAGAAGCCATTGTGGTGGGGACGCGCCACCGCATTAGCTCCACGGCCCTAGATGGCGACCGTTTTATTCGCGTTCACTTGCCAGAAGGCCATGACGCTAGCTCGGGCAAAAGCTATCCGGTCCTGTACCTGCTGGATGGCCAACGCTATTTCAGTCACGGCATCGGGCTGGCGAAAAGCCTTGGGGATTTCGGCAAAGTCCCTGATCTGATCGTTGTTGGCATCGAGAGCTCCGCCGTGTTCGATGACCGCGCCGCCGACTTCGTTGCAAATGCTGCCGCCTACCAGCGCTTCCTCAAGGACGAGCTACTACCCTTCATGACCGACCGCTACGGCGCTGGGGATGTCCGCCTGCTGTTCGGCTGGCAATATGCCGGGCGCATGGTGATGAACAGCTTTATCGCCGACAGCACCCTGTTCGACACCTATGTCACCGCCAGCACCTGGCCGCTTGACCGCGACTTTATTGGTACGTTCACTGGAACACTCAAGGCCGCGCCACACTCTAACACCAAGCTTGTGATTGCAATTGCTGACAATGAAGGCGTGGTCACTCTGGCAGCACAAGCCATCCGGGAATCGCTTGAGGCAAATGCCGGCGACCGCATCAAATGGACGGTCAAGGAATATACCGACGAAGAGCATGTCACCACCGCCTACCGCACAATCGCCCTGGGCCTGAATGAAGCCTTCGCCGACTATCGCTGGATACGGTTCGAAGATGTGGCCGAATATCAGGCCTTCGGCGGCATCCCCGCGGTGCGTGCCTTCTACGAGGCGCGGGCTTCAAAATATGGCACCGCGCCAGAGGTGGACAATGAGACGATCCACAGAATCGCGATGATATCGGTTCGTGAAGGCAACATGAACACACTGACGGAAGTGCTGGACGCCTTCCCTGAGTTCCTGACCCACACCAGCGCCTATTGGCTGACAAGCTTCGGCAATGCCTATCTTGAAGGCGGCATGCCCGAAAAAGCACTGCCTCTCTTTGAGATCGGCATCAAGCGCTTTCCAGACAATACCGACATCCAGACAGGGCTAAAAGCAGCGCACGGCGTACTTGACGAAGACTGAAGCTCGCAAGCCTAGCCGTCCAGCATGGAAAGTAACTTTTGAACCGTGTTCCAGTTGCGCGCAGTGGCTGGCACACCCAGCTTCTTGTCGGTCAGCAATGGTGTCAATTTTGACCGGCCAGACCCTTCAGTGAAATAGATATGGATCGTGTGCCCCTTATACGCAATCATCTCCGGCCCTTCGTATGCGCTGAAGAGAGTTTCGATATGCGCTGCGTCTGGCGTACCTTTCAGGAAAGCTAACTGCAGAAACTTGGGATCAAGCTCACCTTTCGGGCTATCGCCATCAGCAAATGGGCAGGCCGCTACTTCCCCGCGGAAGCCGTTTTCCGATAGCACCATAATATCCACAGGAAAGCCGAAGGCGTTTTCGATGGCGCGTTCCAGCTTGCTCCTGGCCGCCTCTGCCGTGCCCTTGCCATCAAAGACCAGGTTGCCCGACTGGATATAATGCTGCACGCCCGCAAAGCCGCATTTTGACACCACTTCCTTAAGGTCCGCCATGTTGATTTTCTTGTGGCCACCCACATTGATGCCACGCAACAGCGCTACGAATTTGGTCATAACATTCCCATCTCAGTTTCCGCGCACCATGGCGGCATAATATGACGACCTCAAGATGTAAATTGGACTGAATGATCGGTCGGACGCCAAAAAATTGACCCGCCCTCGGGGGAACGGGGCGGGTCAGTCAGCGAGGGCCTCCTTTGGATGGAGAGGGAGGAGACCCTTTGGGGGTCGCTTAAACGAGGAATGTCTCTTTTACGAACTGCGCCAGGCTTTGGATCAAGTCCATCATAGACAAAATTTGGGCATGCTCTTGACATGGCCTTAATTTATCCCTATTTGATACCTATAGGTTACATTAAAGAACCCCAAGGAAACAAAAAGGGAAAGTTATGACCGAGGACACCAAACCTGATATCAACCAAAAAAACGCCGGCGGACGCCAAAAAGTTACCCAGGCAATTTTGTGGGCTGCCGCGCTGATCGGCAGCGCCCTCTTGCTGAAAGGCACAGAACAGGCAGACAAAGTAATGTGGCTTCTGATCGTTCTGGCCGCCACCAGCACGCTTACTGGCGGCAGCCTGGCGTGCGAAAGACGCATGTGGCGCAAATTGATTGGTAAGAGCGAGTAAAAAGGGCGGGGAAATCCCCGCCCTCTATCATCTGCAGGAACTGACTTTTGAAGCCTAGTCGTCGCTCATGGCGGCGCGCGCAGCTTCCAGCGCCTTGATGCCATCCACATGCATCTGCTGCCGGCCAAGCGCGTCGGCGAGTGCGGTCAGGCACAGTTCCACATTCTCCTCGCGTGCGGATGTTCCCATCAGCCCGATACGCCATACCTTGCCCGCCATCGGCCCAAGCCCTGCACCGATTTCCAGATCATATTCCGCCAGGAGATGCGCACGCACCGCGGCTTCATCGATGCTGTCCGGCACCTTGACCGCGTTCAGCATGGGCAGGCGCACGTCGGCATCCACAAGCATTTCAAGCCCCATTGCCTCAAGGCCTGCCACAAGGCCTTCATGCATCACCGCATGGCGGGCATGGCTTTCTTCAAGCCCCTCTTCGAACAGCATCACGAGACTTTCATGCAGGCCGTAAAGCGGATTCACAGGCGCCGTATGATGATAGGACCGCCCCCCCGTGCCGTCCCAGTATGCCATCACCAGGCTGAGATCCAGGAACCAGCTTTGTACTGGCGTTTTACGTGCCCGCACGCGGTCCAGCGCGCGCTCGGAAAAGCTTACAGGTGAAAGCCCCGGCGTGCAGGAAAGGCATTTCTGGCTGCCGGAATAAATGGCGTCGATGCCCCATTTGTCCACCTCAACCGGCAGGCCACCCAAGCTGGTCACGGCATCAACAATGGTCAGGCAATCATATTCCCGCGCCAGATCGCACAGTGCTTTGGCATCTGCACACACCCCCGTGGAGGTCTCTGCGTGCACGAAGGCCAGAATTTTAGCGTCTGGGTTGGCTTCCAGCACCATTGCCACTTTTGCCGGCAGCGGGGCCTTTCCCCATTCAAATTCCACCATCAAAGGCACGCCACCGGCGCGGATCACATTTTCCTTCATCCGCTCGCCGAACACACCGTACTTGACCACGGCGACCTTGTCGCCGGGCTCAATCAGGTTGACAAAGCACATTTCCATACCCGCTGAACCGGGAGCCGAGACCGGGAAAGTCATGGAATTTTCAGTTTTGAAAAGTGCACGCAGGCCTTCCTTCAGCTCTTCCATCATGCGCTGGAATTCAGGGTCCAGGTGACCAAGTGTGGGGCGTGCCATTGCCTCGAGGATACGGTCGTGAACGTCCGATGGGCCGGGCCCCATCAGTGTGCGTTTCGGGGGGATGAATGATTGCATGGGAAGCACTCCTGAAAAGTCACAAATCGGTTGATTGTCTATGACATAGGCGGGCGCCAGCATATGTCGAACAGGGCGCGGCTTTTGTAGCCCATATGACTATCCGGTGCAACCTGCCCACCGCCGCCCCAGCATGCTTGGCGCCCTGAGTTAGTTGGGCTGACTATTTTTTTGGCCGATGTCTAAATTATAATCAGGTTTTTCTCGTTGGAATTGCATCAATAGTCTCAAAAAAGGACTAAATCTCTGTTTTTATTTTCATTCTTGAGCACCTCCCATGCTGGCACGTGCCTTGCTAATTCACGCCAGAGTCCGGACACAGCAGGCAGAAAATAAGACGCCCAATCAGAATAAAATCCCAGCAGGATGAAGCGATGACATTTCAACCCACTTTTACCCTTGTCTGTCATATTGACGACATCCCGGCCCGCGGGGCCCGCCGCATTTATACGAGCGCCTTTGAAGTGGCGCTGTTTCGTACCTCGGACAACAGGATTTTTGCCCTGAAAAACGAGTGCCCACACAAACACGCTGCCTTGTCGGAAGGGATTGTGCATGGCCATTCCGTTGCCTGCCCGCTTCATAATTGGGTGATTGACCTGAAAACCGGCACCGCACAGGGCGCGAACGAAGGCTGCACCCCCGCCCTTGAGACAAAAACTGACGAAAAAGGGAACATCTATCTGGCAATACCAAAGGAAGAAGGCGCAGCCGCATGACAGACACGCTAAAGAATTGCAGCGTGTGAATATATGACTTTCCTGATAAAAATCGAACGTGCTTATCACTTGCCGTAGATAAAAATCAGGAGCCGAAACATGGCTGATGCGACCCACACTATCCCACTGGCCAATCTGGCGCTGGCGCTCTTGCCGGTCGCCGTCGTGGTCGCCATCCTGCACACATGGTCACGTGACGCGAGGGAAACCCTATATGGTTTTGCCCGAATGATCCTTCAATTGTCGCTCATCGGGTATTTCCTGGTTTACCTGTTCGCAGCGGAAACGCCCTGGGTGGTCGTCTCGGTTCTGGCCATAATGGCCCTTGTTTCCAGCTGGATTTCACTAAGGACAACCAAGCTTTCCAGACGCACGCTGTATCCGGTCGCGTTACTGGCAATCGCACTTGGGGGCGGCTCTGTCCTAGCCCTGATCACACAAGGAGTTCTGCGCCCCGACCCGTGGTTCAAACCGCAAGTCATGGTCCCGCTGGCTGGGATGATTTTCGCAGCTTCAATGAACAGTGTCAGCCTTGCTGCAGAACGCCTCGCCGCAGAGATGAAGCGCGGCGACGACTATCTGACCGCACGCTCGGTGGCCCTCAAAGCGGCCCTCATTCCCATCACAAACAGCTTGTTTGCTGTTGGGCTGGTATCGCTGCCCGGCATGATGACAGGGCAAATCCTTTCCGGCGTATCGCCCCTTGTCGCAGCGCGCTACCAGATCATGGTGATGTGTATGATGTTTGCCGCAGCCGGGCTGTCAGCAACGCTTTTCCTCTTGTTCATTCGGCCACAGGCAGAGCAATTCACGTCAGAAAAAGCGCCTTAAAGATGTAAAAAATAACTCATGGTATCATTAATAGCGTTATATCGCGACAGTTTGCCGCAAACAAACACAAGACAGATTGTGATCTCTTTAAATAAAATTAAGAATACATCATATAAGCTATATGTAGATATATTTTCTAGCCAACAAGGAGCTGGAGATATGAAGTATTTTAAAACTCAGATACGGTATCACGTGGCAAAGTTTCTTGCCCTTGTTAGTGCGACTTTACTGTTGGGGATGACCGCAACTTCGGGCGCGTCGGCGCAAACCGATACATTTCAGGTCACTGCAACCGTGAATGCTACCTGCTCCGTCAGCGCAACAGATTTGGCCTTTGGCGTTTATGACCCGTTTTCTGCAACAGATATCGATGGCACCGTAACACTGACCGTTCTCTGCACTAACACGACCGACTATGACATCGGCCTGGATGAGGGCACGGGCCAAGGCGCAACAGTGACCACCCGCGTTATGGAATCCGGCGCCAATGACCTGACTTATTCGCTCTATCAAAACACCCAGCGCACCACAGTTTGGGGCGATACTGTTGGCGTCGATACTGTGTCCGATACAGGTACCGGATCAAACCAGACCTTTACGGTATATGGCAGATTGTTTGCGCTTCAGAACGCAGCCCCCGGGTCCTATAGCGACACCGTAACAGTGACAGTAACTTTCTAGAGAGTTATACTGCTTCATATGGGGAAGGAAAGGCGAATGCTGCAATGCTGAAACAGGTGATGCACGCATGACACTTGCGGATTTATTGACCAGACATTGGCATCGCTCTGCCACCAGAAGCGCGGCCATTCTGGCCATCTGGTCTCAGATTTTGCTTGCCAGTCAGCAAGCCGCCGCAGACAG
The DNA here is from genome assembly GCF_042651265.1 of Kordiimonas lipolytica. Classification (GTDB taxonomy): domain Bacteria; phylum Pseudomonadota; class Alphaproteobacteria; order Sphingomonadales; family Kordiimonadaceae; genus Kordiimonas; species Kordiimonas lipolytica. The sequence goes on along the minus strand of NZ_JBHSCR010000014.1, from coordinate 415,907 downwards.
CCCCCAAGAAAACAACTTGCACAAAAACACTAAAAGACCCACCGCGCGCATTGGCGTCTCAGCTGTGGTTCTGCCGCGCTGCATTGTCCGCATGGCCAGAGTACAGGTGGCAGGTTCTGCAGAACCGCTCGAAATTTTATGCACACGTGAGACCGATTATCAGCTAGCCGTGCAAAGGCCAGGGCAGCAGTCCGTCTCGATAAAAACAGCTGCCTACCAGTCAACAAATATCAACAAGGCAGGCAATCTATATGGCCAGGCGTCCTACTATCAGTTACCTAGAGGAAACTCAGCCAAAAAAAGAGAAACTGGCGCTTCAGGCGAAATCACCATTTTAGCGCTGGATTTCTAGGGAAGCAGGGAGCAATTTTTCATGAATAACGTCGCACGATTTTTGGTGCTTTTATTTTTTTCAGTTGCCCCGTTTCAGGCAGCACAGGCTGCGGCTTCCCTTGAAGTCAGCCCGATCCGGATCACGCTCACAAAAGACACAGCTCTGGCTGCCATGACCATCCATAACCGCGGCACCACTGACACTGTCGTGCAGTTACGCTTGGTCAAGTGGGATCAAACGGGTGGTAAAGACCAATATGCGGACTCAGACAATCTCATCGCCTGCCCCCCAATATTCAGTGTAGCAGCCGGTGAAGAACAGGTTGTTCGCATAGCGCTGGGTACACGACATGACGACTGGAACAGGGAAGGCACCTATCGCCTGTATATTCAGGAGGTTCCGTCCCCACCTGATGAGGACTCTGGCAGCCAGGTTCAGTTTGCCGTCCGGATCAGCATTCCGGTATTCCTGCAGCCTGAAACTGTTTCCCAGCCGCCCCTGTCGTGGAAGATCATCCAGGATGGCGGCCTTTGGGCAACCGTTGAAAACAGTGGCAATGCGCACGCGCTGGTGGCGGGCATCAGGCTGGTGAAAGACGATGAAATCTTCTTTGAAGCCAACACCCATCAATATATTTTGCCAGGATCGACAATGACATGGCGTCTTGATACCGCTGAGCCGTTTGCCGCCAGACTTCCTGACAGCTTCGAAGTAATGGCCGCGACCGACCAAGGCATCTATCAGGAAACACTTCCGGCGGAAAAATGACATCGCGCCTTCAGCTGATGTCCCTGTTCCGACTGGCAATCCTGATCTTCGGGATTGCCGACACCGGATTGGCACAAGACGCTGAAGAGCCGCGTCAATCACTCTATTTTACCACAGTCGCCGTGAACGGCATCAGCCAGCCTGGCATATATGCGGCGCTTGAAACGCCAGATGACTTCTATCTGGACATTCGGGCCCTCGACTCGCTTGGGCTGGTCCCACCAATTATAACACCCCGGTCATACCGTACCTTTTCACTGCTGCCCCTGCTGGCTATTCCCGGCCTGTCTTATGAATTTGATACGCACCGCCAGCATTTGGACATCAGCTGTGCAGCAAGCTGCTTTCCTCATCATCAGGTGGGCGAGCGTTGGCGGCATGTTCCCCCGGACCCAACACCACTGGGCATGTTCCTCAACTACGACCTGTCCCTGGAAATCGGGGACGGCAGCGATTTTGGCGGGGGCCTGGCTGAACTATCTGTGTTTTCCGAACGCGGCACCGGCAACGCGACCTTCGTGGGAAGAGACCTGACAGGGAACGCCAGCCTGACCCGGCTTGAAACAACATGGACAATCGACTTCCCGGACAAGCGCCTTCGCCTGGACCTGGGAGACAGCGTGACAAGGGCCAGTGGCTGGGGGCGACCCGTCAGATTTGCAGGCATCCGCTTCGGCACAGACTTCAACCTGCAGCCCGGCTTCATTACTTTCCCGACACCAACCGTCTCGGGCACTGCCTCACTGCCGTCAACTGCGGATATCTTCGTTAATGACGTCAAACGGTCGAGCCTTCCCATAGACCCTGGGCCTTTCACCATCCAGCATCTGCCCATCATCACGGGCGCAGGCAACATGCGCGTCGTGGTGCGAGACCTGCTGGGCAGGGAAACCGTCTTGATGCAACCCTTCTATGCCAACCGCGACCTGCTAACACCGGGCCTTGCCTCCTACTCGGCGTCCCTTGGCATGCTGCGGAAAAATTATGGGACAACCAGCAACGACTATGAGGAACCATTCATAGCCGGCAGTTTCCGCAAAGGGTTGAGCCAGAGCTTCACCGCCGGCATGCACCTTGAAGGATCAACCCAACAAGCAAGCCTTGGCCCCTTCATCGACTGGAAGCTGCCCTTTGGCGGCCAACTTTCCACATCGACAGCCGTCAGCTTTCGCGGCGGAAATGTCGGCGGGCTACTGCAACTTGACGCCAGCTGGTCATCACAGACGTTCGGCATATTCGCGTCCCATGAAATGACAACCGCCGACTTCACGCGCCTGGGCGAGAGTAAAGACTTCCGCCCCGCACGCAGCCGCAGCAGCGCCAACATCGGGTTCGAGATGCAATCCAAAGGGTCTATTTCCGTCAATTACACCCGGGTTGACGAACGCGACAGAGACGACTTTGAAGTCATCGGCGCCACCTATTCGGTGCAACTCGGCAAGCTGGGCGGGCTGGGCGTTAACTTCTCGCGCCGTGTCGGTGCATTCCGGGAGACCAGCCTTTTTATCAGCTTCACAACCCGGCTGGGGGCGCGCACGGCTGGCAATGTGACGATGGAAAAAACAGGCCGTGACTGGGCGGGTACCACACGGATCAATCAAAACGCCCCATATGAGGGTGGGCTGGGCTACCGCGCGGAAATTCGGCAGGACGACACCCAAAGCGGCAGGGCCGGCGTCACCTATGATAGCCCAAAAGCTATTGCCTCACTTGATGTCAGCCACTGGTATGGCCGTGATGCGGCGCGCCTGGGCCTCAAGGGTGGGTTGGTTATCCTCAAGGGCGATGCTTATCTTTCGCGGCCCGTCCGCGACAGCTTCGCCCTCGTAAGCGTAGGCAATTTTGCAGGTGTGGACGTCATGCAGGACAACCGCGTTGTCACCAAAACGAACAAGTCAGGCCATGCACTGGTCACGGGCCTGCGCGCTTATGAGGAAAACAGGCTTTCCATCGATCCGTTGGACCTGCCGCTTTCGGCAGATATCGGCAAGACCTCGCTTCGCGTGGTTCCCAAAAGACGCAGCGGCGTATCTGCCGACTTCCCTGTGCAGGCAGTGACAGCAGCGCTGTTTCACATTGTTGATGAGGACGGCAACGATCTTCCTCCGGGTTCAAGGATGCATGCCGCAGACGATGGCGAAGATATCCCAATCGGCTTTCGGGGGATGGCTTATGTCTCGGGCCTGCAGAAAGCGCGCCGGTTTTTTGTCCATATGCCGTCAGGAAGCTGTACAATAGACATTCAAGCAATCTCTGCTTCGATAGGCCAAACAGTATCGCGCCCTGTTGTTTGTAAGAGGATACAACGATGACCCGCGCCGCCCTTTACATGCTTGCTTCAATCTTCCTGCTGTCCTGGCAGGCGGCAGCAAGCTGTAGCGGCACCGGCTGCTATTGCACCGTCAATGCCACTGCCGTAAGCTTCGGGACCTATAATGCCCTGACCCAACAAGCTGTCGACAGCACAGGCAATGTCGAGGTCAGCTGCGGCTCGGACACGATTGGGGACAGCATTTCCTATCTGGTATCGCTGAGCATGGGCGAAAACGGCAAGAAGACAGACAGGAAAATGGCTTCCGGTCGTAATACTTTGCTCTACAATCTTTATACGGATGTCACCCATACAGCCATCTGGGCCGATGGCGCTGGCGGGACTTCCGTCGTATCGGACGGTTATACCCTGTCGCTCTTGTGCTGCGAAATCCGGAATTACACGGTCTATGGCCGGATCGCCGGGGGACAGAACGCAGCCCCCGGCCTCTATTCCGATGCCATCATTGTTACGGTCGAATGGTAGCCCCTAGCCCTTTGCCAGTTCAGTTTCCATTTCCGCGAACAGTGCTTTTGACCGTTCGGCCTCGCCGCGGCCTTCCGTCATCTTGCTGACAACAATCGACACCAGCATGCTGACCGCAAATCCTGGCAGCATCTCATAGAGATTGTCAGAAAGCGATTTGCCACCAATGGTGATAGGCGCATAGATCCAGAACAGTACGGTCGCCGCACCGGCAATCATACCTGCCATCGCACCATCGCGCGTCATGTGACGCCAGTGCAGGCTCAGGAGGATCAGTGGTCCAAAGGCTGCGCCAAAGCCAGCCCAGGCGTTGGAAACCAGCGACAGAATCGTACTGGATCGGTCATATGCCAGCCCGATGGCTACCAGCGACACGGCAAGAACGGACAGGCGCCCGACCAACACCAATTCCTTCTGCGACGCCTCTTTCCTGAGGAAGGTCTTGTAAAAATCTTCCGTCAATGAACTGGAGGACACCAGCAACTGGCTCGAGATGGTACTCATGATCGCAGCCAGGATTGCCGCCAGCAGGAAGCCCGCAATATAGGGGTGGAACAGAAGCTCAGACAACACGATGAAAACCGTTTCCGGGTCTTCGAGGCTGAGGCCGTTTTTCACGATATATGCAAGCCCTACGCTACCCGTAGCCACCGCACCAATAACGGTGATGAGCATCCAGCTCATGCCGATATTGCGTGCAGTTGCCACGTCGCGAAGCGTCCTGATCGCCATGAAGCGCACAATGATATGCGGCTGACCGAAATACCCAAGCCCCCAGGCAAGGCTGGAGACAACACCCGCGATCGTCAGCCCGCCAAACATATTCATGAGCCCCGGGTCGATCTCACCAATTGTATTGGAGATGGCCTTCCCGCCACCCATGTCGAAGAAAGCGACAACAGGCACCAGAATAAGGGCGACAAACATAATGCAGCCCTGGACGAAGTCAGTCATGCTTACCGCAAGGAAGCCGCCGAACAGTGTGTAAGCAACAACCACGCCTGCAGTCGCGAACAGGCCTACTTCATAAGACATGCCGAAGGAAGCCTCAAAAAGCTTGCCACCGGAAACCACACCCGCAGATGTATAAAGCGTGAAGAAAATAATGATGACCACAGAGGACAGGACACGCAGCATGTGCGAGCTGTCATGGAATCGCTTTTCAAAATAGTCTGGAATGGTAATCGCGTCATCCGCGATCTCGGTATAGACCCGCAGGCGCGGTGCCACATACAGATAGTTCAGGAATGCCCCGGCCATCAGGCCAACCGCGATCCAGGCGCTCGATAGCCCAGAGACATAGACTGCCCCCGGCAAGCCCATCAGCATCCATCCGCTCATATCTGATGCGCCGGCAGAAAGGGATGCCACAGCCGGGCTAAGTTGCCGGCCACCCAACATGTAACCGGATACGTCATCGGTGGATTTCTTGTAGGCATAGAGCCCAATACCCATCATCAAAATGAAATAGGCCGCCAGTGAAATCATCACTTCTATCTGCATTGTCTCCTACCCCTTCGGTTCTTGATATATCTGTTAAGCAAACGCCCGGTCACACAGGTGCCGGGCGCCCATCATGGTTTCGCTGTTACACCTCAGGGCCTTGTCTGGCCGCTACCGTGCACCTTGTATTTGAAGGTTGTCAGCTGCTCGAGCCCCACCGGCCCACGCGCATGCATCTTGCCGGTGGCAATGCCGATTTCGGCCCCCATGCCGAATTCACCGCCATCAGAAAACTGGGTTGACGCATTATGCATCACCACGGCGCTATCGGTCATATCCATGAATAGGTCTGCGGCTTCCTGATCTTCAGTAATGATTGCGTCCGTGTGCTTGGACGAATGCTGGTCCACGAATGAAACAGCGTTCGACACGCCGTTCACCAGCTTCACTGACAGGACAGCATCCAGATATTCGGTACTGAAGTCGTCTTCAGCAGCCTCTTTGATCCGGTCATCGATTGTCATGGCGAGCCCGTCACCACGGAATTCGCAGTCTGGCATGGCATCAAGAAGGCGCGGCAGAACATCTGGCGCGATCTCGCGGTCGATTACAAGGCTCTCCGTGGCGCCGCAAATACCTGTACGGCGCAGCTTGGCATTCTTCACAATTGCCACTGCCTTATCAATGTCAGCTGCCGCATGGATATATGTGTGACAATTCCCGTCCAGGTGCTGAAGTGTTGGTACTTCAGCCTGTTCCGTCACCAGTTTCACCAGGCCCTTGCCGCCGCGTGGGATTACAAGGTCGACATATTCCGCGCACTTAAGAAGATGCGTTACAGCGGCCCGATCACGCGTGTCAACAAACTGGATTGTATCTTCCGGCAGCCCGGCTTCCTTAAGGCCCTGCTTCATACAAGCAACAATGGCGCTTGTAGAATGATAGCTTTCGGATCCGCCGCGCAAAATAACTGCGTTCCCTGACTTGAGGCACAAGGCACCGGCGTCCGCCCCCACGTTCGGGCGGCTCTCGTAGACCATACCAATGACACCAATCGGCACGGCTACACGTTCAACCTTTAAGCCGTTCGGGCGGTCGAACATCGCCAATTGACGCCCAACAGGGTCCGGCAATTCGACAATCGCCTCAAGCGCATCTGCCATCGCCTCCACCCGATCATCGTTCAGTATCAGGCGGTCGATAAAGGCATCGTTGCGGCCCTCTTCGCGCGCGCTGGAAACGTCCCGCTCATTCGCTGCCACAATCAGTTTCTTGTCTGCGCGCAAAGCCCGTGCTGCAGCCAACAGGGCAGCGTTCTTTTGCTCAGTCGTTGCCGTTGCCAGCTTTCTGGAAGCGATACTCGCGCGCTTGGCAAGCAAATGGACATATTCTCTGATTTCGTTGGACAGGGAGGTCATGAATGGCTCCGTTTGTGTTATTGGAAAAATGAGGTGCGGCCAGGGGCTTACTTAAGCTCAAGGGCACGCTCGTAAGCGGCTTTGGTCGTGCTTTTCATCAACAGGTCCAGCATATGATCCTGCCGCAACTGTGCCAGGCCAGCCTGCGTGGTGCCGCCTTTGCTGGTAACTGAAGTACGCAGCTCGCTGATCGGTGCATCTGTGCTGGCGGCCATCTCAGTCGCACCAACCATGGTTTGGATAACCAGCGTGCGGGCGTCCTTTTCAGCAAAGCCGAGCTCTCTGGCACCTTCGATAAAGCTTTCGATAAATTGGAATACATAACCTGGCCCGCTGCCGGAAACGGCTGTCAGGCGATCAAGCTCGTCTTCGGACCGAACCCAGACTGCCTTGCCGATACGCCCCATCAGATCCCCCACCGTTTCCTTAAGGGCGGTCGGGCAATCGTTGGTGGCATAGATTCCAGTGGCGCCTTTGCCAATCAACGCTGGCAGGTTGGGCATGACGCGGATCACAGGAGCATCGCCAAGCACACGCCTCAGGCTATCCATGCTGAACCCCGCCGCAATGGAAACCATGCAGCCACCATCCTTGAGGCGAGCGGTATAATCCGGCATGACAGCTTCGATCATCTGCGGCTTGACCGCGATAATAATGATATCGAACTGGTCTGAACCCAGCGCGGAAGCCTCGCTCAGCACACGAACGCCCGCAGGCACATCCGGCTTAGCCGGGTCCACAACAGTAAAATGAATATCCTCGCGAGTGCTCCAGCATCCCAGCATTGCCCCGCCCATACGGCCACAACCGACCATCAGAATATCCATTCTTTCACTCCATTTCTTCACGCCGTCCGGCATTTGATTTCATTTGGCCAAGCGCATTGCCCCGACAAAAGCGTGGCTGCTCGGCTGGAGCTAAATATTAGAATTCGAATGATATTTTCAAGTCTAAATTTCTAGAAGGTCAGGGACACTGACGCATATTTTAGCCATAAGCTAATGTTTTTTATGAGATAATATGAATATTTTCACCAACCATTTCGTTTGAAATTAATTTTAATTCAAAATATTTCTGGCATATTTAAACAATGCCCCCTATATGAGGGGCCGAGTTTTGGCCATGAAAAAGGAGATTCTGTAGTGTCTATGTCCAAGCGTATCGTCGTCAAAATCGGCTCAAGCCTGTTGGCCCACAGCCAGCAATTGACGCTGCGGTATGCCTTCATGCACGGTCTGATGGGCGACATTGCGCGCCTCAAGGAACAAGGCTACGAGGTGGTGCTTATGTCCTCAGGCGCAGTCGCCCTCGGACTGAACGCGATCGGCAAGACACCGGAGGAAGCAGGCATTCTGGACAAGCAGGCCGCCGCCGCTTACGGCCAGCCGCTTCTCCTGAACGCCTACAAGCAGGTCGCCCACGAATTCGGTTTCGATATAGCGCAAATCCTGGTCACCTTGGGCGACATGGAAGGCCGCCGCCGGTTCATCAATATTAAGAACACGTTAGAGCGCCTGTTCGAGAATGGCATCATGCCAATCGTGAACGAAAATGACACGGTAACAACCGAAGAACTGCGCGTGGGCGACAATGACCGTCTGGCCGCCAAAGTGGCCCAGATGATTCAGGCCGATCATCTTGTCCTGCTGACCAGCATCGACGGACTTTATGACCGCCCCCCATCAGAGCCTGGCGCCCAGTTCATCGAAAAGCTGGAGGATGTCAGCACCTATCTGGAGGCAACCACCGGCACCAACGCGCTGGGCAGCGGCGGCATGTACACCAAACTGCAGGCAGCCAACATGGCACAGCATGCCGGTTGCAGCACGATCATCGCTGAAGGCGTGATTGAACGCCCACTTCTATCCGTTCTTGAGGGTGAGCGCCGCCACACAACTTGCACCGCAATCGGCACACCGGCTTCCGCCTGGAAAGTATGGCTGACCAACAGGCTGCAGGTAGCCGGCAGCCTGATCCTGAAACAGAGCGCCGCCGATGAATTGGTTTCAAGCCCGCAAGCAGTCAAACACACGGATATCGTTTCCGTGGCGGATACATTCCAGAAGGGTGACATCCTGCATATCTATGATGAAAAGGGGCAGGAAATTGCCCGCGGCTTGACGAACTTCAGCTCAGACGAAGTGCTTTTGCTGGCGCGGCACCCGGAAGCCACAACAGGGGAGCTTCTGGGCTATTCCGCCGTACCGGATGTGATAACCACGAAAAATCTGGTGATCCTCAACGACAATCACCTGTCTTGGGATGTGCCAACAGAAGACCTGCAACAAGTGGCGTCCTAGCCAGGCAGGCATGGACACCCAATAAACCATTCACCAGCCTCGCGCTATTCCTGGCGCGGGGCTGCTTTGTCATAGTTAAAGGTTTTCGGCACATCCGCACCACCGGAAATAATGAAGGACATGGCTTCATCCATCTTCCAGTTGGTAGGCGTGACATATTCCACCGGCACAATCTCAAGATACCCTGACGTGGGATTGGGCGTTGTCGGCACATAAACGGCCGCCAATTCCCGCCCGGTTGTTGTGTCCTTGAACGTACGGGTTACAAGCCCGACAGTCTTCATGTCGCGCGACGGAAATTCAATCAACACAACCCGCTCCACATCGTTCGAGCTGGTCTGCACTGCATCCGCGAGCCGCTTGATGGTGCGGTAAATGGATTTCGCCACCGGGATGCGGTCGACCGTCTGCTCGAAAAGCGTGAGAACCTTTTGCCCCACATAACGCGACGCCAACCAGCCGACCACATAAAAAAGAAGCAACAGAACAATCACCGAAAGCGACGTATTGAAGAAGGGCGACTTTATAATTTCATAAAGCGCATTATCTGGCCGGACGCCCGCCGTCATCCACTTAATAATCGGCGCCGCCAGATCATTGATAAATTCCAGGATTACCGAAATCAGCAACAAGGTCAGCCAGATGGGGATCAGCGTAAACAGCCCCACAAGCATGTTGCGGCGAATTTGAGCCAGCAGGGATGGCTTGTTTTCACTGTCCATAACACTTTTCTCCCTTCGGCACTTGAGGCCACTTCCGTGCGATGCGCTAATGATACACTGAGTACCGCGCCGAAAGTCTATATGTTTTGCATGTGCTTGATTTTAAATGGTGGTCGGTATTGGGTTCGAACCAACGACCTCATCGATGTCAACGATGCGCTCTACCAACTGAGCTAACCGACCGTCCCATTCATATGTGGAGGCCCGACCCGCAAGCGGGTGGGAACGGGCCAGTGTTTACACCGCTGCCCACGCCCGCGCAAGCCAAATTTTATAGCCCGTCCACATGCAAGATCTGCGATGACTTCGCCCCGAAATCGCGATAGGGTAAAACCATGACACAAGAAAGCTGCGACGATACGAGCGGGAATATCGAGAAGGCGCCAGCCCCCTACCTGTGCCGGCCTGCCCCCAAACCGGGGCCGTTCGTTTTTGCCCTGCCGCACAGCGGACGCTTCTATCCAAAAGCCATGCGGGCAGCCACACACCTCTCAGACCATACACTGCGGCTATCGGAAGATGCCTTTGTGGACCGCCTATTCAAGAGCGCCCCAGAATCTGGTGCCACACTATTGGTCGCAACCCACGCTCGCGCCTACCTGGACCTGAACCGGGACGAGATGGAACTGGACCCCACCATGTTCACCCCTGCCCTTGACCCAACAATGGTCCAGGAAACCCACAGGGTGAAAGCCGGGCTGGGAATTATCCCAAGATTGGTGGCGGAAAATGTTCCCATCTATACGAAGCAGCTGCCAGCCCGAGAAGCCTTTTTCCGGATTGATCAAGTCTATAAGCCCTATCATGAAAAGCTAGCCGCTCTGATAAGCACCCGACGGAAACAGTTTGGCTATGCGGTCGTGATCGACTGCCACTCCATGCCGTCAGAAAACAGGGATGGGAAGCGATACGGCCCGGATATAGTGCTGGGAGATAACTGGGGGTCAGCTTGCAGCCGTGACATGACATCCATCGCAGAGGAGCTTCTGATCCGCGCCGGCTTCCGCGTGCGCCGGAATGTTCCCTATTCCGGCGGCTTCACCACGCAGTATTATGGCAACCCCAACCAGGGGCGGCACGCGCTGCAGATTGAAATTAACCGCGCCATCTATATGAACGAAAACAAACTGGAGCCGCTGCCCGAGTTTGGGGAAATTCACGATAAACTTCAGTGGTTTAGCGAAAACCTAATTGCTCGCTTCACAGAACTCCACGCCCGCCGGCAGTGCACTGACCTACCCAAGGCCGCAGAATAGCCAACCACCCCCAATTAATCACCCGTCCACAAGTCACGAAAGCCATTGTAACCAAGCTGACACAGGGCAGATATGTGTTCCCAAAAATTGCGCGCAAGGCGAATATTGGTAACAAAATTTCCTTTTCTAGACCAAACAGTACACAAGTGTTTCAAAAACAACACTTTTTAACTTTTCTTGGCCACAACGAAGAAAAGCACCCTTTTTCTGATCTTTTTATTCCTAAAGCAGGCTTACTATCCGTCTTTGTAGGTATCGAGTGCATTCGCTGTGCTTCTGGGAGGTTGGCAGCGAAGAACTGAAACCACACCTTAAAAAACACGGAGGGGTTCTGTGGACACCATGAAAAAATTCCTATTAGGTACGTCTTGCGTAGCGATGGCGGCAGTATTGCCAACTGTTGCGGCAAGCGCGCAAGACAATGCTTCTGCCGACGACGGCGGACTGGCAATTGAAGAAGTTGTTGTAACCGGTTCACGTCGGGCAGCACGTTCTGCGGCAGATACGCCAGCACCTGTTGACGTCATCAGCGGTGATCAGTTTGCAAACCAGGGCGACGGCGACATGTCGAACCTGCTGCGAACTGTTGTGCCGTCCTATAACGTAAATGCGCAGCCAATTTCGGATGCCGCGACACTTGTTCGCCCAGCGAACCTTCGCGGCCTCGCACCAGACCAGACGCTGGTCCTCCTGAACGGTAAGCGTCGTCACCGCGCAGCTGTAATCGCCTTCCTTGGTGGCGGTATTTCCGATGGCGCGCAGGGCCCTGATATCTCAGTTATTCCTGCGATCGCACTCAAGCAAGTTGACGTGCTGCGTGACGGCGCGGCCGCACAGTATGGTTCTGACGCCATCGCGGGCGTGATGAACTTCGTACTGCGCGACGATGCCGAAGGCGGCACTGTTGAAGCCAAATGGGGCCAGACTTTTGAAGGCGACGGCGACCAGCGTATGTTCGCGGCCAACATCGGCCTGCCTTTGGGCCCTGACGGCTTTGCAAACTTCTCCGCCGAGTGGCGCGAGCAAGACCCAACCAGCCGCAGCGTCCAGCGTGACGATGCCCTGGGCCTGATTGCTGACGGCAACACCAATGTTCGCCAGCCATATGCCCAGATCTGGGGTCAACCTGAAGTTCGTGACGACTGGAAAGTCTTCCTGAATGCCGGCCTGAACACTGGTTCCGGTGAAGCCTATATGTTCGGTAACTACGCCGAGCGTGAAGTTGAAGGCGGCTTCTTCTTCCGTAACCCGGACACCCGTTCCGGTGTGAACGTATCTGGCACCCAGCGCCTTGTAGGTGACATGACGCCAGATGACGGCATCACCTGCCCGGGCGGCATCAACTTCAACGAAGGCGAAGCAACCACTGGTACTGTGGTTGATCCGATCATCGTTGGCGCAGATAACGAGGACGCGCTGCTCGCTCAAGTATTCGCTGATCCAAACTGTTTCGTGTTTAACGAAATGTTCCCAGGCGGCTTTACGCCACAGTTCGGCGGTAAACTGAACGACGCAGCGATCGCTCTCGGCTACCGCGGTGAAATGGAAAGCGGTCTTGCTTACGACATTTCCATGCATGTGGGCCGCAACCAGGCTGACTTCTTCATCAACAACACGGTGAACCCAAGCCTTGGCTCTGCAACACCCAACAACTTCGAGCTTGGTTCCTACATTCAGCTTGAAAAGAACTTCAACGCCGATCTTTCCTACCCAATCGACGTTGGCTTCTATTCTGACCTGAACGTAGCCGCCGGTTTCGAATGGCGCGAGGAGCAGTTTGAAGCTCGTATTGGCCAGGTCGAATCCTGGGAGACAGGCGTGCTGGCTGAGCCATTCGCGCTCGAGAATGACGTTGGAGACATCATCGAAGGCACTCAAGGCTTCGGTATTGGCGCCAACGGTTTCTCTGGCTTCAGCCCACAGGTTGCAGGCACTTGGGACCGCTCCAACATCGCGTTCTACGTTGATATGGAAGCGGACGTAACCGAGAACCTGATCCTCGGCGCGGCTCTCCGTTGGGAAGACTTCTCTGACTTTGGTTCCACGACCAATTTCAAGATCAGCGGTCTTTACAAAGTAACCGACAGCTTCCGCATCCGCGGTTCCATCAGCTCCGGTTTCCGGGCACCAACTGTTGGTCAGCAACAGGTTGTGAACATCTCGACAGTGTTCGAGGAAGTTGATGGCCGCCTGCAACTTGCACAGCGTGGTACCATTCCACCAACCAACCCTGTTTCGGTCTCCAAAGGCGCTCAGCCTCTTGGCCCTGAAAAATCCGATGCCTTCACCCTTGGCATGGCTTGGGATGTTGGTGCAGCAAGCATCACTGTTGACTATTTCAACATTAAAGTGTCCGACCGTATTTCGCAGTCTGCTACGCAAATCCTGACTGCAGCCGAACGTCAGGCACTGCTGGATAGCGGCGTGAGCTTCGCAGCTGACCTTGCTGCTTTCCGCTACTACATCAACGACTTTGACACCCGCACGCAGGGCATTGACGTTGTAGCAACGATCCCTCTGGATCTGTTCGATAGCGGTTCAAGCAACATCGCAGTTGCTGGTAACTACACCAAGACAGAAGTCCTCGGCGGTGGCATTGATGAGCTTCGTCAGGACCAGCTGGAAAACAACCTGCCTAAAACCCGGTTCAACGCCACCTTCACGCATAATGAAGACAATTGGCGCATGCTGGCGCGGGTGAACTACTTTGGCAAATACACCGAGCGTCACCTTGACTCCTTCGGCCTGCCAGTGTTCGCAGGGTCCGAAATCACCCTTGATGCCGAGATTGGCTACAATGTGATGGAGAACCTGGAAGTTGTCGTTGGCGCGAACAACCTGTTCGACAACTACCCAGACGCCAACCCATGGGCTGGCGTGGCTGGTGCCGCGTATCCGGTAACGGCCCCAATGGGCTTCAACGGTGGCATGTACTATGTACGGGCTCGTTACACCTTCTAAGGATTGACCCAAAACGGTTTATCAGGGGCGCTTCGGCGCCCCTTTTCTTTTGGCTCATGCATACGACCGCAGGGAAATGCAGACCTTCTCGCCACAAGCGAGTCGTATTTTCTAGCGTTCGCAATACTCTACCCATAAGTGAAAAATGCGAAATGCACCGAAAATGGCCCTAGAGCGCTCGCTCCGCCATTCATCGCCAATATAATGCACATGTGTCAGGCTGACCGCCCCGCTCGCATCGCTAAACCCAAGTGTCGCAAATCAGCAGGAAACGCTTGCCGAGGTTGGCAGAGGAACCCCCTAGCAAAAATGCCACAGGTGCCGAAAAATATTTGCCGGATAAAAAGAGGCCACGCTTTCGCGTGGCCCAGGCTCAGGGAGGAAACGCCCACGGAGGGCATTCGCGGGGGCTACCCGCTAAGCATTAAGATAAATGCTTCGTACTCAAATTCCAAGTACAGGGTAGGTCACGAATCCTTGAAAATCTGTTAATTTTAGATAAGTTTATGAAATGTATGGATTTTAACTAGTGCTCTTTTTGAAATTTTTTTTCACAAAACTTGGCCCAATAGTTGGCCCACTTGTTCAGACACGTAGAAATCCAGCAACGACTCACAGCTTTTCAATTTCTTTGCCAATTTGAATACGGCGCAAGGTCAATCTTTGCGCCTTGGCCCTGCCCCACCAAACCAGCGGCGCAATAGCTATTTTTTTCGTTTAAAAACCGCAGGATATGCCAATTGTCTGCAAGATGCCCCCATCCAAAAAACGGCTCCTCCCCAAGGATAGGCTTTCAACCCGCATCGGCTTGGTCCGAGAAATACTGCCGGATGATCACCTTGACGCAAAATACACTTTTTGGTGGATTTGACCAAAAGATCAACATTTATCAATGTGGTAGGTCGCCAACTGACAGTCTGCCGCATGCTCATCCACCGCAAAACTCACGCAAAGACAAATCAAAGCAATAACCCAAAGAACTCCAAGCAGTTTGTAGGAGATATCTATCGTTTCATCTACGTTACGGCCCATGTTTACTGTTCCCGATACCTTGATCTTGTTCTGCCTAGCCTTCGCACCTCGCTCCGACAAAATCAGGCTTTAATCGGTAAGCGGTGGCGGTGGAGCGACAGGGCGCCGCGCGCACCAATCAATGACAATCATTAACCTTTCCTATAGTGGATTGCGGTATACTGTTCACACGAGAGTAGCAGCACTCCTCTCATCAAGGAGGGCCCGATTGCATATTGCGACGCTTCTTATGGCTGGCGCATTCATCTTTTCCGGAACAGTGCTCGACGCCGGCCCGACCACTGAAACACCTACACTTCGCGTTTCTGCGATTGTGGCACCGCCCCTTATTGTGCGTGAAACCGAAGAGGGCACCTTAACCGGTACAGCTGTGAATGCCGTCAGAAGCCTTACCGCCAAGTGTGGTGCTAGCGTTGAATTTATCATCTCGCCGTCATGGAACCGCGCCTACATGATGGCCCAGGTCGGCATTGTAGATGCGGTGATTCCCACCAATTTCGCAGAAAGCCGACTGGCGTATTTCGATTTTCCAGTCAGCCCCCTTGTTGACCTGATCCCAAGCCTGATTGTTCGCAAAGACAGCCCCATAGACCATTTCAGCAGCCTGGAAGTCCTGAGGGGCAAAAAAGTGGGCGTGCGAACCAAAGCCCTCCTTGAAGACAATTTCGATGCTTTTGTCAGGGACGGCAACGCAACCCTTGTGGAACGCAGCGACAGCATATCGCTGATAGACGACCTCTTGTCCGGGCGCATAGATTTCATTGCCGACAGCTCGGCCATGATCATCTACCACATGACGGAATCGAAAATCCCGCAACGCATCCGAATTCTGGAACCGCCCCTTGGTGCCAGCGGCCAGTATCTGGCACTGTCCAAGAAACGATCAGCAGCCTTTGCCGAGGGCAGCAAGCTTTATGACTGTTTGAAGACAGCGAAACCCTAGCACCACTGCCCTTTCCACTTGCCGCAACGGTCATTCCCGCGTATAAGCCGCGCAAATCTTTTATTTGGGGGCTTCCGATAACAGCGGAAGCCTTTTTTAAGTTGGGGCAACGACAGCCCCCAGGAAGCAGACATGAGTAAGAATATTCGCAACATCGCGATCATCGCCCACGTTGACCACGGCAAGACCACGCTGGTGGACAACCTGTTCAAACAGTCGGGCACCGTGCGCGAAAACCAGCGCGTTGAAGAACGCGCGATGGATTCGGGCGACCTGGAGCGCGAGCGTGGCATCACCATCCTGGCGAAATGCACCAGCGTGATGTGGGGCGACACCCGCATCAACATTGTGGACACCCCAGGTCACGCCGACTTCGGCGGCGAAGTTGAGCGCATCCTGTCGATGGTTGACGGCGTTGTTCTGCTGGTGGACGCAGCCGAAGGCCCGATGCCGCAAACCAAGTTCGTAACCATGAAGGCACTGGCACTTGGCCTGAAGCCAATCGTGGTTGTAAACAAGGTAGACAAGCCGGACGGAGACCCAGACGCTGCAACCGACGCAGTATTCGACCTGTTCGTGAACCTGGATGCCAACGAATACCAGCTGGACTTCCCGATCCTCTATGCTTCCGGCCGCGACGGCTGGTGCGATGACACACTGGACGGCCCGCGCGAAAACCTGCACCCGCTTTTTGAGAAAGTATTGGAACATGTTCCGGCGCCGAAAGTGGTGACCGATGGTAACGCCGACAAGCCGTTCTCCATGCTGGTTTCCATGCTGGACCGTGACAACTTCCTTGGCCGTATCCTGACGGGCCGGATTGAAACGGGCCGTGCGAAAGTGGGTGACGCAATCCACGCGCTCAGCCGTGACAGCAAAGTGATCGAAGTTGGCCGCATCTCGAAGCTACTGTCCTTCCGCGGGCTTGAGCGGACGCCGGTTGAAGAAGCCGAAGCGGGCGACATTGTTGCCATCGCCGGCCTGCAGACCGCCACGGTAGCCGACACAATTGCCGTTCCTGAAGTCAAGGAAGCGCTTCACTCCATCCCGGTTGACCCACCAACCCTTGCCATGACCTTCGCCGTAAACGACAGCCCGCTGGCGGGCCGCGAAGGCAAGCTGGTGACCAGTCGCGTAATCCGCGACCGCCTGATGAAGGAAGCTGAAGGCAACGTGGCCATCAAGATCACCGAAACCGAAAGCAAGGACGCTTTTGAGGTGGCAGGCCGCGGCGAGCTGCAGCTTGGCGTTCTGATCGAGACCATGCGCCGCGAAGGATTTGAGCTGGCGATCAGCCGCCCACGCGTCCTGATGAAGATGGACGAAAACTGCAAGAAGCTGGAGCCATACGAGACGGTTCAGGTGGATGTGGACGAAGCCTATCAGGGCACGGTGGTTGAGAAGATGTCGCTCCGCAAAGCGGAACTGACCGGCATGGTGCCATCAGGCGGCGGCAAGGTCCGCCTGACCTTTGACGCCCCTGCCCGTGGCCTTATCGGTTATCACGGCGAGTTCCTCACCGACACGCGCGGTACCGGCATCATGAACCGCTCCTACGACCGCTACGACGCCTACAAAGGCCCGATCCAGGGCCGTCAGCGTGGCGTTCTGGTTGCGAACGCAAGCGGCAAGGCCGTGACTTATGCGCTCTTTAACCTGCAGGAACGCGGCGTGATCATGATCGAAGGTGGCGATGAGTGCTATGAAGGCATGATCATTGGCGAGCACAGCCGCGACAATGACCTTGACGTGAATGTCCAAAAAGCCAAGCAGCTGACGAACATCCGCGCCGCTGGCAAGGACGAAGCCGTGAAGCTGACCACACCGCGCAAGCTGCCGCTGGAAGAAGCACTGGCCTACATCAACGACGACGAGCTTGTTGAAGTAACGCCAGAGAGCATTCGTCTGCGCAAGCGCTTCCTGCTGCCGCATGAGCGCAAGAAAGCCGCGAAGGCTGCTGAATAAGGCCGCTGTCATTCCCTGAGGCTTCATGCCTGTACAGGGGAAAAGAGAATTCTAAAGGCGATCCAAACGGATCGCCTTTTTTATTGCACCGCTCGCCGCCTTTTTAATGCCGCATTAATCCGTATCTTGTATTTATGAAAAACATCACCAGATAAGGTGAATAAGAGGCGCCCAAAGAGGCACCATAAAAAACACGACAAAAGGGCCAACATAAAGGCTCGATACGACAAGCGAAGGAAGAGACAATGCAACAGCAGAAGCCTGTGCCCACATACGGTATCACCAAAGCACAATATGCCCGCCAGCTGCAGGAATGGGAAGCTGCCCAGTCCTATACGCCAGGCGAAGGCTTCTTTGCCCGCTTCAAGAAAAAGCGCGGCTAACAGCCACCCGGCCATATGAAGAATTTTTACGCCGCAGCAGGCCAGCCTGCTGCGCGTTCCCGCATGCCAGCACTCCGTCATTCCGGGCGAGCGGCGAAAGCCGCGAGGGAACGGAATCTATCTTGATCCACGAAACTAATGGATGCTGATCCAAGTTCAGCATGACAGTGATCACTATTTCTCAACTGTCACCCTGAACCCGTTTGGCGTACCGCCAGCGCTGCAAACAGGGTCCACTGGGCAAAGGCCACTAGCCCAGCTTGAAATAGTTGCGGATGGCCAGAAGCGCGAAGAACAGGAAGATTGTGGAAATCAGGTTATGCACGCCCGCCAGTAGCGTCACCCAGGGCGGCTGCCCGCCAGTGAACAGCGCCTGCACAGCCGCGCTATCATTGGCCTTGATCACACCCAGCACAGGTGTCGCGTTCGAGAAGGTATAATTGATAAGATGAAAGCTGTCTTCCACTGACCAGCCAGCCTCAAACAACCCCGCAAACCCGCCATAAACGGCAAAGAACACAGCAAACAACCCTAGCCACCACATGACAGGCCGCCGGAAACTCAGGCCGCACATGCTGAACAGCTCAAACAAGTTGATCATCAGCGTTTCCCGCACCGTAGCTTCATGCCCACGGCGGCACAGGAGTTCCGCCCTAAAGAAGCGCTTTTCCACTAAATGATGATGTCCATCTGCTGCCAGTTCTTGCATGCGCCGGAGCTTTGCCGCCGCCATAGAGTCCGCGACACGCCATGCTTCAGAGGGTAGAAACATTCTTTCACATGCGCGTAGGCTGAGAGGAGGTGTATCCGGTATCACCACATGAGTTTGTCCCAGGTTGGGGGCAATGGCGAATTGCGCACTTCGGAAATCTGGGACACAATTTTCTGTCTTCGATTTTTCGACTAATTCCAAGAACATTATGCGCAATCGTTCAGGCCACCACCCGAAAGTGACATTAGGCAGTCCCCTGCCTACTTTTCCAAATTCAACATTTTCAAGAGATGTTCCTGCTCCTACGTTAGCTGCAACAAAGCTAGCCCCATTAAGAAACACCGACTTATCAAAGTTTGCAGCCCCAACAATTGTGGCATATGCAAATCTTGCATTTCCCACGAAATATACATCTTGAAACGAAGCTCCTCGGCGTACAATGAAACCTGAGAAATCTGAATGAGAAAGGAACACGGCGCTAATAAACTCGACGCCCCTTACAAACTGCCTTCCCGCAAATCTTGCTCCGCCAACAAATACCGTTTGTTGAAAGTCCGCGTGTGCTACAAAACGTGCAGCCCCCTTTTCATTGGGCCCTATCGAACCTAGGGCGTGGCCCGAGAAATCTGCAAACCACTCAAACAGCACCTGCCTAAAATGCGCTTTTCCCAGAAACTCAGCCCCACTAAAATTTGCGTCCGCTACAAATCTGCTCTTGTCAAACTCCACAGTCCCCGAAAATAAGGCATTACGAAAATCAGCTTGTTGGCAGAAAAACGCCCCAACAAATGAAACGCAAATCGGAAAAGAAACATCCTCGACAAGCTGAATGCTAGGGGGGGGCAGCTTTGCCATTAAATGTAATGCCCTGAAAAGAGACATTGCATGGAAAGCAATACCCAGCGAAGCTAGTATGTGAAATATACTTTACATTTGATGGAAGTTCATCCTCGAAGCATATCCAATTTATAGCAGAGATAACCACCTCAATCTGGTTTGCTCTGTCGTGACGAGTAAGCCATTTGTCTGCTGTAGCTATCACCCAAGAATTCCAAGCTAACTTACCGCGTTTGGCTCGCTCCAAGTGCGTCATTTCATCCAGCCGTTTTGCATATCGCTGCCGCATTGGTGACAGCATCAAATCACCCCGCAACAACTCAGGCACATTGTCGGCATAGATGATCGGCTTGCCCGTTTCCGGATCTGTGTACCCTTGCTCGTCGGTTCTTTTGTCATCAACCATGGCGCTCCCCATCCTTGGTTCACACCAACTATGACCGCAAGGGTCGCACCCATGCAACCAAAAGGCGCTCGTGGCATTAACAGCTGCGAAAGGTCTTGTGACTATACTGGCCCAAATGCACTGCGGGAGGGCCCGACTTGTTGATTGTAACAGGCCTGATTGAGATATCGCCGGAATACCGGCGCGAGGCGACAGAAGCGTTCGAACAGTTCGTTCGCGCCGCGCGCAAGGAGCTAGGCAACATCACCTACCAGATGTCGGAAGACATCGATATGCCGGGGAATTTCCGTTTCTATGAGGAATGGGAAGCCAAGGAAGCCCTCGCCAGGCACTTGAAATCGGAAAATACGGCAAAGTTCCGCCAGGCCCTTGCTGGCATGCAGGTTTTGTCGATCAATGTGAAACGCTATGAAGCGACCCCAGTAAAGCTATAGCCACCACATAAGATAATATTTGACGCAACACGCCTGCGCGTGTTCATAAGAAACTGCTGGGGAAATTGGGAGAGGGTTATATGACCGACCGCAAGGTACAGGTTTTTTTCTACGGTTCTTTTATCAGCTTGAGCGTTTTGGAAGAAGCCGGCATCAAGAAGCGCGCGTTTGCGCCAGCCTGCATTCATGGCTATGAAATGCTGATGCAACCCGTTGCCAATCTGCACGAAAACGGCGACGGCGTTGTATACGGGATTCTGGCGAACCTGACCCACGATGAACTTGAAACGCTTTACACCACGCACCTGTCATCCTTCACGGACTATAAGTATCGGCCTGAGGCCATGCTGGTGATGACCCGCGGCGGCAAGATCGTGCCTGCGCTTGTTTATGTGTGCGATAATATGAAGCCCGAGCAGGCAACAACCGAATATATCGAAAAGGTCCTGAAGGCAGCCAAAAGCTATGGCTTCCCTGGCTGGTACATTGACCATATCGAAAGCCACCGGCCGATCGGCGACCCGAAAAAGCGTAACTAGGGCAAAGGCATCTGCGCCGGCCTCTTCGCTGCAGTTCATGAAAAAGGCCCGCCGAAAGGCGAGCCTTTATTGATCCTACAAGCCGCTAGCTTATCCGCGCAGGCGCGCCAGGAAGCGGTTGACGGAATCTTCCAGAATGCTGGCCTGGTCGGTCAGGCCACCGGTGCTTTCATTCACAACATTGGCGGCACCGGCACTCTTCTGCGCCATTTCCTGCACCCGGCCGACGTTCTGGCCCAGGTTGGCTGTGCCCTGGCTGGCGTTCTGAACGCTTCGGCCAATCTCGCCCGTTGAGGCTTCCTGTTCCACCACTGCGGCGGCAATCATGCCGGAAATCTCGCTCACCTGATTGATGGTGCGGTGAATTTCATTCACGCCGTCCACGGTTTCCTTGGTGGCAGACTGCATGGCAGCCACCTGCTCTTCAATTTCCTGCGTCGCACGTGCCGTCTGGTTCGCTAGGCTTTTCACTTCATTGGCAACCACCGCGAAGCCCTTGCCTGCCTCGCCTGCCCGGGCTGCCTCAATGGTGGCGTTCAACGCCAGCAGGTTGGTTTGCTCTGCGATATCGTTGATCAGGTGTACGACTTCCGCGATCCGTTCGGACGCGCTCGACAGCGAACCTACGCGCTCTGCGGCATCTTTGGTAACCGTCATGGCGTTGATGCTGATGGAATTCGCCTGCTCCACTTGCGTGCGGATCTCGCCGATCGCCCCCGTCAGTCCCTCTGTGGCCTCGGCGACGGAAATCATATCCTGGCTTGTGGCGTCGGTTGCGCTCGCAGCCGCACTCACTTCCATCGTGGTTTGCTCAATCGCATCGGTCATGGTGTCGGCTGCCATCTGCAACTCGGCCACCGCGCCGGAGAGCGACTGGATAACGCCGGAGACTTCGTTTTCAAAGCTGTCCGCAAGGTCAGAACGCATCGCGTCCCGCTCGGCCTTCATTTGGCGTTCCTTGTCCTGCTCTTCCTGCAGGCGGCGCGTTTCCTCAGCGTGGCGCCGTTCTTCCTCTTCACGCTCTGCCGCGGCTTGCTGCGCCTTCGCGTCATCCGCTTCCTGCCGAAGCCGCTCGGTCTCAAGCGCGTTGTTGCGCAGGAACTCAGCCGCGCGCGCCATGGCGGCGATGCCGTCGCCATGGTCCGTATCGGTCACCGGCTTGTCATATTTGCCTTCAGAAAGATAGCTTAGCTCAGCCTGCAGGCGCCTGAGCGGCCCCATGATGCTGGCAGTAATGGCCCAAGACAGGGCAAAGATCGCCGCTATCAGAATGGCTGTCACAATATACACCAGGTTCTGGTGGTTTTCGAACTCAGCCTGCGACACGCGTCCGGCCTGTAGTTCCGCGACCAGCGTCGAAAATTCCCAAACGATGAAAATCATGCCCAGAAACGCCAGAATAGTCAGCGTCCAGATACGGACATTCACTTTGAAATTACGCAGAAAATTGATCATCTCGATACACAACCCCTAGCCTCGAGAGGCTTCCCTAACCCACATAAACATGTGCCTGATTGGCTCAATAGCACAGTAGCTGGCGGTTGCGTATCAAAAACAGCAGCGACATATCGTCGTCCCGGGGGCGGCTTTCAGCAGGGCTTGCAGGCGGCGAAACTTGAAAACACACCGGTCTGTTCCCACATCTTTTAAATAAGACAAAAAAATGTCGACACATAGCGAGGATAGAGGAGGATCAGATGCGCCTGATATTGGCGATACTTTTCCCACCCATGGTGTTTTTCACCATTTGGCGCCCTTTTCAGGGTTTGATGAATGCCCTTTTGTGGATGACCTTCATTGGCTGGCCTGTGGCTGCCATGTGGGCCATTTATGCGCTCAGCCAATACCGCAATGACGAGCTCCGCCGCGAGTTCGACTATGACCGCGGTTACGGCAGGCGCTACCGCTATTAGGAGGGCAGCATGATCAGTGCATTATTGGCTGGCGCCCTTACCGGGCTGCTTGCAGGAAAACTTCTTGAAGGAAAAAGCCTTGGCGGCACCCGCGACATCGCGCTGGGTGCGATAGGGGCAATCGCGGCCTGGTTCATTGTCGGTCTGCTGGGCTTCAGCCCGATCAACATGTTCGGCTCTGTTATAACAGGCTTTTCGGGCGCAATGCTGTTCCGCTTCAGCACACACCCCGCCAACCAGGAGGAGCAGGCTTTATGATCGGAACCATCATTACAGGCGCTATCGTCGGCTTCCTGGCCGGCCACATCATCCGGGGCGAGGGTTATGGCGCCCTTGGCAACATCATACTGGGCATCTTCGGCGGTATGATAGGCAATTTCCTGTTCGGCGTGATTGGCCTTGGGCCCACAGGCTGGATCGGCGATGTCATTGCAGGCGTTGCAGGAGCCCTGATCCTGGTGTTTGCCTTCGGCGAAACCCGGCACCGCAGGCGCCGACGCAGGCGCCATTAACGCAGGCGACAAGGCCGATACGCCTCAGCCATCACACCGTGCCGGGCAAGCATGTCCGGCACACCTTCTTTGAGAACCAGGCTTGCTGCCAATTCAGACCATGCAGGTGATGTCTGAATGCCGTAGCCGCCCTGCCCCACATTCCAGAAAAAGGCCGGGTGATCAGCATCAAACCCAATGACCGGCGCCTTGTCAGGTGCAAAGGTCCTGAGACCTGCCCATTTGGCCTCAATCTTTTCAACCGGCATCCCTGTCGCTTCCTCAAACCGCATGGCCGCGACCGCAACGTCCTCCAGCTCTGGCTGGGCATCGCATGGCTGGCTTTCCGTCTCGTCGGCGGGGGAGACGAGATAGCCATTACCCTCGGGCTTGAAGTAAAACTCTTCGTCCACATCAATAATCACCGGGCCGTGGCGGTCAAACGGCACGCCCTCATGTTTCGGCACCGTAATGATGGTTCGCCTGAGCGGCTTCAGCCCAAGCGGCTCAACGCCAGCGCGGCGGGCAATGTCGTCTGCCCACGCGCCTGCACAGTTGATGAGCACACGCGCTTTCACCTGCCCCAACCGGGTTTTTACATGCCACATGGTACCATCGTGCGCCGCTGCCTCAAGCCCTGCTCCCAGAAGCACTTCCACGCCCGTTTTCTTAGCCGCACGCAAATACCCCTGGTGGAGCGCAGCGACATCCAGGTCACCGCAATCGGGGTCGTCAATGCCGCCGGCGAAGATGCCCTCTTTGAGGTGCGGGGCCTGCTCCAGAACCTCGTCAGCATCCAGCATGCGAACGCCCGGCAAGGCGCCGTGCATTTCATTGAAGACGGCCTCAGCTTGCGTGCGCTGGTTCTCCCTGAACACATGGATAGCACCCAATTTGTTCATCAGTGGGGCCGCACTGAAACCCTCTGGCGGATTGGTCAGGAAATCTTTGGAAGCAGTGGTGAGCGGCTGAAGCTTCGGGCCGCCATATGTTTCAGCATAAAAGGCTGCGGACCGTCCGGTCGTGTGGTAGCCAGCCTGCTCTTCCATATCCAGCATGACCGTCCTGCCATGTGGCGTCAGGCGGTACGCAAGCCCTGCCCCCGCGATACCGGCTCCGACGATCAGAAAATCAGCTTCCATTGCCATACATCCGTTGCTTCTTCCGGGCAATTTGTGGTCTAAAGTGGCCGCAATGGCAAGGCGCCATTGATGAAAATCTTTGTTCACTCACGTCACGGGAACTTATCATGACCGCCACACCACATTCCGATGTGCTTTCAAAGGATCAGGTTGATGAACTCTGCGCCTTCGCCTGCAAGTTGGCTGACGCTGCCGCGGAGATCACGCTCAGCTATTTCCGGCAACCGATTGGTGTGGACGACAAAGACAAGGGCGACGGCTTCGACCCAGTGACCAAGGCAGACCAGGGAGCGGAAAAAGCGATCCGCGCCTTGATTGAAGAACACTACCCCGACCACGGCATCTTCGGCGAAGAATTTGGCATCAAGGAAGCCGCAGGCCCGTTCGAATGGGTGCTTGATCCGGTCGACGGCACACGCGCTTTCATTTCCGGCCTGCCAACCTGGGGAACGCTGATTGCGCTCCGGCACAATGGCGAGCCGGTGATCGGCGTGATCGACCAGCCTTACATCAAGGAACGCTATCTGGGTTGGCCCGGCGGCGCTACGTTGAATGATATGCCCATCAAAACCCGTGCCTGCCCAAGCCTTGACAAGGCTACTCTTTCAAGTACCGACCCAGGCCTGTTCAAGGGTGTTGAGCGCGACCGTTTCGATACGCTTCTAAGGGAAATCCGGCTGGTTCGCTATGGACTTGACTGTTACGCCTATGCCGTGATGGCGGCAGGCCACATGGATATGGTGGTAGAAAGCGGCCTCAAGCCATACGATATGATGGCGCTGATCCCGGTGATCCGGGGTGCTGGCGGATCCGCCACCAATTGGGAAGGGGAGGCGCCAGGCGACTGTGGGCGGCTCCTGGCCTTGGGGGACCCGACACTTCTTGAGCAGGTGATGGATATCCTCCAGTCCTAGCGACTTTGCAATATCAAGCATGCTGCAGCGAAGGCTATCTTCGAAATAGCCCGAAGGACGACCTTTGGGCTATTCTAGCGAACACACTGCCGGGGGGACCGGAAAGAACTCAACTGTCCTCCAATGGGGCCGGTGTGTTGGTCTGCAGCACATCGTCGCCAAAATCAGGGCCATTTTCCAAATCCATCCATGCGGCGATGGCATGCCACAGATCTGCCCGCATCCCGTCGGTTTCTTTCAGGATTTCGTGCATCGCTCCCTTGATGACCACCAGTTTGGCATTCGGCATCCGTTCGGCAAGTTTGGTTTGGGCGGCATTGTCGACGATGCTGTCTTTCTCTGCCTGAAGCATCAGTACCGGCGTTTCGATCCCTTCCGGGCAACCCTCTGCGTTCAGCTTGTCACATGATTTCAAAGCTTCCCATAGCCACTTGTATGTTGCCCCGCCGACGGCCAGCCGCTTGTCCTTGGTTTTGATGAAGAAGTCTTCATCTTCAAAACGGTCATCATCGTGTGTCAGTTTCTTGCGCCAGCCCCAGCGTCCTTCCTTGAAGGCCGTATGGCCAGGAATATAAGCCGCCCCAAGCCCCATATAACGCATGATTAGCGGCAGCCCCTTGGCGACAAAATCTGGCAACCCGCCCGTCGCAATTCTCACCATCGGGGCAACTGTAATGGCTGCATCAGCATAACCGGGGTGTTCCCGAAGGAAGCGCAGGATCACATGACTGCCGGCCGAATGGCCCATCAGAATGAAAGGCTTTGGCATTTTGCCAATCAGCTTTTCTTCAAACAGGGTTTTCACATCGGTCAGGTGTGTGTCGAACGTACGTACATAGTGCTTGTCGCGGTTCGGGTGCGGGCGCCAGGACATGCCCTGACCACGTAGGTCCATGGCTGCACAGGCGAACCCAAGCGCATTAAATATATGCACATCTTCAAGGAATTTTTCGATGAACTCGGTGCGACCAGGCAGGAAGATCACAGTGCCTTTGGGCTCCAAAACCTTGCTTGCTGGAAACCGGGCATACCGAATGCGGCGGTCATCCGGAGCCACAAAATAACTGAAGACCGCATCTTCTGGCACAGTGCGCCGTTTTTCTTTGGCAGCTGCCAAAATCTCGGCACTTGGATATTCTTCGCCAGCCACGCTCATGGCTGCGCTGGCTTCCTGTTCGTTTTCTGTCGTCATAACACACCCATTTTCCCCAATCGTTGCCACTTATAGCCGTTTGAGACAAGCGGTAATTGGGAGAAACTGGCGGTTACACGAAAGTTTAGTAGGGTATTTCTTCTGTCAAAAAGCCTCTGGACTCACCGGTTATGGCAAGTCCGGCATCATCGCCCAAGTTGAGGAATGCCTCTAGCGACAGGATCGGCAAATATTGATATTGCACTTCCACCGTCACCAGTTTGGTCTGATCCGTCGGGTCAACAGGGGATGTGATAATTATGGCCGTAATGTTGTCTGGGTCCAGCCCCAGCAGGTTCGCCTCGGCGATCGCCTGTACGTCATTAGATGTAGCGTCATAATGCACGAGCGCATAGCGCGTCGCTTCCTCTGCCGCATAAAGAACCACCGCCTGCGTGTAGACGATGCGCGACAACTCAATCAGCATGATGATGGTGCCCAGATAAATGGGAATTGTCATGGCGAACTCAACCGCCGCAACACCGTCATCTCGGCAGCGCAAACGCCCCAATAAAGCTTTCAGTCGCTGATATGGAGACGTCTTTGTCATATCAGTTCAACCGCGCTGTTACGGTTTGGCTCAGCGTAAGGCTGCTTGCTATTGCCGGATAAGTCAGCAGAAGATCATATTCTTCAGTGAGTGTTATATCCAGATAGGCCTTCCTGAGCGTGCCATCGTCACATGTGATATCAACCCCGCCAGTGGTGGTACAATCGCTTGCGGATCCGTCTGGACACTCACAATATAGCGTTGCCGTTACTTCACGGGCAGCGCTGGGGTCCGCCGCCGGCGCGGAGGCTTCAACTGCGGCGATTATGGCCGAATAATCGTCATTCACGGGCTTGCGCACGAGCGCATACTGAAGCCCAGCCCTGACCGCGTTTGAAAGCTGCATATTGCGAGCGTAGGCCAGGCCAAAATCTACAACGCCAACAGAAATCAGTGCCAACACCGTCATGATGGCTGCTGTCTCAATAACGATGGAGCCGTCTTCGTCTTTTCGCAGTTTTTGCAGGAACGCCATTTCTCCCTACTCCACCAACATGATCCGGAACTGTGGAGATGTCTCCAGGTTCATGGATTCGCATATTGTATCATCATTGCCGATTACGCTATCGCCAGAAAATGTAACCGTCGCACCCCATACCTGCAGGCAGGATGGTTCTGCCTGGGCGCCGCCGGTGAAAGTGATGTCTGCACGCGGCATATAAATCACACCATCAAGCATGAGGTTAACCCCACCATTGAAGATGGCAGACACCCCTGCACTGCGGTAATCGGCAATAGGGTCCTGATAAACGAGGATACCTTCATATGTATCGCCATCTGTGGTCGGTGCGGAAAGCGTTGCCGTAGCACTACCGTTCATCGAAATGCTACCCACATCACCGGCGGTATCACCTGTGAAAATAAAGGTCACGCCTTCCCCCGAGAACTCGGAGTTCGCATTGGCGATCAGGTCGCCACCTTCGATCACATATACGCCCGGCTCAAATACAATATTCTCACCCTGGATGCGCAAATTGCCGCAGTAACGACCCGGCGTCATTACATCATTGTCACCAACATTTGTGTTGCCAGAAACATCACACCCCATATCGGTTGGGATCGGCAGGCTGGTATATGGATCATCAGCGGGAGTGGACAGCGACTGTGGCGGAGAATCACTCGTGAGAACCCCGCCGCCAGAGACTTCAATATCACCTACAGTTTGCACAGATACCGTATCAAGCTCGGCATTACCCCCGATATAGATGGCCTGCTCGCTAACGCTATTAGATGCCACACCACAGTCGGTCCCCACAATCGTGCTGCCCGAAAAATTCAATGCCCGATCTTCTGTGTCGTCCAGTGCCACGACGCACTGAGTGCCGATAATGAGTGTACCTGCCACGGCCCGCCCCGAGACATTGACGGTGAGCGAGTTGCCTGTAATGGCATAGAAAGCGCTAAGGAACGTCAGCTCTACATTCCGGGAGACAATAATTTCATAAAAGCCGGTCTGCCCTGCATAATCGCCCTGACTTGGGGGAGTATTCAGCGTAAGAGTGTCCCGGGCGGGGTCGAATCCCCGGTCATTCAGGAAAGTAGAAACCTGCGCTTGCAGATCAGCGTCGGTAAAGTTATTGCCGGAGTGCACGGTGTCGATTGCGGCCATATCTGTCAGGTTCTGGACATCACGCCGCTCCATGTACCAGCCTGATACATCCATGCCCAACCCGGCGAAACCCAATATTGCTGGCAACATGAATGCACTTAAAGTGATCATGCCAGCAGTCTCGTCACGCCAGAAGCGTTTTATTTCCGAAAGCTTTATCATCCGAATCGTTTGCCTGTCGTTCCGGTCACGTTGCCTGGACCTAAAACGCTACTGCAGATTCGTTTACATTCGGTGCATAAATAACCCGTTTTTTAGCAAAATTGGCGATTGAACTTGCCCAAATACACACCTTAACTTCCTAAAAACATTACATAAAATCATAGATCGTATTCACACAACCCAACTATTTCATGGGCGCAATTTACCTAAAACTTTCTGCATTTCTTTACATGCCACAACCAGAGGCTCAGCCTTTCAACCAAACAGGTAGTTTCCAAGGTTCAGGCAATGAAACAGTGGATAAAAAAGACAGGTAAGGCACTTGATGCTGCCAACCGCTTATTGGCGCGTCTTGGTCAGGATGAGCGCGGCAGCCTTCTGCCCATGGTGGCTGGCAGCATGTTGACACTGACGGCCGCGGCCGGGCTCACAATCGACGGTGCGCGCGTCTTTTATGTCAAGGATGTGCTGCAAAAGTCACTGGACTCTGCCGGGCTGGCCGCTGGCCATGCAATGGACGTAGATACCATGCAGGCCGACGCGATTGAATTTTTCAATGCGAACATAGCAGCTACGGGCGGCATGGCATCCGCAAGCGACATGAATATTGTCATCAGCGATGACAATGAACTGATCACACTGACCGCGACCGCCACCGTCGAAGCCACCTTTATGACATTGTTTGGTTACGATTCCCTGACCGTAACGGTAGATACCGAAATTACGCGGGAAACCCGCGGCATGGAACTTGTACTGGTAATGGACAATACCGGCTCCATGCGAAGCGACAACAAGATTACCACTATGAAAACCGCCGCCGCTAATCTGATTGATGTGGTGTATGGCGATGATGAGACCAACACAAATTTATGGGTTGGCGTTGTTCCCTATATTACCCACGTCAATGTCGGAAACGCGCATTATGACTGGCTGTCGGCTGCGGGGAAAACAAAGGTGGATAATGAATATTCACCCACTGAATGGATGGGATGCCTTGAGGCGCGCCCGGACGGTGAAGACCAGACAGATACGCCCCCCAGCCTCGCACCGTTTGAGCCTTATTTCTGGGAAGACACAGACTATGTAACATGGAAATACAGCTGGCGACGGGGCTGGTATGAAGCGGAAGAGGACAACCCCTGGATCGATGACGACACAGGCGTGCGCACCATTGAAGAAGTCAACAACTCTTCAACCGCACTCGGCCCCAACAGGGGATGCGGCCCCCAAATCACACCACTGGTTGCCGAGAAGACGAAAATCCTTAATGCCATCGATGCCATGGAGCCCTGGAGCTTCGGTGGCACTGCGGCCAACCTTGGGCTGACCTGGGGTTGGCGCGTCGTAAGCCCCAACTGGCGCGGACAGTGGTCTGGCAGCCCCGCAGAGCTGCCGCTGGATCATGACGAGCCCTTTATGGACAAAGTGATCGTGATGTTGACCGACGGCGTAAACCAGTTCATCAGCGCTGATGATGAGCTCGGCGGATCAGACTATACCGCCTACGGCCGAGTCGAGGACTTTGGGTTCAACAATATCTATGACGCACGCAACGAATTGGATGACCGGTTCGACACCACATGCGCAAACATCAAGGCCGATGGTATCATTATCTACACCATCACCTTCGGCGACACGCCCGATAGCAGTACGCAGGCTGCCTACTCCGCCTGCGCCACCAACCCATCCTTTTATTTCCATGCGCCCACCGCCGCGTCACTTGAAGAGGCTTTCGATTCCATTGGCAGGCAACTATCCAACCTCAGGCTTTCAAAGTAGGAGGTGGCTATGGCAATTCGGAAATGGCTAAAGAAATTTCGGAAGCAGACAGAAGGCTCAGTTGTAGTCGAAGCTGCGATCGGGCTTCCTATCCTGCTTTCCGTGATCGTCGGTGTCCTCGAAGTAGGAAATTATTTTTTCATCAATGCGGCGCTTGAGAATGCCGTCCTTCGTGCATCACGGTTTGGTGTTACGGGAGGTAGCGACCCAACAGCGACGCGCGAAGAGCAGTTGCTGCAGATCG
Source organism: Kordiimonas lipolytica (assembly GCF_042651265.1). Lineage (GTDB taxonomy): Bacteria > Pseudomonadota > Alphaproteobacteria > Sphingomonadales > Kordiimonadaceae > Kordiimonas > Kordiimonas lipolytica. The sequence goes on along the minus strand of NZ_JBHSCR010000014.1, from coordinate 384,661 downwards.
TCGAAGAGGAAACTTTTGGCTGGATCGACATGAACCAGGTGACAGTAGAGACACTGGTATATGAACAATTCTCGGACATCGGCAACGCCGAGCCATACACCGACGCAAATGACAGTGGCACCTACGACGAAGGCGAAGCCTATTCGGACGTCAATGGCAACGGAAAATGGGACTCTGACATGGCTTCTGCAGGCCTTGGAGACGCGGGCGACATAGTACTTTACCGTCTCTCTTACCCTGCAAACAGCATCACCGGCTTCGCCGAATGGGCAGAGCGTTCAATCACCATCCAGGCAACAGTAGCAGTCCGCAATGAACCGTTTTAGACGCATCATCAAAAGCATCTGCTCGGATCAGCGCGGGGCAGTTCTGACTGAGCTCGCACTGTCGATGCCGCTCTATATAGTGCTTCTGATGGGAACCGTAGAGGTGGGGAACTATCTTCTATTGCACTTGAAGCTGCAGCATACCGTGGTTGCAGTATCTGACTTGGCCACCCGGGATGAGGAAATCACCGAAGCTGTTGTCGCAGATATTTTCGAGGTTGTACCTCAGATCATGAGACCGTTTGACACGGAAACCCGGACTATCGCCTATGTATCCGCTATCAGCCAAGCAGAAGACGTACCCTCGACGATCTATTGGCAGCGTTCTGGTGGTGGCAACCTTGTCCACGGCAGTGACATCGGAGATGAGGGTGATGCCATCGACGTTCCCGCAGGACTAACGCTAAGGGACGATGAAACCATCCTGGCAACAGAAATATTCTATAGCTACGAGCCTCTCATATTTTCATTCCTCGACAGCTACACGATCCGCAAGACATCCTATTTTCGGCCCCGCATTGGCGCCCTGCAGGAAATCCAACCCTGACCAAGCAGTCATTGGCCGCAAGTGACAGCAAACAACATTCTCGCTCGGACACGCAAGCATGAAAGGCTTAGCCCCGAGTCTTTCGCTGTCCTGTAATAACGCTGATTTTCGATTCGTTTTGCACCCGGAAGCACCTTTCGGGTTCTAAAAATCACCGATTTTTTTTAAAGTTTTCACGACAGCCTTCCAGCCAGCTGCCTTTTTCAGCCTAATGAAAGCCCAAAACTCTCCCTAATTCGCCCCGATATTCATGTCGCCCATGCCTAGATTCATGAACATAATCAATAGCTTGTTAAGCATGATAAAATTTTAGCTAATTTTACTTCAGTTTTTACAATAAGTCTTTGTAATAAAAAGCATTTTAGACTTGCTGTTAACTTTTTATTTAGTTGTTCGCCGCTATAAAGGTGACATCCAATCTTGGCAGCTGGAGAAAACCAATGATTAAGTTTTTGAACAAACTACGTACTAACGAGGAAGGCGCTACCGCCATCGAGTATGGCCTGATCGCAGCCCTCATCGCTGTTGCACTGATCACTGCACTGAACACCCTTGGCGGTGACCTCAGCGCAATGTTTGAAGGTGTTGCAACAGAAGTTGAAACTGCTACACCAGCAGCGCCTGCTGCAGGTTAAGCTGGCTACCAACGGACAGTTGGAAAGCAAGAAACTCAAAAGGCCGCTGGGGGAAAACTTTTGCCGGCGGCTTTTTTAGTGAAATTGGGATCTGAATACAGATTTCGGGAAAGCAGTTCTCAGGCAAGATATGCAAGCAACGACAGCCATATATACAGGCATATTTGTGGCCGTTGCTGTGGTGCTTATCCTCGCTGCAATTGAAGACTTGAAGACCAGGCGCATCGCTAACCGCCTTAGCCTGATCCTAGTCGGACTTTTCGGAGTAACAGTTGCAGCTGACCTTCTATCCGGCACAAATGTCATGGCCGCCCTTGTATGGCCAATTGTTGTCGGAGGCTCGGTCTTCCTTGTCGGTCTGGCCCTGTTTGCAACGGGCGCGATGGGTGGTGGAGACGTAAAGCTAATGTCCGCAGTGGCCCTTTTCGCCGGCCCGGACCTGGGGCTCTCTTTTGTGCTCTATGTTGCAGTAATCGGCGGAATTGTTGCCCTTGCCCTCCTTGCCTGGAGCCGTTGGAGCAAAGACAAATCGGAACATAGTGTCAAAGTACCCTATGGCGTCGCGATTTCAGCCGGGGGGCTGTGGATCTGCTTCCACCAGATATCTGCACTTTCGACCTAATTCGTGAAGAATTATTAACCCTTTGGCCTGACCATGGCCTGGGAAGTGTGTGACAAAAGCCAGGAGGGGACTATGAACCCCAGAAGCCTAATTCTAATTGCCGTCGCAGGCGTCGGCGTGTTGCTGGTGGTCCTATTGACCCGAAGCTTCCTTAGCGGCCTTGAACAGCAGAGCCGACAAGTGCAAGCAACGGCGGTGCAAGCACCTGCCGCGAAGATTCTCGTTGCATCCAAGCCCCTGCCTGTTGGCACTATCCTGACAAAGGATCATGTGTCCTGGCGGTCGTGGCCTGAAGATGGCCTGGCGGCAGACTATTACAGCCAGCCAAAAAGCAAGATCGAAGATATTGTAGGCAAGGTTGTTCGTGCGCCGATCTCGGGCGGCGAACCGGTCACCAAATCTGCGATGGTTTCGCAGGGCGAAAAAGGCTTCATGGCGGCGGTTCTGTCTCCTGGCATGCGCGCTGTGACTGTAAAGCTGTCACCCACCAGCAGCGTCGGGGGCTTTGTCTTCCCGGGTGACCGGGTGGACGTTATCCTGACCCAATCTTTCGATATGCAAGGTACAAAAATCCCTTACGTAACGTCCGAGACCGTATTCCAGAATGTGCGGGTACTTGGTGTCGACCAACGCAGCCCTGCTGATGCGGAAGAAGTGAAGATTGCCAAGACGGCAACCCTTGAGGTCACTCCGAAGATGGCTGAAAAGGTCGCCATGCTGGAGCGCCTTGGTAGCCTGTCGCTCAGCCTCCGTAGTCTCGTGGGCGGCAATGATAGCCTGCCTTCCGACCCTGACAGCCCGCCAGTGGGTACCACGCTTACCTTCACGGACAGTCCGGAAGTGAGCAAGTTCCGCCCCGATGCCGCTGAAGATGAAAAGCGCGATGTGGTGATTGTCCGTCGTGGTTCAACCGCGCAGGAAGTTGACGGCACAGGCGAAAGCAAGGAGCGAGGCAAATGATCAGGCAGATGAATAACATCGTGCGAACGACCTTGCTCGGTCTCGCGCTCACGTCCCTGACACCGGTTATGCCGGCACAGGCAGAATCCCTTAAATCCATGTCGGGTGCCAGCATTGTAGATGCTGGCGAAGTGTCCCTGCCTGTACAGGTCGGCAAGGGTACGCTGGTAAGGCTTGACCGTCCGGCCGCGGAAGTCTTCATTGTGGACCCGAATGTGGCTGACGTACAGGTCAAGTCACCGCGCGTGATCTATATTTATGGCAAAGCCCAAGGCGAGACCAGCTTCTACGCGCTGGACGACAAGGACCAGACCATCTATGCCGCCAATGTGGCGGTGACCAGAAACCTGGACGCGCTCTTCCGCGCCTATGAAGATATGCTTCCGGGCACCGCCATTTCGGTCAGCACCTACGGTAGCATCATCGTGCTGCATGGCCGCGTTAACAGCCCGGACCAGGCGGCCACAGCTGAATATCTGGCCAAAGACGTTCTGGCGACAGACCGTGTGATTAACGAGCTGGAAATCATGCAGCCGACCCAGGTGAACCTGCGTGTCCGCATCGCCGAGGTTTCCCGTAGCGTGGTCAAGCAACTGGGCTTCAACTGGGAGGGCGGCTATTTCGGCTCCAACTTCGGCATTGGCATGATTACGGGCCGCAACGTGGCAGATATTATCGTCGATCCGATCACCGAAGGTCCGCTGAAGTTGTTCCAATTCCCTGAGCAGGGTGTGAAATCCATTTATGGCGACGTCGTCAGCAATGCGCTGGATTTGAACTATGCGATCGACGCGCTGGACCAACAGGGCTTCCTGACGGTTCTGGCTGAACCAAACCTGACGGCCCTGACCGGCCAAGCCGCAAATTTCCTAGCGGGCGGCGAATTTCCGATCCCTGTACCAAGCCGTGATGGCATCGCAATTGAGTATCGCGAATTTGGCGTGAAACTCGATTTCACCCCGACCGTCCTCAACTCCGGTCGCATATCCATGCGGGTTCGCCCAGAAGTGAGCGACCTTTCAAGTGCTGGCGCGATCAGGGTTGAAGGCATCAGCATCCCGTCTATCAGTACGCGTCGGGCAGAAACGACGGTAGAGCTAGGCAGCGGGCAATCGTTCGCGATTGCTGGCCTGTTGCAAAACGATGTTGTGCAGGACGCGAACAAGATTCCTGGCCTTGGCGATATCCCGATCCTGGGCGCCTTGTTCCGCTCGGAATCCTTCCGCCGTGATGAAACTGAGCTTCTGATTGTCGTTACACCTTATGTTGTTCGCCCGGTCTCTGACCGTCAGCTGGTGCTGCCAACCGATCGCTTCGTTGCCCCCAACGATATGGACCGCTATCTGAATGGCCGGTCCTGGGTGCCGCAACCTGCAAACGATGCAGCAAATAAAGACAAGCAAAGCGGTGCCTCGCTGAAGAAGCGAGCCGGCTTCCAGCTGGACTAGGCAAAAAAGCAGAAAAGGAACAGGACCATGACCTATCAGGCAAAAATTCTGAAATCGGCATTCCTTGGCCTTGGGCTGCTTGGCCTATCGGCATGCCAACATACGGATGTGGCGACAGCTTCGCCTTATGAAGCCACAATGCGCAATAGCGTGCAGATGATCCGCCTGCCCTATGAAATCAGGGCGGAAGATGACGGCACAAGCACCCCATCAAGCGCCACCTATGCCGGTATCCAGAGCTTCCTTAAAGCGGCAAACATCACCTATGGCGATGTTTTGATGTTGGATCGTGGCAACGCATCTGACGCCCGCCTGAGCGCCCTTGAAGATTATCTCAAAAGCCAGGGCTACAGCTATGGCGGCTCAGCCACGCTTGGCGGGCTACCGTCAGACGGAAGCGTTGTACTTTATCTGGAGCGCTATGTGGTAACTACGCCCAATTGCGGCGAATGGGCACCGGAAAGCAGCAACAACAGCCGCAACAACCCAAGCAGCTTTTTCGGCTGTTCGAACACCTCCAACCTTGGTCTGATGGTTGCCAATCCACGCGATTTGGTAGCTGGACAAGAAGGCCGAGGATCCACTGCAAGGGCCGTAGCACCGTTGCTTATCAATGCTGATTCCAAGGCAAAATCTGGCTCCGGTACCGGTACTGGCTTGCCTGGCGATCAGAAGAAGTAAGAGGGCGAAATGAACATGACGGCAAAAGTTGAAACTTCCGCCCGCGAGCCCTTCGCAGCATTCATGGTAGATGATGACACGCTTCAGACCTTGTCTGGCGTGGCCGCCAAAATCGGCTGGAACCCGGAAATGGTTTATTCTGGCGGTATCGGCCAGGCGGTGCGGGCGCTGGGCGCCATGCCGTGCCCTGAATTCCTAGTGGTCGACATCTCCGGCAGCGCAGACCCGCGCGCTGATATGCAGGCGCTCGCTGACGTGGCCGAGGAAGGCACCCTCGTGCTGGCAATCGGCGACGTCAATGACGTTACCCTGTACCGGGACCTTATCCATGCTGGCGTATTCGATTATCTGGTAAAACCGGTAACGGCTGAGCTTCTGCAGAATGCCCTTCTTGCTGGACAGGAAGCGCTGGTCGCTGTGGAGGAAACACCGGAACAACAAGTGAAAACCGAAAACCGCCAGATTGTATGTGTTGGCGTGCGTGGCGGCCTGGGGACCAGCTCAATCGTGACCAACCTGGCATGGCTGATGGCAGAAAAGGGCAAGAACACCGCAATCCTTGACCTTGACCTGTATTTCGGCACGTCGGCAATGCAATTTGATCTGGAACCGGGTCGCGGCCTGCCGGACGCCCTTGACAACCCACACCGGGTTGATGGCCTGTTCCTGGAACGCGCCGTGGTCAAACCCCATGACAAGCTGGCCATCCTTGCGGCTGAAGCACCTGTAGGGGCGTTCCGTGAACCCGCTGAGGGGGCGCTTGAACAGCTGGTAACTGCGCTTGGAGAAAATTACTCCGATGTGATCGTTGATATCCCCCGGCAAATGCTGGGCGATCATACCGACATTTTGAAGGCAGCAACGGACATCATTCTGGTGACAGATTTCTCCCTTCCTGCTGCGCGCGACTGTATCCGCCTTCTGGCACACATCAAGCAGGCAGCACCAAGCGCAGACATCCATGTGGTTGCAGACAAGGTCGGCATGGTGCCGAACGAAGTCGAAGAAAAAGATTTCGAAAATTCGATTGAGCGTTCTGTCGAAGTCAAAATCCCGTTCGACCCGAAAACCGCCATGGCAGCTTCACAGCAAGGGAAAGTGGTTGTCGATGCTGTGCCAAACAGCAAGACGGCAGCCGCCTACAAAGAACTGATGCAGCTAATCGACGCGGACGAAGAGGAAAACCAGAAATCTGGGTCGTGGCTAGACAAATTGTTAAAGAAATAGCGCTTTTATAGAGAGTGAATTCAACGGGTACACCTAGGCAAGTCAGGACTGGTTAAGCGGTATGAAGTCGCAGGCATTTGGAAAAAAACGGCAAGGACTGAAGCGCGGCAGCGGCTTCGGAAGAAGCAGCACTGCTGCTTCGCCTTCCGTCGCTACGATGCAGGAAATTCAACAGACACCATCGGCTACCGCGACACCGCCCATCACAGATGCAGGAACTGTCAGCGCCGTCGAAATGCTTGCCTCCCTCGCGGAATCCCAGCTCAAGGACAATTTCACAGCCGACGAACTTCGGATGTCCCAGAAGGCTGAGGTAACCAAAAAGCTGCAAGGGCTGGTCGAACGCATCATGAGAAGCGAAGAGGCCCAGCTTTCAGAGCAGGAACAAAAAGACCTGGTAACCTATCTTCTGAACGAAGCTGAAGCCAACATCGGCCCCATTGGCGATGCCGCACCGGAAACTCCGAAAACAAAAGATGCCAACAAACAGACTCTGTTTGAAGCTAAAACCCGCGTTCAAACACTGCTGATGGAGCATATCGACCCGGCAGCGGCGGCAGAACTGCCACGCCACGAACTTGCCGAGCAGGTCGGAGAAGTGGTGGGCGAACTGCTGGTTCAGGAAAAGATCAACCTGAACCTCTCAGAGCAGCGGGATCTGGTTACACTGCTTCTTGATGACATGCTGGGTCTTGGCCCGCTTGAACCCCTGCTGGCAGACGACACTATCTCAGACATTATGGTCAACGGCCCCAATCAGGTCTATGTGGAACAAAAAGGTAAGCTGACTCTCACGGATATTCATTTCCGCGACAACCAGCACCTGATGAACATTGCCCAGCGGATCGTGACAGCGGTTGGTCGGCGCGTAGACGAAACATCCCCTATCTGTGACGCTCGCCTGGCTGACGGCAGCCGGGTGAACGTGATTGCCCCACCGCTTGCCATCGATGGGGCTTCGATTTCGATCCGGAAATTCACCAAAGACAAGATCACACTCGACAAGATGCTGGATTTCGGCTCAATCACAGCCCCCCTTGCCAAGCTGCTCAAGATCGCTGGAGCGTGTCGGTTGAACATCCTCATATCGGGCGGCACGGGCTCGGGTAAAACCACGATGCTGAACGCCCTCAGCCGCATGATTGACAAGGGCGAACGTGTGGTCACCATCGAGGATGCGGCCGAGCTTCAGCTCCAGCAGCCACATGTGGTGCGCCTGGAGACCCGGCCACCCAACCTTGAAGGCCAGGGCGAAGTTACAATGCGTGACCTGGTAAAAAACGCCCTCCGGATGCGTCCGGACCGTATCATTCTTGGTGAGATCCGGGGCGGCGAGGCCATCGACATGCTGCAGGCCATGAACACCGGTCACGACGGCTCGATGGGCACCATTCACGCCAACCGCCCGAGGGAAGCTCTGACGCGCCTTGAAAACATGGTGAATATGGCTGGCCTACACCTGCCGGCAAAAGCCATCCGCGAACAGATCGCCGGGTCGCTGGACATGATCGTGCAGGTGCAGCGGATGCGCGACGGTGGCCGCCGGACAACCCACGTGACCGAAGTGGTCGGCATGGAAGGGGACGTAATCACGACCCAAGATCTTTTCAAATTCGAGTTCACAGGTGAGGACGAAAGCGGTCGCCTGGTGGGCCATTTCCATTCAACCGGCGTGCGGCCGCATTTCCTGACGAAGGCCGAATATTTCGGCCTGGACCGCGCGTTGATGGAGGCAATGAACGGATAGATCATGCAGGGCGCCAATCTGAATATCATCCTTCTGGCCGGCGGGCTGATCACAATCATCCTGATTGTGCTCGGCGTCTTCATTACCGGCATGCTCAGCAAGGGCCGCAAGGAAACGCGCGCGCGGCTTGAACAGTTCAAGGCCCGCTTTGACGCCAAGACCACACTGAAGGGCGAACAGGCACGGTCCATTCGCCTGCGCCAGGCAGAAGCAGGCCTGGCTGGCATGATAGCAGAAATGCTGCCCCGGCAGGATCAGATCCAGAAACGCCTGGCCCAGGCAGGGCTTGAAATAGAACTATCTAAATATGCCACCGTTTCCTTCGGCGTTGCCGTTGCTGCTAGTGGCCTCTTTTTCTTCATGGGCTTTGGTGGCGTGCTTGCCGTTGCGCTTGGTGTTATCCTCGGATTTGGCCTGCCACATATGTGGGTTTCAGGCCGCATCAACAAGCGCAAGGAACGCTTCACCAAACAGTTCCCTGAGGCCATGGACCTTATGGTACGGGGCCTCAAGTCCGGCCTGCCAGTGAACGAATGTATCTCGAACGTGGCCAAGGAAATGAGCGCACCAACCGGTGTGGAATTCCAGAAAATCACCGACGCCATGCGGCTCGGCAAACAGCTTGAAGAAGCACTCTGGGAAACCGCTGATAGGCTGGACACACCAGACTTCAAATTTTTCGTGATTTCACTTGTGGTACAGCGGGAAACAGGAGGCAACTTGGCTGAAACCCTGGGCAACCTGTCGAATATTCTGCGTAGCCGGCAAGCCATGAAGCTCAAGGTAAGGGCCCTGTCGTCAGAAGCCAAGGCCAGTGCCTGGATCGTCGGGTTGCTGCCCTTCATCATGCTAGGTGCGATCCTCGCCATCAATTATGACTATGGCATCATTCTATTCACCCATCCAAAAGCTATCATGGCCGGCATTGGCGGGCTTTTATGGATGAGCTTTGGTATCTTCATCATGTCCAGAATGATCAAGTTCGAGGTCTAAAAGCCGATGCAGGAAATCGAAAACATTCTTGGTATTCAGTTCATTGATATCCTCTCGGTGGTTGCAGGGCTTGTGGCGCTTCTGGTGATGTACACCATCTATCAGACCGCCCTGGTCCGCGACCCCATGAAAGGCCGCGTGAAGTCCCTGCAGGACAGGCGCGATTCCCTCAAGGCTGGTTTGATGACCACCTCCAAGCGCCGCTCGCCAGTCAAGAAGGTAGACGGTGTCGGTGCCATGCGGAAGCTTGCCGACAAGCTACAGCTGTTGCAGAAGGAACAGACGCAGAAAGTCTCAGCCCAACTGACACAGGCTGGCTTCAGATCAAAAGATGCGCTGGTGATTTTTCAGGTGGCCCGCCTGACGATGCCGTTGATTATGGGGCTTTTGGCCGTAACCATGTTTTACGGCATGGGTGTCTGGTCCAGCAAGGCGGGCATGTATCCAGTCTTCTCGATCGCTGCTGTCCTCTTGGGCTTCAAGCTGCCCGACATGTATGTCTCTAACATCAAAGCCAAACGTACAGACGCGCTAAGGAAATCCCTACCGGATGCCCTTGACCTTCTCGTGGTGTGTGCCGAAGCAGGGCTGACGCTCGACAGCGCCCTCAACAGGGTCGCAAAAGAACTTGGTCGTGCGGCCCCCGAACTTTCGGACGAATTCTCCCTCACAGCCATTGAGCTTGGCTTCCTGCCGGAAAGGCGTCAGGCGCTATTGAACCTCTCAGAACGTGTAGACCTGCCTGCGCTCAGGGGCGTGGTCACGACGCTTGTGCAAAGTGAACGCTATGGCACACCGCTTGCCAGCAGCCTACGGGTTCTGTCAGCGGAGTTCCGAAACGAGCGCCTGATGCTGGCGGAAGAAAAGGCGGCACGCCTACCTGCAACTCTTACAGTGCCGCTCATTCTCTTCATCCTGCCGACCCTTTTCGTCGTGCTTCTAGGCCCTGCGGCATGCAAGGTAACGGACGGTTTCATTAACCGCGGCTAAGGTCTGGGCGCGAATCACTTAAGCCTGATCACGCGAAGCATTTTGCGACACTCCACTATGACTGTACCGAGTGCACCAAAGTGTAGAAAATGCTGCGCTGCACCCCGAAAAAATGACTGAAAACCAAGGATTTGAACGATTTGAAGCAGACAGGCATTGACCCGAGGGCCGATATTTGGTTTCTTAGGAGGTGCGAGAGGGCGCGACTCGACTGCGCCCACTCCTATTACGGTTGCGTGACTGCAGCCGTACTATCCTCGCTGTCGTGACTCGGGCCGGGTTTTTACCCGGCCATTTTTTTGGCCAAAGCCAGGCTTCGCTAAACAATCACAGGAAAATAGAACTGGAAACACTGCCCCCAATTAACAGGCGCGGGTAGTAAAGAGGCGAAATGTGACCATATTCAGGCACCCTGCCATATCCGCGATTTCAGCTTGGCTAAAACATGGCCGGCACCTATAGTGACAAGGTAAATTTATATCAGGCAATTTAATCGGATTGATCGATGAGCTTTCCTCCCACCCTGAAGCAGCTTAGATATCTTGTGGCCCTGCACCGGACCAATCACTTCGGCAAAGCAGCTGATGCCTGCCACGTGACACAGTCGACCCTGTCAGCCGGATTGCAAGAACTGGAAAACCTTCTGGGTACCCAATTGGTAGAGCGCACCAAACGCTCCGTAATGTTCACCGCACTTGGGGAAGAAATCGTCCGCCGGGCGCAAAGCATCCTGAATGATGTGGATGACCTCACAGATCTGGCAACCTCTGCCAAAGACCCACTGAAGGGTATTGTCCGCATGGGCGTGATCCCCACAATAGCGCCATTCCTGCTGCCCAAGATCATGCCTGCTATCAGCAAGAAGCTGCCTGACCTTGAACTGCATCTGAGGGAAGACAAATCGGCGGAGCTTTGTGAACTGGTGCGCACAGGTGAGCTGGATCTGGTGCTATATGCCCTGCCCTATGCCTGCGGCGACGTAGTAGAACTGCCGCTATTCCACGATCCGTTCCTGGTTGCCTTCCCCGCAGGCGAAGCGCCGAAAGGCGGCATCAAATCAACAGAGTTGGATGAAAAGCGGCTGATGCTTCTTGAGGAAGGCCATTGCCTGCGCGACCATGCCTTGGAGGCCTGCCAGCTTCTTGGCCGTGGAGCCAGACGTGAAATGGCCGGCACCAGCCTCAACACCATTCTGCAAATGGTTGCAGCAGGTCACGGCATTACCCTTTTGCCTGGCATGGCCGTTGAGGCTGGCCTGACCGAAGGTACAGGAGTGGAGGTTCTGCCTTTCGCGGATATCGTTCCCACGCGGACCATTGGCCTGATCTGGCGGAAAACCAACCCACGCGCCTCTACCTTTGAAGCCCTGGGAAAAGTCATCAAGGAAGTTGGCGCTGAACACCCTTAGCATCTTCGGTACGCACACCGCCCGCTATGCAGGGTCAGAGCCAGCCAGAGTTTCCCAAAAGGTCAGCGCCTCACCGGCCTTGGATCCGGAAAAATAATTTTCCCGAACCACCCGCTCGCCCTGCCAATAGAGCACATGTATGCCGTCAATCTGACCCCGGCCATATTCAGGGTGATCAAATCGTGTCTGGTTGTTCAAAACCGAAATGCCGCGCCCCAAATCCTGATAGACAAGCCTCACATCACCATCGATAGACAGGCAGGGTTCAATGAAAGGGCGCTGCCTTGCAAGCGCCTCAAGGCGATCTTCCGCAAACAGATAGTCATTTTCGAAAACCCGGGCCTCCGGGGCATAAAACTGCTCAAGGGCTTCCAGAACCTGACCGCGATTAAGCATCGCAACCAGACCTTCAATCTGTTGGCGCAGTGCCGGTTCTGCCCAGCCTTCTGACATATTTGCTCCCTGTGGCACGTCTTGTTTTGCCTATGGGACAACGCTCGCCCCCCTAACCCTCCGGATTTATGAATAAAAAAAGCCGCTCCCGAAATCTCCGGGAGCGGCAGGACGACAGCTTCAGTCGATGTATGGGGGCTATCAACCGAAGCATGCGAGGAACTGGGAAGACAGCGACCCGGCCACTAGGGTGAGGAAGGGGTATAGCCGGGGCGCCGCTTCCCCTTGAATATGGTGGAAACTATTTATCTATTCCAACGAATATTAACGAATATAATAATCGTATTTAACGATTATTAAGTCGGTAGATATATTCTTCGACCTGCTCCCCGCGGGTGTCGGAGTAGAAGCTGTCTTCCCCAATACGCACGAAGCCGCATTTTTCCAATACGCGCAGCGACGCCGGATGATCCTTGGCCACACGGGCACACAGGGCACTCTTTCGTGTGCCCATTTGGTCAAGGAATTCCGCCAACGCTTTGGTCGCAATACCCTGCCCCCAATGTGCCCTTCCAAGCCAATAGCTGACCTCGCGCATACCCTGGCGGTCAGACGATGCCAGATACCCCGCAACATGCCCTTCATGAAGTATCGTACGCCGAACGGCACCGGCCGCCATCGCCGCCTCCATGTGAGCTTGATATTCCCCGGCACTGGCATAAACCCGGCTGGCACCAGCCTGCCACCGTGCGTCTTCGTCCAGTTGCTGCTCAAACAGCACGGGGTAATCGCTGACAACGGGATCAACAACACGCACATCTCCCCGCAGCTCCATGCGCTGGCTCTCAATCTCACCCTCGCGCGCCATGGATGTTCCTGTGCCAAGCCCGGCTCTTGCAAAACCAACTTTTTCAAGAACCCGCCCAGAAGCTGGGTTGTCAGTAAAATAGTTGGCAATGATCGGCCCCTTGAGCCGATCCTCCCGCGCCATGGCAACCACCATCCGCGCCATCCGTGTCGCCAGGCCGCGGCCGCGCTCGTTCCTATGCACGGAATAGCCGATCTCCAGCTCGCCATTCCTGAAAAAATAGCCGCCGCTGCCGACAAAGCGACCATCCTCAAAAAAGCCTCGGTCCTTGAGCTCGCCATTGGCTTCAGCCTCTCGGCGCGAGATCATGCGTTCACGCGCCCAGTCAAGGTCAACCGGATGCGGCACCGTCCCCGCATTTCGCGCTAGGCCCTGGTCATTGAAAAGATCGAAGTAGGCTTCCAGATCCGCTTCCGTTAGCGGTTTCATCTCAAGCATGCTGCTACTCGCTAATTGTCGTGTTTGTTTTCTTGGTATCTGGGTCAGACTTTCATTAGGCTGGACGCTCCTGTCAACTCTTTGGACACCGGCACCGAACAGGCGACAATGAAAGGAAGGGGAATTCAGGAATGTTGGCACTCTTTGAAGGCAAAAGGATATTTGTCCCGGTCATACTTCTTCTGGCGGCGTTTATCACAAGCCAAATTTCTGCGGCTGGCGGCTATGTTGCCGCGTTGCCGGACATGATGATCCCAACGGCCCATATGGGCTTCATCTTCTTCTTTTTCGCGTTCACGGCCTCCAGCCTGGCGCGATTAGCACCGGGCACAGGGCCCCGCTTCCTGATGCGAAACCGCCGCTACATCGGCCTGTCATTCGCGCTGATTCACGGCACGCACGGTGTGCTGGTACTGTCGAACCTGGCGCTGACGGACGCCAGCCGCCCCGCTCCTGTGCTATTTGCAGGTGGCCTCGCCTATCTGTTTCTGCTTGCGATGACGCTCACCTCAAACAACGCTGGGGTCAGGGCATTCGGGGCAAAGCATTGGAAACGCCTGCATAAGCAAGGCAGCTACTATATATGGGCTATCTTCATGATCACGTCGACGCCCAAACTGATAATGGAACCAAGCCCGAAGGGCTGGATTCCCATCCTGGGCCTTGTTGCCCTTGGCCTTCGGATCGCCGCCTACAGGCAGGGAAAACGCAAACAGGCGACACAAGAATAATTCAGGCTGGCATTCGCCAGCTGTCAGGGAGACAAAGACATGTTTAAACCCGCACTCTTCTTAGTGGCAGCATTGACAGCCTTCGGACCTGCATGGGCCGAAGAGGCAAATTCCACGCTGTTCAACGCAGAAGACATCTTCAATCTGGAATATGCTACAGGCCCTGCGGTGTCCCCTGACGGGAAGCAGGTAGTCTATGAACGCCGCAGCAACGACATCATGACCGACCGCACGCGCACCAACCTGTGGATCGCGAATGCTGACGGCACAAGCCATATGCCGCTGATGTCGGGGCGCAAGAATTTTTCAAACCCTGTGTGGTCGCCAAGCGGTGACCGCATCGCCTATCTCTCGAACGAAGAAGGCAGCACCCAGCTTTATGTGCTGTGGCTCGCGAGCGGCCGCACGGCGCTTCTGTCCAACCTGCAGGAAAGCCCGCGCGACATCAGCTGGTCGCCTGACGGTAAACAGATCGCCTTCACCATGCGGGTTCCCGCTGACCATAAACCGCTGAAGGTCAAAATGCCGAAGAAGCCGGAGGGCGCCACATGGTCTGATCAGGTGAAATATGTCTCGAAGGCGCGGTACCAGCGCGACGGCCAGGGCATTCTTAAACCGGCCTTCCGACATGTGTTCATCATCCCGGCTGACGGCGGCAGCGCCCGCCAGCTGACAAGCGGCGAATTTAACCACCACGGCCCGCTTGCTTTCACGCCAGACGGCAGCGAGATTATCCTGTCTGCCAACAGGAATGAGGACTGGGAATATCAGCAGCGTGACAGCGACCTGTTCGCTGTGAGCATGGGCGGCACGATCCGCCAGGTCACCAACACGCCCGGCTCAGAGGAAGCGCCGACGGTATCGCCTGACGGCAAGACCATTGCCTTCCTCGCCCGCGACGGTGAAAAACTCGCATACCGCAACCGCGAACTGAAACTGATGCCGCTGACGGGCGGTGAAGCAACAAGCCTGACAGCAGATCTGGACCGGTCAGTTGACAAGGCAATTTGGGACGCGCGCGGGCGTGGCCTTTATTTCATGATGGAAAACCGGGGACTGGCGGAAGTGCACTATACGGACACCCGCGGCAAACGCCGGATGGTGGCGGACGCCTTAGGCGGCACCACGCTTGGCCGCCCCTACACCAGCGGCGACTTTGACATGAAGGCCGGCACCGTGGCCTTCACACGCGGCAGCGGCACGCGGCCTGCAGATATCTTTACCGTGCGTGACGGCAAGACCAGGCAGCTCACAGCCCTGAATGAAGACGCGCTTGGGCACAAGACGCTCGGGCAGACGCACGAAATTACCTACAAGTCGTCCATCGATGGGGAGGAAATCCACGGCTGGTACATCACGCCGCCGGGCTTTGACCCCACAGCCAAGAAATACCCACTGATCCTGGAAATCCACGGTGGCCCTCACCTTTCGTACGGCCCGAATTTCTCGGCAGAGATGCAGCGCTTTGCGGCGGAAGGCTATGTGGTTTTCTATGATAACCACCGGGGCAGCACCAGTTACGGCGAGCGCTTTGCGCTTCTTCTGCAGAACAAATACTCAAGCGAGTTTGATTTCGCCGACCATAACTCAGGCGTCGATGCCATGATCGGCCTTGGCTTCATTGACCCGGACCAACTTTACATCACCGGGGGGTCAGCAGGCGGCATCGCCAGCGCCTATGCCATTGGCCTGACGGACCGTTTCCGCGCGGCGGCGGTTGCCAAGCCTGTGATCAACTGGATATCGAAGGTGCTGACAGCTGACAGCTATCTGGGGCAGATCCCTTACCAGTTCCCCGGTATGCCGTGGGAGCATGTGGAACATTACTGGAAGCGCTCGCCGCTTTCGCTGGTGGGCAATGTGACAACCCCGACGCTTCTGATCACGGGCGAGGCGGACCGCCGCACGCCGATTTCGGAAACCGAGCAGTTCTATCAGGCGCTGAAGCTTCGGCGCGTCGACACGCTGATGGTGCGCGTGCCCGACAGCCCGCACGGCATTGCGGGGCGCCCGTCACGCCTGGTGGCCAAGGTGGAAAACATCCTCGCCTGGTTCGAGAAATATAAATAACAAAAAAGGCCGGGGAAACCCGGCCTTTTTCTGGTCCTTCGGACTGGCATCACTTGCCTGCAGTAATCACTCCAACCATCGCCTCGCGCATGGCTTTGAAGTGCTTCTGGTGCAGCACCGCGCCCGCGATGGCCCGCTTTTCAGCCGGTACATACATCACAAGCGTGCCCCAGAAGCCGGAATGCTCATAAAAGGTCACACCGTCCACTTCATATTCAAAGATGCCCAGCCTGTAGGGGCTGTCTGTCGGCAGGCCGTCATGTGACAGCATCAGGTCAAGCGTGCCTTTGTCCTTGAACACTTTGCCGCCGAACAGGGCGGCAAAGAAGGTGGCCATATCCTGTGTGGTGGAAACCAAGCCCCCACCACCATAATGGTCCAGCGTTGCGCTCCAGTCGTGTGTGTCCATGCCCTGGAAATACTGGTGTGCGCGGCGTGCTTCGGCATCCGGATTTTCTTCCACCAGTTCCCAATAGGTGTTCTTGAGGCCAAGGCTGTCGAGCGCCAGATAGCGCCTGACAGCCGCCGCGAGCGTCAGGCCTGTTTGCTTCTCAATGATATGGCCCAAGAGCACATAGCCCGTATCGGAATAGCTGAATTTCTCGCCCGGTGCACCAAGCGGGTCAAGCCAATCGACAGCCCCCTTTATCTGCTCTTCGCGCGTCCAGTGGTGGCTGGGGTCAGAAAGCAACGTCTCGAAGAAAGGCTTGCCGTGGGTGTGGTCCACCAAGCCGCCGGTGTGGCTCAGCAAGTGCCTAACGGTGATAGTAGACGTGTCATAGCCGTCGGACGTCAACAGGTCATCATACTGCGCGTCAATATAGTGGTTGATCGGCTTGCTGATATCCAGCTTGCCTTCTTCCACCAGCCGAAGCGCCGTCGCCGCCACGAAGGTTTTTGTCACACTCGCGATACGCACAGGCGTGGATTGGTAAAGCTTGTCGCCTGCCTGGTCGGCGGTGCCACCCGCATCATCCAGAATGAAATAGGATACATTCACGCCGTCACCTGCAGCGGCAGAGAAACGCTCCGCCAACTCCCCTGCGCTGGCAGGGCTGAAGGCAACCAAGCCCAAAAGCATCCCGATGATTATTCCTCGCATTCCAGCCTCCTGTTCTTGTCATGAAAAAGCCGGGGCATGACCCCGGCTTTCTGTGTTTCGCAATGTCGGCTTACTTATTGAAAGCCGGAGACCGCGAAAGCTCCTTGTAGCGATCGCGCAGCTTGGTCTGGCGTGACACAAGCGGCACTTCCTCGCCGCGAATGAACACCGCATCCGCGCTGGTCATCACTTCAAGCGGGTCGCCGTCCCAAACCACAACATCAGCGTCCTTGCCAGCTTCCATAGTGCCGTAGCTATCCGCCACACCGAAGATTTCGGCCGGGTTCTTGCTGATGGCGTCAACCGCGGCTTCCCACGGCATGCCCATGGCAACCGCGATGCCTGCGTTCTGGACAACCAAGCGGCTGTTGTGCGTGTCAGGCGCCATAAAGGCCACCTTTACGCCAGCCGCATGCAGACGGCCAGCGGCGGCACTGGTGTTGCCAAGCGTGTCGAAGTCTTCCGGCAGGTTGCGGGATGGGTCCAGCACCACCGGAATACCGGCTGCCGCAAGCTCATCCGCCACCATCCAGGCCTCTGCGCCTGCTGTGATCACCACATTGATGCCGAAACGCTTCTTCAGTTCGATGACATTCAGGATGTCGGCCTTGCGCTCAACTTCGACCAGAAGCGGAACCTCCCCTTTCATGACGCGCTCAAGAGCCATCTTGCCGCTGTCATACTTGGGTTTCTTGTCCTTCTTCTCGTCATCCTTCTTGTCGTCGTCGCCGCTTGGGCGCGCGCCTTCAAGGGTGGTGATGACCGTGTCCCAAAGGGCTGCACGACTGCCACCGTTCGAGCTGGCCGCGCCTTCGTCCATATCGATGGACAGGGCCACATAGTCGGCAACGATCATGTCATCGCCGGCAAGCGCCACAACAGCACTTTGGCCACGCCACATGTCTTTCGAGCCCGAGAAGCCCGTTACCGCGCGGGTCACACCTTCAATGCGGGTAACCGGGATCAGCGTGGATGCCGGGTTGAAGGCATATTTCACCTGAAGGCCCATGCCGTTCGATGAACCAGTTGCCCGGGCATCATTCAGGTTACCGGAAAGCGGCACATCCATCAGGCCCAGGTTGCTGCCGGACACCATGAAGCCAACGGTTACCCATTTGCCTGACGCATCCACCGTACGGTAGCCCGCAGGCACATCACCGCCAGCCGTTACAGACTGGATCTTGCCGTCATGGATCAGCACGGTGGCGTTTTCCACCTTGCCGCTGCCGCCATCGGTGAAGGCCGTACCGCCTGTGATGGCGATATCTTCCGCACTAACACCCGCTGTCATCAGGGCTACCAGGGAGGCGCCCATGAGAGATTTCAAATTCCTCATTTCACGTCTCCTTCACCTGGTTGGCCAAGCTCGAAATCCATCACCGGTTGTCGGGAAGGATCATGGCGGTCGAACACCACGGCACCGTCAACAAATGTCTTGTCGGCTTTGGTGTAAACGCTGAACGGATCACCAGACCACAGAACGATATCGGCGTCCTTGCCCACTTCGATCGTGCCGGTCTCGTCAGCGATGCCCAGTGCTTTCGCCGGATTGAGCGACAGCCACTGCCATGCTTCTTCCTTGGAGATATCAACGCCGGCTTTGCGACCGTCGGCAAGGGCCTTGGCTGCTTCCTGGTTCAGGCGCTGGATGCCGCTGTCACTATCGGAATGGACAATCGCGCAGGCGCCGGCCTTGTGAACGAACGGGATGTTCTCGCGGATGCCGTCATAAGCTTCCATCTTGAAGCCCCACCAATCTGCCCACATGCTGGAGCAGACACCGTCTTCAGCAAGGCGATCAGCGATCTTGTAGCTTTCCACAGCGTGGTGGAAGCTAGAGATCTTATAGTCGAATTCCTTCATCACATCGAGCATGGTGCCCATGTCATCAGCGCGGTAGCAGTGCATGTGAACAAGAATTTCACCGTTCAGAACGCCCGCAAGCGTCTCAAGGTTCAGGTCGCGCTTCGGCGGCAGAACGTCTTTGCCGGCCTTATAGTCGCGCTCATACTTGTCCCAGGCGCGCTGGTAATCCTGCGCTTCTGCCCAGGCTGCGCGGTAACCCGCCACGTTACCCATACGGGTATGCGGACGGAATTCCGGGCTATTCTTGCCTTCGCCGTAAACGCGTTTCGGGTTTTCACCGCACGCCATCTTCATGCCGTATGGGGCACCAGGGAACTTCATGTCCTGCGCCACGCGGCCCGGTACGTTCTTAAGCGTGACCGCCCGGCCACCCACAAGGTTCGCGGAACCCGGCAGCAGCTGCAGCGCCGTAATGCCGCCAGCGGCCGCACGGATATAACCCGGGTCCTGTGGCCAGTTGGAATGCTCTACCCATGCGTCTGCCGTTACCGGCTCACCCACTTCGTTGCCGTCTGAATGCGACCGCACGCCCGGGCTTGGATACACACCAAGGTGGCTGTGCGTGTCGATGATGCCTGGTGTCACCCAGCGGCCAGCGCCGTCAATCACCTCAGCGCCCGCGGGGGCTTCAATGCTTTGGCCCACGGCCTTGATATCGCCGCCTTCCATCAGGATCGAGCCACCGTCAATACGGCCGCCCTTGCCATCAAGGATGGTGACATTGGTGATCAGCGTCGGCTTGCTTGGAAGCGGCGTGTAGCTGGATGGATACGGATCCTTGTTGATCTCGACAAACTCGCCCTGCTCCTCGCCTGGCTGGCATGCGGCAAGCGCAAGCCCCATAGCGGTGATGGCGAGCCCTGATCGCAGCCATGAGGGCCGCGTCATTGCTTTTTTCATACTAATCTCTCCATGTTACTGCCCTGTCCCTTGGCAGCGTGTCGCCGGAGCGTATCAAGCGTGTTAATCCGAGTCATCAAAAAGCATTGCTACTTTCGTTCAGATCGACGAACCGTTCCCTCCGCAGGACGAACCGTTTTGAAATCCCGGCGCTGTTTTAGGCGCTCTGCCTGTGGTAGGTTGCGATTCTTCCGAACTGAGGAATTTTGGCATGCCCGTACGCCTGTATCTGATCTGTTTCTTTCTTGTTCTTGCGCCCACGCGGACATGGGCGCAGCCCGTAGACCTGCCCACGCCCGAGATGCTGTTCGAGCAAGCCGCCAAGGCAATCGGATGGAACAGCGAGGCAAAGGATGTGGGCCGCATTGAAGCCAGCGCCAATGTCACCGTGGAAGGCCGCACCTATGACACAGTGGTCACGAGCGGCATAAGCACACCGGCTGGTGGCGACGCCCGCTTCACCATGATCAGCGAGGACGGCACCGTAACCTACGGCGATACGGACGGCACGATCTGGTTTGAAGGCGAGGACGGCGAGCGCAGGACGCTCACACCCGCCATGGCGGCTTTTGTTCACGGGCATCAGTTCCATCGCCGCGCCCTGTTCCCTGCCTCTGAACTTCAGACCATTGACCGCGAAGTGACGATCGAGGAATTCGCCGACGAACTGGCCTTCACCGTCAGCGGCACCACGCCCGCAGGCGCAAGACTGAAATATTTCTTCAGCCAGCGCAGCAAACGCATGATCGGCTTCCACCTTGTGGTCGAAGAAGAAGCTGGCCCGCACCCGATGGATTTCATCCTCAAGGACTGGCGGACATCCGGCGGAGAGACGCTTTTCTGGCGCATTGATATCAATGACCGTGGCAAGATATACGTCTACCGTTTCAACCGCATCCTGCTGCTGCCCTAAGCCATTAAAGTACCCTTCACACTAAATTCTTGCCTCCGACCCTGACACCCAGTACCGTTCGGGCATTCTGGGAAGCATGCAGGGGGTTCACGTGCCAATTTTCGTTATGCTAGTGCTGCTGCAGCTGGGGTGTGCCTATCATGTGGTGAAAACCGGGCGGGACAAATATTGGATCTGGCTGGTCATTATGGCCCCCGGAATTGGCTGTGCTATTTATCTCATTACTCAGGTATTGCCTGATGCTGGCAACACCCGCGCCGCTGGCAACCTGAAAAAAGGGGCCGTCAAAATCCTGGACCCACAACGGGAGCTGAGGGAAGCACATCATGCCTTCGATATGGTCGAAAGCACCGAAAACCGGTTGCGCCTTGCCGATGCCCTGATGGCGCTGGAAAAGTGGGATGAAGCGGCCCCTCATATCGAGACCTGCCTGCAAGGCGCCCACAAGCACGATCCACACATTCTGATGAGACAGGCGCGGTTGAGTCTGGAACAAGGCCGCCCGGACCAGACAGTGGAGATACTGGACCTGTTGCAGGAAAAGAACCCGGGCTTCAATAGCCAGGAAGGGCATTTGCTATATTCCCGCGGCCTTGCAGAAGCAGGTCAGCTTGAAGCCGCGCTTGGGTCATACGAAAACCTCATCGGGTATGCGACAGGGGAAGAAGCGCGCGTACGATACGGCCTGCTGCTGCAGTATTCGGGTCAGCCCGATGCTGCAATGCATATATTTGACGAAGTTGCCGCGCGCTTGCGGCGGGCTACCGGTCATTACCGAAAAACCCAGAAGAAGTGGGCCGCCATAGCAGAAAATGCCCGGCGACAAAACGGCTAGACAGCACCGTCAAGCACAGGCGAACACCACGAATACGACTGACTGGCCAACATACCAGTATTCACAAATATTTAATTTCCTCAGGGGCACTATGCATCCTGAAAGGACCCGCAATTGCTTTTTCGTGCTGTTATCTGTGCCCTGACCCTTTTCTGGCTGGCCGCGCTTGACCGGCCAGCGAGTGCGGAAGGTTGCGACAGAACGATCACGCTGGGGGCGATCGAATGGCCGCCCTACACCATCTGGGAAGGCGACCAGTTCGCATCCGGCCTGGATATTGAGCTGATGGCCGCGATCTTTGGCAGGGCGGGCTGCAGCCTCCATATTATCCGCATCCCCTTCAAGCGGGCGCTTAGGAATATCGAGCTGGGGGAACTGGACGGCATGCCAACCGTTTCCTTCACCGAAGACAGGGCCATATTTGGCCATTATACTGTCCCGGTGCGAGATGAAGTGATCGGTGCATTCGTGCGCGCCGACATGGTCGATGAAGCAAGGCCGCCATCCTTTGACGCCCTGACAAGCACACCGCTGCGGGTCGGGGTTGTGCTGGGTGGCTGGTACGGCCCGGCTTTCGAGAAGGCCCGCACAGACAATCCGGTGTTCCGCTCACGTATCCAGACATTCGAGGATTTCGAAAATCTTTTCCGGGCCCTTGAAGCAGGGCTTGTTGACGTTGCTGTCAATGACGTCGCCGGTGGCAGGTATGTTGCCGAACGAACGGTTGGCAGCGGCGCCATTCAGTTGCTGCCCTTCGCTGTGCATGTAAACAGCGTTCATATCCTTCTCAGCCGTAAGACACAGACCGAAGCAGATGTCGCCACAATCAACAATGCCATCACCGGGCTAAAAGAGGACGGGACAATAGACCGTATTACGGAACGCTACCTGCCTGTCGCCCTGCTCGAGAAGTTTGCAGGCCAGCAACCATAGCGCCCCAAAAGGCGCATCTTCTTGGCCAAAACCGCGCAAAATATGCTATAGTTTCCCATTACTTCGGGGAAAAGCCATGACCAGACATGCTGCACTGTTCCTTGTTGTGAGTATCCTGACCTCTCTCTCCTTGCCAGCGAGCGCGCAAAACGCGGCCTGCTCCAAGAAGCTGACCATCGCCTTCTTTGACTGGCAGCCCTATCACTACCGCGATGAGAATGGCACCCCCACTGGCCTGGACATAGAGCTCTTGCGTGAAACTTTCGGCGCCGCAGGATGCGCGTTCGAGCTCAAGGTCATGCCCTGGAAGCGAACCCTTCTGGCCATCAAGTTCGGCACCATAGACGGGTCACTGGGAGCGTCGCGCATGGTAGAACGTGAACAATATGCCTGGTTCACCCGGCCTTACCGGCGTGAAACCATGGTGATGTTCATGCGCCTGAAAGACCTTGAGAAAAAGAATGTCATGTCCATCGCCGATGTGGTTTCAGGCAAGAACCGGATCGGCATACTGTTGGGCAGCTGGTACGGCGACGAATTCGCGGCGCTCTACAAGGCGGACCCGAAACTCAGGAAATATATCCTGCAGACACCCGAATATGAGGTTCTGTTCACCTGGCTGGTGAAAGACCGGGTGGACGTGGTGTTCAATGACCTGTTCAACGGCATCCATATCCTGAAGAAGATGAACGCCCTCGACCGGGTGGGCGTGCACCCGGCGCTGCTGAATGACGATTATATCCACTTTATCCTGTCGAAACTGACGGTGCCCCGCACCACGGTGGAGGCCATAGACAAGGCGATCGAGGATTTCCAGAGCACCGAGGACTATACCACCATCCTGCACAAATATGTGCCGCCGGAACAGTTGACCTACATGCCGTTGCAGTGAAGGCGCTAATAGACCCAAAACCTGCCTAAGCCGTTCCGCAGCTCAGTGGGGCCAAGAAATCCACCGCAAGCAACGAAAACGCAAACGGGGCCCGCAGGCCCCGTCCAATATTCATAGTCGCAGCGCTTAGTGAACGCCGTGCATCCACTTGCGCATCAGTGGCGTCAGCACAAACAGAACCACACCAATACCAACGGCCAGCAGGCCAACGGAATGGAAGAGCTCGATTGTTGCGTCAACACTGAGTTCGCCCGAGCTTGTCCCGTGGCCTTCCGCACCTGTCAGGCTGGAAAGGAAGCCCGCCACGAAGTTTGCAAAGGCGGTGAACAGGAACCACATGCCCATCATCATGCCGACGAGACGCGCCACCGAAAGCTTGGTGATCATCGACAGGCCAACCGGGCTGAGGCAAAGCTCTGCCAAGGTCATGAACAGATAGATGACAAACAGCCAGAAGAAGCTTTTGTTTGGGCCATCTGTGAGGCCGAGACCATAGGAGAACAGCAGGTAGCCGACACCCACAAGAAGCATGGCAATGCCAAATTTAGCAGGGGTGGAGGGCTCAAGTCCGCGGTTCGACAGCTTCACCCACATCCAGGCGAAGA
Organism: Kordiimonas lipolytica; assembly: GCF_042651265.1. Lineage (GTDB taxonomy): Bacteria > Pseudomonadota > Alphaproteobacteria > Sphingomonadales > Kordiimonadaceae > Kordiimonas > Kordiimonas lipolytica. The sequence goes on along the minus strand of NZ_JBHSCR010000014.1, from coordinate 360,531 downwards.
TTGGCGCGAAGATCACAATGAAGAGCGGGTTCATGGTTTGAACCTGCGCAGCCGTCAGTGAGAAAAGGCCAAGATCACGGTTGAACTGCTGATCTGCAAGCAGCGTCAGGCTGGAGCCCTGCTGCTCGAAAAGCGCCCAAAACACCACCTGGAACACGATCAGGATCGTGGCTACCCAGAGGCGCTCGCGCTCTTCTTTCGTACATTTTGTGAAGCCGTAAGCCAGTACGATCGCAACCATAAGCGCACCGGTGCCGCCCAGAAGGGAGCCCACAAGCGCCTGGTTTTGCACCAGCCACCACATGACACCAACAGCCACAAGACCGCCAATATAGATCAACCATTCGGTGCTGAGGCCTGCGAAAATCGGCTTTTTCAGCTCTTCCGGGTTTGGTGGGTCTGCGCGGCCTTCCAGAAGGTGCTGGCCCTTCCAGAAAACGACAAGGCCCAACAGCATGCCGATACCGGCAAGACCAAAGCCGTAACCCCAGCCGTACGTTTCACCAATGCCTGCAACAATCATGGTTGCCAGAAGCGAACCAAGGTTGATGCCCATATAGAAGATGGTGAAACCGCCGTCGCGGCGAGGATCGTTGGGGCCATAAAGCGCACCCACGATGGTGGAAATGTTTGCCTTCAGGAAGCCAACACCCGTGATGATCAGCGCCAGCGACAGGAAGAAGACGGACACATGCACATCAGAGCGCGTCACATCGCCCGCAGCGTCAATAACTGCCTGTGGCCCTTCAAAGGCCAGCGATATATGCCCTGCCACCAGTAGAATAGCGCCAAAGGTCACCGCTTTACGGCTACCCAGATAGCGGTCGGCCAGATAGCCACCGACCACAGGAAGCATGTAAACCAGACCAGTGTACGCGCCATAAATCAGGCTTGCCTCACCGGCAGGAAACAGAAAGTGCTTCGTCAGAAACAGGATCAGAAGCGCACGCATACCATAGTATGAAAAACGCTCCCACATTTCGGTTAGGAAACAGATAGTTAGGCCAATCGGGTGGCCCAGGAATTCCTTTTCCTGTGACCCTTCGGTCGAGACAACAGTGTCGGACATTTCTACCCCTTTTATATTCTCTTGGACCGCTGCATCATGACGGCGCGGCCACTCCCCATTTTTAGGTCTTTGGCTTTCTCTTGCTGGAAAGCATCGCCTTTACAAACCACAAATCGGGAAAAGCGGGAAGCAAAATCGGCTCAAATAAGCCAATTTTCTATGGTGGTGCATCAGAGAGTGATTGGTTTATCAGTGTGGTAGCTTTGGCAGGAATGCATCCACTACACTCTCGGGCACGCCATGGCCCACTGCTCGGGCTCGCAAACTACCGTCCTCAACCGTTTCGCGGATTCGCTGATTGAACAGGTTAACGAGCGCACTGGCTTTAGGCGATGAACGGCAGGTCATGGCGTTATTATAATCCAGCACTGTAAAACCAGGATCATAAGGCGGTATTTCCACACCAAGTTCCGCAAAGGAAATCAATATTTCCGGCATGCTGCCAAGCATGGCATCCCCCCGACCTTCCAGAAGCACGCGTACCTTTTCGATTTCCGTATCCACGTTCCAGAAGCGGGCCTGGGACATCCTGAAGTTATGGTTATAATTTTCACCCCTGATCTGAATGAGAAGCTTGTCTTTCAACTGGTCCATGCCGCTGAAGACCGGCTCGCCGGGACGTGAGAATAGATAAGTCTTGGACACAAGAACCGGCAGAGACTGGACCATCTGGTCCGGGTCTGTGTGCTTCATGGAGACCATGATCGTCTTTTTGCTGATCGGATAGGCACAATCGACATCGCTATAGAGAAGCAGACGCAACGCCTTGTCGTAACTGACAAATTCAATGTCATAGCGGTCTTCATGGCCCTTCAGCACAAAGCGGAACATATCAACAAACATGCCTGTGCCATCAGCCTGGATGCTGGGCCCCCAAAGCGGCATGATCACTTTCATTGGCCTCGCGTCTTCGGCATGGATAGGCAGGGAAGACAGGAAGCCAAGCGACAGCAACACTGCTGCCACCCGTATCATTCCATCTGCCCTCTTTTTCAGACTTACCACGTAACCATCAACCACACTTGAAACTCGGCCCCACGCCATACAAGACAACTGAACTCATTCTAGCCATCAAGTAGCACAAACAGCAAGCATCACTATTGATTCCCGTCAGGGCGCCCTTGACCCGATGTGAGCATCCAGGAAATTCAGCGTGTTCCTGTAATAGATGCGCTTGTCGGCGGGTCGCTTCAATTGATGCTCTGCCCCTTGCAGTACAATGAAATTATGGTCTTTTTCCAGTCGGGTCAGGACAGTGTGCATCAACTGGCCATGTTCGAAACGCACGTTGGTGTCATGCGTTGCATGCAACAGCAGAACAGGCACTCGCACCAGGTCGGCCCGGTTAAGCGGCGACCGGCGCCGAAGCGCCCATTTCGACAGCCGTCCCTGAATACGCGGGATGGTCAGCATGTGAAAGCGCCCCTCCTTCAGGTGGCGGATCAGAAGCTCAATCGACGTCACGCCATTGAGGCTGACCGCGCAACCGATCAAATCATCGTCCTTGATCGCCGACATGAGCGCAGCATAACCGCCATAGGAACCGCCAACCACACAGATATGGCCCCTTTCCGCAATGTCCTGGTCAATCAGCCACTCCGTCGCCGTTCGCACATCATCCTGCATGTCGTGACCCCATTCGGCATAGCCTGCCCGGCGCCACTTTTCGCCAAACCCGCTGGAGCCGCGGAAATTGGGCTGCAGCACGCTGTATCCATTGGCGGTCAACCAGCTGACAAAAGGGTTGTAGCCTGCCGTCACCCGCTTCACGGGCCCGCCATGTACAAGCACAATTGCGCGGCGGGTGTGCGCGCGGCTAAGAAGGGCATGCATCTGCCCCTTTCCTTTCGGAAGATCAATCCAAACCCCTTCGGTATCGGGCGAGGGCAGCGTGTCATCTGCTGGGTCATAAGGCAGCAGGCTCAGGAGATCGATCTCAGCGTCATAAAGGAAATAGCGTGGCGGCGCGTGCTTAAGGCGGCCCCGGTAAAGCTGGCGCCTGCCATCCACGCTTGCTGTAACCAGGGAGAGGTTCGGAACCTTGGCCCGCTTTGCCATTTCCTGCAGCCTGTCGCGGTGCAGGCTGGCCCACACAATGTCTTCAATCCCGTCTTCCTCAAACGTAGCGCCCACGGCCATGTTGGTTTCCGGGTCCAGTATGGCAGCTATAATGTCAAACCGGTCATGGCCGGCCAGCTTCTTGATAAAATCACCGCTGCGGGCATCCATCCGCCACAGGGCGCGGGTATCGCTTTGGTGCGACGACAGCACAAGCGCCGTTGCGCCACCGGTTTCCACCGCGAGAACCGCAAGCGCATCGTCGTCAAAATAGTCCCGGTCGCGGATCATCTTCCAGCTGCCGTCAGCGCGCGGTGCGAACAAGCGGTGACGGCGACTGACAAACCCCTCGCCCAGGATCGCCTCCCCTTGCGGCGCCGCCCACCAGCGGATCACCGGCTTCCATCCGCCGACGATCTTTTCGCTTTCGCCCGACACTGCATCAACCCGGTACACCGCCGGATAGCCAGGCACGCCGGGATCTTCCCACTGCAGCAGAATTCGGCGCGGGTCTTCCGGCAGCGAGCTCAGGAGCACAGGTGGTAAATCGCCCGGGCGGGGCCCCTCACCGTCGATCAACGGCCTCAGGCGACGAACATGGGCGTCATATAGAACCAGGCCATATTCATTCAGCGACAGCAAAAGCCGCCCGCCGCCAACCCAGGCCAACCAGTCGAGGTCCTCGAAGGCATAGGGCAGCACTTCGGCTTCCTCAACCCCCGCGTCCGCATACCAGACCACCAGTTCCGACTGATCTCCATTGCGGCGCAGCGCAGACAGGAAATGTCCGTCCCGCGACATGGATACCGCCGCCAGCATGGGCGGACGCGACAGATGTTCCAGGAGAGCGGCATCCCCCACGCCGTGCGCCGCACTTAGGGGCGAGGCCAGAATCAGAACGAGCAATGATATCAAACGACTAACATGGTGACGCATGGATGTAGGCTAGCACGCAATGAGGCACTCTCAAATAGGCCATCGGTTCAAACTTCAGGGCTACTGCGCAAGCTGAGCCCCATCACCGTGGCTATTGTTTTTAAGACTCGCGAACCCAGCCTTCATCATGCATAATGATTATCATTAATGAAAGACGACAAGACCGGTCGGGGGACACGCATGTCGACACAGTGGAACAGCATCAAACCGTCGGATATTCTGACGAAAGAGGAATCGCACCGGCTTCGGCAGCGGTCGGATCTTATGGGCTTCTGGCTGCTCTTTCACTGCTGGGGGCTGATTGTCGGCAGCACTGCGCTCTATGCCCTGTTCCCGAACCCCGCCACCCTGGTGTTGTGCCTGATCATTGTCGGCAGCCGCCAGCTTGGGCTGGCGATCCTGATGCATGAAGGCAGCCACGGCATGCTGTTCAAGACGCGCTGGCTGAATGAACAGCTTTCGCAGGCGCTGGCCGCCTGGCCTATGATCCTGAGCATGAACACCTACCGGAAGCGGCACATGGCGCACCACCGCTTCACCCGTACGGACGCCGACCCGGAAAACTATCTCTATACCCCCTTCCCAGTGTCAAAAAGCAGCATGGCGCGCAAGATCTTGCGCGACCTCACAGGTATCGTTTTCCTGCGAACACAAGTGGGCATCTTCCGCTATGTATGGGGTGAGAAAAAAGGCCGCTGGGAACGCCTGCGCGCCTTCTATACAGGGCCGATCGCCTTCTATGCGCTCACGATCACCGGCTTTGCGCTGGCGGGCAGGATGGACCTGTTCCTCCTGTGCTGGCTGTTGCCGCTCATGACCACACAGCAGCTTTTCCTGCGGGTGCGCAATATTGCAGAACACGCCACCATGGAAGACCTTGAAAACCCGTTGAAGAACAGCCGCACCACCCTTGCAAATCCCCTGGAGCGGCTAACATTCGCGCCCTATTTCGTCAATTACCATATCGAGCACCACATGCTGCCGTTTGTGCCATGCTGGCGGCTTCGGGAGGTGCATGACCTGATGCTCAAGCGTGGCTTCGGGGATGAGATGGAAATCCGCACCGGCTACTGGGACATCATCAAGCTGAATGCCTCTGCCTGACCGGAACAGTCCTGAAGCGCCTAAATTTTTTTGAGTGGGGCTTTCTCCCCACTTCCGCTATAACTGATAAAAATATCAGTATTGGTGTATTTGGGGTCCTGGGGAGGGATTATGTCCGTATTCAAAAAACGCGGTTTCTGGGCCGTGGTTATCATCATTCTTGTGCCGCTTGGCTATTATGCGGTCAATATGGGCCAGGCCTTCTACCGCATGGCCAGTTTCTATGACGTGGAGCACCTGACGGAAAATTACCGTAACACCAAGGAATTTTTCAACACCACCACCGTGCATGCGAGCGGCACGCCTTCAGCCTTTGACTATGACCTGAAGCCTATCACCGACAGCTATATTTATGACGGCGAAGAACGGTCGATCAAGGACCTGATGGTCGAGACCGGCACCACAGGCCTTCTGGTGGCGAAGGACGGCACGATCCTGTTTGAAGAATATTACCAGGGGCAAAAGGCGGATGACCGGCACATCCAGTTTTCCGTGACCAAAAGCTTCATCTCCGCGCTTTTCGGCATTGCGATGCACGACGGCCTGATCGACGATCTGGACGATCCGGTCACCAAGTATCTGCCTGAGTTCAAGGGCACGGGGTATGACGGCGTGACGCTCAGGCATGTGCTCACCATGTCCACCGGCATTCGCTTCACCGAGGATTACGGCGACCTGACATCAGACGTTAACCGGATGTCCATGACCATCGGCACCGGTGGCAGCCTCGACGAATTCGCAACCAGCCTGCCGCGCGACCGTGAACCCGGCACCTATAACGACTATGTCAGCGTCAACACCCATGTGCTTGGCATGATCCTGAAGCGCGTGACGGGGCAAACCATCACCCAGCTTCTTGAGGAAAAAATCTGGCAGCCCCTTGGCATGGAGCAGGACGCCTATTTCCTGATCGACGGGCACGGCATGGAAGTGGCCATGGGCGGCCTGCAGGCGAGCCTGCGTGACATGGCGCGGATGGGGCGGCTGTACCTCAATGAAGGCCGTTGGGGTGATGAACAGATCGTGCCAGTCGAATGGGTCAAGGCGTCCGTAACACCGGAAGCACCGCATCTTATGCCCGGCGCCGACAACCCGGGCTCGGAAACGCCGTTTGGCTATGGATATCAGTGGTGGATACCAACAAACCCACACGGCGACTTTTTCGCAGCGGGCATCTATCACCAGTTCATCTATGTGGACCCGACGACAGGCATCGTGATTGCGAAAACCAGCGCCAACAAAGGCTTCAACGACCCGGCGAACAAAGCGCAGAAAGATATGATCGTCACTGCGTTCCAGGCCATCTCTGCAGACCTCGCCGCGCGGGAAACGGCTGCTGGCATGCAGTCAGAGTGAGCTTACTGTAGTTTGGCTTGCACGTCCTTCAGGCGCTGCGCCGCATAGGAATTGTCCGCTTCCAGCGCCAAGGCCTTTTCAAAGGCTTTGGCCGCTTGCTCAGTCTCCCCGATGCCTGCGTAATAATCTCCCATACCGCTCCATACCCAGCTGGACTTAGGGAAGTTTTCCACATTCATCTGGAAGAGCTGACGCGCTTTTTCCGGCCACTGGTAATAATTCAACGCATTGTAGGCGACAGTATTAGTGAAGGCCTGGTCTGGCAGGAACTCCACGCCCAATTTGCCTGAATAGCCAGCGTAATGCTTCGCCAGAAGCATCGGGTCCTTTGCTGCGTCCTCAATGGGTGGTGGAGTGTAGCCGTCAAATATGGCGCGCAGGCCATAAACATAGCTTTCAAGCTGAACGGACTGGTGAGTTTCCTTTTCAAACAGCTGGCTGGTCGCCCGAAAGCCGCTTGGAGCCCGCGCTTCAATATTGGCCAGCATCTCCCGCAACGCGGCAATATGTTTGCCGTCGTCATGCGGCACATATGACAGATACAAGGCCAATTTAGGCGCCCCGACCTCTTCCATGGTTTGGGACAGTTTCAGCAGATATCCGCTCTGCATGGTAACCGGCGGATCGATCATCAGATAGGCGTTGAAGCTGTTGGCTCCGCTCATCAAGTCATGAAGCCCCAAAGCCGCGCCTGCTGAGTGGCCAACCAGAACCCGGTAAGGCTTCACATTGTAGGCCTTCTCAATAAGGGGGAACACCTCTTGCCGCAGCACCTGCAGATAGCGTTCTCCACCGCCAGCTGCCGCCATCCATGGCTGGTGATGACCCTCATCATCCGTGTCATCCGACGATGCAAAATAATCCCTGTACCGATCGTTGCTTGGCAGACTCACAACGATGGCGCCAGGCATCAAGGACCCCATCATGTTCTGGGCGCGCGCAACAGCTGTAACGGCCTGGAACTGCAGCTCCCAGCCGTCAAGTACATAGATCACCGGATAAGATTGATCAGGCGTATATCCAACCGGAAGCGCAACGCCATAGGACTGGTCTTCATCCAGAATTTCTGAATGAAACGTGTAGCTTTTCCCGATGGTTATATCTTCGGCGCACACGGGCGCAATGGCCGCGCAAACCACCAGCAAAAATGCAGCGAACTGTTTCATGATCCCCCCTGGCTCCGTGGTGTCGCAACATTAAAGCAAAAGTGTAACTTGAACAACCTGGCATATTTGGCAAATAAGGGCTTGAGCTTATAGTTGCTTCAACCTTTATGCTTGGCATGAATAAGGGATTTCCCATAGCGGAGACATATCATGCCAAGCATAACCACCATCAACTTATATGGCCCACCGGCCCTGATCGGACTGGCCCTTTTATGGGGCTTCGCGCGCATCCTGCACCTGCGCCAGCGTGAGGGGGTCAGTGTACTGGCGTTTCTGGGGCGCAAGCGTAACCCGGTTGAGGCCAGTGCCGGCATCATAGGCATTGTGCTGAACCTCTATCTGTTCGCCCGCCCCTTCTGGCCGGCACTGGATGACATACTGATGGTGCAGCCCTTCGCCTATGCCCATTGGGGCGTGGCGGTGATGGCCATAGGCATCCTGATCGCCGTGATCAGCCAGATGGACATGGGGCACAGCTGGCGCATCGGCCTGCCGCCAGACGCGGAAGAAGGCATGGACCTTGTCACCGGTGGGCTGTACCAGTTTTCCCGCAACCCGATTTATGTTGGCATCATGCTGTTCCTAATCGGTGCTGTTGTTGTCGCGCCAGGGCTGTTTACCATGACCTGCCTTGCGTTGACCTGGGTTTTCGTAAGCCTGATTATCAGGCAGGAAGAAGCATTTCTCTCTGACAAGTTTGGTGACGCCTTTGAAGCCTACAAGGCGCGGGTGCGCCGCTGGCTGTAGCCAACAAAAAAGCCGGGCAATGCCCGGCTTTCAAACGCTTCGCCATAGCGCCAATTATTCTTCAACAACCGGCATCGGTGCACCATTTGTGCGGCAGCCATAGACCATGCCTTTGCCTTCGTCCTTCATGTTGATAACAAACGTGCTGGTGCCTTCAGGGCAGGAGAAGCGGTCACGGTCGCCGTTTGGCAGGGTTACTGTCACGCTGTCGTGGCCGCGGTCATAGCTGCGTGGATGGTCATCGCCGTCGATAGTGATGGCACAAGCCCCCAGCGTCAGGCAGGCGGCGGACATAATAATAGCGTTGATTGCTTTCATGGGTTTATTCCTCAAGCTGTCGTTGTCGTATATTTGCGGGCTCGTTGGCCAGCTTTTCTTTATGATTTTTGTAGTAGCAGAAAAATACCGGAAAGCAAGCAGTCAGTGCTTGGGTAGGTAGGCCGACAGTGTCTTTTCCATAAACTGCGGGAAGGATAGTCCGCCTTCCACGTCACCATTAAGGTGGATGGAAAGGTCTGAGCGGATTGATGCAATGGCCTGCACCATGGCACCGCGCACCTCAGCTGACAGGCCGCTGCCAATCAGCACCATGTCGATGGGATGCTCACGCAGCATCGTGCGCACATGCTTTTCATTGTTGGCGATATAAAGCTGGGCGTTATAGCCTTTCGCCAGCTGGATCACATAGGGCGGCAGCTTGTCGCCTTTGCGGCACAAGAGAAGATGAAAAACCGGCACTGCCACAATGTCCCCCTAAAAGCTGGCTTCAAGACCGATACGCCAGAAGCGGCGCTGAGCCAGAGTCTCAAGCCCATCAGCAGTTACCGCCGACACCACCTTGGCGTCAAACAGATTTTCCATCTGGGCCGTCAGGGTGAAACTGCCTGAAATGTCATATCGGGCTCCGGCATTCACTGTGAAGATGGCATCCAGGCGGCGGGTATTGAGGTCATCATCATACTGTCCACCGGCATAGCGGCCCTCAATATTCATATCCCAACCATCGCCAGAATATGCCGCCCGCACTGTGGCGGTATGGCGTGGTGTCTGCACAGGGTGCTTACCAATAAGTTCCGGCATGGCGTCAAATTTGGTGATGCGCGCGCGGGCATACAGATAGCTGGCGGAGAGCGTCCAGTGGGTTTCAAGCTCCAACATTGCATCCAGCTCAATGCCGTCGGTGATGCTTTCATCCACGTTTGCCCGCTGCCTCAGGACACCGCCATCCGGCACAAAGCCGCCCAGCGGAAAAAAGCCCGGGCCGAAGCCGATGGTGACATTGCCCACGCCATCCTTCAGCCAGTTGCGGTAATAGGTGGCAGACAGCTTCACTGTATTCAGCGGTTCATAGTCAAAGCCGATTTCCGCGCCATAGAGCGTTTCAGGCGTCAAGTTCGGGTTGGCTTCGGTAATGTCATTCACCACCCGGAACGGGCGGTAATATTCATTCAGCGTCGGAAGCCGCCAGGTCTTGTAGGCCGCCGCGCGCATATCGATCGCACCGGTGAGTGCGCGTTCATACCCCACACGGCCCGTCCATCCGCCGCCCTTGCGGTTGGGCACAAGGTCTGACCGGTCTGGCGAAGCGAAGCCGGGGAAGCCGTCCTCGATGTTATATTCGTCCCGCACGCCACTGTAGGTGCGCCAGCGGTCATACCTGAGCGTGGCGGAGAGAGCCCCCCAATCCGCCTCATGACTGTATTCACCGTAAAACCCGAGCGTCCACTGGTCACCGCCCGCCCGGCGCTGGCGGGTGAAGCCCGCACCCAGGTTGCGGAAGCGTTCGTTGGTTTCCCCGCTCATGCGGCGGCCATCCATACCGAACTCAACCCCATCAAACTGCACGCGCGCCAGCACCCCCGCCCCCCACGCAGGCACGTCGAACTGGTCCAGCACCGCGCGTTCGGTCGTCCGGTCATCGCGGGCCGAAGCGAAAACATTGGCAAAATCGCGTGTTCGGTAATAGGTGATCAGCTCCCAATCAAAAGCATCCGCATAGCCCGTCACGGTCAACGAAGCGTCCAACGCCTCCGTTTCATTGACAGCAAGACTAAGGCCATTCACCCGGTCTTCCTTGAAATACCGAACATGCCCTACAACATAGGCATCTTCAAACTCATAGCCGCCATTGATACCGATATAGGCGGTTTCTGAGGCGGCACGCACGTCCACAGACCCGCGCTGATTTTCGGCTAGAAGATAATCGCCATTCGTATCGAAATAGCCGCCGGAAAGCGCCAGCGAGCCTCCTTTAAATTCCTTCACATAGCGAACACCGATATTCTTGCTATCGTCACTGCCAAGCCATCCGCGAGCACCGTCATAGGCATCCCTAAGCGTTGTGCTACGCAAATCAACCTGCCCCGCCAGGGCCTGCGCGCCGAAAGCGCCGGGCGAACCGCCCTTGCGTACAACGGCATCACCAACATCCAGGGAATTGAGAGACGACCAATAGATCCAGCCACCGAACGGATCATTCAGCGGCACACCATCCAGCGTGACCAAAACACGCCCCGCCCCATTCGCACCAACGCCGCGCATGGAAAGCCCCTGTGTTGTCGGATGCGCCGTGCGGCTGTCAGCCCGTCGGAACAGGCCAACACCCGGGACGGTTCCCAAGACCTTGTCCAGCCTGTCTACCGAAGACTTCCTGACCTCCAGTATAGTTTCGGAGCTACCGGAAGCGGCACCCTCCAAGCGCCTTTGCGACACCAATATCTCATGGAAGAGCCATATCTCTTCGCATTGTTCCGGGTTTTGAACACAATACTCGTTCTCGGCTTCCGGGTCAGTTTGCTGGTCGGCGGTCGCGGACATCGTCAGAAGTGACGAGGCCGCCATTATTGTCAAAGTGCGTGCGTACATAAGTGGCAATCAGGGCAATATCTTTGTCTGAAAGATGCGCGAAAGCCGGCATCTCGTTCGAATAATCTTCGTCCGTCGGCTTCATGGCGGCGCTGCCGAACAGGATCATGTCAATCACGCCGCCAACCGGGCCATTGGCGCGCGGCTTGTCGATAAGTTCGGGCTGCAGCATAGGCACGCCGCCACCGTCGAACTGGTGACAGGAAGCACAGTGCTCTTCATAGAGCGCCTTGCCCTTCACTTCGCGCACATCAACCGGCGCGTCTTCCGCCATGGCGGTGCTGGAAACCAGCACTGCCGCGACCATTCCAAGATTAATTGCTTTCATACGTCACCCGATAAATGCGTCCGCCCGACATCAGGCTGGAAATATAAATAGCGCCGTCCGGCCCTTCCGCAAGGCCCGTAGGCCGGTGCTTGGCATCGCGGGGGCTTTTTACCACTTCCATGCCGGGGAAGCCGTCCGCGAAGGTAACCCAGTCACCTGCCAATTCGCCTTGCCCGTCCATCGGCACGAATACAACGCGGTAGCCAGCCTGCGGCAAAGGCGCCCGGTTCCAACTACCGTGGAAAGCGATCAACGCCCCATTCTTATAGCCCATCGGCAACTTGTCACCCTTGACAAAAATCATGTCATTCGGCGCCCAGTGCCCCGGGAAGGCGATCATCGGCATCTGGCCGCGGTCAGTCGTCATTTTGCCGTCGCCACCATATTCCGGCATCAACACCCGGCCATCGTTGCTGGGGTCCACATAACCGTATGGCCAGCCCATATCCGCGCCTTCACCCACACGGTGGAACTCCTCCGCCGGCAGGTTGGCACTGGCTTCGGCGTCATAAAGATCGGGGAAGAAGCTCTGCAGCTGGTCGCGGCCATGCTGCGCCAGATAAAGGCTGTCAGCCGCGCTGTTCCAATCCAGCGCCATGGCGTTCCGGACCCCGGTGGCATAGCGCATACCGTCTGCCTGGCTCTGCCCCGCCTTCGAAAGATCAAAACGCCAGATACCGCCAAATTCCTCAAGGATCGGGCATGGGTCCATGCCGGGCGAGCCCTTGGTGCGCATCTTTTCCATGCAGGCGTTCGATGGCGCACCGATGTTCACATAAATGTGCCCGGCACCATCGAAGGTGAAAGGCTTGGCTGCGTGCTGGCTGCGGTCTTCCATGCCGCTCACAACCACTTCTGCTTCACCCACGGGTGCGCCATCAGTCGGCACATCCCAGCGCAGGATCGAGGTGTTGGTGCCATAGTAAAGCTTGCCGCCCTCAATACCCATGCCGGTGCCAGTTAAACCCTGTGCAAAATATTTGCGCTCGTCCGCCTTGCCGTCACCGTCCGTGTCCTTCAGCGCCACCGCGCCAAACCCGTCCTGCGGTCGCATCAAGGCCACATACAGCCAACCACTTTCGGACACGGCCATATGGCGGGCAAAGCCCACGCCGTCTGCAAATACAGTGCTTTTGAAGCCCGCAGGAACGCGAATGCCAGTTGCCTCATCCACCTTCGCAGACGGGTTCACGCCTACCACCTCGGCTGCGGCGGGCATTGCAAGCGCTGCGGTCATGGCAGCAACAGCGATAATCTTTTTCATCTTTTTCCTCCGGGCTTGATTGCCAGTAGCTATAGCGCATGGGTATGATGTTGAAAACAAACAAGAAGGTGATCATGCCTTCTTACGTCTTTTCAGGAAGCTCGGATGAAGATCGAACAGATAGCCAACCTGACAGATTACCTGCCCGCCTTTGTCGACATGCTGGTCCGCACTGTGGGCGAAGGGGCCTCCATCGGGTTTCACGCGCCGCTTGAGCCGGAAGAAGCTGAAGCCTATTGGCATGATGTCAATGCCGCACTGAAATCCGGCCAGGTCTGGATGCTGATTGCCCATGTCGGTGACAAGGTGATCGGATCCGTTCAGCTGGCGCCCTGCATGAAAGCCAACGGCCGCCACAGGGCGGAAGTTCAGAAACTGATGGTCCATCCGGATGCCCGCGGCATCGGCGTGGGGCGCAACCTTATGATCGCGCTGGAGCGGCTCGCCCTGGAGAAAGGCCGCACCCTTTTGATGCTGGATACAGCCACCGGCGATATTGCAGAAGGCCTCTATTCCCGCATGGGTTATACGTGCGTTGGTACAGTGCCCCATTACACCATTGAAGCCGATGACAGTTTCGGCGACACGACCATATTCTACAAACATCTGGACCCTACCGGCGGCTAATCCCATTGACAGGCGCAGGGCAAACCCCAATATCCCTGCCAGCAACCGACGATAAACTGAAAGTCAATCAATGTCCTTCAACACGCCCAACGAAGCCACCTATGATCTTCTAATGAACCGCCGCAGCGTCAAGGCGAAGGACATGGTTGGACCGGGCCCCGACCGGGCCGAGATGGAGAAGATTCTAGCCGCCGGTATGCGCGTGCCAGACCACGGCAAACTGGCGCCCTGGCGGTTCCTGGTACTCACGGGCGCTGAGCGTGAGAAGCTGGGTGACCTGATTGCCGAAGGCCTGGTGGTTGAAGATGAGCGCGACCCGAGGGTCGCCGAAAAAATGAAGGGCTACGCTAGTCAGGGGCCTGTACTTGTGGTGGCCATCATGTGCCTCAACCCTGATCACAAAATCCCAGTGCTTGAGCAGGAACTATCCATCGGCGCGGCCTGCCAAAACATGCTGGTGGCCGCAACAGCGCTTGGCTTTGCCAGCCAGTGGCTGACCGGCTGGGCGGCCTATAGCAAAACGGTCGCGAACGGTTTGGGCCTTTCGGCAAACGAGCAGATCGCAGGCTTCCTGTTCTTTGGCAACCAGGCAGACGAGCCAACCGAACGCCCCCGCCCCAATATAAGCGATCATATCACTTGGGGCTTCCCGGAAAGCAATGAGGGCCGATGACTTATCGCCCCGAAACCGCCTTCTTGAACCTCGGTGAAGGTTTCGCCGATCCGGTTCAGGCGGCTGATTTTCCGCAGGCGATCCAACGCTACAGGAATGACCGGGCTGCGAGGTCGGTCGGGCTTGATCACCTGTCGGATGACGACTGGGTCAAACATTTCGCCCGCTTCGAACCACTGGACGACAATCTGCCCTCGCCCCTGGCCCAGCGCTATCACGGCCACCAGTTCCAGGTTTATAACCCGGATATCGGCGACGGCCGCGGTTTCCTGTTCGCCCAGATGCGGGACGATCAGGGCCGATTGATGGACCTTGGCACCAAAGGCAGCGGCACCACGCCCTACAGCCGGTCCGGTGACGGGCGGCTGACCCTGAAGGGCGGCGTGCGCGAGATCATGGCGACCGAGATGCTGGAAGCGCTTGGGGTGAACACTTCAAAAACCTTCTCCATTATCGAAACGGGCGAAAGCCTGATGCGCGGGGATGAACCCTCACCCACCCGCTCCGCCGTGATGGTGCGCCTGACCCACGGCAACATCCGCATCGGCACCTTCCAGCGCCACGCCTATTTCACCGATAAGGAAAAGCTGACGAAGCTCGTGGACTACTGCCTGAAATATTATTTCGATACCGAAATGAAAGGCAGCGCCGCTGAAAAGGCTCTTCATTTCCTTGGCCTTGTGATGGAACGAGTGGCTGTGCAGGCCGCCGAACTGATGGCCGCCGGGTTCGTACATGGCGTACTGAACACAGACAATATCAATATTTCGGGCGAGGTGTTCGATTTCGGCCCCTGGCGCTTCCTGCCGAAAATGGACCTGCAGTTCACCGCTGCCTATTTCGATGAGACCGGGCTTTATGCCTTCGGCCGCCAGCCCGATGCGCTGCACTGGAACATCTACCAACTTGGCGGCGCGCTGGCGGATATCTGCGAGGAACAGGCACTGAAGGATGTGCTGGCGCCCTTCCCCAGCATCTATCTTGCCGCGCTACGTGAAAAGCTGCTGGCGCGGCTGGGCATCAAGCCGAAGGGCGACAAGGTTGATGATGCGCTCCTCACACTCATCAACAATTTCATGCTGAGGGAACAGTTCCCTTATGAGCGCTTCTTCTTCGACTGGTTCGGCGGCGGCATCAGCGAAAACCGCGCCATGGCCAGCCCCAAGGCAGAGCGTTACAAAGAATTTGGCGAGCTCTGCGACGCGCTCAAGGGCTATAGTCCTGCAAAACCCGGCGCGCTGAAGCACCCCTATTTCCACGGCGACGCGCCCTGCACCATGCTGATTGATGAAGTGGAAGACATCTGGTCCCACATCGCCGAGCGCGACGACTGGTCGCCGCTAAACCAGAAAATCGACACTATCCGCGAGATGGGCGAGGCGCTCAGCCTCTGAAAAGCAGCTTGCCCGCCTTCAACCCAGGGGTTAGCATAAACCACCTTTACTAAGCACGCATACGTTTTGAGTGATAATTCTTTCCAGCATTGGGGGAACTTATGGCTGAAGACACAAAAGCTGGACGCTGGGCGTTAGCCCCAATCGTGATTTCCATTGTCGCGGTCGTTCTGTCGCAGATGAAGCCGCTTTATACCTATTTCGAAAAGCCCAACCTCGACCTTGTTGTTGGGCGCAACATGACCCTGTTTGAAACCTGGGGAAACCTGACCGCAAACTTGTTTGTTCAGCTTGTCAACAAAGGGGGCGCGGGCGGAGTGGTCGAGCGAATGGACATATTCATCAAGTCCAAAGACACGGGTTATGCCCATGTGATGCCGGCTCAAACTTACTATCTGCAACCCGAAGCCATCAGCCGGAACGAAATCGTTGCTCAAATCCCGTTCAGCAACATCACGGTACCAAGCGATACGATCTGGTCAGGCTTCATCGCATCTTTCAGCAGCTGGAGCAGGACGCAATCAGCAACGATCAGTGAGATCACCAAGAAAACCCAGATCGAAATAAATTCCAAGTATGTTCCCAACGGCCCGGCTGTCACGATCGGAACAGACCTGATGTCGCACATTCGCGACTTCACGCGAGGAAATCTGGGCAAGTTTGATATCGGCGAATATCAATTACTTGTGCTTGCCTGGTCACAAGGCAGCAACACGCCTACCCTTCGGAAGGCCTTCAATTTTTCGGTCTTTGAGTCCGACATGGCACGGCTCTTTGTGAAGGAAGAAGGCTATCCGTATGGGTCTGGCATTCTGTTCCCTATTGACGCAACTACCAACCAGCAAGCGGTTTTTAACGTGACATTGGACGAAATCGAAGACCAAGAGATGATCAACCGACTATACATGGCATACGAACAGGCACAGCTGTAAAACCTCCGACCTACAATCTGGATTCGGCGGCCCGGAATAGAGCTAGATTGAAACGCCATCACAAGCGAACGCGCGAAAATCTGTAGATCGATTACCGCTACCCTTCCGCCACATCGGGCCACAGCTCTGCCATGGATTTGCTCAGGCCCGGTCGCATGACAATGCGGGCATGCTTGCGTCTGAGCGCTCGGGGTTCTGCCACACCGCAGCTGTGGGCGATGATACAGATTTCCTTCTTCATGTTTTCAGCATAGTGCGCCACACGGTCGGCCTTTGTCTCTGGCACCAAGCCGCGCTGAAGGCGCTTGTCATGGGTGGTGATGCCCGTGGGGCAGGTGTTCTTGTTGCACTGAAGCGCCTGAATACAGCCGAGCGAGAACATGAAGCCCCGCGCGCTATTGACGAAATCCGCCCCCGCGCAGAAGGCCCACGCTACCTCGGACGGGTTTATCAGCTTGCCTGATGCAATCACTTTGACACGCTCCCTCAGGCCGTTTTTCTTCAGGCTATCCACCAGAAGCGGCAAGCTTTCGCGCAGAGGCATACCCATATTGTCAATCAGGCTCATGGGCGCGGCACCCGTGCCGCCGTCGCCGCCATCAAGGGTGATAAAGTCGGGCGCACTCTCCGCACCGCGCTTGGCAACTTCTGCGAATAGTTCACCGAAAAATTCTTCGTCACCCACCACCATCTTGAGGCCCGTGGGCTTGCCCGTGGTCTCACGCACGTAAGTGACCATATCGAGGATATCGCCCACACCTTTCATTTCCGGGTGGCGGTTTGGGCTGATGGCGCTTTCGCCAACAGGAATGCCGCGGATTTCGGCGATCTCTTCCGTCACCTTGATGCCTGGCAGGATGCCGCCCTTGCCGGGTTTGGCTCCCTGGCTCATCTTGATTTCGAACATCTTAACCTGTTCGCGCGCAGCAACCGCCTTCAGCTTTTCTTCGTCAAAACCGCCTTCCGGTTTCCGCACCCCAAACTTGGCTGTGCCTATCTGGAAGACGATGTCGCAGCCGCCTTCAAGGTGATAAGGGGACAGGCCGCCTTCACCGGTATTCATCCAGATACCCGCCTTCTTTGCACCCATGGAAAGCGCCCGCACAGCCGGCACTGAAAGGGCCCCAAAGCTCATGGCCGAGATATTGAAAATGCTGCTGGTAGTATAAGGGTGCCTGGCACCCGGGCCGATGGTGACAGGCGTGGGCTCGGCTTCCTCCTCATCCATCGCGGGGAAGGCGCAGTTGGCAAAAAACACGGTCCCTGCTGGACGAAGGTCCCGCGTGCTGCCGAAAGCGACGGTCGAATCCACATCTTTCGCGGCACGGTAAACCCATGACCGCTCCGCCCTATTGAAGGGCATTTCCTCGCGGTCCAGCGCGAAGAAATACTGGCGGAAAAACTCGCCCAGATGCTCAAACAGATATCGGAAGCGGGCAATCACCGGGTAGTTGCGCCTGAGCGCACTTTCATGCTGGGTCTTGTCACGCCAGTAGGCCCCAATGACCCACAGCACGCCCAGTCCAATGGCGAGCACAAAAACAAGCGCCATATATTTCAAGATGATGGGAAGATTCGCCAGAAGCGCGTCCATCCGATGCCCCTTTTCCTTGCCAGACCGTTCTTGCCAGAAGGCTCGCACAGGCGGGCGGATCAGTAAAGCGACAACAGACCTCTAGTGAACGGCGCCAACCTCATAGGCTGGCAGGATATAGCGTTGCAGCAGGTCGTTCGATTGCTGGTGCATGCCGGGCGTATTGTATCGCTCAGCCGTAATCACCACCACAAGGCCCATGTCCTCAAAGACAGCAACTTTGCTGCCGCCGTTACCGGCCATATAATAGGACTTGTGAACCAGCCCCGTAGTGGCTGAGAAGAACTCCCCGATCCACCACTGGTATCCGTAACTTTGCGTTTCACTGACCTTGCGGTGCGGCTTGGTGCTTGCAGCGATCCAGCCTTCGGGCAGCAACCTGCGGCCATGCCAGACACCGTCCTCTAGCGCCAGTTGGCCGAACTTCATCAGGTCGCGGCTCGTGAGTTCCAGCCCGCCACCGGCCTGCTCTTCCCCGATGGGGGAGCGGTACCATTCGTATTTGCTGATCCCAAGCGGCGTGAAAAGGGCGGCGTCAACGAAATCGTCAAGGCTTTGCCCAACCGCCATTTCGATCGCCTGACCGGTAAGGAATGTCCCTACTGTGCAGTAGCGGAAAGGCCCAAGCCCCATACCATCGCGCGACCAGCCTGGCATGGTTGGCAAGTCCAGGGCGAAGCGCGTCCAGTCCTGTTTTTCATGCATCTTGTCTTCATAGCCCGGCGTTGTCTGGTCATTGTCATTACAATCAAGCGCAGACGACATGGTCAGAAGGTCCTTAAGGCGGATATCCTTCTTGTCATCGTTCAGGTTCTTGATCGGGTCATAGACATGGAACAGCGGCATGACCGGGTCATCAACACCGGTGAAGGCGCCTTGCTCGATCGCCGCGCCCACCGCCATGCTGGTGATGCTTTTGGTCGCGGAGCGCGTGTTATTGAGATAGTCGGGCTTGCCATTGCCGAAATAGCGCTCGTAGACGATGTCACCGTTTTTCATGACAAGAACACTGGTGATGTCCTTGAAATCCCCGCGGCTGATGGCGGCTGTCATCTCATCCATCGTGCCGTTGGCAAGGGCCGGGCTGACAATGCCTACTGCCAGCAACAACAGGCCTGATATGAAACGTCGCACCATCTTCGCTCTCCACTCGGTTTGCGCCAACCATAGTGAACAACAGAACTTTGTCGATAGTTAGATCGAATTGAAATCAGTTGCCTGCATGATCCGCTTCGGCGAACAGGCTTTCAAGCACCTCGAAGGGCAGTAGCACACTGCCATGGCGACCCGGATGCTCCCACACAGGGGCAAGAAGCGCCAAAGCTGCCCACTTATCAGGGAAGTCAGCCTCACCGGTCTTAACCATATGGCGGAAACGCGCGGCGATGTCAGAAAGCTCGTCTTCACTGAGCCCGATCACATGCTGGCCAACGATGGCGGCTGTAGTCTGGCCAAGTGCACAGGCTTTCACCTCCTGACCGAATTCGGTGATCACCCCGTTCCGGACACAGGCATCCGCGCTGATCCGGCTACCGCAGATGCGGCTGGTCTTGGTCACTGTCGCGTCCGCCACCTGAAGCCGGTCGGTGTGCGGAATGCGTGTGGTCCAGCGCAGGATATCGGTATTGTACAGTTCGGTCATAAAAGGCCCCAAACCAGTGATCCAGAGGTTCACCCCTTACGTAAGCCGACTGTAAGTGAATGCCAAGAAGGATTTGGCCCATGGTTCAGAAATCTTGCCTTTGCCTTGATTTCCAGCTAATCCTGACCATATCTATCGGTGTTTCCGAAGCGCCCCGCGCCGGAAACCGATTCCATAGCCGACCCGACGACATGAGGTTGGCCATCATCCACAGAAAGGAATTTTAGATGGATGCCGTACTTGAAAGGGCCAATGGCTCTGAACTGAAGGTAATCCCTGATGACGCCCGTGGGGACGCAGGCGCAGGAAATACCCCACGTGTGCTCAAGCCAAGCCGTGCCGAAGCCGAAGAGGCCGTGCGCACGCTGATCCGCTGGGCGGGCGACGATCCGACCCGAGAAGGCCTCTTGGACACACCTAAGCGTGTCACCAAAGCCTATCAGGAATTCTTCAAGGGCTACGGAGACGACCCGGCCGACATCCTGTCGCGCACATTTGAAGAAGTCGCGGGCTACGACGACATGGTGGTGCTGCGCGGTATCAAAGTCGAGAGCCACTGCGAGCACCATATGGTGCCCGTTTTGGGCACAGCGCATGTGGCCTATATGCCGAATGGATCAGTAGTCGGCATCTCCAAGCTTGCACGCATCGTCGAGGCTTATGCAAAGCGGCTGCAGACGCAGGAAACCATGACCGCGCAGATCGCCGACGCGATTGAAAAATATCTGAAGCCCAAAGGCGTGGCCGTGGTGGTGGACGCCACGCACAGCTGCATGTCCTGCCGCGGCGTGAAGCACAGTGATGTCTATACCATCACCCGCCAGTTCCGTGGTTGTTTCCGCGAAGCCGACCAGGAGCGCCGTTTCTGGGACATGGTGCGCGGATAGAACAGGTGTTTGCAGCCGATCACAAATAGGCTTACTTCTTCCGGGAGTAAGCCTTTTCTTTCTCTCAAATTTGGGAAGGGGGGAGGGAGAACGCATTGACACTCCCACATACCACATTTATGTGAAAAAATACACATATTGAGACTATCGATGACAGAGATTGGGGGACATCGAATGTCATATATCGAAGGCACTGACACTGACGACGTTCTGACGGCAGGGGATAATGATATTCTGGCTGGCAGGGACGGAAACGACACATTATCCACAGGTGACGGCAATCATACCTCCTTGCATGGCGGCGATGGCGACGATCTTTATGTGGTTAATTGGGAAACCCATTCAGCGGACGAGCCATACTTTACCTGGATATCGGAAACCGAATCCGCCGCATACCCTGAAAGTGGCTGGGGCAACGACACATTGGACCTGTCCGCAGTTGCGGGCAACCTGACGGATATTCGCTTCAGCGGCACCTATTCCAACATATTTGGCATCCGGGTTTATGAGGATGGCGAATTCGTCGGACAAGTTGATGTCTCGCACAGAAATCTTTCCCATACCCAGATCGAAACCCTGAAAATCGGAACAGATAGCCTGAATATCCCAATGGGAATCAGCGGCGCGGCGATGAACGGTATCTTTTTCTTTGGCGCCACCGACGGTGATGACATCATTACAACAGACAGCTTAACTCTGGACATCAGTGGCCTAGAGGGAAATGACACCATCACGCTTGGAAGCGCACCGGATGCGGTCGCCCTGGGAGAAGGTGGGCAAGACGTATTGCATACTGGTGCCATTAGGCAGAGCCTTTATGGTGGTAGTGACGATGACATCCTGTATCACTCACTGGCAGGCCCGGCCTTCCTTTTTGGCGGCAATGGCAGCGATCGCTATATTCTGGACTGGGATATAGAAGCGTCCACCGAAGAATTTGAAGTCAGCATTTCTGAACTAGGCAGCACCTCAGTAGAAGGCGAAGTAGATATCCTCGATATCTCCAATATCGCTCATAGTGCCGACAACATCGCCTTTTCCGGCTCAAGCTTCTATCACAACCTCAAAATCAACATCTTGAACAATAACCATGAAGTAATCGCCAGCATCGATGTAATCGGATTTTTCGGCTCGAACCCTGCCATGCAAATCGAGAATCTTGTTCTTGGCAATGATACAATCGACCTCACCGGCTACGAAACCCCGTCAGATTTGAATGTCGCCCTTAACGTGTACACAGTCACCGAAGACGGCGACCTTATCGAAGGCGTTGGCAACCAGTTGGAAGTCTCCGGCGCTAGCGGAGACGACACAATCGTGGGCAGTGGCGAATATAATAAATTGCGAGGAGGCGAGGGGAACGATTTGCTTCAGGCAAACGGGCAACACACATTCCTCTACGGAGACGGCGGGCATGATCGCCTTGTAGCCAACGCTTCAGCCGCAAGCTTATTTGGCGGTACGGGCCGAGACACTTTGGTAAGTGGTGAATTCGAGCGTGTTTACACTTATGGTGGCGATGACGGTGACCGTTTGACAGGTAGCAGCAATGACGATCACCAATATGGCCAACGTGGCCGGGATAATATTCACGGAAACGATGGTAACGACGCCATCGACGGCGGCGCGGATGGCGATTTCCTGTTTGGCGGCGATGGTAATGATGAAATAACCGGTCGTACCGGTGGGGACCAAATATGGACTGGTGCCGGAGACGATCTCGGCTATGGAGGTAAAGACCAAGACACACTCGGCGGTGGATTGGGGGCAGATACATTGTCTGGCGATGATGGCGACGACATCATTTTCGGCGGCTCAGAAGATGATGTCATAAATGGCGGCGACGGCAACGATGAACTATACGGCGGTGCCGATGCAGACATCATCAGCGGCGGCGCGGGCAACGACACGCTGTATGGAGGCACAGGTGCCGACACACTCAATGGCGGCAGTGGTGACGATATCCTTCGGCCCGGCAGCGAAGCCGATGTTCTGATCTTTGAAAGCGGCAGCGGTAGTGACATTGTTGAAGGCTTCAGTCTTGAGGAAGACACCTTGAACCTCTCTGGCACCAGCACAGACTTCACAGACCTCGCCAGCGTTCAGGCCGCAGCCACCGACACGACGGAAGGCCTGTTGATTGATCTTGGTGGCGGTGACAGCGTGCTGCTGACCGGTGTTACAATGGGCGAACTGGCCACGGATAATTTCATCTTCTGATAAAATCGAAGCAAGAGACTTGATGAAGCGGTGTGATCGGGCGATCATGCCGCTTTGTTATTTTTAAGAGCGTACCAATGACCAAAATCCAGTTTGCAGACCGGGCTGACAGAAAGACTGTGGAAACAGGCGATGCCTTCGCCCCCAAGTTCGATGACCAGGGCCTGATCCCTGTTGTCACCACCTGCGCAACAACGGGCCGGGTATTGATGCAGGCCTGGATGAACGCTGAGGCCATTGAGCGCACCATCGAGACAGGCGAGGCGCATTATTTCAGCCGCTCCCGCCAGGAGCTTTGGCACAAGGGCGCTACCTCTGGCGAATTTCAACTGGTGAAGGAATTCCGCACAGACTGCGACCAGGATGCGCTGTGGCTTGTTGTGGAGCAAAAAGGGGGAAAATGCTGTCACGTGGGACACCCCAGCTGCTTCTACCGCAGCATCACAGTAAACATCCCTGTAAGCGACACAGAACCGCCCAAGCTGAATACGGATGATTAGGACCTTAGCCATAATCGCCTTCGTGCTTTTGGCTGTGCCTGTATGGGCACAGGACCAGGACGCGACCATGACGCCGGAAGAACGCCTGAAGCGCATGCGGGCAGCTGAAGGCCGTGTGCCTGAAAATGTGGTCACCAGCTTCAAGCGCCGCACGGTGGACAGCAGCGAAGCGCCCTGGCGTGCCATTGGGCGTGTAAACAACAACGGCCTGACCCACTGCAGCGGCACGCTTGTGGGCGAAAAACTGGTGCTGACAGCGGCCCATTGTGTCTATTCCCCGCGCACGAAAAAACGATCGGTTCCCAACAATCTTCATTTTCTGGCAGGCTACGCAAAAGGCGACTATATCGCCCACTCAAGGGTCAAAGGCTATATCCTCGGTAAGGACTTCAACCTCGAAAATGCGGCGATAAATCCGGCAAACTGGTCCCAAGACTGGGCCTTGCTTATCCTGACTGACCCCATCGGCGCCGACATTGGCTTTCTTGAGCTTCACCCCGACCTTTTGCCCGGGAAACATACGGAACCTGAGCTAGTTTCGATAATGCCCCAGGTGACCACTGCCGGGTATGCCGGCGACCGGGCGCACATCCTGTCGCTGGAAGAAAACTGCCAGATCGTTGCCGCCCCTTATAAAGGGCATGTGCTGGTAACCACTTGTCTGTCGCTGAATGGCGATAGCGGTGGCCCGATCCTACAACAGCTGACGGGAGGGTATCGGGTTATTGGCATCACCACGGTATCGCACCGCAGTGGCACAAAGCATAATAGCATCGGGGTTTCCGCACTGGCGTTCAGTGAAAAGCTCGGGGCACTGCTCGCCGAAGGGCGTTAGGCTGTACGCCCCGATATCGCCGGCTGACCGGCCTCATCCTGTTTTTCAGATGCTTTGGTCAGGCTGGCATAGTCTGCAATTGACTTTGGCTTGCCGGTGAAAAAGCCCTGCACCTCGTCACCATGTTCCAGTCGGAGCATCGCAAGCTGGCTTTCGGTCTCCACACCCTCTGCCAACACCGGGATATCCAGGCCGTGCCCGAGCCCGATCATGCCCTTGACGATACCCAGCGCCTGCGGGTCGCTTTGCAGGTTGATAATGAAACTGCGGTCGATCTTCAGCTTATCAAAAGGAAATTGCCTGAGATAACTGAGCGAGCTGTAGCCCGTTCCAAAGTCATCCATCGCCAACAGAACACCTTTCTCCTTCAGCGTTCTGAGCATATCAAGCGCGCGTTCTTCGTCCTCTATCAGCACGCCTTCCGTGATTTCAAGCTCGAGGCGGCGTGGCGCAAGGCCATGTCGCTGAAGCGTGTCTGCAATATAGCCGGCCAGATGATCTTCAAGGAACTGAACCGGTGACAGGTTCACGGCAACCCTTAGAGGGTTTTCCCAACTTGCCGCCTCCTTGCAGGCTTCATCGATGATCCAGTTGCCAATTTCAACAATTGCCCCCGTTTCTTCGGCTAGTGGGATGAACTCAGCGGGTGAGATGATGCCGCGTTCCGCATGTCGCCAGCGCACCAGCACCTCAAAGCCGGTAGCAACGCCAGTGTCGCAGTCAAATTGTGGCTGATACAAAAGGAACAGCTCTCCTCGTTCAAGCGCCCCAGAGAGTTCCAGCTTCAGCTTGCGGCGATCCTCCTGCGCCTTGTCGACACTTTCTTCATAGAAGCAATAGGTGCCTCGCCCAATGGATTTCGCCTTCTTCATGGCGATCTCTGCGCGCGCCAGAAGTGTGCTCGGGTCATCCGCGTCATCTGGGACGACGGCTGTGCCAACACAGGCTGTAACCTTTACCTCGCGCCCGGCCACAGAAAACGGCTGACTGAGCTTCCGGCGCAGGCGCTCAAGCAGAAGTACAGCACTCTCCGTACTAGCGACCCCTTCCTGAACAACACAGAACTGGTCGGCGCCCAGGCGCGATACCGTCACCATACCGCGCATCACAGTTGAAATGCGCCCAGCGATAAACTTCAGAAGCTGATCCGCGTTATGCTGGCCGATGGTTGTGTTCATTTCTTTGAAGGAATCCAGGTCGATGAAGTGAAGGATGACTTTCTGGTCGTGCGCCAATGCCGTCGGGATGCTTTGCCCCAACCGGTCCATCATCAATTGGCGGTTGGCAAGGCCGGTCAGCATGTCATAGTTGGCCAGATAATTGATCCGCTGTTCGGCGGCGCGGCGTTCACGCAGGTCCCTGACAATCACCACATTGTGGGGTTCGCCGCGAACAATCGCGCACTTGAAAAACAGCTCCGTCGGGATCTCTTCACCAACAGAGCTGACAAGCGTGGTCTCTTCAACATGCTCCGCCCGTTCCGACAGGTTGGTGACTGTTTCCCCGCGCGGGAAATCATGAAAATATCGGGCGAAATCCTGCCCCCTCAGTTGGCGCGCGCTATGGCAGACAAGCGATAGGAAGCTTGGGTTGGCATCAACGATATGCCCGCCATAATCCACCACCACGATGCCTTCAATGGCAGCGTCCGCAAGCCCCTGAAGGCGCGAAACCTCAACCGACTGATGCTCGGTCAGGTGAATATCCATAATCACCATGGCCAAGCTTATACCCAGAACCGCAAACGCCCCAAGGGACACGCCAAAACCCAGTACCACATCTGTGAATATCCGGTCGGGGACCGGCTGCATGGCATCAGGCACAATGGTTGTCCCCGCCATGGCAATCACATGAAGCACAAGAGGAGCGCCTGCAAGAAGCGCTGTGGCAAGAAGCAGCCTGACCCGGTCGTAGGTCTTGTTCATGACCACAAAACCGATACCGGTAAACGGAAGCGTGGCCAAAACGGCAACGGCATTGAACCAGACATCGGTAAAGATCGTGCCCTGAAGCATCAGGGACTGCTGTTCTACGAAATGCATCAGCGCCAGCCCAGCGCCTACAATCAGCCCAGCCAGAAGGCGCGCGCGTTTGGTCCGGTTATAGGTGGCGATATAAAGGCCTATGCCAACAGACCCGATCATCACGGCGCCTGACATCACGTTCAGCCAGAAGCCATGGGCAATGGCCATGCCCTGATCCCACCCCAGTATCGCTATGAAATGAGCTGCCCAGAAACCGCCACCCACCACAACGGCAGATTTCAAAAGCCAGCGCCAGCGGTCCTTTTCGGCGGACTCTCTTGCGCGCTGAGCCATCAGAACCGCGGTAAAGGCGCACATCAGCGAAATAAGACCGGCAAGGCCGAGGACGCGAAAATCATGCTCGTTGAGGATATTTGTTATGACTTGCGTCAGCATATAAAACCGCCCCTGCCCCCACATTTGCACTAACACCCTAAGTCCCAAGGCTTGATGTTCTGTTAACAGACTTGGGTTGGCCTGCATAATTCATTCTACTCTCGCCAAATAATTCAGCTTCTGTAAAATGACCCTATGAACAAAGACTTGGCCATTTCTGACCTGACAGCACGCTTCGGCGCAAAGCTGAGCCTGGCATCCGCTGACCGGGAGCAACATGGCGCGGATGAAAGCTCGCATGCCGTGATGATGCCGGATGCCGTCCTTCATGCAGGCACCACGGAAGAGGTCGCCGACGCTGTGCGCATCTGCGCCCGCCACCGCATGCCGGTGATCCCCTTTGGGGCCGGTACGTCGCTCGAAGGGCATGTCACCGCCCCTCATGGCGGCCTGACCATAGATCTAAGCCTGATGAACCGTGTCCTTGCCGTTAACGAAGCCGACCTTGATGTCCGTGTCCAGGCGGGCGTTACCAGACAGGCACTCAATACGCATCTGCGCGACAAGGGCCTATTCTTCCCGGTCGACCCGGGGGCCGATTGCACGCTGGGCGGCATGGTGGGCACCCGCGCATCTGGCACCAATGCAGTCCGGTACGGCACCATGCGTGAACAACTGCTGTCCCTGCAGGTCGTCACCGCCACAGGCGAAATCATTGAGACCGGGAACCGCGCACGCAAATCGGCTGCAGGGTATGATCTGACGCACCTTTTTGCTGGGTCTGAGGGCACGCTTGGCGTGGTGACGGAAATGAGTCTGCGGGTTTATGGTAGGCCAGAAAAGCTGATGGCGGGGGTGTGCCACTTCCCAAACCTTGATGCGGCTACAAGTGCGGTGATTGCCACCATCCAGATGGGGCTGCCGGTCGCGCGGATTGAGCTTTTGGACGAATTGTCCGTCAAGGCTGTGAATACATACTCAGGCCTCGAGCACAAGGAAGCGCCCACCCTGTTCCTGGAATTTCACGGCAGTGCCGCCGCAGTCGACGCAGAGGTCAGCGCTTTTTCTGAACTAGCGTCCGAGATGGGCGGATCGGACATTGAATTCGCCGAGAGGCAGGAAGACATAAACAAGCTGTGGCACGCGCGCCACCAGCTTTATTATGCCACCCGCGCCATGGCTCCAGGCAAACACATCATGACAACAGACGTATGCGTGCCTATCTCAAGGCTTGGGGACTGTATGCGCGAAACCCGCTTTGACATGGATGAAAGCCCCATCGTTGGCACCATGGTAGGCCATGTGGGCGACGGCAATTTCCACACAATCCTGCTGGCGGACCCGAACAATCTGGGGGAAATGCGCGCGCTCGACGATCTGCACGACCGCATGGTAACCCGCGCGATTGAGATGGGTGGCACCTGCACGGGCGAACACGGCATTGGCCTTGGCAAAATGAAGTATCTGGAGCAGGAAAAGGGCCCTGCCCTTCACCTGATGCGCCAGATCAAGGCGGCTCTTGACCCCATCGGCATTATGAACCCAGGCAAGCTTCTGCCTGGGATGGATAGTGAACCATGATTGAAGAATTCCTGACCGTCCTGACCGTTCGCGCGGTGCCCGGTGCCCGTGAAGGAGGGCTGGTGCGCGAAATTGCGGGCATCCTTGGTCGCCACCGTAGGCAAAAAGCCTTCTGGGCAGAGCATCTGCAGCACACCAAGGAATGTATCACTGCCCACCTTCATCAGGCAGACCCAAATGAACCGATCCTCTTGATGGGCGCTGGGCTATGCCTTGACGTGCCACTGGCAGCGCTTAATGATCACCCGGCAGGAGCGCTTCTGATGGACGCCGTTGAAACCCGCCGTACCCGCCGGGCTATCCGATCATTTGGGAACATAGAGTTCGAGCGCGCTGATCTCACAGGCATGCTTGAGGAATTCTGGTTGGGCGACAAGAACACGGCCTTCAGCCCACCGGATATGGCACCGCTGCCGCTTGTGGGCTTCGGGATGGCCATCAGTTGCAATGTGCTGAGCCAACTGCCTCTTGCTTTTGCCTCCAGCCCACCCGCGGACGAACAGGAACAAAAAATCACCTCAGCTGTGCAAAAGGCCCATGTGCGGGCGCTTCTGGCCATGGATTGCCCGGTGCTTTTGATCACGGATTATGAACGCGTGGAAGTCACTGGCACTGCACCGCATATTATCCAGACCGTTGATCGCACCCTGTTGCCGGGCGACCCGATTGAAGAATGGGACTGGCCCATTGCCCCACAGGGTGAGGTGGCCCCCGATCTTGACGTGCGTCTGAAGGTCGGCGCCTGGCTTCTGAACGTCTGATACGCTCGCTTACTGGCTTCCCATCCGCCCGGTCCAGCCGGGGCCACGCACCACACGTCCTGGGGTCGCGCCCGTATGCTCACCATCCTTGATCACTTGTACACCGTTGATGAATACATTACTGACGCCCGTGGAAAGTTGGTGTGGATCGTTGAAGGTTGAATGATCAGCAACCGTCGCCGGGTCGAAAACAACAATGTCGGCGAAAGCCCCTTCAAGAATATGGCCACGATCCCTTAGCTTCAGCCGTGCCGCTGGCAGTCCGGTCAACCGGAAAATTGCCTCCTCAAGAGGGATGACCTTTTCGTCCCGAACATAGTGCCCAAGCAACCGCGCGACGTTACCGTAGGTGCGCGGGTGCTTGCCGCCAAATTCTTTCGCGACCATAGGGTCCACCGCTTCGGCGTCAGACCCGAAAGCCACCCAGGGCTGTCGGATTTTCTTTTTCACATTCTCCTCAGACATCAGGAAATAGATGGCGCTCACGCGCGTGCCGTCCGCGATCACCAGATCCATCGCGGCCTCTTCGGGCGTTTTGCCCATGGCCGCTGCCACTTCCGAAAGGCGCATGCCTGTATATTTCTTCAGCTCCGGGTTCTGGAAGTATGGGAGCAACACCCCCTCCGGGCCTGCCGCCAGCATCAGGTTTTCCCAATCGTCAGACGGCGTGGTCATTTCCACCTGCAGCCGCTTGCGGATTTCCGGGTCCTTCAGGCGGGCCGCCCAATCATCGTGTGTGCCTTCCTGCACCCAGGGCGGCATGGCCGCATCAAGCCCGGTGGCCCCAGCCGTGTAGCTATACATATCCGCGCTGATATCCAAGCCCTCAGCCCGCGCCTTTTCAACCCGGGCGATCACCTCATCCAGCTTGCCCCAATTTTCCTTGCCCGCTGCCTTCAGGTGATAAATTTCCGCCGGAAGCCCGGCTTCCCGGGCGATGGTGATCAGCTCCTCCAGCGAGGTCATGATCTGGCTGCCTTCATTGCGCATGTGCGAAATATAGCGACCTCCATACTGGCCCGCGACGCTCGCCAGCGCGATCAGCTCATCTGTATCAGCATAGAAGGCCGGCGCATAAATAAGCGACGTGCCTAGGCCCATGGCACCTTCCTCCATCGCGGTCGCCACCTCGGCCTTCATGGCTTCAAGCTCATCCGCTGTCGGCGCACGGTTGGCGTATCCGACATGATTGATCCGCACGGTGGTGGCACCCACATAGGACGCCACATTTGGCGAAATGCCCTTTGCTTCCAGCATCTCAAGATATTCGCCAAAGCCGGTCCAGTTGACGTCATAGGGCTGGGGCGTGGCGCTGATTTTCTTCTGGTAATCTGCTTTCGTATGATCCGCCAGTGGCCCCATGGACCAGCCTTCGCCAAACACTTCAAGCGTTACTCCCTGAACGGTGTCCGACAGGCCGCGGCCATCGATGATCAGGCTGTCTGTTGCCCAGGACAGCATATTGATAAAGCCGGGGGAGACCGCCTTACCCGCAGCATCAATAACCGTGTCGGCCTCCGCACCCGAAAGGTCTCCGATGGCGACGATTCGGTCATCCCGCACCCCCACATCAACCTCGCGCCCCGGCGCACCTGTGCCGTCATACACGGTGCCGTTCATGATCAGAACATCATAGCGTTCCGGCGTCTGTCCGCTGTCGCCACACCCGCTGAGCGCCAGGAAGGCCACCGCCACCATCAGTTTTAGGAAATTCAGACGCGTGATGCCCATGGCCGTCCCTTTCTTGTGATGCAATCAGCCAACACCGTAAGGGGGCATGGCACATGGGTGCAAGCACACACTGCCGTTTCTGAGTTGGCCCGACTGTCGAGCGCGGCTATAGTGTCGCCCGGAGTGGGAGTTATCTATGCTTGAGATCGTTCAAATACCGGTCCTGTCGGACAATTATGTTTATCTGATCCATGAACCCAGGTCGGGCGACACGGCGGTCGTTGACCCTGCCGTTGAGGATGAAGTGGTCGCGGAGCTTGAGAAGCGCGGCTGGACGCTGACCCATATCCTGAACACCCACCACCACTGGGACCATACGGGCGCCAACCTGGCGCTGAAGGAACGCTTTGGTGTGACCATTGTCGGGCCGGCGGCGGAACGCGAGCGCATCCCGGGCCTTGATATAGCGGTTGGCGACGGGGACCAAGCCTATCTGGGCGATGTGGCGGCAGACGTTTATGACGTGCCGGGCCACACAGCCGGGCATATTGCCTATCATTTTGCTGGCGACGCCGCGCTTTTTTGCGGTGACACGCTGTTCGCCATGGGCTGCGGCCGTCTGTTTGAAGGCACGGCAGACCAGATGTGGCAATCGCTGTCGAAATTCCTGAAGCTGCCGGACGAAACGAAGGTCTACTGCGCCCACGAATATACCATGGCCAACGGCAATTTCGCCCTGACGGTGGAGCCCGGCAATGCATACCTTCAGGCCCGCATGGCGGAAGTGGAAAAACTGCGCGCAGCAGGCACACCCACCATCCCGACCACCATCGGGCTGGAGAAGGCAACCAACCCGTTCCTCAGGCCCATGAGCGACAACATCCAGGAAACGGTGGGCATGATTGGCGCGCCGCTACCCAAAGTGTTCGCCGAAGTGCGGGCGCGGAAAGACAATTTCTAAACGCAACAAAAACAGTCCAAGGGGGGACAAAATGAAATCAGTGACAGTAGGAGTAGTTATGGCTGCAGCCATTACGGTTGCCGTGGGTGCGGACGATGATCCGTTCCTGTGGCTTGAAGAGGTTGAAGGCGACAAGGCGCTTGAATGGGTGCATGAACGCAATGCCCATTCGCTTGGCATGCTGGAAAAAGACCCGCGTTTTGAGGCCCTGAAGGAACGCGCACTGAAGGACTATAACGCCAAGGACAAAATCGCCTATGGCCGCCTCACGGGCGGTGCCGTGCACAACTTCTGGCAGGATGAAAAGAATGTCCGTGGCCTGTGGCGCCGTACCAGCCTGAAGTCATACAAATCCGGCGAACCCAAGTGGGTGGACGTTCTGGACTTTGACAAGCTGGCCGAAGAAGAAGGCGAGAACTGGGTCTATAAGGCGCGTAAGTGCCTGGCACCCGATTTTGGCCGCTGCCTGATTGAACTGAGCCGCGGCGGCGGTGACGCCGTTGTGGTGCGCGAATTTGACGCCTTCACCAAACGCTTCGTGGATGGCGGTTTCATCACCGAAGAAGCCAAACAGGAAGTTGTGTGGGTGGACGCTGACACCGTGCTGATCGGCACAGATTTTGGTGACGGCACCATGACGGATTCTGGCTATGCCAACCAGATCAAGCTTTGGAAGCGGAACGAACCGCTGTCGATGGCCAAGCTGATGCATGAAGGCGACCGCAAGGACGTAGGTAGCTTCCCGTTCGCGAGCCACCGCCCTGACGGCACGTATGTGGGCGTTGTGCAGGCGCCTGACTTTTTCACCGAAGTGATCCACATCATGGAAGGCGAAGGCCTTGAGGCGGAAATGCGCACGCTGGACCTGCCAAAGACCATCTCCTTCCAGGGCTTCTTCGCCGACATGCTCCTCCTGCAAATGCGCAAGGACTGGACCGTGGGCGCCAAAGAAGTGAAGGCTGGCTCGCTGGTATCCATCAAGGTGGCCGACGCAATCGCTGGCCGCCCAGGCCTGAGCCTCAAGGTGATCTTCGAGCCGGGCGAGCGTAACTCAATCGACGACGTGACCATCGGGAAGGACCGCGTTTTCCTGACCGTGCTTGACGAAGTAACCGGCAACCTGAAGTCCGCCCGCCCCGACGCCGAAGGCTGGCAGGTGGCGGACCTGGGCATGCCGGAAAACGGCAGCCTGAATGTAGTAAGCGCCGATGAATGGACCGACGCAGCTTTCGTGAATTTTGAGAGCTTCCTGCAGCCCGACACGCTTTATGTCGTGGAACGCGGTAAGGTGCCAGAAGAAGTGACAAGCCTGCCAACGCGCTTTGATGCCTCGAACCTGGTGACCGAACAGAAGTTCGCCACGTCGGCTGACGGCACCAGCGTACCCTATTTCCTGATCCGCCACAAAGACACCAAGATGGACGGCAAGACACCGACCGTTCTTTATGGCTATGGCGGGTTTGAGATTTCCTTGTCGCCTGGTTACCTGTCCGGCTTCAGCAAGCTTTGGGTTGAAGAAGGCGGCGCATATGCTGTTGCCAACATCCGTGGCGGCGGCGAGTTTGGCCCGAAATGGCACCAGGCGGCCCTAAAGGAAAACCGCCAGCGCGCCTATGACGATTTTATCGCCGTGGGCGAAGACCTGATCAGCAGCGGCCTCACCAGCCCTGAGCACCTGGGTATCCGCGGCGGGTCAAACGGTGGCCTTCTGATGGGTGTGATGACCACCCAGCGCCCGGACCTATGGAACGCTGTGATCTGTGCTGTACCACTTCTGGACATGATGCGGTTCCATACGCTTCTGGCCGGCGCAAGCTGGATGGGCGAATACGGCAACCCGGATATCCCGGAAGAGCGGGACTATATCCTTAAATATTCACCGTACCAGAACCTCAGTGCTGACAAGGACTATCCGGAGGTCTTCTTCTATACGTCCACGAAGGACGACCGCGTGCACCCGGGCCACGCCCGCAAGATGGCGGCACGGATGCTCTCCATGGACAAGCCGGTGATCTATTATGAAAACACCGAAGGCGGGCATTCAGCCGCCGCGAACCTAAAGCAGAGAGCCTTCACTGATGCCCTGCAGACGGTTTATGTTCTGAAAAAACTGATGGACTAAAAACAACATGCCGGGAGGTGGTACCCGCCGCCTCCCGGTCCCCATATCCACGATGGCAGATAAACCATCAGCATATTGTTATCTGCGAAATCGCCGCCTATCCTCTCGCCCACAGCCCAATCCCTAACATGAAACGGATGCATAAAGTCGATGCAGGCCACGCCAAACCTGATGGACGACCCCGCGCTTTATCCCTTCCAGGTGAATTGGGAAAGCGATCAGGTCTATCTGATTGACGCTGACACAGCCTTCTATAGTGATGCAGCCTTTCTGGACCAGCGTGCCATCCGCCCCGGCATGCAGGGCAACTGGGCCAGCCTTGAAGAGGTTCGCGCGCAAACCGGCGCAGCGCCTGCACAGCCAATGGGGCTGATCTTCCATGTCGGCCATTGCGGCTCGACGCTGATTTCACGCGCCCTTGGACTTCTGGACGGCATGTTCAGCCTGCGCGAACCACTGCCGCTTCGCGACCTTGCCCATTTCTGGACCGACCGCGATACCGTCTGGAGCCGGAAAAACAGTGCATCTATCATGGAAGACATGGCGCTTATGCGCGCGCTCTGGTCCCGCACACCAAAGAAGGGCGAAACAAGCGTCCTCAAGGCCACCAGCTTCTGCAGCCTGCTGGCGGCGCCGTGGCTGACGCAGTTCCCAAAGGACCGGGCCATGTGCCTTTCCATGGCGCCTGAAATCTATATCAGCACGGTTCTGGGGGCACCGGCCTATATCACCGACCTCGCGGGCGGCGCCAAGCCTCGCATGGCTTCCCTGATGGAAGCGACAGGCGCAAGCTTGCCGCCTCTGCATTCGATGTCAGCCGGAGAGTTGGCGGCCATGACCTACTTGGCGGAAATGACCAACATGCAGCTTGCATCAGAGGTAGCAGGCGACCGGGTACATCGGTTGGATTTTGACCGCTATCTGAAAGACCCGGCAGCGTCCCTTGCGGCGCTGGCCCGGCATTTTGACCACCCAGCCGATGAACAAAACATAGCCAATGCGCTCAGCAACCCTGTCCTGGGGCGGTATTCGAAAGCCACGGACTATAGCTTTTCCGCGCAGGATAGGCGCGACCGGCTGGCCGCATCCCGCGCTGAAAACAGCGAGGAAATCACCAAGGGAATGAATTGGCTGGTTGATTTCGCCCGCACCCACGAATTGACCGCAAGCGAGCTCAGGGCATTCGGGTACGCGAACTAGCGCCTAGGTACCGCTCCACATCCTCGTCAGGTTCTGGCGCACATATTCAAGCCGCATCTGCTCGTCCGCCCCCACCTTGGCAGCGTTGGCATGCAGGAATTCCGTCAGTTCAACCAAAATCTCGCGCTGCTGAAGGTCACGCACCATGCTTTCGATAAAGGTGATGGAAACAATGCGCTCACCCTTTGTGACCGGCAACACCTGATGATAAGTGGTGCTGGGATACACAACTGCCGTCCCGGCTTTGCCCTTGATCTGCAGGTTCTTGTCCCCCATGCGTACATTCAGCTCGCCGCCCTCATAGCTTTCGGGGTCAGACACAAAAACCGTGCAGCTGATGTCCGACCGGATGGCCGGCCGGTATGGCAACATGGCATTGTCGATATGTTCGCCATAGTTCATGCCCGGCTGGTATTTGGTCAGCATCGGAATAGCCATGGACTTGGGGATGCAATAGTCGCGGAAATATTCGTTTCGGGAAAGTCCCGCCTGAACAATGCTTGCCGCTTCCTTATAGCCTTCGTCACCATGGTTAGGCTGAAGGTTATTCTTCTTGGAAAAGCCCGGGTTGCTTTGCCGTCCATCCTCAAACTTGATCGTCTGCGCCAACTCTCTCAGGCGCGCAACCTCTTCAGGCAGCAGAAGCGGATCAATAATATGAAACATGGGGCTCTCCAGTGTGTGTGATGGGCAAGGCCTAGCATGCTAGAAGGAGTCGTTCAATTAGACGAAAGTCGCACTGGATCACCCACTTTGGGATTTCTTATACTCAGCCGCAGAATTTCTATGGTGTTCCCTTGCCTTTGTTGAGCTACCGTCTTTTCAAACAGGGGAAACAGAGGGAATACCCATGAAAAAGACACTCACCGCATTTGCCCTTGCGGCAACGATTTTGACGCCACAGGGGCACGCCAGCCAGGACAACCCAACAGCGCATGAACAGAAAGCGCTGGAGATATACCGCACTTCCATTGCCATGCGCACCGCCGAAGGATTCGGCAATGTGCCCAAGCTGGCCAATTACTTGGCTGATCAATTCCGGGCGGGCGGCTTTGACGACGCCGATATCCATATCAAGGAAATGGGCGAAACTGCCGCATTGATCGTGCGCTACCGGGGTGATGGGTCATCGGGCAAAAAACCGATCCTTCTGTCCGCCCATATGGATGTGGTGGACGCGCGCCCCGAAGACTGGGAGCGCGACCCTTTCACGCTGATCGAGGAAGACGGCTATTTCTTTGGCCGCGGCACTGTTGACAACAAAATGGGCACCACGTCGCTTACATCTGCGTTCCTGCGTCTGAAGGCTGAAGGTTTTGTGCCAACGCGCGACTTGATCATCGCGTTTTCGGGCGACGAAGAGTCCGGCATGGTGACAACAGAAGCCCTGGCCAATGATTTCCGTGACCTGACGGACGCCGAGTTCGTGCTGATCGCCGACGCGGGCGGCGGGGCCCTGGCAGACGACGGCAGCGTGATCAGCTTCAACATGCAGGCCGCCGAGAAAACCTATGTCACCTTTGAACTGACAGCCACCAACCCAGGCGGCCACAGCAGCCGTCCGCGTGAAGACAACGCGATTTATGATCTGGCCGACGCGCTGAAGAAAATCCAGGCCTACAAATTCCCGGTATCCTATAGCGATCTGACCCGTGCTTTCTTCAAGGCTTCATCAAAGCGGTCGGAAGGTGATCTGGGCAAGGCAATGGCCGCCTTCGCAGAAAACCCGAACGACGAATGGGCGTTGAAGACACTGCGGTCCTATCCTGAATATGTCGGCACCACAGGCACAACTTGTGTGGCCACCATGCTGCGCGGCGGGCATGCGGAAAACGCCCTGCCACAAAGCGCCACAGCAACGGTAAACTGCCGGGTGTTCCCGGGGACGGGCGTTGACAACACGCTGAGCATGCTCAAGGAGGTCGTTGCGAACCCTGCCATCGAGTGGGAGGTCATTTATGAGCCAACAGAAAGCCCTGCATCGCCACTGCGCGAAGATGTGCTTGGCCCACTGACAAAAGCCGTCCACACCCTACACCCCGGCGTGGAAATTGTCCCTTATATGGAATCAGGCGGCACAGACGGCATGCATTTCCGCGCTGCGGGCATGGATAGCTATGGTGTGTCCGGCATCTATATGAAGGGCAGTGATATGTATGCCCACGGCCTCAATGAACGGGTGCCGGTAAAGGCCTTTTATGAGTCTCTTGAACACTGGCATATCCTGCTGACAGAGATTGCAGGAAAGTAAGCACAGTCTGGCGCAGCCCCCATTGGCGGCTGCGCCCATACCGTGTATCATGCACCTGTTCGGAGTGATGCTTTCAGCGAAACGGGGAGGTTTCCATGGCAGGCTCCAATGGGCTTATCATTCACTATATGAGTATGCGGCGGGCCATTGGCCGACTCGGATTACTGTTTCCCATTATCCTGGTCATCGGCAGCATCCTGTTTGGCGATATGGTCAATCTGAACGGCGACCTGATGCGCCTGTCAATCAGCCAATATTACCATTCCCCCATGGGAGACGTGTTCGTGGGCGTGCTGTGCGCAGAAGCGATCTTCCTCTATGCCTATCAGGGTTATCAAGACACGCCCGAACAGGCCGCCAGGCGCCCGTGGTATCATATCTCAGACAATGCGGCGGGCAACATCGCAGCTGTGGCGGCAGTGGGCACCGCGCTTTTCCCAACGCTTGAGACCAAAGACGTGCTGGCAGGCGTTCCCTTTGGCGTCTCAAGCTATCTGCACTGGTTTTTCTCGCTCGCCTTCTTCCTGGTCCTGGCCTATTTCTGCCTGTGCCTGTTCACCAAATCCGGAGAGACGGAGCCCACCCTGCAAAAACGCCGCCGCAACAAAATCTACCGGCTTTGCGGTTGGACCATGCTGTCTATGATCGGCCTGGGCGCGGCCTATCTGATTTTGGGGAAATATGTGCTGAGCGCAGACCAGGTCACAGCGATTGAGGCCAGGAGCCCCACCTTCTGGCTGGAGACAATCTCCGTCTGGGCTTTTGGTCTGTCGTGGTACGTCAAGGGCGAAGCAATCCTCAAGGACATGCCTTATGAGGAAGATGAGGACGGCGAAACTGAAGCATCCTAGCCTTTGATATCCCGCAGAAGCAGCATGTCCTTGATCTGCTGTTCTTTTGCCTTTTCAAAGCCGCATGGAAAATCTGCACCAGACACGTTTGTGAAAGTGCCAAACAAGAGGTCCCATATCGGCAAGCCATAGTTGTTTGCATGATGCCCCGCCTTATGGTGTATGCGGTGCATTTCTGGCCTCTGGACAATGTATCTCAGCCAATGGGGAGAGCGGGTATCAGAGTGGATATAGATGTTATAGACAGCCGCATAAACAAGCGCGATAGCTGCAACATCCACGCACACCCCCAATAGCCAGAACGCCACGCCGACATTAAGGATATTCGCGGCCAGGCCGTCGAAGGGATGCACATAAAAAGCTGTCAGCGCTTCAATCCGTGCCGGGCTATGGTGCAATTGATGAAACACCCGCCACAGCAAATCGAACCGGTGGGTCGCCCGGTGCCACCAGTAGGCAATGAAACTGACAACTAGGAACACAAGAAGCGCAGCCGCAAATACCGGGATGCCGGGATTCAACTGGAAAACCGCATGAGCCGCGAACCAATCATTGAACAGATAGCCTGCTGCAAGCGTCACGGCCATCTGCACCGCGCTGATCGCCCCCGCATATATCTGCCAGCGCTTGTCACAGTCATTACCCGACGCGGGCGCAATCACCTCGAAGGTGAAAACCACCACAAAAACAATGAGAATAACAAAATACCCGGCTAGTCCCATCTGGTATCCCCTCTCATTTGCCACGCTCGCAGCCAAACAGCCATCCGGCAAGCCGACACAATGCCGCGGTCCCTCGTAGTTCCTTATAGCAAGCCCAGCTGCTCTCCAGGCGTGGTGATCGGGTCAAGCTGCCAGTTGATCGGTGTTTTGCCCTTCGCCTTCAGATAGTCGTTGGCCTTGGAGAAATGCCCGCAGCCGAAGAAACCGCGATAGGCGCTGAGCGGTGACGGGTGCGGGCCCTCAAGCACCATGTGCCGATCCTTGTCGATCCCGCCACCCTTTTTCTGTGCATATCCACCCCACAGGATGAACACGAGTCCGTCGTGATGACTGTTGAGCTCATCAATCACCCGGTCCGTGAACTTTTCCCAGCCCTTGTTTTGATGTGCGCCAGCCTTCGCGGCCTCCACCGTCAGGACGGCATTCAAAAGAAGCACACCCTGTTTGGCCCAACCTTCCAAATAGCCGTGGCCCGGGTGCGTGACACCCAGGTCTTCCTCAAGTTCCTTATACATATTCCTGAGGCTCGGCGGCACATCCACACCAGGCTGGACCGAAAAGGAAAGCCCGTGTGCCTGCCCCGGGCCGTGGTAAGGGTCCTGCCC
This sequence comes from Kordiimonas lipolytica, assembly GCF_042651265.1. Taxonomy (GTDB): domain Bacteria; phylum Pseudomonadota; class Alphaproteobacteria; order Sphingomonadales; family Kordiimonadaceae; genus Kordiimonas; species Kordiimonas lipolytica. Next base: position 321,249 of record NZ_JBHSCR010000014.1, on the reverse strand, counting down.
GATGATCACCACTTTGACATCGTCAAGCGGCGTGACCTCAAGCGCATGAAAGATGTTTTCTTCCAAAGGATAAATGGTTTTGCCCGCAGCCTTTTCGGACGCGAGGAACGCCTCCAGCGCCTGCATATAGTCTTTGCCGAATTCGTCGCCGAGCGCCTTTTGCCAACCGGCTTCGTTGATCTGCATACAATACTCCCCTGCCTAAAGCCCTTCTTACACGAGAGAGGGCGGCGGAGGAAACAGCTAGATTGCCTAGCCCAGAAGCATTCGCGCAAAGCTGGCCCAGGCCTCGGTCGGGCCAATGGCGAAAAAGGCCACATACCGCGCCGCAAGCACGAGCCCAGCGATCAATGACACCTTATGCACGCGCCCAAGTGTCCTCTGGTCATAGACGCACAAGGCAGCGATAAGCCCGAAGTGGAACAAAAGACCGATTGGCGCAAACCCAAGCGTCAGGCCAAGCCTGCCTGTCGCCGGGTCCATCATCATGATGCCGACAAGCAGCATCAGGCGCTTGTGGGTCTCAGGCACTTTCCGGTTTAAAACAGCCAAGCTGTAATAGACGACAAAGAGCGTAATATCCATCAGCGGCAGCATGACGAACTGCTCGGGCGAAAACGGCGTTGCGCTGCTTTCGCCGCGGGCGAACACCTCCCCCGTCACAACAACCGAAACCACCGCCATAGCAATAGCGAGAGCAATACTGGCCTTGCCAAGCACCATATGTTTCCTGAGGTTTCGCGCACGGACCAGCGAGGCCTGATAGGTGTAAAGAACAAGCCAACCGAAGAACAAGACACCGTGCATCGCCAGCATCGGGCTCATCTCGCCGCCAGTGGCGAACCGTTCATACATGAAAGGGCCAAAGCCCAGAAAGGACAGCAGGATCAGGGCGACACCCATACCCACATAGAAACTGCGACCGGTTTGCGTGGTCCCCATAATTATTCTCCCCTTTTCCCCATAGGGAAAGCTGCCAGATTTCCGCTCCCCTGCCAATCGGGAACTTCGTTGTTTGAATCCTGCCTTCGGCGTGCTTTTTATCTTTTCGCAAGAATCGACGAAGAAAATATTTCTACTCAGAACCCTTCACAAGCATGACTTTGGATTATTCACGCTAAAATTATGTTCACACTGGCATTTCATTCCAGCGCCATTCCGTCGCCATCCATTCTAGCGAGCAGCTTTTCTCAAATTCACCATTTTAAAAAATCAGTTATTTTAGAATATTATTTTTATTAATAGGTGATATCACTATTTATTGAGTATAAATTTTCTACTGATACCCCTAAATTCTTCTCGTTTGTTTCGCTGGGCAGCCACGCCTATGTATGGAACCACTGAAGAAGCACCCTTCGGCCCCTGGCAGGAATTGAAGCTGAAGCGTGCAGGATTGACGCGAGGAGTATAGGGCTATGTCGAGCATCCCTGTTTTTTTGACCGCTGAAAAGCATCACATCCTGATCGTTGGCGCCACATCGGCTGCCATGGCGAAGGTGGGCCTGTTCACGCCAACACAAGCCCGCATCAGCGTGATTGCGCCAGGCGCCACAGACGCGCTTCGGGAAGCCGGGCTGCTGCCTGAAGACACAGGCCGGGACCTTCTGGTCCACGACCGCCCGTTTGCAGAAGATGACCTGAAGGGCAAGACGCTTGTCTATATCGGCGCCGATGACGAGATCACCGAGGAACGCATCCTTCGGCTCGCCAACACCCGCAACCTGCCGGTCAATGTGATCGACAAGCCAGCCAAATCGAATTTCACGACACCTGCTCAATTTGCCCGCGGGCCGCTGCAGGTGGCCTTCTCTTCCGGGGGTGACGCACCAGTGTTTGTGCGCCGCCTTCGTAGCAGCCTTGAGAAACTCCTGCCCCCTTCTCTTGGCGTGCTTGCTGCTGCGGCGGGCGCTGTCCGGGCTCGCGTCAAGACCATCATCCCTGACGGAACCCGCCGCAGACTATTTTATGATCGCCTCTATGACAACGCCGGCACCTATGCCGACCTTGACCAGCATGAGGTGGAGCGCCTGGTTCTAGAGGCCGCTAAAAGCCACCGTGTGGGTGCCACCACCGGCCAGGTACAGCTTGTGGGCGCAGGCCCAGGTGACCCGGACCTTCTGACCATCAAGGCGCACCGTGCACTCCAACAAGCAGACGTGATTGTCTACGACCGGCTAGTGAGCCGCGACGTGCTGGCCCTCGCCCGCCGCGACGCAGACCTGATCTTTGTTGGCAAGCGCGAAGGCGACCACGGTATCGGCCAGGACGGCATCAACCGCGTAATCGTGGAAGAAGCCCTCAAGGGCCGCCGTGTTGTACGCCTGAAGGGTGGCGATCCCCTGTTGTTCGCCCGCGCAGGTGAAGAACTCGACGCTCTCCGCGCCCACGACATTCATGTGGAAGTCGTGCCCGGCATCAGCGCCTTTCAGGGCATTGCCGCCACCACGCAAATCCCGTTAACGGACCGCGCGCACGCAAGCTCCATCACGCTTGTCACAGGCCACCTGAAGGATGGCGCCTACAAGGATTGGGCGCGCCTGGCGGGCGACGGCCAGACGCTTGCGGTTTATATGGGTGTCAAAGGCGCTCCAAAGATTTCCGCCGGCCTAATCGGTGAAGGCGTGAAGGCGTCAACGCCAGTGGCCGTGGTTGAAAACGGCACCCGCGCCAACGAACGCCGCTTCTACGGCACGCTCGCGACGCTGCCTGAAGTGGTTGCCAAGAACAATGTGAAGAGCCCTGCGCTTCTACTGATCGGTGATGTGGTCTCGACCGCTGCCGACCTTGCCTGGGCCGCAAAAGAAACTGATCGCCTGGTCGCGACAGCTTGAGGATATGGAGTATTGAGATGGCTAGAAAAATCAAAGGGCCACAAATGATTGTCGCGAACCGCCTTCTGGACGGCCGCGTGGTGTTCATGAAAGCCGACGGCACATGGTCTGCCATTGCGGGCGAAGCTGCTGTCGCCGCAGATGAAGCGGGTGTTGAGGCACTTGAGGCCCTGGCGCAAAAATCCGCAGACGAGAACTACGTGCTGTCGATTGAGGTGATCGACGCCACGGAAAAGGGCGGCAAACCCTACCCCGCGCATATCAAATTCGCCATGCAGGCACAGGGCCCAAGTGTGCGCCCGGATCTGGGATACCAGGTTTCGCCGACATGGGAACAAACCGACCTTTAAGGACGATCAGACATGTATGCTTACGATAAATATGATCATGCCCTTGTGAACTCCCGCGTCGCGGAATTCCGCGACCAGGTTGAGCGCCGCGTGCGCGGCGAACTGACGGAAGAAGAGTTTCGGCCACTCCGCCTAATGAACGGCCTTTACCTTCAACTGCATGCCTACATGCTGCGTGTGGCCGTGCCATACGGCACGCTTTCCGCCGACCAGATGCGCACACTGGCACACATCGCGCGCAAGTATGACAAAGGCTATGGCCATTTCACCACGCGCCAGAATATCCAATATAACTGGCCGAAACTGTCGGACACGCCGGATATCCTGCAGGAACTGGCAGACGTGGAAATGCACGCTATCCAGACGTCCGGCAACTGTATCCGGAACGTGACGACCGACCAGTTCGCAGGCGCGACCGCCGATGAGGTCGCCGACCCACGCCCCTATGCCGAACTGATCCGCCAGTGGTCCAGCTTCCACCCGGAATTTTCGTTCCTGCCGCGCAAGTTCAAGATCGCCATCACGGGTGCGGACATCGACCGCGCAGCGGTGAAATGGCATGACATTGGCCTTGTGGTGAAAAAGAATGACGCGGGCGAGATCGGCTTTGAAGTGCTTGTCGGCGGCGGCATGGGCCGGACGCCGGTGATTGCGAAAACCATCCGCGACTTCCTCCCGGAAGCCGACCTGCTGAGTTACCTTGAAGCCATCCTGCGCGTTTATAACGAACAGGGCCGCCGCGACAATAAATACAAGGCGCGGATCAAAATTCTCGTGGATGCGCTAGGCGCAGACGAGTATGCCCGTCAGACGGAAGAAGAATGGCAGAAGATCAAAGACCTGCCGATCGACTTCCCGGCTGAGGAAGCCGCGCGCATCAAGGCCTTCTTCGCGCCTCCACCGCTGCAGGTGCTGTCAGATAATGTTCCTGCCGTGGACGAGTTAGCAAGCAAGAACTTCCTTTTTGACGCCTGGCTCAAGAACAACACCAATCAGCACAAAGTGCCCGGCCATGTGAATGTGACGATCAGCCTGAAACCGCACGGTGGCATCCCGGGTGACGCTACAGCCGAGCAGATGGACCTGGTTGCAGCACTGGCTGACGAATATAGCCAAGGCGAGCTTCGGATCAGCCACGAGCAGAACCTGATCCTGCCCCATGTGGCGAAAAAGGACCTGCCCGCCATCTGGACGGACCTAGACGAAGCTGGCCTGGGCATTCCAAACGCCGGGCTGCTGACCGACATGATCGCCTGCCCGGGGCTGGACTATTGCTCGCTTGCGAATGCCCGGTCGATCCCGCTGGCGCAGGAACTGGGCAAGCGCTTTGACGACTTCAAGCGCCTGCAGGACATCGGCCCGCTGAAGATCAAGATTTCCGGCTGCATCAATTCTTGCGGGCACCACCACGCCGGCCACATCGGCATCCTGGGTGTCGACCGCAAGGGCGAGGAAAACTACCAACTTCTGCTCGGTGGCTCGGGCGCGGAAGACGCATCCAAAGCCGCGATCCTCGGCCCCGGCTTTGACGAGATTGGCATCATCGATGCCGTTGAAAAAGTAGTCGCCGTTTACCTTGGCGAACGCAATGAGGGCGAAGAATTCCTGGCGACATACCGCCGAGTGGGCCCAGACGTATTCAAGGAGGCTGTTTATGGCACTCGTTAATCTGACAGGTATTCAAGCAGGGGACTTTGCGGTCCTCGCTGAAGACCAGACGCCATACGAAGCAGCGGCTGTTGCCGTGCCGCTTTCGCGCCTCAAGGATGAAGGTGACGACTTCTTCAAGGTCGCGGGCCCCGTGGGTGCCGTGCTGGCAACGGACACCAATTACACAGACCTTGCACCACTGATGAACAAGCTCGCCTTTGTCGTGATCGACTTCCCGGCATTTGGTGATGGCCGCGGCTTTTCACTGGCCGTACGGCTTCGGAAAGACCTGGGCTTCAAGGGCGAAATCCGCGCCACAGGCCCCGTGATCCCCGATCAAGCGCTGTTCCTTCTGCGCGCAGGCTTCGACACTGTCGAAGTGGCTGACACCCGCGAAGCCTCGTTCAAGGCAGCGCTCAAGCGTTTCGATGCCTTCTACCAGACCGACTATACCGGTCAGGTGTCGCTGGCGCATGCCCGCCACGGCAAAGATCAGGAGAGGAAAGCATCGTGACCGCCGCCCCCGCCCTGAAGACAGCTGACTTTTTTGATCCGCTCACCGCTGTGGATTACCTCGACGCGCGCTACGCCAACGTAGAGCCGGAAGAAGTAATCGACGGGGCGCTCAAATACTTCGGCCGCCGGTTCGCTCTGGTGTCTTCCTTTGGGGCGGAATCGGCCGTGCTCCTGCACATCGCGTCGCAAGTATCAAAGGACATCCCCGTGCTGTTCTTGGATACCGGCAAGCTGTTTGGCGAAACCAAGCGCTACCGCGACCAGTTGATCGACCTTTTAGGCCTGACGGACGTGCGCTCCATCTCGCCTGACGTCAATGACGTGCAACGCGACGACCCAAAGGGCGCACTCTGGAACCAGAACCCGAACAAATGCTGCTATATCCGTAAGGTGGCACCAATGGCCCGTGTTCTTGAGGGTTTTGAGGGTTGGGGCTCTGGCCGCAAGCGCTATCAGGGCGGCGTCCGCAGCCTGCTGCCGCATTTTGAGGCATCCGATGGCCGGGTAAAGGTGAACCCGCTGGCCTTCTGGACCAAGGATGACGTGCTTGATTATAAAGAGCGTGTGAGCCTGCCAGACCACCCCCTGGTAGCCGAAGGCTTCGCATCGATCGGCTGCATGCCCTGCACCGACCGAGTATCGGACGGCGAGGACGAACGGGCTGGTCGCTGGCGCGGTCAGACCAAGACCGAATGCGGCATTCACTTAAGCTTGGCTGAGAATAGCCGTATTCTTTCAAAGGGCTAACCTGACCGAAAAGTCCATTTTTCGGTCAAAAAAATCGCCAGTTCATCAAGAAAATCTTTGCGCTCGCGCATCAAGTGCCTATGATGTAGTGAATTAGTTTTTCTAACGCAGGTTTGTTTATGAAACGCTCCCTGTTACCCCTGAATGCTTTACGTGCCTTCGATGCTGCTGCCCGTCATATGAGCTTTAAGCTCGCCGCCGATGACCTTTCGGTAACGCCAGCGGCGATCAGCCAGCAGATTCGCTCGCTGGAGGACTTCCTGGGTGTGGAACTATTCCGCCGCACCAACCGCTCGCTTGTCCTTACAGAGGCCGCGCAACTGTCGCTCGCGCCCCTCAAGGAAGGCTTCGAGCGTATGGAAGAAGCCGTCGATATCCTGACGGAATCGAAAACCTCTAATGTACTGAAGGTCAGCGTGTCGCCCTCCTTCGCCAGCAAATGGCTGGTGCCAAGGCTTGCAAGCTATTATGAGCGTCGCCCGGATGCGATTGTGAAAATCTCAGCCACCATGCAAATCACGGACTTCAAGGCCGAGGATGTTGATATCGCGATCCGCTATGGGCTTGGAAACTATACTGGCCTTTACCAGGAGGAAATCCTTCGGGAAACGGTCTTCCCTGTTTGCGCACCGGAACTGCTTGAGGGCCAACCCGATGCATCAAGCCCATGCGCCATTTTAAAGCACACACTGATCCATGATGACAGCACAGCCGAAGACGACAGCGTCCCCACCTGGGCCATGTGGATGAAGGCTGCAGGCGTTGAAGTGCCAGAGGGCATGCCTGCGCTGCACTTCAACAACCACGCCTTAGCGATTGAGGCTGCTGTTGCCGGTCGCGGCGTTCTGCTCGCACGGTCAGCCATTGCCGAGGAAGACCTGAAGGCCGGAAGGCTGGTTAAGCCGTTTGGCGAGGCAGTGCCGATCAATTTCGCGCACTATATCGTCTGCCCGGAAGATAAGCTGAAGAATGAACGCGTTCAGGACTTTATCGACTGGATCCGTTCAGAGACAGGGAACCAGGCTGCGCCAATCGAGGAGTAAGCCCATGAAACAGATGCTGCATTGCCTGCTTGCCGGTTTGGTGTTTGGGGGTGCAGCATTTGCCCAACCTGAAAAATCCACGCCTTCTCCAAGCAGCCCACTCTGCCTGAAATTGGGTGCCGATGAGACACTCGGCGCCCATTATGCAGCTTTCGAAAAGCTCATGACCGACCTTTATAGCCGCGCCGGCCTGTGCGCCAACTCCATCGCCATGTCGCCAAAGCGGATCGAGCAACTGATGGCAAACGGTGAGCTGGACGGCGACTGGTTTCGGCCATCGGAATATATAACCACACGCGGGCTTGAGCAGCAGATTGTACAGCAGGCCATTTTTGGCCTTGAGGCGCGCCTGATCTGGCTGAAGAAAAGTGGCTTTTCTGGTAATCCCGCAGACCTCAAGGGGCTTACCGTGGGCTACCGGGCGGGATTCCGCTGGATTGAAACCCATATTCCGCTCATGGGTGGCAAGCCCTTCGCCATCACTGGTGGCAGCCAGGTGAAAGCCCTTCTGGAGCATGGCCGCATCCAGGTTTACGCCACCAGCAGTGCCCATGAACCCAACGTCATAGCTGCCTTTGGCGAAGACGCAGACAAACTGACCAGCACCCGTTGGGCCACAGAACCCTTCTATCACCTGCTACAGCCCCGCCACGCAGACAAGATCCCCGCCCTGACAAAGGCTATCAAGGATATGATAAGGGACGGTGACATGCAGAGCCACCTGACCATGCCTGGGGTAATCGCTGTGCCGCTTCGAACAGGAAACTAAAGGTTGGTATCACAACCGGACCGCGCTAAAAAACATCAACGGGGGCAAGGGGAAATGAGGGGCCCATGCATTACAGGCAGGTACTATCCAACCGCACAGCACGCCGCCTGATCATATGGCGCACGCTTCAAGGCATGATCATGGGCAGCGGCGCACCCCTTGGTTGGGCCTGCATTCAGCTGCTGCGCGGCATCAACCTGCGAACCGACATTTCCGAAAACCTGCCTCTCTATCTTTATATGCTCTTCGGCACCATGCTTGTCTTCGCTGTTTTTGGGTCCTATGTCGGCAAACAGGAAAGCCTGATGCAACAAAGGTCGCTCCGGGATACGCTTACGGGCCTCTATAACCTGAGGCACTTCCGCGATCGCCTTGATGCAGAAATCATTGATGCCCGCCGCCAGGGCACGCCGCTTTCGCTGGTGTTTTTCGACCTGGATCATTTTAAACGGGTCAATGATACCTATGGCCACGGCGCGGGCGATATGGTGCTTTTGGCCGTTGCAGAATGCGTTTCAGGCGTGCTGCGCCGGAACGAGCTTTTGGCCAGGGTCGGCGGGGAAGAGTTTGCCGTCCTCCTGCCGCACACATCGCTCGAGCAGGCCACCCAACTGGCCGAACGACTCCGGGAAGTCATGCATGAATTGACCGTGACGGTTGACGGGACCACAGAGCTGTCCGTCACTATGTCTCTGGGCGTGGTCACACTGGCGACAGACGAAGGCGCAAAATCCTTCGCCGAGCGCGCCGACGCCGCCATGTATGAAGCCAAGCGCCTGGGACGTGACCGCGTTTTCACTGCGTAAAGCCCTTCATCGTAAAAGTTGAAATATCGAGCCAACATTCAACCTTTTTTTACATTTTGGCATCACTCTGAAGCCCGACAAAAAGGGGAGTCGAGCCATGACCAAAGCCATTCTTCAGGGACTTTTCATTTTGACGCTGATTATTGGCGTCAGCATTGCCGAAGCCTTGATGCCGCTTGCGCTCCCCGAAGCGCAAACCCCAAACCGATTCTATACCCCTGACGGCATGGAAGGCACACTGACCGGATGGCAGGCATGCCGCAAGGCGGGCTTGCAACTCGCACAAGGGCGCAGCGACCGCCAGATCAAGGGCCACTGCACCAATGGCTATGCAGTTTCACAAGCTGCCCAGGTCGAATTTTCCGACATCCGTGTCCATGACGAATTCAGTGCCTGCGCCTTTGGCACAAGCGAATACACGCCATACCGGCGGTTCGTTTCGGCCACGTTCCGAAACAAAGACACTGGGGTCTATGTTGCTCGCGTCCGGCTGCAGACTGTCAATCCATCCAACCTAGCCGACAGGGCTAGTAATACCATTGATGTTTGGCTTGACCCCGGAGCCAAATCACATACTTGCCTTGGTATTGTTTTCGAGTTTGATACAGAGGAAGAGGCTCGCCTCTTTGATGAGAGTGCCGCAAGCATGCAGATCGAACCATTGGATGTTTACGGCGTTTCAAACAATCCCATCGAACGACCTTCCCTGCCCAGCAAACTACCATTTGGCAAGCTGCCGGAAGAATCCAACGCCTGACACCTAAAAACTGTAGGACAGCCCGAGCGCCACAGAAAGCTGATAGTCTTTGTCAATGGCTGGGCTGACGCGGATGTCTTTGTCCAGATAGATGGCATTGACAAGGCTGATCAGGCTTACGCTGCCACTGAGCTTATAAATGGCCATAACGCCAGCCTCCAGGTTGAGAGCCTTGGTGTTCGGCTGGAAAACCGGCAGGATAACCGCCTTTTCTTTTTCAATCATTCTGGCCTGCTGCTCCGGCGTCGTGCCCCAAAGGTAATTCGTCAGGTCCTGGTCCTGCCAACTGACGCCAACCCTAGGCGTGACATCGAGCTTGTCGGAGCGGAAGGTATAGCTATAGGCAGCCTGCAGCTCCATGCCGCCTGACGTCCCTGTAGCGTCATGAAGCCCCGAGACTGTCAGCTTACCGAAAGTACCCTCAAGGCCGAAACGAACACCGGCGTCTGCTGTCACCTTGTTACGGCTGGAACCGGGCAACATCCGTGCCGCACCGACGAGGTCGATTGAGAACGCAAGAGGCACGTCGTCTGCGGGCTTCAGCAGATGATATCCCATTTGCAGCCCCTGAATGAAGAACCGGTCCCCGTTATAAGAGATATAGGGGAACGCGTTAAACTCGCCGTCCTCCGCCGCGAACGGTGAAGTTCCATAGATGCCTATTGCACCCACCGACCATTTCGGAGGCCCGCCCTGAGCCTGACCTGGGGCAGACAAAAAGATCGCCACAATCCCCACCAATGCGGCCTGAAAGCATTTCAGCATAACTACCTCGCGCTGTCTTGTTGGCAGCCGTTCGGCCGCGATATTTTTCAACCTTCTTACCCGTCATACGTCGCGAAATGCCCGCATGGATCACACAAAAAAAGCCGCGGCGAACCGCGGCTTTTGAAAGGTCCAGACTGATAGCTGGTGACTATTCTTCAACGGCCTGTTCATCTGCCTCGTCAGCGTATGACCGGTCAAAGGCTGTCGAGAAGAAGAGCGCATTCAGGAACAGCTTTTCCGTACCCAGATAGGTGGCCCGGAAATTGGGGTTGTCTGCAAACAGAATAATCGCCCCTTCCCCCATGCGCTCAGCCGTCATCATCGGCGTGCCCTTCAGTTCTGAAATCCGCCGCTCAGACGCATAGCCAGACAACAGCGGGCTCTCCGTATAAACGGCGACCTGAGCGTATGGGTCTTTCGGCACGGGAAGCTTAGTGGCGGTGTTCTTGTTGGACGCCATCATGCGGCGCACAAGACCAAAGCCCATCGGGTGCGTTATGTCCAGGTCACTCTCAAAAAGAGCGCCACCAATGACATGCTCTGCATCCTTCTGGCCTTTGTCAGCGTAGGCGAGGCGCGCAGGCACTGCATCATCCTTGTTCTCATCCTTCTCGTCCTTCTTGCCGTTTCCGGTGATATATTTGGCGGCCCAGTCAGCCCCCTGGCGGGAGGCTATAATTGTGCCTCCGCCCTTCACCCACGCCTTGAGGTCATCCGCCATATCTTTGGGCAACACGTCGCCGCGACCGCCAACAAGAATGAGGTGCGTATAACGGCGCATGTCGATACTTTTGAGGCGGTCCTGGCGCACAAGCGTGACCGGCATATTCATCCGGTGATCCAGAAGGTGCCATACCTCGCCCGCGTCATAGGGGGACATCTTGCCGCCCACTACCAGAAGCGGCTTGATGGGCTTGAGGTCAGTCACAGAATTGCGGCCGCCAAGGTCTGCGCCGGCATCCAGCGTATGGCCCGATGTCGCGGCGTGAATGATCAGATCGTTATCAGCCGCGATCTCTTTCATCAGCGCATGAATGTCGTTGGCAGGAACGGTTTGCAAGTCACGCTGCACAATGATGGCGCCCCGATCGAACGAAATAACGCCACTGGTTGTCTGAACGCGGATAGGTTCCTTGGAAACACGCGCCATAACGCCCGCTTCAAGAAGCCGCGACACAGCGCGCGGCGCGTAATAGTCAGACCAACGGAACACATAGGCGTAAGGCGCTTCCTGCGGCTCGGCCGCCACCTTGTATGCATCAGGTGCCTCATCGCCGATTTTGCCACGCAGGCTGCCTTTCAATTCGGCATAATCAAGGCCGTAGGCGAGCGGGAGCGTCCAGCCCGACACGTCATAGAAGACCTTGTCTGGAAACTCCGTGATGCGGTTAAAGAGCGCTTTTGCCATGCGGTATTGCCGCTGGTTCATCGGCACAACAAAAGCTCCTTCGCCAAAAATACGGCCATCTGCCCTCAAGCTACCATTCAGCGCGTAGGCTTTCACGTCATGGCGACCCAAAAGCTCGATAAATTTGTGCAGGCGAACAGGGTCTTCCGGCGCCTGAAACACATAACCACTTACATCATCATGCTTGGCCGCTTCCATCGCGGTCTCATAGAACTCGCGCTGATATGCATGCAGGCTGGCCCGCATAGCAGCCGCACCCTCAATAGTCGACAGACTGGTCAGAAGATGGTTGCGGATGTTGTTGGCGTAGGTCTTGATGCCCTGGTCGCTTTCGCGCGCAATACCCATCTGGGCACCGGCTTCAAAGAGAACACCGAGAGAGCCGTTGACCTGCGGGTAGGTCGACCCCTTGCCGATATAATAGTTGTCGAAGCCCTCTTCGGAAAAATAGAGCGACTTTTCGCGGTCAAGCGTTTGCTGGTGATAGTCCGCGAGCTCAACAAGAAGTTCCCGCCCCCTGGTAGGGATCAGCGGGTATTTCCGCGTCGGCACACCTGGGTGGAAATAATAGGTACTGTTGGGGCCCATCTCGTGGAAGTCAGCCGACACCTGCGGCTTCCACTTGTGCCACTGGGTCAGCCACGCGCGGCTTTCAGGCTGGGTCTGCAACAGCCACTGGCGGTTGAGGTCAAACCAATAGTGGTTGGTGCGCCCACCCGGCCAGATCTGTTTATGCACCTCGTGTTCCGGGTCGGTGGCTCTTACGTCAGAGCCATACTGCGTTACCCAGGCACCACGGCGGGCGTGACCGTCCGGGTTGAAAATCGCGGTAATCAGGATCACGCTGTTCTCAAGCGTATCGTTGATTTTGTCGCCGCGAGCCGACGCAAGATGATAAAGCGCCGGGACCGCCGCATCCATACCGCTGGATTCAGCGCCATGCACACCGTAGTTCAGCCAGGTAACGACCGGCAGGTCATCAGAGGCCTGCGATGCGGTTTCAGGGTTGCTGCGCAACAGATGATTCTGGCGAATTTCTTCGAGACGCGCGAGGTTTTCCGGGCTGGAGACGGTGATGAAAAGGATCGGCCGACGCTCATGGCTATAGCCAATGGTTTCCACCACCATGCGCGGACTGGCGGACGCGAGCTCGCGAATATAGGCCACCATCAGGTCATGCCGGATTGGCTGGTCACCGATGTCATGACCAAACACTTCTGCTGGCTTGGCCACAGTCTGGTCATAGTCGGTGCCTTCAATGAGGAAATAGTCCAGCGGTTCGGCGAAAGCGCCTGTCGCCATGAGCACTACCGCGACACTGGCCCCGACACTCCGACTAACCAAACGATTGACGATATTTTTGATCATCCCTGTCCCCTGTAATTGATTTGCTTGCGCGCATCATAGTCGACGCGGCAACTGACATCCAGACTTCCCAGTGCGCAACCGGGAGACCCCCGTCCGGACTTTATAATTCTCTCACACGGTATACATATAGAGCGATGGAAGAGAAAAACACATGTCCGTTATGTGATCGCCCGCTCGGCCAAGCCGTTGAAATGCATCACCTAATCCCGAAAAGTCAGGGCGGCCGGGAAACCATTCCGCTACATCCGATTTGCCACCGCAAGATTCACGCCCTATTTAACGAGAAAGAGCTGGCAAAACGCTTCTCAACCATTGAGGCTCTGCGGCAATCGGAGGAAATCAGCCTGTTCATAGAGTGGCTGAAGGGAAAACCCGCCGATTTTTACCGCAAGACCAAGCCCAAGGGTGGAAAAAGGCGCCGTTAGAGGGTATGTCCCCGCCAGCGAAAAAGAAACTAAGCTGGATGGAAACATGCAACAAGCGCCAATGACGCTCGAAAAATGGGGCAAGTGCGGCAAATATTTCGAGTGGCAGGATCACCATATCTACTACCAGCGTGGCGGTAGCGGCGAGGTGCTGTTGACCCTGCATGGTTTCCCCACCTGCAGTTGGGATTGGGCCTGGGTTTCCAAAGACCTGATCAAGGATTTCCATATGATCGTACCGGACCTGATGGATTATGGCCGGTCGCTCAACAGCCGCAAGAAGACCTGCACCATCATGGACCAGGCAGATATGCTTGAAGCCTTGATGGCGCACAGGGAAGTGAATGAAGCACATATCCTAGCGCACGACGTGGGCGACACCGTAACGCAGGAACTGCTGGCGCGCCAAAACGAGGGCAAGCTCTCCTTCCGGATCAAGAGCGTACTGTTCCTGAATGGTGGCATGCTGCCGCACCTGCACCGTCCCCGCACCGTCCAGACGCTGCTTGCCGGCAAGGCCGGGCCGCTGATCGCGCGCTCTGCATCCAAGAAGAAATTCCTTACTGGTTTTGCAGATGTCTTTGGCCCCAACACCCGGCCAAGCGGCAAGATGCTGGAAGAATTCTGGCCCGCCATGCTCGGCGTGAATGGTCGCGGCGCTTTTGCCCGCCGCATCCGCTACATGCATGAACGGCAGGAGCACGCTGACCGCTGGGTTGGCGCTCTCAAACAAACCATCGCGCCGATGATGCTGATCAACGGCTTGGCTGACCCTGTGTCCGGTGCGCACGCCGCGGACGGTATCGAGCGCGAGATCGGCATGAAAGTTGTGCGCCTACCGGGCATTGGTCATTTCCCGCAGATTGAAGCACCAGAGACCATCGTGGAACTGGTGCATCAGTTCCAGGACTGCATTGTACGGAACGGCTATGTGCAGCCAACGCCACTCAAACACTCAGCTCGGACATCATAATATAAAGATTTCTTTATATTTTAAATGCTGATATAAGCCCGATTCAACGACGCTGAAAATTGCGCGATGGAGAAGGGCATGACAAGCCACACCAAAGATAAAAAGCACCCGCCTACAAGGGCAATCCTTGCCTTCCTGACAATTGTCGCAGGCACAGTGATGGGGCTCGCGGGGATTGATCTGGTGCTGCCGTCGGTGCCTTTCATGCCGGAAATATTCGGCACTACCCAGGCAAATGCGCAGCTTGTGTTGGCAGCCTATGTTGCAGGTTCGACGGTTGGGCTTCTGTTGTTTGGCACCCTTGCCAGCTATTTTGGGCGCAGACGCCTGTTTATCGCATCCCTTGCGGCTTTTGCTCTTGTCTCATTGGCCGCAAGTTTCGCTACCGATATCTGGACACTTAACGCGCTCAGGCTGCTGCAGGGGGCGGCGGCCAGTGGTTCAGCCGTATTGGCTCCCGGCCTGATCCGGGGCCTGTTTTCCGAACTGGGTGCTGTGCGCGCCATCAGCGCTATGGGCAGTATCGAAGCCCTGGTGCCCGGCCTCGCCCCCATCGCCGGCGCCTGGATGCACAAGGCTTACGGCTGGCAGATGTCGTTCAATCTGACAGGCGTCTTGTGCCTGATTATCTGCCTGATCGTCTTTGTCATCCCCTCCCTATTGCCGCATATCGGCCGCAAGATAGGCGACGCCCCCTCAAGCTATATGAAAGTAATCTCGAACCCTACATTCCTGCGCTATGGCCTGAGCCATGCGCTGATCCTAGGCGGCCTGCTGACGTTCGTCTTCTCCGCGCCCGCAGTAATCATCCAGACAATGGACGGCACGATCGACGACTTTATCCTGATGCAGTTCATCGGCGTCAGCTGCTTCATCCTGTCGGCAAACCTTGCAGGTAATTTTGTCAAACGCTGGGGCGTTGAAGCCATCATCACAGCCGGAACCTGGCTGTCCCTTCTGGGGACACTGCTTCTGGCTGTCTATGCCGTTACAGGCAAAAACGATCCGACAGACCTGGCCACGCTCTTCTGGGTATTGAATACAGGCCTTGGCATCCGCGGCGGCGCAGGGTTCGTGCGGGCGCTTTCGGCCAGCCACGGCGATGATGAGCGCGCCTCTGCCATCATCATCCTGGCGACCACCGGGATCGCGGCACTTGGCACAGCCATAGTCGCCCCCTTTATCCTCAAGGGACTGATGGCACTGACCATCACCGTGGTTGCCATAATTTTCCCTGCGGTTATTCTCATTCTCGCCATCAAGCCGCTTGAAGATGAAGGCGAACAAGAGATCCTAGAGCCCGGTCAGGAGTAACCCCCATGTCCCGCATTGCCTATGTAAATGGTGCCTATGTGCCCATGTCGGAAGCCTATGTTCATATTGACGACCGCGGCTACCAGTTTGCCGACGGTGTTTATGAGGGCGTATCCATCAGGCATGGTAAATTGATCGACCTCGAGCCTCACCTCGACCGGCTATGGCGATCGCTGGGAGAACTTCAGATGATGGCCCCGATGGACCGTGGGCCCATGCGGTTTGTACTTAAGGAAGTAGTGCGCCGGAACCGCATCAAGGATGGATTCCTCTATCTCCAGATCACACGCGGCGTTGCCCCAAGGGACCATCCGTTCCCAGCGCAGACGCCCTGGCCCGCAATGGTGGTTACAGCCAAACGGCTGAACTTCGACGCGATTACCGAGCGCGCGCTGAAAGAGGGCGTCGCGGCATCAAGTCAGCCGGACATCCGCTGGGGCCGGTGCGATGTGAAATCCACATCACTTCTGCCGAATATCCTGGCCAAGCAGGCCGCGCGCGAGGCAGGCGCGTTTGAGGCTGTCATGTATGACCAGGCTGGCCATGTGACTGAGGGCAGCAGCACCAATATCTGGATGGTAACGAAAGACGGCACGCTGGTAACACGGTCAACGGCTGACAACATCCTGCCCGGCGTTACACGGGCAAGCGTGATGAAGGTGGCCAAAGACCTGCAGATGAAAGTGGAAGAGCGCGCCTTCACGCTGGAGGAAGCACTGGGCGCCGCTGAGATGTTCCTCACATCCAGCACCAGCTGCGCCATGCCGATCATCACGCTTGACGGGCAAAAGATTGGCGACGGCACCCCGGGCCCCGTCGCCAAACGGTTGGTTGAAGCCTACAAGGCCTTCATGGGCACCTAATCAGCAGCGGCCTCGCCTGCGCCAAAGCCCATGCCCTTGCCCCACATGAAGGACATCAGCGCGCCGACAATGGCACCAAACACCAGATGCATGATATCAAGCGGCAAGCGTGTCTCCTGCGGGAAATCCTTCAGCATGGTGTACCAAATGTTGTCAGTTGCCAGCAGGTAAAGCCCCACCATGAACCCGAACATGGCACCAGCCTTCAGGTCTGCACTGCCGACAGCCTTGCCGAACAGCCACACGAAGGCGATTGTCTGCACAAGGTGATAGCCCATTATTGGTACCACTGTTTCTTCTTGTGGCTTCAAAGCCATCATGCTGGCTTCAAAGGCATCCGCAAACATCATCGGCCCTACTGTGTAGAGAATGCCAAAGGCAATAAACGCAACAACTATATTCAGGATAAATTTTCCAACATTCATCGGTCCCTCCCCTAACTGTTGGATGATCTATCCCCTTCTGTCGTTACTCAGCACCCTTTTTTTGCTTATCCCCAAAAGTCTCCAGGCCATCCTTGTGAACGGTATGGCCTTCATCGTGCCGCAAGTGTACCACACGTTGCGGGAACGGAAATTCAATGTCATTCTCGTGGAACAGGTCCCAAATGTGCAGCATCACATC
The DNA here is from genome assembly GCF_042651265.1 of Kordiimonas lipolytica. GTDB lineage: Bacteria > Pseudomonadota > Alphaproteobacteria > Sphingomonadales > Kordiimonadaceae > Kordiimonas > Kordiimonas lipolytica. The sequence continues at coordinate 304,037 of NZ_JBHSCR010000014.1, read as the reverse complement.
GCTGGCGATGTTGGAAACGCCATGCTGCGGGTCCTCTATCCACATCCGTAGCTCAAGATCCACGCCATCAGCGCCAAACCCCTTGATCAAGGTCCTGGGCGCCGGGTTATTCAGAACGCGCTGTTCCCTGCCGGCGGCCTCCACCATCAGGTCCATCGCCTTCCTGATATCGCTGTCATAGGATACCTGCACAGGCACACGGCGGCGCACGAGACGGTGGCTATGCGACCAGTTGATCACCGGCTGGGTAATCATGTCCTCATTCGGAATCAGGAATTCTGTACCGTCACGCGTGATGACACTGGTGTAGCGCGCAGCAAGGCGGTTGATGGTGCCGTAGGTGCCTTGCGTCTCAATCACATCGCCAGGCTTGATGGAGCGATCCATCAACAGGATGATGCCGGAGATAAAGTTACCTACAACCTTCTGCAGACCGAAACCGATACCCACACCAAGCGCACCACCGAAGACTGCTAGAGCCGTCAGATCAATACCCGTGGCATTCAGGGAAACCAGGAAAGCAAGAGATACCAGGATGATCTTGCCTGACTTGGTCATCAGCACGCGTGCGCTGGGCGGCACGCTGGATAGCCCCCTGACCTGCTTCTCGAGCAGTGCTGACAGTGCAAGAGCTACCCACAAGACAACCGCAAAGGTGAAGACGCCCTGGATGATATCGAGAACGCTGATAGATGCTTCCCCGAGCGGCAGATGGGCATCGTCCAGCACAATCACAATCGGGCTGAGAAGCCCAACTATGTTTAGTGCCGCAACAGACCAGGCAATGCCAGCAACCAGGCGCGCCAATTCCCGGTTCTGAATCAGGCTGACTGCCAGGCGGATCACCAGCCACGCAGAAAACAGGCTTGTCGCTATAGACAGGAGATAGGGCGATGCCACCCAAGGGCTCATGACCAGGATCGCCGTCCACAAGAGCATGATCGCCAGCGCTGTCGACAGGATCGGCTGTAGCCGGGCTTCGATCTTCAGCATCCATTTGTGCTCGCCGAAGGCCTTCATCAATCCGCCATGGATGCGGCTCGAGGCAAAGCGCGACAGCAGGACCGAAAAAATTATGATGGCAAGCTCAAGGAGGCGGACAGGCTCGAGCACATTGGCCTTTGCCCACACCCAGCTTTCGCTCAACAATGCGATAATCTGTGCCTTGAGTTCTTCTCCCATGACAGGAGTTTAACGCCTTGTTTTAAAAAAGTCTCTAAGCAATTGAGCGCTTTCCCGCTCAAGAATTCCACCATAAATCTCGGGCCTATGGTGAGTTGTCTTCTGGCTGAAAATCCGCGCCCCCACCGTTATGCCGCCGCCCTTCTCATCGTCAGCACCATAATAAAGCCTGCGGATGCGCGCGAAGGCGATGGCCTGGGCGCACATGGCGCAGGGCTCGAGCGTGACATAAAGATCGCAGCCCTCCAGCCGTTCCGACCCAAGAAGCTTCGCTGCCTGCCGGATCGCGATCAGTTCCGCATGGCCGGTGGGGTCCTTGGCCCCCACCACATCATTGCCCGCGGCTGCGAGGACGAGGCCGTTCGGCCCCACCACGACAGCACCGATGGGAACCTCACCACGGTCGGCAGCCTTCCGGGCTTCGTCAAGCGCCCGGTGCATATGCGGGAATGTATCAATCATGCCCATTCTTTAGCGCGATTGATCGACCTCGCCAACACAAGCTTTGCCCGCCTGCTTCTCAAATTGACCACCTTCCCATTCAAAAGATGGCATGCCAGCTTCGCTATACTCGACCTTGAGCTTGCTTGGTTCGCCGTACGCGCGCTCCATAATGCGGGCAACACCGTCAGGCCCAGAGATGACTTCCGCGCTGAAACGGCCAATTTTGAAGGTCAGTTTACCGTCAGCCTCACACAAGCTGGCCTCACCATAGGCATCAGACGAATAGAGGCCGATCAGATCCTGCCGAAGCTTTGCAGCGCCTGCCATTGTGGCGCCCCGGAGGGCCTGCTCGCGAATACGGCCACGAAAATTGGCATACCCCAACTGGCTTTCGACCCGGCCCGCGAGGCGTTCTATTGCCTTGTCGTCCGCGCCTTCAAGCCCAAGGGCATAATCAAGCCCCTGCTGCACGGCGTTCCAGCCAAATGTCCAGCCGAAGGCACGTGCCCCGTTGATGGAAGAGACGACAAGGTCGTCATCCGGCAGATACAACATAAAGATCATCATGCCGTCATAGGTCCCGCCGTGGTAGAGCACACGGTGACCAGCATAATCACAGGTTTGCCAGCCCAGCGCATATCCCGTGCACGTCATGTCGGCATACTTCTTGGGCTTCTCACGTTTTACATACGGCGTTTGTGCGACTTCATATATGGCGTCCGCAAACACCTTGCGCGTCACATTGGCCTGAAGCCAGCGCACTGCGTCCCCGGTGGAAACAAACAGGCCGCCTGCCGGATGCATCAGGTCGTCAGCTTTGGCTTTTGCCGGTGTCCAGCCCTCCTTGGCATTGGGATCATAGTGGTTCCCGAGCGCGATCTTATCTGATGAAATTTCACTTGGCTTTGTGGAGGCGCTTGCCAAACCAAGCGGCTGGAAAATATCGCTTGCCAGCCAGTCATGCCAACTGCGACCGGTTTTTTGCTCCAGAACCGCCGCATAGATCAGATACCCAAGATTGTCGTAGGAAAACCCCGGCTCTATGGAAACGCTGCTGCCTTCAAGGATGGCCTCATAATCCGCAAGGCTCGTGCCGCCCACATAGGCAGTGCGCACCACAAGCGGGTCGTTCTCAAATCCAAAATTGTGGGTCAGCAGGTCGCGCATCGTGATGCCCGCTGCATCGATGGGCGCGGGCAGCTCAAGGCTCGGCCATTCATCAGCAAGCGTGGCATCAAGGGATAGCACGCCTTCCGCGTCCAGCCTGGCGGCCAGGAGACCGACAAAGCTTTTGGTGACAGAGGCAATATAAAGCGGGGAATCCAGCTCAAGCGGGGAATCCTGGCCAAGAATACGTGGCCCCTTCAGTCGGCTGTATAGCAGTTTATCACCATTTGCGATTGCCAAGCTGTAGCTGGGCGGCGCCAGCGGGCTTGCCTCAGCCTCCGCCAGAAAGGCGTCAAGCTTGCTATTGTACGGGGCAGCATCCTGATCGGCGGACGCAGAAATGGAAAGACTGAGGGCCGCAATGCAGCAGCCCAGCTTTTGGGATATTTTCATTTTTCACTCGCTATCGTTTTTATTTCGGCCCTTATGGGCTCTCTCGCTATCTATGTAGCAGTGGCTTTCTACTACATTAGTCGTAGAAGTCAAGTCGATTGCCTGAGCGCATGAAGACGAATATCTTGCAAGCAGCCTTGGCTGCGCCTATGGTCCGCGCAACAGAAAGCGGTTGATAATGAGCGACGAAAATAAAACAGAAGAGACTGCCCCAGACATGCCTGCTGAACGCATCGCCAAAGTACTGGCGCGCGCTGGCGTTGGCTCGCGCCGCGACGTGGAACGCATGATCGGTGAAGGCCGCGTCTGGCTGGACGGCAAGAAGCTGGAAACCCCGGCCGTATTGGTCTCCAGCCTCAAAGGCATCACGGTTGACGGCGAACCTATCGGCGACGTGCGCGAAACCAAGCTTTGGCGCATGCACAAGCGCCGCGGCACGCTGACCACCCACAAGGACCCGCAAGGCCGACAGACAGTGTTCGACAACCTGCCGAACCACGTTGGCCGGGTGATCGCCATCGGCCGACTGGACATGAACACAGAGGGCCTGTTGTTGCTCACCAACGATGGCGAACTTGCCCGCTGGATGGAGCTGCCGTCCACGGCACTGGTGCGCCGCTACCGGGTGCGCGCCTATGGCCGCGTAGACGAAAAGGCATTAGCGAGCCTCAAGGACGGTGTCACCATAGACGGCGTCCATTATGGCGCGGTTGAGGCCAAGCTGGAGCGTCAGGCTGGCGCCAACGCCTGGATCACTGTAGCCATTCGTGAAGGTAAGAACCGCGAGGTCCGGCGCGTGATGGAACATCTGGGGCTCGAGGTTAACCGCCTGATCCGCACCCATTATGGTCCCTTTGCCCTTGGCAACCTACCACTTGAAGGGGTCGCAGCGGTTCCCGACAAACAGCTACGCGATGCCTTGTCAGGCTTCTTCGCCGAAGCGACAGGTAGCGTAGCGGCGCCCATCAAGAAACATGACCCCAGCAAATGGGCCAAGGCAAAGAAAGACGACAAGCCGAAGCCCGGCGCCAAGCGCCGCCGCAAGAGCCGCATTGCAGATGCCGATGCTCCCAAGCCTGGCATGCGCAAACCGCGCACCAAAGCAGACGGCAAGCCTCAGGGGAAAGACAAAGGAATGCCAACTGGACGGCCAACCGGCAAGCCTGAAGCACGCGGCAAAGGCCCTGCACCGAAGGGACGTCCGAACCGAGAGCCTAAGAAATGACACGCATCGTCGCCGGGCAGTTTCGCGGACGGCGGCTTGAAGTGCCAAAAGGGCGCGACGTGCGCCCCACCACGGACCGTATGCGCGAGCGCCTGTTTTCCATGCTGATGCATGCCCGGTATCCGGATATGACCGGCGCTGTGGTGGCGGACATTTTCGCGGGAACCGGCGCGCTTGGGCTTGAGGCGCTATCGAGAGGTGCCGACAAGGTCACTTTCGTCGAACAAGCCCGCCCTTCAATCGCCTGCATCAACGCCAACATCGCAACGCTTGGCGTGGCCCCAAAAACCACCGTCCTGTCCAAAGATGCAACGAGGTTGCCCACTGCGACAGAGCCCTGCGATTTCATTTTTATGGACCCACCATACAGGAAAGGGCTCGTCCGCCCAACACTCGACGCTATCCTGGCGCAAGGCTGGCTGGCAGCAGACGGCGTGATTGTGTGCGAACAGGCTTCCGACGAGCCACTTGATATTCCGGACAAGCTTGAGGTCATAGATGACCGCAGCCAGGGCCAGCAACGGATTTTGTTCTTGCTCAGAAAATAGCACTTCCGGCGACTTTTGCACGAAGGACACCCCGTCAGACACACGTAACAGTCATGGCAGGCGGCCGGAGGCCAACACCATGTCCACTCGACCGCCTGTTTGCCAAGGTTGCCTTTACCCTGTCGTGTCCGAAATTGTAATGGCATGCCGAGGCAACACATTCTCCGGCGCATCTGCCCTGCGCCCCCCATCCAGGGTGGATGCGCCAACCTCCTTTGCACCAGACGACCCCGACCGCCCGATGAAACAAACCAGAATGCGGGCCTCTCACACCCACGACTCCAACTTTTTTCCACAAAAGTTCTTTTTTCGGGAGGGATGGCGACCAGCGAATTGTCTTATCCGCATAAACCTATTTTTGCTACCTAACCAACAATAGCAACTAACGTATAATAAAATATACTTTGGTGCTAATGTCGACACTAAACTAAACCAATTAAATAAACGCTAAATATAATCTAAATATTGATGTGATTTTTTTACTACGTATTTGAAATTTAAGAACTTTTTATTAAGTAAAAAAGCTTCATTTCATTTGAAACCAATCGAACAAGAGGGTCTTTTCTCCTGTATGTCGCGCCGCCCGCAAGAGCGGCGGACACAGAACATAGTTCTGCCATTTCACAGAGGAGGAAAACTCATGGCAAACACATTTGGCCCGGATCGCCTTAAGGGGGCGCGATCCAAATTTCTCGGCGGCACCGCCACAGCGCTAGCGCTGATGGCAATGGGTGCAAGCACTGCCTATGCGCAGGACGCTGACGCCGACACGGACGACATCAACCTTGAAGAAATCGTGGTAACGGGTTCCCTTATTAAAAACCCAAACCTGACACGCTCAGCACCGGTATCGGTGGTTTCTACAGACGAAATGGACTACCAGCAGGCTGGCGTTGCTGAGGAACTTCTCCGTGAAATTCCTGGCATGGTTCCTTCGATTGGTGCCCAGGTAAACAACGGTAACGGCGGTTTCTCATACGTGAACCTGCGCGGTATCGGCTCCAACCGGAACGTTGTACTTCTTGACGGTCGTCGGATGTCACCATCCGAACTTCAAGGCCGTACTGACCTGAACAACATCCCACTCGCAATCGTTGACCGCGTTGACGTTCTGACTGGTGGCGCAAGCACGACATATGGTGCTGACGCCGTTGGCGGTGTTACCAACTTCATCACCAAAAAGAACTTCACCGGCGTGGAAGCCAATGTTGCATACGGCACCACTGAAAAAGGCGATGGCGACACGAAGCGCTACGAAATTACTGTTGGTGCTGACCTGGATGACGGTCGCGGCAACGCAGTGCTGAGCATCGGTTACCAGAAGTCTGACGCTGTATTCCAGGGCGACCGTGACTTCTCCGAAGACACGCTCTTCTATTGGGATGGTACTGCAGGCGGTTCCGGCCTTGGCCCCTTCAACACCCGCTTCGGTAACGTAAACCCAACAGGCGCAGACAATGCCAACCTGCCACTGGGCGGCGTTCAGGATGACCGCACATTCGCTGCGGCCTTCACTCCATTCAACTACGCACCGTTCAACGTGTTCCAGACGCCATTTGATCGTTACAATATCTATGCGTCCGCAAACTATGAAATCGCTGACGGCGTTGAGGTTTACACTCGGGCAATCTTCTCGAAACAAACTGTAAGCACATTGATTGCACCATCCGGCGCATTTGGTGATTCGGTTGTTGTATCCCTGAACCATCCATATCTGTCCGACGCTCAGCGTAACGCATTCTGTGCGTTCGATACTGACCCGACAGCAGGCGTCTATACGCCACTTTACACTCAGGCAGAGTGTGACGCAGCAGGTGCCGCTGTTGATGCGACTGACCCGAACTACCGCACCGTGAACACTCAGCTTCGCCGTCGTAACGTAGAGGGTGGCCCACGGATCAGCGACTTCAACTCTACTTACTTCGACTACCAGGCTGGTATCCGCGGTGAGCTGGGCGACACTATGAACTGGGATGTTTACGCATCCTATGGCCAAGGTGACCAGACGCAGGTTCAAAAAGGCTACTGGATGAAGTCCCGCTTCCGCCAGGCGCTGCTTGCAGGCCCGAACGGCTGTAACGACTCATCAAACGGTTGTGTACCAGCTGACTACTTCGGCCCAACAGGTTCGATCACTGAAGAAATGAATGCCTTCCTGGCTGGCGGTGAAAGTAACATCACTACCAAGTTCGACATGGGTCAGGTTGTCGGCTCCCTGTCTGGTGAGCTCGACTTCACAACGCCATGGGCTTCCGATGGCCTGAACTTCGCTGTTGGTGGCGAGTGGCGTACTTACTCCGCATCCATCGAATCCGATCTGCTGTCGCAGTCGGGCGACCTTGGTGGTGCAGGCGGTGCCCAGCCAAACACCTACGGCGGTTACAGCGTTTATGAAGCCGTGGCTGAGGTTCTTATGCCAATCGTGCAGGACGCCGATTTTGCCAAGGAACTTACTTTTGAAGCCGGCATTCGTTATTCCAACTATACTGTGGATGACGAGACCAGCCCAAAGTATGACACGACGACCTGGAAACTGGGTCTGAGCTGGACGCCGATTGATGACGTAACCGTCCGCGGTACGTTCTCACGCGCTGTTCGTGCACCAAACATCACTGAGCTGTTTGCTCCGCAGAACACTGGTCTGACCAACCTGCAAAGTGATCCATGTGCAAGCGTGAACGACCAGGGCGTAAACAGCGGCAATGTTCCAACTGGCGCACTGCGCGATGTTTGTATCGCTCAGGGTGCTCCAGCAGGTGCGATTGGCTTCATTCCACAGCCAGCAGCTGGTCAAGCTAACGGTACCTTTGGTGGTAACCTCAACCTGCAGCCAGAGAAATCTGACAGCTGGACGATCGGTATTATTCTGCAGCCTGCAGCCATTCCAGGCCTTACGGTTACTGCGGATTACTACAACATCAAGGTTGACGGCGCGATCAACGCACCAGCACCAAACGACGTGATTGATGCTTGCTTCAACAACCCAAGCACTGACAACCCAGCTTGTTCGCAAATCGGTCGTTCGCCGATTGATGGTGGTCTTTCTGGTGACAGCGCTGTTGTTTCCGGTCTGAACCTCTTCACGTCGAACAACGGTAACATCGCGACAGACGGTATTGACTTCTCCGTATCTTACGGTATGGCGATCACTGACGATATCGACTGGGATTCCCGCGTATCTGGTAACTGGACCAACAGCTCCACGTTCCAGGCTGTAACCGGCGTATCGCTCGACCGTGAGTGTGTAGGCCTCTACAGCGCGAACTGTGCTTCGATCCAGCCTGAGTTCAGCTTCAACTGGCGGAACACGTTGTCGTTCGACAAGTTTGATGTGTCCCTGAACTGGCGCCACATCAGCAGCAACAAGTATGAGTTCTACGACGACCCAACCGACCCAACGTTCACAGGTGTTCCTGAGGGCCTGACGAAAGAATCTACTTTCGGCAAGACACCAGCCTACAACCTGTTCGATATGTCGGTACGCTACCGCGTTCTGGAAAACGTGACCCTCACCGGCACGGTTTCCAACCTGTTCGATAAAGAACCACCACTGACTGGTTCCTTCATCGGCTCAACAGGCTTCAACAGCGGTAACACATATCCGTCCACGTTCGACGCCCTGGGTCGCCGCTTCAGCATCCAGGCACGCATCACCTTCTAAGGTTGATGTGACATAGCAAAAAAGGAAGGCGGGCTTTTGGCCCGCCTTTTTCTTTGGGGATCAATAAAGGGGGTCAAATAAGAGGCGCATGCAAAGCCAGGGGTACACCGGCGTTTTTCGCCACAGCCTCAGCCCAGGCATGAACCTTGTCTATCTCATCGGCATAAAGCCTCTCGCCCTCCCGACGGGCCGCATCGCGGGCGTCGGCATCAAAGGCCTGATCGTTTTTGGAGTGCTGCCTGAACACAGGCCCATCAACAAGCGCTTCAAGCTCGTCATCCGCCATGGATAGGCCAAAGTGTCGAAGCAAAGCCGCCATCATCTCCCCCGGCGCGCCCATCAGCTTTGTGCTGTCGAGTGTCCGGATTCTTGACGGACCAAACTTCTGCACAATCTGGGCAAACATGGCGTGCTGTGCCAGCCACCCGACAGCAGCAGCCTGCAGGTCGGTAAGCTGGAGGTAGTCTTCGCCCTGAAACCCGAGGTCTATCAGCCCCTCGCGCATCTGCTTGACCATTAATTCGCGAACCCATAGGCGTCCAAACATACCCTTGCGAGCGATCGAGCCCAGGAAATCCCGAAGGGGCGCATACAGGAATACGGCGTTTGAATCAGGCTTAACGTACAGCATCAGTCCGGCAAGGCCGTTCACCAAATTGGACGGCTTCACAACAACGGCTTCACCATCAGCGAAGGGGCGCGCCAGAACTGACAGCACGCCCGACATCACGCTCGCCAGCTCCTGTGGCTTTGCCCCGCGCATCCTCCATCCCGACAAATCATTGAGTATCTGCGGTTCCTTCAGCCCCATAGAAACGCCCGGAAGGTCGAAAGCGCGCGCCAGCAATGTGGAACAGCAATAGGCCGAATGAAAAATAAAATGGAGGGGAGCGCTATCGCCTGCTTGGGCTGCCACCCCCAGACCGGTCGCCCTCGGGTTTGCCGCATCCTTCAGATACTCGTCCGTCAGGAACACAGCCTCCCGGTGATCATCGCGGGAGGCGCGAATAAAATGCACATGCCCGCGCGCCGGGTCATACCGGTGCGGCCACCAATTGGGATCTACTACCATGGAATCCGTCAAGTTTCACTGCTCCTGAGTTTCTCCGCAATCTAGCGCAGCAAGCCTAAGCCGTCACCGGGTAAAACCCTTTTTAATCTTAGGTTTAGACCAACTGAGCGCACACGCCCGACATCTGCCAATGCTTGTACAACTCACGCATAACAACTTTTGCGCAAATAATTTGCACCAAAATACAATCTATAAGACATTTTCATTTGCCGCCCAGAACGCAGGCGTGCGGCAGAGGGCGGACACGAATTTCGGCAACATTTTCTGATGGCCGACATCATGCAAGGTCCAGCAACAAGGAAAACTCGATGAACACCACACCAAAGTACCGTCACTACATGCGCTTAAGTGCCTTCACGCTTGGGATTGCATCTCTTGCCCTCTCCAGCGCTGCCGGGGCCAGCTGCAATATGGAGTCTTACACAGGATCGGTTTGCCTGACTGCGGCCAGCTATTGCCCCAGAGGTACTTTGGAAGCCGACGGCCAAATACTGCCAATCAAGGAAAATATGACGCTCTATTCCCTGCTTGGAAATACCTATGGCGGCGATGGTGTCCGCACTTTCCGACTGCCAGACCTGCGCGGCAGGACACCCGTAGGCGTTGGGCAAGCCCCGGGCCTGACAAACATTACTCTTGGCGAACAGCGGGGCGCAGAAAGCGTGTACCAAACCGTTGACCAAATGCCACCGCATACCCATCAGGCTCTCTTTACGCCAAACCCAAGTGAGCCAGTCAAAGTCGAAGTCGCTGCGCAAGACGCCACCGCCCATAAAGTGACAGACAAGAACATGCTTGCCGAGCCAAACACCGGCCTGCAGCCTGGCGACGACGTAAATCTGTTTTCTGGCCCAGGCAATACGACCATCCCACTGGCCGGCGTTTCCGGGGGCACCAACACCGGCGGGACAGTGAGGGTTTCGAGCACAGGAAGCGGGCAATCAATCAATGTCGTGAGCCCACAACTTGGCCTTCGGTACTGTATCGTCACGGGTGGCATATACCCCGTGCGCCCGGACTAAAATCACGATACAGAGAAATGCGTTCTGGCCGGACCCATTCGTCCGGCCAAACAACCATTTGCGTTTCGCGCAAAAAACCGCAAACTATCCATAGGGTTGCGGACACCGCAGCTCGCATAAGGATTTAGGCGGATATGCGGGAAAAGGAACTCAGACTGGCGCTTGTATGTTATGGCGGGGCATCGCTCGCCATCTATATGAACGGCATCTCAAGCGAGGTCCTGAAACTTGTGCGCGCCTCAAAAGCCTATCACGGCGTATCCGACCGGATCGAACGTGCTGCGACCACCTTTGACAAAGCAGCGCCGAAACGCCCTTACCGTACCGACACGGAAAGCCTCTATTTTGAGCTGTTCCAGGCCATCGGGCGCAAACTTGAACTTCGGGTGATTGTGGATGTTGTCTCAGGTGCATCAGCCGGAGGCATCAACGGCATCTTCCTGGCCCGAGCCTTGGCGCACGACCTGGATTTCGATCCCCTACGAACCATGTGGCTCAACCTGGCAGACATTGAAGAACTGATGGAAGAAGACACCATCGCCGACCGCACCAGCAAACTGTGGTTTTACCCCTTCATCTGGCTTTTCGGCGGCAAGGCGTTTGGGGACCATGCGCCTGACCAGGAAACAAAGCGCAAGCTCTTCCGTTTTGTTCGCTCCCGCTGGTTCCAGCCGCCTTTTTCCGGCACCCATATGCTGACATGGATGCTGAACGCCTGCGAAAATATGGGCCAGGTAGATAGTGGCCACACACTGATGCCGCCAGGTCACAAGCTGGACCTGTTCGTCAGCCTGACCAACTTTTTCGGCCAGCCGCGGCGCATCAAGCTTCATGACCCCAAGGAAGTGCTTGAGCACCAGCACGGTGTCACGCTTAATTTCGGCTTCCGCCAGGCCGCCACCGGCGCCATGGTAAGTGACTTTGGCGACGACAACATCCCCGGCCTTGGTTTTGCCGCAAGGGCGACATCCAGCTTCCCGGGCGCCTTCCCCCCGCTCAGGTTCAAGGACCTGGAAGAACGCCTGAAGGCAAGGCGGCAACCATGGCCTGGCCGTGATGCCTTCATGACCAAGAACTTCCCCGCGCTCGTGAGCGATATGGACACCCTTTATGACATGTCCTTCATTGATGGCGGTGTCACCAACAACAAACCATTTGGCGCAGCGATCGGGGCGGTGTATGAGCGCCCGGCTCACCGCGAGGTAGACCGCCGCATCATCTATGTCGACCCCCTGCCGGACGACCCGCAAAGCCTGCTTGAGGGTCAGCGCCACAAGGAATTGCCCGGTTTCTTCCGCACGATCCTGTCTGCTCTTGCTGAAATCCCGCGCCGTGAGCCGATATATGAGGACCTGCGCGCCATCGACAAGCAGAATAAAAACGCCCGCCGGTTCGAGGCCACGCTGCAATCGGCAGAAGCACAGGTCAACCGCCTAGTTGACAAGGTGCTGAACCTGGACCAGGAGCGCAAGGTGGACACCGCCATGCTTGCCAGCTGGCGTGAGCGCGCGCACGAAGAAGCGCACAAGCACACAGGCTTCAGCTATTCAAGCTATATGCAGTCAAAGACCGTTCGCATGTTCGAGCGGCTCGCGCAGCTGATGGTGGAAGGTGCGGCACTTCGCGGCGTGAAGTTATCAGAATCCGACATGTTTGAGGCCCTGCGGCAGTGGGCCGAACGCAAAGGCATGTTGTGCCCCGAAGGCGGCGTCGTGGATATCGTGCCTGAACAAGGTCAGCAGCACCATGTGCGGCGTTTGCGTGAACTGGATGTAGACTACCGCATCCGGCGCTTGCGCTTTGTGATCATGAAGCTGAACCGTTTCATGCAGCAAGACAACCAGAGCCACCTGGTGGAACCGGTCAAGAAAATCAAGCGCCAGATCTATACCATGCTGGAAAGCTACCGTACCCGCTGGGCACCCGAGCATTTTGACGAGGCCATCTTCGAGCGTCTGGTCACACAACCAGTTGATGACATGGCCATCACAGCCTTTCTTGATTCCGTCGCCAAGGCGATGGAACTTGAAGACCTGGACTATGAGCAGGACGAAACTTTCGCGCTGGCGCTTTCCGTACTGCCACAGAATGCGCTTCGCCTGACGCTGTTCCGCGCCTATGTGGGGTATGCCTTCTATGACGTGCTTATGCTGCCCATGAGCCAAGGCGCCGACCTGCTGGAGGTGGATGAAATCCGTGTCGCGCGCATCAGCCCGCTGGACTGTGAAAACATGCAGGAAACCCACGACCAGCAACCGCTTCTGGGCACGCAGCTCTATAACTTTGGCGCCTTCTTCAGCCGCAAGGCGCGCGAAAATGACTATATCTGGGGCCGCCTCCATGCTGCCAGCAGGCTGGTCGACTTTATGCTGGATGCCGCAGGCGACGACCCGTTACCGGCGGACTATGACCTTGAAGGCTTCAAGAAGCGGCTGTTCTTGACGATCCTAGAGACCGAAGAAGCCCACATGGAAGAAAGCAAAGCCCTGATCAAGGGTCTGAAAGCACGCTTCAGTGCCTGACCTTCCTTGCCGAAACCTTGCCCAATGACATCACCCGAAAGCACAACCTGAAAAAGCATATATTTATTTAATGCCCTTTTTGGTTGTTCCGCTTCACCCTACAATCGCTTTGCAGTACCGCATTTGGGGGCGGCACTGCCCCCTGTCTTGAGTTGCATATATGGGCGCGCACGCTGCCCTCCCTCCCCCTGCACGGAGACCAACAATGACACTTAAGATCACCCACCTAGCCGTATGCGCTGTCATCGGCACCGCCGCCAGCCTTTTCACCACTGACAAGGCCCAGGCAGGCTGCAAGCCAGAGTATTCCTACATTGGCGACATCTGCATGACCGGCGCGAGTTATTGTCCTGTCGGCACTGCTCAGGCCAGGGGGCAGCTGATTGAAATTACCGCAAACCCGGAACTTTATGCCGTATATGGCAACAGTTATGGCGGGGACGGCGTGAAGACATTTGCCCTGCCAAATCTTGCCATGCGTTCCCCTGTTGGGGTTGGCGAATTTGTCCCCACACCATATGGAGGGGGGAGCCTACGGAACCCGTGTCGGAGTCAACCTTGGGCGCGTGTACGTCAATCAAAATGAAAATCAACTAGCGTATCATACGCACACAGCTACGGTCTCATCGGACGCGGCGATGACCGCCCCTCATGCCCATATGGCGCCCGAACCTGACATGCAAACCGAGGCAGAGGAAATGAGCTCTCCGGAGGAAACAACCACCGTGACCATCGCACCCACTGGTTCTGGCTCGGATATGGCCATCGTGGGACCACGCCTGACAGTCAATTACTGCGTCATGTTGGAAGGTGACTTTCCGCCCCGCTTTGAAGACGACGCCGAAAAATCTCCTGAATGATCTTCTGAATATGTTTTGGCCCGGTCAAGTGCTGGCCGGGCCAATCTGCCCCTTCACCGTGGCGTCTCGCCCGCTATGGTGCTATGGGTTGGAAAAGCAATCCACGGGGAGGATACCGGTGAAAAAATCAGCACTCACACTTGCACTTCTGGGCGGGCTGACGCTGACGGCCTGCGACGATGGCGCCAAACATGATACAGCGGACATCTCCCTGCCGCCTGCCCGCGAAGGCGTGGTGACAGACCGGTTCGCCCGTATGGCGCTTGGCTGCATTCACCGGGAATACCCGAACAAGATCAGCCATGTGTTGAATTCCGATGCTGACGTAGGTGCGCCGCGGGACCTGACACCCGCCTTCTATGGCTGCTTCGACTGGCACTCCTCAGTCCATGGCCACTGGCTTCTGGTGCGCCTGATCAAACAGGACCCAGAAGGCCCGTTTGCAGAGATTGCAACAGACGCGCTGGCAGAAAGCTTCACGGCTAAGAACATCGAAGCCGAAGTCGCTTATTATATGGCGGAAGGCCGCAAGGGGTTCGAGCGCCCCTACGGCATCGCCTGGTACCTGCAACTGGTGGCGGAACTGCATGAAAGCAGTGACCCGTTGCACCAGAAATGGCGGGAAACCCTGCGCCCGCTTGAAGACGCGATTGTAGCCAAGATGACTGCATGGCTGCCGAAGCTTGCCTATCCCGTGCGCCTTGGCACCCACAACCAAAGTGCTTTCGCCTTTGGCCTGATGCTGGATTACGCCCGCACGGTGGATGACGGTGCATTTGAGGCGCTGCTTACCGAACGCACGCTGGATTTTTATGAGGACGATACAAGCTGCCCCATCGGCTATGAGCCTTCGGGCGAAGATTTCCTCTCCCCCTGCCTGATGGAGGCTGACCTGATGCGCCGGGTGATGAACCAGGCGGACTTCGCCGTTTGGCTGGGGCGCTTCCTGCCGCGCATCCCCAGAAACGGCAAGGGCGATTGGCTTGAGCCCGCGATTGTGAAAGACGCGACGGACGGCAAGCTGGTGCATCTGGACGGCGTGAACCTTTCCCGCGCCTGGGCGCTGGAAGGCATTGCCTCAGCGCTGCCGCAAGGCGACCCCCGCAAGGCGTCGCTTCTTGCCGCCGCCAGCATCCATAAGGACACCGGCATCAAGGCCGTAAGCGACGAGCATTATGCCGGCAGCCACTGGCTCGCCAGCTTCGCAACCTATCTGGAGACGAAACGGGGGATTAATGAAAATCTATGAAGTTATAGAAAAAAAAGCCTGCCGCGAACGTTTCTCCGCCGTAAAAGCCTTTTGGGAAATATAAACTTGGCACAGGAGGCAATCGATGCTCCTCACCTCTCCTAGAATAGAAACAAGCGAGTGCAATGTACAATGCGCCCATTGCATTGAGGACATTCTTAAGATTGCCTTCTTGGAATTCTGTATGCCGACTATGTTTTATACCATTGTGCCCCTTCCACCAATTTGGCCGCTTTGGTTCATCGTCCAGCCAATTTGACCAAGGAGTTAGCATCAACCCAAATCGGGGAATACTCACCTCCTTAGAGGCAAACTTTGGAAGGAGTTCACTAACAACCTCTCGGTAGGTTTCAATGTTAGGATTTGCGGGAAGCTTTTTTCCCAAAGAACTACAAATTTGCTTCATGGCAGCGTCGACTTCGCCACATGCAGACACTAAAAGTCGGGATAATTCGAGTGAATAGGTCTCGTAGTTGTCCTCGTGGAATTCTATATACCGAGCAATCTGGGCAAGGTCATTTTCTAGCATCAAAAAGTAATTCCAATGCTTCGGCACTTCGGATTGAGGAATGCTCATTCTCCGTCTCCCTATCTTCTCCCGAACAGCTTCTCGATATCGCTGAGCTTCAGCTCCACGTATGTCGGGCGGCCATGGTTGCACTGGCCGGAATGCGGCGTGGCTTCCATCTCGCGCAACAATGCATTCATCTCGTCCACGGTCAGCCTGCGGCCCGCGCGCACGCTGCCGTGGCAGGCCATGGTGCCGCACACCTCTTCAAGGCTTTCCTTTAAGCTCAGCGCTTCATCAAGGTCTGTCAGCTCATCGGCCAGATCGCGCACAAGGCCCGGCACGTCCAGCTTGCCGAGCATCGCGGGCACTTCACGCACCACCACGGCCCCTTCACCGAAAGGCTCGATCACCAACCCCAAAGCTTCAAGCTCATCAATGCGCTTGAGAAGGCGCTCCGCCGGGCCGTCTTCAAGTTCCACCACTTCCGGCAGCAGCAGGCTTTGCCGCGCCACGCCGGTAGCTGCGATCTGTTTTTTCATGCGTTCATAAACCAGCCGTTCGTGGGCCGCGTGCTGGTCAACGATCACGATGCCGTCGGCGGTTTGGCTAACGATATAAGTGGCGTGCACTTGCCCCCGCGCGGTCCCCAGAGGGAAATCTTGGGGGAGGTCCTGCGGCGCAGATTGCGGCACATCCGCCGCCCGCGCGCCATAGGTGGCCTGCTCGTCAATCGGGCGGGCGGAAGGTGCTGCCATATCGCCCGTGCGGTCGAACGCCAGCTGGCTTTCCCGCATCTCGCCATATGACCCGGCGGACGGGCTATACATCTGTTCGGCGACTTCGTTAAATCCAGCAGGCAAGGTTGGGCGCTCGTGCGGGCGACCCATCGGCAGGGAGGAAAGCCCCGTGTGTGGGCGCATGGCACCAAGCGCTGCGCCTGCGACGGTCGTCGACGCCCGGTGCCCGGCTGCAGCGAGCGCGTGCCTGAGCGCGGAGACAATAAGGCCCCGCACAAGGCCAGCGTCCTTGAAACGAACCTCTGCCTTGGCGGGGTGCACATTCACGTCCACAAAGCTTGAGGGTACATCGAGGAACAGCGCCAGAATGGGGTGGCGGTCCCGCGCCAGATAGTCCTGGTACGCGCCGCGTACGGCCCCGTTCAACAGCTTGTCTTTGACCGGCCTGCCATTGACGAAAAGATACTGGTGCTGGGCATTGCCGCGCGAATAGGTTGGCAGGCCCGCAAAACCGGTCAGGCGAAGCTCCTCTCGCTCGGCATCAATCTCAAGCGCGTTTTCACGGAATTCCTTGCCAAGGATCGCGCCCAGCCGCTCCAGCCGTACATCACCCGTGAGGCTTGTCACCTGCGGGGCGCGGAAGGTGGTGCGGTCCCCGTCAGACAGGGTGAAGGCCACATCCGGGTGCGCCATCGCCAGCCGCTTGATCACGTCGCCTGCCTGGGCATATTCCGTGCGCGCCGTTTTCATGAACTTCAGCCGCGCGGGCGTGGAATAAAACAGGTCCCGCACTTCGATGCGGGTGCCTGTGGTGAGCGCCGCGGGCTCCACCGCGTGCTTTTGCCCGCCTTCTACGCGCACGGCCCAGGCCTCATTTGTGCCCCTGGCTTTCGATGTAACGGTGAGCCGAGCTACCGCGCCAATGGACGCCAGCGCCTCGCCCCGGAAACCAAGCGAGGCGATATTGACCAGATCGTCATCCTTCAGCTTGGAAGTTGCGTGGCGCTCCACCGCAAGACTCAGCTCTTCAGCATCCATGCCGCGGCCATCATCCACCACCTGGATAAGCGCCTTGCCGCCATCGCGCATCACAACATCAATGCGGGTAGCGCCAGCGTCGACCGAATTCTCCACCAGTTCCTTGACGGCACTCGCGGGCCGTTCGACCACCTCACCTGCCGCAATGCGGTTGATGGTGCGTTCGCTCAGCAGGTGGATGATGCCTGCCTGTTTCGGAAGATCATGTCTGTTCTGGCTTGTCATGGCGCGACCCTATCAGGGTTTTCTGGGCCATGGAAGAGCCGCCAAGCGCAATTTATCGCCAGCAGCAAAAGGGGCTGAAACTTAGTTTGAAATCAGGAAGGGCGCGGCGCGATAAAGCCTGATCTCTTCCTCGTCACAGTGGCAGTGATGGTGCCTGCCCATGCGCTCAACAAGCTTATCGCGCACACGGTCATAAACCTGTGATTCGAAGATGATACGGTCTTCTTCGCTCATTTTTTCGAGGTCGCTATGGTCGAGGTTCTTTTCGGCCATCAGGTCATGGCGGGCCTGGTCATAAAGGCCAAGATGCCGAACACGCAACATCCAGGCAATGGGATCAAACCCCTCGGCTTTCTGGGCAAAATCGGCCTTCACACGCGCCTTTCCCGCGGCATCAAAAGCCTGCAGATACTCACTGAAGGCTTCTCGGGTGCCTTCTTTGGGTTGAGGCGCGCTTGTGTCCGCTGTGCTGTCAGGCGAAGGAGCCAGGCCTGGAAATGATGGAATTATTTTCATGGGGCCTACTCCGGATCCGGAATTGTAACCACCCTGTACATATTCTGCTTTTTCCGCTCCAGCTCGAGCTCTTCATACGCCCTGACCGCCTGCGCCATGTCTTCCTTGCGCATACTGTTGATAACACGAGCTTCAAAAACGGCGCGCTCGGATGCTTTCATTTCATAGAGGTCATCAACGGTCAGGCCTTCTTCTTCCAGAAGGTCCTTCTTGGCGACCATATAGGCGTCAAGTTCTAGGGCACGCATTGCCCACCCAACCACGCCCAACTCGGCAATACCGTTCCTCTGGTGGGCAATAATGCGCGTCTCACCCGTCCCGTCGAACTGCTCCATGAGAGCGCGAAAATCTCGAACTGTATCCATGACCCCCGTCTTGGTTCCGGTTCTTCCAAAAGATTCAGTATGTTGCGTACTGGCGTCTGTTTTTGCGATGTCCATATCACTTGTCCTCGTAACGCAACCGGCGCGATTCTATAAGCAACGGGCGTGCCAAATGCGCATAGCATTTTGGTTGAGGATGGACGAGGCGTTCAGCCAGGAGAGCAGGCACAAAAAAAGCCGCAGCATCAACGCCTGCGGCTTTCCCATACTCTATAGCGCTAGTTTCAGCTGCCAGAAGACACCCGGCGTACAGACACATTGTCGGTCCGGAACTCACGCTCTTCGGCGTCAAGAATATCCGCCAGCAGGAGAGTTTTCTTCACGACAGCCAGGTCCTTCTGGCCAACATTGGAGCGCACGTCCGGCTCGCTTGGGCCAACGCGGGACAAGAGATCACGCTCAGAGTCAGACTTTGGCTCAGACCGCTTGAATTTCTTACCTGGGAACAGCGCTTCGTAAGCCTGGCCGCTGGCATCAATCGTCTGAGCGTTCGGCTCACCCGGACGTGGCGGCGACAGGTCTGCTTCCGGCGGCACCACAAGCGGCGCACGGCTGACAACTTCAAACTCGTCGGGGCTGTTTTTACCGCCACCGCATGCCGCAAGCGTCAGGGCAGCCGCACCGATAAACAAAACAGACTTGAGGTTCATGAACTCTCTCCTTTGTGGTCGGCCGTACTGTCGCCGACCTTTTGGGCATTTTTAGGGCCTTTCTTGTCTGGCCGCAACCCATCAATAAGCAGAAGCACCACACCAATGGTAATTGCCGCGTCCGCCACATTGAAAACATAGAAGCTGTAGCCCAACGCATGCAGGTGCACAAAGTCCACCACGGCACCATGCAGGAAGCGGTCAATGATGTTGCCAATGGCGCCGCCCAGGATCAACGCGAGCCCCCAGGCTTCCACTTTCTTGGCCGTATCAAACAGCCATTTCGCCACCCACAGGCTGATTAGCCCGGTCAGAACAATGATGCCCCATCTCCCAAGGGATTCGCCAAGCGGGATACCCATTGAAATGCCACGGTTCCAGACCATGGAGAAATTCAGGAAAGGCAGCAGCTCAATACTGCCTTTCTCTGGCAAACGGAGGCCTTCGAGAATCCACCATTTCGAGAGCTGGTCGGCCACAAGCAAACCCGCAGCCGCCAAAAGCCCTTTTCTGAAATATGGCCCCGCCATCAGGGTGATTAGCCCGCAGCCTGGGCATCAAGCCCTGCTACAGCATCCGCACAGCGGTTGCACAGCTCACCGTGGGCGGATACTTCTTCGGACACCACCCAGCAGCGCTCGCATTTGTCACCACTTGCAGCCGCCGTTACCACGGCAACCCCTTTGACATCCTCGAGGGTAAAGGCACCCTCTGGGGCATCTGCCTCAATGATGCGGCCTGAGGAAGTGATCATCAGCTCCCCGAGGTCAAGACCCGCCAGTGCGTCCACATAAGCGTGGTCGGCCACATAAACGGCCACATCCGCCTGCAGACTGGAGCCGATACGTTTCTCACGGCGGTCCAGTTCAAGCGCACCAGTGACCACACGGCGCAAGCGGCGGATCATGGTCCATTTCTCTGCCAGTGCGTCGTTTTTCCAGTCGGCTGGTGTTTCAGGCCACATCTGACGGTGCACGCTCTGGGCGTCATCTCCGAACCTGGACAGCCAGACTTCCTCGGCCGTGAAGGCAAGGATCGGCGCGAACCAGGTAGTAAGACGCATGAAGACTTCATCCAGCACCGTGCGCACAGCGCGGCGACGACTGCTGTTCGCTGCATCGCAGTAAAGCGCGTCTTTGCGGATGTCGAAATAGAAGCTTGAGAGCTCAACGATACAGAACTGATAGAGCGCCTGGAAAATCGGGTTGTAATCGAAATGGTTCGCACGATCCCGGATCAGGGCGTCAATCTCCGCCAGGCGATGCAGCACATACCGCTCAAGTTCTGGCATCTGGGCTGCCGGCAGCCGCTCTTCTTCCGTGAAGCCGTCAAGATTGCCCAGCAGATAGCGCATGGTATTGCGGATCTTCCTGTAGGCATCTACCTGCCCCTGGATGATCTGGTCGCCGATGCGCACATCTTCCATATAGTTCACCGACGTCACCCAAAGACGCAGGATATCTGCACCATATTGCTGGATGATTTTCTGTGGCGCCACGGTGTTACCGAGCGACTTGGACATTTTGCGGCCTTCGCCGTCCATGGTGAAGCCGTGGGTCAGAACATTCTTGTAAGGCGCATGGCCACGCGTACCGCAGCTTTCAAGAAGGCTCGACTGGAACCAACCGCGGTGCTGGTCTGACCCTTCCAAATACAGGTCCGCTGGGCTCTGCAACTCCTCACGCTGTTCGCAGACGAACGCGTGCGTCGAACCACTATCGAACCAAACATCCAGGATATCGTGCACCTGCTCAAAATCTTCGGCGTCATATTTGTCGCCCAGGAACTCCTGCGCTGGTACAGCAACCCATGCATCCGCGCCACCTTCCTTGACGGCGGCAATGATGCGGGCATTGACATCTGCGTCCTGTAGCAGCTCGCCGGTCGCCTTGTTCACGAAGACTGTGATCGGCACGCCCCAGGCCCGCTGGCGCGAGATTACCCAATCAGGCCGGTCCGCAACCATGGCCCTGATGCGGTTCTTGGAAATGGCAGGGTACCAGTTGGTATCTTCAATGCCTTGAAGCGCCTTTGCGCGTAGGTCCGTTTTCTCCATGGAGATGAACCATTGCGGCGTATTGCGGAAAATCAGCGGTGCCTTGGAGCGCCAACTGTGTGGGTAGCTGTGCGTCAGATGGCCTTTCGCCATCAGCGCGCTGGCATCAGTAAGCAGCTCACATACCTTTTCGGCAACCTTATAGACATGCTCGCCTGCCACCAGCGGAACATGCTCATAATAGCACCCGCTTTCGTCGACCGTGTAAGGCACTTCAATACCGAACTTCACATGGGCAACCTGATAGTCGTCGTCACCATGGCCAGGGGCTGTGTGCACGAAACCGGTACCAGCCTCGGTGGTTACATGGTCGCCCGGCAGCATCGGCACATCAAAGTCATAACCCCGGTTGCCGTCTTTGTGACCGCGCCATGGGTGCGCGAGGATAGCGCCCTCAAAGGCGCTGCCCTTCAGGTGGCTGATCACAAGATAGTTCTCAATGCCCGCACGCTTGACGAAATCCAGAAGCAGAGCTTCGGCAACGACAACACGGTCACCTTCCGCCATCAGGGCGCCCTCGCCCACTTCTGTGGCTTCGACCACCACATAGTCGATATCGGGACCATAGCAGACAGCACGGTTTGCCGGGATGGTCCAAGGGGTGGTGGTCCAGATAACAACCCGCGCACCCTCAAGATCCTCGTGTGTCGCTTTAAGGAATGGAAAAGCCACATCGATCTGCACGCTTGTATGGTCGTGGTATTCGACCTCAGCTTCCGCTAGTGCTGTTTTCTCAACTGGCGACCACATCACCGGTTTGGAACCGCGGTAGAGCGCGCCAGAGGTTGAAAACTTCAGAAGTTCTTCAACGATCTGCGCTTCTGCGTCAAAGTCCATCGTCAGGTAGGGCTTTTCCCAGTTGCCGAAGATGCCAAGACGCTTGAACTCTTCGCGCTGCACATCGATCCACTCGTCGGCGAAGGCGCGGCATTCCTTGCGGAACTCAACAGGGTCCACATCGTCCTTGTTTTTCTTTTTCTTGCGGTATTTTTCCTCGATCTTCCATTCGATCGGCAGTCCGTGGCAATCCCAGCCGGGCACATACGGGGCATCCTTGCCCTGCATCTGCTGCGACTTGACGATCACGTCCTTGAGGATCTTGTTCATCGCGTGGCCGATATGGATGTTGCCATTGGCATACGGAGGGCCATCATGCAGCACGAACTTGTCGCGGCCCTTCGCGTCCTCGCGCAGGGTCTTGTAGATGGCATCTTTTTCCCAGCGCTTCAGAAACTCTGGCTCGCGCTGCGGCAGGCCCGCGCGCATGGGGAAATCTGTTTTCGGCAGGAAGACGGTATCGCGATAATCGCGCTTTTCACTATTGTCGGCAGACATGACTGTTTGTCTCGCTCTTGATAAATGGGGCCGCCTTGAAATTGCGTCGCACCCAATTGAATTCTGGAAAATGTGTAAACTTAAAACCCCGGTCGCTAGTCTATTAGCGCCGGGCCAGTAATTCGAATAATGATGCCAGCGCGAGGCCAGCCATATTTACTGTGGGTTTGCATGGCCGCACTTTTATCAATCTTGACCGGAAGTGTCGAGCGGAAAGGCGGTCTTTTAAAGCCCCTTGAAGACCTTTTTCTGGTTGGCAACCGGGAAAACACCTTGCTGCTTCTTCCGGCGCTCGGGCCCGGAATAGCTTCCCCCACCCACACGGCGATCAGGGCCATAATAGCCTGTCACACGAATGAAGGGCTTTGGGTGCGACAGGATATCTTCCAGATTCTTCACCAGGCTTGCCGTGGTGAAAGGCATCACCACCATTTTGTTGACACCTGCATCACGCGCCTGATGGACGCTTTCACGGTCCGGGTCCTTAAGCGCATATATGATGGGCGCAACAGAGATTGGCGCATTCATCATGCGGATAAAACGGCAGAAATCGATGCCGCCTATGTCAGGGAAAGTGTCTTCAATTAGCAGAAGGTTGAACTGTTCCGCTTTCATCTTTTCCATGGCATCGCGATTGTTTTCAGCAACCTGATAGCTTATGGCCCCTTGTTCCTTGAACACAGCCCGCGCACCAATGGCAGCCTGGCCATTGGCCATAGCGATCAGCACTCGAAGATCGGATTTCTCGCCCAGCCTCACGCGCGGCCCTCCCAGACAGACTTATATGTTTGACGTCTTTCGTCATATAAGACGCAGGCAGCTAACTCAAGCGCGGCTTATAATTTTCATTAATGGACTTGCCGGGATCAGCTCTTCACGCCACGGAGAATCTTCATTTGGGTGGCCCGGTCGATTGAAGTCGGCGTTTTCGAGCGACGGTCAACACCACCTGGGGGTGGCACACTCCGGGTCCGGCGATCCGGCCCATTATAGCTGGTGTCCTGGATAATGGGACGCGGATCATTTGCCGCATCCTCCATTGCCTTGATCAGGCTAGCGCCGGAGAATGGCATCACTGCAATCTTGGTGGCTCCGGCATCCCGAGCCGCAATCACCTTTTTCTGGTTCGGCTCATGAATGCCGAAAATAACCGGCGCCACAGCCATCGGGCTGTTGGTCAGGCGGAGGAACCGGCAGAAATCTATGCCCCCCAGGTCAGGGAAATGCTCGTCGATCACCAGCATATTATAGCTATGATCCAGCATCATCTCCACCGCGTCGCGGTTATTGGCGGGCGTAAAGACGCCCACCCGCCGCCTGAGCAGGATATCTTTCAGGCTTGCAGCCGCTTGAGCGTTCCCAAGCGCCATTAAGACATGAAGATTGGCCAGACTGTCTATTGGACCGCTAATCGCGTCACCTCCAAAGTGGTTTCACGACCAGCCTAAGGTGCCATGATTAAAGGTGCGTTAATCACGTTGAACAGCACCACCAAATAGCGCGGGCACCCCGGCGCTAGATGGCATCAATAATGGCCTGTACCACTTCGACCTCTTCTTCAACAAGCAGCAGCTTCTTACCAAGAGGCACCGTGATCTTGGTTTTGCGGTCTAGGTTGTCTGTCACCCAGATTGCAGCATCAACACTACCCACTTCCGTGCCGGTAAAGTTGACGAGCTTGTAATATTTGGCGGGCAGGTTCTGGATCAGTTTCTCCAGAATCTGCTTCTGGCCCGAGGACTCCTGCTGGCGCGTACGGGTATGGGTTGTTTTTTGCGAAAAAGGGCTTCCGATTTCGACATCCAGCGCGGACACGGACGGAATGCTCCAGGTGCGTTCCTTGCCCTGCTGGTCCACCAGAAGATTCCTGTTTGTGTTGGAGGACTGGAAATCCATTTCGTAAGTCCCAAAAGGGCCCTCCCCGTCTCGATCCACAAGCTCGAAGTCCAAGGCAAAGATCACTTCGCTCGTTGACCCGGCATCGATGTAGTTGCCCGTAGGGGTCAAGCTGGTGACCATGCCGAAGCTGTCCAGATATTTGCTGGAATCACCTGAGAAGCTTGTCGCGCCGATATTGATAATGTTGCGCCAGATATCGAGCCCATCGCGAAGCTTGAGAGATAGCGGCGTTTTAAAGATACCAACCTGATAGTCGCTGCCTGTATTGATCCCCACCAGTTCACCCTCAATATCCTCAACTGTTGGGTCAACCAGCTGCTGAATGGGCCTCATACGGCCGCAATCATCGGGCAGATACAGTCGCAGTAACTGGCCGTCATTGTTCGTGCCCTTGAAATAGAAACCCACAATCCGAGTACCGTATTTCTTGTGGCTGGCACCACGGCGGGCCACCGAATAGAAAGTGCCAATCTCAATGATTGTATTGAAGTCGGCAAAAGTCAGCTGGCTTCGCTGCAAGCTCGACGAAGTCAGTCCAATCGACCTGCGACGGCCACCATCGGCCAATCCTTCAACGCCCTGCAAAGGCGCAAGTCCTGACACATCTGTCGAGGCGCGGAAAAAATAATTCAACTGCGTGAATATCAGTTGCTCCGGCTCCCCCCTGTTCAGGAGCTCGGCCCCTTTCAGGTCACCGAAAACATCAATCACCTGGACGTTCGCGACATCGCCCACCGCCTTGATCCGGTTGCTGATCGCCGTATTGACCGCGTTGACAACATTGGTCCGACTTTGGGCAGCTGTTGGTGGGTTGCCCTCTGTCCCTGGGCCGTAGGCTGGTACCGCATCTTCGCCATTGAAGGTGATAATCATTTCCGCTCTCCCTGATCCTGGTCAAGCCGCCAAGAGGGCGGCGCTTTTGAATAGAAACGGAAACAGGAGGCCTCTGTGAACCACAGGCACAAAGAAGCCCGGCCCCTTCCGGCACCAGGCTTCCACTTTTGCATTTGCGGTTTGAACTAGCTTTCTTGCTTTGCCAGCTTGCGGCGGCGCCTGAGAAGGTTGAGGCATTCAACACCCAGGGAATAGGCCATCGCGAAGTAAATGTAACCTTTGGGCACATGGAAGCCGAGCCCTTCCGCCACAAGGAACACACCAATGAGCATGATAAAGCTAAGCGCCAGAATCTTGAGCGTAGGGAAACGCTCGATGAAGCTGGCGATATAGCCGCTTGAGAACATCATCACCAGCATGGCGATGGTCATGGCAGCAATGATGACTGGGATGACTTTTGTCATGCCCACAGCAGTCATTACGGAATCGAAACTAAAAATTATATCGATGAACACCACCTGCGCAATCACTGCAGCCATACCGCCTGTAGCGGCTTTGATCTCTGCCTTATAGTCCCCCGTTACTTCGTCGTGAATACTGTTGGTGCCTTTATAGAGCAGGAATCCACCCCCAAGGAGCATCAGGATATCCTTACCGGAAAACTCCTGGCCAAAGAGCGTCAGCCAGGGTGTCTGCAGGCTGATAATCCAGGCAACACCCAGGAGAAGCAGAATTCGCATCAGGAGCGCCAGTGTCAGGCCAATCATGCGGGCCCGTTTCCTCTGACCTTCCGGCAAATGCCCTACCAGCAACGCAATGAAGACCACATTGTCGATGCCCAGAATGATTTCGAGCGATGTCAGTGTCAGAAAGCTGACCCAAATGTGATAATCAAGTAGAAGTTCCATTGCGTCCCCCGTATGAATTTGTGCGCTTCAAAACCCCTAACGGGCACGGATATGTGGCTCTGGAAAGAGGTTGAGATAGCGATCAAGTGTTGGCGCCTCAAGGCGGTCACGGGCATTTTCGGGCTCTGCCAGGACAATCCTCGCCACACGGCTGTCCCGGTGTATCTGATTCTTGAGCGCCTCAATCCCCTCGAACTTCTGTTCCGGACGCAGGAAAGCGACCAGTTCGACACGCAAATGCTTGCCGTACAAGGTTTCATCGAAGTCAAACATATGCACTTCAAGAAGGACATCACGTTTATCGAAAGTCGGCCGTTTTCCGACATTGGCAACACCGTGGATTACCCGATCATCGCCTTCGATATGCACCCGCACGGCGTAGACGCCCAATTTCGGCTGAAGGCTCTCCCCCAACTCTACATTGGCTGTCGGAAATCCAATGGTACGGCCACGTTGATCGCCCTTCGTTACCCGGCCATTGATCGACCACCAGTGCCCAAGAAGCGCGGCGGCTTTGCGTGCCTCACCGGCCTGCAGCGCCTGCCGAACCAGGGTAGAGCTATAGACTTCTCCGGCATAGCCTTCGAGCCCAACTGTGACAGGCTTGATGACACTGAGGCCAAAGCCTTCCATTTCTCCCATCCAGGCCAGCACATCCGTGCCGCCTCCGCGCCCCTTGCCGAAACGGTAGTCATAGCCCACGAACACATGTTTGGTATCAAGGCCCTTCAGGAGAATTTCAGTAACAAAATCCTGGGCAGGCATGCCGGCCAGAGACTTGTCAAAAGGCAGAACCAGAAGTTGGTCAACGCCAAACTGTTCTAAAAGCTGTGCCCGCTCACGAAATGGGGTCAGGCGAAACGGCGGCGCCTTGGGAGCAAAAAAGCTGACCGGGTGAGGTTCTGTCACCACCACCGTAAGGCCCAGCTTCATCTCACGTGCCAGACGCCCTGCTTCACCGATGACCACCTGGTGCCCCCGGTGGAAGCCGTCGAAATTGCCGAGCGCAACAACATTGCCGCGATGCTCGGCGCCAACCTCATTGATGTGCCTCAGAAGGCGCATGGTGTGAACCATCCTCGTTGCTACCCGACCGCTGTGTTTTCTGGGGCCCGGTTGTTCAGTTGCCGCAATTTAAGCGGCTGGTCGGCTCGGGACATACACCAATGCGTCACCCGTCACCACTGTTTTGTCCCCTACCATACAATTGGTTTTGGAAGACACCCGGTTCTTTTCCAAAGACGTTACTTCCACCGTTGCGACGACAGTGCCCCAATTTTTACAGGTGCAAAGGATTAACGTCACCGGAAACTTCCGAAAACGCCTCAAACATTTCAGCCGTAACGGCTGTTGTGATCGACTCGCTCTGGCCAATGGCTATATCTTCAAAAAAAAGCTGCTGTACCATTTATGCCTCCTTCAGGCATACTGAAGCAGGAATATCGACCTAAATGGCGGAATTCTTTGCATTTTGTCCACCTTTTCTTGGGTATGATAGCTTTGGCGCGCAATAATATGGTTTCAAATGAACGAGTTAGTGTTTGAAACTTACGCAGCGATGGGTTAACCAATTCTTCATGCTATCGGGGCTAGTGTCCTGTTTAGGAATTTAGCGGTGTCACGTTGGCACTGAGGGTGCGTAATCAATAATATTGAGGAATTATCATGGCCGTTGATATGGGTATGCCGATCCTTATCGTCGACGACTACAAGACAATGCTGCGGATTGTCCGCAACCTTTTGAAGCAGCTTGGCTTCAACAATGTGGACGAAGCAACCGACGGTGCTATGGCGCTTGAAAAAGCACGGGCCAAACAATATGGCCTGATCATCTCCGACTGGAACATGGAGCCGATGACCGGTTACGAGTTCCTGAAAGAGGTTCGCGCCGACAACGTAATCAAAAACACACCATTCATTATGGTTACGGCAGAATCCAAGACGGATAACGTGATTGCGGCGAAAAAGGCCGGCGTTAACAACTATATTGTTAAGCCGTTCAACGCTGCGACGCTGAAAACCAAATTGGTAGCGGTGCTCGGAGACTTCTGATGACCAATCCGGCGCTTCCGAAGCAGATCCAACTGCTAGTCGACAGCTTACGGAAGCAAGATACGACGCAACTGTCTTTGACCGATGTCGCATCGGTAACCGAAGTGCTGATCGGAACAATGTCGGTTTTCTTCAAATCAATCGATACGTCTATTTACCGGGAATGCCGATCGCTGAGCGATTATATCTCCAACGCGCGGAAAGAGATTGCATCCTTGCAGCCGGGCGATCTGGAAAGCGCCAGGATTCCACGCGCTGGCCTGGAACTGGATGCGATTGTTCAGCAGACCGAGGAAGCCACCAATACCATCATGGAGGCTGCCGAGGAAATCATGGCGCTGGACCCTGACGACAAAGACAATTATGTCGCCACCAGCCAGGACGCCGTGATGCGTATTTTTGAAGCCTGTTCCTTCCAGGACATCACAGGCCAACGCATTTCCAAGGTCGTTGAGACGCTCGCACACATTGAAACCCGCGTCATGGAACTGCGTGACCTTCTTGGTGTTACCGAACAGGACATCGAGGAAGCCAAGGAAGCCGCAGGCCCTATTCCGGAAGACAGATCGCTGCTGTCCGGCCCTGCACTCGAAGGCGAAGGCATCAACCAGTCAGAGGTTGACGCCCTCATGGGCACCCAGGCCAAGGCTGCGGAAACGGCTGCAGCACCAGCCCCTGAGCCTGCTCCAGAGCCTGCCCCGAAACCTGAGCCAAAACCGGAACCTAAAGTAGAAGCTCCGAAGGCCGTTTCGCCCAAACAACTCGACAATATGTTCGAGGAGGATTTCGATCCGGTAGCCGAGCACGAGGCAAAGGAAGCCGAGAAGAAAGCGGAAGAGGCGAAAAAAGCCGAGGAAGAAAAGAAAAAGGCTGAAAAGAAAGCCGAGCCGGCCAAAGAAGCCAAAGAGGAAGAGATCGATCTTCCCGAAGGTGAAGAGGTCAGCCAGGACGATATCGACGCCCTGTTCGGCTAGGCCAGCTTGACAGTTCAAAAGGAACCGGGTCTGGAGCTTGCTTCGGCCCGGTTCTTTCTTTGGGCTCCTACCACTTCAGGCTATGCATGACAGCATGCGGTACAGCCTTTTCCTTACCAAATATCTTTCGGAAGGCATGCACAGGCACACGCCCTTTGTTCGAGGCCTGGTCGAGAAGCGGGGCATCATTGCGGTGAATCCCCCCTGTGATAAAGATCCCCCGATAACCTGCGGCACCTGCTCCCGCTATATCTGTCTGCAGGCTGTCCCCGATCATCATGACCCTTTCGCCGGTGGTGTCCGCGTCCAGGCCGACTTCCTTGACACAAGACCTCAGAGCTTTCGGGGTGGGCTTTCCAAACCAATGCACATCCCCGCCCATTGAGGCATAGAGGTCCGCCACAGCGCCGGCACAGGGGTAAAGGCGATCACCCACATGCACGATCCTGTCAGGGTTCGCGCACAAAAAGGGAACACCCCGCTCTGCGGCGGTTCGCAACCAGGGGCCATGGGCATCAATATCGCGGAAGTCCAGATCAGTCGCCAGGATGATCTCGGCATCATCCGGGTGCCCCACCTCTTGAACTGGCAGGCCTTCAACAGTGTTGCGATCACCTTCCGGCCCAAGATGATAGAGCTTCGCACCCGAATACAGCTCGCGCACCTCATCGCGTGCCAAGCCGCCCGAGGTCACGACGAAATCCGTCAGCGAAGAAGGCAGACCCATTTCAAGCAAATGATCCCTTACATAGCCGCGCGGACGCGGAGCGTTGGAAAGGAAAACGGTCTTCGCCCTTGCAGCGCGTGCCTTCTGGATCGCGTCAACCGCACCAGAATGCAGCTTCAGGCCATCATGCATCACGCCCCAAAGATCACAGATCACAAGGTCTGTTTCGTCCATCAATTCACTTAGTCCAGCGGCTATATGCACGCTGGTACCGGATGAGTTCGGCATGAAACTGCCTCCAGATTTTGGAGCTAGGGCTTAGGCGGACACCCGAATGACCTACTCGTTACAAATTAAAATTCGCTGCTCAGATTAGCGGCAGATGTTGGTTCGCCGAACAGATATCCCTGGGCATATTCCACCTTGGACTCCAGCGCCATTAGCACATCATCTTCGCTCTCAACCCGGCTCGCAATCAACTGCATGCCGTTCCGTCGCAGGAACGATTTGATCGCTTCCACATCCCCTTCTTCAGGATGCGCAGCCATCAAATCACCCAAATCGGCCTTGATGAATTGGAACTTATTCTCACCCAAATAGGTGAAGTCCTTATTGAAATCCTTCACCAGATCCATTGAGAAACCAAACCCCTTGCGCCCAAGCGCCAGAAGCCGTTCCTTCACCTCGCCTGGCAGCATATAATAATCTTCCTGGCTGATTTCAAACACCAGGCGGTCACGGAACTCCGAATTGGCCGACATGAAATCGATGAACTGCGGGAAGAATTCTTCATCCTCCATTGAGTAACGGGACATATTGATGAAGAAGCGCACCTTCGGGCGCCGCTTGCCAAGCCGGCGCACCAGTTGGATCAGGCGGAACAGCAGGAGGTTGTCGATTGTCCCGATCAGCCCCTTGTTTTCAGCCACCCTCATATATTGGCGCGGCAGGATGATACGACCTTCTTCGTCCCGCACACGGGAAAAACATTCATAATGGACCGACCGCCTGGCAGGCAGTGTCACAATCGGCTGCAGGTAAAGGTCAACCCGGTTCTCTGCAAGCGAACTTCGGATCACAGACAGAAGCTGATCCTCGCGCTTGATCAGGCGAATTTGCGCTTTCTTACCGCGCACCGGCGCTTTGGGGGTTGGGCGGTTTGGCCGCGGCGCATCGGAGCCCGGCTCTACGCCCTCATCCTCACCCTCTTCATCCTGGGGCAAAGGCTCCATCTCTTCACCGTCGCCCTCGTCCACAACTGCCATCGCGGCCTCTTCCGGCGTCAGTTCGATTTCATCAAGCTCAAGCCCGCCATCATCGTCCACGTCACCTTCAGGCTCCAACTCAAGAGCCGATTCCGGTGTCTTGCCTTGTTTGGTTTCAGCCTTCGTGTCGACCACTTTTTCCGGCACATGGTCTGCGCTCAGCGCCAGCGCCTCTTCATCGGTTGGCTCAAGGATACCAGCCTTACCGCCCCGTTGTGCGATTCTGGTAGCCTTGGGCACCTTGGCTTCAAGCTCCACCTCGCGCTTCATCAGCTGCGTCAGAAGGGTATGCAGTACCTTCAGTTCACCGACGACTTCATCGCTTTTTTCGTCACCTTGCTCCGTCTTGCGTCGGGTCCGTTCCAAGTCCCCACGAAGGATGGTTGTCACATCTTCAAGAACGGCCACCCGAGCGGACGTTTCTTTTTCGATCCGCCTTACGGTGAAAAGATTTTGTATCTGCCAGGCCCCGAAAAAAACCACGACCCCCAGGAGCTGCGCCAATTGTTCAGGCATCCCGAACAGGCGCGGTGGGATTATCATCACCGCGAGCCCCAAGATCATATAGGACACCAGCAGGAGAACTTGCGTCAGCACAGCCATGAAATCACCACCCTTTATCGGTCAACTTGCCAAGCTTTGCCGCCATGCTGGCATAACTGACGGGATTCGTTAAGACTTTTGTTCACGCATTCCCTCAGCCTTATGCCTTAACAAGGCCGTAAAACAGTGCCATCATAATCGCCAATCGGATCGAAGCGGGACGGAGGCACGACAATGAAAAAACTATTTCTTGGATTGGTGGTTATTCTGCTGGTAGGCGTAGGCGTCGCCTACAGCCAGATCAACACCATCGTAAAAGCCGGCGTTGAAACCGGTGGGCCAAAAACCCTCAAGGTTCCTGTGACAGTTGAAAGCATCAACTTGTCGCCCTTTTCCGGAAAAGTCAGCTTCAAGGGGCTTGAGATCGGCCAGCCCGAAGGCTATGGGGAAGGCCAGATTGCCAGCCTTGGCAGTTTCGACATGCAGCTGCAGCCAAGCACGCTCCTGTCTGACCATGTAATCATCGACAGTATCGTGATTGATTCTCCCATGCTGGATGCCCGCCGAATCGACGGCAAAACCAATTTCGAGCAGCTGCAGCAGAATGTGGGCCCAGCAGACGATACCAAGCCGTCAAACATTACCCTCACCATCAAGAAAATGGTGATCAGGGCGCCTAAGGTTGCCGTGAAAACCGAAGGCGCGCTGAGTGTGGACAAGACAATCGAGCTCGCTGACTTCACCATAACCGACCTTGGCACAGATGAGAAAGGCATGGCGCCAGCAGAGATCGCGCGCCACGTCATGTCCGTGCTGCAGCCACAGATTGCGCAGGCCCTCATCAAAGCTGGCGCATCCGACAAACTGAAAGAGCTTGTAAAAGACAAGGAAGGGTCGCTTGAAAAAGGCATCACCAGCCTCGTTGGTAAGCTGAAGAAGAAAAAAGACGACCAGAACTGAGATATAAGCAATAACTGATTGATTTCTGGACTGTTAAGTCCAATATTCACTATCAGTTGCAAGGGAGGACATTATGTCACTGGAAAAAATCACTGAAGAAATCCGCGGCCGCGTTGGTTCGCATTCCCCACTCGCCGCCATTATCAAGTTCGATTTCGGCGACGACGGCGTTGTCCGCATTGACGGCAAAGCGTCTCCAACTGTTGTTGATAATGAGGATTCCGAGGCTGACTGCACTGTGAAAGTCACCATGGACAACTTCGTCCAGATCGCCGAAGGAAATCTCAATCCACAGATGGCTTTCATGACCGGTAAATTGCGTGTAGAAGGCGACATGAGCCTTGCCATGCAGCTTGGCTCGATCCTGGGTTAAGCAACTGGTTTAAAGGTTATCATGCTGGAAAAATTTCGCTCCCTCGCCATCGGGCTTTGTCTTTTTGTCATAGTCATTGGACTGGCAGTCTATTTCCTGGTCCAGATCGGCGGGGGCGATAGTATTTTCGGCGATGAAAGCGGCACGCTTGAGACCGTTGAGTTTGAGACGCTGGCCTTCGAGGGGGACGATAGCGGGTACCTTTTGTGCCCGGCCACCCTGTGCGAGGCAGCAATCACCAACGGTCCAGCAGCCCGCTTCGAGGTGGATGCCCGTACGCTCCGCCTCGCTCTTGCCGACTATGTGGACGGCATGCCCACGATCCGCACTTATGGCTTTGATCCCGTCAATAACCAGTTTGACTTCCTCGAACGCCTGCCTGGCGAGAGCATTCCAGCGGTCCTGACGGTTCGGGTCATCGAAATCGACAACTATACAAGCGCCTTGGCAATCTATAGCCGCAAGCCGATTGGCGACAGCAAACCGGGCGAACATGAGAAACGGGTAAACCGTTGGCTCACGATCCTGTCTTCCCAACTCGCGTCCTAACTGTCACTTTACCCAAGGTCTGCCAAAACAGCCTCAATGAAGGTTGACTTTGCCGTACGGTAGTCCTGCATGGACTTTCCGTGCCAATCCCGCTTTAGCTGATTATAGGCCTCGAGAAGCACTGCATCTGAAGTCAGTGCATCCAGAAAAGGCAGAAACACATCATATTGCCCGCCATGGACAGTCAGTTGCACAGCAACGTCCAAATCATCGGGGATCAAATAGCCCTGAAAGTCACATGTCGAAAGCTGTTCAGAGTTCCGTGGAAAAACTTCATCAAGAGTATCGCGGGCCTCGGTAAATGCGTTTGGAGCTACACGCACCAAAAGATCAATATCCTGTTTGCCGATTGCACCGGCCACTGCGGTACTGCCGACCTCACGAACATCCGCATCCGGCAAGATCGCCTTGACGGCAGACGCCGTAGCCTCTGCCTGCCGCTTCAACAAGGCAGCATCCCAGTGCTGAATGTAAAATTTTTCGGTCATGGATTAGCTCAAAAGATTGAGGGACGAATTAGGGGACTGGAAAAAAAACAGCGCCTAAATCAGGCTGCCGGAAGCATATTGCACAGGGCCCGACTGGGCTTCTTCGACATCATCATCATAGACATGAGCATGAGATGCCGCATCTTCGGCCACGGAAGCATCGCTGGCTTCGCCACGCAAGATGCTGTTGGCCGCGATCGTATCCTTGATGTTGGACTGTGTCGCCAGATAGCGGTTTTTTGCCCGCTCGAAGTTGGAGACTGGCGGCAAGGGAGCGTTGGCTTCCTGCGTTCTTGTTTGGGCCAGAAGAAACGAAACGCCGTTACCAAGCAAACCTCGACCGGGTTGTGGCGGTGGCGTGCCCTGCCCAGGCAGAAGACGCCCCGATTCGCCCTGACCCTGGTTCAGGCTCCGACTGAAGTCTGCTGACTGGCCTGAAGACGCACTGCTGGGGCGCGCGGAAGGACGTTCCGCACGGGAAACAGGGCTCGCACCCCGCGAACTTGCAGCAAAAGCAGCATCAGCCATTTTTGCACCCAACTTGTTTCACCCACTGGCAGTTTACAGTCTTCGCCCTGTTCTGGCAATGAGGCAACGTGATGTCTTGTGCCAAAAGGCGCGATTCCGTGCTGGTATTTGGGGGATCGCTTGTGCTATCGCTCAGGCCATAGGGGGCAGTCTCTGGCTTGAATAGGCTATTCAGGCGCACCATCTGGGAGGAGGTGCAGAGGGACAGCTGCGAACAAACTCAAGAATAAAGCGAATAGTTGACATGGATAATAATACGCTTGCCATTTACATTCACGAACTGAGGAACCAGTGCCTTCACGCGCAGGCTTCGTTCGACCTTTTCAACCAGGCTGTTATGAACCAGGCAGCCAATGGTGTCCTTTACGGCGGCCAGATGGTCCTGATGCCGTCGAGCCAGATTTCATTGCTCTTGTGGCCAACGCGCGCCCGTGCCCGCGGTCGGGGAGAAGCGCTGCGTAAAGCACTGCAACTGCCTGAGAAGCACCCGCTGAACGACCGCCGTCTGGCCGAGCTTTGGGAACGCGCTGATGAGAAGGTCGAGGAGTGGATCGGCAACACCAAAGGCCGCCAGGTTATTTTCGATTTCGTCGGCGACCCTGCCCAGATAGGTGACGGCAATACGCCGGAAGAATGCATCTACCGCGCCTATAACCCGAACACACATACATTCTACTATCGCGGCGTCGGGTATAACCTACAGGCCGTGGCGAAAGCCCTTTCGGACGTTGGCGGCCGCGTAAATGCCGTCTATCGCCAACTGTTCCCGGAGCATGCCAAGGCGGAAGACGAAGCCCGCGCGAAAGCAATGGAAGCCCAGCAAGCAGCCGCGGCAGCACAGCAACCATCTGCAGCGCCACAGGCAGCCGAGGCACCGGCGGCGAATGACGTAGCGCCCGAGCCGATCGACCTCTCCGGCGGTGAAGCCGAAGCAGAGGCAAAGCCTGCGAAAAAGGCGGCTCCGAAGAAAAAGCCGGCAGCCAAGAAACCAGCACCAAAGAAGAAAGCTGCGGCCAAGAAGGCTGACTAGAACGCCGACCAATCAAAGAAGGGCTGGCCCAGTGCCGGCCCTTTCTTCATTCAACGCCACCTGTCGCCGCCCAATTTTGGCCAAGCTGTTATGGCAGTTGTTCTATGAGCCAAACTTTGTATGATGCGGTCTCTGACTGGTAAGGATAAGAAATCGATGATGAAAACCCTGTCTCTAGTATTTGCTGGCTTCCTGGTGATGAGCGCGCCTGCGACTGCAGCCGATTGTGGCGAGCCCCCGATGGACCAGCCACCCGTTCCCGACGGCAGTGTTGCAACCGCCGACCAGATTCGCGACAGCCGCGATGCCATCGTGGAATATTCCAAAAAGGTGGATGAATATCTCACCTGCATGGACCAGCGGGCCGCGAAAATCATGCCTTACCTGACAAAAGAACAGCAGGCGCGCTGGGATGAAGACCTGGC
This sequence comes from Kordiimonas lipolytica, assembly GCF_042651265.1. GTDB lineage: Bacteria > Pseudomonadota > Alphaproteobacteria > Sphingomonadales > Kordiimonadaceae > Kordiimonas > Kordiimonas lipolytica. The sequence continues at coordinate 267,746 of NZ_JBHSCR010000014.1, read as the reverse complement.
CGCCGTCCACGAGCGCCGCCGCCAACTGCAGATCCGCATGAACGAAGCGATCCGCGCCTACCGCCGGTCACAGGACGGATAAAAGGGCACTCCGAATGCAAAAGGGCACTCGGGGGGCACACCCATAGGGAACAAAAAGCCCTATCAACGAACGGAAGGGACCAATCGGTCCCTTTTTTTGTGCCCGCACGCTCGCTACTTCCCCTTGACAAACCGGCAATTAGTGGACTGTTCCGTCCATTTTATTTGACAGCTCCCCGACCCCGCCCCATCTTCATAGACCAGAGGGAACAAATGGGAAGGAAACCACATGCTGGCCCGCCGTGCAGTTTATGACGAAGAGCACCATATTTTCCGGGACGCTGTCCGCAAATTCTTTGAAGCCGAAGCCACCCCCTATACAGCGGAATGGTCAAAGGCCGGGCAGGTGCCCCGCGAATTCTGGAACAAGGCGGGTGAAGCCGGAATCCTGTGCCCGCAGATGCCGGAAGAATATGGCGGCGTTGGCGGCGACTACCGCTTCAACTGCGTGATCAACGAAGAGCAAGTCTACACCCGCGCGGGTGGTGCAGCATTGGCGGTGCATTCAGACATCGTGGCGCCATACCTGTTTCACTATGGGTCCGACGACCTGAAAGAACGCATCCTGCCGAAAATGGCCACTGGTGAGATGGTCGGCGCCATCGCCATGACGGAACCAGGCACCGGGTCTGACCTGCAGGGCATCAAGACCACCGCGAAGTTGGACGGCAACCATTATGTGGTGAACGGCCAGAAGACCTTCATTTCAAACGGCCAGAATTGCGACTTTGTCATCGTGGCCTGCAAAACCAACCCGGGTGAAGGCGCGAAGGGCGTCAGCCTGATTGTGGTGGAGGCCGACCGCGAGGGTTTTCGCCGCGGTCGCAACCTCGAGAAAATTGGCCAGCATTCATCGGACACGTCAGAGCTGTTCTTCGACGAGGTCCGTGTCCCGGCCACCAACCTGATCGGGCATGAAGGGGCGGGTTTCATGTATCTGATGCAGCAGCTGCCGCAGGAACGCCTGTCGATCGGCGTGATTGCCATGGCTGGCGCGCAGCGTGCGTTCGATATCACGCTGGATTATGTCAAGGAACGCCAGGCGTTCGGACGTCCGATCGCAAAGTTCCAGAACACCCGCTTCAAGCTGGCGGAAATGAAAACCGAGATTGATGTGGGCTGGGCCTTCATCGACCAGTGCCTTGCCCGCCATGTGAAAGGCGAACTGGACGCTGTGGGCGGCGCCATGTCCAAGCTGTGGACAACCGAGATGCAGGGCCGCGTTGTGGACACCTGCGTGCAGCTTCACGGTGGCTACGGTTTCATGGCCGAATATGAGATCGCGCACCACTATACAGACAGCCGGGTCCAGCGCATCTATGGCGGTACGTCTGAGATCATGAAGGAACTGATCGGGCGCTCGCTATAGCCTGCCCGACCAAAAAGGCGAAAATAGCCATCGGGGTGATTGCAGGGGCTTTTGCTTCATGCTAGACCGGCGCTTGTGAGATGTTTTTAAAACACCAAACAAGCAGAATTAAGGACACCCCTATGGCTCGCCGCAAAGTTACCCTGAAAGCAGCACTTCCACATGGCACCTTCTATTGGGTTACCGATGTTGAAGCGTCCTCAGAAGAGGAAGCTGTTGTCGCGGCCGAGAACCTGTTCCTGGCCGAGATGGAAAACATCGACGAATGGGAATTCACTGATTTTGACGTGGCCGACGACTAGGTCCTCTGTAACTGCCGGGCGTTCTGGCTGGCGCTTGCCACAACCACATCCATCCATATCTCCCACGAGACAGTAGCTTCACCGCCATCTATTCTTCGGTGGTTGCGCATCCCTCTGACGTTCCGTCTACCCATCGATCCAGCGCCTTAAGCGATGCGTCGACCCTCTTTTGCTCGTCGTCCAGGCTGGTAAAAAACCAGAACCGCTCTTCATAGCCCTTGGGGCGCACCATGTCATAAAGGCGTACGCGGGTACTGCACGGCCCTTCCGGCGTCAGCTCGACACGGAACCAGCGTGTATCCTTGTCCGATTCCTGAACCGTGGCGTAGACGCGGGCCTGCACGACTTCGGTCGTGCGCTCAACGGCATGCCACCGCTTATATTCTTTCTTCCAGCGCGCGAGGCGTGTCGACTCGACCTTATCCGGCGCCCCCATATAGGGCGCATAATCGATCTGCCACGCCTGCCAGTTGCTCCGGCGCTCGGGTGTATATATCCAGGGCCAGATAGTTTCTGCGGCGTAGGGCAGCACGGCTTCCTGCTGCACTTCGAAGGCGGAATCGATCACGATGACCGCCCGGTAGGCAACGCTTACGAAAAAGGCCGCGATCAATGCCACAACGGATTTGTGCAGCAAGTTCCAGTCCCTGAACCGATCTTTGACTTTCCGATCCACTTGTATTCCTTACTTGACCTTCATGCCTTCTGGCACCACCCTTCTCCCATAGCAACCGGGGAGGGCTTATGACTATTACCATAATTTCTGCAAGCTTTTTGGGCCTGCTTCTTTTCTATTTATCATATAACGTTGCAAAAAACAGAGGGCGCGCCAAAGTTTCTATCGGCGACGGCGGCGACGAAGGCCTGCAGAACGCCATCCGGGCACACGCCAACCTTATCGAATACGCGCCGATGGCCATGATCCTGATCGGGCTTCTGGAATATCGGGGCGTGAACAGCGTTTTCCTGATCGTGCTGTCTGCCTTCTTTGTGGTTGGGCGCTATATGCACGGGCTGACTTTCGGCAAATTCGAAGGCCGCAACCCGTTCCGCTTTTGGGGCACCGTCTTCACTTGGCTGGTGATCCTGATCGCCAGCGTCGTAGGGCTTCTGAGCGGCTACGGCGTAATCTAGTCAGTTGCAGCAAAAGCAGATCAAGAAGCGGCTGCGGCCGCTTTTTCTATTTCTCAGGCACGTCCGCAGTGGCAACAACAGGCTGTGGCCTGGCGATGGCAGCCTGCCGCCTGAACAGGGTGCGGCCAGGCACCTCGACATACCGGTAAGTCAGCGTCGCCGAAACAACAGACACAGCCACAAAGGCCACCAGATAGACAGTCCGGTATTGAAGCGGCAGTGCGTCAAATCCAAAGACCTGTTTCAGCTGTGGCAAGTACGCCCAGAAAACCATGAACCAGACCCCATGCATCAGATAGACAGAGTAGGAAATCTTGCCCAAATAGCGCGGCAAAGCTGTTTCCATTATCCGTGAGAAGTTGGCCCGGTTGCTTGCGCCCGCGATCACCAGCAAGGCGAAAAGCGGCGGCAATGTCAGGTCGCTCCAGTCGTAATGCAGCGCCAGGGCAATCAGAGCGAGAACGATGAAGACAACACCGTCCGTCTTCAACCAGGATTGCCACACCCCCTGCCTGTAAAAACGATAAAGGCCCACCCCCATCGAAAATTCAAACAGGCACCGGAAGAAGCCATAGTTGAAAGTGATGTCCAGCTTACCTTCAGGATGCACAAGAGATAGCAGGCAGACGCCTGCAAACCCCATAATGACAAGCGCTGCCGCTGCCCTGCCCCGGCCAATCAGAACCAGCATCAACATGCCCACAAAGTAGGTCCACCATTCTGCACCGATAGACCAAGACACAATATTCCAAGACAGAAACACATATTGGTCCATCGCGTTAGTCAGCAGAAAGTTGCTGGGCAGGGCTGCGGGCGAAAAATAGGTTCGCATGCTGTCATCCATCAGATGAGGCTGGAACGCTTCCAGTCCCTGCCAGAAAAGGATCAGCAGCAGCAGTGTAAAAAGATGCAACGGGTAAATCCGAAGGAACCTGGCCTTCAGGTAAGCACGCACCGCCGGAAGGCCCAGCCCGGTCTCAAAATGACCTGCATAGACGTGGGTAATAACAAAGCCGCTTAGCACGAAAAAGAAGTCCACCCACATGTAGCCACCGGTGATCAGCCCCGTCACTTCATGCGGAACCAAGGGCCCCAAATTGCGATAGAACAGACTTACATCGATATGAAACAGCATTACCCAGGTGGCGGCAATGCCGCGCATGGCGGTTAATGACGGCAAATAGCCCGCCTGACGGTCGCTCACTTAATTTTCCTCGCTGATGTTTTTGTATTATTTGACGATCATACGCTTAAGGACAGCGCTGTCAATTTAGCTGAAATGGTACCGCGCGCTGTATGGGCTACTGCTATTGAATATCTTGATCAATTGTGGCGGTAACTGCAGCGCGCGCCGAAGGGTCCACCCAGTTCAGATAGTAAGACTGCCATCTTGCATGCGTTTTTGGTTCCGCGATGACGCGGTTCACGGCCGTAATGAAAGCTTTGCCCGCCGCATCTTTCGTGCAGCCAATATGGCTGTGAGAGTTTGTGGAATGACCAGCAACAGGAAGCATCGCAAATTTCGCTTCCACACCCTCGCTCTCCAGCATACGGGCGTAGAACCCAATCTCATCCGGATAGCCGAAGGTATAGCCGATGCGGCCACGGGCCAGCATGCGGAGGACCAGATGCCCCTGCCCCGCGCGCACCACATTGCCCAACCGGGCTTCTTTATCCATGGCGACGTCCAGCTGTTGACCATAGGCACGCCCCTTCACAACTCCGCCCTTCAGTCCGGCTTCGGTGTTTAAAAGCGCCGACAACATCACCTGGCCCTTGTCATCAAGAAATGGCGAAAAGGTTGCCATCATATCCTTCCTGATCACCAGCCGGAGCGGCATGGAGACAAGAATAGGATCAGAAAAAACCATGTAGGTCATGCGTTCGGGCGTTTTCGCCAGTGCCCCGGCACAGGCGCCTTTTTCATGTTCCATGTTCGATATGACCCGTGCCATTGACGTGGCAATCCGGTGGATACGAATGGAAGGCGCGGACCGTTCGATATCTGCCAGAATCTGGTCCTGGTATCCCTGTCCCTCATAGGGGCCTTCGGTGATATAGGAGGGCGGATAGTCAAACAGATACCATGAGATGTCGACAGGTTCTGACGTGTCGCTGTCAGCAAAAGCAGCAGCCGTAAAAAAGGCAGGCAGCACCATGGCCAGCTTCTTCCACCAGGTATTCGCCTGAAGCCGTTTCAAACTAAACACTTGCACTGCCTATCCTTCACCAAACGTCGGGCTGTTTATGAGGGCAGACTACACAAAACAACTCAGAAGGGAAAATTTTTCGCGAAATGTGTCAATCAATCCACCACATACACCGACGCACAGGCATCAAGGATCGCATCCGTGCCAATACGGTACTTGTCGTACAGGTCATCAATGTCGCCCGACTGGCCGAACTGATCGACCCCCAGCGGCATGGTGCGGTGCCCTTTCACGCCGCCTATCCAGCTGAGCGTGGTGGGCGCACCGTCAATCACCGTCACGATCCCTGCGTTCGGCGACAGGCTGGCAAGCAGACGGCCAATATGGCTTTCCCGCCGCACGCCGTCACGCCCGAGCGAGCGAACACTTTCCGACCAGTCCTTGTGCAACAGGTCCGGCGACGGCACAGCCATCAGGCCTGCGCCTGGGACGTCTTCCAGAATTTCCTGAAGGGCGGCATTTGCTTCCGGCGCCACCGCACCTGTGTAGATGATCGCCAGCTCCGCACCTTGGGCCGGCGCGTGTTCCCAATAGGCGCCTTTGAGCATATCGGCCTGCCAGGCATCGCCATCACGCGATGGCTGTTCGAGCGCGCGGGTGGAAAGACGCAGATAGACGGAGCTGCCGTCCGGCGCCTGCATGTAATCAAACCCCCAGGCCATAATGGCCGCCAGCTCATCGGTATAGGCGGGCTCGAAATACACCAGCTTGTCCTGCGCCATGCCGATCACCGGCGTATGGATTGACTGGTGCGCGCCGCCTTCCGGCGCGAGCGTCAGGCCACTTGGCGTGGCCACCAGCATAAAGCGGGCGTCCTGGTAACAGGCGTAATTGAGGGCATCCAGGCCGCGGTTAATGAAGGGGTCATATAGCGTGCCCACCGGGATCAGCCGTTCGCCGAACAGGCTGCCCGCCAGCCCCATGGCAGCAAGCGCCAGAAAGAGGTTGTTTTCGGCGATCCCCAGTTCCATATGCTGGCCCTTGCCGTGGCCTTGCCATATCTGCGGGCTGACCACCTTTTCTGCCTTGAAAACGTCTTCCATCAGGTCGCGGCTGTAGATGCCGCGCTGGTTCACCCAGCCGCCCAGGTTGGTCGATACCGTCACGTCCGGGCTGGTGGTGATGATGCGGTCTGCGAGCTTGCTGGTGCCCTTGCCAAGTGCGTTCATGATCTTGCCAAACGCAACTTGCGTGCTTTGCTTGCCTGAGCCGGGCTCAAGCGCGTCTTCAAGCTTCAGTGTCGGCGCATCATGGCGGCGGGTGGCCGGCTGGTTGAACGGCACTTTCGTCAGAAATTTCTCAAGGTGTGCTGCCTTGTCTTCCATGCCGGCGAACAGGTCCCACTCCTTGCCTTCCGGCACGCCCATCTGCGCCTGCAGCTCCGCCATCTGGGATGGGTTCATCAGGCCAGAATGGTTATCCTTGTGGCCCTGGAACGGCAGGCCGTAACCCTTGACCGTATAGCAGATGAAACAGTGTGGCTGGTCACTGTCGATAGATCGGAAGGTCTCCAAAAGGAGTTCAATGTCATGACCGCCCAGGTTAGTCATCAGCGCCTGCAGTTCAGTGTCTGAATAGCCTTCCAGCAGCTTCTTCACGCCGCGCTTCGCGCCGATGTCTGCCATCAGGCGCTCGCGCCAGGCCGCACCGCCCTTGTAGGTCAGCGCGCTATAAAGCGTGTTGGGGCAGGCATCAATCCAGTCACGGAGCGCGATACCGCCGGGCCTCTTGAACGCCGCCTGCTGCTTCTTGCCGTATTTGATATTGATCACCTTCCAGCCCGTTGTCTCGAAGATGTCAGTGAATCGGGTAAACATGCGGTCGGATGTGATCGAATCGAGGCTCTGGCGATTATAGTCGATCACCCACCAGCAGTTCCTGAGGTTATGCTTATAGCCTTCGATCAGTGCTTCATAGATATTGCCCTCGTCCAGCTCAGCGTCGCCCATAAGGGCGATCATGCGACCAGCCTTGCTGGCGTCCATCAGGCCGCGGTCGATCAGATGATCCTGCACCATGGAGGCAAAAGCCGTCATGGCCACGCCAAGCCCTACAGACCCGGTGGAGAAATCCACATCGTCGATATCCTTGGTGCGGCTGGGATAGCTTTGCGCGCCGCCCAGCGCCCGGAAGCGCTCCAGCTGCTCGCGCGTCTGTTTGCCAAACAGATACTGGATGGCGTGGAACACCGGGCTTGCGTGCGGTTTTACCGCCACCCGGTCTTCGGGCCGAAGCACCCCGAAATAAAGCGCGCACATGATCGCCGCCAGCGAAGCGCTTGAGGCCTGGTGCCCGCCCACCTTGAGGCCGTCGCGGCTTTCGCGGATATTGTTGGCGTGATGGATGGTCCAGGACGACAGCCACTGCACCCGATCATACAGATCAGTGATGGTTTCAAGCTCAGCCGGATCAACGGTGGCGTGCTGGCTCCCTGCGGCATCAGTTATTGGGGGCATCGGGACTTTCCCTCTATATTATGGGGCACGCATATTGACGCGCCTGAAGCTGTGTCACATAAGGACCCGGATTTCGGGACTGGTTCTAATCCGCCAGCCCAACAGTTTCAATAGTAACTAAATATTGGAAAGCAGGCCAGCGCGCCAATCCACCGGCGTGCCCGAATTTGAGACATGAATGTGACCGACCTGAGACACGCGCCGATGGTGCTCCTTGATGATAGCCGCCCGGCGCACCGGGCGGGTCGGTCGCTTCTGTTTCATGACCCGGAAACGGTGATTGTGGCACACACGCTCGAGGAAGTCGGCCCTGCGCTTGAGGCCATGGACGCCGCGCTCGCATCCGGCCTGCACCTGGCGGGCTGGATATCATACGAATGCGCTGCCCATTTCGAGCCGCGCCTGAAGCCCCGGATGACCAAGCGCGCCGATGAGCCGCTGATCTGGATGATGGCCACCCGCCACCGCAAGACCCTGACGCCATCAGATATGACGGAAGCCCTTTTCAGCGCCCGGCGCGGCAACCGGCATATGGCAAAGCTTGAGATCGGTGATTCGCCCGTCACGGAAGTCGACTATCTGGCCGCGATCGAGAAGGTGCATCATTATATTCATGCGGGGGATGTGTATCAGATCAACTACACCTTCCCGCTTCCCTGCACCCTTGAAGGCGACGCGCTTGCGCTTTACGAGCGCCTGCGGGCCAGCCAGCCGGTGCCCTTCGGGGCCTATATCGACACAGGGGCGGATCATGGCGGGCACAAGGTGCTATCGCTTTCGCCGGAGCTGTTCGTCAGGCGCGAGGGCGACAGGCTGACCGGCAAGCCGATGAAAGGCACAGCGCCCAGGGGGCTGACCCTTGAAGCGGACGAAGCCGTGGCCGCCGCGCTCAAGAGCGATGAGAAATCGCGCGCCGAAAACCTGATGATCGTCGACCTGATCAGGAATGACCTGAGCCGCATCAGCGAGCCCGGCAGCGTGCAGGTCACGGGCCTGTTCGAGACTGAATGCTACCCGACCCTGTGGCAGATGACTTCCACCATCACGGCAAAGGCCAGCGAAGGCCTGACACCATCAGGGCTTCTGAACGCGCTGTTTCCCTGCGGGTCTGTAACCGGCGCGCCGAAGGTACGGGCACTGGAGATCATCGCTGAGCTTGAAGCCGCGCCGCGCGGTATCTACTGCGGCGCCATCGGCCACTTCAGCCCGCCTGATCCGTCTGCGGGCGAAAACGGCCAGATGGACTGGTCCCTCAACGTGCCGATTCGCACCCTGACCTTCGGGCCTGACGGCAAAGGCCGCCTGAGCGTGGGCAGCGGCGTCGTGGCGGACAGCGACCCGACGGGCGAATATGAAGAATGCCTGCTGAAGGCGCGCTTCACCCGCACAGAAGCCAAGGATTTCTCGCTCATTGAAACAATGAAGCTTGAGGTGGACGGCAACTTCGACCTTTTGGACGAGCATCTGGCGCGGCTTGAGGCCAGCGCCCGCTATTTCGATTTCGCTTTAGACCGCGCCGACGCGCTGGCCATGCTTGATGAGCACGGCGAGGCTTGCATGCCACTGGATGCGCCGCGCCGGGTGCGCCTATTGCTAGGCCAAACTGGCGCTGTCACCGTGACCAGTGCCCCGCTTCTGCCCCAGGCGCAGACAGGACGGGTCTGTCTGGCGAAAGACCGCGTGAAGTCAGACGATACCTTCCTGCACCACAAGACAACGAGACGAGAGCTCTATGACGGCGCTTTCGCGCGCGCCTTCAAGGCCGGGTACGACGATATCCTCTTCTTCAATGAAAAGGATGAACTGACGGAAGGCGCCATCAGCAATGTCTTTATTGTCAAGGACGGCCTGTGGCTGACCCCGCCCCTTGCATGCGGTCTTCTGGCTGGCACGCTCAGGCAAGCGCTTCTGGCAGACCATACACCCGCCATCGCAGAACAGATGATTCGCCGCGAGGACCTTCTGGCGGCAGACGAGGTATATATCGGCAACAGCGTACGGGGCCTGCGGCGGGTCACGGTCTCTGACGACACCCGCTAGAAACGGCTCCTGATTCTCCCTGCTGCGCCGATTTTTATGTACCGTGACACCGAATCACCCTCCCTCAGGGGAGGTTTTGCATGCAATTTGGTGGAAAAAAGCTGATCAGCGCTGAATAAATTTTCACCTGCTTTGGATCAATTCGTCGGCAACTGTTAACCCGATTTTTAGAACTGACTGCTAGCATCTTTGCTTGTCGGCAGTAGCTGGCTGCGAGAGGTAAGTGCTTAGTTAAGGGTTACAGTATGCGTTCAACATCTTGTGCTTCACCCCACGGCGGCGCGAGCGATTTTGACACCGGACACATCTCTGAAGATAGCCGGATGTTGGCCAGTCGCTTGTCCAGCCATATGGGAATTGAACATGCAATTCAGGTATCTACCGAGAATCAGTGGCACGGCGTCGTTGCCGCGCTGATGGAGTTGCAGCAGAAAAACGCTACCCGTTCCTGACACTTTCTAAACCATGGTTTGGCGAGCGCACTCAGGTGCCAATCAAAGTCCGAATGCATCCGATACATTCCCATCTGCTTGCATAGATCATTGCTAAACAATTGACTTTGCATTGCAATAGTTATATTATTACATACTAGTTTCACCTATTCATCCACAGGAATGAAAGCAGTAAAATTATATGCTTGACGGGATTCTGACACGAAAAGTGAAATTTTTGCTTGGAATCACAGAAGATTCTTGGATGATAGGCTCCGAGCCGGACCGCCCGTCTCATCTCCACTTTCAGAGACGACAGTTTCTGGAGGCGGGGAAAATCATAATAAATCGTCCTCCTGCCTCCCCGAGGTCGGAACCTAGACGGCGAGACAATGAGATTAGAAGCGGAGAAAATCCGTGTGGTGGTCGGCACAATTGGGAGAGGTACGGGAAAGCCTTTTGATACGACACTTTGACTGAACGGGCTCTTGGGTCCGGGACTATGCATAGCTGTCGGCTTGCTCCCAATTTTTGAAAGGGTAAAGGTTAGGAGCCTTCGGGCACCTTTTCTTTGCAAGGTTTAATCCGCTGCTGGCGGCCTCGGTTTCCGAGGAGGCTGGTAGCTTTGTTAAAACCCATGTGGGCAGAAAATGGATAAGGCTAAAGTGAAACGTATAGCTGTCTCGACGGCTGCGGTTGCCTCGATCCTTCTGGGTGCTACTGTTGCAAACGCACAAGACGCACGCCTGAAGTCGATTGTTGAAGAGGTAAACCAGGCCAATAAAATCGCACAAGCGTCCCAGGCTACTATTGATAAAACAGCCGACGCTACTTCCAAACTTTACACGGATTTCAAAACGGTTCTGAAGACCAATGCAGGCCTGCGCGCCTACAATGCTCAACAGCGCCGTGTGATCACCAAGCAGGAAGAAGAAATCGAGAAAATCAAACGCTCCATCGGGCAGATTGACGAAATCAAACGTCAGGTGATTCCGCTCATGGAAGACATGGTCAAAGACCTGTCTGAGTTTGTTGAGCTCGATATCCCATTCCAGATCGAAGAGCGCCGCGAGCGTGTCGCAAACCTGACGGACGTCATTGACGATCCAAACGTAAGCGACCCAGAGCGTTTCCGTGTGATTCTTGAAGCTTACAAAGCTGAAGTTCAGTACGGTCGTACGCGTAACGCCTACGAAGGTCAGCTGGCTGACGGTCGTAGTGTTGACTTCGTTCGTATCGGTCGCGTTGGTTTCTACTACCAGACGAAAGACGGTAAAGAGACTGCTACCTGGGATCAGGACTCCCGTTCTTGGGTTCAACTGGACGCAGAATATGCAACGCCAGTTAAGCAGCTCATTCGCATGGCACGCAGCCAGATGCCTGTAGATGTACTGGTACTGCCTGTCAAAGCACCGGTTCAGAAGGGGAGATAACAATGAAAAAGATTCTGACCTCTGCTGCAGTTCTCGTCATGGGTCTGTCCGCCGTAGCGAACGCCCAGACCGCAGACCTCAATAGCCTTCTGGACAAAGTGAAAGAAGGCCGTGCTACTGAAACGCAACAGCACAAAGAGCGTGAGCGTGAGTTCATGGCACGCAAAGAGCAACAAGCTCAGCTTCTGGCCGAAGAGCGCCAGACGCAGCAACGCCTTGAGCGTGAATCCGCGCGTCTTGAAGAAACACGCCGCAACAACGAAGCTGAAATCGCCCGTCAACTGGAAGTCCAGCGCGAGCGTCTCGGTCAGCTTCAGGAACTCTTCGGTGTTCTTCAACAAAACGCTGGTGACGCCAAGTCGATTATCTCCACGTCTCACGTGACAATCGACAACCCTGGCCGTATGGGCCCAATCAACACGCTGGTAGAAAAAGCTTCTGACTCTGCTGAACTGCCAACGATTGAAGAAATCCGCGCATGGCCAGTAGTGATGGTTCAGGAAATGATCGGTTCGTCTGAAATCGTGACTTTCAACCAGACTGTTCGCGGCGTAGATGGCAACACCTACGAAACCGACGTAACCCGTATCGGTGACTTCGGCATCGTAGGCGACGGCAAATTCTACATCTACAAGCCAAGCACTGGCGAAGTTGAAGAGCTGCAGCGTCAGCCTTCCGGTCGTCTGACTGGTACAATTGACACGTTCCAGAACGCATCCGGCGGCTTCTCTGAAATCGCTCTTGACCCATCCCGTGGTCAGATCCTGAGCCTGGAAGTTGAAAAGCCAACACTGCCTGAGTATCTCGCTCAGGGTGGTTTCATCGGTTACCTCACTCTTGCTCTGGGGGCGATCGGTGTTCTGATGGCTGTTGTTCAGTGGCTCTATCTGATGATGGTTTCCGGCAAAGTGAAGAAGCAGATTCGCTCCGAAGTTGCTGACACCAACAACCCACTGGGCCGTGTTCTGTCTGTTTACGACAGCAACAAGAATGTTGATGTCGAAACACTGGAACTGAAGCTTGACGAAGCAATCCTGAAGGAAACGCCTGCCCTTGAGCGCTTCCTGACGCTGATCAAGCTGATTTCCGCAGTAGCACCGCTCTTCGGTCTGCTGGGTACAGTGACTGGTATGATCCAGACCTTCCAGGCGATTACCCTGTTCGGTACTGGTGACCCAAGCATGATGGCCGCAGGTATCTCCGCCGCTCTGATGACGACGGTAGAGGGCCTCGTGGTTGCAATCCCTACTCTGCTCCTGCACAGCTTTGTTGCCGGCACTTCCAAGTCCGTGATTCACGTACTGGAAGAACAGTCCGCTGGTATCATCGCGGTTCACGCAGAGAAGGAGCACGCGAATGCTAGCGCTTAATGAAGCATTCGGCGCGATCCAAGCCTTCATGGAGCGGGGCGGTAACGTCCTGTTCCTGGTGCTTGGCGTCACGTTCATCATGTGGGTGCTGATCATCGAGCGTATTTGGTACTTCGCACTGGAGTACAACAAGCAGAAGAATCGCGTTGTCGATGCATGGGAATCCCGTGCCGAGCGTCGGTCATGGTATGCGCATAAAATTCGCACAGCCATGATTTCCGAGGTCAACAACAACCTGAATCAGGGTGTTGGCATGATCAAGACGCTCGTTGCCCTTTGTCCGCTTATCGGGCTGCTGGGTACGGTTACGGGTATGATTGAGGTGTTTGAAGTTATGGCGACACAGGGTTCATCGAACGCTCGCGCCATGGCGGCAGGTGTGTCGAAGGCAACAATCCCGACTATGGCGGGCATGGTTGCTGCACTGTCCGGCATTTTCCTGAGCACCTATATCGAACGTCGTGCAAAACGCGAATCCGAGCGGCTCGAAGACAGCCTGACAACGGATCACTAAGACCAGAATCGGAGTATTTACCAATGCGTAAATTTGCAAAAGGGGGCGACGAAGCCGAAGTCAACATGACGCCGATGCTCGACATCGTATTCATCATGCTGATCTTCTTCATCGTGACCGCAACCTTTGTCAAAGAGTCTGGTCTGGAGATCAACAAACCGGAGGACAACAATAGTGAAACTCCTCCGCCACCGGAAGATGACAAGCGCGCTATCGCTTTCATTATCGATAACAACGGCCGGATCATGCATGAGTTCCGTTATGTGGATATCTCGTCCGTGTCATCGATCATCAAGAAAGAAAGCGTAGAGCGTCCGGAGGCACCGGTTGTAATTCAGGCTGGCGCAGATTCCCATTTTGGCCTTTCCCTCCGCATCTATGATGCGGCGATGGCCATCGGGATCAGCTCTGACAAAGTCGTGATGACGCCCAAGAAGTAAAGCCGGTAGGGGCTTCGCCCCTGCCTCAAGGGCAGTCCCTTCGGGGGCATAGTGGAGAAAACAATGCGAGACCACGCACAAAAACAGGAAGAAGAAGCGGATATCAACATGACGCCGATGCTCGACATCGTGTTTATCATGCTGATCTTCTTCATCGTTACTGCGGTCTTCGTAAAGGAAGCCGGGGTCCAGGTGACGAAACCCGAGGCCGAAACAGCGATTCCCAGGAAACAGGTTAGTATCCTGATCGCTGTCACGCCAACGGACGAAATCTGGATCAACCGTGAAGAGGTAGAGCTTGATGCTCTGCGGACGGCGGTTGAGAAGCTGCACAGTGAAAACCCGAAAGGGACTGTGGCTATCCAGGCAGACGAAAGTGCGAAGGCCGGTTTGGTAATGAAAGTCTATGACGCCGTGCGCGATGCTGGCGTCCCAACAATTGCCATAGCAGCGGAGCAGAGTTCATGATTGCAAGATTTGTAACAGCTCTTATAGCCGCTTCTGGCGTTACCTTCGGTCTGTTCTATGTCATGCAGGCGCTTGTTGATTTCGGTCAGGAAGTGAATCTTGAAGAACAGACCCGCGTACGCTTTGTCGATGTCGTTGAAGACATCGAGGAGCAACCGCCACAACGCATGGAGCGTAAAGTAGAGAAGCCACCAGAAGTGGAGGCGCCACCGCCGGAGATCGAAGCTCCGCAAGTGGACGTTCAGGGTCCGAACAAGATGAACCTGGCGATCGGCCGTGCCAACAGTGGCGCTGGCGTAGATCTGGGTTCCATCGACCTCGGCCCAAGCCAGGATGGTGACTATCTGCCGCTCGTACGCGTGCAACCACAATATCCACGTCGGGCTCAGGAGCGCGGCATCGAAGGATATGTGATTGTGGAACTGACGGTGAACGAAGACGGTACTGTACCGGCTGACAGCATCATCATCATCGAGGCCGACCCGAAAGGCTACTTTGAGCGTGCCGCAACGAAAGCTGCGCAGAAGTTCAAATACAAGCCGAAAGTCGTCAATGGCCAACCGCAGAAGGTGACCGGCGTTAAATACCGGTTCAGCTTCGATCTGGCAGACTAGGGGAGGAGAAAAGTCATGAGCATGATCAAGACCATCAAATCTCTTCCAATGGCTGTGGCTGCGGCAGCGGTACTCGCTGCCCTGCCAATGCCGGAAGGTACGCCAATCTTTGGTGAGCAAACTGCTTTCGCCCAACGGGCGGAATCAAACAAGAAACAGAGCACCCGCAAGGTTCAGGCGCTGACTGCAGACTTCCACAAGAAGCTGCAGAAGGCTCAGGAAGCCATCGACGCCAAAAACTATGCGGAAGGTATGGAAATCCTGGACGATGCGCTTGCGCGCAAGGCCAACGACTACGAGCGCGCCGTCGCTTGGCAGTTGAAGGCACAGGTTTTCTACGAGCAGGATGACGTTCGCGGCACTATCAGTGCCTACGAAAAAATCTTGCAGTTCGCAGATTCCATTCCGGAAGCTCTTGAAATCGGCATCATCTATAATCTGGGGCAACTCTATTATAGTGAGGAAGATTTCGACAAGGCGCTGGAATATATCCAGCGTTGGCAGAACCGTGTTGACCCGACGCTGATCAGCGTCAGCAACCTGCAGTTCATCGCCAACCTGCACTATGTACGGAACGAGTTCGAAGAGTGTCTGAAGTATATCTATCAGGCCATCGAAATTGGCAATTCCCTTGAAACTGTGGAAGTGAAAGAAAGCTGGTACAGCATTGCTCTTTCCTCTCACTGGGAACTCGGCCAATACGAAAAAGTCCGTGACGTGCTGGAGATCCTGCTGATCAACTGGCCAAAGCCTCGCTATTGGACCCAGCTGGCAGGTATCTATCAGGAACTGGGTGACGAGCAGACCTCCTACTCGCTGACGGAAGCAGCTTACAAGCAAGGCTTCCTCGACGATAACGAGACACAGCTTGTGAATGTTGCCCAAATCCAATTGGCGCGTAGTGCACCAATCAAATGTGCCTGGATTCTCGAAAAGGCTTTCAAGGAAAACCGTGTCGAGAAATCCCCGAAGAACGAGAAGATCCTCGGTCAGTGCTATATGATGGCCTATGAGTATGAGAAGGCGCTCGAGCCTCTCTCCAAGGCTGCAGCTGGCGATGAAGACGGTGATCTCTGGTTCCAGATCGGTCAGGTGCAGATGCAGCTTGGTCACTATAAGGATGCCCTTGATTCCTTCGCGAGCGTTATAAAAGCGTTCGAAAAGGACAAGTCGGAAAAGGCCAAGGAAAAGACACTGTCTGCGACCATGCAGCGGGGTCAGGCCTTTACCGAGCTGAAGCGGTTCAAGGAAGCCCGTGAGGCCTTCAAGACCGCGAAGCGCATGGCAACCGACCGCAGAGACAAGCGCATGGTTACTCAGTGGGAGAGCTATCTCAAAGCTGAGGAAGCGCGCGAAGAAATGCTGAACGGCTAACGGCCTTCACAGAAAAATCGAGAAACGGCGTCCCATACGGGGCGCCGTTTTTCTTTGGCCCCACTATGAACACCTGCGCCCCGGTTGACCGGCATCAAGGACATCGTCTGGCCCTGGAACTATACTGCCAGTTTCCAACACGGAGACCGGTATCATGGACACAAAGAAGAAAATCGTCATCCTGCAGGGCCATCCTGACAGCGCCAAAAACCACCTGTGTCATGCGCTCGCAAGCGCATACGAAGCAGGTGCCGGGGACGCCGGACATGAGGTCACGACCGTCGCGGTCACGGATCTGGATTTCCCCATGCTGCGCTCACCCGACGACTGGAACAGCGGGGCCACACCAGCCGGCCTTCTGGATGTGCAGGCCACCCTTCTGGCGGCAGACCATCTTGTGATCGTTTTCCCGCTATGGCTTGGCAGCCTGCCGGCCCTTCTGAAAGGTTTCTTCGAGCAGATCTTCCGCCCTACCCTTCTGCCTGAGGGAGATGAGCTGACGGCATGGCGCAGCCTGTTGAAAGGCCGCTCGGTACGCCTGGTGGTCACCATGGGCATGCCCGCTTTCGCCTACCGCCTCTTCTATCTCTCCCACGGGGTTAAATTCTTCGCGCGCAATGTGCTGGCCTTTTCCGGTTGTGGGCCGATCCGCACCAGCTATTTCGGCATGGTCGACCGTGCGACGGACACCAAAAAACAGCGCTGGTTCGCCAAAATGCGTCGCCTTGGGGCCTCTGTTCAATAAAGTTATATTATAACTTTTCAGGTGCCCAAAAGTCTGTTAATGTTACATCATAACATTGATGGAGGGCGTTATGTTTGCAGCTACCAACCAATCCAAATTTGTTCCCATTGCCGGCGGCGCTATGGCCGCCACTTTCGGGCTCTTCTATCTGATGCAGGGGCTTGTTGCCTCCAATGATCTCGACTTTCAGGAGACCCCCAGAAAGCAATTCCGCGATTTCACAATCGAAAAGATCACCGAGCTCAAGGCCCGGGAAATCGACCGGGTAACACCGCCGCCAGAAGTCGAGCCTCAACCGGAAATAACAGTGGATCGCTCTGCCTCGCTCGAAGGTATCAATGTCACGGTCGGACGGGCGCCAAAGCCCCAGATCGTTACTCCCGGCAAAACCAAGCTGGCGCTGGGCTTGTCTGACGGCGAACGCTTGCCGCTAGTACGCGTGCAGCCGGTATATCCACGCCGTGCGCTGGAACAAGGCGTTGAAGGCTGGGTGATTCTGGAATTCACGGTTTCCGAGTCAGGCGATGTAGAAGACGCCGTTGTGGTGGATGCAAATCCGAAGGGGTGGTTTGATCGCTCCGCGCTCGCCGCCATCAAGAAATATAAATACAAGCCCACCGTTGTAGACGGGCAAGCCCGCGCCACACCGGGTGTCCAGTTCCGCATGGTCTTTGAAATGGCCGAAAACGGGTAAGGAGGCAGGCTATGCGCACACCTATTCGCACACAGGCGAAGACACAGGCCAAAGCCCAGCCGAATATGACGCCGATGCTGGATATCGTCTTCATCATGCTGATCTTCTTCATCGTGACGGCGAGCTTTGTCCGGGAAAACGGCATTGAGCCCAACTTCCAGAAGCCGCTATCGGGTCCGAAGTCGCCCACCGAGCCGATCGGCTTCTCCGTCGATGCCCAAAGCCGCATTTTTCACGCAGGCCGCATGATTGACCACTGGTCGATTGAGGCAATCGTGAAGGAAGCCCACACCGCGCGGCCAAACGCGCCCGTGTTGGTGGAAACCCACAAAGACGCCGCCATGGGCCGGTTCATCCGCATCCATGACGAAGCCGTCAAGGCAGGTATGCCAGCGGGTAAAGTCGCCATTGTCGTTCGCCCTGAGTAGATGGGGGTCTTCAGTTGTGAGCGATCGACAGGCGCGCGGCGGGGCTTTTGCCCCGCCGCTTTTCTTTATTATCAATGCTGCTAAAGACTAACGCGCCTGGGCGGCGTTTGCGCCGCCCGTCTGCCCAAGGGCTTCATAGACATATTTGTGCAGGTCTTCCTTGAGCGGAAGGGCACCATATGGCTGCAGGTTGGTCATCATCACCACTACCAGGTCTTCCTTGGGGTCAACCCAGAAATTGGTATTGGCCATGCCGCTCCAATAATAAAGGCCTTCGCTGCCGTAGCCGCCATATTTCTGGACGTTTTTCACTACCGCAAAATCCAGCCCGAATCCGAGCCCGCGATCACCGCCCCAGGACGCAGCCGCGGGCGCTGGCAGTTGGTCCGTCGCCATCAGGCGAATGGTCTCACCCTTCAGTATCCGCACGCCGTCAAGCTCGCCGCCGTTCGCCAGCATCTGGGCGAAGCGCCAATAGTCCACTGTGGTGGACACCAGCCCACCACCGCCTGAAAAGCTGGAGGGTTTTTTGGTATAGTCCGGGAAATAGGGATCGACAATGACCGTAAGCCCCTTGTCCTTGTCGGGTTTTACCATATCCACAAGCCGTTCCGCCTGCCTGTCGGTAATATAGAAACCTGTGTCTTTCATGCCCAGCGGCGCGAAAATGCGTTCTTCAAAATACTGGTCCAGCGGCTGACCGGAGAGCACCTCGATAAGGCGGCCCTGCACATCCACAGCGAAGCTGTAAACCCACTTGTCCCCCGGCTGGTAAAGAAGCGGCTGGCGCGCAAGACGCGAAATCCATTCTTTGGCCGACAGGCCAGATTCAAGAACGCCATTCTTCTGGTATAGCTTGTCCACCGGCGTATCGGCGAAAAGACCGTATGTCAGCCCGGCTGTGTGGCGCATCAGGTCCCGGATGGTGATCTCACGCTTCGCCGGAACGGTTTCAACTGTGCCATCTTCACGCTCCGACTTGAAAACCCGCGCGCCTGCAAACTCCGGCAGATAGGCGCCAACCGGATCATCAAGGCTGAAGCGGCCTTCTTCATACAGCATCATCAGGGCCACACCCGTGACTGGCTTGGTCATGGAATAGATCCGAAAGATGTCATTTTTTCCAAGCGCCACGTCGCTTGCAAGCTTCCGGTCGCCATAGGCCTTGAAGTGCACCACCTTGCCGTGGCGCGCCACAAGCGTCGTAAGGCCGGTCAGCTTTCCCTCCCGCACATAAGCGTCAAAATGACGGGTCATGTCATCCAGCACCGTGGCCGAAAGGCCCACATCTTCGGGGGCGGCAGTCGGCATATCCGCCGCTTCGGTTGGCATCACCGACCAGGCAACAAACAACAGGGCAATCAGGCGCAGCTTGTTCATAGGACGTCCTTCCAGCTTCACCAAAACAATAGGCCCCAGTTGAGGGGAAGCAAGTCACATATGGTGGAAATCAGCCAAAAAGGATAAAATTGTCCTTAACGGCCTACTAACCTATTGGCTGATATGATTACAAAAGGTAAGCAAGCCTCGCTTGGGGCCGCTAACCCTTTTGTCGGGAAAGGGACAATCCGATCGCATATGACGGCGGAAAACAGGAAATTTGACGGGTTCTTTCGCCCGCTGTGGCGGCTTATTGGATGCAGAAGTGCATGGATGCTTCTGGGCTGGTTGCATGCGCCTGCCACCGTTCAGGCCGCTGAAGTTTATATTGTCGATACCCTGAAACACGAGCGCAGCATCACGGTTGCAGAAGCGCTTAATGAGCACTGCCTGCCCTGCCGCCCTGTCAAATATATGGATATGAAAGGCAGCGTCCGGGTCGGCCGCCAGATTTCCTATGAGCTGGCACAGCTTAGACAGAATAATGCACTCGATCTGGTGATCACCCTGGGCAAACCGGCCACACGCATGATTTCCCGCGAACTTCAGGATGTGCCGATCTTCTACAGCCTGGGCCGGTCTGAGATGGATGACACCCGATACAGCAAAGGCGTTGTAAGCTTGGTGGTCCCTCCTTCACCCAAGTTGAAGCTGCAAGCGCTCAAGGCCTTGGCCCCCAATATCGAGCGCGTCGGCTTCCTGGCCACCCGGCACAGGCTGGACGATATTCGCGAGCCAACGGTCTTGGCCGCGCAGGAACTGGGGCTGCAGATAAAATTCTATTATGTCCAGCGCCCTTATGATGTGCCGGTGGGCCTGCGCACCGCGATTCAGGAGATGGACGCAATCGTCTTCATCAAGGACCGCGTGGCGATCAACGCCGACACGGTGGAATATATCCTTCAGCTTACGCTTGAAAACCAGGTCCCCACATTGGTGGACAGCGACAGGCTGGTGGACCGCGGCATGCTGGCGGCCCTGACCATTGACCCAAAGCGCCTGGGCGAAAAACTGGGCAAGGCCATTGAACACTATCTGGAAACCGGAACACCGCCTGACCTTTCGGATGATCCAACCCTCTTTCAATTGCTCGTCAACCAGGAAACCCTGCGCCAGACACCGGATGTTACCGGCGGTGCGCCCGCAGGGGTGAAAATGGTGATGCGATGAAAGCCCAAAGACGGACATGGGCGCCGGGTCGCTGGCTGGCCGACAACCTGAGCCTGACACAAAGGGCAACAGGTTTCCTTGTGCTGCTAGTCGTCTCCGTTGGTGGGCTTTTGGCCGCCGCTTTCGTTGTGACATCATCGCAGGTTTTCACAGACGACCTGGCGCGCCGCGGCCAAGCCACGGCAACTGGCATCGCAAAGAACGTCAAGCTTGGGGTTCTGGTGCGCGACCGGCTGCTTCTGGAGCAGACATTAGGCCCATACCTTGAGGACCCGGACATCAATTACATCAGCATTCTGGACCCGGAAGGACAGGTGATCGCCACCCTGCCCGCCGGGGCAGTATCAGAGGCCGTAGACGCCAATGTCGCCTCGGGCGTGAAACGGTCGCGGGGCCCTATCGTGCTGCAGCATTCCGAAAGCAGCGATGAAGATACGGATACGCTGGGCGCGGGCATGCACATTGGTGCCCCCATCTGGCGCGATCTGCTGACAAGCGACAGTGACGACCTGTTCGAAGAAGAATTACTGCAGGACAATGATACGGAGCCACCAGCCACAACATCCTCGCCAAAGCAGGAGCTGATCGGCATCGTGCATCTGGGCGTCACCACCGAACGGGTGCGCGGCAACATCAACGCCCTGATCCAGCAGGCGAGCCTCTATGCGGGTGGGCTTGCGCTCCTTGGGCTCATTGTCGCCGCATGGCTTCTGAAGCGTTGGCTGAAACCCCTGCAGACCGTCACGAGCCTGGCCCGGCGGGCCCGATTTGGTGGCCTGCAGAAAGAACTGGACGACGAAGTCACCCGCGACCTGCTGGCCAACAGCGAACGCCACAGCCATGATGAACTGCGGATACTGCAAAGCGCCTTCGCGGACATGATCCACGAACTGAGGCTGCATTATAAGCTGCAGGAAGAGCAGAAAGAGCGGCTGGAGCAAATGGTGGTGGAACGCACCATGGAACTGACGCAGGCGAAAGAGGAGGCCGAAGCCGCCAGCATCGCCAAGTCACGCTTCCTTGCGTCCATGAGCCACGAACTGCGCACGCCGCTGAATGCCGTGATCGGCTTCTCAGAAATGCTGCAGAAGGACATGGCCGTCACGCCGGAGCAAACTGACGAATATCTGGGGTATATCTGCGAAAGCGGCAAGCACCTGCTGGATATTATCAACGATATTCTTGACCTGTCGAAGTTGGAAGCCGGCCGGTTCGAGCTTCAATTCAATGACGCCTATCTGGACCAGATTGTTCAAGAAGCCGTGGCATTCAGCCAGCCACTGATGGACCGCAAGAAACAGCAGTTGCACCTGAAAGTGCCCGCGCTGGAGATCACTACGGACCCGCGCATCCTCAAGCAGGTAATCATCAACCTGGTGTCGAACGCAGTGAAGTTCACGCCCGCCGAGGGCCATATATCCATCGAGGCCACAGAACTGGGAGACCAGTTCGAACTGAAAGTAACGGACACCGGCATCGGCATGACCAAACAGGAAATCGAGCTGGCCATGCAGCCTTTTGCCCAGGTCAGCAAACAGATGTATGTTCAGGCCGAGGGCGAAGGCACGGGCCTTGGCCTGCCGCTGGTGGAACATTTCATGCTGTTGATGAAGGGGGGCATGCAGATCGAGTCTGAAAAAGGCAAGGGAACGACCGTCATCCTGACCGTGCCCATCCACCCCGAGGCACCGCAAGCGCACCATGGGGAAGACGATTTCGATTATATCTGAGCAGGCCGCGCAGGCCCGCCAGGTGCCCTAATCCAGATATTGCCAGCTATCCGCGCCGTCCAGATGCCGCACGCGGATGCCGGCCACATCCGCGGGGTCCGCCAGACGCATATTCACGCCCATGCGGCTGCTTTCCGACTTATCAAGGGCTTCCCAGTGGGTCACACAGCCACATGTCCTGCAGCGGTGTGTCGCCAGCGTCCTGTCGCCCTGGATATAGCTCTCCGTTGCGCCTGAAGCCATATGAAGCGTCACATTCGCTTCATCGGCATAGGCCCAGCGCGCGCCCAGACGTCGACAGAGGGAACAATTACATTCCGTCAGCCATTCCGGCGAACCTGGAAATTCGAACCTTACAGCACCACAGTGGCAACTTCCCTTGATCATACCAGCCTCCCAATTTTGCAGGGCAACAATACGGTAGTTTGCAACATGAATGAAAGATCAACCTTGAAGCCGCACTGTATCCAAAGCTGTTGCCTCTGATACACCGATGACTTAGCCTGTCCTTCAATCTTTTTTTTCGGGGGAAACCATGAAACTTATTCGTCTGGCCACAGCCTTCAGCCTTGCCATCGCCCTTTCCATCGCCACCCATGCTGGTGACAATCAGGTCAGCTTCGGTGAAACAAGCGTGACGGTTCGTGCGGACGATGACTTCTGCGCCATCGACAAAGCACAGCCTTTCGACAAGGCCTGGCTAGATATTCAGGTAAGGGCCAACGCCGGCAGCAACGAAGTGGCGGGGGCTTACCTGCTTTGCGATGAGCTTGCTCAGCTGCGTGAGGGGGTTTCTCTGAATCTAAGCCGCTGGGTCATCCTGTTGTCACCGCTACAGGGCGGCACCAAAGCCCAGCCGATCAAGGGTATAACGCGAAAACAGCTGGTCGAGGCCCTGGCCGTGGAATTCGACAAGGGCGTGAAGGTGGATGTTGCCGAGATCAGCAAAAATGTAAACCAGGCCGGCGAGAGCGTTCTGGGCACGGACAACATGGCGCCTATTGAAATTTCCGGCACCGGCGTACCGTCACTGTTGGCGAAAACCGATGCTGGTGTCTATGCAGGCCTTCAGCTACAGGTCGCGACAGAAAATGGCCGGATGCCGGTTGGTGCCGTGATCGGGATAACCCTGGTCAACGATCATATGCTGTCGGTCAATGTCTACCGTATCTTTGATGACCCCAAAACCATCAACACCCTCCTTGGCGAAGCCAGTGTGATGATCGAGGATATCGTCAAACTGAACGATTGATCCGCCTATGCAGAGGTCAACCAACCGGCGCGGGGCGTCTGCCCCGCAACAGCCCTTTACACCAGGCATCAAACACCCCACATTTACAGAAATCGGCACCAAAGCCGTAAACGACAGCAGCGATGGGGAACATTCATGCATCAGGATGCCAAATTCTGGAACCGCGTAGCCGCGCGCTATGCCAAAGCCAAAATCGGCGACATGCCGTCTTATGAGCGCAAGCTTGAGGTCACGCGCAGTTACTTCACGCCTGACATGGAGGTGTTTGAGATCGGCTGCGGCACCGGCAGCACGGCGCTTCTGCATGCGCCCCATGTAAAGCACATTCGCGCCACTGACATCTCCGAAGAGATGATCGCTATTGCGCGCACCAAGGCGGAAGCGGAAGGCGTGACGAATGTGTCATTCGAGGTTGCCGCCATTGATGATCTGGATGTGCCGAACGAAAGCCAGGACATGGTGATGGCGCATTCCATCCTGCACCTGCTGGAAAACCGGCAGGCCGTCATCCAGCGCTGCTATGATATGCTGAAGCCCGGTGGGCTGATGGTTACCAGCACCGCCTGTCTCAAGGATGGGCTTGGCTGGGTGCGGTTCCTGCTGCCGCTGATGCGCCTTGTGCGTTTTGCCCCAAGTGTTGTGAAGTTCTTCTCGGCGGCGGAGCTTGAAAAAGAGTTCACGGACGCTGGCTTCAGCGTGGCCTACAAGTGGCAACCGGGGCCGAAGAAGGCGCTTTTCATGGTACTCAGGAAGCCGGAGTAATCGGCCCTGCCCTGAACGGACGTATAATAGACAATCCTTCCAGCTTAGCGGTAAACTGGTAGCCAGACATAAGCTGGGGAGGAAACAGCATGACCCATATTCAATTCAAATCCTTGGTGCTGGCAGCAGCCATGGCCATGGGCGCACCAGCACTCAGTGCGGCAGACTTGCTGACAGGCTATGAGGCCACGGCGCTCGAACAAGAAGTGGCGGCGGTGGAGGCGGCTTTCGCCAAAACCATGGCCGACCGCGACTTCGAAGCCTTCGCCAGCTTCCTGGATGAAGAGACGGTCTTCTGGGGCCCGAATGTGCCGGACCGCGGCAAGGAAGCCGTGATGGCACGCTGGAAAGCCTATTATGAGGGCGAGGCCGCGCCTTTCTCATGGAAGCCTGAGACCGTGCTGGTGCTTGAAAGCGGTACGCTCGCCCGCTCCACTGGCCCGGTAATGGCGCCCGACGGCACGGTTGTGGCCTACTTCCACAGCACCTGGCGCAAAAACGCCGACGGCGAGTGGAAGATCATATTCGACAAGGGCCAGCGCTTCTGCCCGCCCCCAGCGCCCGAAGCCGCGGCGGAATAGCGCCGCGGAAAAAGGGGTACTTCAGGGCTGCTGCGCGGCAGCGTGGCCGTTCATCCGGCGTGTCACCATGGGCGCGATGGCATCCACGAGCGACCCACGCCCACGCGCCAACTCAAACCCAGCGGCGACCAGCTCGAACACATGGCCATGCATGGTAAAAATGAAATGCCTCGCCTCCCGCGGGTACCGCTGCTGCTTGATCGTGCTTTTCTCTTGACGATCGAACAGGCGCTCGACCAGCGCCGAATGCTCCACCACATATTGGCTGAAAGGCTTCAACCCGAACTCCGCCAGCCGGTGTTCGCGAATGGTATCGTCTTCGTAGGTCTCGCAGGAAAAATACAGTACATCATGAAAGCGGAGCACGGCATAAGCCATGTGGGACATGGCCCCCGCCGGGTCCAGCGCCAGGGCATCTTCCCATCCCGGGGCCTGCTCGTCGGTATAGTATGAGAGGAACAGGTCATCCCCCACCTGAGCATAAACGGGCAACTGGAACGTGCGGCTGGAAGCCGGGATATTAGGGATCGTCTTTAGCGTTTCAAAATCCGCGAAGAAACCAAGCATAAAAGCCCCCACCCTCAAGTTATGACCGCCAATCCCCCGTGATTGTAGCCATTTCTGCACAAATTGCGATAGCTATCGTGGCAAATAGTTCAGTATTATATGGGGTTATTTGAGGCGGCTGACGCGCTAGAGGCTTGAATAGGCCCAAGCCGTGCAAGAAGGCCCGCGATAGCTCACGATATATTGCAACTGGAAGATATGGTGCCCCCGGTCGGAATGACGTTGCGCAGGCTTTGCCATGCTCACGTCTACTCCGCTCATTCCATTCGCTTCGTGAACGAACACGGTTATTCCTCAAGGAAGGTACAAAACAAAAAGGCGACCAGATGGTCGCCGTTTGTTTTGGTGCCCCCGGTCGGAATCGAACCGACACTCCCGAAGGAACGGGATTTTGAATCCCGCGCGTCTACCAGTTCCGCCACAGGGGCACTGCGCATAGAATCTGCGGTAGAAAGCCCGCGCATAATATACGCGTTTCTTTTCCCGTCAAGCGCACAATGGCCGCCCTTTGGGCCCCTTATAAATTATTCAGCCGCACACGCGCATTCAGTTGCCTTGAGCTTGCCCCATTGCTAAGGAAGTTTGAGGTTTGCTGCTGGACCAGCATTCAGAGGGGACATAACCACCGTGATCAGGAAACTGTACGACTGGACGATCGAAAAGGCCCAGAGCCCGGCGTCCGAAAAATGGCTGGGCGCGATCAGCTTCGCGGAATCCAGCTTTTTCCCGATCCCCATCGATATCATGCTGATCCCCATGATCTTGGCCGACCGGCTGAAGGCCTGGCGGCTGGCCACCATTACGCTGATCACCAGCGTGCTGGGGGGCGTTGCGGGCTATCTGATCGGCATGTTCCTGTTTGAAACCATCGGCCGACCGATCATCGAGTTTTACGGCTACGGGCCGCAGTTTGAAGCCTTCCGCGGTTATTACACCGATTATGGCATCCTGATTGTGCTGGTGGCGGGCTTCACGCCCATTCCTTTCAAGGTGGTCACCATAGCAAGCGGCGTTGTGGGCCTGAACCCGCTTGTGTTCATTGGCGCGTCCATTCCGGCGCGAGGCGCGCGCTTTTACCTTGTGGCCGCGCTTCTGTGGAAGTTCGGGGACCCAATCCGCGACTTTATTGAAAAGCGCCTCGGGCTTGTCACCACGGCCTTCATGGTGGTAGGCATTCTGGGCTTTGTTGCGCTGAAATATTTGTAGGACCATCCGCATGAGCGAGACACTCACATCCTTCCCTGACCGCGAACCGGTATTGTTTGCAGGCATTATGGCCACGCTTGTGCTTGGGTCCGCCTTCGGCTTCCAGCTTGCGGGCTATCCGCCGTGCGAGCTCTGCTGGTGGCAGCGCTATCCCTATATGGCCATCATGGCCGTCAGCCTGTTGGCTACCGGCATGAAAAGCCTGCCACGCAAATGGGTGCTGGTTCTGCTGGCGCTTCTGTTCGCGACAGACGCAGGCATCGCCGCCTTCCACTTCGGGGTCGAGCAGCGCTGGTGGGAAGGCCTTGCGACCTGCTCAAGCTATGTGAATGTCACCGACAGCATTGATGACGCGCTGAAGGCCATCATGGACGCGCCACTTATTCGCTGCGACGATATAGCATGGTCCCTTTTCGGCATATCCATGGCAGGCTATAATTTCCTGATCGCAACCGGCATGACGCTGTTTTGCGTGAACAAGGCAAGGTCGGCCTGAAGGACTGGATATGAGCAAAACCGCAAAAGAGACACTTCCGAAGCCAACGCTTGAAAAACAAGCGCCTGCGCGCCCGCTGCCGGGTGATCGCAGCCTGAAGGAAGAGACCGAGCGCATGATCCGCGTGGACCATGCGGGCGAATATGGCGCGGTGCGGATTTATGCGGGCCAACGCGCCGTGATGGGTGACAAACACCCGAAAGCGGGCTTACTCAAACACATGTATGAGCAGGAAGAGGTTCACCTGGACCGCTTCAACAAGATGATCACCGAACGCGGCGTGCGCCCCACGCTGATGACTCCCTTCTGGCATGTGGCAGGCTTCGCGCTTGGCGCCACCACCGCGCTGATGGGCGAAAAGGCCGCCATGGCCTGCACCCAGGCGGTCGAAGAAGTGATCGACGACCATTACCAGCACCAGCGCGATGCGCTTAAGGGCAAGGACGCCGAGCTTGAAGAGGTGATTGAGAAGTTCCAGGCCGAAGAGGTCGAACACAAAAAGATCGCCGAAGAACATGGCGCTGAAGAAGCCGTGGGTTACCCGGTTCTTTCCGCCGCCATCAAGGCCGGCTGCCGCGCAGCCATCTGGATCTCCAAGCGGGTCTGACATCACACGCAAGGCCGTCACCCTGAACTTGTTTCAGGGTCTATTTGTCGCCCAAATCACTCAAGGTCGCTGCCGCAGACATAGCTTGGATGCTGTTTGCAATGCTGGCGGTGCGCCAAACGAGTTCAGCATGACGAACAAACCCGCTTCGCCTAGCGCTCCAGTTCCGCGTCCCAGTAAAGAAAATCCCGCCAACTTTCATGCAGATAGTTTGGCGGGAACTGGCGACCGTGTTCGTGAAGCTCGTGTGCCGAGGGCCTCGTGGGTTTGCGCCTTGGGAACATGTGCGCTTCTTCCGGTGTTCTACCCCCCTTCCTGAGGTTGCACGGCGCGCACGCTGCCGTAATGTTGGTCCAGCTGGTTCTGCCACCCTGGCTTCTGGGGATGACATGATCGAACGTCAGGTCTTCCGTTGAGCCACAATATTGGCAGGTGAATTCATCGCGCAGGAACAGGTTGAACCGCGTAAAAGCAGGATATTTCGGCTGTCTGATATATTTCTTCAGCGCGATCACGCTTGGTAGCGGCATGGTCATTGAGGGTGAGTGCACCTCACGCTCGTAATTCGACAGGATCGACACCCGATCCAAAAAAACGGCCTTAAGGGCCGTTTGCCAGTTCCACAAACTTAACGGAAAATAGCTGAGCGGCCGATAATCGGCGTTCAGCACAAGGGCCGGACAACTGTCCGGCGAAGGCAAGTGGGGCGTAAAGTTAACACCCATAGTCTATATCCCCCCGACAAGCCGGAAAGGGTACCGACGCCCACCATCGGCACCGCCCCGCAACATAAGGGCTTCAACTCCGACAGGTCATATATACAAGATACAGTGTTACACGCGGATGACAAAGCATTATGTTGTGCCCGCACAGCATATCAACCCCGGGTCGAACATTTGCCCTAGAAACGCGCGGCGCGCTGGCTCAGCTTCATCCATTCGTGCGCCACCGGCCCCGTTCGGGCGGTGAGCATGGCGTCAAAGGCGTCCGATACCCGGTCCAGATAGGGTTCGGTATAGGGGAAGGCACCGGCGTGGTCATAGTTGTGGCGCATGGCCGCGTTGCATTCAAAAATGAACAGGCGTCCGTCATCCAGCTTGCAGAAGTCGATGCCGAAAAAGTCCAGGCCGATGAGCTTGCGCACCTCTTCAAGCCGCGCCATGTTATCCGGCCCCAGCCAGCCTTCAAAATCCTTCAGATAGGCTTGTTCACTGGCCTGAAGTTCTTCGCTGTCCACCATCACGCTGTAGCGGTCGCCCGAATGGACATTCCAGTCGTTGTGCACGAGGCTCGCCACCGGGTGGAACTGCCCGTCGATACAGAAGGTCCGGCTTTTGCGGAAAAACCCTCTCTCGTCCGACAGGTCATGATACTGGATGAAGTAATAATCCCGGCCTGCACGCGCGGCATTGAAATAGTCCTGCACCGCCTCAGTGTCCGCCGCCAGAGCCACTTCAACCCCGGTATGGGTCTCAACCGGCCTCAGCACCAGCGGATAGCTAAAGCCCTTCTCAGTGATCGCACACACCATGCTGCCGGTGTCGCCGCCGTCCCAATGCACACGCTCTGTTTTCGGGAACACCACACCGTCGATAGCCCCCAACCGGCGACAGTTCTGTTCCCGGGTGGTCTGCAGCACCTTGTCAGGGTGGTTGATAACCGGCACGCCCGGCCATGCCGCCAGGAACTTTGACAGGGCCTTCAGGCTGTCGGTCATTCTGTCGGCGCAGGCAATGGTGTTCAGCACCAGGTCAGGGGCTGGCCTGTCGCCCGGCCACTCAGCCGGCGTATCATAGATATTATGCAGCCACACATTATAGCGCCGGTCACGGAGGAAATTGGTAACCGAGAAATGCCCGCCTTCAAGCGAGGGTTCAAATCCGCGCGCCTTGGTGCGCAGCTGATATTTCACATTCTTCATGCCCCGCACCCGAAGAATGTTGGGGCCTGCCGGATCAGCGCGGCGCGGGAATTCATAGGGGTGATGCTCCGCCAGTTGGCGTAGGGCTTCCTGCGCACCCTCGCGGTCCCCCTCTTCCCAGCGCAAGCAGGACTTGAGGACAAGATTGTCATACGCCGTGGGCGCCAGCGCCAGCGCCTTTTGGTTCCACACAGCGGCTTCTGAAAAAGCACCGCGCGAGGCCAGTATTGTGGAAAGCCGCCGCACCAGAAGCGGATCATCCGGGCTTTCAGCGACCTGATCCCTAAGGTCATGAACAGGGTCCCGCCGCACAGGCGCAGTGTCTGGCTTGGCACGCAACCCGGAAAGCCAGCTCTTGAGGCCGCCTGCTGCTGCGTGCTTCAAGTCAACGGTGTGACGCACCCGGAAAAGCGTTCGATTGCTGTCTGCTGTAAACCCGGTGCGGGCATGCAGCACCTTTTGGTTGGCGAAAAACACAGCCTCGCCTTCCTCCAGCTTGAAGGTGAAGGCCTGTGCCTTATGCGCCAGCACGTCATCCAGCCGGTCCAGAAGCGCGCGGTCATCCTCGCTCAGGCTCGCGCCGTCCAGAACCGCCTGGTCAACCTGCGTGCGGTAATAGCGGATCGTGGTCTCAGCTCCCTCCCCTTCAAGCACAGGGAAATATCCCCTTGAGAATGGGAACACCGGCTGGCGAAGGCGCTTGATGTCTGCGGGAGCAAGGCAGGTAAGCACGTCAGTCACCGCCACCATGGCATTTTCACCGCCGCCCGTGTCCGCCACCACGCACTGGAAGGCCACCAGGTCATGGGGTTCAGGCAGATAACTGCTGTCTGTGTGGGGGCTGATGGGCAGGTGGGTCCGGCTGTAGGCCGTTGCTTTTCTGGTGCGCCGGACAGCCTCAGGGTTCACAGCGACGCGGGTGAAGGAAAGCGGCGGCTGCGTCTGTTTTGCGCTGCAACCAAGCGTACCAAGCATGCTGGCGAGCGCCTTGATCTCCTCCTCGTTGGCCACTGTATCAAAACCCGATACGACCGTGAAATAAGGATAGCGGGTAATGGTGCGCGCGATGCGGCGCGCCAACGCTTTCAACGCGCGCGGCCTATATATGGGTATTTCTTTTGCTTCAATGCGCGGTAGTGTCATCCCTGCCCCCTTGGCGCGATCTTACCCGCGGGTTTTGACGTGGGCAAGCGGCCAAAAGCCAAAGCATGGCCTGCAGTAAACCATCCAGGGTTTCTCACCCATGTTGAAATTCACTCGGGTAAATTAACGGCCTTGAAAGTATTCAACTGATAATTTCATCCAAAGCAACTGGAACAGGCGTAGGAAATAAGGCACTGTTGCTTAGGCGTTCTGAGCACCGGTTCCCCTATTTGGATACGATGGTGACAAAAAACATATCAGGCAAACGCTTTACTCTGTGGCTACTGCTCGGCCTCGCGGTGATCGCCGCGTTCGGCTTTTACGCCGGGCAGATGGCCTACACACGCTTGAATGAACAGTTCATTGCCCGCGAGACGCTCTCTGTCCGCCTTGCCAGCCAGTCGCTCCATTCAAGCCTGAGGCTTCCTGCCAGCCACCTCTATAGCGTGGCAGTCCTTGAACCAAGAATGCGGCAGGCAGTCAGCCAGGCTGACCCGGCTCTTGATGAAGTGGCCAATGCCTTCACCACACTTTTGATGCGCAACCCCAATTATGCCCAGGTCCGCTGGATTGGCGAAGACGGGGTTGAGGTTGTCAGGATTGATCAACCCGCCCCCGCCGATGTCCGTAGGCTGGAAACAGATGACCTGCAGGACAAAAGCAGTCGCCCCTATGTGCGACAGGGCCTCCAGCTTGGGCCCTCTGAGCTTTATGTTTCCCCGCTTGACCTGAACGTGGAGAACGGCGTAGTCCAGCAACCCTTCAATCCGGTTGTCCGAATGGCGCTTCGGCTGTTTGACAACAGCGGCATACCGCACGGCATCGTGGTGCTGAACATCTCGGCCAAGCCCATGCTCGACAAGATCATCAGCTTTTCAGACAATGAAAACATCATGCTGCTGAATGCCGATGGATTCTGGCTGAAATCGCCAAACCCGGCCGATGAATGGGGCTTCATGCTGGGGAAAACGGAAACACTGGGCACGCGCAACCCCTTAGCCTGGCAAAAGATAAACACCACACCCCAAGGACACGCGGAAACTGCCGCAGGCCACTGGACGTGGGATACCATCGGCGTAACCGAGAGCCACCTGACTGTTACGAACAATATTGCGCTTAAGCTTGTGGCGCAAATCCCGGCTGAAGCCATCTGGGCAGCGCGCATCAAGGCCCTGACACCTGTCATGATCACCACCCTGGTCACAGCACTTTTGTTCGGCGCTGCGCTATACCGCCTGTCACGGGAGATGGCTGAGCGCCGCCACGCAGAGCAGCAGGCCGTTCTGGCCAACAAGGCGAAAGGCGCGTTCCTGGCAACCATGAGCCACGAAATCCGAACGCCCATGACAGGAATTCTGGGTTTTTCTGACATGCTGCAGGAAGACAAGCTGCCTGATGAAAGCCGGGCAAAGGTCGACAAGATCAAATCAGCCGCCCAGGCGCTGCTGCGTATTCTCAATGATATTCTCGACATTTCTAAGCTGGACGCAGGCAAGTTCGAGATTGAGCAGATCCCCTTCAACCCGGCGATTATGGCAAATGAAGTCGTGCAGATGTTTTATCAAACCTGCCCGATGGAGAAAAAAGACACACTGCAAATCACCGCGAAAATTGCCAGGGATTTTCCTGAGGCCGTTAAGGCAGACCCGACGCGCCTGAGGCAGGTGCTGGTGAACCTGATGGGCAACGCTGTAAAATTTTCCGATCGTGGCTCGGTCACGCTGGTATGCGGTCACAATGCCGCAAAAAAACGGCTTGAGTTTGAAGTGATCGACACCGGGATCGGCATGGATGGGGAACTTCTGGGGCGCCTGTTCCAGGAATTTGAGCAAGCCGACGCTTCCACCAGCCGTAAATATCATGGCACCGGCCTTGGGCTGGCCATATGCAAGAAACTGGTGGAACGTATGGGCGGCGAAATTACAGTCAAAAGCACGCCGGGATTGGGCAGCGCCTTCTGGTTTTCTGTGCCCTATGAGCCTGCCAGCGCCGATGACCTGCCAAAAGAGGCCGAACCAGCCCTATCCCCGGCAGCGGAAAAACAGGCGTTGTCCATCCTTGTTGCGGAAGACAATCAGATCAATCAGATGATTGTCCAGAACACCCTCAAAAAGATGGGGCACAAGGTGACAATTGCCGAAAGCGGCAAGGAAGCATTGCGGCTGGTTTCAGAGGAAAATGACTTTGACCTGATCCTGATGGATGTCAGGATGCCCGAAATGTCAGGCCCCGAAGCAACCAGGAAAATTCGCGCCCTGCCACATGCCGCAGCGTCCATCCCCATCATCGCGCTCACCGCCGACGTGATGGAGGACAACAAAGCAGCCTATTTTGAGGCCAGCATGAACGACTGCGTTGGCAAGCCCATCAACCAGAAAGAACTGGCAGCAGCCATCAACAAGGCCGCCTGTTTGGTTTCATCATAGACATCCACGGACGGTCATTTTGCCGTTTCCTTGTCCAGCACTTCTTTCTAAAGTGCGGCCATGAGCACTGATCCGCAACAACTCGTGACACGCTTTGCCCCCAGCCCCACCGGACGGCTGCACAAGGGGCATGCCTACTCTGCGCTTCTGGCCTACCACCGCGCGCGCGAAGAGGGTGGGCGCTTCCTCTTGCGCATTGAAGATATTGATACAGTTCGGTGCCGAAACGAATTTGTCGACGGTATCTTTGAAGACCTCAAATGGCTTGGCCTGACATGGGAAGAACCTGTCAGGCGCCAGAGCGAGCATTTCTCGGATTACCAGACGGCGCTGGACCGGCTGAAGGCCATGGGAGTTGTCTACCCCTGCTTCTGCACGCGGAAAGATATCCAGCGTGAAATCGAGGCCGCCGAGAGCGCGCCACACGGCCCGGACGGGCCTATCTACCCCGGCATCTGCCGGGGGCGGGCAGACGCAGTTCCACTTCTGGCTGAGGGCAAACCGCACGCCTGGCGGCTGGACCTGAAGGCCGCGCTTGAGCATATCGGCGAGCCGCTCTCGTGGCACGATGAGATCAAGGGCGAGGTAACGGCGAAACCCGAAGAGCTCGGCGACGTGGTGCTGGCGCGCAAGGACACGCCGACAAGCTATCATCTGTCTGTTGTGGTGGACGACACGCTGCAACACATCACCCATATCATCCGCGGCGAGGACCTTTTCCACGCCACGCACATCCATGTGGTGTTGCAGAAGTTGCTCGGCTATCCGACACCCATATATCACCACCACGGGCTGCTATTGGACGAGCACGGCGAACGCTTCGCCAAGCGGAACAAATCCGTCACGCTCGAAAGCTTGCGCGCGAGAGATATCGACCCGGAAGCACTGATACATTCTATTTTTCCGCGATAGGCTCCAAATCAGTCATGGCAAATTTCGCCGAGAACTTCTTAGCCTCTTCGAGAACTGCATTCGCGTTAGCCTTTAAGACGCGCCCATCCTTTGTTCTTACTTGAGCCACGTACGCAATTGAAGCGTAGTATTCAATAATGTCGTTATCAGAATACACACGCCACTCGCCGTCTAAGCTCTTGGTCTCTCCGGCTTTCAAGTCAATAACATCCGTTGCAGTCAGAGTTCGAATATGATCACCCCAAACATCAAAGGTCAAAAAACGAACCTCTACTGCAGTCAACTCCTCATCAGCAGAAACCGTGTATGCTGCGACAAACTTGAAACTTCCATTCGAATACTTTTTTCCAGCATCATAAATAGCCTGAACTCCCGGGGTTCCTTTAATTTTAAGGGGCAGGTCTGCATCATTTATCGCGATCCACTCTCGATTAAGTGAAGACCCCTTATTGACCGCGATACCATATCCCAATTCAACTTTAACACTCCCGCCGTTTACTTTTGTCACAGTAGTCTGCCCAATTGCAGCCGTAGACCAGAGCAAACTCCCCACTACCAACACTATCCATTTCAATCTCAAACCAGCCTCCCGTTGCTATTTATGATAACAATGTAACAACAATAACGCGATTTTCGAAATAGATATTGTTGCGTCCTTTTTGCCGCACCTACCGGTCTGATGTTGCCCTGCATCCGTACTGCTTTATAGTGTGCGAAACGCAAAAGAGAGACAGCGCATATGTTTATTTTCCTCGTTCTCGGCATGCTGTTCATGCTGATCACCCTTTTCATCCTGTTCGCCGGCTTTGGCTCCATGGCGAAGGGCGGTGATTTCAACAAAAAATACGGCAATAAGCTGATGCAGGCCCGCGTAGGCGCACAGGCACTGGCCATTGTGTTCTTCGCCCTGTTTGCCTTTACGATTTAGGGCCCCAGGCATGGTGAAGCTGACCAAAATCTACACACGCGGCGGCGACAAGGGTGAGACATCGCTCACCGGCGGTGAACGCGTGGCAAAGGACAACGCCCGCATTGAGGCCTACGGCACAGTGGACGAAGCCAATTCGGTGATTGGGCTCGCGCGGCTCACGACCGAAGGGGCGGCGGACGAGATGCTGGCGCGCATCCAGAATGAACTGTTTGACCTGGGCGCGGACCTTTCAACCCCAGGCGAGGATTTCACGCCGGGTGAGATGACGCTCCGCATCACGGACGCGCAGGTGACGCGGCTGGAAGAAGAGATCGACAGCATGAACGCGAACATGCAGCCGCTCACCAACTTTATCCTGCCCGGCGGGTCTGCGGCCAGCGCCCATCTGCATCTGGCACGGACCGTGATCAGGCGCGCTGAGCGGCATGCCATCACTGCATCGCGCGAGGTTTCGATCAACCCGGCGGCGATAAAATATTTGAATCGGCTGTCCGACCACCTATTTGTCCTTTCAAGGCACCTCAACAAGGATGGTGCTTCGGACGTTTTGTGGGTGCCTGGCGCAACACGATAGCCCGGATTGACGCTACGGCGCAGCGCAAAATGCTGCACCGCATTGACTCGGGTTTTTATCTGGTTTAACGCTGTGTACCCCTAATATTTTCAAGGGTTGGGGCCTGATTGCCCCGGCCTAGTCAACCAAGGTTCTCAGGGGCTTTGTTGCCCTGCACAAAAATTGGGAGAAAGAACCCCATGAAGATCATGGTCCCCGTAAAACGGGTCGTCGATTATAACGTGAAGGTTCGCGTTAAATCCGACAATACGGGCGTTGAGCTCGCAAACGTTAAAATGTCCATGAACCCTTTTGACGAGATCGCTGTCGAAGAAGCGATCCGGCTGAAGGAAGCGGGCAAGGCAGAAGAGATTGTTGTTGTTTCCATCGGCCCTAAGGCTGCACAGGAAACGCTGCGCACCGGTCTCGCTATGGGCGCCGACCGCGGCATCCTGGTGGAGCATGACGGCGAAAGCGAGCCTCTCGCGGTTGCCAAGATCCTGAAGGGCATCGTGGAAGAAGAAAATCCATCGATCGTTCTTCTGGGCAAGCAAGCCATTGATGACGACTGCAACCAGACAGGCCAGATGCTGGCACAGCTTCTTGGCTGGCCGCAAGGCACGTTCGCTTCTGAAGTTGCTGCAGACGGCGACAGCGTGAATGTAACGCGCGAGATCGACGGCGGTCTGGAAACCGTGAAGCTGAACCTTCCGGCTGTCATCACCACTGACCTGCGCCTCAACGAGCCACGCTACGCAACGCTGCCAAACATCATGAAAGCGAAGCGCAAGCCGATCGACGAGAAAACCCCAGCCGACTTCGGTGTCGACATGGCACCGCGCCTGTCCACGCTGAAGGTTGAAGAGCCACCGAAGCGCGAAGCCGGCATCAAGGTTGAAAGCGTTGAGGAACTGGTGGGCAAGCTTAAAGAAAAGGGAGTAATCTAATGACCGCTCTCGTTGTTGTAGAACATGATAACGCGTCCGTAAAAGACGCAACGCTTGCGACCGTCACGGCTGCCAAAGCGTTTGGTGAAGTACACGCCCTTGTGGCTGGTTCCGGTTGCGCTGCCGCCGCAGAAGCCGCCGCCAAGATCGACGGCGTATCGAAGGTTCTGGTTGCTGACGACGCGACTTACGAACACCCACTGGCGGAAGAGCTCGCAGCAGTTGTGCTGTCTGTTGCGGATGGCTACGACGCGATCCTCGCGCCTGCCACCACCACAGGTAAGAACTTCCTGCCACGTGTGGCTGCAAGCCTGGATGTTGCGCAAATTTCTGACATCGTTGAGGTTGTCAGCACTGACACTTTCAAGCGTCCGATCTATGCCGGTAACGCCATCGCGACCGTGCAGTCTTCCGACGCCAAGAAGGTGATCACCGTGCGCGGCACCGCGTTCGACAAAGCAGCCGCTGAAGGCGGTTCTGCGGCTGTTGAAAGCATCGCCGCAGCTGGCAAGGTTGGCGTATCCTCTTTCGTGGGCGCTGAGCTTTCGAAGTCTGACCGTCCTGAGCTGACGTCCGCGAAGATCATCATCTCCGGTGGTCGCGGCATGGGCTCGGGCGAGAACTTCAAGATCATCGACGCTGTTGCAGACAAGCTGGGTGCCGCCGTTGGCGCGTCCCGCGCGGCTGTGGATGCGGGCTTTGTGCCAAACGACTATCAGGTCGGCCAGACCGGCAAGATCGTGGCGCCAGAGCTTTACATCGCTGTTGGCATCTCCGGCGCGATCCAGCACCTGGCCGGCATGAAGGACAGCAAGATCATCGTTGCCATCAACAAGGACGAAGAAGCCCCAATCTTCCAGGTGGCGGACTATGGCCTTGTAGCAGACCTGTTTGACGCCGTACCTGAGCTTGAAAAAGCCCTCGGCTAAACATTTCTAAAAGGGCGTGCAGCCTGTGCGACGAAAATTCGCACGTATTGCGCGCCCTTTTTTGCCCCTGTTCAAAAAAATATGTTAGAAAAAGTCACGACTTAAAACGTGGCAAAGAAAGAATATCATGGTTGAGAAGGTAGGGATTATCGGCGCTGGCCAGATGGGCAATGGGATCGCCCACGTCTGCGCGCTTGCAGGCATGGATGTGATCCTTTCGGATGTCTCGATAGACCGTGCGGAAGCCGGGCTTGAAGTCATCAAGGGCAATATGGGCCGCCAGGTTACCAAGGGCAAGATCACGGCCGCTGATATGGACGCAGCCATTGGCCGCATCACGCTGGCCGACACGCTGGCGGCGCACAACAAATGCGACCTGGTGATCGAAGCCGCCGTTGAAGACGAAAAGATCAAGACCTCCATCTTCAAGGAACTGTGCCCGCACCTGAAGGCAGATGCGCTGGTGGCATCCAACACGTCTTCGATAGCCATTACCCGCCTTGCCGCCTCAACCGACCGGCCAGAGAAATTCATGGGTGTTCACTTCATGAACCCGGTACCCGTGATGAAACTGGTGGAGCTGATCCCCGGCATCGCCACAAGTGAGGAAACCTTCGACCGCTTCCATGTGTTCACGGAAAAGCTGAAGAAGACGACCGTGGTGTCCGAAGACTTCCCGGCCTTCATCGTCAACCGTATCCTGATGCCGATGATCAACGAAGCCATCTACACGCTTTATGAAGGCGTGGGCACCGTTGAAGCCATCGACGACGCCATGATGCTGGGCGCCAATCACCCGATGGGGCCACTGACACTGGCAGACTTTATCGGCCTTGATACGTGTCTCTCGATCATGCAGGTGCTGTATGACGGCCTGGCGGACAGCAAATACCGCCCTTGCCCGCTGTTGGTGAAATATGTGGAAGCCGGCTGGCTTGGCCGCAAGACTGGCCGCGGCTTCTATGACTATCGCGGCGACATACCTGTACCGACCCGCTAAAGGCGCATGACGGCGCAAAGATAACTAGCCCTGCCCTTTGGCGGGGCTTTTTCGTTAGACTTGTAGAAAATACACGAATGTTGCAACTGCGGCCCCGGGGCGCTATCAATTTCTGATGTACTTTGTGCCGCCTTGCGCGCACAGACGTAAAATCTTTCGGGGGTTGTCATGTTCTATCGCGTATGGGCACCAATTGTTGCTGTGTTTTTCCTGATTTTGTTGCCAGCTGCCACGCTGCCACTTCAGGCATCAATCGAGACCAAAGCAGATGTCACGGTCGGTAAGGCCGATGCGCCGGATTGGGTCGTTGACCGAAAGGCTGGCACCGGCGTGCCGGAACACCGGGCCGCAGCCGTGGGCGACGGCATCTTCTATATGCTCGCCGACACACAGGTTGCCTGGCGGCCCGACGGCTATGAATATTACACCCGTTATTCCTATACGGTGACTGACCGCTCAGGCCTCGAAGAGGCTTCGCGCCTGACATATGCCTTCGACCCGCACGACACCGACCTGACCTTCAACCACATCCGTGTCGTCCGGAACGGCGAAATCCAGGACCGCCTTCAAGACGTTCAGATCACACTGCTTCGGCAAGAGGAAAGTCTTGAAAGCGCTGGCATCATTGATGGCGACCTGACGGCGCTGGCGGAACTTGAAGACATTCAGGTGGGTGACACCATCGACTATGCCGTATCCAGCGTTGTGCATTCAAGCCTTTGGCCGGGTGAGTTCTTCGACTATTTCGACATGGGCTGGTCTGTCCCCATCGGTGAGCGCCACTATCGGCTGATCTGGCCTGAAGACAAACCACTCTTTATTAAAACCTATCAAGATGCGCCGGACCCTGTGATCAGCAAGTCAGGCGACGTGAAAATCTATGAATGGTCGGTCATAGACCCCACCCCTATCCCGGGCGAAGAATCCACCCCTGCGTGGCACGTCAGCTGGCCGCTTGTCAGCATCTCAAGCATGGAAAGCTGGCAGGATGTTCAGCGCTGGGCTGCCCCAAAATATGATGTGGACATGACCCTGCCTGAAAGCTTTGCGCTCAAGGTACAGGCGATTGCAGACAAGTGGCAGGCGCCCGAAGACAGGCTGACCGAAGCCCTGCGACTTGTGCAGGACAAAATCCGCTATGTCGGCATCGAAATTGGCAATGGATCCCACATTCCGCGGACGCCCCAGCAGGTGATCCGCCGCGGCTATGGCGACTGTAAAGACAAAGCGCTCCTCCTGACCGCCGTATTGCGTGAACTGGGCATTGAGGCCTGGCCCGCGCTGGTGGACAGCGAGCAAGGCCCCAGCCTGCCCGACACCCTGCCCGCCCCGATCGCCTTCGATCACGCCATCGTCAAAGCAGAGATTGGTGATCGCGCCTATTGGCTTGACCCAACCTGGTCGCACCAGGGCGGTCGAGGTGACATACTGATCCAGCCAAGCTATGCTTACGGCCTGCCAATCGGCGCCGAAGACGCGGGCCTGGAGCCCATTGAAGTACAGCCCACGACCGATCCAACTATGCGTGTCACGGAAGCCTATAGCTTCCCTAAAAAAGGCGAGGACTTCTTCACTCTTGAGGTCACCACAGTCTATGAAGAAGACGAGGCGGACATCCAGCGCGGCACGATTGCCGGCCAGTCCTATGACGATTTTTCCTCATCCTACCTGGACTATTATCTGGGCATGTATGATGGCCTTGTCGAGACCCGCGACCTGACAATCGAAGATGACCTGGACGCCAACCGCATCACCATCAATGCGGCATACCGGCTGCCCCGCGCCGCGGCGAAAAGCTCAGGCGCTGTGAATTCCATGTCGATCAATGCCTGGGGTGTTCGCGATCTTTTCAACACCCCCAATCAAACCAAGCGGCGTACACCGCTTAAAATGCCTTACCGTATCAACCGGCATCATCAGATCAAGATGGAGGTCGAAGGCCGCCGGCCGCGCGGCAGCGAAATTGTCCGCCGCGCTTTGGAAGGCGCTGCCTTCAAGCGCACTTTCACTGAAGACCGCGAAACGCTCGTGATCGACTTCGAAGTAACCAACACCACGCTTTCGGTCACGCCAGATGACGCGGCAGAGGCTATCAAATTCGGGAACGACATTGCCAGTAACACAAACCTGACTTTCAGCATCAAAAAGGTGCCGCTTTCCATGGCAGGGCGCTTCAACATCGACGAAGAGCTCTTTAGCCCCCTTGAGGAAGACATGACCAAAGCCCTGAAGGCCATGGATGATAACAAGCATATTCTGGCACTCAGGACACTGAACGCCATGCTCAAGCAAGTGCCTGAAGCAAATCGCCTGCGTGGCCTGATCCAGCTCAAGCGTGGTATGGCGCTGAACAAGCTGGACCGCGATAGTTTCGCCCTCAAAGCGTTTGAGGAAGCGGCGGAACTTTATACCGACGACGCCAATCTTTATTTCCGGATGGCTGAGCTTTATCGCGGGGCCGAAGACCTTGAAAAGGAAGTTGGCATTCTGGTTACGCTGGCGGCCAAGCATCCGGCGTCTGCGAAAAACCTGAACAGCCAGTGGATCAACGACCTGAACTTCAAACTGACGGAAGCAGGGAAAAGCGAGTTGTTCGACAATCTATCCATCCTGCTGGCGGGCGCCGGCTATGAAGGCACCAACTCATGGGGCGCTGACTGGATTTATGCCAATGCGGTTCAGGCGCTGGTGAAGAGCGACAGGCTGACAAACATCCCACGGTTCCTCGAAAAAATCAGCGACCCGTCATCCCTGCTGTCCCTGATGATCGACCGCCGCTATGAGGCGATATGGCCAGACGTGGAGAAACGCGCGGGCGCCGACCTGCGGCTTGCGCTGGACCGCGAGATCGAAAATCGCAAGAAAGCCTATGAGGAAGACGAAGAAGATGCAGAGCGATTAGCCGCCTATGTGGAGGCTTTGCGCGACGGCGGCAAAATGGAACAAGCTGCCGCAGCCGCCAAACCATT
Source organism: Kordiimonas lipolytica (assembly GCF_042651265.1). Lineage (GTDB taxonomy): Bacteria > Pseudomonadota > Alphaproteobacteria > Sphingomonadales > Kordiimonadaceae > Kordiimonas > Kordiimonas lipolytica. The sequence goes on along the minus strand of NZ_JBHSCR010000014.1, from coordinate 226,161 downwards.
CGTCGATGATTGGGGCACGGTAGAGGCCATCGGCACGGATGCCTTCTGGGTAGTAGACAGCTATGCCCGCGCGCTCAGTGACCTGGGGCAGTATGACCAGTCGATTGACATCATGAAGAAGCTCACAGCTCTGCCGATCGAGGATTTCCCTGATACCATCAACATGCGCATCAACCTGGCCGTTCTGCTGCAGCAGGTGGGCCGCTATGAAGAGGCTCTGGCCTATGCGCAAGAACTGAACGCCGAAGTGGCTGAAGACTATGCCAGCGACTTTGGTCGCATGTTCATCCGCAGCGTGCAGGCCTGTTCGCACTATATGCTGGGCCAGGCCGATAATGGCGACGCCATCCTTGATGCCATGGCTGAAAACCCGCGCAAGAATATCCACGCCTATGCCTCAACACTGCTGTGCGCCGACAGGCCTTCGGAAACCGCCGACCTCATGATCGAGCATCTGGCAGACAATGCCTACCGGGATATGGCGCTAACCAAATTCCTGCAAGCCAAGGAAGCGCCACACACACCACCGTTCGAGCGCATCATGATGAACAGGCTGCGCAAGGCCCTGGCTCTTCCCAAGGCCCAGGAGGCTTTCGCCAAGAATGGCAGACGGGTAAAAATTGATGCCTTTGACCTGCATTGGGGCGGGTAACGCCAAGGGGAGCTTTCTGCATGTACCGGTTATATTATTACCCCTGCAACGCCAGCCTCGCACCGCATTTCATGCTGAAGCATCTGAGCGTGCCCTATGAACTTGTGCTGGTGGACCGAAAATCGGATGCGCAGAAATCGGCCGAATACCTGAAGATGAACCCGGCGGGGCGGATCCCCACCCTGATGGACGGCGACCTGGCCTTATTCGAAAGCCCGGCGATTTGCCTGTATCTGGCGGAACAGCATACTGAAGCCGGTCTGGCTCCACTGCCGGGCAGCCTGGAGCGGGCCAAATTCCTGCAGTGGCTGATGTATCTGACGAACACGCTGCAAGCGGACTATATGGTTTATTGTTACCCCGCCAAGCACACAAAGGACGCGGGCGGCGCAAAAGCCGTTGAAGCCGCCCACAGCGAGCGCGTGGCTGCGGACCTGAAAATTCTGGATCAGGCGCTGGAAGACCGCACCTATCTGGTGGGGGATACGGTCACCGTCTGTGACTATTTCCTTCTGATGCTGTGCATCTGGGCAAGTGATATGCCTACGCCGCCCCAAAGCTTCCCACACCTTGGGGCATATTTGAAGCGCATGGCGGGCCAAAACACTGTGCGTGAGGTATGCGAAAAAGAAGGCATCAGCCTGACCGCTTTCAGTGACCTCCGCGTCTCACACCTGCCTTAATTTTTTGGAGGCAGAGCCTTAGAAACAATCGGGCGACGCCCGTGCAGACCTGTGATAAAAGCCAACGGACTATCCTGTTCACCCCAAGAAAAATCAGGGAGTCACGACATATGTCAGACCTTAAGATCATCATCGGCACCAAGACATATTCCAGCTGGTCCTTGCGCGGCTGGCTGGCGGTGCGTCACACCGGCCTCGCGTTCGAGGAAATCAAGCTGCCTCTGGACACGCCGGAATTTTACCAGCGTATCAAGGCCTATTCCCCTACCTGCTGCGTGCCCGCCCTTTGCGACGGCGATGTGCGCGTGTGGGACTCGCTGGCCATCATCGACTATTGCGCCCGCATTGCGCCTGAAAAATTTTGGTGGCCTGAAGACAAGGCGGCTTACGCAAACGCGCGGTCCATCGCAGCGGAAATGCACAGCGGCTTTATGGCCCTCAGGGGTGCCGCGCCTATGAACATGCGCGACCGCCGCACCGGCTTGACGCTTTCAGATGCCGTGCAGAAAAATGTCGACCGTATCGACGCCTTGTGGACAGAAGCCCGCACCCGCTTCGGCGCGGGCGGGGATTTCCTTTATGGCGAGTTTGGCGCGGCAGACATGATGTATGCGCCTGTTGTGTCGCGGTTCGAAAGCTATGGCATTCAGCTTGGCGAAACCTCCCGCGCCTACATGCAGGCGGTGCTTGAACACCCCTATATCAAGGAATGGAAGGCCGACGCGAGTACGGAGACACAGGTTGTCGCACAGGATGAAATCCCGGCGGACGCGACCAGCCTGGGCTAGTCGATCGCGTCTTCCTTAAGTGCATTGATCAGGGCCTTGCCGTCGTCAGACAACCAGTCGCGCGTCACGCTGGTATAGGCCCTGACTTCCCCGTTCCCATCCAGAAGCAGGCTCGTGGGCTCATTGCCATAGAGGCGGAACATTGGATTGGCACGTAGTTCATTGTAGATGCTGTTGAAGTAGCTGCCGTAGACGCCCAGCGATGAAATTCCCCAGCGCTTCAGCGAATTTTCGGTATAGGTGAAATTATTTTTGCCTATATCAATGGCCACAACCTCGAATTTGTCATCGCCCATCTGGCTCTGCAGGGCATCAAGGTCTTTCAGATAGCTGCGGCAAATCAAACAAGACCGGTCCCAGAAGGTAATCAACAGGGCCTTGCCCTTCTTGGATGCCAGCTTGGAAACCTGCTTGTCGGTACCGTCAAACCCTGTCACCACCTGATAGTCTGACAGATTAAGGCTGGTTTCAAAGGCATGCATACCGTCAAGCTCACCCTTTAGATACTGATCAATCGGCCGCTCCTTTGCGCCTGCCCCAAAGGATACTGACGCAGCCAAAAGACCCGCGACAATCCACATCTTGCTCTGTTTCATCATATAGTCCCCACCTTGGTTGCCGTGCATGTTTAGTACCTCATTACACGAACTATAATGCCACAATACAATCCCAGAGGGAATAGGTACCGGAGGGGATGAAAACTTAAAGCGCACCTTCCTTGAGCGCGGTAAAGAGCGTGATGGCCTCCGGCACGTCCCACTTCAGGGGCCCAAGGAAATAGGCCTTCACCTCACCGTCCGCACCAACGATATAGCTGGTCGGCAGTTTGCCGTCCGCCAGTTCAAGGGCGATCGCCATTGTGGGTTCAGCATAGAGGTTCAGGCCTTCAACGCCCCATTCGGCCAGCGTGTCTTTGGCCTGCAGGATGCCGCCACGGTCCACCGTGATGGCTACAACTTCGAACGTGTCGTCGCCCAGTTCTTTCTGCAGGTTCGCAAGCTCATGCATCTCCGCCCGGCAGGGCGCGCACCAGCTGGCCCACAGGTTGATCAGCATCGCCTTGCCCTTCATGGCCGAAAGCTTGATGGGCGAGCCATCTTCGCGCATGATGATATGGTCCGTCAGGCCCTTTGGCGTATCGGGCAAGGAAAGCTTTGCCATTTCGCCTTTCAGATAAGAATTTATCGGCGCACCCGTGGGGAAGGGCGTTGTCGTAGGCGAAAACAGCCGATAAGCTGCAGCGCCCAGAAGGACGACAAGGATGACTGCTGGCACAAGCGCCTTTTTGGACATTTTAGTCTCCCGACAGGACCGTTATTAATTGGCCAAGACAATAGTCAGGCTGATACGAAAGGCAAGACTACCGTGGATCACAAATCCGACAAGAACGACGCAGTTGAACAGCAGGCAGGCGGCCAGAGCATGTGGGGCGGCCGCTTCGCTTCCGGCCCATCCGCCATCATGCAAGAAATCAATGCATCGATCGGATTCGACAAACGCCTGTACCGCGAAGACATTGCGGGCTCGAAGGCGCACGCCAGCATGCTGGCCTCTGTCGGTGTGATCAGCCAGCCAGACTGCGACGCGATCCACAAGGGCCTTGATCAGGTAGCGGCGGAGATTGAAGCAGGAAAGATGGTGTTCGATCCTGCCCTTGAAGACATTCACATGCATGTGGAAGCACGCCTGCGCGAGCTTATCGGCGATGCTGGCGCGCGGCTGCATACCGGCCGGTCCCGGAACGACCAGGTGGCGACTGACTTCCGCCTGTGGACACGCGGCGCCATTGATGCGCTCGACGCCCAGTTTGCCGGGCTTCTCGGTGCCTTGATTGATCAGGCCGAAAAACACGCGGGCACCGTGATGCCCGGCTTCACGCACCTGCAGACGGCACAGCCCGTTACCCTTGGCCACCATCTGATGGCCTACCATGAAATGCTGAGCCGGGACCGCGCGCGCCTATCTGATTGCCGCGCCCGCGTGAACGAAAGCCCGCTGGGGGCTGCCGCACTTGCGGGCACCAGTTTCCCGATTGACCGGCACATGACGGCCGAAGCGCTTGGCTTCGACCGGCCGATGGCCAACTCACTCGATGCCGTGTCGGCGCGCGATTTCGCGCTTGAGTTCCTCAGCGTGCTGTCGATCTCCGCTGTGCACCTGTCGCGCCTCGCCGACGAGATTGTGCTGTGGGCATCGGCTGCCTTCCGCTTCCTGACGCTCTCTGACGCCTATTCGACCGGGTCGTCGATCATGCCGCAAAAACGCAATCCTGACGCGGCCGAGTTGATCCGCGCCAAGGTAGGCCGCATCAGCGGGTCAATGAACGGCCTGATGATGGTTATGAAGGGCCTGCCGCTTGCCTATTCCAAAGATATGCAGGAAGACAAGGAGCCCGTATTCCAGGCTGTCGATGACTTTGAGCTGTGCCTCGCCGCCATGACCGGGATGATCGAGGACCTCAAGCCAAACGCAGACGTAATGGCGGAGGCCGCGGGCCAGAGCTTCTCGACCGCTACAGACCTGGCCGACTGGCTGGTGCGTGTCTTGAACCTGCCGTTTCGTGACGCCCACCATGTCACCGGCTCAGTCGTGAAAGCCGCCGAACAGCTGGGTGTGGACCTCAAGGACCTGCCGCTCGAAGCGATGCAGACGATTGAGCCCAGGATCACGTCCGACGTGTTCGACGTGTTGAGCGTTGAGGCAAGCGTGTCCAGCCGCACATCGTTTGGTGGCACGGCGCCAGAGAATGTCAAAAAAGCGGTCACGGCCGCCCGCAAAGCGTTGAAATAAGGAGCCCCGGATGCGCAAGATTTTGACCATTAGCATGATCCTGCTGGTAGCCAGCAGCCTTGGCGCTTGCGGCAAGAAGGGCGACGTGAAGCCGCCTGCCGGTTATTCATCCACGTCAAACTGACCCTTCCCCAGACAGGTTTATCCATGGATCATTTCCATTACCAAAATGGCCAACTGATGGCTGAAGATGTGCCCCTGAGCAGGATTGCTGCAGAGGTTGGAACCCCTGTTTATGTTTACTCGCGCGCGACACTTGAGCGGCACTACCGCGTTTTCTCCGACGCCTTCGAGGGCCTCGATGCGCTGGTGTGCTTTGCCGTGAAGGCAAACAGCAATATCGCTGTGCTGCGCATATTGGCAAAGGCCGGTGCGGGCGCGGACGTGGTCAGCCTGGGTGAGCTTCAGCGTGCGCTCAAGGCTGGCATTCCGGCCTCGAAGATTGCTTTCGCCGGCGTCGGCAAAACCCGCGCAGAAATGGCAGCAGCGCTTGAGGCAGGCATCATGCAGTTCAACGCCGAAAGCGAAGCGGAGCTTGAGGTGCTGAATGAGGTTGCGGCCAGCATGGGCAAGGTTGCCCCGATTTCCATCCGCGTAAACCCGGATGTGGACGCCAAGACCCACGCCAAAATCTCCACCGGTAAATCGGAAAACAAGTTTGGCATCGCCTGGCAGAAAGTGGACGACGTCTATGCCCGGATTGGCGAACTTTCGAACCTGAAGGCTGTGGGCGTAGACCTGCACATTGGCTCCCAACTCACGGATCTCGAACCCTTCCGCCTGGCGTTCGAGCGCGTTGTCGGCCTGGTGCGCGAGTTGCGCGCCAAAGGCCATGACATCCGCCATATCGACCTGGGTGGCGGCCTGGGCATCCCCTACGACCCAGACGCCGAGGCACCACCCGCGCCCGCGGACTATGGCGCTATGATCAAGGATGTACTGGGGGATATGGATTGCAGCATCATCCTGGAACCCGGCCGCCTGATCGCCGGGAACGCGGGGCTTTTGCTCACGGAAATGCTGTATGAAAAACAGGGCGAAAACCGCACTTTCTATATCCTTGATGCGGCTATGAATGACCTTTCCCGCCCCGCCATGTATGACGCCTATCACGCCATCGTGCCGGTAGAGGAACCAAAATCAGGAGACACCCTGAGGGCCGATTTCGTTGGGCCGATCTGCGAAAGCAGTGACGTATTCACAAAGCAGCGGATCACTGCCCCCCTGAAAGCAGGGGACCTGGTGGCGATCAAATCCGCCGGCGCGTACGGCGCGGTGATGGCGTCAACCTACAACAGCCGCCCCCTTGTACCAGAAGTGCTGGTGGACGGTGACAGATATTCGGTGGTCAGGAAACGTCAGTCGCTTGAAGACTTGCTGTCGCTTGACGACGTGCCGTCCTGGCTCTCGGACGACTGAGCCGCAATGGGGGCGCCTGCCGCCTCCATCTCCGCCTGGCGGGCCCGTGCAGCCTTCAGGGCATTGCCAACTTCCGCAAGCAGTTGCTCCATGGTGAAAGGCTTGGAAAGAAGCCCTTCGATCAACAGCGACAGATTATGAGCACGCTGGCGCTCGTTGGCGTAGCCGGTCATCAGAATGATCGGCACATGGGGCCTTGATGCCCGCACCTTGAGCGCAAGCGAAATACCGTCCATCACAGGCATCGCGATATCTGAAATCAGTAGGTCAAAATGGTGGGCATTCATCTGCTCCACAGCTTCAGCGCCGTCATGAGCGGTCAGAAGACTGTGGCCATGCATCGAAAGGACGCGACATACAAAGTCGCGAACCGCTTCATCATCTTCAACTACCAATACCCGTGCCAAGGGGACACCCTTCCTAAAAAACGGAAGACACCTAATTAATGCATCTTCGCCGATCTATGCCCGGCCCATTTTGCCTATAAAGGGCAATTCCCGGTATCGGTATGCAATGTCCATTCCATATCCGATGACAAAAACATCGGGGCACTCAAAACCTATGAAATCCGGCCTAATACTAGTTGGATTATTACCACTTTTATCAAGAAGCACAACGCTGGTCACTGTTTCTGCACCCAGGGATAGAAAATATTCTCGCATGGCGCTCAAAGTCCTGCCTTGTTCGAATATATCATCAATTATAAGAACATCACGGCCTTTTACCGGCAATTCTGTGGTGGCCTTCAGTTCCAGGGTCGATTTTTGCCTATTCTTGATCACATGGATGAAATCCATCTCCATCACACAGCCGCGCATAGACATGGCGCGGCTCAGGTCCGCGCCGAACATCATGGCCCCGTTCATCGCTACCTGGGCCACGGGTTCAGTATCAAACCAGCGGGTCAGCCTGCCAGCTAATTCATCCACCTTGTTGACGATTTCATCTGCAGTGAAGATGGGCTCTATGCCGACATGTGCATCGCCGGCTTTATTCCAATCGAAGAAGTAATCCATTGTCGCCCCCTCTCCCCCATTTCATGCGTCAACCAGTACTGCGCACCACGCGCGACCGGGTCCCTTCCAGCACCTTTACAGACACATTCGCAGCCCCCGGCGGCACGGGATAGATGCTAGTCTCGAAATCGATCCGTGCGCCCCGCCGGATGGCAAAGCCCTCCGGGTCGGTGATCACAGTCTCAAGCACATTGCCGCTGCGGTCCAGCACATCCACGCGTACCTGCGGTACAGATGCCGTTCGTCCAAATTCCGTGGCACTTGGGTTTTCAACGAACCCCCGCACCATAAGAACCGGGTTACCGTCCACGGTCTCAACCCGCGTCCGGTCATTATAGAGCTTTGCCGTCAGGTAGATCTCGCGTTCGGTCAGGGGCGTCGTCAGCGGTTCACCATCTTCCGGACGGAATCGTTCAACGTCGCTTGCACCTTCAAAAATCTCATAGAAACCAACCATGCCCGGGAAGGTTTTCACCACTGTATCCTGCATGAACACCAGTCCACCCAGAATTGTCAGCCACATAACGACAAGAAGCGCCCACCCGACAACCAGAAGCTGGCGCTTCCGGGCTTGGGCCTTGCGTTCTGCCTCCCGGCGCTGCTCGGCGCGGCGACGGGCGACAAAATCACCTGCATCATAATCTTCTTCACTATCGTCATCGCCGCCCTCATGGTCGTCATCGTCATCCAGGCTAAACTCAGTACCCATATGTTCCTTGGCCACAGCGCCAACACCGAAGTCGTCACCGTCAAACTCCGACGAACCGTGGTCAGTCGCGCCATGATCCTCGTCAAATTCGTCACCCGGCGCCGCGACTTTCGGTTCAGGTGCGCCGTCCTCATCGAACATATCGCGATCTTCATCCGCAAGCGGTGGCGGCGCAGGCGAGGCAGCATCATCAAATCCCTGGACAGATTGCCGAATGGCCGAAGCACGCGCAGCGGCGCCGGCGTCAATTTCTTCAGGAGGCGGAAACGCAGCGCTTGGCGCAGACTGAGGTCGTGGCGGCGGCGCAGCGGCGGCAGCCAGTGCCTTGACGATCTGCTGGGGTACAGCGTGCCAGCTGTGCTTGCATTTGGCACAGCGAACCTTGCGACCGGAGGCCGGGATGGCCCCGTCCGGAATCTTGAACTTTGCATCACATGCAGGACAAACAAGGATCATTTAAACGCCCGAACTTTCTCACCAAAGACCCGCAATGATAGGCCCCACCCGATAAAATAAGTGTTAACACTATAGGAAAACTGCCTCATAACACAAGCACTTGCATGGCATGGGCGATCCAAGAGCTTCTCTTGGCTGACATCCCGACATCATGGTTAACACGGGGCAACATTATCAGCCAGCTGTGCACCATGCCACTGGACGCAAAAGCCCCTATATGCAATTCTGCGCGCAACTTGGCGGGAGCACCAGATGATAACCTTCGAAAATGTCGGCATGCGGTACGGAATGGGCGCTGAAGTCCTTCGGGATGTCAGCTTTTCACTCGATCGCGGGTCCTTTCATTTTCTGGTTGGCCCTTCGGGTGCCGGCAAGACAACACTTTTGAAGCTGCTGTATCTGGCGCATCGGCCATCTCGCGGGCTGATCAATTTTTTCGGCCGTGATTTGATGACGCTTGAGCGTGACGCGCTGCCTCGCATGCGCCGCCGTATCGGCGTGGTGTTCCAGGATTTCCGGCTGTTCGAGCATATGAGCGCGTTTGAAAATGTCGCCCTGCCGCTTCGCATCCAAGGGGCCAAAAAGGCCCAGGTCGCCGACCATGTGGAAGAACTTCTGTGCTGGGTTGGGCTGGAGGACCGCATGCATGCGCGCCCCGCGACCCTTTCGGGCGGGGAAAAGCAGCGGGTCGCGATTGCCCGCGCCATCATCAATAAGCCTGACCTTCTGGTGGCGGACGAACCCACAGGTAACGTGGACCCCGAGATGTCGCGCCGCCTGATGCATCTTTTTGTCGCCCTCAACAAGGAAGGCACCACCACCGTGGTGGCAACCCACGATGAAGGACTGGTGAAATCTATCGGTGCACCGATCCTGAAACTCGACAAAGGCGATCTGGAGCACGTCCCGGGCGGCACACCAATCGATCCGGGAGCATGAGCATGTGGGGCCGGACACTTCAATTTCTGCCTAAGCAGCACCAGCGGGAAGGCCTGCTGCCGTGGGTGATCGGCGTGATGCTGTTTTTGTGCACGCTGGCGCTCGCAAGCGGCCTTGCCCTTGGCAAGGGCATCGAGCAATGGAGCGCGGGCCTGAGCAGTAACCTGACTGTTCAGATTGTGGTTGAGGATGAAGCTGAGCGCGCCAGGCAAACCGAAGACGCGCTCACGCTTCTCAGGGCCACGCCGGGCATCACATCAGCCTATGTGCTGGCGGAAGCAGATGTGCTGGAGCTTCTGTCCCCGTGGCTTGGGGATGTGCCGTTTGATGCGGGCCTGCCGCTGCCTACCCTGATCGATGTGTCACTTTCATCACCTGATGCGGTTCATATCGGGGGCCTCAAGGAACGGCTGGCCACAGCCGCACCGGGCGCGCAGCTTGACGACCACCAGGAATGGATGAGCCAGGTGCTAAACCTTGCATCGGCCGTGCAGTTGGTGCTGGCGGGCATCGTGGTCATGGTTGTGCTGTCCACCGTGGCGATCGTTATTTTTGGCTGTCGCGCGGGCCTTGCCACCCACCGGGAAAGCATTGAGATCATGCACCTGATGGGCGCCGAAGATGCCATGATTTCCAAGGCCTTTGACGAGCGTTATATGGCGCACGGCCTTAAGGGCGGCCTTGTGGGTGTGCTGCTGGCGGCGGGCACACTGTATCTGATCAACTATCTGGCGGGTGAAATGGGCCAGGGGCTAATCACAGCCACCCTGCCCGACAATGCCAACCTTAGTTGGCTTGCCTTGCTGCCACTGTTTTCTGCACTCATCACCATGGTCACAGCCCGCATTACCGTGCGGCGGGCGCTGGCGCAAATGATGTAGCGGCACACCATGGCAAGAAACAGAAAATCAGTCGCGCGCCTCCTGATCAAGGCACCTGTCTATCTGGTTGCCGCCTGGCTTCTCGGGTTCGGCTTTTTCGTCCTGACACTGCCAAAAGCGATACCCGACGGCATGACCCCGAAAAGCGACGGCATTATTGTGCTGACAGGCGGGGCCGGACGGCTGGAAGCTGGTCTTAAGCTGCTGGAAGCCAAGGTAGCTGACCGCATGTTGATTTCAGGCGTTAATCCGGTGGTAGAACCCCATGAGCTGAGCGCGTTGACCGGCGCGGAAGAGGCGCTTTTCACCTGCTGTGTGGACCTCGACCGGGCCGCGCCCAACACCGCGGGCAACGCCACCGAAAGCAACCTGTGGACACAAACCCACGGCTACCAGACACTGGTGCTTGTCACTGCAGATTATCACATGCCCAGAAGCCTGATCCTGTTCAGGCGTGCCATGCCGAACGCCACCATTTTCGCCTACCCGGTCAAAGGCGAATGGCCGATGCTGTATCTTGCAAATGAATATAACAAATATGTATTTACGCTGATCGGAGAAGCCTTCAAACCCGCGCCGGGTGATGCGGGCAAGCAAGCCAAATCAGCGACAGGGACCCTTTGACCATGACCAAGATTCGCACCTTTGCCGGGCTGTTGATTGTCGCCGCCATTATCTATTCTGGCCTTTGGTACACCAGCAGCTTCCAGGCCCGAAAAGACACCGAAGCCATGCTCGGCGGCTGGCGTGACAAAGGATTGAAGGTGGAGCACGGCAAGGTGAAGCTGTCCGGCTTTCCCTACCGCATCGTGATCACGGTGGATGGGCTGCAGGTTCAGACCCGCGGGCCTGGGCTGGATTTTGGCGCCGAAAGCGTGACGCTGGTGAGCCACCTCTGGACGCCCGGCCACTGGGTGGCCGAAGCCACCAATGTGCGCGTTCAGGCCGCGGGTGAAGCCCTTGCCTTCACCGACGGCAGCATGCGCGGCAGCTACCGCATCCACGACGACGGCAAGGCGGTGATCGCAATTGATTCCGGCAATATGGCAGACTTCAGCCTGATGAAAGCCCCAGGACTGGAGGGGCCAAAACGCCTCAAGGGATGGCAGTTGTTCCTGCGGTCCGACACAGCGCATCATGAACCTGAAAACGGCCTCTATGAAGACCGCTTTCTGGATTTCAAGCTGACCGTTGACACCGGTGCCACGCAGATTGAAACGTCCGGCGGTATCATGGGGCCCATCGTCAAAGGCTGGACTGCCCGCGACCTTGGCGCCTGGCGCGACGCAGGTGGCCTTCTGGAGCTGGACGCCATCAAGCTGGATGCAGGCGGCGGGCGCCTTGGCGGCAACGCCAGCCTGACACTCGATGAAGACTTCCGCCCGCTGGGCAGTGCCACCTTCAGGGTCTTGGGCCGCGATGCCATCGCCGCCACCCTCAAAGACATGGGGCTTGAGAATGCTGCGAGCGCCATCGCCCGCGCCGGTGAAGACGACCTGTCTGTCATGCTGCAAATGGGCAGCCTGACACTGGAGGGTGAGCCTGTCATGCCTTTGAAGCCGCTTCTCGAGGACTAAGCCCCCTAAGCCCCCATCTAAGCCATCAGGCCCCAAAAATAATTCTGCCTTTTCCGCTGCCCATAGCGCCAAACGCGCTATTATCAGGGCAAGGAAGGATGCGGGCCAATCGGTTTCGCGGGGAAAAGGAGGAATTTCATGAGCCTGAAGGGAAAAACCATTTTCATGAGCGGCGGCAGCCGCGGTATCGGGCTGGCGATCGCGCTTAGGGCAGCGAAGGACGGCGCCAATGTGGCCATCGGCGCCAAAACGGCAGAGCCGCACCCGAAGCTTGAAGGCACCATCTACACGGCGGCTGAGGCGATCGAGAAAGCGGGCGGCAAGGCGCTGCCGCTTCTGTGTGACATCCGCTTCGAAGAACAGGTGGATGAGGCGGTCGCCAAAACGGTCGAGGCCTTCGGCGGCATCGACATCTGCGTCAACAACGCGTCTGCCATTTCGCTCACGAACACACAGATGACAGACATGAAGCGCTATGACCTGATGAACAACATCAACACGCGCGGCACGTTCCTTGTGTCCAAGAAGTGCATCCCGCACCTTTTGAAGTCTGATAACCCGCACATCCTGACGCTGTCGCCACCGCTGGATATGAACCCGCGCTGGTTCGCGCCCCACGTGGCCTATTCCATCGCCAAATACGGTATGAGCCTGTGCACATTAGGCATGGCCGCTGAGTTCAAGGCGGCAGGCATTGCTGTGAACAGCCTGTGGCCCTTCACCGCGATCGACACGGCGGCGATCCGGAATGTGATCGGCGACGGTGAGATGGCCAGGCAGAGCCGCACGCCCGAGATCATGGCGGATGCGGCCTTTGCTATCCTGACGCGCCATTCGAAAGAGTGTTCAGGCAACTTCTTCATTGATGAAGAAGTGTTGCGCGCAGAGGGCATGACCGACTTCACCAAGTACGCGCCGCACGCCAAAGGACCACTGGTGCCCGATTTCTTCGTGCCCGACGAGGTGGTCGAGCGCCTGCCTACCGAAGTGATGAAGGTCTGGTAACCAACACAAAAAAGGCCGGGTCTCCCCGGCCTTAATCTTTTTATTCCTCGTGGTGACGACCGAAATCGGCGGCTTCCTCGTCCTGGCCGGCGTCAATGATGCGGCGGCGGATGTCACGGGTGCGGGTAAACAGGTCAAAGAGCGCGTCGCCGTCACCCCACCTGATCGCCCGCTGAAGCGCCGTAAGGTCTTCACTGAAGCGGCCCAGCATCTCAAGCACCGCATCCTTGTTATTCAGGAACACATCGCGCCACATGGTGGGATCACTGGCGGCGATACGGGTGAAATCCCGAAAGCCGCCCGCAGAATATTTGATCACTTCCGAGCGTGTCACTTCTTCAAGGTCGCTGGCCGTACCCACAATATTGTAGGCAATCAGGTGCGGTACGTGGCTGGTGATCGCCAGCACCAGGTCATGGTGCTGGGCGGTCATGATCTCAACCTTACTGCCCATGGCTTCCCATAGCTTGGTGAGTTTCTCAAGCGCACCTTCGTCAACGCCTTGAGGCGGCGTGATGATGCACCAGCGGCCGTCAAAAAGGCTGGCGAACCCCGCCGATGGGCCTGATTGCTCGGTCCCCGCCACAGGGTGGCCGGGGATAAGATGCACATTCCCAGGCAGCAGCGGTTCAAGTGCCTTGAACACGCCTTCCTTGACCGACCCCACGTCCGTGACAATGGCGCCAGCCTTGAGCACAGGTGCGATCGTAACGCCCACGGACGCCATTGCCCCAACGGGAACAGCAATGACCACCAGATCGGCATCCTGCGCGGCCTCGCGCGCGTTCACTGTGAACTCGTGCGCGAAGCCCAGTTTTTCGGCCTCACTCAGGACCGCCTCATCGCGGTCAGATACCACAAGCGTACCGGCGGCCCCAGCGCGCATGACGGCGCGGGCCACGGATGATCCGATCAGCCCCGCACCAATAATGGCGATACGGTCAAAGTGAACTTTATCCGTCATGCCTGCGCCTCATCTGGTGAGCCGTTCATGAAGCCGCGGATGAGCGATATGATCCCCCGGTTCTGGGTTTCCGTGCCGACAGAAATCCTGAGGTGATTGGGCAACACACCAAATTTGCGCACGATATAGCCATGCTTCATCAGGTAGTCGTTGCACTCAGCCGCCGTGAAGGGGCTTTCATCCGGGAAGCCCACCAGCACGAAGTTGGTCTGGCTTTTCACCACATCGAGGCCAATGGCCGTGAGTTCCGCCGTCAACCAGTCGCGCCACTGGGCGGTGAAGGAAACGACCTCATCCAGATATGCCTGGTCCTTAACGGCCGCGAGCGCGGCGTCGTGGCCTGGGTTCGACACATTGAAAGGCATACGCCAGCGGTTGATCACATCAATCACCCCATCGGGCGCATACATCCAACCAACCCGCAGGCCCGCCAACGCGTACAGTTTTGAGAACGTGCGCGTCATCACCACATTATCGAACTTGTCCACCAGTTCTTCACCGGCTTCATAGTCGCCCGCTGTGACACACTCGGCATAGGCGGCGTCCAGCACCAGCAATACATGGTCCGGCAGGCCTTGATGCAGGCGCTCAACCTCAGACCACGGCAGGTAGGCGCCTGTGGGGTTATTGGGGTTGTCGACAATCACAAGCTTGGTCTTGTCGGTGACCGCGGCCAGCATGCCGTCCACGTCTGCGGCCCAGTCCTTATTCGGCACCGGCACCAGCGTTGCGCCGGCGGCCTGCGCCTGAATGGGGTATACTGAAAAGCCGAGCTCTGAAAAGATCACTTCGTCGCCCACACCTGCATAGGAATGGATAAGAAGCGTCAGAAGCTCGTCAGAGCCAGTGCCGCACAAAATGCGCTCTGCCTTCAGGCCATGCACCTTGGCGATGGCCTCGATCAGGTCATGGGAAGCCGGGTCTGGATAGCGCATCACGCCGCCTGCTGACGCCTTGATGACCTCCACAGCCTTGGGGCTTGGCCCCAGCGCGGATTCGTTTGCCGACATCTTCACCGGATTCTTGACGCCTTCAGCCTTCGCCTTGCCAGGCACATAGGCCTCCAGGTCCATAATCCAGTCATGTGCTTTGGGCGCACCCATGAAAAACCTCCAAAAAGCCGGAAAATACCCGGAAAACCCTTAAGAAATACAAGAAAAAGGGATAAAGCGCCGCCCCCCTAAAGGCAAAGGAAACTTTCCTAATCTCACGGGTAAGTTTTAGGGCGATTGACATAAGGGCCTGCGCCCGCTTTTCTGTGCATCCACAAGGCCCGGGCAAAACCAGCCCTTGGCTCAAAGGATTTGGACAGGTTTCGTGACACCAACCGCTGGCAAAACCGCAACGCTTTTCACCGACAAGCCGCTTGAGCTTGACGGCGGAGCTGTGCTGTCGCCTGTGACAGTGGGGTACGAGACCTATGGCACGCTGAACGACGCGGGCACCAACGCCGTGCTGATCTGTCACGCGCTGACCGGTGACCAGTATGTGGCCTCGACCCACCCGATCACCGGCAAGCCAGGCTGGTGGGAACGGCTCGTGGGCCCCGGTAAGCTGATCGATACCGACCGGTATTTCGTTGTGTGCTCCAATGTGCTCGGGAGCTGCCTTGGCACCACCGGCCCCTGGCAGGACAATCCGGAAACCGGCAAGCCCTGGGGCACCAGCTTCCCGGTGATCACAGTGCGCGATATGGTGCGTGTGCAGGCCGGGCTTGTGGCGCACTTAGGCATCGACAAGCTGATGATGATCATTGGTGGGTCCATGGGCGGGATGCAGGTTCAGGAATGGCTGACCACCTACCCGGAAAAGCTGCACAGCGCCGTAATGCTGGCAACCGCCCCGCGCCACACAGCCCAGAACATTGCCTTCCATGAAGTGGGGCGGCAGGCCATCATGGCCGACCCGGACTGGCGCGATGGGCGCTATTATGACCATGACGTCAAACCCGCCAAGGGCCTGTCTGTCGCACGCATGACGGCGCATATCACCTATCTGTCGGAAGACGCGCTAACAGCCAAATTCGGCCGCAACCTGCAGAACCGCGAGGAAGTCACCTTCGGGTTTGAGGCGGATTTCCAGGTAGAAAGCTACCTGAGGCACCAGGGCTCCAGCTTTGTCGACCGGTTCGATGCCAACAGCTATCTCTATATCACCCGTGCGATGGACTATCTGGATATTGCCGCGCGCCACGGTGGACGGCTGGCGGATGCCTTTAAGGCCGCGGCCCATGTGCGCTGCTGCGTGATCAGCTTCACCTCAGACTGGCTCTATCCAACGGTTGAGAACAAGTCGATTGTGCATGCGCTCAACGCAGCGGGCGTACCGGTAAGCTTCGCCGAAATCGAAAGCCCCTTTGGCCACGACGCCTTCCTCCTGGACGTGCCGGAGATGGACCATATGCTGACGGGCTTCGTGAAGGCCGCGGCGAAAACCAACGGGCTGACGGTCAGCGAACAGGAGGCGGATGATGCATAACCTCAGACCCGACCTGAAGTTGATCGCCGAACTCATCGAGCCCGGCAGTCGCGTTCTGGACGTAGGCTGCGGCGACGGCGAGCTACTGGATTATCTTGTGCACAAACAGGGTGTCGACGGCCGCGGGATTGAGATCAGCCAGGCTGGCGTGAATGAATGCGTCGCCAAGGGGCTGTTCGTGATTCAGGGCGACGCCGACAACGACCTGAAGGAATATCCGGACCAGAGCTTTGATTATGTGGTGCTGTCCAAAACCCTGCAGGCTGTGTATCGGCCCCAGCTAGTGCTTCGGGAACTGCTGCGCATCGGCAAGCGCGCCGTTGTCACCATCCCTAATTTCGGTCAGTGGAAAGTGCGCATGAGCCTGGTTGGACGGGGCCGCATGCCGGTGACCAAGGCGCTCGACAAAACATGGTATAACACGGACAACATCCACTTCTGTACCATTCTCGACCTATTTGACCTGATCGAGGAAGAAGGCATCCGCGTTCGGGAATTTGTCCCCCACAAGGCGGACGGCACGCCGCTGAAGTATGGCCGCACCCGTGCCAACTGGGCTGCCGACCAGGCACTGTTCCTGCTGGAAAAGTAAACCCACCGCTCTAGTCTCTCCTAAACTGGCACTGCCTTTGCTTTGCTTTTTCGGAGATATCGGCACCAGGTGGAGAAATCTTGACCCAACTCGATCAGGAAATCATGCAGACCGAGCATTCAGCTTCTAACTCCATGCAGAAAAAGGACTTTTCTGCATATGCTAGCTTGCACCAAGTCCACTGCTTCCAGAACTTTGCTGCCGTGACGCTGAATGTTAATGGGCAAGATTTTCATGTCCGTCAGGCACAGCCCCTGGTATCAAGCGGTCGTGGCTTGATATTGACCACCTTGCGGCGCGGTGAAACAACCATCCTGAGCGCCGGCCAGAAAGAAATACTGAAACCAGCCGACTTCGCTATTATTCCGCTGGGTGCGGACGTGACCTTCAGAGGTGCGGATTGCGAGCTCGACTGTCTGGTTATCGACGAGCAACTAAAGCCCCTCCTGCCCACTGGCCTTAGTGACGAGGCACCCATTATTCTTTCTGCGCTCTTGCCCGCAACTAGCCTTCTCTATCAACAGTTCATCTGTTTCCGCACCTACACGAACCTTATGCAGGGGGAAGACGTTGAGGAACTGCTGCCGCCCCTGTTGATGATGCTGAATACTATTTTCAAGCGCCATGCAGGCAATGAGGGCTCAACCGGCGACAGCCAACTGGACAAGGTTTGTATCTTCATCAACAAAAATTTGCTGGACCCAGACCTGGACCCAGATATGGTCGCGAAACACTTGGGCCTGTCCCGCGCACGCCTGTACCGCTTGGCCGAGCCACTGGGTGGCATTGGGAAATATATCCGCACCAAACGCCTGCAACTGGCCCATGAAAAATTGCGGCATGGAGGTAACGAGGCCGGCTCCATCTCCAATCTGGCTTTTGATCTGGGCTTCGGCACAGAAACCGCATTCCGACGTGCCTTTAAGGAAGCCTTCGGCATGACGCCATCGGAATTGCGAAATCTAAAAAGATAAAATCTGAGACAAATTGACTCTAGTTTGAGACGCAAAGGCGGGACTCACACCCACTGTTCACGTTATTGATGTCGATAGTGCACAAAAGGTGCGCGCCGCTCAGAACGGGCGAAAACATTTAATGTGGGCATAGAAGATGTCTTTCAGTGTGAACACAAATGCGGGCGCTTTTGCCGCCCTTCAAAATCTGGGTGCCAGCACCAAGCTGCTGGAAATGACCCAGTCGCGTGTAAACACGGGGCTCAAAGTCGCCAGTGCCCGAGACTCCGCAGCCATTTATTCCATCGCCCAAAACATGCGCGGCAATGTGTCCGGGCTGAATGCTGTCCAAAGCTCGCTCGACCGGGCTATGTCCGAAACCGATATCGCCCTCGCTGCCGCAGAATCCGTTTCCGATCTCCTGATCGAAATGCGGGAACTTGCCGTGGCCGGTTCCGACGCAGGTCTGGACGCCGATAGCCGCACTGCCATGAGCCAGAAATATACTGAGCTCAGGGACCAGATCGAATCCATCGTGAGCAATGCGACCTTCAACGGGCGCAATGTGGTTGACGGTACCAATTCCATCACCGCCATCACGGACGACAGCGGATCAAGCACGATCAGTTCTGCTGCCAGCGACCTGACACTGGGCACCTTGGGCCTCACCGACTCCAACTTGGTTGGCTCCACTGTATCTGTTACCGGCACGCCTGTGGCGCTGGCGGGTGTAACCATTAGTGCCGGCACTGATGCCGAATTCCGGGCAGCGCTTGTCAATCTGCAGAACGACAATGGCGGCAATTTGAACGGCGAAACGATCGATCCCTCCACCGGCGTCACCACAGATGCCAACTACACATTCCCGGTCAGCAACGACTTCCAGCAGGGCGTTGCAGCAGCACTCGGCATCAGCGCGTCCGAGATTAACGGCACCACGGTCGATGGCTTTGCCTTCGCCCCCAATGTTGACGCCGGCAGTAACCTCTATCTGGTTCGAAACGGAGCGTCCTCATACCTTGTAAACGGCAACCCTGCAGCAGGCGAAGACCCGTCATCACCGGCTGCATCGCAAACAGCCGTAACCTCCATTGATGCAGCCATTGAAGCCGTCAACCAGACGCTCTCGAACCTTGGCGCCACGTCACAGAGGCTTGATATCCAGAAACAATTCACCAGCCAGCTGTCAGACGGCCTTGAAGTGGGCATCGGCAACCTGGTGGACGCGGACATGGCGCGCGAGAGCGCAAACCTGACCGCCTACCAGACCAGGCAGCAACTGGGCCTTCAGGCGCTTTCGATCGCCAACCAAGCGCCATCGAGCGTCCTGTCGCTGTTCAGGTAAAAATCGAATTCGATAAGAATACTATCTGAGAGTACTCGACCGTTGTCCCTTAATCAGGCAACGGTCGTTTTTTTGAAGTTCCGGCAGTCAAACCGTTGGCCAACCAAGGAAAACTGCAGCCAATAGATAAAATTTTAACTAACAGAGTCGACTCGAGGCACACCTTAAGGTAGGATAAAAGCTGGCTCAAAAGGAGTCAGGGTTTCGATGGGCCCATGAATACAGAACCGTATTGCAGGACATAGAATATGTCATTCTCAGTTAACACCAACGCTGGTGCGTTCGCGGCATTGCAAAATTTGAATGCCACCCAAGGCGCTTTGGACCAGACCCAATCCCGCATCAATACCGGCCTTAAAGTCGCGTCCGCCAAGGATAATGCGGCGATATATTCTATTGCTCAGTCCATGAGAGGCGATCTTGCTGAACTGCGTGCTGTCCAGGACAGCTTGAATCGCGGCGGTCAGATACTTGATGTCGCGATGGCGGCTGGCGAATCAATCTCGGATCTCTTGATTGAAATGAAGGAAAAAGCGGTTGCGGCACGGGACACATCTCTGGATGCAACATCACGATCCGCGCTTGCAGAAGAGTTTCTGGAACTCAGGAACCAGATCAACGCCATTGCGTTGAATGCGGAATTTGACGGCGTTAACCTCGTTATGCAAACCAGCACAGATACCACGGTTCTTTCCGGCAAGAATGGCGCAACAATTACCATGGCGGCTCATCCAATCGAGGCCATCGTCCTGCAGTTTGGCCAACCAGACGCCAACCTTGACAGTGCCTCAAACGCTGCAGCGAGTGTGGGCTATCTGGAGGATGGCATAGATCTGGTCAACCAAGCACTGTCGGACTTTGGCGCCACGGCTAAAAGGATCGACAGACTCATTGAATTCAACAGCAAGCTCAGCGACGGGATCGAGACTGGGATCGGCAACCTGGTGGACGCGGACATGGCCAAGGAAAGCGCGAACTTGCAGGCCTTCCAGACCAAACAGCAGCTCGGCCTTCAGGCGCTCGGCATTGCCAACCAGGCACCACAGGCTGTGCTGTCCCTGTTCAGGTAAAACGGAATTCAGAAAAAATACTATCTGAGAGCACTCGGCCACTGACCCCATGCGGGCGGTGGCCGTTTTTTAGTAGGAAACTTCAAGCAGCCGAAGCGTGACATCTTCAACTGACGGTATGTCCCAGATGTCATCTTTCAATTGAAACAACCAACCATTTGCGTGCGAAGAATAGCGAGAATGGGCAATGACGACATCATATGGGATGAGTGCCGCCCTAAAGACCGAATAATCCTCACGGAAAATGACACCAGCAAGACAGTCGAAATGCTTCTTATCCAATTCGCGAATGAAGCTAAGTTGGCGTGATTTATTATGACGAGTTGGACGGCGCCCCTTGATTTGAAAAGTACGATCTTTGGCATCAAAGGCATCAATCGCCTTCTGAGAGTTCGGTGCTTGAGACCATCCAAAGGCGTTAACGAATAGAAATTCTGCCAAATCGCCAACAGGGTTGTTTGAGCTTCTTAAAATTTCACGCCTTCGAAGTTCTTCCGTGATTTGTGCATGCAACGTCAGCAAATTGCTCGCAGGCAATTGACTGAGGTCGATATGCGGATCAGAGGAAGCCACCTACAAACTCGGGAGTTCCTTGGCGATCACCACACCGTCGGCATCCGCGATGACCCAGTCGCCCGGGTGGATGGGCACACCGGAAATGGCGATTTCCACATTCACATCGCCCCGGTCCAGCTTTTCGGATTTCCTGGGGCAGCTTCTGAGCGCCTTGATGCCCACGTCTTCGCCCAGCAATTCGTGCCGGTCACGGACACAGCCATATATCACCACGCCAGCCCAGCCATTTTTGGCCGCCAATGCCGCAAGGTTCCCACCCAGAAGTGCCACACGGGTAGAAGCATCGCCGTCCACCACCAACACCCGGCCTTCGCCCTTGCCTTCAAGAAGCGCACGCACCTTGGTATTGTCATCCAGCGTGCGAAGGGTAACGGCAGGCCCGGCGAAATCCACGCGCCCGCCGAAATCCTGAAAGTCAACGGGGAGCACAGAGACGGCGCGGCCCATGGCGTCGCACACGTCCGCTGTCGCCAGTTTTGGCGTGACAATCTCCCCGTTTGGCATGAGCCCTAGTCCTGCTTGTGAATGATCGGCACCAGCATATCGCCCCAGGCGCCTTCTTCATTGTGGTAGCGGGAAGCACGCATCAGCTCGACCGTGACACCCTTGCCCACGGCGGAGATAACAGCATCGTTCAGGCGGTGCAGGGCGTTTGCTACCTGACGGATCGCCATTTCCTTGCTTTCTTCCATCGTCGAATCTTTAGGGGTCTCGTTCGTCATATTGCTCTCCACTAGCTTGACGTTTCGAATAATTTTATGACCCAAACAATATTGTCTGCGCAATAATAATACAAGACCAGAAATCTGAAGAATTTTCGCTCGCCTCGCTGGAAAAGGCTTGGTGGTGCTCTATGGTCACAGGGTTGTTCGTACAGATATCATGAACCGGTCAGAGCCGGCATGATTGCCGCTTTGCGGGCACTTTTGGGTAAAGTGCCATAAACCTGCTTGCGAGCCGAGACAATCAGCGCCCCTCCCAGGTTCTTGCCCAGAAAGCCAATGGGGCGTTCGCCGTATCTCAGGAGCTTCGAAGCCATCGGGCGAATGAAGGGCGGCATCATCAGCGCCGTGTCCCAGCCATCCACCGGCAGCATCTGTTCTTCCAGAAGCGACGACAACTGGCCTTTCGAATAAGGCCTGCCGTGACCAAAAGGTGTGCCCTCATAGGCTGCCCAGCTGCGCATGCGATTGGGCACCACGGCGATCATCTGGCCGCCCGGTGCCAGCACCCGCCAGATTTCGCGCAGGAGATTTACCGGCCTGTTGGCATGCTCCAGCGCATGCACCAGAATGATCCGGTCAACGGAACTGTCAGCAAGCGGCAGATGATATTCCTCGACCAAGGCGGTCCGGCTGCCCAAATGCGCGGGCCAATGGCAGACACCCTGCTGCGCGGGCATGAAAGCCAGAAAGCGGCCACCGGCCCTGCCTTCTGCCCTGGCAATCAGGTCAAGGTACGGCAGGGTAAAGCCAAAACCGATGGTGACACCATCGGTTGGCGGTGCTGTCAGGCGCATCAGCTTCGCGGTAATAATCGGACAGGTGGCGCGGCCGATCGCGCTTGCATAGAAACGGTATAATTTCAGAACATCAGGCCGCATGGTCAGTCTCCAGCCACTTGAGAAGTGGTTCCCAAAGCCCCGTCCGCGCCTTTGACCCGACCATCATACCGATATGCCCGGCGCCCGGGTCGTGCACGGTGGCATTCGGCAGGCCTTTCAGCATGGAATAGGCGCTTTCCTGCGGCACGAGCCGGTCCTCCTCAGGCGCGGCGATCCAGACCGGGCATGTGACATCCTCAAGCCGCACGGGCGCGCCGTCCACATACCATTCTTCCCGGCCTGTGGTATTGTCCCGGTACCAGCCGACCATGGCTTCATCCGCCACCCGGCGCGGCAGCGGCGCGCCGGTATTGACCCAGGTCTCAAGCGCGACAAAAAACTCGGCGGCTTCGGAAGATGGGTCCATGGTGGCAAACTTCCGGAACTTGCGATCATTGAGCGTGGGGTCCACGCTTGTGAAAAACGTCTGCACCGCATCCACCGGAAGCGGCATGTTGGTAGGTAGTTTGGCCAGCGCCTCCACCATCACTGGCGCATATTTCTTACCCGCATGAGGCTTTTTGGTATCGAAATCCCACGGCGCGGCCACAAGGGCAAGCTTTGACACCATATCACCCGCGCGCGCGGCCAAAGCGGTTGTCAGCGTCCCGCCCATGCAGTAGCCAAGCACAGGAACCGGGGCGCCAGCCACGCCCGCCACATGATCCAGAAACGGCTTCAACCGCTTCATTACATAATCGCCAATACCAAAGCCCAGCTCTTCCTCGCCCGGCTCGTACCAGTGCACCAGATAGGGCCTGTAACCATGCCCTTTCAGGAATTCAACCAGGCTACGGCCCGGCATCAGATCCAGCACATAATGCGGGTTGATCAGGCTGGGCACCAGCAGGATCGGTTTGCCCCTGTTTCCTGATTGAGGCGCGCCAAAATCAAGCAATCGGCAATTGCCAATACGCACTGCCTCAGCCGCCTTGCTTTCCGGACGACGGTAAGGATGCGCCAGATATTTGGCGATACCCGCCAGCATGGTATCGGCGCGGCCTGACGCCTTCCTTTCCACCGCGGTGAAAAAGCGCTGCCAGTCATCCTCAGAGCGCATCAAGCCCTTGAGCGCATCCAGGTTGTCGCGTACGCCAGTGTGCCATATGCCAGTGCCCGCACGGAGCCGCCTGGCACCCGCGCCAGCTTCGCGCCAGATCATCAAGCTGTTGGCAAGATGGAGCGACATAGGCCGGGGGCCGCGGATTTGTGCTTCCACATCTGCCATCCGGCTGGCGTGTTCTTTTGGCTGCGCGGTCATGGGTCTTCCCCCACACTTGGTGACCGTTCAAGCGGCACCTCAAGAAGCGCCGCAAGCTCGGCGTGCGGCAGCAGATCCTTCTCGGTTGCCCAAAGACGGATATTTTCCTGCCACAGGGTCAGGAACAGGTCGGCCGCTTGTTCAATATCTTCATCGCGCATGACAATTTCACTATAGGATGCCTGCATTTGGCGCAAAGTCATTTTCTTTGTGCATATGCACAATTTTCCTTGCGGCAGCGCACCAAATACCATTTAATTCGGCCAATTAATTAAAGAATTGCCGTGTTTTCGGATTTTTCGCACATGCGAGGAAGGGGTATCCGAAAAGGCAGGATGGGACAGAAGATGGCACGGAAAAAGCGCGATCAAGGCGAACCGATCATCATCAAAAAATACGCGAACCGGCGGCTTTATAACACTGAAACCTCTAGTTATGTGACGCTCGACCACCTGGCTGACATGATCAAGTCCGGCGAGGAATTTGTGGTGCGCGACGCCAAGTCGGGCGACGATATCACCCGCGCTGTCCTAACCCAGATTATCTTCGAGAAAGAGACCCGCGAAAAAAACATGCTGCCCATCGCCTTTCTCAGGCAGCTGATCAGCCTTTATGGCGACGGCCTTCAGGCCATGGTGCCAAGCTATCTGCAGAGCGCCATGGAAGTTCTGACCCGGCATCAGGAGCAGATCCGCTCCGCGTGCGGTGAAACAGTGGACAGCAGCAATTTCATGCCGATTTTCGAGGAGCTGACACGGCAGAACCTGGCGCTCTTTGAACAGAGCATGCGTGCCCTAACGGCAAGCGCCCAGACCACGCACGCACCTGCTGCAAAACCTGCAGAACAGGCACCCAAAGGCGGCGAGAAGGATCGGGAAATCGCAGACCTCCAGGCCCAACTGGCCGCCCTCAAGGAAAAAGTCGACGCGCTTTCGGACTAACGCGCTGATCGAATTAACGCGCAGGGCGCACGCTTCATCCCCATCTCGCAACTTCGTGATACACGAAGGCGAGAAAGTATGCTCAAGTGAGCGCCCCAATTTAAATGAAACTCCGCAGCGAGAGACCACCGGCAATGCCAGCCATCCTGTTCGCCATCTTTATCGACCTCCTGGGTTTCGGCATCATTGTGCCGATCCTGCCGTTTCTGGTTGGCCCCTATGCGGGCACCGTAACAGTTGGGGGCATGGTGCTGGATGAAGCGACCCTGGGGGCGGCGCTCTTTTCCATCTATTCGCTGACCGCTTTTGCCGCCGGCCCCTTGTGGGGGCGGCTGTCGGACCGCATCGGCAGGCGCCCTGCCCTTGCCGCAACTTTCATCGGCGCGATGGTTTCCTATGTCATCCTGGCGTTTTCAGACAGCCTTCTGATGCTTTTCCTGGCCCGCGCCTTCTCTGGCGCGATGGCCGGTAATGTAGGCATCGCCATGGCTGCCATGGCCGACCTGACCGATGAAAGCAACCGTGGCCGGGCCATGGGCCTGATCGGTGCTGTGTTCGGGCTGGGGTTCGCGTTCGGCCCGCTGGTAGGTGGGCAACTGAGCCACCTCAGTAGCGCGAGTGGCGGATCAGCCATTCTGTTGCCCGGCCTTGTGGCAGCCAGCCTATCGCTGATCGCCGCTTTCATGGCTTATCGTTTCATATCCGAAACGAATTCTGACGAGAGTGAGACAGAAACCAGCCACGTGTCAGTGCGTCCTCCCTGGTCCACCTTCCTTAAAACCCCGGCCCAGCTGGCGCTGTTTTCCATGTTTATCGTGACCTCCGCAGGGCAGATCATGGCCTTCACCATCATGCCCTTCTGGACCAAGGACCTCTTGTTCTGGAGCCAGCAGGAAGTCGGCAACCTGATGGGGGCCATCGGCCTGTGCATTGCTGCGATCCAGTCGCTGGCGACAGGGCCGCTGTTCAAAAGCATTGGTGAACTGAAATCGCTGGTGCTTGGTGGCAGCATCCATTTTATTGGCTGCCTGGTCATCATTTTCGGCACGCCGTCCTTCACTGTGGCGCTGATTGCCTTCCCGCTGATCATGAGCGGCATGACCATTTCATTCCCCGCACTCAACAGCCTGCTGTCGCGCCGCACGGACCGACACCACCAGGGCGCGGCCCTTGGACTTTCAAGCGGGATTTCGGCCCTTGGTCGGGTGGCAGGGCCGCTGGCCGCGGGCCTGCTGTATACAAAAGAAGCGCCAGAGCCGCTCTTTTACGCTATCGCGGTCACAAGCTGCCTGCTTTTGGCCTGGAGTTTCTGGGAACTCAGGAAACCTGCTGCCTAGCCCGCATCGCAAGCTTCATGGGCTTTGCCGAACCAACTGGCCGCATCCCCGGCCGCGTCACCCATGGCTTCATGGAAGGCTGCCATCACGGCATCCGTACCGCTACCGCGGGTACTCACTTGTTTCGCAATGGTCGGCATACCAAGGAGCTGGTTGTCCTTCAGGCGCACGAGCGTGAATTCCAAAACAACAGAGACCTTGTCGTCCGCAGCACGGGCGCCGGGAACAAAGTCCATTTCCCAGACCTTCAGACCCAGACGGCAGCTGGACTGGATATCCAGCCCACCATCGCCGACCATCCGGGCCTCTGAGCTTGCTGCAAGAGATCTCAACACATAGTCTCTGATCAAGTCCGCCAGAGGCGCCGACCAACGTACGCCGTCAATGGTTGAACGGCGGTTACCCGGCAGCGCAACCGCAACCTTGTCGCCCTTGAGGCTGTCTGCAACGGCGGGCTCATCAATGAATACAACAGGGCCCGACCCGCTTGCGGGATAGCTGCCCTGATAGCGAAGCGTATAAATCTCATCCGCCGGGCCTTCATCGCCGAAGGAGATAAGCGGCCCGCATGACGCCAAAAGGGCAGAAGCAGCGACAAGACCAAGCGCGTTTTTTCTAAAAAGCTGCCTCATTCTTTCGTCTCCTTCACCTTGCGGGCGTCAAGGTCGTATGTACTCTCTTTCGGGCCCAGAAGCGTTTCAGCCGGATTTTGCTCTATTTTCCTGACCAGCCGCGAAAGGCTGCGGGCTGTGCTTCGCAAGTCCATGATCATCCGGGTAACCTCAGGCAGGCTGCCCTGCACGAATTGCGTGACGCTGTCCTCATTGGCGGCTACCAGCGCATCGACACGTTCCAGCATCGCCTGCGCGGCGTTCATGGTTTCAATCGCCTCAGCCACAAGCCGTTCGCCGTCCTCAGCCAGCAGCTTGTTGCCACTGTCCGCGAGCGTGCCCAGCTTGGCAGCTGTTTCATTCACGCGGGCCATCACCTCGCGTACTTCAACCATCAAGGCATCCAGGTCTTCCGTGCCGTCTGCAATATTGCGGGTGGCCCGCTCGGTATTCTCCAGGATATTGCTGACCCGTTCCAAATTCTCTTCTGCCAGCATCTTCTTGACTTGGCCAACCGTCAGGATTGCCTCATTGATCAGGTTTGGTGCGGTCTCGAACACTTCCTGAATGGGCGAGGCCTCAGACCGGATCACAGGCCGTTCCTGCCCTGCCTTGGCCTTAAGGGGGGCGCTGCCCTGCGGGCTGCCCTTGATCTCGATATAGGCAACGCCGGTCAGCCCCTGAAACTCAAGCCGTGCGTAGGTTTCCTCATTGACCGGCACTTCGCTTCTGAGCCGCACGAGCACGCGAACCTTCTCACTATCGTGCGGAGCAAGCGTAATGTCCCGCACATCTCCAACCGGAATGCCCAGATAGTAAACGATACTGCGCTTATAAAGGCCGGACACGGAGCCATCGAAAAAGATGTCATATTCCTGATATTCGGCATCCAAATCGACCTTGGCGATCCAGATGGCAAAGGCGATCAGCCCGGCAAGGAACGCCAGAACAAAACTGCCAACCAATATATGCGATGCCCGTGTTTCCATAAGCCGTTGCCTGTCCTATCTCGTCTTTGGCACTAGTCTTTTGCGCCTGCGGCCCGCGCACGGGGACCGTGAAAATATTCCTGCACCCAAGGGTGATCAAACGCCATCACTTCCTCAAGCGGCGCGTTGATCAGGATTTTCTGATCCCCTAGCACCGCGATACGGTCGCATACTCTGACAAGTGTGTCGAGATCGTGGGTCACAAGAAAAACCGTAAGCCCCAGCGAGCGACAGAGTTCCTGTACCAGTTCATCAAACGCCGCTGCGCCGATAGGGTCGAGCCCGGCTGTGGGCTCATCGAGAAAAAGAAGGTCCGGATCGAGCGCCAATGAGCGCGCGAGTGCGGCGCGCTTGCGCATGCCGCCAGAAAGATCGCTGGGGAACTTGGCCGCCGCATCCAGCGACAAGCCTGCCATCTGCAACTTCGAAAGCGCCAAGTCCTTCATCAGGCTGTGGGACATGTGAAAATGTTCCCGAAGCGGCACCTGGATGTTTTGCGCCACCGTCAGCGATGAAAAGAGCGCCCCATCCTGAAACAAGACCCCCCAGTCCCGCCGGGAAAGCCTGTCTTCTTCATTGCTCATCGTGGCCCGGTCTTGACCATTGATCTCGATCGTGCCGCTCTGAGGTTTCAGAAGCCCGATAATGGCCTTCAGCAGCACTGACTTACCCGTGCCCGAGCCACCGACAACACCCAGAATTTCCCCGCGCCTGACATCCAGATTGAGACCGTCATGCACCACATGGGTGCCGAAGGCGGTCTTGAGGTCCCGCACCTTTACAACGATGTCCGGTTTCTTGTTAGCCACCGCCTATAGCCCCACACTGGTGAAAAAGATAGCGAACAGGGCATCAAGCACGATCACCAGGAAGATGGATTGCACCACGCTTCTGGTTGTGCGCATACCCAGCGCATCGGCGCTGCCATGTACCCTGAGGCCGTGGTAGCAGCCGGTTGTGGCGATAACTGCGGCAAAGAAAGGCGCCTTGATGATGCCAACCCAATAGTGGTCGATCGAGATCACTTCCCGGAAATAGGTCAGGAAATTGGCGGGCGTGATATCCAGCTGGATCCATGCCATCAACGCGCCGCCCGCGATCCCCACCACATCGGCATAGAATGCCAGAAGCGGCAGGCATACCGTCAGCGCCACAAGGCGCGGCAGCACCAGCACATCAATGGGTTCCATCCCCAGCGTCTTCATGGCGTCCACTTCTTCATGCAGCACCATCGATCCGATCTGGGCCGTGAAGGCGCTGCCGGACCGGCCCGCTATAATAATAGCGGTCAAAAGAATACCCAGTTCCCGCAGATGGCCAATGCCAAGCATGTCGATAACGAAAATATCGGCGCCGAACTTGGCCAGCTGGATAGCCCCCTGGTTCACCATCACGGCACCGATCAGGAAGGAAATCAGCCCCACGATTCCCATGGACTGCAGCCCCACCACTTCCATCTGGTGCACCACCGGCACCAGGCGAATACGCCCCAGGTCAAACAACGAGCCAAAAAGGCGCATCAGCACAAACCCAAGGAACCCCAGGAGCCGGGCTGACGACCGGAGCGCCGTCATGGTGGCTTCACCCGCCTGAAGGAGAGGCATCAGATACCAGGCGACATGATCGGGTTCTGTTTTGGCAGGCGGCGGGCAGCAGGAGATAACTTCCAAAAGGGTTTTGTGGGCCGCCAGAACGCCTGTGAGCACTGCGGCACCGGCATCCTCGATGGCGGCACAATAACGGCGGATCAGCACGGCACCCGTGGTATCAAGGCTTGTGATTTCCGAACAGTCGACAACGGCGCCCGCTTCACAGGCCGCCACAATGCCCGGCATGGCATTGTCGATATCGACAGCATTATCGATGATCCAGTCGCCGCGCAGGCGCACCAAGGCGCTGGGGCTGCCACTTTCCACCGTTACAAAGCCGTTACCTGTCCGGGCATCCGCCAATTTTTTGCCACTTCCCTCTTGATTTCAAAAACCCAAAACAGCAAATAGAGGCCGCCTGGAAAACAAACACAGGCTTTATCTGCCGGTTTTATTTAACTATAAATAAATCTTGCTGAATTCAGACCAACACACAAGTCATATAAGATACCAAGGGACATATGAAGGTCAATTCGGATAACCCGCTGCACGCTTTTGCAGCCTGGACGACTGGCGTAGACGCCTCCTGGTCGAGCCTGGCGCTTGACCGCGCGCGAGACGCCTTCATTGACACCATCGCTGTCATGGTGCCCGGTGCGCGCGAGGACGTTACACACAAAGTGTTCACTCTCGCCCGCAGGTGGGGCCAAGGCGACTGCCGCGCGGTTGGCTTTGAAGGCGGCCTGTCTGCCCCCATGGCCGCCCTGGTGAACGGCACGGCCGCCCATGCCCTTGATTTTGACGACAATTTCGATCCAGCAAAAGCCCACGCCAGCGCAGTTCTGGTACCTGCCCTTCTGGCCATTGCGGACGAACGCGACCTAACGGGCGAAGCGCTTCTTGATGCCTATATCGTTGGCCTGCAGATGGTTGGCCGTGTGGGCCAGGGCGTGAACCCTTACCACCGCAGCCGCGGCTGGCACGCCACGGCAACGGTTGGCACCGTAGGCACGGCTGCCGGATGCGCGCGACTGATGGGCCTGGATGCCGAGCAAACAGCCCACGCCATTTCGCTTTCAACAAGCCTTGCCGGTGGCTTCATGAGCCAGTTCGGCACCATGACCAAACCGCTGCATGCAGGGCTTGCAGCCGCAGGCGCGGTTCAGGCCGCCCAGTTCGCCGAGGCCGGCATTACAGCAGGCGCGAACACGCTGCATGCCGCGAACGGCATGGGAACGCTGATGGTCGGCCAGGATGTGGAAGAGCTGCGCGCCACCATGGCAGACAAGGATGAATATGGTCAGAAAGTCCAGTTCGCGACCAAGGATATCGGCACGCCGCTGCATATTGAAGAATATGGCCTGAAACTGAAGCGTTTCCCCAACTGTGGCAGCGTCCACCGTGCGCTCGACGGCCTTCTTTTCCTGCGCGAAAAACATGGCTTTGAAGCCCCTGATGTGGCGGAAATTTTTGTGCGTGCGCCGGCTGCGCACCTCCGGAACCTGATGTATGAGCGCCCAACCAATTCGATGGAAGCCAAATTCAGCCTTGAATATGGACTGGCTGTTGGACTATTGACGGGCAACGCGACGCTGGCGGACTATGAAGAGGCCGCGATCAGTCGCCCGGAAGTTACCGCGCTGTTGCCGCTTGTGCGCAAAGAGTATGTCGAGAAACTGGAGAGCGATTTCCCGACACAGGTTCATGTTACGCTGAAGTCTGGCACCACCATGAGCATTGAAGTTGAAATGCCGGTGGGCTCAAGTGCTGCACCCCTGACGCTGGACCAGCTTTGGGACAAATTCGACGGCTGTGTGGGCACCCTTCTGGACAAAGAGAGATACAAGACCGCAAGAGAGACATTGATGGCACTTCCGAAGGGCGAAAGCGCTCGTAAACTCATGTCTTCCTTAACGGCCTAGTCTGATTTAAACTATGCCCGTTGGGTAGGAGGGATAACCCTATGACTGTAACCAAGAA
The DNA here is from genome assembly GCF_042651265.1 of Kordiimonas lipolytica. Classification (GTDB taxonomy): domain Bacteria; phylum Pseudomonadota; class Alphaproteobacteria; order Sphingomonadales; family Kordiimonadaceae; genus Kordiimonas; species Kordiimonas lipolytica. Next base: position 194,957 of record NZ_JBHSCR010000014.1, on the reverse strand, counting down.
AGCCACAGCTTTGGTGCTGGCTGCCAGCCGTCGCGGCGCCGCCGACGTTGTCGCCCAAGCCCAAGGGGTCAGCCACAAGTGCCTGGTAACACTTGATGGTGTCGTGATGCTGGAACGCGTCATCCGCGAAATAAAAAACGCCCGTGGCATCGACCGTGTGTTTGTTTCAATCGAAAGCGAAGAGCTGCTCAGGACTGTGCCCGCGCTCGCTAAAATGCTGGACAAGGGCGAAATTCAGTATGTGCCGAGCGCGGAAAACCTCTATCTTTCGGTCGCGGACGCTGCCGCCCGGATCGAGGACCCGTACCCACTCGTGATCACCACAGGGGACAACGCCCTGCACACCACTGAAATGGTTGACCATTTCTGCAAGGAAATTGAGCAGCACAAGCCCGATGCAGCCGTTGCCATGACCCCAGCATCCGTTATCTTGGAAGCATATCCCGAAGGCAAGCGCGCCTTCCATAATCTCAAGGACGGTGGCTGGTCCAGCTGCAACCTCTATGCGCTGGCCAACGAGAAAGCCTTGGAAACCGCCAAGATTTTCGAGGGTGGCGGCCAGTTCGGCAAGAAACCGCAGCGTATCATGAAGGCCTTTGGCCTGATGTTCATGCTCAAGTACCGCTACAAGCTGGCCACCATTCACGAGCTGGCCGCGAGCCTGTCACGGCGCTGGAAATTGACGGTGCAGGTGATCCGCATGCCATTCGCCGATGCACCAATTGATGTGGACAACCCAGGCGACATGGAACTGACGGATCAAATCCTGAAGTCCCGCCGCATGGCTGCACAGTAGCAACCAAGCTTAATCCAGAAAAAGGCGTCCATTGGCACCTTTTTTCGCTTCTGCAGCCTGAAATTAGTTAAATCAGGTCCGTCCCCGATAAGACGAAACATTTCTGAAACGCTAGTGTAACGAACGTTTACGGCCTTTTTATTGTTTCGGTCCTGAAGCGAAAACGCCCCCGTTTGAAGCATATCGGTTGTCGAATTGCCTTATTTGGGGCAAAATCAGCCCTTATGCGACGTTTTGTCAGAGTGTTTTGTTCTGATCTTTGTTTATTTTTTAGTCTGAAATGTCCGCGACGGCCGCGAGTTAAGTAAGGCCTCATAAAAAGCAGAAAGAAAAAAAGAAGCCGCTTATGCCACACCGCATTGGATTTCTGTTCAACCATGATGCCGCTCATCAGGTCAGCCATCTTGCGCCCATGATTCCGGCGCTGGCAGGCACTGCTGATGATGTGGAAATTGAGGTTTTCGCCTCCACTGAAGAACAACTTGAAATGGTCCGCGAAATTGCGGGCGATACGCCCCGCTGTCAGTTCACGCTGCTTGATGTGCCGCTTGTCTACAAAGTGCTCGACAAGCTCTTGAACAAAGTCGCGCCATTCAAGCGCATCGCTGTTTTGAAAAACAACCTCGACCATTTCCGCCAGTTGGACACCCTGGTGGTGCCGGAGCGCACCAGCCTGATGCTGCGTGAGGTCTTTGGCCTGACCCACCTGAAAATGGTCCGTGTCTGCCATGGTGCTGGCGACCGGGACGTCGCCTGGTCGGACAATATCTCCAAATTCGATTATGTTTTCCTGCCTGGTGACAAACACCGCGACCGGATGATCGCCCTTGGCATCGTGCAGCCGGAAAACAGCGCCGTGATCGGCTATATGAAGTTCGATGCTCTGGCGGAGGAAAATATCGTCCACCGTCCGTTCAAGAACCAGCGACCGATCGTGCTCTATAACCCACACTTCGATCCTTACCTGTCTTCCTGGTTCACCATGGGCGAAGAGGTTCTGGACTATTTCGCGAACAACAAGGATTTCAACCTGATCTTTGCGCCTCATGTGATGCTCTACAAGCGCCGCATCCATACGTCACTGACCAACCGGGTGGTGCGCTGGCGGAAGGATTTGGCCAAGCGTTTCAAGAACAGCGACAATATCCTGATCGACACCGGCAGCCCGGCCTGCATGGACATGACCCACATACGCTCGGCCGACATCTATCTGGGTGACGTCTCCAGTCAGGTGTATGAATTCATTGCCCGTCCACGGCCCTGCATCTTCCTTAACGGACACGGCGCGGACTGGCAGCGCGACCCGAAATATAAATTCTGGACCCTCGGCCCCGTTGCGTCCTCAATTGACCAACTCGACCAAGCTTTGAAGGCCGCACTTGAAACGCCTCACGCCTACAGGGCGGAGCAACAGAAGCTCTTCAAGTCGTCTATCGACCTTCAGCAAAAATCATCCGCACAGCGTGCCGCCGAAGCCTATTGTAACTTTCTGGGGCTAGATACGTGTCAACCTGTACCGCTGAAAAAATACGGGTAATTGTCCTTGCTGGCCGCCGCCCGGAGGGCGACCCGGTCGCGGACATGTTCAACGTCAAATACAAGGCCGCCGCCCATATCGGCGGACGCGCCATGCTCAACCGTGTCGTGGACGCGCTCGATGCATCGGGGCGTGTGTCAGATATCTTCATCCTGACCCAGTCGCCCGAAGACATGGCGGCGCTCGAAGATTTCGAGCCGTTCAAGGCACGGCGCGATGTAACTTTTGTCGCCAGCGGCGATTCCATCTGTGGCAGCATCGTGGATTTCCTCGACAGTCACCCAAGCAACCAGCCGACCCTGGTAACCACATGCGATCATGTATTGCTGACGGGTAGCGATGTCGCGGCTTTCCTCGACGGCCAGCCTTTGGACACCGATATCGCCGTGGGGCTGGTGCCGGCGGAAACAGTGCTGGCCAAGATACCGGCGGCCCGCCGCACATGGCTGAAGTTCGCGCGGGGCGCGGCCTACACCAGCTGCAACCTGTTCCTGCTGAAGGGACAACGCGCCCGCTCGGTCCTGGCCTTCTGGGCTGGTATCGAACATAACCGCAAGCGCGTCTGGCGGCTTGCCTGGCATTTCGGCCCACTGGTCTTTATCGCTTTTGCCTTGCGCCTCTTGAGCCTGGAAAGCGCTTTCAGCCGCGCCTCCCACTCCATTGGTGCCACGGTCCACCCCGTCATCCTCAAGGAAGCCCATTTGTCCATCGATGTAGACAAGCCTTCGGATGTCATGATCGCCAGCGAGATTCTGGATACCTGATTATGCAGCGCCAAAGACTTGTCATCTTCGATCTGGACCGAACCATCATCAGATTTGGCAGCTACACGCCTTTTCTGCTTTGGTACGCATGGCATTATGCTCCCCACCGCCTGCTGTTGACGCCGGTGATGTTGCTGGTGATGGCGGCCTACAAGCTCAAGGCTTTTTCCCGCAGCCGATTGAAGGAAGTCATGTTCCACCTGCTGGTTGGCACTAAACCGCTTGCCCACCTAGAGGGCGCAGCCGATGCCTTCGCCAACATGATCGTGCGCGGGAAATGCTATACGGACGCGCTGAGCGCCATTTCCAGGCACAAGGCCCAAGGCGACATCCTTGTGCTGGCCACCGCCAGCTATGCCTTCTATGCCGCCCCCATCGCCAACAAACTTGGTTTCAACCACCTGGTGGCCACGAGGCTGGAGACGCGGAACGGCATGGTGATCCCCCGCATCCAGGGTGACAATTGTTATGGCGACGCAAAGCGGGCCATGGTTCAGCAGTTGATCCAGGGGCAGAAACTGGGCGGCCTGGAGACCCTTTTCTATACCGATGACCACAGCGATATACCGACCCTTGATCTGGTGGATTCAGCCGTTGCAGTGAACCCAACCCGCAAGCTGCGCCAGTATGCCAGCCAGCACGACCGGGTGGAAACAGCCATCTGGCATTGACGCCTAAGCGGCGTCGGCTGGCGCGACCCTGCGGATGGGGCCGGGCAACCTGTGTTTCTTGTATTATTAACTTCTGCGGCTTATTCTGGCTGAAACCTAAGACAAAAAAAATCGGGACAGCACGGTGCGCGCAGACAGTACAACAACCCTCCGCTCTCTTTATCCATCCATCGAGCCGTATGCGAGCGAACGCCTGAAAGTGCCAGGCGGGCATGAGATTTATGTGGAGCAGTCCGGCAACCCGGTGGGCGCACCGATTGTGTTTGTCCATGGCGGCCCTGGCGGCGGCACCAGCCCGATCCAGCGGCGTTTCTTCAACCCGGCGAAATACCGCATCATATTGTTTGACCAGCGCGGCTGCGGCAAAAGCCGCCCGCACGCGTCCCTCGACCACAACACCAGCCAGCATCTGGTGGCCGACATGGAAGCCATCCGGCAACATCTGAATATCGACAGCTGGTTCCTGTTTGGCGGGTCTTGGGGCAGCACCCTGTCGCTTCTGTATGGCCAGGCCTTTCCAGAACGCACGCGTGGCCTGATCCTGCGCGGCATTTTCCTGTCGCGCCAGCGCGAGCTGGACTGGTTCTATCGTGGCGGCACCAGCAGCATTTTCCCCGAAGCCTGGGCGCGTTTCTGCGGCCCGATCCCGGAAGAAGAGCGCGGTGACCTGATCAGCGCCTATTATAAGCGCCTGGTGGACCCTGACTGGGAAGAAGACCGCCTGACCTTCGCCAAGGAATGGAGCCTGTGGGAAGGCAGCACCGTGACACTGGTGCCCGATGAAGAACAACGCGCCCATTCGGTGGATCCTGTTTTCGCGCTCGCCTTCGCGCGGATCGAGGCCCACTATTTCAAGCACCGCAGCTTCCTTGAGGCCGACAACCAGATTCTGGACGACGCCCATAAGCTCAGGGGCGTGCCCACCACCATTGTGCAGGGCCGCTATGACGCCATCTGCCCACCGACAAGCGCGTGGGAGCTGGCGCAGGCCATGCCGTGGGCGACGCTGAAGATGGTGCCGGTGGCAGGCCATTCGGCGTTCGAGCCCGCGATCCAGCATGAGCTGATCTGCGCCACAGACGCGGCGTAGGCCAAGTTAACAGGTCGTCATTCGCCAACTGCTGTATGGATGCTGAAACAAGTTCAGCATGACGACCTGAGTTGCTTAAGCCGTCCACCCCACTCATCTGTCACCCTGAACTTGTTTCAGGGTCCATTTCGAAACTACCTGCCCCCTGCGACGTGATGTCCCTTGCCTGAGCCTATATAGTCAGGCTATGAGCAGGACAAAGGAGAACACCCGTGAAAGCAATTTTGTCCGCCCTTATTCTGGCCCTCAGTTTTTCCGTCACCGCGTTCGCCCACGGCGAGCATGATGGCGAAGGCATTGAAATTGAAAAGGTCTGGGCGCGCAAAACCAGCCGCACGGTCTCTGCCGCTGTGTATCTGACCATCCGCAACAACACGCACGACATTATTGAGCTGACGGGCGCGGATACAGATATTGCGAACACCACCATGATCCACCGGTCCTATGAGGAAGGCGGCATCATGAAGATGGACCATGTGATGAGCGTGCCGCTGAAGCCGGGCGAGACCTTCACGCTCGCGCCCGGCGGCTATCATGTGATGCTGATGGGCCTTAAAAAGCCGCTTGAGAAAGGCGATGTCTTCCCGCTGACGCTGGAGTTCGACGGCGAGCATGAGCGCGAGGTGATTGTGGAAGTCACCGGCATGATGGGGATGCAGTAGTCAAAAACCAGTATAAATTGCAAAAAGTCCAATATCGTATGCTATGCTAACTTCATGATACCTTGGAGTGTGCATTACTATGAAGTCGTTTTCTAAGTGGCTATGCTTTTTTCGAGCTTTGCTCACAGCTATCGGCATTATATGGCTCTTTATCGAGTCATATGAGGGCATCACAAATCAGGAATTAGACCTTTCCTACAAAGATTTTTTGTTAAGCTCTACTCTCCTCGGGCTACTTCTATTCTTTGCAGATGGTCTTTTCTTAGAAGGTTTCTTCAAAAACGAAATCGTTATTTCCAGCAATAGTTTCGACACAAAAATATCCGTGCTTTTTGGCGATTTTTTTGATCAAAAAGGCTGGAAAGCCATTGGGGTGAACGACTGTTTTGATGACATCGTTGATGACATAATAGTATCATCCAAGAGCCTTCACGGCCAGGTCATTCAGAAATTCTGGGGAGGAAATAGTGGCAATTGGCGAAACCAAGTCGACACAGCACTCTCTCAAACGCCCTTTACAACCATTACAAGGAATCCTGGGCGTACACGACGCTATGAAATTGGAACAACCGCGACAGCTATTGTTAACGAAAATAAGTTCCTTTTTGTCGCGCTTGGCCGAACCGATGAAACAACTCATCGAACGTCGGCTACAGCGGAAGACCTAATTAAAGCAGTTCGGGGGCTTCTAGTTAAAGCTCGAAACTCCTGTTCCAACGAAACTATTTACATCCCGCTGCTAGGTTCTGGGCTTGCCCGCATTGGTATCAAAAACGCTATTCTTGTCGACTTAATACTCACCGCGGTGTTTGAAGAAACTAAACAGGGAAAGGTCTCAAATTCCATAAAAATAGTTTTGCCAAAAGACAAGAAGCCTGAAATCGATTTGGGATCAATCTATCAAGATTGGAAGTAGATATGGCTTATCGCAATGGAACCTACATTGCTTTTGACGGCCTTGGACAAACCGACCCGAGCAAGTCGGACTTTAGATATTACTCAACCATACAAGCCTGGAGTTCAAAAAAGCATATCGAATTCAAATTCGTGAACAGCCACGAGAAGACGTATGCAGTTAGAGATAGCAGCCAAAGATCTACCCTAGAATCGAGGATAAGAGAGCGCCTTGCCAAATCAAAAAACTGCCTCGTTATTTTAAGCGATAAAACGAGGAGTTCCGGCAGCATGCTCAGCTATGAAATTGAACAAGCCGTTGATAGGTATGAGCTGCCTCTAATTATCACCTATCCCGGCTTCAACATTGTGTCCAAACCAATATTGTTGAAAAATCGTTGGCCAGAAGCGCTAACGGAGAGAGTTCACCAGGAAACTGCTTATGCTATTCATATCCCATTTAAAAAGGGGGCAATTTTAGATTCTATTAGCCAATTTACGGTACATGCTAACGCATTGACTGGACCTCTCAATTTTTATTCTGCAAAAGCCCACTCCGAGCTAGGTTGCACATAGCCCTAACCCAGCCAGCCTTTGAGCTCGTTCCTTGCGACGCTCTCGAGCACCCACATGCCCTGCTCTGTGTCATTCAGGCACGGGATATAGTGGAAGTGGGTGCCGCCGTTCTCAAGGAAGGTTTCCCGAAGTTCCATATTGATTTCTTCAAGGGTTTCCAGACAGTCCTGTGAAAAGGCCGGGGCGAGCACGGCGAGCTTTTTGACGCCGTCCTTGGCCATCTGCTCGACCGTTTTGTCCGTGTAGGGCTGCACCCATTCGGTGGGACCGACGCGCGACTGGAAGCTGGTCACCAGCTTGCCTTCCGGCAGATCAAGCGCGTCGTTCAGCAAACGGCTGGTCTTATGGCAGTGGCAGGGGTATGGATCCCCCTTATCCCAGTAGGCCTTTGGGATCGAATGGTAGGACGCCAGGATTTTATCCGGCTCCCAATCCAATGTGCTCAGGCTGTCTTTCACACTCGCGGCAAGCGCGGAAGGGTATTCCAGCGTATCAAAGTAAGCCGGCACCGTGCGCACAGATGGCATCCAGCGCATCTCGCCCATTACCTCGAAAGCTTTCTCATAAGCTGTCGCAGTCGTCGTGGCGCTATATTGCGGATAGAGCGCGAACAACAGGATGCGGTCACAACCCTTTTCGCGCAGGCGCGTGAGGCCATCCTTGGTGGACGGCGTGCCGTACCGGAAGGCCCATTCAACCTCGGCTTCTTCCCCGAAGGCGGCCTGCAGCTTTTCGGCCTGGCCTCTAGCGTAGGTCCGAAGCGGGCTTTCGTTTCGCTCCTTGTCCCAAATTTTGGCGTAGGCCTTGGCGGACTTGCCAGACCGGAAGGTCAGGATCGGGCCATGAAGGATCGGCAGCCAGATCAGGCGCGGCGTTTCCACCACGCGCGGGTCCGAGAGGAACTCCGCCAGATATTTCCGAACCGCGCCATAGGTGGGGGCGTCGGGCGTGCCAAGGGACATCATCAGGATGCCCAGCTTGCCGTGGGCCACGGTGGGGTGATCTGTCGGTTTTTCGCTGGTCATAGGTCTGTTCGCCGTTTTCTTAACTTTGCTTGCGCCGTTTCTACGACAGCGGCGCCGAAATGGCTCATGAAAAAATCAGATATCTGTCATCTGGCGCGTATCTCGCTCGTGTGCCTACTGCAGGATACGCACCAGCATGCTTCCGGCCTCGCGCACCGGGTCTGTGGCCACGGCCAGCACCCAGCCGTCATGCGGGGCCGTGTAGGTGCGAATTTCATGCCCGAACGCGTCATACAGCGTGGCTACATCCTGGCCCTTCTTCACCGCGTCCTTCAGGCCCACATGCAAAACGGCAATGCCGCCCCGGTCGGCATACACATTGGTGTAGTTCGACCCCACGATGGCTTTCACCGGCGGCTGTTCCACACTGCCCGGCACCATCCTGTGCGCCCGCATCAGGTTCTGGAGGCCCCAGACCGCGCGGTCAATCAGCTCCCCCTGGAACTGCTTTGGCGCGCCCACTTCAAGCGTAACAGCCGGAATGCCCTCTTTCATCAGGCTGGTCTCCAGCGTGCCCTGCTGGCCCGCGTCATTCTTGATCATGTCGGGGCCAAGGGTATGGGCCGCCGCGCGCGCTGTGCTGTTGCCGAAATCGGCGAACACAAAAAGCGGATAGGCAGCGCCCCGCGTCTGGGTGTGGATATCCACGGCGAAATCAGCGTTCTGGCGAATGAGGCCCTGCCACAGGGCACCAAGATAGCGCCCGGATGTGCTGCCACTTTCGCCCACACTGCCTGGGAAATTACGGTTCAGATCAACCAGCGAGCCACCGCCCGCAGACACCGGGAAGCGCCTGTTGTTGGCATTGATGCCCGGCTGGTTCAGCCCCGGCACTGCCACCACCGTGCCTGAAAGGGTCTTTGGGTCCAGCTTTTCCAGAAGCCGGTGCAGCACGGCGATGCCGTTCAGCTCATCACCGTGGACCGCGGCGGTCAACAGAAGCGTCTTGCCATCCTTCGCGCCGCGCACCACCACAACCGGCACATGAATGGGCGCGCCGGTGTTGCGCCAGCCCGCGCGGAAATAGAAATCATGCCGCCCTTCGGGCAGCCGCTCGGCCTCAAGCCTGGTGATCACCGTAACGCCGCCCACACGGTCACCCGTGTCTTCCATGGGCGGCATCATAGAGGCGCGTGACGGCGCCGCGACAAAAAGGCTGACAAGAAGGCCAAGGGTTATCGTGCGAACTGGCATCATGTGGTTACTGCTCCGTTTGCTTTCAAAGCATCGCCTATCATCGCAACAGACCGGCTTCAATTGCAAATATGTAATGCAATATCATCCAGCCATGTAATGGAATATCATCCAGAAATTTGCCTTGCACACCAACATATTATCGGGCCAAATAAGGGCGAAACCAGAGGGACTGTTATGGGTGCGAACTGCTGTCATGATGTGAAGTTTGAAGGGATGGACCCGCGCTATAAGCGTGCGCTCATCTATGTGATCCTCATCAATGCGGCCATGTTCCTGTTTGAAATGCCCATGGGCTTTGTGGGCCAGAGCCAGGCGCTGAAGGCAGATGCGCTTGATTTCCTGGGCGACACCTTCACCTACGGCCTGTCGCTTTATGTGATTGGCAAGGCCGGCAGCCTGCGCGCCAAGGCCGCGCTTTTCAAAGGCATCAGCCTTTCGGTAATGGGCTTGTGGGTATTGGGGTCCACCATCTATACGGTTTTCTATCTGAACCAACCAACCGCCGCGATTATGGGCGGCGTTGGGGCAGCGGCGCTGGCCGCCAATGTTGCGAGCGTGCTTCTGCTGATGCGCTTCAAGGACGGTGACGCCAACGTGCGGTCCGTGTGGCTTTGCAGCCGCAATGACGCCATCGGCAACGTGATGGTGATGGTGGCGGCGTCCGGCGTGTGGATTTCCGGCACCGGCTGGCCGGACCTGATTGTGGCAGGCATCATGGCATCGCTGTTCCTGTCCGGCTCGTTCCAGATTATCCGGCAGGCCAGCCACGAGCTTTCGCACCACCGCACTGCGGCCGCAGAATAGGCCGGGGCCCGTGGGACGCACGCAGTGGCAGCTGTTTGGCACAAGGCGCTTCCTGCCGCTTTTCATCACACAGTTTCTTGGTGCGCTGAATGATAACCTGTTCCGGCAGGCGCTTGTTATCCTGATCACCGTCAAGCTGGCGTCCGAGATGGGTATCCAGCCGTCCATCCTGACCAACCTGGCGATCGGGCTGTTCATCCTGCCCTTCTTCTTGTTTTCCGCGCTTGCCGGGCAACTTGCCGACAAGTATGAGAAAACCAACCAGATCGTGTGGATCAAGATTTGGGAAATTGGCCTGATGGTGGTGGGCGGCTTTGCCATCTATTTCCAGAATTTCTACATGATGGTGGCTGTGCTTTCCGGGCTGGGGCTCCAGAGCACCTTCTTCGGCCCGATCAAATATGGTGTCCTGCCTGACCTGATGAAAACAGATGAGCTTCTGGGCGCCAACGCGCTTATCGAAGCCGGCACCTTTGTTGCCATCCTGCTTGGCATCCTGGTGGGTGGGCTGGTGATCAGCCAGGACGGTGACAATTTCATCATCTCCGGCATCATGATCGCTTTCGCCGTCATCGGCACGCTGACAGGGCGGCTGGTCCCCAAAACCGGGCAGGCCGCGCCCAACCTGGACATCCGGGTGAATATCTTCACCTCAACCGGCACGCTTCTGAAAAGCGCATGGCAAAATGATATCGCACGCCCAGCCATCATCGGCATCAGCTGGATCTGGCTTTATGGTTCCATCTATATCGCGCAGATACCCGAAATCGTTTACGCGCGCATGGGCGGGGACAAAACAGTCATCACGCTGGTGATCGCCTGTTTCTCGGTCGGTATTGGCGCGGGCGCGCTTTTGTGCAGCCGCATTTTGAAGGGCGAAATTTCAGCCCGCCTGGCGCCCCGTGCCCTTGTGGGGCTTGGCGCTGTCAGCCTGGCCTTTATTTGGGCCCTACCAGAAGTGCCCAGTGTGCCCTTTTCTGCTGAAACTGTCGTTGGTCTGAAGGCCTTTATCGCCGCTCCATCCAACTGGCCGATGCTTATCGCGCTGATTGGTGTGGCCATGATGGCAGGCATGGTAATCGTGCCGCTTTACACCATTTTGCAGGAATATACCCCGCGCGAGGCCCGGTCGCGTGCGATTGCCGCCAACAATGTATTCAACAGCGCCTTCATGGCGGGCGGTACCATCATCGCCGCAGCCCTCCTGGCGACAGGCTTGACGGTTATCCAGATCCTGATCCTGTATGCCGCCGCAAACCTTGTGCTGCTGCGCCCCGCCGCGCGGTTGAAGGCACGCATTGAGAATGCCAATTGAAAACTGTCCCTACACAGCAGCGGTTAAAATTGATACATTTGAATCAAAGACTTGTGACAACCCCAGCAGCCTGCATATAGTGGCGCGAGGAGGAGCATCACGTGACACGCATCTTTAGCCGCCGCAAACGACCGGTCCTGGAAGCGCTGGGGCAGATCTTCATTGTTCTGTCATTCATTGGCGCTGTGGTTCACGGGGCCGGATGGCACCCGGACGGCATCCTGTGGAGCGTTCTCTCCAAAGCCAGTGCCGTGTCTTTCCTGGCGCTGTTTGTTGCCGTGAATATACGCACATTCGGGCACGCCCTTTTGTTTTTCGCGCTCATATTCTCTGTTTCAGGGGATGTGCTCCTGGAAATTCCAACCGACCCGCCTGGGCAGGCATTCCTGCGCGGCATGATGGGCTTCATGGTTGGCCACATTTTCTTCATCGTTCTGTACCTTACCAACCGCCAACCCATGAGCGACATAAGCACGCTGCCTGTCAGGCTGTCGTCGCTATTGTGGCTGTTCGCCTTCTTCTCCGGCTACATGCTGTATGACGGTTTGGGCGAGATGCGCATGTATGTGTATGTCTACACCGCTGTCCTGACTGCCATGGCAACCTCTGCGCTGCTCAGCAAATTTCCGTTCCGCTTGACTGGCATCGGGGCTGTGTTGTTCGTGCTGTCGGATGCCGCTATTGGCGCACGCGAGTTCATGGGAGCCCCAGAGTATGTCGGCTATTTCATATGGGCCGCTTATTATGCATCACAGCTTATGATGACGATGGGGGTCATGCTGACGGACGACCGACCAACAAACTTTGGCGGGTATCGATTTGACTAGGGCCAGCCTTGGCCTTACATCTTTTTGTCACCCTCATTGATGGAACAAGGCCATGATCACAGTGGACCGCGATATGAAAATTCTGCAGAAGAAAGCAGCCACGCTCGTCGAAGCGCTTCCCTACATGCGCAAATATGCTGGCGAAACCTTCGTTATCAAATACGGCGGACATGCCATGGGCGATGACGCGCTGGCACGCCAGTTCGCCCAGGACATCACGCTTTTGAAACAGGTGGGCATCAACCCAGTGGTTGTCCATGGAGGCGGCCCACAGATTGGCGAAATGCTCAAGAAGCTCTCGATCGAGACCGACTTTGTTGACGGCCTTCGCGTGACCTGCAAAGCAACTGTGGATATCGCCGAAATGGTGCTGTGTGGCTCTATCAGCAAATCCATCGTCGCTGACATCAACGCGGCAGGTGGCCGGGCCATCAGCATGTCAGGCAAAGACGGCAAGCTGGTCACCGCCACCAAGATGGAAAAATCCAAGCCAGACCCGGACAGCAATATCGAGAAGGTAATCGACCTGGGTTTCGTGGGCGAACCCACGCATGTCGACCCGACCGTCCTCAAGCAAAGCATGGCCAACGGCATCATCCCCGTGATCTCACCCATCGCGGCTGGCGAAGACGGCAATACCTATAACATCAATGCCGATACAATGGCGGGGGCCATCGCCGGGGCACTGGGCGCACGGCGTTTCTTCCTGCTGACAGACGTGCCGGGCGTACTCAGCAAAGACAAGGAAATGCTGACGGAGTTGGACCCGGAGGACATCGCGCGCCTCAAGGCGGACGGCACCATCACCGGCGGCATGATCCCCAAGGTGGAAACCTGCATCAAGGCCGTGGAAGCCGGCGTTAAAGGTGCGGTTATCCTGGACGGCCGGGTCAAGCATGCCATGCTGCTTGAAATCTTCACCGAGCGCGGTGCAGGTACGCTGATACGGCCTGCGCACTGACCCTTTCGCGATAAGCGGCAAAATGAAGGAACAAGGGGGCCCTTTCGGCCTCCTTTGTCTTGGAGCATGGGCTGCAGAGAAGCAGGTGTGACCCAACCTCCAGGAGAAAATGGCTCAAATCAGCCTTTTTCCACAAGACACATCGAAGAAGAATGCCATTCCTTAACAGGAAAAGGCTTTTCTGAATTTTCCGTTCATATTGGGTTCAGCCCCTGATTTCCACAATTCAACCCCTGGCCGTAATCACGGCCGGACATTCTGGACAATTGATCAAAATAAGGAGAGGACTTTTGATCTACATGACTGGGGCGTGGAACTTTGGAGGGCCTGGCGGTTTTGCCATCCCCCAAACCACGGTGACGCTCGACATGCCATCAGACGTGTCGGGTGATCAAATCAGGGGGCTGATAGGGCAAACCGCAGGTGGCGGTGAGCTTGTTTTCCCCGTGGAGCCCAATGGTGGCATCGGAGATGGGGCGGGACCAATACCACTTGGAAGCCCCATGCCGGTCGAACCCGATGGTGGCATCGGAGACGGCGCCGGACCAATACCGCTTGAAGATCCAATGCCGGTCGAACCCGATGGTGGCATCGGAGACGGCGCCGGACCCATTCCCGATGGTGAAGGCGAAACCGGTGCAGATGATGGCGAAGTAACCATCATGCCTGTAGAACCCGATGGCGGCATCGGAGACGGCGCTGGCCCCATTCCAGACGGCGAAGGCGAAACCGGTGCAGATGATGGCGAAGTAACCATCATGCCTGTAGAACCCGGTGGCGGAATCGGCGACGGTGCAGGACCACCACCAGACGCGGACATTGATCCTGTTGAGGAAAACATCATTGAAGGCGGCGGCGAAGGCACGAAGGCCGATGACACCTTCATCGCCAGCGAAGAAGCCGACACCTTCATTTTCCAAGCAGGGCATGGCAACGATACGGTCCATGGGTTTGACGTGACAGAGGATCGGCTTGATTTCTCTGGAACTGAGATCGACTTCACCGACCTCGAGAGCCTGCTTGCGCACACTTTTGATCAGGTGGATGAAGGTGTGGTGTTTGGCGTCTATATCGAAACCGGTGAAGGTACCAGCGTGTATCTGGATGGCGTCTCATCAGCCGATCTTGCGTCGGCCATGATCGACTTCTAAAGGCCTTTAGCGATACTATGGCAAACAGGAGAAGCACGGTACGTCGTGCTTCTCACTCAATCCCCTGATGGGGCGATCATCTTCGATGGGTCTGTCCAGCGGTCGAAATCTTCTTCCGAAATATAGCCAAGTCTGAGCGCCGCTTCCTTCAAGAGCAGCTTTTCATCGTTCGCCAAACGGGCTATTTCCGCCGTCTTGTCATAGCCAATGTGAGGCACCAGTGACGTGGCAAGCATCAGCGAGCTTTTGAGCAGCGCGTCAATTCGGTCACGGTCTGGCTTCAACCCATCAAGACAGCGCTTGGTGAAACTATCCACCGCATCTGAAAGAAGCCTGATCGATTGAAGCACATTATAGATAATCACCGGCTTATAGGCGTTCAGCTCCAGCTGCCCCTGGCTGCCTGCAATGGTGACAGTGGTATGGTTGCCCATCACTTGCGCGCACACCATGGTCAGCGCCTCTACCTGTGTTGGATTCACCTTGCCCGCCATGATGGACGAGCCAGGTTCGTTCTTGGGCAATAGAAGCTCCGCAAGCCCGCCGCGCGGGCCAGACCCCATCAGCCGGATATCGCCCGCGATTTTCATCAGCGCCGCCGCTGCACCATTCAAGGCACCTGAAAGCGCCACAAGTTCGTCATGAGCACTGATGCCCGCGAACTTGTTGGGGGCCGGGCTGAAGGACAGGCCCGTCAGGTCGGAGATATGGCGGCAGAAAGCCGCCGCAAAATCCGGATGGCAATTCAGCCCGGTACCCACTGCCGTCCCACCTTGCGGCAATTCGCTCAGGCGTGGCAATTGCTGCGTGAACGCGGCCAACACAGCCTCCAGCTGCGCCTGATAGGCCGAAAAGGCCTGATCGAGCGTGATGGGTGTGGCGTCCTGAAAATGGGTACGCCCGAGCTTGATCACATCACCAAATCTTTGCCGAAACGCAGCGATGGATGCGGTCATGCCGTCCAGTGCAGGCAACAACCGGCCAGATAGTTCCTGCACGGCTGAGACAAGCATCGCGGTGGGAATCGTATCGTTCGACGATTGCCCCATATTGACGTGATCGTTCGGGTGCACCGGTTCCTTGGCGCCCCGCTTGCCGCCAAGCATTTCGCTCGCACGGTTGGCGATCACCTCATTGGCGTTCATGTTGCTCTGGGTACCGCTGCCGGTCTGCCATACAGGCAAAGGAAATTCGGCGTCATGCAGGCCGGCCGCTACCTCGCCCGCTGCCGCCGCAATGGCGTCAGCCAGCCTGCCATCCAGAAGACCAATATCCTTGTTCGCCAGTGCGGCAGCCTTTTTTTGATACCCCAGAGCACGAACGAACGGTATGGGCATCACCTCAGTCCCGATCGGGAAATTCATCAGGCACCGTTCGGTCTGCGCACCCCACAAACGGTCCGCCGGCACATCAATGGTGCCTAAAGAGTCGCTTTCCTGTCGGGTTCCTGCCATAGCCCGACCTAATCAGCCTGCTCGACAAAATAGCTGAGATGCCATTCAAGCTCGTTGTCGTCGATCGGATAGTCCTTGCCATCCTTGGCATTCAGAAGCTGTGCTTTGGGCACCAAGGCGAACTTTGTCTGAAGTTCATAGGCCGTGCGCATTGAAAGCTTCGCTTTCCAGGCCAGTGCCGTCACGGCCCTGCCGCTCTTGGAATTAACAATCTGGCGTACGGTTTTTGCCGGGATATCAGCCATTACGGCAAGGCATTGCATTAAAAGCTCTCGCCGGTTTTCCTCGATCTGGTCATGGACGAATTTGTCATCCAGCGCGCCCTTTTCGAAATACTCCATGGCCTGCTTCGCCAGCTTGTCCTCTTCTTCATCGCCGACGCGTTCACTGTGCAGCCGGTCTCGCACTCTCTCCAGGAGCTCTTCCGCCTGTTCTTCAGGCAGTTCCGCCTGCTCCATCATGGCGTGAACAAGGGCTGAAGCCACAAAACCAGCGATCCGCTTCATCGCCCGGATCGACAGTTGCGGGCGCAGCGCCACCGGCGCGTGCAGGTCTTCCACTGTCTTGGCGTGATCGATAATCTGGTCCAGCGTGTCTTCGCGGATCTGCGCGTTTGGGTTGGTCAGGAGCGTGGAAATTGCTGGCACATCCAACGTGGCCGCAATGTCCTGGGAAATCTCTTCGCTGACCAAGGCTCGGCTGGCAATGGACTTCAGCGCCCCACCAGACACACCAGCCGCAATGATCTCACGCAGGTCATCATCGTTCAGAAGGGGCGAATACTGGAGGATCGGCCCACAGACAATCTCTTCAACATCGCGCGCCAGCCTGTCGACAATGGCCTTCGGCACGCTGTCTGCGCTCTTGATCTCTTCCGCCACATAGGCCCGCACCTTCGGCAGCTGGTCAGCCGCCAGGGCTTCCAGCACCTTGATGGCCTTTTCCCTGAGGGCGGTCTGTTCGCCCGGCTTGAGGCCCGGTATCAGCCGGCCGATCTTACGGGCGAGTTCTGAACGGACTTCTTCATCCTCATCGCTCGTCAACTTCTCTGCAGCCTGGATCGGCGTGGACGGGTTCTGGGCAATCGCCCGGCGAATTTCTGGCGATGCATCCTCGGCTAGAAAATAGAGCACTTCTGGCCGGGCATCTGTGCGGTTCGCAAGGGCCTGCTTTTGCCCCTCAGACCCGGTCTCCAGAATCCTTTGCTCGTCTTCCTTGGTCAGCGTTTCGGGCAACGCTTTATCTTTATCGGACTTGCCCCCAAGCAATGCCTTCAATTTACCCAGCATCAGTCTTCCTCTTCCCCCGCCGCGGTATCACCCGGGGCCTCGCTTGTCGGTGCAATAGCCACATGGCCACGCCCCGCTTCTTTAACTTCATACAGAACCGCATCGGCGCGATCGGCCAATTTCTCGAACGTCAAATCCACCCCCGCAACCGATGGGCAAACTCCGATCGATGCATTCAGCCGCAGACCGTCTCCGCCGATCTCACTCCGAATGGCAGGCATGGCCGCGATCAGGCTTTCGGCCTTCTTGGCCGCAACGTCGCTATCCATATCCTCCAGCCAGAGGATGAATTCATCACCGCCATAGCGCCCCGCAAAATCGCACGGCCTGATCATGGCCTGCATATGCTTGGCGACACCCTTGAGCGCCTGATCACCCGCCCGGTGCCCCAGTGTGTCGTTGACTTCCTTGAAATGGTCCAGATCAATAAAAACCAGACAGCCTGAAAGGCCTGTGCGGCACTGGTGCTTAAGGCGCCGTTCCACCGCTTCCAGAAGCGCACGACGGTTCATCAGCCCGGTCAGCTCGTCCTTGCTGGACAGGCGGTAAAGTGTGTCGATGAGTTCCGCCTTGCCAAACGCCGCTGTCAGCACTTCAACGACACCGCTCAAAAGCTCCACTTCAAGGTCCGACCAAGGGCTGACTTTCGTATCCCGGCTGACAATCATCATGCCGAGGCTCTTGTCCCCCCGCTGCATCCTGAGCGCAAGATGCTGGCGCTCTCCCGTGCTTTCAAATGGCAACACATGGTCTTCAGCTG
This sequence comes from Kordiimonas lipolytica, assembly GCF_042651265.1. Lineage (GTDB taxonomy): Bacteria > Pseudomonadota > Alphaproteobacteria > Sphingomonadales > Kordiimonadaceae > Kordiimonas > Kordiimonas lipolytica. The sequence continues at coordinate 177,184 of NZ_JBHSCR010000014.1, read as the reverse complement.
CAACCAGGCTGGCCCAGATGGAGTCCATATCCAGTATTTCCTGATAGCTGCCGACGATGGAACTGGGCACGAGGCCTTCTTCATAATGCATCGCTGCCCATACCATATCGGCTCGCAGCACTTCCTGAAGTGCGGCCGACGCACTGTCGAACAGGTCATCGGCGCTTTCAGCCGTATTCAGGATGCGGGTGATCCGCTGCAAAAGCATGAACCGCAGGCCGTCCTGCTTTGTCTTTCGGGCGGCCATATAGCGGTCTGTCATGTCGCGGCACGTGCCCCGAAGGCCGGTCTGCTCACCGCGTTCATTTACAAGCGGATGCACATTGAAATGCAGCCAGCGACGGCTATCGCCTTCAAACAGAGCCGGGACATTATCAAACTGCGCCTCGCGCTTTGCTGTGAAAGGATTGCGTACAGGTGCCTCGCCATCCGGCCAGAAAATGCGCGTGGCGTTCCGGCCAAGCCACTGTTCCGTATCCTGCCCGAACGCTTCGTGAGGCGACACAAAGCGGAACCTGTAGTTTTCATCAAGCTCGAAAGACAAATCGACCGCGCCGTCCAAAAGCTCCTTCAGCATGGTGCGGCTTTTCAGAAGCGCTTCGGTCACTTTGTCGGGCAGAGTTGTATCGCGCGTCACCACCACGACCTCATTGCCCTGCGGCACGGCCACCAGCCAGTAGGTTGAGCCCTTACCGTCCTCGATGCGGGCGTCCGTTGGCAGGCCGGATGTCAGTGCTTCATGAACCGTGTGATGCAGCGGACCCTCATCTTGCTGCCACAAGGCCACTAGCGGGCCCGCAGACGGGCTTTGGTCCAGCACATCTCCACCTGCCGCAACGCGGAAGGCGCTGGACTTCGACCGGCTCAAACTGCCTGAAATACCTGCCATTTTCTTCAGTGGCGCCACATTTTCCCTTTCGCTTCCAGCTCCAGATTGCCTGAAATCTGGCCCCCTGTCATAAAAACTATGTTGCTTGCGGTTAATCTAGCTTTAATGACAATTATTGCAGTATCATATGCACCATGTTGGATTTTAAAAAGCAAAGCTTTCACCCCACCTTCGACACCCCGCGCGATGCCTGGGTTTTCGATCTTGATAACACGCTTTATGCGGCGGAATGCAACCTGTTCAGCCAGATCGACCAGAAGATCGGCGAATATGTGCAGACGCTTCTTGGCCTGAACGCCGAGGACGCCCGCAAGGTACAGAAACAGTATCTGCTGGAACACGGCACCACGCTGAAGGGCCTGATGGCGCACCATTCGGTGGACCCATACCATTATCTGGACAGCGTGCATGATATCGACTTCGCACCGATTGAGCGCGACGATCATCTGCGCGATGCCATCACCCGGCTGGATGGCCGCAGGGTGGTATTCACCAATGCAGACGCGAAATACGCCGCCAAGGTGCTGGACCGCCTTGGTATTGACGACCTGTTCGAAGATATCTTCGACATTCACGAAGCGGACCTGGAGCCCAAACCGAAACCGCAAGTGTACGACAAGTTCGTCGCCAAATACGACATTGACCCCAAGCGCGCCGTGATGTTTGAAGACATGGCCCGCAACCTTGTGCCAGCGCACGCCATGGGCATGGCCACGGTGTGGATCAACACAGGCAATATCTGGGGCAAGGCAGACCACGACCCGGAAACCGTGCATGCGGAAACCGGCAATCTGGCAACCTGGCTGCACGCTTTTTTAAACCGGTAGGTTAGGAATTCTAGGGCGGCCAGCCTGTTCCCGCGATTGACTTGAGGGGCGCGGACGCTATTGTTCTTGCGATTTTTGTGAACGACCTTAAGCCCAAGGAACCGCACCCATGAGCCAACTGGAAACCATCATCAACGACGCGTTCGACAATCGCGACCAGGCCTCTGCCGCAACCACCGGCGAAATCCGCGACGCTGTCGAAGCCGCGCTGAACCTGCTCGACAGTGGCGAAGCCCGCGTGGCCAGCAAGGAAAGTGGCGAATGGGTGGTGAACCAGTGGCTGAAGAAAGCCGTGCTGCTGTCGTTCCGCCTCAATGACATGGAAACCATCGCCGGCGGCCCGGGTGAAAATACCAACTGGTGGGACAAGGTGCCCTCCAAGTTCGAAGGCTGGGGTGAAAACCGCTTCCGCGACGCAGGCTTCCGCGCCGTGCCGGGCGCCATCGTGCGCCGCTCTGCCTTTATCGGCAAGGGTGCAGTACTAATGCCGTCGTTCGTGAACCTGGGCGCCTATGTGGACGAAGGCACCATGGTTGACACCTGGGCCACCGTGGGCAGCTGTGCCCAGATTGGCAAGAATGTGCATATCTCAGGCGGCGCAGGTATTGGCGGCGTGCTGGAGCCCCTGCAGGCAGGCCCGGTGATTATCGAAGACAACTGTTTCATCGGCGCGCGCTCCGAAGTGGCGGAAGGTGTGGTTATTGAGGAAGGCGCTGTCCTTTCCATGGGCGTGTTCATCGGCGCATCCACCAAGATTGTTGACCGCAACACCGGCGAAGTGTTCATGGGCCGCGTTCCGGCCTATAGTGTTGTGGTGCCTGGCACGCTGCCGGGCAAACCGCTTCCAGACGGCACACCGGGCCCCAATCTGGCCTGCGCCGTAATCGTGAAACGGGTGGATGAGCGCACGCGATCCAAAACCTCGGTGAACGAGTTGTTGAGAGACTAACCCATGGCAGGCCTTGACCCCATTACCCTCAGCCAGGAACTGATCCGCCTTGAAAGCGTGACCCCAGACAAGGGCGACGCGCTGGATCTGCTTGCAAGCTACCTGACCGAGATGGGCTTCAAGTGCGAAAAACTGGTGTTCGAGGAAGAAGGCTATGCCCCTGTCCCGAACCTCTATGCCCGGCTAGGGAGTGAGGCCCCGAACTTCTGCTTTGCCGGTCACACAGATGTGGTTCCCGTGGGTGCGAAGGACCATTGGTCAGTTGACCCCTTCACTGCTGAAGTGCGCGACGGCCAGCTATATGGCCGCGGCGCCTCTGACATGAAATCCGCCATCGCCGCCTTCGTGGTTGCGGTTGAGCGCCGCCTTGCCAAGGGAACGCCGAAAGGCTCGATCTCGCTTCTGATCACAGGCGATGAGGAAGGCGACGCGGTCAATGGCACCAAAAAGGTGCTGGACTGGATGCGCGAGCGCAACGAGCAGATAGACATGTGCCTGGTGGGCGAGCCCACCAACCCGACGGAGATGGGCCAGATGATCAAGATAGGCCGCCGCGGCAGCCTGCACGGCATCGTGACGGTCAAGGGCACGCAGGGCCATGTGGCCTACCCGCATGTGGCCAAGAACCCGATCCCGGATATGGTCAAGCTGCTGGCCACGCTGGATGGCCCACTTGATGACGGGAACGACCGCTTTCAGCCCTCTAACCTTGAGATCGTGAATGTTCACGTGGGCAACGAAAGCCACAATGTGATCCCCGCCGAGGCCAAGGCGCGCTTCAACGTGCGTTTCAATAATGAATTCACCCCCGAAGCCCTGCGCGCGGAACTAACCCGCCGCATGGATGGCGCGGGTGTGGATTATGAGATCGACTGGTGGCTCAGTGGCGACAGCTTCCTGACACCCGCGGGGCCGCTTTCGGACGCCGTGCAGGAAGCCGCAAGCGCCCGGCTTGGTGTAACGCCCGAGCTATCGACCACCGGCGGCACATCGGACGCCCGCTTCATCAAGGACATGTGCCCTGTGGTGGAATTCGGCCTTGTCGGTGCCACCATGCACAAGATCGACGAGCATGTGGCCGTAGCCGACATCGAAGCGCTGACCGACATCTATGAAGACGTGATCAACCGCCTGCTGGGCTAAAACCCCACCTAAATTCTTTCTAGTTTTGATGCTCGCACTGGAAGAGTATTTTCAATCTCAAGCGGATGAGAATATTCCCGAGTGACGATGGTTGGCCGCCCAACTCGGCCTTCCGATTTGCGATGATAGGTGGGGATATTCCCCTTAGAGAGACGTTTCACACTCCCGAGCCCCTGGCTGACGCCTGGGCTCCCCTCGGGGTCTGTTGCCAAAGCGCGCAGGCCCCGACCCTCTTTTTGGGGGATTTGCTGTACCTTAAGCGCCTTCGGAGCGCAGGCCAGCAATATTGGCTTCCCAGTTAGCGCCGTCAAAATCAGCGACATCAATGTCCGTAACCGTCGTTTTGTCGATACAGTTGAGGTTGACCGACCAGCCGTCCGGATGGCTGCGGGGCACGTAAAAGCTTTTGACACCGCAGGTTTTGCAAAAGAGGTGCTGCGCAGTGCCTGTATTGAAACGGTAGTCAGTCAGGTTGTCCGCGCCTGATGTGATGCGGAATTCGTCCTTTGTTGCAAACACATGGATGAAGCCTGTCATGCTGCAGATGCTGCAGTTGCAGCGCTTTCCCTTGAGTGTTGCCGGGGCTGTCAGTTCAAACGTCACTGCGCCGCAGTGGCAGCCGCCCTTGTGCTTCACATGGTCTGTCATCAGCTTATACTCCCTCGGGCACGCAGCGCTGCCGCCAGCGTACCATCATCCAGATAATCCAACTCGCCGCCCACGGGCACGCCGTGCGCCAGCGCCGTAACCTTTACCCCGCTACCCGACAGCCGCTCCGCCAGATAGTGGCTGGTGGTCTGCCCGTCTACTGTGGCGTTAAGCGCCAGGATCACCTCCTGCACTTCGCCTGTTTGAACGCGGTCAATCAGTGGGGTGATATTCAACTCGTCTGGGCCCACACCATCGAGTGCCGAAAGTGTGCCGCCCAAAACATGATAAAGCCCCTTGAAGGTCTCGGACCGGTCAAGCGCCCAAAGGTCGGCGACATCCTCAACCACGCACACCAGGCTGCGGTCACGCCGCGTGTCTTCACACACATGGCAGGGATTGTGGGTATCGATATTGCCGCAGGTATCGCAGATGACAATCTTGTCCGCCACCATGTGAAGGGCGTCCGCGAGCGGCTTCATCACGGTGTCGCGTTTCTTGAGAAGCTGCAGCGTGGACCGCCGTGCAGACCGTGGCCCAAGACCGGGCAGCCTGGCCAGGAGCTGGATAAGCGTATCAATTTCACTGCCGTGGGAACGGGGCATCTATTGGCCTTTCAAAAACTCTTCCACCAGCTTTTTGCGGAATTTCCGGTCGCGTTTCAAGTGCCATTCCCGGCTCATGGCCTCGCCGCGTGTTTTAAACTCTTCTGTATGCAAAACCACCCACTCTCGCCCGCGGGTGGATTTGGCACCGGTGCCCGCGTTGTGGGACGCAAGCCGCGCCTCCACATCCCTGGTCCAGCCCACATAGGTGCGAGCCTTGCCGTCCTTCACGCTCCCGAGGACATAAACGAAGCAGGGATACTCAAAGCCCGCGCAGGTCATTCTGGCTATCAATATCGATTTTGAAGCAATAGTCACCGGCAGGGTGCCGCCAGTCCACGTCATATATCAATCCATACATTGGCCGGTCGCCTTCAAGGGTGGACAAAGAAAATGTAGCGCAAAGCTCAAACGAAGTCTCGCCGATAGAATGATACTGATAGCTTCTCCCCGAAACAGGATCGGCAGACAGCTTGACGCGGTCATCTCGTTCCTTCAGGGCAACCAAAGTTTCCGGCAAGGCCTTTTCGCCCCGATAAAAAACACGCACCGATTGGGCAAGCTGCTGCAAGTGCTGCACCCGCTTTTGATCCATTTTCACCAGCTTCATTTCAGAAGGCGAGCGCACCAGCACGGTGCCAACAATGACCAACAAAAGGGTCAGGGCTGCTGCAATGCCCAGGAACAGTTTAGCGGACGAACTAGGCTGCATCACCAGCCTCCGCATCTTCAACCGCCTTGATTGACCGAAAATAGTAGAGAAGAACACCACCGGACACGCCAGCAACCACAGCCACCTTCAACAAAAACCGCATCGTCGCGGCGCCGTCCAGAAAGTGGTAAATAAGGGCTACCAGATCACCAAGCGCCGTCATCCCGGCCAGAAACAAGGTCAGATAGGTCAGCCACTGTCGGCCGCTGGACATGGGGCAATTAGGGTCCTGCTTTGTGCGCTGCTCTGCTTTCCATGCAGCGATGAGGTAAGCTGGAACGAAAACAATCGACCAAGCGACCCAGTAGCGAATATTGCCTTCGATATAATCGGCATTCATGGAATTGGACGCATCTGGAATAGTGAAATCAAGGATATTGAAGAACAGGAAAATGATGCCCCAGCTCGCCAGATAAAGGGCGCAGAAATGGAACAGGTAGAAAACTGTGTCCCGCGCGGCCAGTGAATAATGCTTGCTTGGAACGGGAACCGGAAAATCCATCGGGGCGAAAGCGGCCAGGGCCTTTTTGATCTCGCCTTTGTCCCAGCCTGCAGCTTCAAGGGCAGTCGCTATATCCTCGCGGCCTTGGCCTTTCCCGAGCGCCTTTTCGACAAATTGCAGAAGATTTTGATTGGTTGCCATGTCATTCCCCCATCACTGACAATCACGCTGTCGCTAACGATAGGGGGAAAAAGCCGGCTTTTTCAAGGCAACAAATTACGGGCCTTGCCGTCTTTCACACTACCAAGAATGTAAGTGAAGCTTTTGTCCGCCATGACACCTACCGGGTTGCAACAATGCTATAATGGATTACCGCATCGTAACTTGCCGCCTCAAACCCCGGATGGTGCTGTTTTAGATAGCCCTTTATTTGCTCGGCAGCAACAAGTTCACTACGGCAGGCCTCTCCAATCCAAGTGACCTTGGCCATCAGTGCGTTAGCGAGTATAAGCGCATTTGCGATGGACTCCTTGCTGGCATCCGGATAGACCTCAAAGAAATCTGACGCTTGGAGTTCTCGGGCGGCATAATCATGCCTGTCTGCCTCAACATTGGCCATCAGGATACCATCTTGCGGTGTCAATAGCGCAATCTGGCTTTTTAAAGTCTCGGGCAAGGAAGTCGACGATTTGGCTTCAAACGGATCCAGAATCCAAGCGCGCTGGCGGACTTTTTTTTCAGCCTTTCCCAAAGCCAAAAGTTTCTGACGGTCTTGATCTTGTCTGATAGCCCACAAAACTGCTGGTATCTTCGCGAGCAGATAGCCCGCAACAAAGACGATCACTAATATTGTGAAATGCTGCTCGATCAGATGTGTAAACACATGTTCCTCTATAACGGCATCTTGAAGCTGGTCAGTAGGTGAAGCATCTCGCTGGATCATGACACAACGTGAAGATTTTCACCTTTGGTATATACGCGAAACCAAACCTGCTCCAATAGCTCAAGCTCGGCTGCCTGCTTCAACTTTTCAATCGTTTCCAGAGCCTCAGCTGGATTTTCGAAATCTATCTGCTCGCGTTTGCCAGCGCTAAAGACGTCATATTCCCACCACTTGCTTTCAAGCAGCGGCTCAATCAACTCTTCATCCACCCGGTATTTGATCACTCGCGCTGGATTTCCGCCAACTATGGCATAAGGGGGAACATCTTTGGTCACCACAGACCCTGCAGCGACGATGGCGCCTGTGCCAATTTTAATCCCGCCAGGGACCAACACATGTGCACCAATCCATACATCGTCCCCGATGAAGGTATCTTCCGGCTTGCTGTCGAAATCATTACTCTCTTGAGACAATTTCGGTGAGATTTTTTCCGGCGCGTAAGTAGCTGCGGACGTCGTCAGCCAGCCCACAGGATGACGAGACATCCCGATTTCCACTTGGTGCCCGATAGAGCAATAACGCCCCATTCGTACCCTGACCACTACTGCCTGCGGGCTTATTGAACTGAATTTACCGATCTGAACCGACTGGATACGGCGTGCGTTCCAAATACGGGCTTCAGGCTCAAACTTGAGAGGCCCCGTCAGACGAAACCCCGAAGACCGCAACTGATATCGCTCTTCAAGTGTCTTGGCGGCCGTTGTGCTAATTTGCATCGGGTAACATCCAACTTTCAGAAAGGCATCTTGAAACCGGGTGGCAGGTCCAGGCCGCCGGTGAGGTCTTTCATCTTCTCTGCCGCTGCGTCAGCCACTTTGGTTTTGGCCTGGTTGTGCGCTGCGACAATCAGGTCCTCGACCACTTCCTTGTCTTCACTTGAGAAGATCGACGGGTCGAGCGACACGGATTTCATATCGCCCTTGCCCGTCAGCACCACTTTCACCATGCCGGCGCCCGCCGTGCCTTCGACCTCAACATGGTCAAGTTCGGCCTGCATGTCGCCCATCCGGGCCTGCATTTCCTGGGCTTTCTTTAGCATTTCGGAAAGATTTTTCATTGTTGTTTGCTCCTTGCGGCTGGCGCGACATCCCCAACCGTGTCCTGTTCTCGTCGCTTATCTTGCGGCCCGCCCTTCATCAACGGCGGAGCCTTGTACTCGTCGCTATCATCTATAGTGCGCTAAAAATCGAATTCGCTGGCGTCGTCATCGAAACTGATGCCTTCCATCGCGTCATCCGCCAGATCGGCTTCAAGCTCTTCTTCAGTGCGGCTGTCGCGCACGGCCAACAATTCGGCGTCTGGGAAGGTCGACAACAGCGCCTTCACTATCGGCTCCGCCATGGCTTCGTCACGACGCTTCTTGTCGCGGCGGATTTCCTTGGTGCGGATCGTGTCGTCACCTTCCACCTCTTTGGTGATGGTGATCTGCCAATCAACGCCGGTCCAGGCCTTCAGGCACTGTTTGGTACGCATGATAAAATCAGGCGGTGTCTGGCGCGTGGTGTTGAAGCTGACCCGACCAGGCTTATAGTCCACCAGCCGCACATGGTCCTTCAGCACGACCGCAAGCGTGGGTTCGCGCTCGGCTTCAAAAAGCGCCACCAGCTTCTCGAAATCAACCGGCATCGGATGCATTGGGTGGTCGCCCGACTGGTCCTGCCTCAGCGCCACAACCTGCGCGCTCTGCATATTGGCCGTTGGGCCGCCCTGCGCGCCGGCCTGGACCTGCTGGCCGCCAATGGCGGTCACGTTGCCTGCTCCTGGTCCGCCACCACCGGCAGGTGCAGCGCCACCAGCCGCGGGCGTACCGCCACCGTTCTGCAATTGCTTCACCAGGTCGGCCGGGGCCGGAAGGTTGGCAGCATAGGCCAGTCGAATGAGAACCATCTCAGCCGCCGCAATCGGGCTTGGGGCAACCTTCACCTCGCCCACACCCTTCAAGAGCATCTGCCACGCGCGGGTCAGGTGCGGCATGCCAAGCGTTTCAGCCATGGCGCCACCCTGTTTTCGTTCCGCTTCCGAAACAAGAGTATCTGTGCCGGTATCCGGCGTCACCTTGAGGCGGGTCAGCCAGTGGGTAACTTCCAGAAGGTCATTCAGCACAACAGCCGGGTCAGCGCCGGAGTCATACTGGGACCTAAGCGTGGTAAGGGCTTCCTTGATCTCGCCTTTCATCACCTGCTCAAACAGGTCCAGCACCTGGGCGCGGTCCGCGAGGCCAAGCATATCGCGGACTTGGCTTTCCGACACCTCACCACCGCCGTGGGCGATGGCTTGGTCCAGAAGCGACAGGCTGTCACGCACCGAGCCTTCGGCGGCTCGCGCAATAAGCTTCAGCGCGCCCTCGTCTGCCTTCGCGCCTTCCTTTTCCACAAGCTTCGCCAGATGCGCGATCAGCGTTTCGGCTTCCACCCGCTTCAGGTCAAAGCGCTGACAGCGGGAAAGAACCGTCACAGGCAGCTTGCGGATCTCCGTGGTGGCGAAGATGAACTTCACATGCTCAGGCGGTTCTTCAAGCGTCTTAAGAAGTGCGTTGAAGGCGTTTTTCGACAGCATGTGCACTTCGTCGATGATGTAAATCTTGTAGCGCGCGGACACCGGCGCATAGCGCACGCTTTCGATAATCTCGCGGATATCGTCCACGCCTGTACGCGACGCGGCATCCATCTCGAGCACGTCAACGTGGCGCGATTCGGCAATGGACTTACAGTTTTCGCATTTGCCGCATGGGTTGATGGTGGGGCCGTCGTGGGCTGTACAGTTGAGCGCCTTGGCGATGATCCGCGCCGTGGTGGTTTTACCCACACCGCGAACGCCCGTCAGCACGAAAGCGTGCGCCAGGCGGCCTGTATCGATGGCGTTCGAAAGCGTCCGCACCATGGCTTCCTGCCCAATCAGGCTGTCGAAATCCGACGGCCGGTATTTACGGGCCAGAACCTGATATTCAGTCTTTGGTGCGCTATCGCTCATAAAGCCTCATCCCTGTAATACTGAGGGCATATGACTAGCAGGTCTGGAAGCGGGGGAAAAGGCTTTAGCATGGGTGTTGCAGGCAAAAAAAATGAACCCGCAAATTCCTTGCGCGTTCATCTTGATCCCCTGAAAGGGTGGGAGGGCCAATGCGACCCATGCCTAACTCGTTACGGCTGCTTCCTTTCGGACCTGACCGGGTTGGCGAGCGGAATGTCCGCCGGCTCTCCCGGGGGTGTATATGGCGATTCTTGAAGTGACTTGCAAGAGTAATGTGTCCGCCCTAGGTAATGGGTTGTCTAATTTGGGAGCTTTTTATGGCGCTTTCGCCCGTACCGACCGCTTTTTCCGGCAATCCGCTTGACCGTGCCGAGCACATGAGGGAAGACCCGGAAATATTCGGCACCTGCATGGACCGGGACGATGCCCGAGTCGTGCTGTTCGCCGCGGAAGGTGCGCGGGATGAGGACAGTAGCAGCTTCCTGCCGCGCAATGACTATTGGATTTTGACAGAACCGGCCGGCGACATCGCCTGGCAAAAACCCTCTGCGATCCGCCTGCTGCCCGCACAGAACACCATCTTTCTTGGCCTTACCGCTGAGGGTGCGCCCCGTTATGCCATCCTGCTTGATGGCACAACTGATGATTTCACCCCATTTTTCGAGCCACAGGGCGCCAAGTTTCGTGATGGCCGCAATGTCGCTCACAAACTGACCGATCCGGTGGGTGAACCACATCCTTCGCTGGGGATCGTCGCGCAGGCCAAGAGCATGCTGATGTGGCATGAAAGCCACCGTTTCTGCGCCAAATGCGGCGTGGAAAGCGAATTGATCAAAGCGGGCTACGAACGTGAATGCCCGGCTTGTCACGCCCATCATTTTCCGCGCACGGACCCCGTGGTGATCATGCTGGTGCGGCGCGGCGACATGGCACTTGTGGGGCGTGGCAAAGGCTGGCCCGAAGGCAATTTTTCTGCGCTCGCGGGTTTCATGGAGCCGGGCGAAAGTATGGAAGAAGCCGTTGCGCGGGAAGTTTTTGAGGAAGTCGGCCTGAAGACTGTGAGCGTGCGCTATGTCACCAGCCAGCCATGGCCCTGGCCATCGACCCTGATGATCGGTGTGGAAGCCTGGGTGGAAGAAGGCGAAATCAGCCTTCAAGAGGCTGAGATCGCCGAAGCGCTCTGGATTTCTAAAGACGATGTCCGTGCAAGCCAGAAAGGTGAAAGCGCCTACCGATTGGTACCGCCACCCTTTGCAATTGCGCATAACCTTGTTAAAGCGTGGCTGGAAGAGTAACGTCAGCCATGGGTGGCTGACCCGATTTTAGCAAAGCTGGACCTCTGTGATGGATCTTTCCCGCATACAAAATCTATTGCTGGACTATTGGAAAGACTGGCACGCCAACCATGGCGGCTTGCCCGCGCGCAGAGATCTGGACGTGCGCACTGTCGGCAAATATCTGCCGCATGTTGTCATCTTTGACATCCTTGATGACCCGCTCGACTTTCATTATCGCCTTGTGGGCACCGAAGTTCGCGCCCATACGCACGGCGACTATACAGGCATGAAACTGAGCGAGATGGAAGGCAAGGGCCCCGGCAGCAAGATTTGGGAATTTCTGGACACCGTGCGCACCAGCAAGGAACCGCTTTTCCGCGAAGTGCCCTATGTCGGGCCGCAAAAGGCCTTCCTGCGCTCCACGCTTCTTTTCCTGCCACTTGCGAACGACCACCAGACACCGGACAAAATTTTGCTGGTGAGCAACTTCATTTCCAAGACTGCCTGACCACCCAAGGGGGTGAAGCTCGGCCAGCCCCGGGTCCCAGCCGCTATTGCGGTCGTTCGTCTTCGCGCATGTTCGTGTTAGGCACACCTTTGGACCCGGCGTAAAACACCAGGACTTCCAGGTCCGCATTACCTGTATTGCAGCCCTCATGCGCGACATGCTGCGCTTCGATCAGCATATCGCCGGCCTTGAACAGCTTCACCTCACCCGTGGCGTAAGTGACGGTCAGCTCCCCTGATTTCACCAGCCCGAAGGTGGGCACCGGGTGGCTATGCCAGCCGTTGCATTCCCCGGGCTTCTGCACCACGTCAACACCTGTGATCTCTGCCTGCCCTTCCGGGTAACCGATCTTGTTCCCCAGAACGTCTTCTGTGCCCTTCAGCTTCACATCCGCCCCCGCTATTGCAGGTCCAGCAACAAACATGCTGACCGCAAGGGCCATTGCCGTGGTTTTCATGGCAGTCTCCTTAAGCGGCGAAACCATCCATCGCGGTCGCCATCTGGAAATCAAGGGTTGTGACACCGTCGGCGTCGTGCGTGGTCATCTTCACCTCAACCCGGTTATAGACATTGAACCATTCAGGGTGATGGTCCATTTTTTCGGCCAGAAGAGCAGCACGATTCATGAAGCCCCAGGCTTCGGAAAAATCGGCAAACTGAAAAGTCTTCTTGATGGCTTTCTCATCCGCATCATAGACCCAGCCGGAAACTGTAGCCAGGGCTGCATCGCGTTCGGCGTCTGTCATCTTTGTTGGTCTGTCACTCATTTTACTGTCCCTTCTTCAATAACTCATCCACCAGGGGCGGCATCAGTTCGCCTGCCATGCCGTGGCGGCATTCTTCAAAATAGCTGACGCCCGCGCTGGGCTCCAGGTTGACTTCAATTGTATGTGCGTGCCCGATCCGCCGCACCTCTGCCACAAAGCCGGCCGCCGGATAGACATTGCCGCTGGTCCCAACCGATATGAACAGGTCGCAGGCCCTGAGGCGCGTATAAATCAGGTCCATATGGTATGGCATCTCGCCGAACCAGACGATGTCGGGCCGAAGTCCGGGTGCAGCGCCACATGATGGGCAGGGTGTTGCCTGCGTGCAATCGGTCGTCCAATCATGGCGCATGCCGCAGTGCACGCACCTGACCCGGCAGAGTTCGCCGTGCATATGGATCACACCCTCTGCTCCGCCGCGCTCGTGCAGGTTATCGACATTCTGGGTCACCACCGTCACGCGGCCATCCAGCTCCTTTTGGAGACGGGCGATGGCCTTGTGAGCATCATTGGGCTGAACAGTAGGCAGCTGAGCGCGCCTAAGGTTATAGAAGCGCTGCACCAGCTTGGGGTCACGCGCGAAGGCTTCAGGTGTGGCCACATCTTCCACCCGGTGTTCTTCCCACAGCCCGTCATTGTCGCGAAAGGTGCGCACGCCGGATTCGGCGGAAACACCCGCCCCGGTCAGTATGACGATGTCCCTGTATGGCCCCATGCGCTCTTTCTCTCCCCGTCAAGATACGCTACTGGTTAACAAGGGATACTTATAGGCAAAAGCGGCGCGGGAGCAAATCCAGATGGTGAAAGTTTTGTTTGTTTGCATGGGGAACATCTGCCGGTCCCCGATGGCGGAAGGTGCGTTCCGTGCTGCCGTCGACAAAGCGGGGCTTTCAGACCGCATCACAATCGACAGCGCCGGCACCATCAGCTATCACGCTGGCAACCCGCCCGACCGTCGCGCCCAGGCCACCGCGAAAAAGAACGGCATCGATATTTCCGGCCAGCGGGCACGACAGGTGCGCGACGACGACTTCCACACCTTCGACCATATCCTGGTGATGGACCACGACAACCTGCAGAACCTGATGGACCGCGCAGCACCTGAACACCAGGGCCGGATCGAGCTGTTCATGAGCTACGCGCCCGACCACCCTTATGAAGAAATGCCAGACCCATACTATGGTGAAGTGAACCAGTTCGACCTGTGCTTTGAGGCAGCAGCGGAAGCTGCCGCGGGCCTTCTTGAAGCCATCAAAGCGCGACACCTTTAGACGCGCCATGGCTTCCCCGCTCGCACAGAAACTCGCGAAAGCACTTGGTAGCCCCGTGACGGCCTCAAAACCCATGCGCGGCGGCGACATCGCCGATGTCTCCTGCCTGACACTGGGGGACGGACGCAAGGTAGTGGCCAAGCGCCCACGCGCCGATCAGGGTGACACCACCAAGCTTGAAGCCATGATGCTGAAGCATCTTCGGGCCGCGAGCGATCTGCCGGTACCGGACGTGTTGTTCCAGGAAGCCGGCATATTGGTGATCAGCCATATAGACCACAAGGGCATCATTGACCCGCGCGCGGCGGCTGAGGATGTGGCAAAGCACGTGTCGGCACTTCACCGCGTGATAGACACAGGCAAGAAGCCCTATGGCTTCAAGGCGGACACCGTGATCGGCCCCTTGCCGCAGAAGAACACGCTATGCGCAGACTGGATCACTTTTTTCCGTGACAACCGCCTCTTGGCCATGGCGCGGTCATGCCTCAACACCAGCCGCATTGACGCAGCCTTCATGAAAAGGGTTGAGGCGCTGGCCGTCAAACTGCCAGACCTAATCCCTGCCGACCCCGGCGCTAGCCTGCTGCATGGTGACCTGTGGGCCGGGAACATGCTGATTGATGGTGACCGTGCCGCTGGCTTTATCGACCCCGCCATATCCTATGGCCACCGCGAAATGGACCTGGCCTTCATTCAGCTGATGGGCGGAATGGACCCGGCTTTCTTCGATGCTTATCACGCGCATTTCGCCATCGAGCCCGGCTTTATGGAAGAACGCACGGCGCTCTATCAGCTATGGCCGCTTCTGGTCCACGTACGGCTGTTCGGTGGCGGGTACGTTCACCAAACAGCCAACATTCTGGAGCGCTTCGGCGTTTAAGCTTCCTGTGGGCCAGCCACGCCGTCTTCCACCACATATCGCTTGAAACTGCTGGCCTCCAGGTCCGGCTTCAGCACATCGTTAACCACGCGCAAGTCGGCTGTGAATGTGTCCTTTGTCAGGTCGCACAGGGTATAACCACGGTGCCTGCCTTCATAGAGCTTGATATGCGGGTTTTCCGGCAAGGACCTGACGTTTTTCGGCCAATGGCTGTTGCCGCTTGTAATCGAGGTTGCGACAAATTCACTGGCCAGTGTTTTCGATGCCGGGTCGCTGAAGTCCTGCTTCACGTCACACACGTAGGACGCATGCACATCGCCGCCGATAATGATCGGGTTTGAGACGGGCCGTTGTTCGATCAGGTCAAGCACCTTGTCGCGCGAGGCCACATAGCCGTCCCAATATTCGCTGCCAATCAGCTCGCCCTCGCCCAACTGATAGTCATGCTTGGAAAACAGCATGCCCTGGGCCATCACATTCCACTTCGCCCCGGACCGGCCATACCCCCAGCCCAGCCACTTTTCCTGGGCCTCGCCCAGAATAGTGCGATTGGGGTCAAACCGCTCCGCGCAATTCACCTGCTGCCAACCCCCGTCTTCCGGTGTCTGGCACGGCTGGTCTGACCTGTACTGGCGCGTATCCAGCATGCTGATTTCCATCAGGTCACCGAAATTGACCCGCTGATAGAGATGCATATCGGGCCCTGCCGGCGTGGCTGCCCGGCGCAGCGGCAAATGCTCAAAATAGGCTTTATAGGCAGCCGCCCTTCGGATCAGGAAGGTGCGCGGGTCTTCATAAAGCGCATCCTGGTCTGCGGCATAATCATTGGCGACTTCATGATCATCCCATGTCAGCAGCCAGCTTGTATGGGCATGGGCGGCCTGCAGGTCTGTATCAAGCTTATAGGCCGCATGCAGCGCGCGATAGTCATCAAGCGATCGGGCCAGCATCGTCGGCACATGCCGCAATATCGGGTCATAGGAGTGCTCATAGATATAGTCGCCCAGATGCACGATCAGGTCGACATCCTGCGCGATCATATCGCGGTATGCCTTGAAATAACCGACAGTGTAATTCTGGCAGGAGGCAAAAGCAAAACGGTAGCAGTCTGTTGGTGCCATGAAGGCTGGCGTGGTGCGGCCCCGCCCCACCGGGCTGACCTCATCCCCCGCCATGAAGCGGTAAAAGTATGGCCTGCCCGGCTCCAGCCCCGTTACATCCACATGCACCGCGTGCGCATTTTCAGGGTAAGCAATGGCGCTTCCCTGTCGCACCACTTTCCTGAACCGGTCATCCACAGCCACTTCATAGCGCACAGGGACCGGGTCGCCGCCCACAGCCATCGCGTCAAGCGGGTTGGGGGCCAACCGTGTCCAGATCACAAAACCCGTGGGAAGCGGGTCGCCCGATGCCACGCCCAATGTGAAGGGATAGCTGGCAAAACGAGGTTTACCCGTCAACCATGCTGGCGTAGCCAAGAGCGGTTTCGAAAATGCCGCCAAGCCAAGAAGGCTAGCCCCCCGCAAAATCTGACGCCGTGAAAAATTGCCCATGAAAGCCCCCTTCTGGAAAATCTTGTCTGAACAGTCAGGATTACGCGGCGAGTGTCACAGATTTATGACCAAATGGGAAGCAATCGCGTCACGCAAAGTTGAGATGATGTCACTGGCTGCATGGTCCTGACCGCCTATGATTTGAATGGGGCAGGCATAAAGGCATAAAGCGAGGACTACCCATGCGCATACTGGCGATCCTGAAATCAAAGAAATTCTGGTGCTGTCTCCTGGCGCTTCCCTTTCTTCTGGTTGGTTGCGCCTCCGCTTATATCTCCATGCAGCCGCGGTTCGATCATGACGAATTCGCCATGCGCCGGGCTGTTGCCACCAAGGCCGAGGAGCTCTACCAGCTCAGCTATCTTGAGGGCGGAGCCCCTACGGGTCAGCGGGTTATTTTTGTGCATGGCACGCCCGGCGATTCATCAGACTGGTATGACATGCTGAAGAACGCACCCGATGGGTTTCAGTTTATCGCCGTTGATCGGCCCGGCTTTGGCCAGACCCGACCTGACCGTGCCCAGACATCCATCATGGCACAGGCCCAGGCGCTGGGGCCGCTCATTACCATGCCGGAACGCGGCAAGCCCATTCTGGTCGGCCACTCGCTGGGCGGCCCGATTGTGGCTGCAGCGGCCACGCTGTATGGTGACAAGGTTGGCGGTATCATCATCGCAGCGGGTGCACTGGATCCTGACCTTGAAGAAGTCATGTGGATACAGCGACTGGGGGCCGTGCCACCCTTTTCCTGGCTGCTGCAACGGGAACTCAGGAATGCCAATCTTGAGCTGATCGGCCTTGAAGATGAACTACGCGCCCTTGAGCCACGCCTCAAGAACATCCATGTGCCGGTCACCATCGTGCACGGCACGGCAGACGAGCTGGTACCCTATGCCAACACGGATTATATGCTGCGGGAATTTACGGACACGGTGCCAAAGCTGGTTACCCTTGAAGGCACCAACCATTTCCTGCCCTGGAATGCGCGCGGCGCGCTGTTGGACGCCATAACCGACATGGCGTCCAGGCTGCCTGCTACCAGGCTGGTTCCAGTTCAAAGCCGCTGAAGGCAGTGAAATCCTCGTCCTCGGTCTCGCCCTCATAGGCACGGCCAAACCGGCTTTCGACGGTGTAGAAGGACCCCTCGCACGTCAGCTGGCTGGAAAACAGCGTGAAATGATCCACCGTCCACGCGGGTGTCCGCAGGATTTCATGCTCCGTCAGCCAGTCGCCGATGCGAGCCTGCGCCCCCCGGCGAAACCGCGCCAGCGTAACATGCGGCTTGTATTTCCTGCGTTCCACATCCACCCCCACGCTTTCCAGCGCGAAGCAAATCTTCTCATGCAAATGTACAAGTGGCTTTCTGTCAGACACACCGGCCCACAGGTTCTTGGGCTGTTTGGGCTTCCCAAAAAGACCAACGCCCCTGAGGTCGAGCTCAAAGGGCGTCACAATTATCCGGGAAAGCTCGCTTTCGATTTCATGCATTGTTCGCTTGGGAACATCGCCGATAAAAGCAAGGGTTAGATGGAGCTGGTCATCCCGCTGCCAGTGTGCACATTCCACACCGCCGCGCGCCTCATCGAGCGCAGATCGCACATTTTCGGGAATTTCCAGGCCGACAAATAAACGAACCATGGTCGACCTCCCTAAAAGAGTCGTAAGCGACAAGATTTCGTGGGTCACATACCCACGACACACTAACTCTAGCGTAAAATCAGGTCTTTGACTACTGGTCCGATATTATTCACGATAATTTTTACGCCCTCGGCGTTGGGGTGAATTCCGTCAGTCTGGTTAAGCGCCGGATCGGCTGCCACCCCTTCAAGAAAGAAGGGATAAAGCGGCTGGCCGTATTTTTCCGCCGTTGCCTTGTAGGATGGATTGAAGATTTCAGCATAATCCGGGCCCAGGTTTGGCGGCGCCATCATGCCGCCAATCAACACCGGGATACCGCGTTCGGTCAGAAGCCCGACCATGGCATCAATATTGTCGCGAGTGATTTTTGGGTCGATCCCCCGAAGGCCATCATTGCCGCCCAGTGTCAGGATCACGAGATCCGGCCTGCCGCCTTCAAAAGGTGCAAGCCCCCACTCAAGCCGTGACCGGCCGCCCGATGTGGTATCACCAGACACGCCCGCATTCGTCACCTTTACCGGGACATTCATATTGGCATTCAGCCAGTCTTCAAGCTGGTCCGTGAAACCGTCTCCTGCCTCAAGGCCATAGCCTGCGGTCAAGCTGTCGCCAAACGCCAGTATTTCAACCGTATCTGCCGCACTTTCGCCATCCGTCGCGCTTACGGTGCTTCCGGGCGCAAAAGTCGTCCAAATGACCGCAGTAAGCGTATAGAAAAAAAGTTTGAGCGTTTGATTGACCTTCACGAGGCAAACTCCCAGCTTATAGAGACGTTTAAAACCATAATCAGAATATCTGGCAGCGAAGAGAGACAATTACAATGGCTGACACTTCCAGCATCATCAAATTATCCGATGTCACGCTGACGCTCGAGAGCGGCGCGGGCCCTGTGAATATCCTGAAGGGCATCAGTTTCGGCATCGAAAAAGGCGAAACTGTGGGCATTGTTGGCCCATCGGGCAGCGGCAAATCATCGCTGATGAGCCTGATGACCGGCCTGGAGCAGGCAACGACCGGATCAGTAGAAGTTGACGGCCTGACATTCGAGGGCGCAGACGAAGACACGCTTGCCCGCCACCGGCTGAAGGGCGTGGGCATCGTGATGCAAGCCTTCCACCTGATCCCCACCATGACGGCATTGGAAAACGTGGCCGTGCCACTTGAACTTGCGGGCGTCAACGACGCCTTCGACCGCGCGGCCAAGGAACTTGAGGCTGTGGGCCTTGCGCACCGGATGGACCATTACCCGGCGCAGCTTTCGGGCGGCGAACAACAGCGAGTGGCTTTGGCCCGCGCACTGGCCCCTGAGCCCGCAATCCTGTTTGGTGACGAACCCACAGGCAACCTGGACGGCAAGACCGGCCATGCCATCATCAAACTGATCTTCGATCTCGCCGAAGCGCGCGGGTCCACCCTTGTGCTGGTGACCCACGACCCGGAGCTCGCCGACCGCTGCGACCGTGTGATTTCAATGGCCGATGGTAAAGTGGTGGACGATACGGGCAACACCAAGTCCGTCACTGGCGACATGGGCGTTATGGGCAAGGTGTCAAACAAATGATCAGCCGCAACCCCGCCCTGCCAGTGGCGTTAAGGCTGGCGCTTCGGGAACTTCGTGGCGGCCTTTCGGGCTTCCGCATCTTCATGGCCTGCCTGATTTTGGGCGTGACTGCCATCGCCGCCGTCGGCTCGCTCACCCGCGCGATCCAGGAAGGCATGGAGCGCGAAGGACAATCGATCCTTGGCGGCGACATGGAGATCAACATTTTCCAGGCTCAACTGGGGCCTGAAGCCAGAACATGGCTGAATGAACGCGGCACGCTTTCCGATAGCGCGCGCCTTCGCACCATGGCGCGGGTTGACGGCGCGCCCCGGTCCACCCTTGTGGAACTCCGGGCGGTCGATGGCCTATACCCGCTTTATGGGGATTTCGTCACCAAACCAATGCTCGATAACGAAGCGCTGTTTGAAAAGCGCGCGGGTAAATGGGGCGTGGCGATTGACCCGCTGCTGGCTGACCGCCTGGGCGTTGAACCCGGCGACACACTGATCTTCGGCAACGTGAAAGCCGATATCCGCGCGTTCATTGAGAAGGAACCCGACAAGGCCAACATGGGCTTCCAGCTTGGCCCCAGCGTGATGATCCGCCGCGCAGCCCTTGAAGAAACCGGCCTGATCACAACCGGCAGCCTGGTGAACTTCTATTACAAACTTAAAATGCCTGCAGGCACCGATATCAAGGCCGTGCGCGAAGATTTGAAGGAAGCTTTCCCGGACGCCAACTGGCGGGTGCGTGACCGGTCCACGAGTGCGCCGGGACTTCGCCGCTTCATTGACCAGATGGGTATCTTCCTCACGCTCGTCGGCATTTCCGCGCTGGTTGTTGGCGGTGTGGGTGTGGGCAATGCGGTGCGCGGCTATATGGACCGCAAGACCAAGACCATCGCCACCTTCAAGATACTGGGTGCGGACGGCAGCACAGTTTTCAAAACCTATTTCTTCCAGATACTGCTGATTGGCCTGATCGCCATCGCGGTTGGCATGATCGTGGGTTCAATGCTACCGAGCGTGCTGGCGATGTTCCTGCCTGACACGCTCCCGGTCCGCCCCGATGGCGGGGTTTACCCTTTGGCGCTCTTCCTCTCTGCCCTTTATGGCCTGATGATCACCGTCGCCTTCGCGGTTTGGCCGCTTGGCAAAGCGCGGGACCTGCCGCCGGTGCGCCTGTTCCGGGCGCTCGTGGCACCTGAGAGCCGCTGGCCGCGCTTCATCTATGTTGCCACCATCTTCGGTGCCGCCACCGTTGTAGTGCTGCTGGCGGTTGGCATGTCAGACAACCGTATGCTCGCGGCAGGCTTCATGGGCGGCGCTGGGCTGACACTTGGCCTTCTAAGGTTCACCAGTTGGCTGATTGAACGGCTGGCATCCAAGGCGCCGCGGTCACGAAACCCACTGATCCGCATGGCCGTTGCGAACCTGCACCGGCCCGGGGCGGCCACGGGTGCGGTCGTGATCTCGCTCGGGCTTGGCCTGACGCTCTTTTCCACGCTGGCGCTGATTGAAGGCAACTTGTCAGAACGCCTGACTGAACAGGTGCCGGAAGAGGCCCCGGCCTTCTTCCTTCTGGACATTCAGGGCCATCAGCTTGCGGAATTCGAAGCGAAAGCCAAGGGCATCGACGGGGTTGAGGAGCTGGTGAGTGTGCCGAACCTCAGGGGCCGGGTGACCAAACTGAACGGCGTGAACGCGTCTGAAGTTGAAGTGGCCCAGAATGTGCGCTGGATCTTGCGCGGGGACCGCGGCCTTTCCTATATGGAAGAGCTGGGCAACGGCAGCCATCTGGTTGAAGGCGACTGGTGGCCCGCTGGCTATGCAGGTGAACCTGAAGTCAGCCTAGGCAAGGAAGCTGCAGACGGCCTCGGCCTCAAAATAGGCGACACCATCAGCGTTTCTGTGCTGGGGCGTGAGATCACAGCGACAGTCCGGTCGCTCAGGGAGATTGACTGGGGCACCTTCGGCTTCAATTTCGTGATCCTGTTTGACCCGAACACGCTCAAGGCCGCGCCGCACACCTATATGGCAACACTGAAGGCGTCGAACGAAGCGGAAGTGGAAGCCCACAAAGTGCTGACGAACGCTTTCCCCAATGTCACGGCCATCCGCATGAAAGAGGTGCTCTCAAGCGTCAACACCATGATGGACCAGATCGGCACTGCCGTGCGGGCGACAGCCGCTGTTGCCATCATCGCCGGCATTCTGGTGTTGGCGGGCGCGATTGCTGCCGGTTTCCGCCAGCGGGTCTATGAAAGCGTGATCCTGAAGGTGGTGGGCGCCGTCAGGGGCCAGATTCTCAGGGCATACCTGTTGGAATATACCCTTATCGGCCTGATTACAGCCGCCATCGCGCTGGGGCTTGGCAGCCTTACGGGATGGATCGTGGTGGATTTCGTCATGGATATGGAATTCAGCTTCCTGCCCGCGCCGATGATTTTCACCGTGGTCACAAGCCTGTTGGTGACCATTCTGTTCGGTTTGGGCTCTAGCTACAGGGCACTGGGGATCAAGCCGAACGCGGTCCTGCGGACCGAGTGATCAAATGCAGGATTTTCAGTGATAGATAAAGTCTATCGCCTTGGAAATTCTGCGATCAAATTCTTGCGAATACGGTTGCAAGCAAAAGGGCGAATGCCCATATTAGCTGCAACTGACTGTAACCCCATGGGGAGCAACTATCGTGGAACGATACAATACTACTTTCCGGGCTGGCTCTGCCACCCAAACTGCTGAGTTCGATGAAGGCCTGCGCGCCTACATGCTCAAGGTCTATAACTATATGGCGTCCGGCGTTCTGCTGACCGGCATTGTTGCCATGGTTTTTGGCAACATGCTGATGGGCAGCCAGGAGCTGGTTCAAACTGTATACGGCTCGCCGCTTCGTTGGGTTCTGGCGCTCGCGCCGCTAGCCTTCATTATGGTGATGAGCTTCGGTGTTCAAAAAATGAGCTCCGGCACACTGCAGATGGTCTTCTGGGCGTTCGCCACCGTTATGGGCCTGTCGCTGGCGTCGATTTTCCTAGTTTACACCGGTGAGAGTATCGCACGGACTTTCTTCATCACTGCAGCTTCTTTCGGTGCGCTTAGCCTTTACGGCTATACCACGAAGAAAAGCCTGTCCGGCATGGGCACCTTCCTGTTCATGGGCCTGATTGGCCTGATCATCGCAAGCGTTGTGAACATGTTCATGCAGTCTTCGATGATGCAGTTCGTTATTTCTGTTGCAGGCGTACTGATCTTCGCTGGCCTCACTGCCTATGACACGCAGCGCATCAAGCACAGCTACTATATGATGGCCACGGGCGAAGCTGTCGCCAAAGGCGCGATCATGGGTGCTGTAAGCCTGTACCTCGATTTCGTGAACCTGTTCATGTATCTGCTGAGCTTCCTTGGCAATCGCGAATAGGCGAAAAGCTGCATAAGAAACACACAAAGCCCGGCCTCACCGCCGGGCTTTTTCTTTGGCCTGTGCGTGTAGACAGCTCCTCATCGCAATAGTTGTCTTAATAACACTTTAAGGCTAACATCTCTTCAACTCGATACTGGGGGAGAGACTTTGCATGCGACCGCTTTTAGCCATACTGACAATCGCATTATTATTCGCGCACCCTGCACTCGCAGAGGAAAAACTATCCATCAGCTATGCCGACTGGGACATGGTTCTGAAGGAAACTGTGATGGATACAGGGCGGTCTGACCGCAAACCCGCAGCGCGTATTAAAACCGCCCCAGCGTCAAGGCTCACAAAAACCAACCCCAACCCCACCCGACTTGAAGCCAACAGAGTGTTTTTCCATGCACTTGGGGACAGCAACAAAGCCTATGTGGCTGCGATTGTAGACGGTCTGTCCCGCGTGCCAGATGATGTTCCGCTGACCGAATTTTCACCAGATGAGCAGCTCGCCTACTGGCTGAACCTACATAACGCCACGGCCTTCACCCAGATCGCCCAAGTGTATCCCCAATCAAACTTGAAGGGCTTTCACAAAGAAAACTGGACAAGAAAGATACTAACCGTTGCAGGCAAGCGGATGTCGCTCAAGGATATTGAAACCTATGTGGTAAACCACTGGCAGGATCCCCGGGTGCTTTATGGTTTCTACCAGGGCACCATCGGCGGGCCAAACCTGCGACGCGAGGCTTATACCGCGCAAAATGTTTGGGCCAACCTTGAAGATAATGCGCGCGAATTTGTTAACAGCCTGCGCGGCATCCAGTTGTGGGATGAAGGTGCGCGCGTCTCAACGCTTTATGCCAATTATGCCTCCTTATTTCCCGACTTTGACCGGAACCTGAAAGCTCACCTGATGCGCTATACAGACGTTCGCATGACCAGCCTGATTGCCAATCTGAGCACATTCGAGCCTGACATTTCAGACTGGTACATAGCCGATCTCTATAACGGACATCTCGGTCTGACGACCTCCGCCAACACGAACCCGGCAAGAATTGTTTTAGCCACCGCATCAAACCCAAATGCGTCCCCACAAGACATCGCTGCTATAATCCGAAAAACTTCATCATCCGGAAAATACCCCAGGCATGTGCAGGAATTCCTGACAGAGTTGGTTGAGCGGAAGCGACACCTGCGGGAAGCAGAGGTTGGGATTGAAGAGCTCGACCCAGGAGAGATTGCAGATCAATAGCTCATAGCCCGTATTTGGTGTGACACCCGCAGCCTGACCGATTACTACACCGAGCTAAAGTTATAAAAATACTCCGCAAAGCATAGTTTCAGACCAGTCATACTTGTAGACTTGGAATACTGCCCCTATATTTTTCTTATAATTAAAACAACTTCATTGACGCGAGATAGTGGGGAATTTCAATGAACATCATCAAGGGTGCCTGCGCGGCCATCACCGGCGCAATTCTGACCGTAAGCATCTCTGCAACGGCTTCTGAGCCGCTTTTGCCGACAGCCTATAATCCGAATTCACAAACTGCCCTCAAGTATGAGGACATGGACTATCTTCTGGAAAAGACAGTCCTGCCACTGGGACGGTCCGACCATAAGCCAGCCCGGCGCGTTTGGCCGGGCTCTGGCACCGGGACACGTTTCGTGCGCGACAACCCCGAACCTTCGCGCCTTGAGGGCAACCGGATCATGTTCCATGACATCAAGACCAGCGAGCAGGAGTTCGTGGTACGCGAGGTGCGGGACGTGCTCTTGGACCTGCCGGAGAAAATTGACCTCACAAGGTTGAACAAAAACGAGCAACTGGCCTATTGGCTGAACCTGCACAACGCGATTGTCTATGCCAAGATTGCTGACCGCTATCCGGTCACGCTTGTTGACCGCCTGTATGGTGACTGCACAGACCCAGACCATGAAGACCGTTTCTATTGCGACCGCCAATTTGATGTCATGGGCACCATGGTTTCACCTTATGACATCCGCCAGCATGTGCTCGATAACTGGGATGACCCGGTTGTCATTTACGGCTTCTTCCTGGGCTCGGTGGGTTCGCCCAACCTGCGTACCAAAGCTTACACTGGAGAGACCGTCTATGCCGACCTTGAAGACAACGCGCGAGACTTTGTGAACAGCATTCGCGGCACCCGTATCAAGGATGATTATATTCTCCGCGTCTCTACCTATTATCGGGATGTCGCGCAAAAGTTCCCGAATTTCGAACGCGACCTTCTGGCACATATCAACAAATACGCCCGACGTGATTTCGGCTTCCTGCTTGGTCCCGTGACCAGCATCGAGGTGAAGCTGGAGGACTGGCATATCGCCGATCTCTATAATGGCTATCTTAGCGCTGCCAACGGCGGCGCCAACTTCCAGTCAGTTGGTCGAAATGGCCGAAACCTTGATGTCAGCATGTATCCGCCACATGTGCAGCGCCTGTTAGTGGACGTTGTCAGGCGGAACATGAATCGCGCCGGAAATGTCAGCATCCAGCAAGTAAAGCTGGATCCAAAAGCAGCACCTGAAACAGAAATGGATGAGGAAATCGAGGTTGCGCCAACCAAGGCGGAGGATGGCGAACCAGATGGCCGCTAAGCCTTAAACCTCAGACAATACCTTGTAGATTGAGCCGGTGAGCTTCGTTAAGTCCGCCGGCTCAATGATAAGTGGCGGCGTCAGATAGACAATGTCGCGGAAAGGCCTGATCCACACGCCCTCTGCCACAAACTTCGGCTTCAGCGCTTCAATGCCTGACGCGTCTTCAAGCTGCACAACACCGATGGCACCCTTCACCCTCACGCTTTTCACATTGTCCAGAAACCCGCACGGCGCCAGCTCCGCCATCATCTGATGCTGGATAGCTTCTGCCCGCGCGGCGTAATCTTCCCGCTCGAACAGATCAAGCGACGCATTGGCCGCCGCACAGCCAAGCGCATGCGCCATATAGGTGGGCCCGTGCATCAGCGCCTTCATCGGATCGTCGTCATAGAAGGCATCAAATATTGCGTCCCGGGCCACACAGACGCTGAGCGGCGCCACACCCCCAGACAAGGCTTTCGACAGCGTTACCATATCAGGCACGATGTCGGCCTGATCGATGGCGAAGCGGGTGCCTGTGCGGTAAAAGCCTGTGAAAATCTCGTCCACGATCATCAGCACGCCCGCTGCATCGCACGCCATACGGATCCACTTGAGCGTTTCAGGCGTGTGGAACACCATGCCGCCCGCACCCTGCACCAGTGGCTCTGTAATAACCGCGGCCACGTCGGGGGCATTCACCTTGAGGAAGGCGGCGAAGCGTTCGGCATCTTCCGGGGTGCGCGGCAAATCCGTTAGCAGGTTTTCCGCCAGCATGCCTTTGAAGAGGCCGTGCATACCCTCTTCCGGGTCACACACTGCCATGGTGCCAAGCGTGTCACCGTGGTAGGTGCCGCGAAAATGAACAAACTTGGTGCGCTTTTCACCGCGGTTCATGAAATATTGCGCCGCCATCTTCATGGCCACCTCGACCGACACAGAACCGGATTCGGCGATGAATGCACGGTTCAGGTCCCCCGGCAGCATATCGGCCAGCCGCTTCGACAACTTCAGCGCCTGCTCATGCACCAAACCACCAAACATCACGTGCGGCATGGTATCCAGCTGGGCTTTCATGGCTTCAATGATATGCGGGTGGTTATAGCCGTGCGCCGCAGCCCACCAACTGGAGATGCCGTCGATCAGTTGGCGCCCGTCCTCAAGCGTGATCCGCACGCCGTTTGTCGCCTTCACCGGCAGCGGTGGGGTAGCGGTTTTCATTTGGGTATAGGGCAGCCATATATGCCCGATACCCTCGTCAAACCATGTTGGCTGGCCTGTCATCTTATGCCGGGCTGAGGCCGAGCTTTTGGAACAGGGCCATATCCTTGTTGTTTTCCGGGTTCGGCGTGGTCAAAAGCTGCTCGCCATAGAATATGCTGCTGGCGCCCGCGAGGAAACACAGCGCCTGCGCCTCTTCCGTCATTTCCTGACGGCCTGCAGAAAGCCGCACCTCAGATTTCGGCATCATGATGCGCGCGACCGCGATGGTGCGCACGAACTCAAGCGGATCGAGCCGTTCGACATGTTCAAGCGGCGTGCCCGGCACAGCCACCAGCATGTTGATCGGCACACTGTCCGGGTGATGGTCCAGGTTCGCGAGCGTCTGCAACATACCCGCACGGTCTTCAACGCGCTCGCCCATGCCGACGATACCGCCGGAGCAGACATTGATTCCCGCCTCACGGACGCGATTCAGTGTATCGATGCGGTCCTGATAGGTCCGTGTTGTAATGATTTCACCGTAAAATTCCTCGGACGTATCCACATTGTGGTTATAGTAATCGAGGCCCGCGTCCTTCAGCTTTTTTGTGTGGCAATCGGAGAGCATGCCCAGTGTCATGCAGGTTTCCATGCCCAATTCCTTCACGCCTTCGACCATAGCGACAATGGTGTCCATGTCGCGGTCCTTGGGGCTCGTCCATGCCGCCCCCATGCAGTAGCGTGACGCACCACCGGCTTTTGCTTTCTTCGCGGCTTCCACCACGCGCTCGACCTCCATCAGCTTGGTCGCGTCAAGGCCGGTACCGTTCTTGTACTTCGCTGACTGGGAGCAATAGCCGCAATCTTCGGCACAACCGCCCGTCTTGATCGAAATCAGCTGGCTAAGCTGCACCTTGTTGGGGTCATGATAAAGGCGGTGAACACGCCCGGCCTCAAACACCAGATCCATAAACGGCTTTTCAAACAAGGCCATAACCTCTTCCCGTGTCCAGTCATGGCGGATCGGGGCGTCCTGAGTGTCGATTTTAGCTGGGGCGTTCATGCGTTTCTCTCCTTGCCGCACGCCTGTGTGCGGGTGGTCTTTTTGCGGGCGCTAATGTGAAGGGATAGGCTGGGAAGTCAAGGAAAAACGGGCATTGACTGGGCCTTCCGCAGGCCTTAAGTCAGCCCCCATGCAACAGATCAAAAAGCCCCACCCCGCCATGCCAGACAGCCTGTCAGATTTTGCCCTTGGAAAGCTGGCTTCACTTGAAGCAAAAAACCAGCGGCGCACGCTTGTGGACACGGCGCGGTCCATGGCCATGGCGCTTTCAGTTGATGGTGGTGCGCCGCTTATCAGCTTCACGGACAATGACTATCTGGGTCTGTCAACCCACCCAGACGTTATCGACGCTGCCAAGGCAGCCGCAGACCAGTTCGGGGCCGGGGCCGGGGCCAGCCGCCTCGTGACCGGCAATCACCCGCTTTACCGCAAACTGGAACAGAAGATCGCTGCCCTCAAAGGCACAGAAGATGCTGCCGTGTTCGGGTCAGGCTATCTGGCGAACGTGGGCATTATCCCAACCCTTGTGGGCAAGGAAGACCTGATCATCGCAGATGAGCTGGTGCATACCTGCATCCACGCGGGCGTCCAGCTTTCACGCGCCACCGTGAAATTCTTCCGCCATAATGACGTGGGCCACGCGGCAGAATTGCTGGCGGAGCACAGAGCAGCTCATGGCCGCTGCCTAATGGTTGTGGACGGCGTCTATTCCATGGACGGCGACATCGCCCCCCTGAAGGAACTTGGCCTGCTTGCACAAAACCATGATGCCTGGCTTCTGGCAGATGACGCCCACGCACTGGGTACCATCGGTGGCGGGCGCGGGTCCATGCACGCCACTGGCGCTGAAGGCCTGGTGCCGCTGCAGATGGGAACGCTCTCGAAAGCTGTTGGCTCGTACGGCGGATACCTGGCTGCATCAAAGCCTGTGATTGACCTGATCAAGACCCGCGCACGGTCTTTCATCTATACGACGGGCCTGCCGCCTGCCGCCGTTGGTGCCAGCCTGAAAGCGCTTGAACTCATCGAAAACGACCAGGAAAAGGTCGCGCGCCCCGTCAAACTGGCGCGAACCTTTGCGGCTGCACTTGGCCTTCCAGCACCCGACACGCCCATCGTTCCCCTTGTGATTGGTACAGAGGCTGACGCGCTAGGGGCATCCGACGCACTGGCCACTGAAGGCTTCAAGGTGATCGCCTTCCGCCCGCCCACTGTGCCTGAAGGCACGTCGCGGCTCAGGTTCAGCTTTTCCGCGAGCCACCGGGATGCTGACGTCGACAGGCTGATTGCCGTATGCAAAAAACTTGGTTTGGGAGACTGATATGGCTGGACTTTTCATCACATCCTCCGGCACTGAGATCGGCAAGACACTTGTGACCGCAGCACTGTGCCATCAGGCCCGCGAAATGGGCATGGATCTGACAGCCCTGAAGCCCATTATCAGCGGCTTTGACGACAACACCATGGCTGAAAGCGACACGGCTGTGATCGCCAAAGCGCTTGGACTGCCCATCCACGCCGACACGCTGGACCAGATCTCACCGTTCCGCTTCAAGGCCCCGCTGGCCCCTACGATGGCGGCAAAGGCAGAAAGCCGCACGCTTGAATATGATGCCGTGATCAGCACATGCAGGAAAGCCCTTGAGGCTGATACTTTCACGCTTATCGAGGGCGTTGGCGGATCTTTTGTGCCGCTCACCGGCGACCGGCTTGTGGCCGACTGGATCGCGGACCTTGGGCTTGAAAGCCTGCTGGTGGTCGGCAGTTACCTGGGCACCATTTCCCACACCATCAGTACAGTGGAGGCCATGCAGGCGCGCGGGCTAAAGGTGCGGGGTATCATTGTCAGTGAAAGCGCGCCCGGCACGATCTATGACAACCCTGACCTGTCCGAGACGGCAGAGGAGATCGAGGGCCTGACCAACCTACCGGTTGCGACTATTCCCCGTATTCAGGCAACCGACCCGTGGCGCCATGCGCCAGCACTACTGCATCTGCTTGAGGCCTGAACGGGCAAGCACCCTCCTGCCCCAATTTGACACGGCAAGCCTTACCAACAGGCGGCAGCTTTCACCCGGCAGCTTTGTCCGCTCTCACGCCTGACGGGTGACACAATAGCGGGCATATCCCCCCAACCCCTTGAAAACCCTAAAGGCCAAAAGTTGGCACGCCTGTTGCTCATAAGGAGGGCAAGTTTCAAACGCCGCTTCGAGGAGTTAATCAGATGCAACAGTCCCAGCCATTCGACCCAAACTTTTATTTTGGTCTCGTCGCCGAGAACCTTTTGAAGAATTTGGGCCCCAAGGCGCTCGACTATGCGGATGAGGCGCTTTCCAAGATGAAGGCAATTGGTGACGACGAGGGTTTCGACCTGTGGCTATCGATTCATGAGCATCTGACCACGATCGCAGCAGGTTCGTTCAAACCCAACCGGGCCGTTGTTCACTAGGCACCAGTTTCAGTTTTGAGTTTGCGGACGGAACATCTCTCAGCACCCGGCACCCAACCGTTCCGTCCGTTTTACCGGGAACACCCAACCCGGTAAAAGCCCGCCCTCACCCAGGGCGGGCTTTATTTATGGCCACCAGAAATAATCACGATCAAGGGGCGACATTGTTCGGTGAAATGTATATATTTCGTTTAATTGGCGGCTGTTCTGCTCATTGTTACAAATAATAAAGCAATACCGATCACCAAACGGAGACTCTTTTGTGGAAAGTGTCAGCACCCTGATCGGCCAACTGGAGGCGGTCGATACCAGCCATGATGTATGGCAGCTGTTTCTTGATTTTGTTGGCGAGCGTGGCTTTAAATGCGCCACTTATGGCTATAGCTATGCACCCATCAATTCCCGAATTGTAACTGAAAACGGCAAAGATACACACGTCCGGGTGTCGTTGGCAGGCAGAACCTGGATCACCAGCATGCCCAAAGAAGGCGTCGAGGAATATCTGAGCCGCAAATACGAAAAGGTGGACCCGATGATCCACCAGATCGAACGCCGGTCCATGCAGCCACTTTACATGGCGCGCGACCTTCTGGACCCTCGCGATCCCAATTTCGAAGGCTTCGATTTCATTCTGCAACGAGCCGAGCATTATGGCATCTTTTCTGCCGTCGGCTTCCCGCTCAGGCATCCGTTTGGGCGCGGCCATGGGGAAGTGACACTGCACTGCGAAAAGCGGATTGGTGACCTCAAGAACATCATGCGAATGCACGGCGACGAGGTGCATCTGGCAAGCCTTTATATGCACACCTTCTATCAGCCGCTGGAGCGCACCGAGCGTGCCGCAAGCGTCGGCATCAAGGGACGCCCGCTCGAAGTCCTGCAGCAACTGAACGCGGGCCTTACAAACGGCCAGATCGCCGAACGCCTTGGCGTCAGCGCACCAACGGTCTCCTTTCACATCAAGGAACTGAAAGACGCGCTTGAGGTCACCTCCACCCGCGAGATCCTACCAAGCGCCCTTCGCCTTGGCATTCTCGAAGACTGACCTCATCAAACGGCGAAGACCGCCTTGCCATACCCCCGCCCGGCTTCTATATAGCGCGCCTGTTAACGCGCTATTGAGAAATGGCCATTAAACTCAAAGCCAAGGTAGCGCCCGGTTAAACCGCGGCGATCCTGTCACCCATTGGGTTAGGGTTATGAATAATGGATGATACCGACGAACGGTTCGCAGCTCATCTGGACGTTTCAGGCATGTTATGCCCGATGCCGATCCTTCGCGCCCGGCGAAAGCTGGATGATCTTGCCCCCGGCGATATGCTGCTGCTGACCGCAACTGATCCGGCCGTGGTTCAGGATATGCCAGCCTTTTGTTCAATGGCTGGCCATACACTGGTGATGGCACGCGTTGAAGGTGACAAATATTTATTTGAGATCAGGAAAGGCAGTAGCGAGCGTTAATCGCTATAGCTTTGCGCCGCAATGGGGGCAGGCAAAGCGTTTGTTCCAGGCGTGCAAGATACCGTTCTTATCTTTGTAAACCTCAAGCCCACAAGCCGGGCATTTTTTCTGTTGCTCGGCATATAGACGCGCAAACAGTGCCGCCCACGCAAAGAAGCAAAAAACCGCAAACCAAACAGAGGGCCAGTGTGATACTCCAGCAACCGTAATCACCAGCAACAGCAAGAAAAAAAGTTTGTTCGCGCGGCTCATGAAAATTCTATTTCTTGCCCAGCACACCAGCAAGCCAACCGGCAGCAAGCGCCACAATAACGGCCACAATGCCGTACCAGAAGGGATAGCCGTGAGCGAAATTATAGGCCGCCCGCTCAAAGCCTTCTTTGTCCACAGTCAGGCTGATCCGGTTTCTGGACCGCATGCTACCGTGCTGGAAAATAAAGGTTTCCACAATAAACTCGCCAACCGGCACATTGGCGGGCAGGTGCACATTGGTGCGAAACAGACCCTGGCCGATAATCGCGACTTCGTCCTTTTCCTGCCGGTAAAGGCCATCACCGCTTCTGAGACGGAAAAGCGCCTCGCGAAATTCTGGATCAGGCATCATCAGGCCATTGCCACTGTCTGCCACCAGCGGCAAGTTATGGAAACCAATGCCGTATGACGCGAAAGCAACCGGATTGGCAATTTCATTGAGCGGGCGCGTGGCCGCCACCGCATAATAACCAGGCGCACTTGGGAAGCGCATATCATCTGCGTTGACCCAGATGGCGCCTACCCTGGCCTTCTTGCGCACAACCGCAGGCGCTTCAGGACCACGCACCACAATGACCACGTCATAGTCTTCCTGCCGCACATCAATGTTGGTGGACCCGACAGCGCCGAAAAGGATCAGTTCGGCGCCAGAGAAGCTGTAGCGAATTTCGATCCGCTTGTTCGATAGATCCGTCACCAGGGCATGCGCAGATGAGCTTGGCACCAGTGCCAGGCCAAGCAGCAACATGAGGGCCATTGCCTTCCTGATCGCCATCAGTGCCGCTCCCCGATTTCCTCGAGGTCTGCGACCGAATAAAGCTCTGGCGGTTCAACCACCAGCGCCACAGCCATCTTTGCGCACACAAGTAGCACCATCAGCGCCAGAAGCGCGCGAAGCTGTTCAGCTTTCAGCTTCATACCGATCCGGGCGCCGATTTGGGCGCCGATCACGGCCCCCGGCAGCAACAGGATCGCAAGAAAGATGTCCACCGTCTGGGTATTCACCGAATGGAAAATGGTGGTCAGGGCCGTCACAAATATGATCTGGAACAGCGAGGTGCCGATCACCACGTTGGTTGGCATCGCAAGGATATAGATCATGGCGGGCACCATCACGAAACCGCCGCCCACGCCCATGATGGCTGAAAGCACACCAACAAAGAAGCCGATCAACAGCGGCAGCAGCGCCGAAATATAGAGCCGGGATTTGCGAAACCTCATCTTGAAAGGTAGCGCGTGAATCCAGGCCTTGTGCCTTTCCTCGCGGGGTTTCCGCGGCGGCACATAGCCGCGCCGCTGGCGCATGATCGCCCGCATGCTTTCCCAGAACATCAGGCCGCCAATGAGCCCGAGGAACACTACATAGGCGATCGAGATCATCAGATCGACCTGCCCGAGCGATCGCAAATAGGTGAAGATTTCAGCGCCGATGAAAGCGCCCACCGCGCCGCCCGCAATCAACACAACGCCCATTTTCACATCGACGCCCTGACGGCGCCAATGAGCAATCACGCCCGATACGCTCGCTGCGGTAATCTGATTCGACTGGGTCGCCACAGCAACGGCCGGCGGCACGCCTGCGAAAATCAGTAGCGGTGTCATCAGGAAGCCGCCGCCCACGCCAAAGATGCCGGACAAAAGGCCCACAAGGGCGCCCATGCCCATGACAACAAAGACATTCATCGACAGTTCTGCAATGGGTAGATACAGAGGCATGCTGCTTCGGATTCCAAAAGATGGACCGCGGACGACTTAAGGCTAAGACCTACCGAAACTAATTGTAAAATGCAAACAAAGGCCTAACGAAATAGGGCCTTTATGTGCCTTTACGCGCCAGTGACGCCTTTGCTGTTGCGGCGACCATACTGTGCAAGCGCATCTTCAAGTGCCGGGCCAAGCCTTCCAGTGATCCAAAGGCTGTACATTTTATAGTCCCCGATCAGGGACCATTTCCAATAATCAAATGTCGCAGGCTTGTTCTTCTCAAACACGAAATGGCCAACCCAGGCAAAGCTGTAGCCACACAGCGGCACCACCAGAAGCAGCCACCAATTCTGGCTGTAAAGGGCATAAAGCAAAACCAGTGTCGCCAATGTTGTGCCCATATAATGGAGCGCCCGACACACCGGGTCGGCGTGTTCGGCCAGATAGTAAGGGAAAAACTCCCGGAAACTGTCAAATTTTGGTGCCATTTTCTCTCCCCTTCGCAGGCTATTGCGGCCAAAGCCTCCCCCAAGGCCTCGAGTCGCACCTTCTTCAGCCATTGAAATATACCATTTCGGCCGAAATCAAACTCATGCGTCCAGAAAATATAAAGGATTTCCAAGAGTCTAGCAATTGTGATCGGATCAAGGTTGACGTTAACGTAAACGTCAACTATCTAATGGGGCACATTAGAGGGAACCTTTCATGCCTGCAGACAAGCCAAAAACATACTCTATCAAAGAGCTGGCCTGCGACTTCGGCGTGACGCCAAGAACGCTTCGTCACTATGAGGACCAGGGCCTGATTTCGCCCGAGCGCCAGGGCCAGAACCGCATCTACAGCGCTGAGGACCGCGTGCGCCTTGCCTGGATTTTGCGCGGCAAGCGCGTGGGCTTTTCACTGTCAGAGATCGGCGAGATGCTTGATCTCTACAATGTCGGCGATGGCCGCGAGACCCAGCGCGCCGTGACGGCTGAGCGCTGCCGCGAGCGTATTCGCGCACTGGAAGCCCAGCGGGACGACATCAACGCCACCATCGAGGAGCTTCAAGAATTCAGCGAGCTGATCTCCAATCTGGTCCGCGACAAGGACCGCGGCCTTTGGGTACGCCGGGACACCGGTGAACCGCTCGGTAAATATCAGCCGTAACAGACATTCATCGATTCATCAGAACACACAACATAGTTGAGGACCTAAAATGCCAATCTATCGCGCCCCTGTGAAAGACCAGCTCTTCATCCTGAATGAAGTGCTGAATATCGGCAAATATTCCAACCTGCCGGGCTATTCGGAAGCGACCCCAGACCTTGTGAGCGCCATCCTTGAGGAAGGCGCCAAATTCTGTGAGAACGAGCTTCAGCCGCTCAATTATTCCGGCGATCGCGAAGGCTGCACCCGTCATGAAGACGGCTCTGTCACCACGCCCAAGGGTTTCAAGGAAGCCTATCAGAAGTTCATTGAGAACGGCTGGCCAAGCCTGACGTCTGACCCTGAATATGGTGGTCAGGGCATGCCGCATGTGCTGGGCTTCTGCTTTGAAGAAATGATGATCAGCTCGAACCACGCTTTTGCCATGTATCCAGGCTTGGCCGCCGGCGCGCAAGCTGCGATCAGCATCGACGGGTCGGACGAACAGAAACAGACCTACCTGCCGAAAATGATCACCGGCGAATGGACCGGCACCATGAACCTGACGGAACCGCACTGCGGTACCGACCTGGGTATGCTGCGCACCAAAGCCGAGCCCAATGCAGATGGCTCCTACGCCATTTCCGGCACGAAAATCTTCATCTCCGCCGGCGACCACGACATGGCGGAAAACATCATCCACCTGGTGCTGGCGCGCCTGCCCGATGCCCCGAAGGGCGTGAAGGGTATCTCCCTCTTTATTGTGCCGAAATACAAGCTGAACGCAGACGGTACGCCGGGTGAATTCAACAATGTGAATGTGGCCTCCATCGAAGAAAAGATGGGTATTCACGGCAACTCCACGTGCGTTCTGAACTATGAGGGCTCCGAAGGCTATCTGATCGGCGAGCCGCACAAGGGTCTGAAGTCCATGTTCATCATGATGAACGCAGCACGGATCGGCGTTGGCATGCAGGGCCTTGCGAACTCTGAAGTCGCCTACCAGAACGCTGTTGAATACGCCCGCGACCGCATCCAGGGCCGCTCGCTCACGGGGCCGAAGAACCCGGACGGCCCGGCGGACCCGATTATCGTACATCCTGACGTGCGCCGCATGCTGATGAACGCCAAGGCGTTCAATGAGGCATCCCGCGCCGCCAGCCTATGGTGTGGCTTGCTCGTTGACCTTGTGCACAAGGCCGAAACCGAAGAAGAGCGCCAATGGGCGGACGATATGATCGGCCTCCTGACGCCAATCATCAAAGGCGTCTTCACCGACCGCGGCTTTGAGTATTGCGTGTCCAGCCAGCAGATCTTTGGTGGCCATGGCTATATCGCTGAAACCGGCATGGAACAGTTCGTGCGCGATGCCCGCATTGCACAAATCTATGAAGGCGCAAACGGCATCCAGGCGCTTGACCTGGTGGGCCGCAAGCTGCCAGCCAACGGTGGCCGCGCGATGCAGGCCTTCTTCAAATATGCCGGTGAAATCCGCGAAAGCGCCAAGGGCGACGACCGCCTGCGTCCATTCACTGACGCGCTTGGCTCTGGCCTGAAAGACCTTCAGCAAGCCACCATGTGGCTGATGCAAAACGGCATGGCCAACCCGGACAATGCCGGGGCCGCCTCCACGCCTTACATGCACCTCTTTGGTCATGTGCTTCTGGGCCTGATGTGGACCCAGATGGCAAAAGTTTCCACTGATGCGCTGGACGCGGGCACATCCGATCCTACCTTCTATGAGAACAAGCTGGCCACGGGTCGCTACTATATGAAGCGCCGCATGCCAGAGATCAAAGCATTGCTCGCTGAGCTTGAGACTGGCGCCGACGACGTCATGGCGCTCGACGCAGCGAACTTCTAAGCATAGGGATCCAAGGGGAGTTAATCCAAAATGACCGAAGCCTATATTTATGATGCCGTCAGGACGCCACGGGGCCGTGGCCGCAAGGATGGCAGCCTTCACGAAATCACACCGATCCAGCTGGCGACACAGGTTCTGCAGGCGGTGCGTGACAGGAACGAGATCGACACTGAAAATGTGGATGACATCGCTTTTGGCTGTGTTTCCCCTGTAGGTGAGCAAGGGGCGGATATCGCCCGCGTTGCCGCGATCAACGCAGGTTACGCTGAGACGACAGCTGGTTTTCAGGTAAACCGCTTCTGTGCCTCTGGCCTTGAAGCAACCAACATCGCGGCCGCAAAAATCATGTCAGGCGAGGCCGACATGGCCATCGGCGGCGGTGTCGAAAGCATGAGCCGCGTGCCTATGGGCAGCGACGGCGGCGCATGGCCAGTTGACCCATCTGTCGCTTTCCACAGCTATTTCGTACCGCAAGGTGTTTCGGCTGACCTTATCGCCACCAAATACGGCCACAGCCGCGATGACGTAGATGCCTATGCTGTTGAAAGCCAGAAGCGTGCGAAAATGGCTTGGGACGAAGGCCGTTTCTCCAAGTCCATCGTGCCGGTCAAGGACGTTGTCGGCATGACTGTGCTGGACCATGACGAGTTCATGCGCCCAGAGACAACCATGCAAAGCCTTGGCGCCCTGAAGCCAAGCTTCGTGCAGATGGGCGAGTTCGGCTTCGACAATGTGGCCCTACAGAAATACCCTGAGTATGAGCGCATCAACCACGTGCATCATGCGGGCAACTCTTCCGGCATCGTGGACGGTGCCGCTGCTATCCTTCTCGGCAGCAAGGAAATGGGGGAGAAGTTCGGCCTGAAGCCTCGTGCCCGCATCCGTTCAATGGCGTCTATCGGCTCTGAGCCAACTATCATGCTGACAGGCCCTGAATTCGCGGCCCAGAAAGCCCTTAAGCGCGCCGGCATGGACAAATCCGATATTGATGTGTGGGAGCTTAACGAAGCCTTCGCGTCTGTTGTTCTGCGTTTCATGGAAGCGCTGGATATCGACCATAGCGACATCAACGTGAACGGCGGCGCAATCGCCATGGGCCACCCGCTCGGCGCGACCGGCGCAATGATCCTGGGTACGGTTCTCGATGAGCTGGAGCGCTCCGGCAAATCCACCGCGCTCGCAACACTTTGCATCGGCGCCGGCATGGGCACCGCAACCATCATCGAACGTGTTTAAGAAGCGCAAGGGGAGTTTAAACCAATGACTGAGACCATCCGCTATGAAGTAGACGGCGACGGCATCGCGCTTCTGACGATCGACCTGCCAAACGCCAACATGAATGTTTTCAACGCGCAACTCATTGAAGATCTGGACGCGTGTGTGGACAAAGTGCTGGCCGACGAAAACGTCAAGGGCGCTGTAATCACCTCCGGCAAGGATGCGTTCCTCGCTGGCGCTGACCTCAATATGCTCGGCAGCGCGGACGCCAACCAGACGCCTGAGCAGGCGTTTGAGAACGCTTTCCGTCTGAACAAAATTTTCCGCAAAATGGAAACTGGCGACAAAGACCGCAAGGTACTGATGAAGGAAGGCACCAAGCCTTTCGCAGCAGCCGTGAACGGCCTCGCGCTCGGCGGCGGGTTCGAGCTGGTGCTTGCCTGCCACCACCGCGTGATCTCCGACACCCCTGCCATGCAACTTGGCTTCCCAGAAGTGATGGTTGGCCTGCTGCCTGGTGCTGGCGGCACTCAGCGCCTGCCACGCCTGACGGGCATTCAGGCAGCGGCGCAAGCCATCACCACCGGCAAGCCATATAATGGCCAGATCGCCATGGGCCTTGGCATCGTTCAGGAAATGGTGCCCACCGACCAGGTTGTCGCTAAGGCCAAGGAATGGGTCAAGAAAACGCCATCCGCGCTTGCCCCATGGGACAAGAAAGGCTTCAAATATCCGGGCGGTGCAGGTGCCATGAACCCGGCGGCCGTTCAGACCTTCATTGGCGCGAACGCCATGGCGCAAAAGCAGACACAGCACAACTACCCAGCTGTGGAAGCGATTCTCTCGTGCCTTTATGAAGGAGGCATTGTTGATTTCGACACCGCAATCCGGATCGAGAGCAAATATTTCATGAAGCTCCTCTCGGGCCCTGTGGCACCGAACATGATCCGCAGCCTGTTCATCAACAAGCAGGCCGTTGAAAAGGGTTCGCTCCGCCCCGCTGGGTTTGAGCGCAAGAAAGTGAAGCGCCTTGGTATGCTGGGCGCGGGCCTGATGGGCGCAGGTGTTGCCTATGTTTCCGCAAAAGCCGGCATGGAAGTGGTGCTTCTGGACCGCGACATGGCCGCTGCTGAAAAAGGCAAGGACTATAGCCGCAACCTGGTCAAGAAAGGCATGGAGCGCGGCAAGGTAACCCAGGAAAAGGGCGACGCCCTTCTTGAGCGCATCATCCCGACCGACAATTACGACGACCTGAAGGATTGCGACCTGATCATCGAGGCCGTGTTTGAGGCCGAAGACATCAAGAAGGACGTTACGGAAAAGACCGAAGCGGTTATCGGCAAGGATGTAGTGTTCGCCTCGAACACCTCCACACTGCCGATCACGGGCCTGGCGAAAAACTTCACCCGCCCGCACCAGTTCATCGGCATTCACTTCTTCTCGCCGGTGGACAAAATGCCGCTTGTTGAGATCATCATGGGTGAAAAGACCGACGACGCAACGCTTGCGCTCGCGCTCGATTATGTCTCCCAGATCAAGAAGACCCCGATTGTCGTGAACGACAGCCGCGGCTTCTACACCAGCCGCTGCTTCGGCACCTACGTGCAGGAAGGCTATGCGATGGTCAAGGAAGGCGTGAACCCGGCGCTCATCGAGAACGCAGGCAAGATGGCCGGCATGCCGGTTGGCCCGCTGGCGGTTGGCGACGAAGTGGCGATCGACCTTTCCTACAAAGTGGGCATGGCGACAAGGAAAGCCCTTGGCGACAAATATGTCCCAAGCCCTGCTGACGGGTTCGTTGAAACCATGGTGGAAAAGCTGGAGCGCTTCGGCCGCAAGAACGGCAAGGGTGCCTATGACTATCCGACCGACGGTAGCCCCAAGCACCTGTGGCCTGGCCTTGCCGAGCACTTCCCGCTGGCGGACGACCAGCCAAGCGTTGACGAGGTGAAATCCCGCCTGATGGTGCGCATGGCTGTTGAATGCGCGCGCTGCTTCGAGGAAGGCGTCCTGCGCGACACGGCCTCGGGCGACATCGGCGCCATCTTCGGCTGGGGCTTCGCGCCCTTCACCGGCGGCCCGTTCAGCTTCATCGACACCATGGGCGTGGATGAGTTCGTGGCAGAAGCCGACCGCCTGGCGCAAGCCTACGGTGCCCGCTTCACGCCGCCGCAGCTTCTGCGCGACATGGCCGACAAGGGCGAGACCTTCTACACGAAGGGCGACAGCCGCGGGAAAATCCCGGCCAAGGCTGCGTAAAACAGATCAGCCAGTTAAATGTCAGTTTCTGGCGCTGTATCGAGTATCAAAGGGGTCGCTTAGGCGGCCCCTTTTTGTTAGCGTGCTGGAAACCATGGGGGAAATAATGAAATTCTTGCTCTTTCTGATCGCCGGTTTTCTGATCACAAACTCGCCCGCCACCGCGACACAAAACCCTGCCTCGCTAGAACAAATTAACTACACAGCTATAACACCGCTCAAAGCAATTTATTCTGAGGCCGAGGTCGCAGTTTACACAGCGAAACTCAATAATTGGCTCAACGCAAACATTGATAGAATCTCAGAAGATCGCCTACCCCAAATTCGTGAACACCTGTATTACCTGATCAATTCTCACAATAAGAACCAATATGGCGGGGTTGCAACCGCACCAATAGGCGAACCGGACCTTATATTGGCCACGCTCTTTTCATGGGCGGAGCGGTTAGGTGTTTATGGTGGGTCTATGGTTTATGAAGCAGTCAAGCCATTGAAGATGGGACCAATCCCCTCTTCTCGCCATGTACCAGATTCATTCACTCTCACCTTTGAAAATGGCATGCTTCAAGTTGGCTCCAAAACAGGAGCATGGCATACGCGAGTTCCTTACTATTTTATGGTTGGCGACTTGCGCGATTTCACAGCCAACAATGGCCAACAGACCCAATTGGCGATTATATCCACGGGCTCGGCGCACCATGAAGGCAAAGACGGGCATTCACAAGCGACCCTGATGCTTATCTACACCGCAGATTCTGACGAAGAAAAGTTCAAGTCTTTCTGGACGCAGCAATTTGGAATGTCCGCTGGGACAACCAAACTGAAAATCCCAAGCACACCACTTACCAGCGATCATATTCTGGATGAGGCCACAGCTTTGCACAAAGAATTTGTATCTTGGCCTACATCGAATGGCGTTATCGGCGTCGCATATATGGGGATAAACGGTACATACCAGCATAATCGGCCCCATTTCTCTGAGTTTTTGGCCGCCATTCAGACAAAGTGAGCCCTAGGGAAGGACAGCCCTGTTAGTTGTTTGTTTTGACCTTACGACATCGTTGGCATGGTGCTTGCTGAGCTTTAGATCGAAGAAAACCATATTTTTCAGAAATTTGAGTGTAGGCTTCTTGCATGTTTGACCGCTTTCAGACGGATTTCGACCTCCTTGACCAGAGTTTCGACCACCTTTTTCCGCTTTTCCGTTCGATCACCGGGCCGGGAATTGAGGCGTCCATCGACTATTTCAGGCAATTTATGCCCCTGGAAGTCAAAAAGATTCCTACCGGTTCGGAGGTGTTCGACTGGACGGTGCCGCCTGAGTGGCACTGCAAGCGAGCCCGCCTTTGGGCGCCCGACGGCACGCTTCTATGCGACACAGAGGTGAACAACCTGTCGGTCGTGAACTATGCGGAGCCGGTGGACGGCACCTTCAGCCTTGAAGAACTAGAGCCGCATCTCCACAGCCTGCCCGATCTTCCCGACGCCATCCCGTATGTGACAAGCTACTATAAGCGCACCTGGGGCTTTTGCATGAGCCACGAGACGCGGCAATCGTTGCAGCCCGGCCAGTACCGTGTGTTGATCGAGAGCGACTTCAAGGACGGCGGCGTTCCCTACGCCACGTGCGTTT
Organism: Kordiimonas lipolytica; assembly: GCF_042651265.1. GTDB lineage: Bacteria > Pseudomonadota > Alphaproteobacteria > Sphingomonadales > Kordiimonadaceae > Kordiimonas > Kordiimonas lipolytica. The sequence continues at coordinate 135,379 of NZ_JBHSCR010000014.1, read as the reverse complement.
TGCCCGGCGACAGCGACAGGGAAATCATGCTGACAAGCTATCTGTGCCACCCGTCGCTGGCCAACAATGAGCTGAGCGGTCCGCTGACGCTTCTCGCACTCTATCGCCGCATCAAGGCTTGGCCCAAGCGGCGCTATAGCTATCGCTTCGTGCTAAATCCAGAGACCATCGGGTCTCTTTGCTTCCTCTATGATTATCACAACCACCTTCGGGAAAAGCTGGAAGCGGGCCTGATTGTGACCTGTATCGGCGGCGGCGCACCCGGCCTGCGCTATAAGGCCAGCCGACGCGGCAACAGCCTTTTTGATTCGTTGGCCATGCGCTTCACGAATGGGAAAGAAGAAGGCCCTTTGCCATTCAGCTATATGGATTTCACCCCCACCGGCGGCAGTGATGAACGGCAATATTGTGCGCCCGGCTTTAACCTGCCGATGGGACAGGTGGCACGCGCAGCATATGGATTTTATGACGGCTACCACAATTCGCACGACACCAAAGACTTCATGGGCATCGACAATCTTGTGGAAAGCGTTGACGCGCTAGAACACTTCCTGTCACTTGGTGAGATTGCTGGCAACCCGGTCAATCATTCGCCTTTTGGCGAACCACAGCTTGGGAAACGTAATCTCTACCCCAACATGAATTCCGAAAAGACACGATCGGATTCAAACGATGCCTTGTCAGACGGTCGAACCAGCCTGGAGCGGCTTCTGTGGGTTCTCAATATGGCGGACGGGCAAACCTCCCTTGCGGAAATTGCCGACAAGTGCGGTTGCAGCATTGGCGAGTTGAAGGGCATCATTGAACGGTTGGAAGAAGAAAAGCTGATTTCCTATCACCAGAAGGACCCTGTCTGATGAAAATCGTTTTCTTCACCGGCAATCACAGGCGTCACGCCTTCATGGCTCGCACCCTAGCCGCCACCGGCCACCTGGCAGCCATCATTCGCGAGGAGCGCGCCTTGTTCCTGCCGGAGCCGCCGGAAGATCTCGCACCCGACCTGCAGGCCCTGTACCGAACGCATTTCGAACGCCATATCGCCAGCGAAGAAAAGTTCTACGGCCTGGCCGAATGGCCCGATGTGCCGCTGATGTCCATTGACCCGGCCGACTGTAATAGCAAAGAAGTGCAGGCTTTCATCAAGAAGCAGGCACCCGATCTCTTGTTGTCCTATGGCTGCCACAAGCTGTCGGACGAAACGCTGGCTTGTGCCACGAGCGAGCGCTGGAACATCCATGGCGGCCTGTCCCCCTGGTACAAGGGCGCTATTACTCATTTCTGGCCCAGTTACATGCTGGAGCCGCAGATGACCGGCATGACACTGCATGATCTGACCAACCAACTGGACGCTGGTGCCGTAGTTCACCAATGCGTCGCCGAACTGGTTCGCGGCGATGGCCTGCATGACCTGGCCTGTCGCGCCGTTTTGAGCCTGGCAGCCGACCTGCCTGCGCTTGTCGCGCGCCTCGCGGCCGGGCACGAGATTGCCAAAAAAGACCACAAGACATCCGGCAAGCTTTGGCCATCCGGAGATTGGAGGCCCGAACACCTTAGGATGGTCTATGAAGTGTACGGTGATCGGATTGTCGATATGTATCTAGACGGCAAGATCGAACAGCGCGCGCCGAGCCTGCATCGCCAGCCTCTTTAAGTCGCGCCCCGTTCAGCAAGCCGCTTCTTGATCCGACTAAGGGCCACAGGCGTGATGCCAAGATAAAGCGCGATGTCCTGCTGGGGCACGCGTGACGTCAGCTCAGGCATGCGCTTTAGCAGGCGTCGGTAGCGTTCCTCGGCCGACAGGCACAGAAGTTCATATTCCCGGCGCTCTTTCTTCATCGCAAGTTCCAGGAGCAGGCCGGTCACCATGTCTGATAATGCGGGCGAATGCGCTGCCTTCTCACGCAGGGCACTAAAAGAGAAGCGCATCAATGTGCAATCCTCAAGGCACACAAGGCTGAAGGTATTGGGTTCCGCCGCAACCGCTGCCGTCAGGCTGCCGATCACCTTGCCCTGATCCATGAAAGACTTGATCTGCTCCCCACCGCTTTCTGTCAGGTAATAGGCCTTGAGGAAACCCGCCTTCACGAAATAAAGGCTGCGGTCCGCGTCGCCCTGCCGAAAGACATGGTCACCCCGCACAAACTGGCGCGTCTCTGCATGCTCATTCAGGAATTCGGAAAAATCCATCGCCTCTTAACCCAGGTTAATGCCGCCCCATTGGCCGCGCCTTATGGTCCGCACACAAATAAGGAACAAGCGAGGCGAAAATGCAATTTCAATTGAAGGATAAGCGGATTCTGGTCACGGGCGGCACGTCGGGCGTGGGGCGCGCGCTTGTGGAGATGCTCTGCCATGAAAACCAGGTGATCGTACTGGGCCGTAGCAAAGAGAAACTTCAGAAACTGGCACAGGCCGCGCCAAATGTTACGACCATCCGCGCCGACCTTACAGACCTTCAGGCCTTGCGCGCCGCAATCAAGCACCTGCAAACTTTGGGGCCAATTGATGTCCTGATCAACAATGCCGCCATCCAGCATACGCCCCTGTTCACGGACCCGGGTTTCAACCCAGCATCCATCGCGGAAGAGGTCACGACCAATTTCACCAGCGTCTGCTACCTGATCCATGGCCTGCTGCCCTGCCTTGAGGCCGCAGGAGACGCCCGCATCCTGAATATCAACTCAGCCCTCGGCTTGGTACCAAAGAAAAGCTCTGCTGTTTACTGCGCCACCAAAGGCGCGCTCAACATCCTGACGCAGTCGCTGAGGTATCAGCTTGAAGACACGGGGGTTGAGATTCAGCAGGCTTTCCTGCCCCTTGTTGACACGGCCATGACCACAGGCCGGGGCAGCGGCAAGATATCCCCGTTGGAGGCCGCGCAGGGCATCCTAAAGGGGCTTGAGCGCGGGACTCCGGACAACTTCATTGGCAAAGTGAAATTGCTGATGTTCATCCGCCGCCTGAGCCCGGCACTGGCCGCACGCATCCTGAAGGGAGCATGACATGGCAGCCCTTGTGAAAATATTCCTGATGCTGGCGCTCGCCTTCGCATCAACATTTGTGGTGCTGAAAGCCACTGGCATTCTTTCTGTCGCGCAGATCGAAGGCTGGCTTGATGCCGCCTCGAACCTGTCGCCGGGCCTTGTCGCCGCCATCATCGCCGCCCTTTTGTTTGCAGACCTGTTCATCGCCATGCCAACCCTGACGCTATGCCTGCTCGCGGGCTATTTTCTGGGCTTTGGCGTCGGCAGCATGGCGTCTATCACCGGCCTGACGTTGGCAGGCATAGCGGGCCACGGCCTGAGCCGCCTGTATGGCGACAAGCTTCTCGCGCGCATTGCCCGAAACCCACAGCAAGTGGCTGAAGCCAAGGACATGTTCCAGAAGCACGGTTTCCTGATGATCCTGATCGGGCGCGCCATGCCCATCATCCCGGAAGTGTCAGCCTGCATGTCGGGTATCACGCGGATGCGCTTCAGCCGCTTCCTGACAGCATGGTGGCTGGGCACCGTCCCCTATTGCCTGATCGCGGCCTATGCCGGTTCAGTCAGCACGGTGGATGACCCCATGCCCGCCATCTATGCCGCGCTTACGCTCTCGGCCACCCTTTGGGGCGCCTGGTTCTATTTTCACCGGCGGATATGGGCCAAAATCTGAGCCCACACGCGGCCGGAAATTTGTGCTGCGGAGATTATGGCCTTTACGGAAACCGCCCGTTAAGATGGAGGTAGTCAGGGAGTATATTATGCCGCAGCTATCCATCGATCCCCGGTTTCAGGAACTTGGTTTTGCCGTCCATGTGGGCGCGCTTGATTATGATGTCGCTGTGCGGCCGTCACCGCCGGGCCTTGTTACCTCCATTGAGGACGGCGCAGAGATGCGGCTGCAGGAACTTTTGGGCGAAGCGGCGGCGAGCGACCCGGTGATCGCGAACGTGCGAGCCGCCTTCAAGGCCTGCGGCAAGGACCCGAGCCGCTACCGCCCGTCATCTGAATCCCTGACCCGCCGAGTGATCGCGGGCAAGCCCTTATATCAGGTCAATAATGTGGTCGACAGCGGCAACCTTGTGTCGCTGATGACCGGCATCCCGATCGGCATCTATGACACCGCCAAAATCGATGGCGATATGACGCTGACCATCGGTGCGAAAGGCGACACATACGAAGGCATCGGCCGCGGGCCGATCAACCTTGAGGGCCTACCGGTCCTGAAGGACGACAAAGGCCCCTTCGGCACCCCCTTTTCCGACAGCGCCCGCACGGCGGTGACGGAAGACACCACGCACATCGTAATGGTGCTTTTTGGCCTGAATATCGATATCGCGCACGTGGAAGCGGCAGCCGAGATCGGCGATACGCTGATCACCCGTTTCTGCGCACCGGACTGACCCCAGGGCAACCACCCGCATTTTTTAGCTTGATCCTTCCCTCCAATTATCATTATGTTATTCTATTACGTTAATGAAGTTGGGGAACATCATGCGATTGTTGGTTGGGGCATTGTTGCTGTTGCTGGGGGCTGTCAGCGCCAGGGCGGAAAGCGATATCGAGCTTCTGAACGCCACACTGGTGGCCAAGTTCCATTTCGCGGAAGAGGCACCTGACGGCCAGATGGTGGGGGCTTATCAGGTCAGCTTCCGCAACATTGGCGACACGCCGGTAAGCAAGATCTCCCTCCTTCTCAACCCCGGCCTGCAATTCGACAAAGTTGTGGGTCCAGGCGGCAAGACGCTCAAATTGACCAGCCGGGTTGCGTCCGCAACGGGTATGCGTCCGTTAGAGCTGAACGTCGCCGAGGTGACCCTGCCAAAATCGCTGCGCAAGGGTGAAAGCCGCTTGGAGATCGTAGTGCATTACCGCGGGTATCTGCAGGACCTCTCGCAGACCGGCCTCGTGGGGGTCAAGGAAACGCTGCACCCAGATTTCACCATGATCCGCGCCCAAAGCTTCGGCTATCCTGTGTTCGCAGACGCAGATAGGTTGTCCATCCAAGAGGCGTGGACCCACAAACCCTTTTATCAGGTCGCCTTCCTTGACGTGCCCGGCTTGAACTCCGTGGTCGGCAACCTGAAGATTGCCCAGAAAACCACCGATGGCGACATCACCAAGTTCGAAATGAAAAGCGAGCAACCCACCGGCCTGATGACACTCGCCATAGGGCCTTATAAGTTCATGCCGCAACCAGCGGCAAGCCTGGCGTATATGACTATGGACCAATCATCTGCAGCAGCTGTGGCCGTATCTCTGGAAAGGGAAATATCGAGCCTGTCGAATATTCTGGGTCCACTGCCAAATTCCAAACACCTTACAATCGCCGAAATCCCCGATGGATTTAAACACCCGCGCGACACCGGCCTTGCCCTGCTAACTCTGGATCAGATCAATGTCCCTGATTTGGCGCAAAAAACAGGACGGGTCCATCCAATTGAAGACAATACAGACGATATCTTTCAGGCCAATGGTGTCACTGGTCACCTGTCCGAAGGATTTGTACGATCAAACTTGATCGACCTATGGCGTTTGAACCCAAGAGGCAAGCAGGATCATTGGGCTGTTGGGATTGATCGGTATCTTCAGATTCGACTGAATGAAGAGGTCGCCCTCCCGCACTTGAGAAAAGGCGCTTACAGATCCGTCAGAGAATTCGCGTCCAAAGACCCAATGTTTTCAAAGACACCTTTGACCGAGTATGCAGTTGAAGGATTTGACAGCAAGATCAATACCGTCAGCACACTTACCTTCAATGTATTAGATGAACTCCTCGGCCGCGACGAGTTCTTCGCCCTGGTGCGCAGTATGCGCGCGGACCTGAGCGTCGGCTATGCCGATATGCAGTCTGTCGCAGACCATCTGGATATGCACATCAAAGACAAAAAGGCCCGCAAATTCGCGAACAACTGGTTCCAGAAAGGCCGCATCGGCAAGGATATGGCCAAGGCCGGAAGCTTCGAAGAGCTGGTCGCGCTCTACCGGTAAAAAATCACGGCAGCAAGGTGGCCCCCCGGCTGTTTCGCCCAATATAATGGAGCAGAACAGCCGGGAGGAGCCACGCATGACGTTTGAAACCATCACTGTTGAGATCAAGGACCATATCGCCCATGTGGCCTTCAACCGGCCAGACAAGCTTAATGCCATGAACGGCACCATGTTCGGCGAGATCGGCAAAGCCTTCCGCGAGCTTGATGAAAACCCTTCCGTAAGGGCAGTGATCCTGTCCGGCAACGGCAAGCATTTCACCGCTGGGCTGGACCTGAAGGAAAGCGGCGCGGTGCTGGGGGCAACAGAAGGCGACCCCGCGCGCATCCGTGAAAAGCTCCGCCGTCATATCCTCTGGCTGCAGGACTGTTTCACCGCCATTGACACTTGCCGCGTGCCTGTAATCTCCGCTGTCCACGGTGCCTGCATCGGCGCGGGCGTGGATGTGATCACCGCCTGCGATATCCGTTTGGCGGTTGAGGACGCCTATTTCACCATCCAGGAAATCAACGTGGGAATCGTGGCGGATGTGGGCACGCTGCAGCGTGCCCCGCACGTGCTCCCGTTCGGCATCGTCAAGGAATTGGCCTACACGGGCCGCAAGATGCACACGGACGAAGCCCACAGGTTAGGTTTCCTCAATCATATCGCGAAAGACCGTGACGACTTGCACCAGCAGGCCTTACGGATCGCGCAAGAAATTGCTTCCAAAAGTCCTCTTGCGGTTGCAGGCACAAAAGCTGTACTCAATCATGCACGGGATCATTCGGTTGCGGACGGCCTTGATTATGTCGCCACCTGGAACAGCGGGATGCTCCTTGGCGAAGATCTGATGAAGGCCGCAACGGCTGCGCTGACGCGCCAAAGCGTGGAATTCGACGATCTGATGAAAAGCGACGATCCGGCCTAAGGGCGCACCCTGCCCCACGCCGGTTTTGAGGAACCCATGGGGCATGTCTGTTTCGGTAAAGATTTGCGGCATTACAAAGCCTGAACACGCCAACTTGGCAGCCTTTTATGGCGCCCGCTGGCTTGGCTTTGTTTTCTTCGATAAGTCGCCCCGGAACCTGACGCTCAAGGACGCTGCTGCCATGCGCCGTCAGCTGCCGTCCTCAACTGAACGGGTGGGCCTGTTCGTTAACGCGGATCATGATTTCATTGAGGATGCCTGCGACGCGCTGGATTTGGACTGGGTGCAGCTGCACGGCGACGAATACCCCAATGAGGCACTGATCCTGAAGAACCGCCTTGGCGTATCAATCATCAAGGCAATCGGGGTATCAACGGCAGAGGATATCGATCAGGCTGACATGTTCGCCCCCCACGTGGACGCGATCCTGTTTGATGCCAAGCCGCCGAAAGGGTCTGACCGCCCGGGCGGCAACGCGCACAGCTTCCCCTGGAACCTGCTGTCGGGCAGGGACCTGCCGTACCCCTGGTTGCTGGCAGGTGGCCTGACGCCAGAGAATGTCCGGCAGGCGGTTCAGGAAAGTGGTGCCCACGCCGTGGATGTCTCCTCGGGCGTTGAAGATGCGCCGGGCAAGAAGTCCGGTGAGAAAATTGAAGCCTTCCTTAGTGCTGCGAAAGCCGTAAGGTAGGGTTTCCGGTGGTTTTATGTGAGTTAGGACGTACCAATGTCGCTTAACAGTTATCGTACCGGCCCTGATGAAAAGGGTCACTTCGGAAAATTCGGTGGACGCTATGTCTCGGAAACCCTGATGCCACTGGTGCACCAGGTGGAAAAGGCATACCGCGACGCCATCAAGGACCCGGATTATCTGGCCGAGCTGGACGAACTGAACCGCCAATATATTGGCCGTCCGAACCCGCTCTATTTTGCTGAGCGCCTGACCGAGCATCTGGGCGGCGCCAAGATTTACCTGAAGCGCGAGGACCTCAACCACACCGGTGCGCACAAGATCAACCACGCCATCGGCCAGGTACTGCTGGCGAAACGCATGGGCAAGACCCGCGTGATCGCCGAAACTGGCGCGGGCCAGCACGGCGTTGCCACCGCCACCGTGGCCGCCCGCTTCGGCCTTGAATGCACTGTCTTCATGGGTGCGGTGGACATCGAGCGCCAGAAGCCGAATGTGTTCCGCATGAAGCTGTTGGGCGCAGAGGTGAAACCGGTGACCAGCGGCTCCGCGACCCTGAAGGACGCGATGAATGATGCGCTCCGCGACTGGGTCACCAATGTGCATGACACCTTCTATATCATCGGTACAGTGGCGGGCCCGCACCCCTACCCTATGCTGGTACGCGATTTCCAATCCATTATCGGCCGCGAAACCCGCGAGCAGCTGCAAGCCCAGGAAGGCCGCCTGCCCGACAGCCTTGTGGCCTGTGTGGGTGGCGGCTCGAACGCCATGGGGCTGTTTCACCCGTTCCTTGATGATCCGGACGTGCAGATGTATGCGGTCGAGGCCTCAGGCCACGGCCTGGATACAGACAAGCACGCTGCCTCCATCGCCGGTGGCACACCCGGGGTCCTGCACGGTAACCGCACGTACCTGCTTCAAAACGATGACGGCCAGATCACCGAAGCGCATTCGATCTCGGCCGGGCTCGATTACCCTGGCATCGGGCCGGAGCATGTGTGGCTGCATGAAGCGGGCCGGGTGAACTATGTTTCCGCCACCGATGATGAGGCGCTTGAGGCTTTCCAGCTTTTGTGCCGCACGGAAGGCATCATCCCAGCGCTCGAGAGCAGCCACGCGCTGGCGCAAGTCATCCGCATGGCGCCAGACCTGCCAAAGGACCATATCATCGTCATGAACCTGTCTGGTCGCGGCGATAAGGACATCTTCACAGTGGCAGACGCCCTGGGTGCGGAGATTTAAAGCATGAGCAGACTTTCAAATTGCTTTGAGCGCATGGCCGCAGAAAAACGCGCTGCCTTCGTTACTTTCGTAACCGCCGGTGATCCAACGCATGAGACCTCGATGGAAATCGTGAAAGGCCTGCCCGGCGCAGGTGCCGACATCATCGAACTGGGGATGCCTTTCACCGACCCGTCAGCCGATGGCCCAGCAATCGACAAAGCGGCCCAGCGCGCGCTGAAGGCTGGCGCAAACATGAATCGGACCCTTGAAATCGTGCGTGAGTTTCGCAAAGACGACAACAGTACGCCGATTGTCCTGATGGGTTATTTCAACCCCATTTATGCTTATGGAACCGAAAAATTCTGCACGGACGCAGCCGCCGCGGGCGTTGACGGGCTGATCGTCGTCGACCTGCCGCCCGAGGAAGATGAGGAGCTTCGCCTGCCCGCAAATGCGGCCGGGATCGACGTGATCCGCCTTGCCACACCAACGTCCGATGACGCCCGTTTGCCTACAGTACTGGATGGCGCGAGCGGATTCGTCTATTATGTAGCCGTAGCCGGCGTGACGGGCGGCAAATCTGCTACGGCAGATGATATCGAATCGGCGGTAATGCGTATCAAGTCACATACAGACTTGCCAGTTGCCGTCGGATTCGGTATCCGCACGCCTGAACAGGCCGAAGCCATCGCCCGCGTGGCGGATGGGGCTGTGGTCGGGTCCGCAATCGTCTCCTTGATTGAAACCGGGCTCGATGACACCCACATGCCGAAAGAGGGTATGGTCAAGGACGTGCTGGACTTTACCGGGAAACTCGCAGAAGGTGTGCGGGCCGGGACAAAAGGCTGAAGGGCGCCAAGCGCCAAAAAGGCAGATAAGAGAAGGGGTTGAGACGCATGAGCTGGCTCACCAACTATGTAAAACCGAAGCTGCAAAAAGTACTGAACCCAAAGGAAACACCAGACAACCTTTGGCACAAGTGCAAAAGCTGCGGCCAGATGATCTTCCAGAAAGAATTTGTCGCCAACCAATATGTGTGTGCGCACTGCGACCATCACGACCGCGTACCGCCCACCGACCGGTTCGACAATCTTTTCGATCATGGCACCTACGATCTTATCGACCTGCCAGACGTGACGCAGGACCCGCTGAAGTTCCGCGACACGCAAAGATATTCCGAGCGCCTCAAGAACGCGCGCAAGAAAACCGGCGATGAAGATGCCATCAAGGTTGCTGTGGGCAAGATCGGCGGCGAACAGGTTGTCGTCGCGGTTCAGAACTTCTTCTTCATGGGCGGTTCCATGGGCATGGCCGTGGGCGAAGGCATCATTGCCGGCGCTCGCCATGCACTGAAGATCGGCGCGCCATATGTAATGATGACCGCCTCGGGTGGCGCACGCATGCAGGAAGGCATTCTTTCCCTGATGCAGATGCCGCGCACCACGGTCGCGATCCAGATGCTCCGCGACGCGGGCCTGCCTTACATTGTTGTGCTGACAGACCCGACAACAGGTGGCGTGTCTGCATCCTATGCCATGCTGGGCGACGTTCAGATCGCTGAGCCGGGCTGCATGATCGGTTTTGCAGGCCAGCGTGTAATCGAACAAACCATCCGTGAGAAACTGCCGGAACGGTTCCAGACAGCAGAATATCTGCAGGAACACGGCATGGTGGACGCGGTTGTGCACCGGCATGAGCTGGGCGAAAAGCTGGGTACTATGATCCGCCTCCTGATGGGCGGGCGGCATAAGAAAAAGGCCGCCGAATAAATTTTGTAAGTCTTGACCGGCCGCCGGCATCCAGCCAGGCGGCCTTTCTTTAGGGAGCCCATTCGTGGATACATCGGCCAGCGATGCTGTTCTGGCGCGCCTGATGCGCCTGCACCCCAAGAAGATCGACCTGTCGCTTGGCCGCATGGAACGCTTGCTCGAACGACTTGGTCGCCCGCAGGACAAGCTGCCACCCGTGATCCATATCGCCGGCACAAACGGCAAGGGCTCCACCACCGCTACCCTGCGCGCGATTGCCGAGGCCGCCGGGCACCGGGTGCATGTCTACACCAGCCCTCATCTGGTTCGGTTCGCAGAGCGCATCCGTGTTGCAGGCAAGCTGATTTCCGAAGACGCGCTGACGGAACTATTGGAAGAATGCGAGCAAGCGAACGGCGAAGACCCGATCACTTTCTTTGAAGTGACCACTGCCGCTGCCATCCTTGCGTTCGCGCGCACGCCGGCAGACCTCTGCATCCTCGAGGTCGGCCTTGGCGGGCGTCTTGACGCCACCAATGTCGTGGCAAAGCCTGCCGCCGTGGGCATCACGCCCGTAAGCATGGATCACGAACAGTTCCTGGGCGACACGCTCGCCAAAATCGCGTTTGAAAAAGCCGGCATCATCAAGGAAGGCGTCCCCACGGTCGTTGGCCCACAAATGGGTGAAGCAGCAAGGACCATCCTGGGCGTGTGCGAGAAAAAAGGCGTACAGCCGAAACTTTTTGAGCGTGACTGGCAGGCCAGCATCAAACCACGCGGTGACGGCTTCAATTATGGTGACTGGAAAAGCGAATTTGACCTGCCCATGCCGAACCTTGTGGGCGAACACCAGGTGACAAACGCGGGCATGGCCATTGCCCTTGCGCACGCGCAACAGGCCATCACCATCCCCGATGCCGCAATCAAGGCGGGGCTTGGTTGGGTGCGCTGGCCAGCGCGCCTCCAGGAGATCAAGAACAGCCCGCTTAACGCCATGCTGCCGGAAGGCCATGACCTGTGGCTGGACGGTGGCCATAACCCGGCGGCAGGGCAAGTGATCCGGTCGTTCCTATCAGAAGTGGACCCGGTGGAGCGCGAGATCATTCTGATCCTTGGTATGCTCGGGAACAAGGATGCCAAGGGCTACCTGAAGCCCCTTTCGGGCATCGTCAACCGAGTGATCGCCGTGCCGATCCCGGGTGAGCCGGGTGCCGCGGAACCCGGCTTCCTTGCGGGTGCGGCTACCGACGCAGGCATCAATGGACTGGTGGCCAAGGACGTAACAGCGGCGCTCAAGATGACGGGTGAAAAGGCCCAGGACGAACGCCCGCCTTTTGTCCTGATCGGAGGCTCGCTCTATCTCGCGGGCCAGGTGCTTCGCGAAGCAGGCATCCTGCCGAGCTAAATAGGATAAAAACTGTCATGCTGAACTTGTTTCAGTATCCATACAGTTCGTCTTCCGCGCTGACACCTAAAGCAATGGACCCTGGAACAAGTTCAGGGTGACGCCTTCCGCAACAAAAAAAGGCGCCTGATAGGGCGCCTTTCTCAAGTCTCGATGAAGCGAACGCTTAGAGCGCGCTGTCAATCCACTGCTCAAGCTGGGCTTTCGGCTTGGCGCCCATGGTGGTCGCCACGGCTTCGCCGCCCTTGAAGATCAGCATGGTTGGGATCGAACGCACACCGAAAGACGTTGGCGTCTCTGGGTTTTCGTCGATGTCCATCTTCGCGATCACGATGTCGTCACGCTCGCCGGAGATCTGCTCCAGAACCGGGCCGATCATTTTACAGGGGCCGCACCATGGCGCCCAGAAATCAACCAGAACTGGCTTGTCGGATTTCAGCACTTCAGCTTCAAAATTGTCGTCGGTGATGGTGATAGTCGCCATAACTCTGTCTTCTTTCTTTTGCTCGCCGGGCCGGAACGCTACAAGGCCCGAGCGGAATGTTGCCTCTTTTGTCCGCCTCACTGGCGGCTTGAAAGCTAACGTAAGAACAGGCCCGCGCGGGGTCAAGGTTTAGTAACACGGTCGTGAAAACAAACCAGATATGGGCTAAAGCCCCATGGTATTAAGTGCTTCATCCATCTGGGTTTTGCTGAGTTCCATCAGAAGCGCGATGTCCGTCCACAAAAGGGCAGTACGGACCGTGCGCCCAGGGTATATGCCCTCGAGTGCCCTTTTATAGAGCCCCATCTGCTTGAGGTAAATTGGCGCCACACCCGCGGCATCCCTCGGTGGCGGGCGGTTGGTCTTATAGTCGACAATCAGCACATCTGATTCGGTCACCACAAGGCGGTCCACCTGGCCAGAAATGATGCGGCTGCCCACGCTGCCGGCCACCTGCACTTCGGCGCGACTGCCTGGTGCAAACAAGGGGCTGAAGACCGGATCATTCAGGATATTTTCCACCTCGCCCCAGAAGGCATCCACATCGCTTTCGGGCAAGCCGCCCGAGCGCCGCAGATAGGCTTTCGCGGCGTCTGCCCGGGTATCCACAGGCATGTCAGGTAGCCACTCTAGCAGTGTGTGGATCAAGCGTCCGCGTTCGAACCGCTTGCCGTCACCGCGCGCAGTCGGGCTTGTGGCGGCAGGTTCGTCCTCGTCCGGGCGGCTGGGCGCCAGCGGTCGCGGCGGATCAGGCTCATCGGGCATTCTTTGCGTGATCCAATCCGGCAGCGCAGCCACAGCGTCTGCTTTTGCTTTCGCCTTCGCGGGTGGCACTTCGGCAGTTTGCTCGACCGTCAGGCGCTTCACCTCACGCCCGTCCGCAAGCGTCACGTCCTCCGCCCCGATGCGCTCAAAACCGGCCTCGATGGCCTTGAACCAGCTGTGCTCGTTCGGCTCCCGCCTGTCCTGCCAGCCCGCGATATAAAGCCGGTCCTCGGCGCGCGTCAGCGCCACATAAAGAAGCCGCCTATATTCATGAACCTGCTTCTCCTTCAGCGCCGCTTTCATCTCCTCAACGATCGCCAGGTTCTTGGCAGGCGATGTCCACAGCAATAGCGGCGGCATATCCGGGTCTTTTGCCTCCAAGGGCAGCACGCGTCCGTCACGGCTCACATCCGGCATGCTCACAAGGTCCGAGAGGAACACAATCGGCGCCTGAAGGCCCTTGGCGCTGTGGGCTGTCATGATGCGCACGGCACCGCCCGCAGCTTCCATATCCCGCTTGATCTGGGTGCCGCCATGCTCCACCCGGTGAATGAAGGCCTGCAGGCTGGCGGCCTGCGTGTGTTCGAACCGCAGCGCTTCCTCCAGAAGTTCATCGATCGGGTCATGCACCTCTTCCCCGAGACGGGATGTCAGCTTTTTCCGACCGCCCAGGTCAGTGAGCACATGAGAGAAAAACTCGAACGGCGTCAGGATATCCGCGCCCTTCACCACGTCCTGCATGAACTTCAGTGCACGGGCGAACTCCGGCCTCTCCCCCGCTTTCTTCTGGAGCGCGTGCCACAAGGCACCCTTACGGCCGTAAGCGAGATCAAACAACAAGTCGTCATCGAAGCCCACGAACGGGCTTTTGAGCACGGTCGCCAGCGTCAGGTCATCGGTGGGCAGAAGCGCCGCGTGCGCCAGCGCGAGCAAGTCCATCACCGGCAGCTCGTCCGTCAGCACCATCCGGTCGCGGCCCGCCACCGGCACGCCCAGATACTTGAGCGCGCGCACCAGATGGTCGACAAACGCCGTCCGGCGGCGCACCAGCACCAGCACGTCGCCTGCCTCAATGGGGCGGCCCTGCGCTTCCAGAATCTCACGGTTGCGGATCATGTCATTGATACGTCGGGCGATGCGCCAGGCCGTGCGGCCTTCCGCGTCATCTGCCTGTTCCTGAACGGTAGGCGGCACCCATGTGGCTTCCTCGTCGCCCTCATTATCCGCGGCTGGTGCCTCGAGCGGCCACAGCTCCACAAGGCCGCCATGGCCAGAACGGATAAACTGGTGTTCCACATGCTCAAGGTCCGCGGAAAGTCCGTGCCACGCGTCTGCTTCCCGGTGGAACACAGCATCCACAAGCGACAGTACAGCACCACCCGAGCGGAACGACAGATTAAGCGGTACAGGTTCGGCCTCGCATTCCGCCTGCCAGGCACGGTGGAACACCCGGTCGCGCGCAGCAACGAACTCGCGCGGGTCGGCGCGCTGGAAAGAAAAGATCGATTGCTTGGCGTCCCCCACGGCAAAGATGGTGCGCACCACATCCCGGTCACGCGCGCCCTCGCCTGAGAAAAACTCAGCCGCCAGCGCCTCCACCACCCGCCACTGGTCGCGGTTGGTATCCTGCGCTTCATCAACCAATATATGGTCCACCTGCGCGTCCAGCTTGAAGAGCACCCACGGCGCCACGTCCCCGCGGCTCAGAAGACCCACCGTGCGGTCGATCATGTCGTCGAAATCCACAAGCCCGCGCTCAGACTTGATATCGTGATAGCGCCCAAGCTGCGCGAGCCCAAGCTGCAACAGCGCCGTTGTGGCCTCTGCCGCCTCGATCCGTGCCATACGGTCCGTCACGCGCATGAGGCGCGTCTGTTCTTTCTCAATGATCGCTTCAAACTCGGGATGGTCTGTTAGCGTTTTCTTGACCGCGATCCGGGCGCGGGGCGTACCGGTGGCAGTCAGAAAGGCCAGCGCATAGTCATCAAACAATGCTTTGCGCGCGTCCCCTTCCGCTGCCGTGAATGCGGTGATCGCTTCCCCTGCTTTCGCTTCCGTCTTGCTGCCTGCAAGCAGAACCGGCCCGATAGTGCGCATGCCCCCAAGGTCGAACGCGTCGTCCGCTATCGCCGCCTCAAGCACTGCGGCTTTTGTTTCTCCCGGCGTCAGGTCAAGCGCGCGGTATAGGGCGGGCACCAGCCCCATGCTGCCGTATGCCTGCTCCGCACGGCGGAGGGTGGAGGCTTCGAACGACAGCCGCTCGATCACCTCATCGAAGGTGTTTTCCGTTACCAGCCCCGCGACCTTGTCGAGCGCCTTCTTGACCGCCGCGCCAGCTGGCGTCTGGGTGTAAGCCAGCATCTGGTCCTTGGCCGACGCCATGGTCTCTGCGGCGTCCGCTTCGTCCATGCCCTCGAACCCCGGTGCCATCCCAGCCTCCAGCGGGAAACGGCCCAGAAGCGCCTGACAGAAGCTGTGGAACGTCTGGATCTGCAGTCCACCAGACAGATCAAGCACCTTTGCGAACAGCTGACGCGCGCGGGTCAGCATGTCAGCGTCCGGGTATTCTTCGGTACGGCGATTGATCTCTGCGGCCAGCACGTCATCGGCCATCAGGGTCCAGCGCCCGAGTTCCTCGAAGATACGGTTTTTCATCTCCGCTGCCGCAGCCTTGGTGAAGGTCAGGCAGACGATGTTTTCAGGGTCTGTACCCGTCAGCATCAGCCGAAGCACGCGGGCGGTCAGAACGTGGGTCTTGCCCGTTCCGGCAGATGCGCCCACCCAGGCTGTCAGTTCCGGGTGCGTGGCACGCGCCTGTTCAAACGTCATGCGGGGTTTAGCCATCTTTGCCTCCCCCGAACGGATCATCGGCGTTACGCCATTCTTTCACCCGCGCAAGATGGTCATAGTCGCCATAACCGGCTTCCTTGGGCCGCGGGTTGGAAAGATATGGTGTCGTGGGCTTCGAGAACTCTTTCACCAGGCCGGTTAAGCCTTGTTCCGCGTCCGAAATAATATCCGGCACGTCTTTGATGGGGCGGTGCTGTTTCTGCACCGGCTCCCCGCCCTTCAGTTCCCAGAACACAAGGTCTTCAACCTCTGTCCCGTCCACGCCCTCGAACGCGCCGCGCTCAGCTAGCCAGCCCTCAAGCGGCAGCTGGGGCGCGAAGCCCGCTTCCATGCGGCGTTTGGTGGGAATGTTGCCGGTTTTATAGTCTATGATGGTCAGCGCGCCGCCTTCCCGCCGGCGGTCGATCCGGTCTGCCTTGGCGATCAGCGTGAAATCGGCGCCCGGCAGCTTCGCCTCTGCCCAGCTTTCCACCGCTGCCACGTCATAAAGCTCCGCGCGCTCGGCCTCATTTTTCACGAACCAGTCGGCAATACGCTCGAACCGCGGCCACCAAAAAGCATAAACCGTGGGCATGGTCAGGACGTCTTCGAACACCTTACGGCCTACTTCCATCAGGCGCTTGAGCCCCGCATCACCGCGCGTGGGGCCGTCTTCAAGAAGGAAGCGTTCAAGCGCCTCATGAAGCAGCGTGCCTTTGGTGGCTGCATTCGGTCGGTCGTCCACCGGGTCAAGCGGGCGGAAGCCCAGCACCTTCTGCGCATAAAGGCCATATGGGTCACGCATCCAGGTTTCCACTTGTGTAACCGAAAGCTTGGAGGGGCGCGCATCCAGTGGCGGCGTAGGCCGCGGCGGCAGGCAGGGTGTCACCACCGCGCTGCGGTCAAGCGCTGCCGCCCAATCAAGATAAGGCCCTGCACTTGGGACCTCGCGGCCTGCGAGGGCTTCAATACGGAACAGCCAGCGGCTTGGCACCGTTGGCGCGCCGCCCACTTTTTCCGCGCGCGTCAGCACCACATCACCGCCTGAAGCCGCCTGCACGAAATCGTGGGCAGACTGCCCAATCCGGCGTTCAAGCGGCGGCAAGCCGAACTCTGCCCGCATCGGGCGGTTCATCCAGGGCTCGGGCTTCACCTCGCCCGGCCAGGTGCCTTCATTGAGACCGCCAAGGATCATCAGGTCAGCCCGCTGCAGACGGGCCTCCAGCGTCCCCCAAATGGACAGGCGCGGGTGCTGGCGCCACACGGGCCGCACGCTGACGCCAGCCAGCAGTTCATCGAACAGGGCGGCATAGCCGTCTGCCATCACACCGGTCACTGGCGTTGTTTCCTGAATCAGGTCCGCCAGCGCATCCGCCAGCGCCTGGCCTTCCTCGCCCTTCCACAGGATGGCTTCGCCAGCTTCAGCCTCGGTCGAGGCAAGCGCTTCGGCCACACCCACATGGCGGCGCAGCAGCGCATCGAGCGGCAATTCTTCCGCGAGGCCCTGTTCAAGCGGCGCAAGCGCCTTGATCACGCACTCAAGCACCGCAATGTCATCGTCGTTGAAGCCAGCCTTAGTGTCCTGGGCCACAACGCGGGCACGGGCCATCAGGCCATGGAGGCCACCCGCCGGCCGCACGCCGCGCAGAACAAAGGTATCCAGCCGCCGGAGGCTCGCAAGGAACGCCGGGCGATCCAGCCCCACAGCGACAAACGGATGCTGCAGGAGCGAGAGCAGCGCAACAGGCGAAAACTGTTCAGATGCGGCAGATGCCAAAAGCCCCATAAAACGACCGGGCAGTGTGTTCAGCACCCGGTCACCACCGGAATCGTCCACCTCAATGCCCCAGCGCGACAGGCTGGCGCGCACCATGCGGGCAAGCGCCCGGTCAGGCGTCACAAGCGCCGCGGTCTTTGATGGCTCTTCAAGAACCTCACGCATCATCACCGCAATGGCGTCGGCTTCCTCGCGGCGCGTGGGCGCCACCAGTTTCTTCAGGCCCGCGAAGGGGTCATCAGCATCCGCGAGGCCAAGACCCCGCCAGCCATCGGTTTCCTTGGCAGGCAGCAACGCGTGCCTGAGAAGGAGCCCCCGGTTCGGCCCGACAGGCAGACTGGGCACAGGCCAGTGGGCTACCTCGTGCCGATTTGCGCCCATGGTAAGAAGCAGGCTTTTCAGCACGCCTTGCGGGTGCGTGGCATCGATGGCGTCCCAGGCGCGGTCGGGCATGTCGCGGTCCAGCCCCGGCAAGATCACCGCCCCGTTCGGCATCCGCGCGACAACTGAGAGAAGCTTCGCTGTTGCCGGAATCGAGCCCGTGGAACCGGCCGCAAACACTTGCCCAACAGGCGGGCGCTGGGCCCAGGCTTCAGCGACAATATCCAGCATGGCATCGCGCCGGGCCGCCGGGTTCATCGCACCCTCTGCCTCGAGGATCGCAGGCCAGTGCTCTGACACAATCTTGAGGAAGGCGAGCGTATCTTCCCAGTGGTGCGCCAGATTTTCGGGCACCAGGTCCTTGAGGCCGTCAAACGACAGGCCTTCCGTGTCGATACTGTCCATCAGCTTGGCAAGCTCGCCGGCCAGACGCCAGCCTTGTGCGGGAGCGAGCCGCTCGCCTTTGAGCGCAATCCAGCGCATCACCTGCTGCATCAAGAGAACCTGTCGCCGCGTGCCACCAATGGCGGGCTTAAGGTCAGATGGGTCGAGGCCCAAGCCAGCCCCAAGGAAAGTGATTTCGTCTTCGTCCACATCGCCGATCGGGCGCATGGCGGGGAGGAGCGTGGGCTTCTGACCAAGCTGGCGCAGGAAGGCTTCGCGGAGCGACCGCCCGGCCCGCCGGTTAGGCACCAACACTGTCATGTCCGCGAGCGCTGTAGGGTCCCCGCCTGCGCGGCTGATCAGGCCCGCTGCGAGCGCATCCACGAAGGGATAGGCGGGATCAACCGTGAAAATAGTGGGGTCGCGATCAGCCATGGCCTAGCCCAGTCGCAGGGAGGCCAGCTTGTCCTCCGCCGCCTTGATGGCTTCGGGCGTGCCCACATGCATCCAGTGCCCGGTGTGCAAAAGTCCGAACAGCCGGCCAGCCTTTTCAGCCTTGCGGAAAATCTCCACATTTGACCACCTGCCTTCCGGCATATCATCATAAAGCGCGGGGTTCACCAGTTGAATGCCGCCGAACATAACAGGCGCAGACGCAGCGGAGCCGCGGAAACGAATAGGTGTTGGACCAGACGGATCACCGTCCGGAATAAAGTCTCCTGCACCATGATAACCAAGCGCCTCCGCTGTGGGCACCAGCAACAGCAGCACATCCATGCGCTTGGGGTCAAACACCTGCGCAAGCCGGGTGAGTGTGCCGCCCGTCCCATCGACCCAAAGGGCGTCGCTGTTGATCACATAGATCGGGTCGCGCCCGAGCATCGGCAGCGCTTTTTTCACGCCGCCGCCGGTTTCAAGAAGCGCGTCGCGTTCGTCAGATATAGCCACATGCCCCTCTGCCACAAGCGGGGCAAGGTGGCTTTCGATCTGGTCAGCCAGATGATGCACATTGACCACGATTTTTTCACAGCCCACCTTCCAGAGGTGCGCCAGAATGCGGTCCAGCAGCGGCACGCCAGCGACGCGCACAAGCGGTTTCGGCGTGGTGTCAGAGATCGCACCCATGCGTGTGCCCTTGCCCGCCGCCAGCACCATGGCATTCTTTATGGCGTTTTGGGGTGCGCTCATGCCTCAAGCCCTTCCACGAGCGGCTGCCAGCGAGCATCGCCCGACAGAACGACTGTGCGTTCGCCGCGCTCACCAATCGTCAGCCGCACCGTAAGCGCACCAACCCACCAGTCTTGTGGCATGCGGTCCGGCCATTCGATCAGGCAGATGGCCTCATCCCGCGCTTCGTCCAGCCCAAGCTCGAAGGCTTCTTCGGGGTCCGTGAGGCGGTAGAGATCAGCGTGCCAGACCTCAACACCATCATCGCAGCCATAGGTTTGCACCAGCGTGAAGGTGGGGCTTGGTACTTCGGCTTCCGGGTCATGCAGGCGCGCGCGGATGAAGGCGCGGGCGAGCGTGCTTTTGCCCGCCCCCAAGTCGCCCTCAAGCGCGATGAGACGCCCCGCGGGAACGCGGTCCGCCAGGGCCTCGGCCAGCTTCAGTGTGTCTGCTTCGGTTCGGCATTTTATGGTCCGGGAAACTGTGTCGCTCATGGTCATAAAGTCTATTTGGCGGGTTCGGCGTCAGCCGGTTGGGTACGCGGCAGATCACAGCTCAGCGATAGCCCTTCCTCGCCAAGCGGGTCAAGCCGAATGCTGCCATGATGCAGATTGACGATGGAACGCACCAGCGCCAGGTCAAGGCCTGTCGCAAGCTTGCCGCCCGGGGAAGCGCCCATGCGCACGGTGGTCACCAGCCGGTCGCGTTCCCGCTCGGTCAGCCCGGAATCCGGGTTGCTGATATTGATGGTGACCAGATCATCACTCCCTGAAAGCTCAATCGACAGTTTGCCGCCATGGCGGGCAAAGTTGAGCATGGAGGAAACCATATTGTAAAATGCCTGCCGAATGCGGCGCTCGTCGGCTTCAATCACACCGACATCCTGCAGTTTGTCCAGCTTGATCTGGATTTCCGACTTGCGCGCCAGTTCAACCACCAGATGGCCTGTGTCGTTGATTGCCTCAGTCACATTCATGGGCTTGAGCGTCAGGTGTGCCTCGCCCGCATCCAGCACCGCCAGGTCAAGCACGTCTGCGATAAGGTCCTTGAGCTCGCCCGACGCTGTCAGGATATTTTTGACATAGTCCGCCTGATGGTCATTGAGTTCACCGAACATCTTCTGGTCCAGCATTTCAGCGAAGCCGATGATGCTGTTGAGTGGCGTCCTGAGCTCATAGGACATGTTGGTGATAAATTCGCTCTTGAGCCGATCGGCTGCCTCAAGGGCCGAGGACCGTTCCCTCAGCGCCTGCTCCACCTTGAAGCTGTCGGTCACATCCGACTGCGTCAGCATCACGCCGCCGTCCGGCAGCGGCACGATGGCAAAGTCGATCACCGCATCATCGGTGCGGTACCAACGGCCGCTCCGGTGCTTATGTTCGCTGATCCAGCTGACCAGACGATCCTTGAAATCGCTGTAGCGTGGGTCTTTTTCGTCCGCAATCGCAGGCACCTTGGCAGTCAGTTCGGTCAGGTGCGGGTTGCCGTCAATATCGTCTGCCGTCAGGTTCCACAAAGACCGAAACGCCGGGTTCGAAAGCTGCAACAACCCGTCCGTGCCGAACACGGCGATCGCTTCAACCATATTATCCAGCGTTTCCTGCTGCACCGCCATCAGCGTGTTGTAGGACCGCTCAAGCGCCAGCCGGTCGGTAACATCCTCAAAAAGGATCAGGAGCCCGCCGAACGGGTGCGGCTGGGTCACCACCCGGTGGGCCGTGCCGTCAGGCAAGTGCCACATTTCCTCGAACGGCTCCAGAAGCGTGGTGTAATGCTTGAGGATATTCTTCTTCCACTGCTGGAAATCAGCCTGCTCTGGCAGGCGGCGTTTTTCACGCATGGCATCCAGGATTTCGCTGTGGCGAAGCTCGCTTGAGAGCACGTCTTCGGACAGATGCGACAGCCGGGCAAACGCACTGTTGTAGAACCTCAGCGTCTGCGCCGGTCCGAAAATCGCTACCGGGCTTCGAAGCCGGTTGAGCGTTTCGTTTTGAGCCTCCAGCACACGCGCGAGCTCCGAGAGGGCTTCCTCTTCACCTGTGACATCCACAGCGATGCCCATGACATGGCCTTCATCATCAAGCGGAATATTGGTAACGGCAAAGGCCCGGCGCTGGCCGTCCGTGACACCGAAGCGGCGTTCGCGCACCCGCTCGCCTTTGTCACGCGCCTTGCGGGCAGCAGCCAGGCTGCCACGGTCAAAGAGCTCCAGGTTGCGTTCGGTCACATCATAGACGCTGTTGCCGTCCACGGCTTTCACATAGGCTTCATTGACATCCACGATGCCATAGTCCGGCCCCCGCACCCACACCGGGAACGGCAGGTTGTTGAAAACCCGCGTGAGGTCCTTGAGCTTCAATTCAAGCGCCCGCACGCCCTGGCGGTTGGTCCGCGTTGCGCGGTCCATGCTTTCTTCGATCCACAGGATGCTCGCGGGCCAGCGGTCATCGCGGGCAGGCAGCCACTGAAAATCAAGGATCAGGCGCGGCTGGTTCTTGCCGCGATCAATGATCAGCGGTGTGGAAATATCCCCACCGGAAGAGAGGCTGCGCTTGATATCCGCGACTGTGCGGTCCGGAATGCCGTTTTCTGCTGTGACAAGCTCATCAAGGGTACGCGCGCTGTCGTCCAGGCCCACAAGATCCAGCGTATCGGCATCAGCCTGCATGCGCCCATCCGCCCACAGCCAGATGGGGTGACGGCGGTCTGTCTGGATCATGCTATCAAGGAAGTTGGCAAGGTCCTGCAGCGACCGCGCCCTGTCTGTCGCCCGCCCGGTGCGCCACAAGGCATATAGCGCCAGACCAACCCACGCGGCTGCAGCAACACCAATGACGATCCAGATTACATATGATGGCAGGTCACCAAACGGCACAGCCAAAATCTCCCCTTGGACCAAGACAGAAAATCATCTTGAACTAGGAGAGAGTAGCCTCTTTGCCCGAGGTGGCACAAGACGAGATTGGGCCGGCGAACCGGCCCAATTTGATTAAACGCCGAATTCGCTTTTCAGCGCGTCCACGAGATCGGTCTTCTCCCAGGAGAAGCCACCGTCTTCCGCCGGCTTGCGGCCAAAGTGACCGTAGGACGACGTGCGGGTATAGATCGGCTTGTTGAGGCCCAAATGCTCGCGAATGCCGCGGGGGCTCAGGTTCACCATCTGCTGCAGCACGTTTGACAGATGCTGCGGGTCCACCCGCGGCTGATCGCCCCAGAGGTCCACATACACCGCGAGCGGCTTGGATACGCCGATGGCATAAGCCAACTGGATCGTACAGTTGTTGGCCAAGCCCGCAGCCACCACGTTTTTCGCCAGATAGCGGGCAGCATAAGCGGCTGAGCGGTCCACCTTGGTTGGGTCCTTACCCGAGAAGGCACCGCCACCATGTGGGGCTGCGCCGCCATAGGTGTCCACGATGATCTTGCGGCCCGTGAGGCCAGCGTCACCATCTGGCCCGCCGATCACGAACTTGCCGGTCGGGTTCACATAAAACTCACCTTCAGGGCACATCCAGCCTTCCGGCAGCACCGCTTCCACGTGCTTGCGCACCAGGGCGCGCAGAACTTCCTGCGTGACGCCTTCCTTATGCTGAGTGGAAACCACAACAGATGTGGCACCAACAGGCCTGCCGTCCACATAGCGAAGCGTCACCTGGCTTTTGCTGTCTGGCTCCAATTCTGGCGCCTCACCGGAATGACGCGCAGCAGCAAGGGACTTCAGGATGCGGTGCGAGAAATCGATCGGTGCCGGCATCAGGCTTTCGGTTTCGTCGCAGGCATAGCCGAACATGATGCCCTGGTCGCCCGCGCCTTCGTCCTTGTTGCCAGCGGCGTCAACGCCCATGGCGATATCTGCTGACTGTTCGTGCAGGTGGTTCTCAAAAACGGCATTCTTCCAGTGGAAGCCTTCCTGCTCGTACCCGATTTCACGCACAGCGTTCCTGGCAACTTCCTCGATATGCGCCTGAACGCTTTCAGGGCCGCGTACCTCACCCGCCAGGATGATCCGGTTGGTCGTAACCATGGTTTCGCACGCAACGCGGGCTTCTGGGTCTGCACCCAGATAGAGGTCCACAACGCTATCGGAAATCCGGTCGGCTACCTTGTCCGGGTGGCCTTCTGAGACGGATTCACTGGTGAAAACATATTCGCTCATTCTTCTCTCCTCGAGACAGGGGGCTACCGCCCCCAATCGCCCCTAGTAACGGTAATGTTCCGGCTTGAACGGGCCTGCAACCTGAATGCCCAGGTATTTGGCCTGGTCTTCACTGAGCTGCGTGAGCTTGGCGCCCAGCTTGCCAAGGTGCAGCGCGGCCACTTTCTCGTCCAGGTGCTTTGGCAGCACATAAACATTGCGGTCGTACTTGGTATGGTTTTCCCAAAGCTCAATCTGCGCCAGCACCTGGTTGGTGAAGGAGGCAGACATCACGAAGCTTGGGTGGCCGGTGGCACAGCCGAGATTCACGAGACGACCTTTAGCGAGCACGATCAGGCGCTTGCCGTCCGGGAACACAACTTCGTCCACCTGCGGCTTCACTTCTTCCCATTTCATGTTGGAAAGCGCTGCGATCTGGATCTCGCTGTCGAAGTGGCCGATGTTGCACACAATCGCGCGGTCTTTCATATCGCGCATGTGGTCAAGCGTGATCACGTCCTTGTTGCCTGTGGCGGTGACAAAGATATCGCCAACCTTCGCGGCATCATCCATTGTCACGACCTCATAGCCTTCCATAGCAGCCTGCAGCGCACAGATCGGATCGATTTCCGTTACCATCACGCGCGCACCCTGACTACGGAGCGATTCGGCTGAGCCCTTGCCCACGTCGCCGTAACCGCACACAACAGCAACCTTGCCTGCGATCATTACGTCGGTGGCGCGTTTCACGCCGTCGACCAGGCTTTCGCGACACCCATAGAGGTTGTCGAACTTGGACTTGGTCACGCTGTCGTTGACGTTGATTGCAGGAACTGCGAGCGTGCCGGCCTTCGCCATTTCATACAAACGCATCACGCCGGTTGTTGTTTCCTCGGAAATGCCCTTCACACCATCCATCAGCTCTGGATAGTCTTCGTGCATGATGACAGTCAGGTCGCCGCCATCGTCCAGAATCATGTTCGGCACCCAGCCGTCAGGGCCTTTGATGGTTTGGTGGATACACCAAACGGCTTCTTCCTCGGTTTCACCTTTCCAGGCGAAGACAGGAATACCGGAAGCTGCCATCGCCGCCGCCGCGTGATCCTGTGTCGAGAAGATGTTGCAGCTGGACCAACGCACTTCAGCGCCAAGCGCCGTCAGTGTTTCAATGAGAACCGCAGTCTGGATGGTCATATGCAAACAGCCGGCAATGCGCGCACCCTTGAGGGGCTGGCTTGCACCGAACTCTTCCCTAAGCGCCATCAGGCCTGGCATCTCGGTTTCTGCGATTTTGATTTCTTTGCGCCCCCAGTCGGCGAGCGAAATATCGGCAACTTTATAGTCGGTCATGAATTTGATCCTGCTTAACTCTAGGGCCCGCGCACTTGCACCAAGGCCAAACTTAATTTGGCCTGCTTATAGCAGGTAGGATCAAAAAGATAAAGATTTCTTTATATAACGAAGATTGGATACTTATTCGTCTTCGCCAAAGCGGTTGGAAACCATGGCGGAAAGGGCTTCCACAGCTGCGAAAGCGTCATCCCCTTCGGCGGAAATTTCAATGGAATCGCCCTTGGCCGCCCCTAGCATCATCAGTCCCATGATGGACGTACCAACCACGCTGACGCCGTCTTTGGATACGGAAACGATAGCGTTATAGCGCCCAGCTTCCGTTGCAAACCGGGCTGATGCTCTTGCATGAAGCCCGCGCGCATTCACGATGTCCACGCGCTTTTTTTCACCAGCTACTGCCATACTCACTTTTGTTTCACTCCCCAACACCAGCGTGATGCGCCCCCGCGCAACGCCGCTTTATTTTCCTATCCAGCCAATTTATCGGCTTTATCAGCCCCCAAGGACCTGACTGGCCACATTGATATATTTAACACCCGCTTCTTTGGCGGCTTCGACTGATTCTTCAAGCGTTGAGCCATGCCGTACGCTTGCCAGCTTGATCAGCATTGGCAAATTAATACCGGCAATCACTTCGGTCTTGCCTTTTTCAAGAAGCGAGATCGCCAGATTCGATGGCGTACCACCGAACATGTCCGTCAGCAGCACAACGCCGCTGCCGCTATCCACTTCCTTGACCGCATCCATGATCTGCTGACGACGGAGTTCCATATCGTCGTCCGGCCCGATGCAAATGGCACGAATCTGCTCCTGGGCGCCTACCACATGCTCTGTCGCGGCAACAAATTCGTCCGCCAACCGTCCGTGGGTCACCAACACCATGCCAATCATTCACACACCCTCTTCTCTAATCCTGGCTCTGTAGCCCGCATCTGCCGATTAAACTTCTTCTCCGGCAATTTCCCTATGGCAAAGATTGACGGCCATGCCGTCCAGCTTCACCCGTGCCGCGATGGTTTCCGCCACTGCTACAGAACGATGTTTGCCACCTGTACAGCCAAATGCAAGCGTGAGATAGGATTTTCCTTCCTGTGCATAGCGCGGCAGCAGGAATTCCAGCAGGTCTTCCACCTTCTCAACGAAGGGTTCAAAGCCTTCGTCCGCCTTGACGAAATTGGCGACATCCTCTTCGCGCCCGGTTCGGGGCTTGAGCTCCGGCACATAATGCGGGTTCCTCAGAAAGCGAACGTCCAGCACCATGTCAGCGTCCCGCGGCACGCCGTGGGCGAACCCAAAGGACATGAAGGTAACAATCAGTTTGGGCAGCGCTTCGGCTGCGAACCGGCTCAGCACCGTTCGGCGGGTTTCGGCCCCTGTTCGCCCCGTTGTATCAATCAAGCCGTCCACATGGGGCCTGATATGTGCCATCATTTCGCGTTCACGCAGGATGGCTTCCCTCAGGACAAGCCCCTTTCCAAGCGGGTGCAGCCGCCGCGTTTCGGAAAAGCGTTTCATCAGTTCATCGTCGGACGCATCCATAAAGAGCACATGCAGCGACACATCTGCGATGTCGCGCAAGTCCGTGATGGTTTGGGCAAACTGTTCGGGCGAAAAATGCAGTGTCCGGCTATCAATCCCCACGGCAAGCGGCGTCATATCCCCCGCGCTGCGGGCTTCGTCCACCAGGCGGCCCAGCATGGTCAGCGGCAGGTTGTCGATCGCCTGATAGCCGATATCTTCGAAGGAATGCAGGGCCGATGATTTCCCGGCGCCGGAAAGCCCCGTAACGATCACAAGCTGTCTTTTATCTGCCGTGGCCTCGGCCATACTGCTATCCCTTTTTATAGTCCTCGACACCCAACCCTAGCTGATCGGGATAATGGATGGCGAGTTCAATTTTCTGCGGCGCGCTAAGGTCAAAGGCATGCAGTCTCACAAGCGGCAATTCCAAGCCTTCTATGGTGATGCTGGCGGGGTCGGGCAGGCGATCTACGGCATCAGCATCCACCAAATCGACCACCAGTTTCACAAGCGCTGTCTTGATCGCCGGCAGGGACATAACACCGATGCCGCGCACCTCGATAAGCCCGTAAATCCTGTCCGGGGCGTATCCCATCAGGCCGCGGGAGCGTTTCTCAAGAACCACCTGGTCGTCGGCCACCAGAACCGCCCCCCGGTCCATCAACCTGAGCGCCAGATCAGACTTGCCTGAGCCGGAAGGACCGCGCAACAGCACACCAACGCCCGCCAGATCCACCAATGTTCCGTGATAGTTGTTCACCCGTCTCAAGCCCTGTGTTCAGTGCATCAAAGCGTCCGCCGATCAGGCGGACATGGGCAACTCTACGATAAAGCGGGCACCCAATATAGTGGCATTCTCGCCAGTATGATTTTCGGTGCGGTTTTCAGCGCGGATCACACCCGAGTGGGCCTCCACCACCTGCCGGGAAATAGCAAGTCCAAGGCCTGAGTGTTTGCCGAAGTCCTCTTTGTCCGGGCGTTCTGAATAAAAGCGGCTGAAGATTTTTTCTTCCGCACCCTCAGGCAGGCCCGGGCCTTCGTCCTCGATCATCACGATCACCCA
Source organism: Kordiimonas lipolytica (assembly GCF_042651265.1). GTDB lineage: Bacteria > Pseudomonadota > Alphaproteobacteria > Sphingomonadales > Kordiimonadaceae > Kordiimonas > Kordiimonas lipolytica. Next base: position 107,567 of record NZ_JBHSCR010000014.1, on the reverse strand, counting down.
GCGGTCCTGACGCTCAAGCGTCACCTTCACCTTGGCGCCCTCCGGGCTAAAGCTGATGGCATTATCGATCAGGTTGCGCCACACCTGCCCCAGGCGCGCTTCAACACCGGCAACCATGAAAACATTTGACTCATAGTCGTCATACACCACCTCTACCTCGCCGTTCGTGTGCGCGGTCTTGTAGGATTCCACAAGCACGCCCAACATCACAGCCAGGTCGACAGGTTCGGTCTGGGCACGGGTCAGCTCCGCCTCAAGCCTTGAGGCGTTCGAGATGTCAGTGATTAACCGGTCTATGCGCTTCACGTCATCGCGCAGAATGGCAAACAGCTTGGCCTGCACATCCGGCTTGTCCGTCATCGACAGGGTTTCAAGCGCACTTCGCATGCTTGAGAGCGGGTTTTTGATCTCATGTGCCACATCGGCGGCGAACTGTTCAACCCGGTCAATCTGGTTATAAAGCGCCTGCGTCATATCGGAAAGCGACCTTGAAAGATCGCCGATCTCATCCATCCGCTCGGCGAATTCAGGGATATTTTCCTCGCGTCCGATGGCCTGGCGCACCCGCTCGGCGGACCGCGCCAGCACCCGGATGGGCCGTACCAGCGTGCGCCCCAGGAAAAAGCTCAGCAGCATCGTGAGCACCAGCGCGCCCAGGAAAACACGCACCGTCAGCATCTGCTCCTGCCGCACGATGGCATCGATATCGTCGGTCTGGGATGTCAGGAGCATCACACCAAGGATACGGCGGAAACGCTGTACCGGCACAGCGATATTGACGATATAACGGCCGTCTTCACGCACCCTTATCTGGGTCATGGTCTCGCCCTCAAGCGCGGCCATCACCTCAATGAAATCTTCCCCGCGCATGCCCGGCCGGTCCACGCTTGGCGGCGCCTCAATATCTTCGGTGATGCTATCCAGCAGGCGGTGAACCGCGTCTTCCATCTGATCCAGAAGGCTGACCTGTGCGTCCAGCGCTGGCAGCTCCTCTTCAATCAGGCGCTTATCGCCCGCGAGGAACCGGCTGTCCGCGATCATGCGGCCGTCGGTGGCGAAAAGCCGCGCGCGGTTATCCGTTGGCCCCACGAGCCGGGTCAGGATTTGCCGCGCTGGCGCAAGATCAATATCAACGGCTTCCGGGCCACCGGCGGCCGATTCACCCAGCGCACCGGCAATGATGCGCGCCTGCACCGTGAGTGTATTGACGCGTTCGGCAATCAGATTGTCGCGAAACTGGTTGAGGTAGAGCACGCCACCCACAAGAATGATCAACGCAATAGCGTTGACCACCATGATCCGCACCATCAGGGGCGAAAGCCCGCGCGAATAGTGGCGCGGCCGGGCGGATTGCTTCGCGCGGTCACGGCGGCTTGAGGCGGATTTTCTTTTCTGCTCGGTGTCGGTCATAAACTTGTGCTGATCATGTCATGCACAAAGCTTAGTCGTCACTGTAGCGGTAGCCAACACCATAAAGCGTTTCGATCGCATCAAAATCATCCGCCACGGCACGGAATTTCTTGCGCAGGCGTTTGATGTGGCTGTCGATTGTACGGTCATCCACATAGACATCATCCGAATAGGCGGCGTCCATCAGCTGGTCGCGGCTTTTCACATGCCCTGGGTGCTGCGCCAGTGTCTTGAGGATCAGGAATTCCGTAACCGTGAGCGTCACATCCTTGCCGGCCCAGGTGACGCGGTGACGCATGGGGTCAAGCACAAGGCGACCGCGCTCCATCACTTCTTCGCCGGGTTCGGCTTCAACTTCTTCAGGCTCGCGCTTGTTCATTTCCATGCGCCTGAGCAGCGCCCGGATGCGTTCGATCAGCAAACGCTGGGAGAAAGGCTTGCCGATATAGTCGTCCGCGCCCATCCTGAGGCCCAGAAGTTGGTCGATCTCTTCATCCTTGGAGGTGAGGAAAATCACAGGCATGTCTGTCACTTCGCGAAGCTTCCGCAGAAGCTCCATCCCGTCCATCCGCGGCATCTTGATATCAAGCACTGCCAAGTCGGCAGGATTCTTGGACAAAGCTTCCCACGCTTTCTGGCCGTCAGGGTAGGTGCGCACGCGGAAGCCTTCGGCCTCCAGCGCGATTGTCACAGATGTCAGGATGTTCCGGTCGTCATCAACCAGTGCGATTTGTGCTGTCATAGTGTCCCCTCAAATTCGCCGAGCCTGAAGCCCTGCGACCGCTTTTTTCATTCTGGCTTATATGGGGGAGTTTGGTCCCCGATACAAATCCCTGTCAAGGTTAAGCGTTAGGCCGACTTTAAGTCCAAAAAAAGGCGCAGAATGGACACCGCCGTGGCAATTTATCCGACACACAAGAAAATATCCCGACCGAAGAGTCCAAGTTCTTTTCGGCACTTAGCATTTTGACAGCGCTATCATTTTGATTTCATTCAGAATCAGGTTGATTTTAGGGGGCATATCCGCAAGTTTATCGGCCTTCCCGAGATGGGTCGGGACAAGAACTGACCAGGGCCCGCACGCGCGCGTGGATATTATAAAGAGCCCGGCATAAATTGCTTCGGTGAGCATATTCCCGGAGTGCCCCAATAATCACTTGGAGGACAAGACGTTGCAAGTCTTTGGCGCCTGTCTAAGCACCGTCGGTCTGGATGCACACGGCATCCTTGAAACCGGAAACCAATATTGGAACCTGGGCACTTCAGCCCTGTATGAAGAATCGATTCGCCGCGGCGAAGGCCAGATTGCAAAAGATGGCCCGCTTGTGGTGAAAACCGGGAAACACACCGGTCGTTCCGCGAATGACAAATTCACCGTTCGCGACGAGATGACCGAAGAGACCATCTGGTGGGGTAAAACCAACCGCCCGATGACCCCGGAACAGTTCGACACCCTGCATGATGCGTTCCTTGCCCACATGAAAGGCAAGGATCTTTTCGTTCAGGACCTGTGGGGCGGCTCTGACCCTGAGCACCGTGTTGCTGTTCGCACCATCGGCGAATATGCCTGGCACAGCCTTTTCTGCCGCACCATGCTTGTGCGCCCAAGCGAAGACGAACTCAAAGGCATGGCGCCACAGTTCACCGTGATCAACCTGCCAAGCTTCAAGGCTGATCCGGCCACCATGGGCTGCAACAGCGAAACCGTTATCGCGGTGAACTTCTCGAAAGGCATCGTGCTGATCGGCGGCACCGAATATGCGGGTGAGAACAAGAAGTCTGTCTTCTCCATCCTCAACTACCTGCTGCCTGAGAAGGGCATCATGCCGATGCACTGCTCCGCCAACATCGGCCCAGAGGGCGACGTGGCGATCTTCTTCGGCCTTTCCGGCACCGGCAAGACGACCCTGTCTGCCGACAGCAGCCGCACCCTCATCGGTGATGACGAGCATGGCTGGTCCGACGACAGCGTCTTCAACTTCGAAGGCGGCTGTTACGCCAAGATGATCCGCCTGTCCGAAGAAGCTGAGCCTGAAATTCATGCGACAACGAAGCGGTTCGGCACCATCCTGGAAAACGTGGTGATGTGCGAGCACACTCGTGAGCTGGACCTGGACGATAACACGCTGGCGGAGAACACCCGCGGCGCGTACCCGATCGATTTCATCCCGAACACCAGCGAAGAAAACCGCGGCGGCAAGCCAAAGAACATCATCATGCTGACGGCTGATGCGTTCGGCGTTCTGCCTCCGATCGCGCGCCTGACGCCAGAGCAGGCCATGTACCACTTCCTAAGCGGTTACACCGCGAAGGTTGCTGGCACCGAAATCGGTGTGAAAGAGCCACAGGCGACTTTCTCAACCTGCTTCGGCGCGCCTTTCATGCCGCGTCACCCAAGCGTGTATGGCGATCTTCTCCGTAAGAAAATCGCTGAAGGCAGCGTGAACTGCTGGCTGGTGAACACAGGCTGGACCGGCGGTGTTTACGGCGTCGGCAACCGTATGCCAATCAAGGCCACCCGTGCCCTCCTGCACGCAGCGCTTGACGGCAGCCTCAACAATGCCCCGATGCGCATTGACGAGAACTTCGGCTTCGAAGTTCCTGTTGAAGTGCCGGGCGTTGACGCCAAAATCCTGAACCCGCGCGACACGTGGGAAGACAAAGAGGCCTATGACGCCAAGGCTGAGCATCTGGTAAGCCTCTTTATCAAGAACTTCGAGACGTTCGCGGATCATGTGGACGACAGCGTGCTGGCCGCAAGCCCACGCCAGACGGCAAAAGCCGCTGAGTAAAAGAAGTTTCGAAACCGAAATGAAGAAGCGCGGAGCTCCGGCCCCGCGCTTTTTTATTGTGCTGATTGCACTTCCTGCTTGATGCGGATGCGGTCGTGGGGGGAAACGCCCAGAAGGCCGGAGACTTTCGCCAGCACATTCTCTTCGAAATTATCGATATGCCGGTCGGCGAAAGCCACGCGCCACAAAAGGCGTACAATCTCCTGCCGCTCTTCGTTATCCAGTTCCTTCGCAATCGTACGGGTGAAGGCATAAAGGCAGGTGGCGTCCGACTGGTCACGCTCTGCGCGCGCCAGAAGCTCCGCAGCTTCAAGATTTGTCAGGTCGAAATGCTCTTTCACGCAGGCTTCCAACTGGTCGCGTTCGTCGCTTGTGAATTCGCCGTCTGCTTTCGAGACCTGCACCAGAAGCGCTGCTGTAGCAAGTTCAAGGCCGGAAGCCCCGACCTCATTCTCGCCCTTCAATCCCAGAATTTTGCTGACCTTCTCGAACATGGCTACTCCTTCACTCTGAACCTAGGCACGCTGCCCCAATCTGCCAACGGCGCCTGCGACAGGTCGCCCTCTCTGCGCGACCGGCTGCGTCAATTTCCGTGCTGGTAATGCACCACGGTTTTGTCGCCTGAATTGCCAACAATGATATCAGGCCTGCCATCACCATTTATGTCGGCCACGGCAACAACATAGGTGCGTGGACCATGGGCTTCAATCTCGGCATTCAGCACAAGGCCACCTGCGCCGTCGCCCAGATAGACCTCCGTGGGGCTGCGGTCATTCCCCACGACGACATCCATATGGCCATCGCCGTTCAGATCAACCAGCGCCAGAGAATAGCTTCTGGACGAATTTCCGCTGAAGGATTGGGCAACCTCAAAGTCGCCATTCCCGCGGTTCAGGATCAGCTGGTTCTGGTCAGCAATATTTGCAGTTACAATATCGGGCCTGCCGTCACCGTTCATATCCGCCACGGCCACGCCGCGCGTGTCATCATTGCCCAGCCCAAACGGGATGCTGGTCGTAAAGGCAAGCGTGCTGTCCCCCAGCAGAATCTGATTTTGCTGCCCGTCACGGTTGGCGAGTACCAGATCAGGGTGGCCGTCGCCGTTCATGTCCGCCACGGCTACATCCAGGGTCCTGTCATCCGCCTGGCCAAAAGGCGCAGGAGCCGCGAAGGCGCCACCCCCCTGATTCACATAGATCAGGTTGGTGGTCCCCCGGCATATTTCCAGAATGTCCAGAAGACCGTCGCCATTCAGGTCTGCGATTGTGATGCTGCGGGTGTATGAGGCCGCACTGCCAAACCACGAGGGCGCACCAAATTGTCCTTTGCCGTCATTCCAGTAAATCTGGTTCTCCAACAGGTCGGATGACGCCACAATATCCAGGTCACCATCGCCGTCCATATCCGCAAGCCGCACGCTATAGCTGGTGGTATCCATATCCCCAAGCATACGCCGCGCGGTAAAGTGCCGCCCGCTGTTATAGTAAACATAGCTTGGCTGGGCCCAGTGGCGGCCATTGGCTTCGACAATGTCCATATCGCCGTCGCCGTCCAGATCACCTGCGGCGAGGCCGGCTGTCAGCAGCGTTTCATCATTGATGGGATAGGCCGCGTGGTCACTGAAAAGTGGCGCCGCGTCATCGGCCAGCGCACCACCGGCAACGGTCGCGGCAAGCAAAACTGTTTTGATCATAATCCCCCCTTGAAATGAATTCGCGATAAAGATTAGGGCCCGCGAGAACAAACGCAACCTCCCTTATATCGGCTGTTAGCCAGCCGTCGCCAACTGAGGGTTTTCAGCGAGCCGATCGGGCGGGAAACAGATGGTGATGCGCGTGCCTTCACCAAGCTTGCTGGCGATATCAAATTTGCCGCCATGCTGGCGTACCAGAAGGCCGCTGAGCGGCAGGCCGATGCCCACACCGGCATTCCGGCGGCGGCGTTCGCTGTCCACCTGACCAAAGCGCGACAGCACAAGCGGCAGGTCGGCTTCGGCAATACCGATGCCCGTGTCTGCCACTTCAATATTAAGGCCTGCTTCGTCGGCCCACAGCCTGACATCGATCTTGCCCTTTTCCACATTGAACTTGATGGCGTTGTTGATGAGGTTGATCAGCACCTGCCTGATCTTGCGCTCGTCGCCCAAAAGAAGCGGAAGCTTCTGCTTGCAATCCAGCTTCATGGTCACATCATGCTGTTCAGCAAGCAGGCTGAGGATATTCAGCACCTCGACCGCCAGGGCTGCAACATCCATGGGCTCCGACTTCACCTCGTCCACGCCGGCTTCGATGCGCGCCAGATCAAGCAGGTCATCAACCAGTTCCAGAAGGTGCGTGCCAGAGGCGTGAATATCGCGGGCATAGTCCTTATAAAGCGTGTTCCCCAGCTTGCCCAGGAGCTCACGCGACATCAGTTCCGAAAAGCCGATGATGGCATTCAGGGGCGTGCGAAGTTCATGGCTGAAGGTGGCAAGGAAATGGCTTTTAGCGTTTGAGGCCTGCTCCGCGTCCTTCAGCGCCACATCAAGCGCGAGCGCCCTGTTCTGAAGGTCGCGGTTGGTGTCTTCAAGGCTGGCCATCAGGATGTCGCGTTCCTGCTCCACCCGCCGGGCCTGAATGACAAACGCATGGGCGTGCATCATGATCACGGCGAAGATGATGAACTGCGACCATTCAAGAGACGAGGCCACAACCCCGGTCACGGACAGGATTTCATAGCCGCCGTAGATCAAGCCACCAAGGCTGACCGAGATCGCTTCCCGGCGCACTTCCGGGGTCTTGATGCTGGCGTGAAACACCGAATAGATCACCATGCAGATGATGGTCATCCACAGTATCTGAACAGGTTCGCGTGTTAGCGTGATGGTGCCTGGCGCCATGAAGGGTGTCACCAACAAGGCGAAGGCCATCATGGCGCAGGAAATGGCGATGATCACCTTGTCAACCAGAAGCCGCCTGCCCTGCCGCAGGAGGTCTGTGACGAAAAGATAGTAGGCAAACGCAATGAAATAGAGCGACAGATACTCAAGGTCATATTTCCGGGCGAGGCTGAAGGAAGGGAGATAATCCCATATCAGGTCGCTGACGAACGCCGCCCGAACGGCAGCCGCAATGGCCAGCAGAGCGAAAAAATTATGCGAGCGCGCGGTACGACGACGGTACCCCATGACAATCGCCGCAATACCAACGAACAGAAGAACAATCACAAGAGCGCTTGGCAGGCCCGTGGCGCGATTTTCCATCGCCGCCATGCGCCACCTGAGGTCCAGAAGCGGCACCTCAATCATGCCGCCCTGCTTGTGGATATAGTTTGAAAGCTGGATCACGAGCGTGAATTTATCGGTGTCGTACGGCAGAGCGATCATGGGCGTGGCCGGGTTCGCCACCACCTGGTCGCCCTCTGGTTCCAGCTCGCCGTTCTTGAACAGAAGCCATGTCTGGGGTGAGCCGTCCGCATTCTGCCCCACTGCGTAAATATGGGAAACAGACCTCAGCGTCCCCATCCAGAAAGCATATGCATTGTCATCCTGGGGCAGTGTGATTTCCCGGCAATAGGTGGCTTTGCCGTGCCCTGTGGAAAGACTGGTTGTGAAAGCCGGCCCCCAGACATCAGGCGCGCTGACCGCCTCGCCCCCTTCCTGACCGCACGCGGTAGCGGCAAGGCTTGTCGGATCAACGATTTGATCGCGATAGACAAACCAGCCGTCTTTCAGCTGCATTGGTTCGTTATTTTCAAAAGACGTGGCTGGCGAAGCGGCCACATAGCTCACCGGCGCGATAAGCAGGAGCGCAAAAAGCGCTCCCAGCCAAACACGCAAGGCTGCCGTACCTATTTCAGGTTTGCCAGAATGCATCCACACACCTTTCGGCACGCCAGGGTGGCCACCAAACCAGACGGTGGCTGTCCCGTCACGCCCGGGTCAACTGGCCCCCAACCGCATCAGTCTGCAACAGCAAGGCGCCCGGAAGCAAGAAGTTGAGTCCGTGCCTTAGCCGACCGTGTAGGAAAGCGTGCGGGAAATATGCGCGAACGGGCGACCGCTCTCCTCCGCCCAGGCGTTAAAGGCCGCCTGCACGGCCCGCATGGCGCCCTTGCCGGTCGGGGCCTTATCGACCACACCTTCCCGAATCAGTGCCGCCACCACGTCTTTAGATAACGCCCAGCCGTCACGCCCCAAAAAGCGCAGGAATATCTGGCCAGTCATACCGCCCAAACGACCACCGCGTGCCTTGAGCATATCCAGCAGGCCGACAAAATCCTCCGCCGGCCAATCGGCGATGCATTTGGCGGCGGAGCCATATTCGTCCTCAAGGTCACACACCAGAATGGCATTGTCTCGCACCGCCAGAATCTTCGGCCCGTTCCGCACGATCCTTGTATCTTTCAACAGGCTATCCAGATCGTCATCGGACATGAATTTCCAGCGCACCGGTACAAAGCCTTCGAAGGCTTCTTCGAACCCCGGCCATTTCTTTTCAATCACTTTCCAACTGAACCCGGCCTGGAACACAGACCTTGTCATGCCCGCCAGAATACGGTCGCTGGGGATGGCGCTGATTTCCGCAGCGGTCTTGATGTCGGGCAGCATGCCTTCCACCACTTCAGCGCCGCCTTTTCTTTCAGCCGCCATCTCGAATATTTCTGCGAAAGTACGCATGGATAACCCCCGTGATCAGTTTGCCTAGAAGGTATAGACCCACCATCATTGCGTCCAGCGCCCTGCTGTTCAAAATTTCGCTATCCGCGCTCTTGAATCAGCAAAAGCATTTCCCATTTTATAAAAGATATACTTTAGAAAAGGGCAGCGATATGGACCTCAACCAAGTCACCCTGGGCGCGATAGATCTCGATGCAAGCATCTCCTTTTATAAAACGCTGGGCCTGCGCCTGATCGTGTTCAGCGAAAATCACTATGCCCGGTTTGAGCTGCCGTCTGGAAACGCCACCTTATCCCTGCACAAGGTAGAAGGCCCCTCCACCAACACGGGGTCAGGCCTGATCTATTTCGAAGTTCCAGATGTGGACGCCGAGGTAACGCGCCTTGAGACAGCTGGCATTGCCTTTGACGCCCAACCGGTGGACCAGCGCTGGCTGTGGCGTGAAGCCTATCTTTCGGACCCTTCGGGCAACCGGCTATGCCTTTATCACGCCGGTGTCAACCGCCGCTACCCGCCTTGGCGTGTGTCTGAGCCAAATAGTCAAGCACCAGATAACTGATCTCATGCGGTAGCGTATCAGCGCGCGCCCCACTCATATTCGAAAGCGCCACCACGGCCAATTTTTCCTCAGGCAGATAAAGAAGCCAGCTTGAGCCCCCGCCTTCATGCCCGACAACAAAGCGCCCGTCTTTGCGGCGCTTGTAGCTGAACCAGCCAAGGCCGTAGAACCTGCTACCAACGCTTTCGAAGTCATAGGCTCGCCACATCTCATCGCGAAGGTTCGGGCTCAGCAGACTGCCGTCCGCGAGGGCCGTCAGGAACTTGACCGAATCCGCCACAGAGACATTCGCGCCAGCTGCCGTAAAATCATCCCCAGCAAAATCGCTATGATGATACGCAAGAGCGCCGTCCTTCCAGACATATATCAGCGGGAAGCGACCGGGGACGATCACATCACTACCGCCATAGGCTGCACTTGCCATGCCGACCGGGACGAAGATGCGCTCGCGCACTACTTGCTGGTAGGGCTTTCCTTCGATTTGCTCGATGATCTGCTGCAGCATTACATAGCCGACAAGGCTGTACGAAAAGGTCTCGCCGGGGCTCGTGTTCAGGGGCTGATTGAGCGACCAGCGAATGCGGTCGTCGGTCGTCATGGCCGCGCGCTCCTCTTCCGGCAGGGCCTTGAAGCGTTCGCTATGATAATAGTCTTCCATCCCGTGACTGTGGCTTAGAAGATGTCTGGGCGTGATGGCTGCCTTGTCTGCCGGCACATCCGGGAACCAGCCACTGATCCGCGCGTCCAGGTCAAGCTTGCCATCCTGAACCAGAAGCATTGCCGTAGTACCCGCAAATATCTTGGAAACAGACGCGATGGGCAGCACGCTGTCGGTGGTCATTGGCACCTGCCGCTCCACGCTTTCCACCCCAAAACCCTTGTCGAAAAGCAGCTTACCATCGTGCACAACGCGGATTGCGAGGCCCGGGATATGTTTTTCAGCCATGGTTCGGGCCGCCAATGCATCGATTGATGCCTCCAGCGTATCGTCCGCAGCCTGCGCGGCCAAGGGCATAAGAGCGGCAAAAGCCACCGCAAATAACTTTAATTTCATGTCTAATCTCCTGCTGTCGTAGCCCGCAAAGCTCTACAGGCGCGCCGGACCTTGCCTGACGGTGCCGGGCGTGCGCCCCCCAGACAAGCAAACTGCGACGGACGAACCATTGGAGCGATAAACAGCCCGATTTTGAGACGAACAGGAGACGAACGGGACATTAAGCTCCGAGGAAGGCTTCTTTCACCTTTTCTGAATAACTGCGTCCCGTGTCTATGCGGGCTCCGTCACGCAGCTGCAGCAGGTAAGCGCCCTTGCTTTTGCCCTCCACGGTCGCGACAGCAGCCTTTGCCACAATATAGGAGCGGTGCACCCGCAGGAACTGGTCCATCGGCAAGGCCTTTTCCATTGCCGTCATGGTCGTACGCTTGAGATAGCTCTCCCCCGCCGCGTGAATTTCGGCATAGTCGCCCGCGGCCTCCACCCAGTCGATCTCCGCAACATCCAGTGTCCGGGCGGTCGTGCCCTTCTGAACCATAATGGTTTGGGGGGCTTCCGTATGCGTGGGCTGGCCAGATGATTGCTTCTCAAGGGTTTCGTGAAAGAAGCACCAGAGCGCAAGCACCATGGCATAATTAAGCGACCCGGCGGTCAGAATGCGGAAATCCATTTCCGCAAAAACGCCGTCAAGCTGCAGAAAGGTTACTGGGTTGATCACCAGCACCGTCGCAAGGCTGGCGCCATAGCAGGCCGCGCCAACAACAAAAACACGCTTTGCCACTTCCCACCTGCGGGTGTGCGCCAACAGCAGCATCAACGGCCAGGCCAGCAAAAGCCCGACGGCAGTCAGATACAGGTTGCGCACCATGGACACATAGGCACCGCCCTGTGTCCACCCGGATAGGAACAGCAGCACCCCTGCCAGAGCCCAGAACCCCAAATGAAAAAGCCAGAACCGACGGGCCAGTTGCGTCATATGTATCCCTTCAGGTCAACCTTATGCACCATAATGCAAATAGCGGCCTACCCCGCAAGAAAGGTTTGCATTGATGGGCTGCTTATATAAAGTGCGGCACCGTAAAAATGTGACTGGGACAAGACAAAGCGGCCAATCTGGCCTAAAATAATCTGATGGCGAACGACTATATAAAAAGCTTTGGGTTCCCCCGCTGGGGTGAGTACGGCCGCGACAAGGACGCGGAGCCCGTTCGCATGTGCGATTATTCCGGCTGCAGCGAAAAAGGCGCACATCCGGCACCCAAATCACCGGGTTCGTCTGAGCGCTGGTATTTCTGCCGCCCGCACGCCGCCGAATATAACCGCAACTGGGATTTCTTCCAGGGCATGAGCGACGAAGAAGCGCAGCGCCATATGAACGATGGCAGCGAAACGTCTGACGCCTTCGCCAGCGCCCGCACCTTCGAATGGGGTGGCGCGATGGATGATGACGGCTTTACGTCGACGGAAAACGCCGCCTATGACGCGCTGGAGCTGGACCCGGGTGCGGGCCAGGATGAACTGAAGAAGCAGTATCGCAAGCTGGCAAAAATCTATCACCCCGACGCCAACCCGGGCGACCCCGCAGCGGCGGAACGCTTCCACCAGATCCAGAGCGCCTACGACCTGCTGCGCGACAAGAGCGCCTGATTCAGTAGATGGTGGAAAGTACTAGGTAGACTAGAACAGCCCCCAGAATATACGCCCCCCAGACCCAGACTACCGCATAGCCAAACTGGCCACCGGCTTTGACTTTGAATTCATCACCCGTTCTTGCAGCCCTTCCACTAATTGTTTTTTCAACCTCGGATGCTGCTTCTTCCGAACCATATTCCCGCCCGCACGACGAGCAGGAAACGGCCATAAATTTGTTTGATTTGAAGTCATACCCAGGCTTTACAAAAGCCCTGCACTCCATATTTTGACATAGAAATCCACCCGACACGTTTGCCCCCAATAATTATTGTCGCTGGCACATTTATACACCATCAAGTGGAATCTTGAAGCCTTCCTTGAAGGTATCGATGGCGACGATGGTTTCAAACCTTCCGATAGACGGGTTGGTGAACAGATACTCGCGGGTGATGCGGTCGAAATCCTTCATATCCTTCACCGTCATGATCAGGATGAAATCGGTCTGCCCGGTGACATAATAGCACTGCTGCACTTCAGGCACCTGAAGCATCTGCTGCTTGAACGTCTCGATCGTCGCCTCCCCGCCACAGGAAAAGGCCACCTGCACAATCAGCGTTGTTCGCCCCCCGAGTGATTTAGGGCACAGGATGGCGACTTCCTTTTTGATCGTACCGTCCTCGCGCAGCTTCTTGATGCGGCGCTGCGTGGCAGCAGGCGACAGGCCGACCTTGTCGGCGATCACTTCGGATGTCTGCCGGCTGTTGTCCTGAAGTTCATTGAGTATCTTGACGTCAAAACCATCTAAATCAGACATATGCGTATTTTTTCCGCGCCCTTAAGTAAAATTATGATGAACTTTATCATCAAAATGCGAATTTTGCGAAGATTAAACGCGCCGCTCACGCCATATTATTCAAAATAAGAAAACCACAGCAAGATGGACAGCAGGATAGAAATATGACCGACAATGTTCAGCCCACACCCGCGCTTGGCGCCATGCCGGTGCCGGCGGTTCCCGTCGTCGGCCTTGTATGTGGCCTGTCAGCAGCCTTCATCTGGGGCACATGGCCGGTCGTGACCTCCATCGGGGTCAATGCCGATGCCCTCACGCCTTTCCAGATTGTGCTTTTGCGCTTTGCTGTGGCGGGGCCTTTGCTTTTGCCCTTTGCCTTCCGCGGCAGGCCCGGCCTCAAGGAATGGGGGCAGGCCTTCGTGATGATGCTGGGGGCGGGCTTCACCTATAGCCTGGTGGTTTCAAGCGCTTTTGAGCATGCACCCGCTGGCCATGGCGGCGTGATCATTCCCGGCACCATGCTGGTAACAAGCCTTATACTGGCGCACATCTGGTTTGGGGAGAAAATCACCCGCACGCGGGCACTGGGCGCTGGGGCCATTCTTATCGGCCTGATCTGCCTTGCATCTGGCGGCATGACGCCGTCGCTGAAGGGTGATCTGTTGTTCATGGCAGGCGGCCTTTTGTGGGCAGGCTATACTTTCTTCGTGCGCCAGTGGCCAACGGACGGCCTTGTCATTGCGGCACGCGTGTCCTTTCTGTCACTCCTCCTGGTGGCGATCGGCTGCGTGTTCGGCTTTGCCGAAGGCATCACCAGCGTCTCGCCTGCAACGCTTCTTACCCAAGGCCTCTGGCAGGGAGTTGTCTCCGCCATTCTGGCGCTGGTGCTGTTCAACAAGGCCGTTGGTTATCTGGGGACCAGCCGGGCCGCAACCCTGAATGCCCTGATCCCTGTGGTGGCGGTGATCCTGTCGTTCCTTGTGCTCGGCGAAGAACCAACGCTGGTCGAACTTCTGGGGCTTGTGGCCATCATCGGCGGCATCGGCATCGCCATGGGGGTGCGCCTTCGCAAAGGAAAAATTTGATGAGCCACCGTGGGCGCGCTTTTGTCAAAGAGTAAACTCGTTCCCGACCGCACCCAATAGCGCAACCGACTGGACACTCGAACAACAAAAATAACAGAACCCCTCCTGAGAAAGCTGAACCTCCCATTCAGGCTTGCCTCAGGCCCTCATTCCCGAGCGTGGCACCTGCCCTGCTCGGGTTTCTTTTTTTCAGAGCGCTGCGCGGTAGCTTTCAAGTGAAGCTTTCTGAACGCCGTCAGAACCGAAATTTTCCGGCGCAAGCCAGGTCCGGAAGGCTGCCCTCAGGGCAGGCCATTCACTGTCCAGCATGGAATACCAGGCACTGTCGCGGTTACGGCCCTTGACCACCATGTCCTGCCGGAAGGTGCCTTCACAAGTGAAGCCGAAGCGCACGGCCGCGCGCATGCTGGCGGCGTTGCCGTCATCGCATTTCCATTCGAACCGGCGATAGGCCAGGTCGTCGAACACATGGGCGGCCATCAGGAAAATGGCTTCGGTGGCGACGCGCGTGCGTTTGAGGCGCTCGCCAAAGGCCACGCAGCCTACCTCGCAACTGCCGAAGGCCTCGCGGAGACGCATATAGCTGGCCATGCCCAACACGTCGCCACACTGTGCGTCGCGGATCACCATGGTGCGCCAACCACCCTGCTGGCGGATGGCTTCAAATGTTTCCTGAAAGGCTGAAGCGCCGTCCTCGAACGGGCCAACGGGCATATAGTCCCATATCGACCGGTTCTCCTCACCAGCGATAGCCCCGTAAAGGCCGTCTCTGTGCTGGTCCCAGTCAAGGGGCTCAAGCACGGCATACCGGCCCTTGAGAACCGCACCGCCCGGTGTTTTACATCCGCCCCAATTCTTCAGGCTTGCTTTTGTCATGCCGTCCATGGCGCTACCTCTTTTGGGGTGGGATTGTTTTGATCGTTTGCGCAAAAGCCTTGTGGGCATGCTTGTCCACCGGCTTTAAAACCCTTTTCTCGCTCGGCTTCTGATGCGCGCACGACACACCTGTTCGCCATTCTGTGGCTGGGCGAACAGGGCGCGACACAAAGCCGCCGCCACAATTGGGACACACATTTTCAAGCACGCTTTCCACGCAGTCAGCGCAGAAGGTGCATTCATACGAGCAGATCATGGCGTCAGTCGCATCTGGCGCCAGATGCTTGTCGCAATGCTCGCAGTTGGGTCTGATATCCAGCATGGCGCACCTACCTGTTGTTCCAGTCGTACCCCGGCATCAAGGGGTGATTAAGCGCTGCCCGCACGCCCTCATGCACGCCCACTGGGCCACGCTGCTGGGTCGTGAGCGGAATATGCCCGGCCCAAACCGGCCAGTCGACATCTTCCGTGTCACCGTCACCGGGGCCGCCATCGCGCACCTTTGCCGCTGCGTCCTCTATTTCCATCACCACAAGGCCCGTGGCCTTGCGCTCCTGATCCGTGACCGGTCGAAGCTGCGGCCAGCGGCCCGGTGCAAGCTGTTCGAAAAACAGCTCCATCTGGCGGTCGAACTCTGCCGTGTCCGTCACCAGTTCGGGACGGCCATAGCAGACCACCGAGCGGTAATTGGCGCTGGTATTGAAGGCCGAGCGCGCCAGCACAAGCCCATCCAGATGGGTGACGCTCACACACACATCTTTGCCGCTTGTGACCTCAACGATCATCCGGCTTTTAGATGCCCCATGCCAATAAAGCCGGTTGCCTTCCCGCCAGTAGCTGGTGGGAATGATCTGCGGCTGGCCACCGACCTCATAGGCCACATGGCAAAGAAAGTGACTGTCGAGGATGCCATATATGGTTTCTTCATCATACCGGGCGCGCTTGTGACCGCGCTTTACCCTGTTTCGCTCGTTTATCGTGAACTCGGCCATTTCTGATCTTTCGCTCTTCTCTCTTCAGGACTGGACATGGCCGCAGCTTGGGATAATATTGATCCCACAAGAAGGTCCAATTTATAATTTTTCAAGGGTCCAATTATGTCCGGTCAAATCAACGCTGGCGCAAACGCCCGCCGCCGCACAGATCGGATGGTGGAAACCCTTCTGACACCCGGCCTGAACCCGGAAAGCGACACACCGCTGAATGAACAGCTGATGCTTCTGCTGCAGGACGCCATCTTGAAAGGCCACCTGCATGCCGGGGACCGCCTGCCCGCCAGCCGCGCCATGGCCACACGCCTTTCGCTTTCCCGCAATACGGTTCTTGCCGCCTATGACCAGCTGATGGCCGAAGGCTATCTTGAAAGCCGGGTTGGCGCGGGCACGTTTGTCAGCAGTGACCTTCCAGACCACTATCTGACGGTTGGCGACAGCCCAAAGGCGCAGACAGACAGGCCATCAGGCCGCGCAAAGAGGCCGCTTTCGGGCATGCCGGCGCTGGACCAGTTCCCCTTCGCCCTTTGGGCGCGAATTGCCGGACGCGTGTGGCGGCATGCCGGCACAAGTGAATTGGAGCACAATGACCCGGCAGGGTACCGACCGCTGAGGGAAGCCATCGCAAGTTACCTGCAAACAGCGCGCGGCGTGCTAGCGGATGCAGACCAGATCATGATCACCACTGGGCTGCAGCAGGGCCTGAAGTTCGTGGCCGAAAGCATCATCCCACATGACCGGACGCTTATCCTGGAAGATCCGGGCTATCCCGGTATCCTGCGGACAGCCGAATCCCTGCCGCACAAGGTTGCTTTTACCCAAGTCGACAATAGCGGCGCCGTGGTGCCCGCCCGGTCCCGTGAGGCACCGGGCATGCTTTTGGTGACGCCCAGCAGGCACTATCCGCTGGGCTCCACCATGCCGGTCAGCCGCCGCCTTGAGCTTCTGGAATGGGCCAGAGAGACAGGCGCCTATATCCTTGAGGACGACTATGACAGCGAGTTCCGCTATGGCGGGCGCCCCGTGCAATCGCTTCAGGGGCTGGATGGCGGCAGACATGTGATTTATGGCGGCAGCTTTTCCAAGTCGCTGTTTCTGTCTCTCAGGATCGGATATTTGGTGCTGCCACCCAGCATGGCTTCACGCGTGATCCGGCACAGGGAACAGACAGAGAGCTTCCCACCGCTCTCAGACCAGATGATCCTGGAGCGTTTCATCGCCGACGGTCACTTCGCCCGCCACCTGAGGCGGCTTCGGTCGATCCACAAGGAACGGCTGCAGTGCTTCTTCGACACGGCGAGCGAATGCCTCGCGCCCTATTTCACGCTATTGCCGACAGATGCAGGACTGCATGTTGTCGGACTTGCCGCCCCCTCCCTTGCCCATATGGACGACCGGAAGCTGGCGGCCGCCGCCCACCGCGCTGGCCTTGGCGCCGTGCCGCTTTCGGCCAGCTACAGCCATGCCAAGCCACAAAAAGGGCTGTTGTTTGGGTTCGCCAACATGGCAGAGGCCGATATGCCCGCAAGGTTGGCACAGTTTGCCCGGGAACTAGATGAAATTACAGGCTTTTAATAGCGCGCCCAGCATAGTAGCTTAGGGCCAAGATCGGTTGAGGCCAGATTGAGTGACGAAGGCGGCCAGCTGTAATTTTCAGCCGCCCGGCGCCGTATCAGGAGGGGATTATGATCCGAAAACATGCCTTGGCTGCTTTTGCCGCCATCATCGGCACGGCGACGGCAGCGTCCGCGTTTCAGGACAGTTGGAGCTTTGGACAGGAGTGGAGCTACAGCGGCAGTACCGGCCCGGATGCATGGTCATCCATTGCACCGGCATGCGGTGCGGGCATGCAGTCCCCGATCGTGATCTCCGGCACCGAACCCGCCGTGATGTACCGGCTGGAGCCTCTTTACAATGTCACCTCAGTCGCCACCCATAATGACGGCAGCACCGTGCGCCAGAATTATGCGCCCGGCAGCATCCTGCGGGTGGGGGCCAAGGTTTTCGTCCTGAAGGAATTCCATTTCCATACACCGGCAGAACACCAGGTTCTGGACCGCACCTTCCCCCTTGAAATTCAGTTCACCCATCAGGCGCTGAGCGGTGAAATGGCCATCGTGTCGGTTCTGGTGAAGGAAGGCGGAACAAACGAAGCGGCGGAAGAACTGCTGCCGCACCTGCCGATTGAAACAGGCCAGGGCGTGAACCTGCCGAATGTGAAAATCAATGCGCGGGACTTCATGCCGCAGGAAAAAGACTATTTCCGCTATATGGGGTCCCTGAGCCATCCGCCATGCACACCGGGCGTAAACTGGTATGTGCTAAAGACACCGATCGAATTCTCCGCGGACCAGATCAAACTGGTTCAGGGCATTGTCGGCACCAACAACCGCCCTGTGCAACCTCGCGACAACCGGATTATCCTCGATGCGCAGTCTCAATAATTCCGGCATCAGTGCTATCGCAAAAGGCGCAGGCTTCGCGCTGTCCCTTCTGCTTGTCGCGGCATGCTCAAGCGCGCCTGTGGGCACCAAGCCTACAGCAGGCGCCAAGCGCGCACCAAAACCGGTGGCCAATGCCCTGTGTGAAGGACGTGCAGCCGACGCTGTCGAAATCCTGAGCGCCGAGCCGCTCGCCAGCCCTGTTGACCAGTTCTTCACAGCGCTCGCGATGGAGAAAAGCGGGCACCCTGTATCCGCCCGCAAACTCTATGCTGGGCTGATGGCAGCAGGGTCCACAGACCCTGTGTATCTGCACTGCGGCACCGAACTTCTTGCGAATGGCACCGTCTCAAGCGAAGCGGCCCGCCGCCTGGCCCTGATCGCACAGAACCTGCGGTCGCTGGATGTCGCCTCCGCGCGCCCGCAACAACTGCATGAAGGCCTGCCGACCCTGGACGGCGGCAGCGCGATCAGTTCCGTCCGTCCTTCAAGCGGATTCAGCAGCTCGCCGATGACCGTTTACAGGCCTCAGTCCACCTCGCCACTTGGGCGCTGGTTCGCGCACCTGGAAAGCTACAAGACATACCAGTCCGCCCAGGGCAACAAGCCGACGCTTGAGGCCAAGTTCCCATCCCTTAAGGGCTATATCGACCAGTGGGAGGTCAATGTTTCGGGCGGCGTTGTGCGCCTGGGCGTGCGGCTGGACAATCGGGATGACGCCCGCCGCCTTTGCCAACAGGTCAAAAGCAACGGCGACTATTGCGCAGTGCTCGACACGTCGCCGTAAGCCTTGGTTTAAGGCCTTGTTTCGCCACCAAAGATTCCGCTAGCCACTGGGGCGCCTTCTTTCTATGATGGCGCCCAAATTGCGCATGGGCTGTCATACTGCGCAAAAAATATAGTAACTCGGGGAGAGGGATTTATGGCTGGAGCAGCACAACACGCTCATTGGTCATCGCGCTGGGCCTTTATCATGGCCGCCGTCGGTAGCGCCGTCGGATTGGGCAATATTTGGAAATTTCCATATGAAGCAGGTGAAGGCGGCGGCGGTGCCTTCGTCATGGTTTACCTGCTGTTTGTATTCTTCATCGGCACACCCATGCTGGTGGCAGAGCTTTCGCTTGGGCGGCGCGGGCAATTGTCACCAATCGGGTCGATGAAAAAGATCGCACAAGACGAAAAGAAAAGTCATTGGTGGAGCCTGATCGGCTGGTCTGGCGTGGTTGGCGCCTTCATCGTGATCAGCTTTTATTCGGTCGTGGGCGGCTGGACACTGGCCTATATGGCCAAAGCGGCCATGGGCACCTTCAGCGGCATTGACGCGGAAACGGCGCAAAACACCTTCGTTGGTTATATCTCTGACCCGGTGAAAACGCTGGTGTCCCACTTTGCCTTCATGGCCATTACCATCTTCATCGTGGCGAAAGGCGTTCAGGGCGGCCTCGAAAAAGCCGTAACCGTGCTGATGCCGGCGCTGTTCGCCATCCTGATCATTCTGGTGATCTATTCCGGCTTCACGGGCGACTTCGCCAAGACCATCGACTTCCTGTTCAACCCGGATTTCGACAAACTGTTGTTCAAGCCGAACACCGCTGAAGCCATCGCAGCCGGCGAACCGGCAACACGCTTCAGCCTGGACACGGTCCTGCAGGCGCTGGGCCAGTCGTTCTTCTCGCTCTCGCTCGCGCTTGGTTCCATCATGACCTATGGTTCGTACCTGACGAAAGACGTGAAGATCGGCAAGTCCGCCGTGACCATTGCGGCAGCAGACAGTGCCGTTGCACTGATGGCTGGTCTCGCGATTTTCCCAATCGTATTCGCATATGGCCTTGATGTTGCCGGTGGCGGCGGCCTGGTGTTCATGAGCCTGCCAATCGCCTTCGGCCAGATGCCTTTCGGGATCGTATTCGGCACACTGTTCTTCGGCCTGTTGGCTGTGGCGGCAGTTACAAGCTCCATCTCGCTTCTGGAGCCACCTGTATCCTATGTCGAGGAGAAAACCGGCTGGAACCGCCGTAAGGTTGCCGTCACCATGGGCGTGGCCGCAGGGCTTCTTGGCGTTCTGTCAGCCTACAGCCAGGGCACAAACCTGCTGTCGGACATCAAGATCAACATGCTTGGGCTTGAGCTGGACATCATGGGCGTGAAAGACTTCCTGACCAACAACATCATGATGCCACTTGGCGGCATGTTCACGGCGCTGTTCGTGGGTTGGTTCGTGACACGCAAGAACATGATGGATGAGCTGGCGCTCAGCGATAAGACCTTCCGCATCTGGTACTTCCTGGTGCGGTTCGTGAGCCCAACGGCCATCGGTATCATCTTCGGCAAGATTATCTTTGACAACTTCATCGCCTAAGACAGATACCAGCAGACACAAAGAAGGCCCCGGAAAATCCGGGGCCTTTTCTTTTGCAGGGTAAGCTGGCGCCATTACCACCTGACATAGACCCTGAAACAAGTTCAGCATCCATTGAACATAACATTGCAATTTGATGGGCTAAACTTAGGCCGCTTCGGCGATGGCCCTTATCCGTTCGACCATGGAAAACAGGCCGTTGGCCCGCATGGGCGACAGGTGCGCCGCAAGGCCAAGCTGGTCCAGGATGCCCTTGGCGTCTGTGGCCAAAATCTCCTCAGCCGTCTTGCCGGAATAGATCAGCAGCATCAAAGCCACCAAGCCCTTGACGATATGGGCGTCGCTGTCACCGCGCAGATGGATACGGCCTTCCGCGTCCACCTCAGGCACCAGCCACACCTGGCTCTGACAACCGCGCACTTTATAGTCATCCGTCATCTCGCTCTCGTCGAGCGGCGGTAACTTGCGCCCCAGGTCGATCACATAGCGGTAGCGGTCTTCCCAATCATCGAGAAACTCGAATGTGTCCAAAATTTCAGCGATCGTCGTATTTTCAAGAGACATCATCTTTATCCAAACACCAGCGCCTTGACAGTCGGGCCAAACGCCCGACTTAATGCTTACCTAACGACAGTGTGTCTATCGGATTGGCCCCTCAAGTTAAAGGCCTAAAGCTGAAAAAGGGCATGCGACACAAGCGAGGGGAAGCGCACATGTCACCAAACCAAGACGGCTATCCACGCCCGGCCTATGCCTGGTACATGGTAGCGCTGCTGCTGGTTATCTATACCTTTTCCTTCATCGACCGCCAGATTCTCGGGCTTTTGGGCCCAGCCATCAAGGCGGATTTTGGCATCTCGGATACCCAGTTTGGCCTCCTGACAGGCTTTGCCTTCGCGGTTTTCTACACCGTCTTCGGCCTCTTTTGCGCCCGTATTGCCGACAGCAAAAGCCGGCGCGGCTTGATAGCCGTCGGCCTGTTTCTCTGGAGCCTGATGACAGCGGCATCGTCGCTGGCCAGCAATTTCATTTCGCTGTTCCTGCTGCGTATGGGTGTGGGGATTGGCGAGGCAACGCTGGCCCCAGCCGCCAATTCCATTCTTGCAGACAGCTTTCCCAAAAAACGCCTGGCCACCGCACTCAGCGTCTATTCCATGGGCATTCCGGTAGGCTCAGCTCTGGCCTTCATTGTGGGGGGAGCGGCGATAGACCTGGCAGAACGCCTGCCGGATGTGGAAATCCCCGGCGTTGGCCTGATGGGCAGCTGGCAAAAAGCCTTCCTCATGGTTGGGCTGCCCGGCATCCTGTTGACGTTTCTTATGCTGACGGTCAAGGAACCCAGTAGAAAAGGTGTGTCTCAAAGTGGGGCCAGTATACCGGTAAAAGAGGTCGTGAAGCATGTGAAAGACCGTTTCAGAGCCTATGCCGGCATCTGCCTCGGTGTTTCCTGTGTGGCGGCGCTTGGTTTCGGCACACTCAGTTTCCTGGCCTTTTTCTTTCACCGCTACCACGGCCTGGCACCCGGTGAAGTGGGCAAAATTTTTGGTACAATTTCGCTGCTCACAGGGCCGGCTGGTCTTTTGCTCGGCGGCTTTCTTGCGGACTATTGGCTGGGCCAAGGCAAGAAAGATGCCCACATCCGGGCGCTTCTGGTTGCCCCCATTGGCTACTTGGTGCCCAGCCTGATACTACCCTTTATCGCAGACACCACAACGGCATGGTGGGTTCTCGGCATTTCAAACCTGTTTATCAATCTGCCGTCAGGCATCGCCTTCGCCTCGCTGCAGATCATCACGCCAAATCAGATGCGTGGTCAGATAATCGCGATGTATGTGCTGTGTACCAGCATCATCGGCTATGGTGCCGGCCCCTTGCTGATAGGCGCCTTCACCGACCATCTATTTGGTGATGAAATGATGCTGAACTATTCGCTGGCGACAGTGGCCGCGATTACGACGCCAGCCTGCATTGCCCTTTTGCTCTGGGGTCGCAAGGCCTACGCGAAGGCGCTTGAGGAAGAAGAAGCCCGCCTTAACGCCCAGCACTCTTAGGATGCTGCACTTCTGTTAGCGGACCTCGGTCTGCGCGTCGCCCTCGGCGCGCCTTTCGGGCCGCGTCCTTTGCCTGAGAACCAGCCGGCTGGCCTCTGTCGGGGCAACACGGAAAACAGGTTTGTGTTGGTACACCAGTTCCTGATAGTGGCGGTCTGCCGCCAGCATGTGGGGGTTCATCTCACTCGTGATCGCAGGTGATGTGGCGTTCAGCCCAAGGGCCAAACCAATAACGGCTACACTCATGTCACTCACTATCCTTGCTGTCTGCCGCGGCTCTTATGAGCGAGCTCTTCGGCTGTCGTCGGCGCCTTTTAGGCGCTCTTTGTTACCATCAGGTTAAACCATCCGGCTTATGAAAAAAGGGGCAGGTCCGATCAGCACCTGCCCGTTGTCGCAACACTTCTCTCGGGAGAAAGGGAAAGCTCTCCAGGAAGGGAAGGCTCCGACATATAGTCCCTTGAAAGTCTAGTCTTCGAGAGCCTTCAGTTCCCGCTCCAGTCGGAAGCGTTTGCTGGTCATATAGGCCTCCATCTCGGACGTGCGGCGTTCGATGTCCCGGAACCGGCGGCGCAGCTCAGCGGCCGTATAGTCCGGGCTCTTGCGCGTCTGCTTCCAGAATTCTTCTTCCTTTTCGTCCTCATAAAGGCCTTCGGGCTTTGGGTCCAGCGCCATCCCCAGGATGAAATAGCCGATCAGAAGCCACGGGAACGTAAAGAGGATGCCGAAGAAAGCCAGAAAACGCACCACGCCAACTTTGATGTCGAAGTAATCTGCGATGCCGGCACACACACCCATAACACGACCATGGACTGGGTCTTTGTAAAGTTTGGTCGGGCGGTTGTTAAAATTTGTCATGGTGACGGCTCCTCCAGTCTGGCACTTCGTCATCCATGATGCGTTCCATGGTGCGAAGGCGGTCTTCCAGGCGGTCGGCGGCGGTGCGCAGGTCGCCCAGCGATGCTTCATCTTCGGCGGTGATGCCATTCATCTGCTTCCATTTGGTGATGTAGTGGAAGATGATCCAGAGCGGGATCACGACGACTACGAGCAGGATTGGTATGGCTTCGTCCATTTTAGTTCCCCTATGTCTTTATTGTTGTTGGGCGCCGATTATTTCGACGCCGATTTTTTTGCAGGAGCTTTCTTCGTTTCACCCGAAGCTTTTGCCTTCAGAGCTGCCAGCTCTTGTTCGATCTCATCGTTGCTCTCAAGCTCCTTGAAGGCGTCCTCAAGGTTTTCGCCGCGACCAATGGCCATTGCTTCGGCTTCACCTTCAAGGCGGTCAAGGCGGGCGTCGACTTTGTCAAACCGGTCGAATGCATCCTGGATGCGGTTGTCATACAGATTCTTGCGGACACGCACCTGGTTCGACGCTGACTTGTGGCGGGCCTGCATGCTTGCCTTCTTGGCGCGGGCCTCGCGAAGCTTGGCTTCCAGCTTGATAACATCTTCCTCGTTGCGGCCAAGCGCTTCAGAGAGATGCTTCATCTCTTCTTCAAGATGGGCCAGCATTTCGGCAACCTTGGATTTTTCAATCAGCGCGCCTTTCGCCAGGTCGTCACGGCCTTTGGAGATGGCCAGCTCGGCTTTCTTCTCCCAGTCGCCCTGCGCCTGCTTCACCTTCTTGATGCGGCGCTCCAGGTCTTTCTGGTCGGCGATTGTCTTGGCAGCGGAAGAGCGCACTTCAACAAGCGTGTCTTCCATTTCCTGGATCACCATACGGATGATTTTTTCAGGATCTTCCGCTTTGTCCAGAATGGCATTGATATTGGAGTTAATGATGTCAGTCAGGCGTGAAAAGATACCCATTTTGTACTTCCTTTCGTATGTCCTCGCTACGTGTCCCGGGCTTTTGCCATTTTTTGGGACATGCCCCCGATCCTCGCTTTTTATTATTCTCGGGGGCGGTGTTAGTCGCGGCCCCGGCATCCCTCTTCTCGGGGTTAAGCCGGGGCCAGGATGAACTAGTTGAGACGACGTTGACGTTCCATGCGGCGCATGCGGCGGCTTATTTCTGGCAGGCGGCCATCTGTGTGGCGCGCGAGCTCAACCCCTGCAATTACCCCAACAGCATCCATCCCCTCGCGTCGTGTCCCGGGCGTTACCGGCATCATGTGGAGCATCTTGGTCATCTTCGTCGTCCTCTAGTTCTTGTTCGCTGTCTTGTGTTTGTTTTTTCGTGTCAGTCTTTTTTGTCGCTGACATTTCCCTTGTTTGCAGGGGGTGTGCCAGTTTTTGAAAATTTCTTAACCCATTGTTTTAAATGGATAAAAAATTTAACCTCTTGAATAACTGATATTCATGATAAAAATAATTACCAATATTTAGTATTTTTCACCTATTATTAGCACATGGTTAAAAAACAAGAACAAATCATCGGCGACAGCCCGGCTTTCCTGGACATGATGGACCAAATCAGCAGGGCAGCCCCCCTTGACCGGCCGATGCTGGTGATCGGCGAACGCGGCACGGGCAAGGAACTGATCGCCTGGCGTCTGCACTATTTGTCGAACCGCTGGAACAGGGTCTTCCAGAAGATGAACTGCGCGGCTTTGGCCGAAACACTTCTGGAAAGCGAGCTGTTCGGGTACGAGCCCGGCGCCTTCACAGGTGCCAGGAACCGCCGCGCGGGGCGGTTTGAAGCGGCAGACGAAGGCAGCCTGTTCCTTGATGAGATCGGCACCATGAGCATGGCGGCGCAGGAAAAGCTCCTGCGCGTCATTGAATATGGCGAGTTCGAGCGCGTCGGCGGCACCGACACCATCAATGTGGACGTGCGCGTGATTGGCGCCACAAACATCGATCTGCCAGCGGCCGCGGATGCCGGTGAATTTCGCCATGACCTTCTGGACCGGCTGGCGTTTGACGTTATTACCGTGCCACCACTTCGGGAACGCAAGGAAGACATCATGCTGCTGGCCGAACATTTCGGCATGGCCATGGCGCGTGAACTTGAATGGTTGGTGTTCCCCGGCTTTTCAAAGAAGGCCACGGCCCAGATGATGGACTATCACTGGCCGGGCAACATCCGGGAACTCAAGAATGTGGTGGAGCGCGCTATCTACCGCGCGTGGGACGGCGAACAGCCGGTATGCGATATTGTCTTCGATCCGTTCGAAAGCCCTTTCCGTCCGCCTGCTAAGACCAACCGCAAACAGCCTGCCGCCCCCGCTACGCCCATGCCCCAAGCAACACCCGCAGGCTCTGCCCTGCCGGACGGCCCGTTTGATCTCAAGGAAGAAGCTGCATCGTTCGAACGAAAACTATACAGGCATGCGCTTGAAGAAAGCCGCTTCAATCAACGCGCGGCGGCCAAGCATGTTGGGCTGACCTATGACCAGTTCCGCCACGGCCTGAAGAAGCACGACCTGCTTTGAGAGAGCTGTGAATTTACCGTGATCCCTGCGATCACATCTTGACCATGAATTGCCCCGCGCCCATAGTGCCGCCCATGTCAGAGCATCTCATGATCAAAAAACGCCAGAAACGGCGCAGGGCCGGAGCACTGGACCTACGCCTCAAACATCTGTTCGGGCTTATCCTTTTGAGCCTCGTGGCTTATGGCGCTTTCCGTTTTTGGGTTGGCAATCCCATGGAAAGCCTGTGCGGCGACGACTGTGAAAGCATGTACAGCCTAGTGGGGTGGATTCTCGGGTTCGCCATCATGCTTGGCACAGTCATTCTGGCGGGTGCGGTCATTGGGGTGGTGGTCGCTCTGGTGCGCAGGCGCTCTGGCGCCAGCTCCATGGATTTTGCATCCAAATTTGATGCCAGCGCCAGCCAGCCTCTGAAAGAAGACGAGACGAAAGAACAAGGCTAAGCTCTATGTCCGCTCTCTCGCGACAGCGCCCTTACCGCCTGCCCATCCCTATTCTGGTAAGGTGACCATTTCTTCGATTTGACAGGTACCGCCTCGGCATCTGAGCCGCCACCAATGTCGGCCCCCCTTCTCTCGGCGCGGGCAAGCAGCTTTTCGCCAATTACAGAACTGAGCACAATGAAGGCCAGCAGGTCATGGAAATAGTCAAAGGTGGCGATATTCACCGTCAGGCCACCGGCGGCGTAGCCCACCATCGACAACTGGCACGCGGCGCACAGGTCCCCCAGCCACCGAGTCTCCTCATGCGCTCTGTAACGCTTCGCCGCCGTGCCGCCCGCATACCACCCGGTGAACAATATTGTCAGCCATAGCACAAGCCCTGTGTAGCCATGCTCTGCCAGCACTTCGAAATAAATGGAGTGCGGCGCCCTGGCCTTCTCGCCAGGCGACATATACAGTTCCCGCGCACGCGGCACATAGAAGACATCAAATCCACCACCTTCGATCGGGTTGTCATCCGCCAGGTTAGAGGAGAATTTCCACATCACCACACGCCCGCGGAAACTGTCGTCTTCCGTGGTTTTTTCACTACTCTCGATACGGTTTTTCCAACTGTCCGGGGCAAAGTAATAGCCCCCCACCGCCAATGCGGCCATGACGAATAGCGCGGTAAATTTCCGCCGGGTTTTCATCAGCATCATGAAGGATACAGCCGCCAAGGCGGCAAAGCCCCCGCGGGACTGTGTCCCCACCACCGATATGGCGAAACACAGCGCCAGTCCAAGCGCCGGCCATTTAAGGTAGGGTTTTGGCGGGTGCTGGAAGAAATAGATCGCCAGCGGCAGGGACATGGCCATGGCAACCGCAAGCTGGTTGTTGTCCCCCATCATGCCGCCGGCACCCTGCACCCGACCGCCGCCGCCTGTTGCAATGGTATAGAGACCACCCTTCACACCAATGTAGGCCATCGACATCATCAGAACAAATAGAATGCCTTTGAGCCGATTGGGCGTCTGCATGGTTATTATGGCCACGAACGTGAACAAGAGCACCTTGAACAAATGGACGAATTTCTCCATCGCATTGCCCGGGTCGAACGCCATGATGGTGGTCAGGATGATCCAGACCAGATAGGTCATTAGGATGACGACAATGGGATGCCCGGGAATCTTTTTTCTGGTGCCGTCCATCACCAGGCCCGCCAGGGTCACCAGCGCGACGTAATCCAGAAAACCGAAACTCGCGGCAAAGCCATAGGTATAGGCGTGGGGGTTCATGTGCGACAGCCAAAACCACAGCAAAACACCAACAACAGGACGAAAAAAGGCGAAAGGCAACCAGCCTAGAACAATCAATGCAACAATCGCGTCACGCACAGCCCGAACCTTCCACAGCCCCCCGCCTTCCCGGGTGGGATTGCCCTGCATTGTGGCCTGTCAGCATGCCGGGCGCAAGGGTGGACTAACCCTTTCTCTTGACACTCCTTTTTGCAGCCATAGCATGATGGTCTCAGATCAGGAGATGCACCATGCGCCCCATCAGACTATTTGCCACCCTTTTTGCCCTTGTTGGCACTGCCGCAGCAGGTGTGTTCGCGCAGGATACAACAAATGCACCCGCCGCCACGCCTGTCGCCGACATGGTCATCTGGGGCGGCCCCATCTACACCGCAGATGACGCCAACCCCACGGCTGAAGCCGTTGCCATCAAGGGCGGTGTCTTCATCCATGTCGGCACCCGGCTTGAAGCGGAGGCCCTTGTGGGGGACACTACCACTGTGCTGTCGCTCGACGGCGCAGCCCTTTATCCGGGCTTCGTGGATGCCCACGCACACCTGCACGGCATCGGCGAACGCGAACTGACGCTGAACCTGGAAGGTATTGATTCTCTCGAAGCCGTGAAAAAGACGGTTGCCGACTGGCGGGCGAAAGAACAACCAAGCGTGCTCGTGGGACGCGGCTGGATTGAAACCCACTGGCCGGAAAAACGCTTCCCAACACGCTGGGACATCGACGAAGTGGTCGGCGACATTCCGGTGATCCTGACCCGGGCTGACGGCCATGCCGTTGTTGCCAACTCGAAAGCGCTTGAGATGGCGGGTGTTACAGGTGAGACCGAAGCCCCTTATGGCGGCGAGATCATCAAAAACGCTCTTGGGGAACCCACAGGCATGCTGGTCGATGCTGCCATGCCGCTGGTTTACGGCCTTGTTCCCGCCCCCACCCAAGCAGACGTTGACCGTGCGCTGGTGACCGGTGCGAACGTCTATGCCCAGTATGGCTGGACCGGGCTTCACAATATGTCCGTGCCCATGACACGAGTGGAAGCACTTGAGCGCCTCGCGGACGCTGGCGATGTGAAAATCCGTGTTTATAACGCCATTGAGCCAGAGGATGCCCCAAGCCTGTTCGCCTCCGGCATGCGCCAGAATGCGGACGGCCGCATCGTCACCCGCACCATCAAGCTTTACATGGACGGGGCGCTTGGCTCCCGCGGGGCGGCGCTCCTCGAGCCATACAGCGACGCCGCGTCTTCCGGCCTTCTCTTGACTACCAAGGACGAAACCATGCCGCTTCTGCGCCAAGCGCTCGGCTCTGGTATCCAGATCGCCATGCATGCCATCGGGGACCGCGGCAATCGCCTGGTGCTCAATTGGTTTGAAGAAGCCTTTGAGGATGTGGCTGTGCCAGAGCGCGCCATTGCAGACCCGCGCTGGCGCGACGAGCATACCCAGATCGTGACCCCGGAGGACCTGCCGCGCTATGCTGAACTTGGCGTGATTGCGTCCATGCAGCCAAGCCATGCGATCGGCGACCTGCATTTCGCACCGGACCGGTTGGGTGACGACCGGCTCGTGGGCGCATATGCCTGGTCAAGCCTCATTGCAAGCGGCGCCGTGGTTGCCGGCGGGTCAGACGCGCCTGTTGAACGCGGCGATCCGATGATTGAATTTTACGCTGCTGTTCACCGCCATGACCTGAAGGGTTTCCAGGGTGAAAACTGGCACGCGGAAGAAGCGGTCACCCGCACTGAAGCGCTGAAGATGTTTACCCTGTGGCCTGCCTATGCCGCTTTTGCTGAAGACCGGCTCGGCAGCATCACCGTGGGCAAGGATGCGGACCTTACGGCCTTCGACCGCGATATCATGACGGCAACCCCGGCGGATATCCCGAAAACCAAGGCCATCCTGACTGTGGTGAAGGGCGACGTCGCCTATATGGCGGAATAAAGACCTATCGAAAGACGAGAAAAAGGCGCCGCAGGGCGCCTTTTTTAATGCTTGGTGATGATGATGTCTTCGCCGGTTTCGCGGCGGATACTTTCGCGCCGGGCTTCGGCTGCCAGTTCCATCTGCAGCGGCCGCGCACCGCCCACCCAGCGGTCCATCACGGTGGAGGCCACCATATCGCCGGTGACATTCAGCATGGTGCGGCACATGTCCAAAATCCGGTCCACCCCCATGATCAGCACAATGCCCTCAACCGGAATTCCAACAGATGTAACCACCATCGAGAGGATCACAATCCCCACCCCCGGCGTGGCGGGTGTGCCGATGGAGGCCCCAACAGACGTTAGGACAATAAGCAGATAGCCAGAAAGGCCGATATCGACACCGAACACTTGCGCCAAAAATACGGCAGCCACGCCCTGGTAAAGTGCTGTGCCGTCCATGTTGATGGTGGCCCCGATGGGCACGATAAACTGGCTGATGGAGGGCCGGACATCCAGCTTGTCTTCCGCCGTGCGGATCGACAGCGGCATCACGGCAGCCGAGCTTGAGGTGGAAAAAGCCAGCAGCAGCAGCTCCCTGATCTGGCCCACAAACTCAATCGGGTTCCGGCGCGCCACAAGCGTGACAACCGTCATATAGAAAAGAAACAGCACGCCAAGCCCCGCCAAAACCGTCAGCACATAAACGGCCATGCCGAAAAGGGCATCAAACCCAATCTTGGAGGTCAGCTGTGTCATCAGGCCAAAAACTGCGAATGGCGCCAAAAGCATCGCCCAGCGCACAACGGTCATGCACACCGCCTGCAACGACCCAAGAAGGTCAAGAAGCGGCTTGGCCTGCACGGGTTCCATCAGCACCAGTGCCACGCCCACAATCACGGCAAACAACACCACCTTCAGCATGTCCATGTCCGTCATGGCGACAAGCGGGTTGGTGGGCAGGATACCCAGTATCTTCTCAGGTATGTCGCCGATACCGATGATCTCAGCCGATACGGGCGCAGAGACCTGCGGCAGGCCACCAAGCGTGGCGCGCACGGTTTCAGCGTCTACATAATGGCCGGGCTGGATGACCATCGCAGCCACCAGCCCGATGGTGATGGCGATCGCCGTGGTGCAGATAAAATAGGGCACGATGCGCATGCCAAGGCTTCTGAGCTGTTCCATATTTTCGCTGGCTGCCAGCCCGCGGATGACGGAAGCGAAAATCAGCGGAATCACGATCATCTGAATAAGCGCCAGGAACAGATGCCCCGGCAGCGCCACCCAGCTGACAATGGTGGCGGAAATGTCGGCTGGCACCAGACCGGCTGTCGGCCCGAGGCCATAGCCCAGCACAAGCCCCGCGATCATGCCGATCACCACCTGCAACCACAGCCGACCCCGCACCAAGATGCGCAGATAGCGGCTCAGATATTTCAGCGACCGCGGGTGTAGCATCTCCACCGGCTGGTGCGCCTGTTGCTCTCCTGCCATCGGTTCTCCCCCGGTATCGGCTGGTGCGTTCGACCAATCCTTGATTGGCAGGGCTTTTATGTCAACCGGCTGGGACCATCGGCCGCATTCAACATATAAAAAGGGCGCCGAATGACGCCCTTTCCTATTCCTTATGCCTCAGCCGCTAGTCGGCTTCGGCTTCCGGTTTGTATTTGTCAAACCAGGCCAGAATGTTACCGATCTTCTGCACCAGGTTAGACGGCTTGGCAGCGATACCGTGCCCAGCGCCCGGGATGCGTACCATCACGCTATCGACTTTCTGAAGCTTCAGCGCCTGGTAATATTGCTCAGTTTCCGACATGGGCGTGCGGTAATCCTCTTCGCCGGTCAACAGCATGGTTGGTGTCTTCACATTGCCGACAAGGCTGAGCGGTGACCGTTTCCAGTAGTTTTCCTGGTTTTCCCATGGGAAGCCGTCGAACCAATATTTGGTGAAGAAGGGGCTGAAATCGGCGGTCAGCACGAAGCTGGTCCAGTTGATCACCGGCTTGGCCACCACGGCTGCGCGGAAGCGATCTGTCTTGCCGACAATCCAGGCCGTCAGCACGCCGCCGCCGGAACCACCCGTGACATACATCCGGTCTTCATCGATATAACCTTGGGCGATGACCTGGTTCACCGAATCCATCAGATCGTCATAGTCGTTCGACGGATAGTTCTGGTGAATCTCATTGGCGAAAGATTCGCCATAAGAAGTACTGCCCCGCGGGTTGCCGTAGACCACAACATAGCCGGCAGCGGCATACCCCTG
Source organism: Kordiimonas lipolytica (assembly GCF_042651265.1). Taxonomy (GTDB): domain Bacteria; phylum Pseudomonadota; class Alphaproteobacteria; order Sphingomonadales; family Kordiimonadaceae; genus Kordiimonas; species Kordiimonas lipolytica. Next base: position 75,623 of record NZ_JBHSCR010000014.1, on the reverse strand, counting down.
AATTTCGGCGGAGAACTGCGGGCCATAGGCCGTGTGCGGGCCACCGTGGATTTCCAGAAGCAGCGGGTATTTCTTCGACGGGTCGAAGTCAGCGGGCTTGGCGACCCACGCGTGTATCTGGTGTCCGCCAACGCTGGCTGGGAAGGAAATCTCCTCCACGCTCGCCATCGCGCGGTGGCCTAGCACGTCGCCGTTCAGGTCTGTCAGCGTGGTGACATTCGATATCCGGTCCACCACCGCCAGGTCAGCCGGGCGATCGGTGCGCGACTGGGTAAAGACCACGCGGCCATCAGCCGTGGCCCGGAACGTGCCGCTGGTGTAGGGGCGACCCAGCGTGGTGCCGCCAACCGCATCGGTCATCACGCGGCCACCGCCCACCAGGTTTACATAAGCCACCAGCCTCTTGCCGTTATTGTCATAGCTGTAGAAGATGCCGCGGCCATCGGGCGCCCATTGGATTTCACCGATACCGCGATCAAGCGTCGGCAACAGGGCGCGGCTGCCGCTGCCGTCTGTATTCATGACATAAAGCTGGGCATTCTTGCTGGAGAGGCCATCATCGTCGAAGCCCAGGTAGGCGACCAGCTTGCCGTCCGGCGAAATCTGGGGCGCAACGTCCGGACCTTTGCGGTTCGTCAGGGTCGTGATGTCACCCGAAGCGACGTTCACGCTGTGGATTTCGGATTCACGGCCGTTGAGCTCCCACCCTTCCACGCGGTTGGCGGAAAAGATGATATTCTGCGAATCAGCGGTCCAGGCCAGCGCGCCGCCGTGGTTATAGTCACCGCTTGTTACCTGACGCGGGGTGCCGCCGTCAGCCGGCACCACAAACACATGGGTAAAGCCGCGCGGCAAATAGCCTGCGCCGTCCGCCCGGTAGGTCACCCGGTCAACCACCTTGGCCGGCCCAGCCCAAGTTGCCCCCTTCGGGGCGGGTGGCAGGCTATAGAGCGGTTTGGCGTCTGTCGGCACAAACATGGTGAAAGCGATCATGCTGCCGTCGGGCGACCAGGAAAGCGACCCGGGGCCATACTGCAGGTCGGTCACACGGGCGGTCTCCCCGGTATCCAGCCAGCGCACGTAAATCTGGTTCTTGCCTTCTACGGACGACACATAAGCCATGCGGCTGCCGTCTGATGAGAAACGCGGCATGCGGTAGCTGGCCTTGCCCGACAGCACTGGGCGGTGACCGCTGCCATCCAGGTTTACACGCCAAATATTGGACCGGGTGCTGTCTGTCATGATATCGAGCGACCGGCGCTCATACACAACAGCCTCACCGTCCGGCGTCAGCCGTGGGCCGGTGGCATATTCCAGATTGAAAATGTCTGAAAGTTCAAATTTTCTGGCGTCTTCATCGGCTGCCGCAGATATCGGTGCCATGACCGCAGCGCACAGAAAGCCCGCCGTGAGTGTCCCCGTGATACGCATTTCTTATATCCCCTTGTCAGTCAGGTAAATTCGTTGTCCGAAAACCTAGCAGAGCTTGTCCTTGCATCACAAGCGCGATAAGTTTTTAGTGGTTTCATGATAAATCCTTTACCTTTCCCGAATAGCAATAGAAGGAAGGGGGTAGGAATTTTTCGCAGCACAAGCTGCGACGCCAAACAGGAACGCTATGTCCGGCCCTATTGAAGAAATCAAAAAAGAACGTGAACGCTTCGTCGCCTTTGCTTTTGCCGCTGCCGAGATCTTTTTCGAGGTCAACGACAAAGGCAAGATCGTTTTCGAGGGTGGCGCCACAGAGCGCGTGGGCACAGACGCAGGCAGCCTGATTGGTGAACCGATCATCAACCAGATCGATGAAGACGACCGCGATGTCTATGCGGCGCTTCAACAACATCTGAACCACAAGGGTAGAATCGGTCCAATTCCGCTACGTTTCATCTCGCATGGTGGCCGCAGCCTGGCGCTTCGGCTGTTTGCGCTGAAGATGCCCGGCGATGACAGCCACACTTTCCTGGCGCTTCGGGCCGCGCCCCTGGGCGGCGGCGGTACGGACAATATGACCGATCCGGAAACCGGCCTCTTGCAGCGCGACAGCTTCATGGAACTGGCGGCGCGCACCATGAAAGACAACCCGGTCGGCAGCAATCTTTATATGACAGCTGTCGAAGTGGAAGGCATCGAGGATGCCAAGAAGAAGTTCGGCCCCAAATATATGCGGACGCTGCTCAAGCAGGTGGCCGCGCACCTCAAGACACTTTCGGTGGACGGCGAGATTGCCGGGCAGATCGGCGACAAGCATTTTGCTTTCCTGCACCGCACCAAATCGGACGGATCGCACCTGGGCAGCACCCTTGAGCATGTTGATGAAAACGTCACGCTGAAGACCGCCTATTCAACGGTGGCCTCCGACATCCCGAAAGAAGGCACCGAGGACCAGGTATTGAGGACCCTCACTTACGTGCTGAACCAGTTTGTAAAAGACCCGGGAGCAGTGGATTTCGAATCGCTATCCACGGCCTATGAAGATATGGCGTCCGAAGCCCAGCGCCGCGTGGTTGGCATGCGCCATATGATCGAGACAGGGACTTTCAAGATGGCATTCCAGCCGGTCTATTCGCTGTCGACGAACGAAGTGCATCACAATGAAGTGCTGAGCCGGTTCGACGACCGCATGGGCGACCAGAGCACGCTGGATATCATCCGCTTCGCCGAAGAAGTGGGTATCATCGAAGAGTTTGACATCGCCCTGTGCCACAAGGCGATCGACTATGTGAAGAAGATGAAGAAGCTGGGGAACCCGCTGACGCTTGCGGTCAACATCTCAGGGCGGACGCTGGACAACAGCCGCTATACTGACCAGCTGATGAAAGAATTTACCGCCGGCAAGGATGCCTCCCGCAATATCCTGGTGGAGCTGACCGAAACAGCCGCCATTGAGAATCTTGAGAAGGTTGAAGCCATCCTCAATGACCTGAAGGCCATGGACTACCGCATCTGCCTGGACGATTTCGGCGCAGGGGCGGCGGGCTACCAGTATCTGCGAGCCTTCAATGTGGACTATGTGAAGATTGACGGTTCCTATGTGGAAGACATGAACACACCGGGTTACCGGCCAACTTTCCTTCTGTCGATCGTGCGCCTGTGCAATGACCTTGGTGTCAAGACCATCGGCGAACACGTGGAAAACCGCTTCCAGGCAGACTTCCTGCGTTCGCTGGGAGTAGATTTCGCCCAAGGCTTCCATTTCGGCAAGCCCGATTTCTCACCGCAGACAGACTAGCATTATGTCAGTTAAAGAAACGATTATCGGCCTTGCAGCCTGCGTACTGGTTTGGGCCTTCGGCTTTTGGCGCGAAAAGAAACACGAGCTGGGCACGGTCTCCCTGGTGCCGCCTTTCTATATCCAGTTCCTTGGGATTGTAGGGTTCTTTGTCTTTGCCGCCCACCTGATCGCCATCACCACAGGGCTGGACTGGACCCCGCCTTTCCGGCGCTAGTCTTCCCGACGTCCGTCTTCTGGTTGTGCATCTGCCCCCAGAATCTCGACATTCATCAGTTGCGGGGCGCTGGTCTCAAACATCCTGAGACCAAGAGACCGATACATTGCCGCCCAGAAACGTGACCTGTAGAACCGACGTTTACCGCGCTTGCCACGGGCAATGAAAATACCTGACGGGTGCTTGTAGATATTGGCCGCAACGCGCGTGCTTTCCTTCAGCAGCATATCCTTGATATCGCTTGTGGCCTGAATCGTGTGCCGTGCCATGGGCTTGACCTTGCGCCGCTGCCGCTCCTTGGTGGTGCGGCGGCGCCACATCTTGAGCCACACCCCTGCAATCAATATGAAGATGGCCAGCAGAACCGCGAACATCGCCAGAATATACCAAAGGTTCAAGCCGTCCCCCAGTTGCAGGCGCTCAACGGTTTCGTCGATCGCCTGATCTGCCGTCAGGCGCGAATCGGATTCCATCTCACCCGAGGCCGAAAAGCTGTAGATCAACCCGTCGCGCCGGTCGAGCGCCCCAAGAATGCCGTTACCGCCATAAACTGCCACATAACCGTTCGACGCCACGGTCACCCCGTAAAGCGGGTCCCCACTGCATTTTGCCTTGATATCCAAGAGATTCGGGCGCGAAACAAAAACCTGATAGTCAGTCACCCGGGTACAGCGGAATCGGTACACCTGAATCACTTCGGCAAGCTTGAGCGCCACGGCCGCCGGGGGCGAGCCCCGGTTGACACCCACATAAATGTCATGTGCGAGCTGACGCGGATCGGCCCCATCGCCTTGTATCTGCGCGACGGCATGCGGAGCCAGCACAAGCGTGCCCACCAAAGACATTGTCAAAATGATCAACTGAATCAAACGCATACCAGACCTGCCGTTGTTATCAGGGCTTATTCAAAGTCATCTTCGGGCTACATGCAAGAGGAAGGCGCATCAATCGGAAAAAAGCTGCGTGCATAAAAAAGCGGAACCGCAATCGGGGGAGGACATGCGGTTCCGCGCGACACAGTCAGATCAAGGGAGCTATTAGGCTGTATCAGCACCCTCTTTATAGAATGAAGCCTGTTAACAACCGGTAAACAGAGTCTCGAAAAATCAAAAAGTTGGAATCTGGCGAAAAAATTTTTCGTTTGTCCCATATCAGGCCTATCAAGAAAAGAGCAAAAGTCCTTAAAATTGATAGCTTTTTTCCCTGATCCATTTGGAAGCGATCCACTTCACCCCAGCCGTCACAGGCGTGCTTTCATGCAGCGATTGTTCGTCAATTTCACCGTCTGCGAGTACATTCTGGAACACAATTGCGTCACCAACGCCGCCTTTGTGAGCGAATCCGGCGCGGACAAAACTTGTGCTGCCACCCTCATAACCGTCATTCAGGTAAATCAGTACCGTCTTTGGCCGCTGGCCGCTGCGCTCAAGTTCCGCATTCTGGCCGTCAGCACCCGGGACCAGGCAGTCATAGTGCGGGCCGTAGTACATGCCGGGTTGATAGTAAAGCACGCTCAGCATCTCACCATGGTCAGGCGCAACACCTGCGGCGGCGCACATGCGCGCCCCGATGGCATGCAGAACAAGGTCCAGGTCTGCGGGCCAGAAGGTCATATTGTAGGAATGGCGGTATGGATCGGCGCGCAGCTCGCCCGAGTTCGGGTCCACCACCCGCGCGGGCGCAAGGCTTGGCGCGGACGAGGCGATGATATGCTCGCACAGGCTCGGCCCGATAAGGCCGGGTACCGTTTCCACATGCGGGCGATCCAGTTCCACTTTTGCCTGCGGGCGCGCAAGCGCTTCTGGCGCAGTCGCGAGGTCAGACAGGATATCTTCCGGAATTTTCGGCAGCTCCGTTGGCTCAGGCAGCGCCGCGGCAGTGGCGCCTTCAAAGCGCACCAGAAGGTTGCCGGCAAGCGGGTGGCCAAGCTGGCGCCCTTGCATTGTCCACTGTTTGGCAAGCCCGGCTTCAATGGTGCCGTCCCCCTTCAGGTGACGGCTGACAAGCTGCATGGCTGCGATAATATTACCGCGGGTTGCAGCCGCCAAAAGAAGCGCTGTATTGAGGTCATCTTCAAATCCATATAGCTCGCGCAACAGCGCCAGCTCCGCCAATGCGAGCATATGGCCCTTGCGTGCACCGGTAACCAGAAGCGCCACAGCCGCCGGCCAATCCGCATCACAGCCATGGCCCATGGCCTTCAACACAGACAGCAGCCGCATGGACGCTTCGTGATCCTTGGCCGCAGCCTGGGCTAGAACCTGAACGGCGTGGCTGACATCGCGGTCAACCATATGGCCCGAGAGCATGAAGTTCGAAAGCGTGAACCGGGCATCAAGGTGACCAGCGGTCGCGGCCTGGCGCAGCATTTTGATCGCGGCGTCTTTCTGGCCTTCGCCAGACAGGTAGGCTGCCATCTTATATTGGGCGTCAGCGTCACCCGCCTTTGCTTGAGCCGCGAGCTTCTGGATATCGATGCCTTCAACCACCTAGTTTTCCCGCATCTTGAGCGCAGCGATAAAGGCGTTGTGCGGGATTTCCACTTTCCCGTACATGCGCATCTTCGCCTTACCCTTCTTCTGCTTTTCCAGAAGCTTTTTCTTACGGGTAACGTCACCGCCGTAACATTTGGCCGTCACGTCCTTACGCATGGCAGAGATGGTCTCGCGGGCAATCACCTTGCCGCCAATAGCCGCCTGGATCGGAATTTTAAAGAGCTGGCGCGGGATCAGGTCCTTCAGGCGCTCACAAAGCGCCCGGCCCCGACCTTCAGCCTGGCTGCGGTGAACCAGCATCGAAAGCGCGTCCACTGGCTCGCCGTTCACCAGGATCGACATTTTCACCAGGTCGGATTGCTCATAGCCGTATAGGTCATAGTCAAAGCTCGCGTAGCCGCGACTGACGGACTTCAGCCGATCATAGAAATCATAGACCACTTCGTTAAGCGGCAGGCGGTATTTCAGCATCGCGCGTGTGCCGGCGTATGTCAGGTCTTCCTGGATGCCGCGCTTGTCTTCACAGAGCTTCAGCACAGCACCCAAGTGCTCATCCGGCACCAGAATGGTGGCGTTGATCCAGGGCTCTTCGATATGGTCGATGCGCACCACATCCGGCATGTCGGCCGGGTTGTGCAGCTCTACCATTGTGCCGTCGGTCTTATGGATCTTGTAAATCACGCTCGGGCTGGTGGTGATCAGCTCAAGGTCGAATTCCCTGAGCAGGCGTTCCTGAATGATCTCCAGATGCAGCATGCCAAGGAAGCCACAGCGGAACCCGAAACCGAGCGCCGCGGACGATTCCATCTCGAACTCAAAGCTGGCGTCGTTGAGCCTGAGTTTCTGCAGGGCGTCGCGCAGGCGTTCGAACTCACTTGTATCAGCCGGGAACAGGCCACAGAATACGACCGACCGGCTGGGCTGGAAGCCCGGCAGGGCTTCAGTGCACGGCCTGGCGACATCGGTGATGGTATCACCCACATGGGTGTCGGCCACTTCCTTGATCGACGCTGTGATAAAGCCCACTTCGCCGGGGCCGAGCTCCGGCACGATTACGCCCTTGGGCGTAAACACACCAACACGCTCGATCTTGTGTTCGGCATCTGCCGCCATCATCTTGATGGTCTGGCCCTTCTTGATCTTGCCGTCGATCACACGCACCAGCACCATCACACCCAGATAGGCGTCGTACCAGCTGTCCACCAGCATGGCCTTCAGCGGCGCGTTTGGGTCACCTTCTGGGGCTGGCAGCTTTGTTACAATAGCTTCAAGCACATCGTCGATACCGATGCCGGATTTGGCGGAACATTCAACGGCCTCCGTGGCATCAATGCCGATCACGTCCTCGATCTGCTGGCGCACGCGGTCAGGTTCCGCGGCAGGCAGGTCAATCTTGTTCAGGACCGGCACGATCTCGTGATCATTCTCGATGGCCTGATAAACATTCGCCAGCGTCTGGGCTTCAACGCCCTGACTGGCGTCCACCACCAGGATAGAGCCCTCGCACGCGGCCAGGCAGCGGCTGACTTCATAGGCAAAGTCAACGTGGCCGGGTGTATCCATCAGGTTCAGGGTATAATTCTGGCCGTCCTTGGCCTTATATTCCAGCCGCACGGTCTGCGCCTTGATGGTGATGCCGCGCTCGCGCTCGATATCCATCGAATCGAGAATCTGCGACTTCATTTCCCGGTCGGTCAGCGCGCCGGTATTCTGTATCAGGCGGTCAGCAAGCGTGGACTTGCCGTGGTCAATGTGCGCAATGATCGAAAAATTGCGGATATTCTTCTGGTCGGTCATAACCGTTTCTAACTCATACTGTGACTGTTGTTGGCCCCGATGGGCAACGACCGCACATCAGGTGCGGTCGACATTGTTTCTATTTTAGCTCGGGATTACCCGATCTGGCGGCCGGTGGCCGTCTGCGTAGGCGCGGATATTGATCAGCACCTTCTCGCCCATGGCCATGCGGGCCTCAACGGTTGCTGAGCCCATGTGCGGCAAGAGCACAACATTGTCGAGCTCCAGCAGCTTCGGGTTGATCTCGGGTTCCTGTTCGAACACGTCAAGGCCAGCGCCTGCAATACGTCCCACCTCAATCAGGTCCGCCAAAGCTTCCTCGTCAATGATCTCACCGCGGGCGGTGTTGATGATCACGGCGTGCGGCTGCAGCTTTTTCATGCGTGTGCGGTCCAGAAGGTGGTGGGTTTTATCTGTCAGCGGACAGTTGACAGACACGAAATCCATCCGGCTGAGCATCTCATCCAGATCATCCCAATATGTCGCTTCAAGTTCCGCTTCCACGTCTTCCGGCAGGCGCGTGCGCTTATGATAGTGCACAGCCATGTTGAAGGCCTTGGCACGACGGGCAATCGCAGAGCCGATTCGGCCCATGCCGATAATGCCAAGACGTTTGCCCTGTATGCGGTGCCCCATCAGGAAGGTGGGCGTCCAGCCGGTCCATTCACCTGCACGCAGGATTTTTTCGCCTTCGAAAAGGCGGCGTGGCACGGACAAAAGCAGCGCCATGGCAAGGTCTGCCGTGTCTTCCGTCAGCACGCCCGGCGTGTTGGTTACCACAATGCCTTTTTCATGCGCTGCCTTGGTGTCAATATGGTTCACACCGGCACCGAAGTTGGCGATCATCTTCAGGTTCTTGCCTGCCGCCGCAATGACTTCCGCATCTACATTGTCGGTCACCGTCGGCACCAGAACGTCCGCCGTCTGCACAGCCTTCATGAGGCCTTCCTTGCCAAGCGGCTTGTCCGCGAGATTGAGCTGCACATCAAAAAGCTCCGCCATGCGGGTTTCGATATTGTCCGGCAACTTGCGCGTGACGACAACCTTGGTACGCTGCCGGTTTCCTTTTTGAGCCATGGGCCTTCATTACCTTTTTCAGAACCACGAGACAGAGAGCTTGCCTCAGACCATGCGCATCTAGTACCAGAAGGTGGAGGCCAGTTCAAACGCCAAGCGACGGGGAAAGGGGTGTAATGCTGCGCTTTTTGTCGATTTTGATACTTTTCAGCGGGATTCTGTCGCAATCCCTGCCTACACACGCCCAAACGGCAAGTGAAACGCCACGCGTCGGTGAAAGCGGTCAGCCCTTGCCGCGGCTGATCTCGCTCGCCGCCAGCAAGGCTTTCATGCGCACCGGCCCCGGTCGCCAGTACCCGATCCTGTGGGTCTATGAGCGCACCCGGTTGCCGCTGGAGGTGATCGACGAGCACCGCGCCTGGCGCAAGGTACGCGACCATGAGGGCACGACCGGATGGATGCATGTGTCGCTTCTGTCGTCCCGCCGGACAGCCATGATCATCGGCACCACCCGCAAACTCTATGAAGACCCGAGCCCCGCGTCCCCCGCGCGCCTGATCGCCGACGCAGGCGTGATCGGAGAAGTGCAGGCCTGTGACGGAATCTGGTGCCGGCTGGAAATAGATGGCACGGAAGGCTGGATCGAACGGCGGTACCTTTGGGGCGTTTACGAGCGCGAAATCATTGATTGACCCTAGGGCCTCCGATCCCTGAAAATTCTACATAAATTTTACAACACTTATAAATTAAGTGTTTGTAATATTTGACGTTTTCTTAATTGCCCACCTACAAGATGTGCCTTCAGGCAAAAACATAGCCGCCTAAACAGGCACATAGTAGGAGGCACACGTGATCACATCTATTACCCCAACGTCACCGTTGGCGGCCAGCACTGCTGGCATTTCCCCAAAAGCACATGACGACGAAAATGATGTCAGTGATGAGACAATCGAAGCCCTTAAGGCCGAACATGAAGCCCAGTGGGAAGAACTAGAGGCCCGGCAGGAACAGGAACATGCTGACCTCGACGCCCAATGGAATGAGGCCATCAATGCCCTTGAGGCCGAACATGCGGCCGAGTGGGACGCCCTGTACGAAGAAAAGCACGCCGCGCTCGAGGCACTAGCCGCCGAACAGGAAACGGAAACCACGGCGCTTGCAGAAGAGCATGAGGCAGCAATGCTTACCCTCAAGGAGCAGCTGGACGCAGCCTATGACGCGCTTGATGCTGCCCTGTTCGCAGAATGGGAAGCCCTTGAGGCACAACTGGCTGACGAATGGGCCGCAGCCGAGGCGGCAGGCACCGCCGATGATGCCCTCGAAGAAGAACAGAACGCCCTGAGGGCCGCTCAGGAAGAAGACCATGCAGCCCAACTGGCTGAGTTCGAGGCAGACTATGAGGCGACTATCGCTGATCTTGCCGCAGCTCAGGAAGAGGAATGGAATGCCCTTGAAGAGGCGCATGAAGCCGAATGGGATGCCCTTGAAGGTGACCTACATGGCCGGATTGATGCCCTAGACGAAGAACAGAATGCAGAATGGGAAGCGCTGGAAGAAGCCAAGGAGGCGGACTATCAGGCGCTGGAGGAAGCCCACGAAGCCGAACGCGACGCCCTTGAAGCTGCGCAGGACGCAGAATGGGAAGAAGTCGTGGGCGATGGAGACGACGGGGATGACGGGGGTGACGACCGCGTCAAGGGCAGCCAGGATGACGACACCATGGCTGGCGGCAGTGGCGACGATACGCTGTCCGGCTTCAACGGCAACGACACCATTGATGGTGGCGACGGCGACGACTTCATCTGGGCCGGGTCTGACGCCAACGGTAATGACAAGGCCTATGGTGGCCAGGGTGACGACATTATCGGTGGTGGCGGCGGCCATGATTTTCTGATCGGTGATGGCGACGGCGCCGATGACGTGGAAGGCGACGACACCCTCTTTGGCGGTGCCGGAGACGACACAATCGTCGGCGGTTCATGGGTTGACCTGAACCAGAACGGCATCGTCGATATAGATGACTTCCTGCCTGATGACAGCGGCCCAGGCGCCAATGACGACGGCGGTGCCAACGACGACGGTGGTGCCAATGATGACGGCGGTGCCAACCACGACGGTGGTGCCAATGACGACGGTGGTGCCAATGATGACGGCGGCTCCAATGATGACGGTGGCGCCAATGATGACGGCGGTGCCAATGATGACGGCGGTGCCAATGATGACGGCGGTGCCAATGATGACGGCGGTGCCAATGATGACGGCGGTGCCAACGACGATGGCAACGACACAATTGATGGCGGCGACGACACCGTCGACGGCAACACAGGTGACAGCATCTGGTCCGGTATCGGCGACGACAAACTGTTCGGCGGCAGCGGCAGCGACATCATGGGCGCAGGCGTGGGTGACGACACGCTCTATGGCCTCGCCGGCGATGACCTGCTGTTCAGCGGCCAGACCGGTGACGACATGATCGACGGCGGGGCTGGTGACGACACAGTCTATGCCAGCATGGGTGATGACACCATCATCGGCGGAGACGGCGACGATGTGCTGTTCGGCGGCAACCAGAACGACCTGATCGAGGGCGGCGCCGGTGATGACCAGCTATTCGGCGGCAAGGACAGCGACACGCTGGCTGGCGGCGAAGGCAACGACACGCTCTATGGCGGCAAAGCCAATGGCAGCGAACGCTTTGTCTTTGAAGAAAACGCAGGTGACGATGTCATCTACGGTTTCGATGGAGACGATGACGTGCTGGACTTCACTGGGGCGGGTGTCACCTTCAACGACATCACGGCCGAAGCGACAGACGGCGGGCTCCTAATCTCCTGGTCGGGTGGCACCCTGCTGCTGGCTGGCGTGGATGACCCGATAGACAGTAGCTGGTTCGATTTCTAGAGCCTGGACTTCCCACGACCAAGCGCTCGCTGGCCGCCCTTCGGGGCGGCTTTTTTTTGCGTTTCCGCCCTCTTGACGCAATTACATAAGAACTTATATAATTTCTTACATCACAGTAAGGAACGGGCCCATGAGCATTCCCAATGAAATTTTTTTCGAGCTTGGCGTTGGCACCCGCATGCGCCGCCTTCAGGAGCAACTGACCGCCGACGCCGACCGCATCTATGAAGAGGCTGGACTGAAGTTCCGGGTCAGCTATTTCTATGCCATGTATGCGCTTTCTGAATACGGCAGCATGCCCATTGGCGAGATAGCGCGCCTGGCGGGTTTTTCCCACTCTGCTGTCAGCCAGACAGTCAAGCGCATGGCGGGCGAAGGGCTCGTGGAAACCACAGCCATGGATGATGGTCGCCAAAAGTGCGTGCAACTGACCGCCGCGGGCCAGGCCATGGTAGATGAAGCGCGCCCCATTTGGCAGGACCTTGAGGCCGTCAACACCGAAGCCGGCGCTTCCAAACTATTGGCGGGCATTGACGCCATGGAAGCCACCTATGCCGACAAGAGCCTGTATGAGCGGGTCAAGGAACGCCAGGCCGCACGCCAGAAAACCGTGCCGGAATTTGAACTGGTGCCCTATGACATCCGCTTCAAACAGGCCTTCTATGACCTCAACGCCTGGTGGGTGGAGAAATACTTCAAAATGGAGCCCATTGACGAGACTGTCCTGTCTGATCCGGAGACGCATATCCTTGCGAAAGGCGGTGAGATCTATTTCACCCTGATCGGCGGCAAGCCTGTTGGCGCCGTTGCCATGAAGCTGCAGTCCCCTGGGGTTTATGAACTGACAAAGCTGGGGGTGGACCCCAACGTGCAGCAGGGCGGCATGGGCCGCGCGCTGTGCGAAAAGGTGATCGAACGCTTTCAGGCGCGGGGCGGCAAAACGCTTTACTTGGAAACCAACACCAAGCTTGAACCGGCAATCAGGCTTTATGAAAAACTAGGTTTTGTGGAACTGACCCCCAGTGAGCCCAGTCCCTATGAGCGGGCCAACCATTATATGGAATGGAAAGGACGCCCGAATGACCGCATCGCTGCCGAATAATGCGCGGAACGGCATTCGCATTGTGCCCTACAGACCAGGCTACAAGCAGGCTTTCCATGACCTGAACATGGCGTGGCTGGAAAAGTATTTCACGGTCGAGCCCGTGCATCGGCACGCGCTTGAAAACCCGGAAAGCGAGATCATTGAGGGCGGCGGCGAGATTTTCTTCGCCGTGCGCGGGGATGACGTTCTGGGTACGGTCGCGATCCGCGCGGACGGGGGCGGCGTTTATGAACTGACAAAGCTTGGCGTAGACCCATCGGCACAGGGCCTCGGGCTGGGCCGCCTTTTGTGCGAGGCGGTCATCGACCATTTCTGCGTCATGGGCGGCACGCGCCTTTATCTTGAAACACACACCAAGCTTGTGCCCGCCATGCGGCTTTATGAAACGCTGAACTTCACCCTGATGGACAAGCCCGAAGACGCACACTATCAGGGGACAGACTGCTATATGGAATGGACTGGCCAGCAATGACAAAAACAACCGAAACCCGCGTCACAACAGCGGAGAGCGCCGAAGACATCGCGGCCGTCAAAGCCATCTTTCGGGCATTCGTTGAGTTCCTGCCCATCAATCTGGACTTCCAGGGCATTGAAGCCGAAATGGCGCGGTTCCCGGAAGGCTATGTGCTTCTGTTGATCGCCAAGAAGGGGGACGTACCCATTGGCGCCGTGGCACTGAAGGAACACAGCGCAGACGTGTGCGAGATGAAACGGCTTTATGTTCTGCCTGAAGGCCAGGGCACGGGCGCCGGGCGGCGGCTGTGCGAAGAACTTCTCACGCAAGCAAAAGCGCTGGGCTACAAGACCATGCTGCTGGATAGCCTGAAACGCCTTGAGGCTGCCGTAGCGCTATATGGCAAGCTCGGCTTCACCGAGATCGAGCCCTATAACTTCAACCCGGAAGACGATGTGGTTTATATGTCGAAGCCGCTTTAGTCGGCTTCTTCAACGGGACTGGACGTCCAGATCAACGCCTCGATCTTCCAGTCCCCACCCAGGCGGCGGGCAACCATCATCTGCGTGCCCTGCGTTGAGGTGGTTTCTCCGTCCCATTTGAAGGACAGCGCGAAGTTCCCATAAAGATACGCCAGCCCGCCGGACACTTCGACCCGCTCAACAGACTGGTCATAGGCCAGAACCCTGGTTGGCGGCGCGTCAGCGGGGAACCAGAAATCCCGGATCTGCTGATGGGTGCCCAACAAGGGCATACCCTGCGGCATGACGGCGGCGCGCGGTGTCAAAAGCGCCATAATGTCAGGCTGCACCGTACTGTCATTCCTGAGCCAGATTTGCCGGTAACTTTCATAAAGGTCGACAACCTCTTGCCGGTCATCTGCTGACGCGGGCACTGCGGAAAAGATCAGCAAAATCCAAAGGGATAAAATCAGTCGCATCATTTGGTCCTCCTCCCGGCATGCTGCCCATAAAAAAGGGCGGCGACAAGCCACCCTTTTTCAAATTCATGTGTTGCGCGTACTAATCGCCAGAAACGATACGGTCCATCAACTGCTTCACACTTGGGATAAAGCCGTTCGAATAGAATGGATCGGACCCGAAACGAAACGCGTTATGCCCCGCGAACACGAGATTATCGTCCACGCTGCCGTCGTGGGCCACATCCTCAAGCGTCTTCTGGATGCAGAAGCTGCGTGGGTCCGCGAGGCGGCCTGTGGAATTCTTCTCATTCGTGGCCCACGAAGAGAAGCGGCACTGGCTCAGGCAGCCAACACAGTCGGCCTGGTCCTTGCGGATTTCTGCACACTTTTCAGGCGTGACGAAAATCAGGCTCCCGTCAGGGGTTTTCATCGCGCGCTCAAAGCCTTCAGCCATCCAGGCGCGGGCTTTGCCTTCATCAGCGCGGCGCACGATATAGGTCTTGCGCTCAACCACCAGCTCGGTATCGAACTCCTCGTCCTTTTCCGTGCGGAAGTCGATCTGATGCTCGTTCCGCTGCACCAGCTCACCAATGAAGCTGTTCTTGAGTGCGCTTGAGAAAAAGCCGGTCGGGCTGAAATTCTGCAACAGCACATCGCCAGGCTTCAGGCTCAGGAGCTTCTTTTTCCAGCTGTCGGAAATCGGGCTCTCTTTGGTCACCAGCGGGCGCGTGCCGAACTGGAACATGATTGGGCCGATTTCCTTGTTATCGATCCAGTCTTTCCATTCCTTCAGGTTCCACACGCCACCGGCCATGATGATCGGCACATGGTCAAGCCCCAGCTTGCGCATGATGGCGCGCAGCTCAACAACCCGCGGGTATGGATCACCCGGCTTGTTGGGGTCTTCGGCGTTCGAGAGGCCATTATGGCCGCCCGCAAGCCACGGATCTTCATACACAACGCCGCCAAGGCGCTCTGCGAAATTCTTGTATGCGCGCTTCCACAACAGGCCAAAGGCCCGGCCGGAAGACACGATCGGATAATAATGGGCGCCATATTTGGCGGTCAGTTCACCCAGCTTGAAGGGCATGCCAGCACCACTGGTCACGCCGTGGATCATGCCTTTGGTTTTCTCGAGCACTTCGTGCAGGATACGCTGCGCGCTGCCGACTTCCCAAAGCATGTTGATATTGATAAGGCCTTCGCCGCGCGACAGTTCCCATGCCTTGCGCACCTGGTCGATGGTGCCCTTAATGGAATATTGGACCATCTCTTCATGGCGGTCCTTGCGCGTGCGGCCCAGATATTCATGGGGCTCGATATTGCCGTGCGCGTCATACTGATCTGCGATCACAGCGGAAATTGTGCCGATGCCACCGGCTGCGGCCCACGGGCCCGAACTGGCACCTGTTGAAATGGCAACGCCTTTACCGCCTTCGATCAGGGGCAGAACCTCTTTGCCGCCAACGCGGATGCTATTCAAACTGAAACTCATCAAACTCTCCCAAAACCCCAGCCCGTTCAGCCATCTGTCGCATAAAACGAACCTTCCTAAAGGGGTGAAACCGGCGTGATGGTACCATACGCCGGTTTCAAATCAATTAAGCAGTTCTTCAAATGAAGAAAAGCCCCCCATGCACAAAAAGCACGAGGGGCTTTGCTCAGAATTGCTTAGTCGCGGCGGCCGCCCTTTTTAGGGGACTCTTTTGGTGGACGCGCATCCGGGTTTTCTTCACCCGTTTCCTGGTTCACCATCCGCATCGACAGGCGGACCTTGCCGCGGCCATCGATCTCAAGGCACTTCACGTATACTTCGTCACCTTCGTTCACAACGTCGGTCACTTTTTCCACGCGCTCTTCAACAAGCTCAGAGATGTGCACGAGGCCATCGCGGCTGCCCATGAAGTTCACGAATGCGCCGAAGTCCATGATGCGAACAACCTTGCCTTTGTAGATCGCGCCTACTTCAGGCTCAGCAACGATGCCGTTGATCCACGCTTTCGCAGCTTCAATTTCGGAAGCCACGGAAGAGGCAATCTTGATCGTGCCATCGTCTTCGATGTTCACTTTCGCGCCAGTCACTTCAACGATCTCGCGGATCACTTTACCGCCCGTGCCGATCACTTCGCGGATCTTGTCCACTGGGATCTTCATGGTCTCAATGCGTGGTGCGTGCTCGGAAAGTTCCGTACGCGCGCCAGTGAGCGCCTTGTTCATCTCGTCAAGGATGTGGGCACGACCGCCTGCAGCCTGTGCAAGAGCCTTTTCCATGATTTCCTTGGTGATACCGGTGATCTTGATGTCCATCTGCAGCGCAGTCACACCTTTGTCAGTACCGGCCACTTTGAAGTCCATGTCGCCGAGGTGGTCTTCGTCACCCAGGATGTCAGAGAGAACAGCGAAATCGTCGCCCTCTTTGATCAGGCCCATGGCGATACCGGAAACCGGACGGCTGATTGGCACACCTGCGTCCATCATGGCGAGAGCTGCACCACACACGGTCGCCATGGAGCTTGAACCGTTGGATTCAGTGATCTCGGATACCAGACGGATGGTGTAAGGGAAGGCTTCGGCTTCCGGCAGTACAGCGCGAACAGCGCGGTAAGCCAGCTTGCCGTGGCCCACTTCACGACGGCCTGTAAAGCCAACGCGGCCACACTCGCCCACAGAGAATGGTGGGAAGTTATAGTGCAGCATGAAGTTGGAGCGCCAGCTGCCCTCAAGCGCGTCGATGATCTGCTCATCTTCGCCGGTGCCCAGGGTTGCAACAACAAGTGCCTGCGTTTCACCGCGGGTGAAAAGCGCGGAACCGTGGCTGCGTGGCAGAACGCCAACTTCAGACATGATCGACCGAACGTCCGCGAGGCCGCGACCGTCGATACGCTTGCCTGTTTCCAGGATGTTGCCGCGAACGATCTTGCTCTCAAGCTTTTTGGTCAGGTCACCAACCATCTGCTCGGTCAGCTCTTCATTGGCTTCAAGAACAGGGGCTACTGCTTCAGCGATCTTCGCTTTCGCTTCGCTGATTTTAGCAACGCGGTCCTGCTTGGTCGTGATCTCGTAAGCGGCGCGCAGGTCAGCTTCACCAGCGTCTGCGATGGCTTTCACCAGATCATCCTTGTTCGGGCCTTCAGCCAGTTCCCAAGGATCTTTCGCAGCAACTTCAGCAAGCTCGATGATCGCGTCGATTACTTTTTGCTGCTCGTCATGACCGAAAGTCACAGCGCCCAGCATCACTTCTTCGGAAAGCTCTTTTGCTTCAGACTCAACCATCAGAACAGCGTCTTTGGTGCCTGCAACAACGAGCTCAAGCTCGGATTCCTTAACTTCTTCAAGCGTTGGGTTAAGGATGTATTCGCCGTCCTTGTAGCCGACTTTCGCACCGGCAATCGGGCCAAAGAATGGCAGACCGGAAAGCGTGAGAGCGGCGGAAGCGCCGATCATGGCAACGATATCGCTATCGTTTTCCAGGTCGTGGCTCAGAACCGTACAGATCACCTGAACTTCGTTTTTGAAGCCCGATGGGAACAGTGGACGGATCGGACGGTCGATCAGGCGGCTCACAAGCGTTTCTTTTTCGCTTGGGCGGCCTTCCCGCTTGAAGAAGCCGCCAGGGATCTTACCGGCAGCGTAGAATTTCTCGATATAGTTTACGGTCAGTGGGAAAAAGTCCTGACCTGGCTTCTGAGACTTGGCACCAACAACGGTACACAGCACTTCAGTGTCGCCATATTTGGCCATTACGGCCCCGTCAGCTTGTCTAGCTACATGACCGGTTTCCAGAGAGAGGGTACGGCCACCCCATTCGATTTCTTTGCGATGAATATTGAACATTTTCTAACCTTTCAGCAGCTGCCCGGGTATCGCACTACACTGCCGGACAACTTCGGCGCCTTCCCTATGAAGACGCCCCGCTTAAATAAAAATCCCAGGCCTCCCGGATTAGAAGCCAAGGTGTGTCTTCTTGTCGCTTTCAGGGGAAATTCGAAACGGAAGCCCCAAAAGCGAAGAAGGCCGGTTCCCTTGAACCGGCCTCCCCGAACTGAATTACTTCCGAAGACCCAGACGACCGATGAGCGTCGTGTAACGCTCGGCGTCCTGGCCTTTAAGATAGTCCAGCAGCTTGCGGCGCTGGTTTACCATCTTGATCAGACCGCGACGGGAATGGTGATCCCCTTTGTGGTCTTTGAAGTGTTCGGTCAAAGTAGCAATACGCGAGGAAAGAATTGCAACCTGCACCTCAGGGGAGCCGGTGTCGCCTTCTTTGGTAGCGTATTCTTTGATCAGTTCTTGTTTCCGTTCAGCAGTAATCGACATCGTCTTCTCCTACAAAAAAGTTACATATTGAAGACCCGCAAGGAGCGAATAGTGCCATGGGTGTTTTCAGCGACCGCCAGCGGCACGTCGCCGTCCATCAACACAAGCGTTCCTTGCTTGATCTCAGGCCTGAGGAGGGTCATGCCGCATCTGATGCGTTTCGCTTCCTCATCCGTCACGGCAACCGCCGGGATGTCGTCCAGCGCTGTCGTAATCGGACTTACATAGTCCTGAGCGGGCGCACTATGGCCCAACTCCTCCAGTTTTTCCAGTGAAATCGCGTCTTTAAGACCAAAGGGGCCAACGCGAAGGCGCCTCAGCGCCACCACATGGCCGCAGCTGCCCACAGCACGCGCGATATCGCGCGCCAGCGAGCGCACATAGGTGCCCTTGCCGCAGGTCACGTGAAAAGCTGCCTCACCCTTATCCAGATCGAAAGACACAAGGCTAAGCTCTTGAATTTCAACAGGTCTTGCCTTCAGCTCCACCAGTTCTCCGTCGCGCGCCAGCTTATAGGCACGCTGGCCATCCACCTTGATGGCGCTATAGGCCGGGGGGATTTGCTCAATCGAACCGGTAAAGCGCGGCAGAACCTCAAGAATTTCGTCTTCAGCCGGGATACGGCCGCCGGATTCGATAATTTCGCCTTCAAGGTCGTCCGAATCGGTCGCGGTGCCGAATTTCACGGTAAACGCATACTCTTTCGAGGCGTCCACGATGAAAGGCATGGTTTTGGTGGCTTCCCCAAGCCCGATGGGCAGGACGCCGCTGGCGAGCGGGTCCAGCGTACCACCATGGCCCACCTTCTGCGCCTTGGTCAGGAATTTCACCTTGCCGACAACGCCCGAGCTTGTGATGCCGAGCGGCTTGTCGATCACCAGCCAGCCGTCAACCTTGATGCCCTTCTTGCGCCGGGCCACGCCTACTCTTCCTCGTCCTTGTGGTCGAGGTCGCGGGTCACGCGCGGATCACGGAGTAGCGCGTCGATATGGCTGGCTTCGTCGAAGCTTTCGTCCAGCTTGAACTTGAGCCGCGGCATATATTTCATATGCACGACCTTGCTCATTTCACCGCGGATGAAAGCGCTGTTACGGTTCAGGGCCTTGGTGATCTTCAGCTCAGGGTCGCCGCCAAGCGGCATCACGAACACCGTGGCGTTCCTGAGGTCCGGGCTTACACGCACTTCCGATACCGTCACGGATGCGCGGACCAGGTCAGGGTCCTGCACGTCACCGCGGGTCAGGATCGCGGAGATGGCGTGGCGCACGTTTTCGCCCACACGCAACAGGCGCAGGCTTGGCTCGCCGGAATGAGAAGACTTAGACATCGATAGTTCCTTAAAACAGCGGAGGGCGGCCCCAACAGGCCACCCCTCCAAACACTCTTAACGGGCTGCTGGTCGCAGGCTTAAAGCTTGCGCTCCATTTCCTCCAGCTCGTAAACCTCGAGAACGTCACCAGCCTTGAAGTCATGGTAATTCTCGAACGTCAGGCCACATTCCTGGCCCGCGCGAACTTCTTTCACATCATCCTTGAAGCGGCGCAGGTTCTCGATCTGGCCTTCGTAGATGATCACATCGTCACGCAGGATACGGGCCTTGAGGTCGTTGCGGATCGAGCCTTCGACCACGAAACAGCCTGCAGCCTTGCCGGCCTTGCCAGCCTGGAAGGCTTCGCGGATTTCCGCCTGACCAATCACATTCTCTTTGTACTCCGGACCCAGCTGACCAGCCATCGCCGCTTTCACGTCGTCGATCAGGTCATAGATCACGGAATAATATTTGATGGTGATGCCTTCGGCTTCGGCTGCTTCGCGCGCCTGTTTGTTCGGGCGTACGTTGAAGCCGATAACCAGCGCGTGGCTGGCCTGGGCAAGCGTGATATCGGATTCGGTGATACCACCCACAGCACCGTGAATAACACGGCACTGGATGTCGTCGTTGCCGGCTTTTTCAAGCGCCTGGGTAATGGCTTCCACCGAGCCCTGCACGTCGCCCTTGATGACAACTTCGAACGTCTGCAGGCCTTCGTTTTCCTTCATCTGCGTGAAGATGCTCTCCAGCGTCTTCGGCGCAGCGGCAGCAGCCTGGCGTTTCTTGCGGTTCTGGTCCTGGCGATAAGACGTCACCTCACGGGCACGGCTTTCGTTGTCCACCACTGCGAACTCGTCACCAGCGTCTGGTGTGCCGTTCAGGCCAAGCACTTCCACCGGCACACTTGGGCCGGCTTCCTGTACCTGATCACCCTTGTCGTTAATCAGCGCGCGTACCCGGCCCCATTCAGCACCGGCCACGAAGATGTCACCCACACGGAGCGTACCGCGCTGTACCAGAACCGTGGCAACAGGGCCGCGGCCTTTATCAAGCTTGGCTTCAACAACCACACCTTCAGCCGACCGGTTCGGGTTGGCTTTCAGTTCGAGAATTTCAGCCTGCAGGGCGATGGCTTCTTTCAGTTTGTCGAGGCCGTCGCCGGTTTTGGCGGACACTTCAACTTCCTGAACGTCACCCGAGAAGCTCTCGGTCACCACTTCATGCTGCAGCAGTTCATTGCGCACGCGATCAGGGTTCGCGCCTTCACGGTCCATCTTGTTGATGGCCACGATGATCGGAACCTCAGCCGCTTTGGCGTGGTTGATGGCTTCAATGGTTTGCGGCATCACGCCGTCGTCAGCAGCCACCACCAGGATCACGATATCGGTCGCACTTGCACCGCGTGCCCGCATCTGGGTAAAGGCGGCGTGGCCAGGTGTGTCGAGGAAGGTGATTTTGCTGTCATTCACGCTAACCTGATAGGCACCGATATGCTGAGTGATGCCACCGGCTTCGCCCGACACAACATTGGCTTTACGGAGCGCATCAAGAAGCGAGGTCTTACCATGGTCAACGTGGCCCATAACGGTCACGATTGGCGCACGCGGCAGCAGTTCGCCCTCTTGGTCCTCACCGCCGGTGAGGCCGATTTCGACGTCAGCGTCAGAAACGCGCTTCGGCGTGTGGCCCATTTCCTGAACCACCAGCTCGGCGGTATCCTGGTCCAGAACCTGATTGATGGTTGCCATCACGCCAAGGCCCATCAGAACCTTGATCACGGCAACGGCTTTTTCAGCCATCCGGTTCGCCAGTTCCTGAACGGTAATTGCTTCAGGGATAGTTACTTCGCGAGCCTGGCGCGTTTGCTGCTGGCCACCGCCCATCTCGGCCTGACGTTTCTTGGCTTGTGCCCGCTTGTAAGCTGCGAGCGAACGCTGGCGTTCACCGTCACCCATGGCGCTTGAGATGGTCAGGCGGCCACCCTTGCGGCGGTCGTCGCCACGGCCACGGCCACGCTGGTTGCGATCATCGCCGCCCGGGCCTGCCTTGCGTTCCTTGCCGCGCTTCTGCTTGCCTTTGCGCGCATCGTCATCGCCACCAGCAGCCTGACGGGCTTCGCTTGCTTTCTTAAGCTGCACAGCGCGGGCTTCAAGTTCAGCTTTCTTGCGGGCTTCCGCTTCAGCCTTTTCCTTAACCTTCAGCTCTTCTTCAGCTTTCTTGGCGGCATCCGCTTCTGCCTTCTTCGCAGCTTCGGCAGCTTTCTTCTTCTTCGCGTCCTCTTCGGCGCGGGCACGGGCGTCAGCCTCGTCATCGTGCGCGGCCTCTGCCGCCGCAGCTTCCGCAGCTTCACGCTTCTTGCGCTCGGCGGCCTCCGCAGCTTCACGGGCTTCGCGCTCGGCTTTTGCTTTGGCTTCTTCTTCAGCGCGTTTTTGCGCTTCCTCAAGAGCCTTCAGGCGGGTTTCGTGCTCGGTATTTGAAAGCTTACCTGCACCTTCGCCTGCTGGTTTTTTCGGAACGTAAGTCTTTTGCTGCGGCTTTGGTGCCGCCGGCGTTGCCTCAGGGGCTGCGGCATCGGTCGCGCCCTTCTTGAGGATACGCTTCTTCTTGCGCTCAACAACGACTGCCTTGCTACGCCCATGGCTGAAGCTTTGACGAACTTGGCCGGTCTCAACCCCCTTACCTACGCCAAGGGTGCCGCGTCCAGACAGTGTCAGTTTCTTTTCGTCAGTCATACTAATCTTCGTTCCTCTGCCCTTCATCATGAGAGGGCGCTTCACTGATCAGCGGGCCTAGCCCGCGCATTCCATAAAGCCGACCAAAATCGACCTTAAGCCTGTCCGTGCCGCCGCTTTCCATCAGCAGCACATGTACCACATTTTCCCGACCGAGCGCACCTGAGAGCGCTTCACGGTCAAAGATAGCCACTTCCGGCACGTCCGTGCCAACTGCGGCCTTGATCTTTCGCCGACCATCCTCGGCGCCGTCTGTCGCAGTCACCAGAAGCGCCGGCTTGCCGGTGCCTTTCTTGGTAAGCGCGGCCTTGATCTTGTCAAAGCCTGTTACCAGGTGGCCTGCGCGTTGTTCCAGACCCATGCGGTCCAGACAGCGGCGCTCAAGCAAGCGGTCGATCGTCGCACCAAGGTCCTGGGGCACCGCACTTTTCTGCACTTGTGCCTTCAGGGACCGGCTGGCCGCTTTTGCAAGCTGGCCACTTTCGACCGCCTGGTCGATCATTGCCCGGTCAGCGGTAATCCACATACCGCGCCCGGGCAACCGGGCTGCCACGTCCGGCACCAAAGTGCCATCGGGGCTTACCATCAGCCTGACCAGAGTGTCCTCGGATGCAGGCTGCATCGTTAGTATACACCGCCGTTCGCGCATTTTCTGCTCCAACCTGCGGCGCTGAGGAGACCTTAGGCCTCCTCGCCTTTAGTTTCTTCCGCCGCTTCTTCTGCGACTTCTTCTGCTGCTTCTTCAGCTTCAGCAGCCTCTTCGGAAGCTTCCTCAGCTTCCTCAGCGCCACCAAATGCTTCTTCAGCAGAAATCCAGCCAAGAACAACGCGGGCAGACATGATCATGTCGCTTGCTTCTTCTTCGGTCAGACCGAAGTCGCGCAGGATGCCGTCTTCCTTGCTTGTCAGCTCATCCGCTGCACAGCCTGCGAAGTCCTCAAGGGTTTTAACCTCGTCTTCACCCAGCTTCACAAGCATCTGCGGCGTCAGACCTTCAACGTCGGCCAGATCGTCAGAAACGCCCATCTCGATCCGCTTCTCGTCTGCAGCACGTGCTTCGGCTTCCAGGAAGTCGCTCGCGCGGCGCTGAAGCTCAGCAACCAGATCGTCGTCGAAGCCTTCAACGGCCAGAAGCTCTTCAGGCTCAACGTAGGCGATCTCTTCCACTTCGGTGAAGCCTTCAGCCACCAGAAGGTGTGCCAGCGTATCGTCCACATCCAGGGCTTCAACAAAGCGCTTGGATTGGGTCATGAATTCTTCCTGGCGGCGTTCGCTTTCTTCCGCTTCGGTCATGATGTCAATGGTCCAGCCCGTGAGCTGCGATGCCAGGCGCACGTTCTGGCCACGACGGCCGATCGCGAGCGACAGCTGATCGTCAGGCACAACCACCTCAACGCGGGAGCGCTCTTCGTCCAGAACCACCTTGGACACTTCCGCAGGCTGCAGCGCGTTCACGATGAAGGACGCCACATCAGGGGACCAAGGAATAATGTCGATCTTCTCGCCCTGCAGTTCGTTCACAACGGCCTGCACACGGCTACCGCGCATACCAACGCAGGCGCCAACAGGGTCTATGCCCGGGTCGTTGGAGATCACGGCGATCTTCGCACGGCTGCCCGGATCACGGGCCACGGAGCGAATCTCGATAATGCCATCATAGATCTCCGGCACTTCCTGTGCAAACAGGGCTGCCATGAATTCCGGCTTGGTGCGGGACATGAAGATCTGCGGGCCACGGTTTTCGCGGCGCACTTCATAGATGTAACCGCGGATACGTTCGTTCTGGCGGATATGCTCGCGCGGGATCACCTGGTCGCGGCGCATGATGGCTTCCGCGCGGCCCAGATCCACAATCACGTTGCCATATTCAACGCGCTTGACGACGCCGGTGATGGTTTCACCCACCCGGTCCTTAAACTCGTCATACTGGCGCTGGCGCTCGGCGTCGCGCACCTTCTGCACAATCACCTGCTTGGCGGTTTGGGCTGCGATACGACCGAAATCCATTGGCGGCAGGCTGGACGCCAGATAATCGCCGATCTCGGCGTCCGGCTTGTCTTCCTTGGCATCTTCCAGGCTGATTTCCACAGCAGGGTTTTCAACCTCCTCGACAACCTCGAGAACGCGGAACAGGCGAATGTCGCCAGTGTTCTTGTCGATCTGCGCCCGGATTTCGTTTTCAGCGCCATAGCGGGAACGAGCCGCCTTTTGGATCGCTTCTTCCATGGCCTCAAGAACGATGTCCTTGTCGATCGCTTTTTCACGTGCCACGAGATCTGCGATCTGCAGCAATTCCAACCTGTTTGCACTGACAGCAGCAGCCATCATCTTTACTCCGTCGCTTTCAGAGCGTGGCGCCCAATTGGCCCACACCAGCAAAAAACCTTATGTGTTCGTCCCGTCAGGGTTCGCCTGAGCCTTTGCATCCTTCTGCACAGCCTCAAGAAGTTCATCGGTAAGGAGCAGCTTCGCTTTCGAGATGCCGTCAAAATCGAGCTCGACCACACCCTCGTCTGTTTCCAGCGTCACCACATCGTCCTTGAACGATGTCATGCGCCCCCGGAAACGGCGACGGCCATCCATCTGCTCTTCCATTTCGACCTTCACTTCAAAGCCCACCCAGCGCTCGAAATCCTTGCGCCTTGTGAGCGGACGGTCGATCCCTGGTGAGCTTACCTCAAGAAGATATTCACCAGGCAATGGATCCTCGACATCCAGAATGAGCGAAAGCTCGCGAGACAAGGTTGCGCAATCATCAACCCCCATGGTGCCATCGGGCCTTTCCGCCATTACCTGCAGCGTTGGCTTGCGGCCACCGCCATAGGTTACGCGAACAAGTTCAAACCCAAGAGCTTCAACGGTTGGTTCGATGAGATCAGCAATGTTTGTCGCAGCGTCGCTCACTAGTCCTGTCCTTTCACACTTCACGTCGGGCCGAACACCATGGCCCACTACGTTCTAGGTATGGGTTATCGCGGGCAGTGGGCCGAAGCCCACTCCTGGAATAATCAACCAATACTCTAGGAGAAGCGGGCCCTGTATACAGCGAACCCGCCTTTGGGGCAAGCCCGAATCTAACCACTTTGCCTAACGGGCTTCTGGCACTTCTGCGCGGGGAATTCTGCGGAAGCGGAAATAGGTAGCGCGGCCTTCAAGCGCCTTTACTTCATAGCGGGTTTCCGGCCAGTCATCCGGGCGGGTGAGCCAGTCCTGCGGGCCTTCGGCGAGCCATTCGAAATCATCGCGCTCAGCCATCTGAAGCATGGTCCATTCGCGGTAGATCGGATGGTCCGTACCAACGCGGAATTCTGCACCGTCCTTCATGATTCGCGCAAGGTCATCCAGGTTATGCTGGTTGACGAACCGGCGGCGGGCATGGCGGGTTTTGGGCCATGGGTCCGGATGCAGCAGAAACAGGCGGTCAACGGATGCGTCCGGCAGCTTCCAGATCACGTGCCGCGCGTCGTCGCCATAGACACGGATATTCTGGATGTCGTTTTCCTCGATGTGGGTTAACAGGCCAACCACACCATTAAGGTAAGGTTCGCATCCGATCAGCGACACGTCGGGGTGTGCCTGCGCCTGCCAGGCCAGGTGCTCGCCCTTACCGAAACCGATCTCCAGCCACAGCTCCTTCACCGGCTTGCCAAAGACCTTGTCCACATCCAGCACATCATTCTCGCCGTCCGGCACGTCAACCGAGATCGTCGGCAGAAAGTCGTCCAAGAGCGCTTGCTGGCGCTGCGAGAAGCTCTGTCCCTTGCGGCGCCCGAAAAAGCGCTGCTCTGGCAGTTTGAACTGCTTGATGTCTGTGTCTTTGTCGCTCATGGCCGCCCCTATAGCGCAAACGGGCCCTATGACAAAGCCCCTTTTGTGCCCTTTTGCGCGTGGTGTGCCCTTTTTCAGGGTGTATGATCGCGCCGCCAACAATAGATCACTCGGGCGAGGGCGATCAGGGAACACAAGAGTGTCGCCAGGATGATCCGTGTGCCCGTGGAAAGCGGCGGGACGTCGATCGCCTTGGGAAGCGGGCTGTCCATGATGCCTTCGCGCCCTACCGGCATGCTTGAAAGCGTCCTGCCGTACCCGTCAATCACCGCGCTCACGCCCGTGGATGCCGCGCGCACGAGGGGCAGGCCTTCCTCGATCGCACGCATACGGGCAAGGGCCAGATGCTGGTACGGCCCTTCGGTCGCGCCGAACCAGGCGTCATTGGTGATGTTCAAAATCCATTCTGGCCGGTCGCGCCGGTCAATGACTTCCCCAGGGAAGACCGCTTCATAGCAGACCAGCGGTGAAAAGCCGGGCGTGCCGGGTAGTGCCACCGTCTGGCGCCTGCGACCGGCCGTCCAGGCGCTTCCGCCGGTCAACTGGCTGAGGCCAAGCTTTTTTAGCAGGTTTTCAAAGGGCAGATATTCGCCAAACGGCACCAGATGCACTTTGTCATAACGGGCATAAAGGTCAGCGCTTGAATTCAGCGCGAACAGGCTGTTGTAATAATCATAGCCGTCTTCCGTGCGCACATAGCGGGGTGCGCCGGTGATGGCGAACGAGCCATATTCCAGAAGCTTCGACATGCGCCAGCGGTGGATCGATCCATCGCGGTCAAAGCTTTCCGTCTGAACTGCGGTCTCGGGCCAGATCAGGAGGCGCACGCCCTTGGCTTTACCGTCCGGGTCTGCGGCGCGCGACAGGCTCATATGTTTATCGAAATGATCCTCGATCAAATAGGAAAGCCACTTTTCGCTTTGCTTCACATTGGCCTGCACCAGCCGCATGGAAATGCCCAGGTGATAGTGGGTCTGCCCCGCTTCAAGCCGCAGATAGCCCGCAACAGACAGACCGACAAAGGCAAGCACCGCCAATGCGGGAGGCAGGATGGTTCTTTGCCAAGCCCCTCCATCAAGCAGCATGACAAACGAACCGGCGACCAGCACGGTCAGGAATGTCAGGCCATAGACGCTGATATAGTAGCTGCTCTGAGCAACCGGCAGCCATTCGGCCCATGCGGCCCCCACGAGATGCCACGGAAAGCCGGTAAACCACATGCCGCGTGCCACCTCAAAAAGAGTCCAGACAGCCGCAAACAACAGAACCCTGAACCAACCAGCGCACCAGAGCTTGCGGCAGATCACGAATATGATGGCGACATAGAGCGACAGCAGCGCGGACAATCCAAGAATGGCGATGGGTGCGAGGATGACAGGCACGGCCTGTTGCTGCGTGAAGGAATAGCCAATCCAGTTGAGCCCTACGGCGAAAAGGCCGAAACCGGCCCACCAGCCGTAGGCAAAAGCCTGCACACTGTTCCTTGAGCGGTCAATAAGGGCGATCATCAATGGGATGGCGATGAACAGAAGCGGGAAGAAATTCGCTGGCGCGAAAGTGCGCGACAGAAGAACACCCAGAAGAAACGCAAAGGCATGCATGGCATAACTGCTGCGTTTATCCAGCCAATCAAAAAGGCGCGCCAGTTGCGCGCCCAGCATGGACTGATCCCGACTTTGATCGTTCATTGGCTACTCTGCCTGTTCTCGCCAGTTCTTATCAATTATTCTTGTCAGGCGCCTCTGGTGCGCCCTTAGTCGTCGGCTGCCTGCGAGGTCTCTTCCGTACCCACATGGATCCGCACCCTGTGAATCCTGCGCGGATCGGCATCAACCACCTCGAATCGGTAACCGCTTTCATGGACCATAACCTCACCAATCTCAGGCACGCAACCCGCGAGTGAGAAGACAAGCCCGCCGACTGTATCCACGTCCTCGTCCAATTCTTCGGGCAGAAGGTCCACACCGATCACTTCTTCAAGTTCGTCAACCTCAAGCCGAGCGTCTACGTCATAGCCGCCGCCTTCAAGTGGGGTGATGTACGGGTCTTCTATCTCGTCATGCTCGTCTTCGATCTCACCAAAGATTTCCTCGACGATATCTTCAACGGTCAACAGGCCATCGGTTCCACCATATTCATCAACCACCATGGCCATATGAGTGCGCGACAGGCGCATCTTGGCCAGAAGGTCGATCACTTTCATCGATGGCGGCACAAAAAGAACCGGTCGCTGGATATTGGAGACCTTGAAGTCTTCGCCGACTTCGCCGTGTGCCGTTGCCTTGAGCGCATCCTTTACATGCACCATGCCCAGAACGGTATCGAGCGTTTCGCGGTAGACCGGCATTCGGGAATGGTTGGCCTCAGCGAACACCTTGATCAGATCATCATAGGCAATATCAGCAGCGACCCCCACGATATCGGCGCGGGGGACCATCACATCATCTACCCTGAGCGCCCCATAACGGAGTACATTGAAGAGCATCTCACGCTCTTCCTCCCCCAGGGCCTGCCCACGGGTTTCTTCTTCATGTTCCTCGATCGCCTCCTCTAGGCTTTCACGCAGGCTGACTTCGCTGGCCCGAAACCCTAACAGGTCTCTTATCGTACGCCAGAAGCCGCCCTGCCCCTTTGAGGAGGCGCTGCCACTATCGCCCGAAGGCGAACTTGCCGATTGGTCTGTCACTCTTTGTCGTCCATCATTCATCAGGAAGGGCATAAGGATCACTGATCCCAAAACCCGCCAAAATTTCGCGTTCCAGAGCTTCCATCTCTTCCGCGTCTTCTTCTTCGATATGGTCAAAACCCATCAAATGTAAAACCCCATGCACCGATAAATGTGCAAGATGGTGATGCACCTGTTTGTTTTGCTCGGCCGCTTCTTTGACCACAACCGGCCCCGCGATCACCAGATCACCCAGCATGACGGGCGGTCCGCCCGCCTCGGCCTGATCAAAAGCGTCCATCAGATCGTCGGGATCAACACCGGGGAAAGAAAGCACATTCGTTGGCTTGTCCTTGCCGCGATACTCCCGGTTCAACGCTTGGCTTTCATCGTTGCCAACGATCCGGACGCTGAGCTCCATCGGCACGCGGGTGCGGGCAATGGTCTCGAAAAGCGCCGCGCTCACAGCAGCCTCAATCACTGGCCGCACGAAGGCCGCCTCACCAAGGCTTTCATCCAGAAGATCGAAATCGAAGGTGAGGCCAGGCAGTGCATCAAGGCCCGCCCGGCCGGGGATACTCGGTGAAGGATCGTCGCTCATCTCTCTACCTTGACTGCTCCTAGCGTCCGTCTTCATCGCCGTAAGCTTCTACGATCCGCCCAACCAGCGGATGGCGCACTACGTCTTTCTCGGTGAAGCGGGTAACGGCGATGCCGTCCACACCCTTCAGTATATCAAGTGCGTCCCGGAGACCCGAACGCGTACCGCGCGGCAGGTCCACCTGGGTCACGTCCCCGCATATGGCCATCCGGCTGTTCTCGCCAAACCGGGTCAAGAACATTTTCATTTGCATGGGCGTAGTGTTTTGGGCCTCATCAAGAATGACAAAGGCGTTCGCCAGCGTCCGGCCCCGCATATAGGCCAAAGGCGCGATCTCGATCTGCCCGGAGGCGATGCGCTTTTCCACCTGTTCGGCGGGCATCATATCATAGAGCGCGTCGTATAGTGGCCGCAGGTAAGGGTCTACCTTGTCTTTCAGATCGCCCGGCAGAAAACCAAGGTTTTCGCCCGCTTCCACCGCGGGGCGGCTGAGGATAATACGGTCGATCTCACCCGAGAGCATCCTCGCCACCGCCATGGCAACCGCCAGATAGGTCTTGCCGGTACCGGCAGGGCCAACACCGAACACCATGTCATGCTTGACGAGATTCTTGATATAGTCCGCCTGCCCCGGCGACCGTGGCATGATCACCCGGTTGCGGGTGGTGATCTTCATGTCCGCGTCCTTGGGCTTTACCACATCTGGGCGGGCGGAGATGGACTGTTCAATCGGCTCAAGCGGCACACCTTCCGCCATTCGGATCGCCCCGTCTACCTCACCGACATCCACAGGCTGGCCGCGGCGCGCCATGTCATAGAGATCAGCAAGCACAGATCGCGCGACTTCGGCGCGCTCAGGCGTGCCTTCAATTGCGATCCTGTTGCCGCGGTTGATCAGCACAACCCCGAGCCGCTGTTCGATGCGGGTCAGGTTTCTGTCATGCTGGCCAAATACGACGGCCGCTAGTCGGTTGTCTTCGAATTCAACCACTTTCTTGTGGCTGGATGATGAGGCGCCCGGTCGGGCGGAAGCTGAGCTTGCCTTGGCGTACATATTGTGCTGTTTGCGGCTCCTTGATTGCCGCGCCATGCCTTTAGTGCAGGGCGCTGACAAGTTCCCCTTTAAGGCTGTTAGGGCCGGCTTCAACGATTTTCACCCGCACCAACTGCCCCATAAAGTCAGTGTATGGCTTATCGCCTGCCACGTCCAGCGCATTGTCACCCTTTGTCAGATCGACATGAACCGACTGCAGGTAAGGGCTGCGCCCCAGAAGCTGCCCTGGCTGCTTGCCCTCGCGCTCCAGAAGCACATCCATTTCCTGACCGATGCTGTTTTCATTGAACTCCAGCTGGTGCTCGTTCAGCAGCGCCTGAAGGCGCGCGAGCCGCTCGGATTTCACTTCTTCCGGCACCTGATCTTCGTTCACGCTTGCGGGCGTGCCAGGACGCGGACTGTATTTGAAGCTGTAGGCCTGGGCGTATTTCACCCGGCGAACGAGATCCAGCGTTGCTTCGAAATCTTCATCGGTTTCACCTGGGAAACCAACGATGAAATCGCTTGAGAGCGCCAGGTCGGGCCGCGCTTCGCGCAGACGGTCGATGATCTCGAAATATTCATCGCGCGTATGCTTGCGGTTCATGGCTTCCAGAATGGCGTCCGAGCCGCTTTGAACCGGCAGATGCAGGTAAGGCATGCAGGACTTAATATCCCGGTGAGCGTCAATCAGCTCCTGGTCCATATCGCGCGGGTGCGATGTGGTATAGCGGATACGGCCAAGCCCTTCGATCTTGTCGAGCGCCTTGATCAGACCGCCGAGTGTCATGGTGCCGCCATTGCCGTCGTCACCGTGATAGGCATTCACATTCTGGCCAAGAAGCGTGATTTCCACGACGCCCTTGTCCACCAAGGCCTGCGCTTCCTTGAGCACATCGGCCACCGGGCGGCTGTATTCCGCACCGCGGGTATAAGGCACCACGCAGAAAGCACAGAATTTATCGCAGCCTTCCTGAATGGTCAGAAAAGCCGCCGGGCCGTCGAAATCACTGTCGGTCGGCAGGTGGTCAAACTTGGTATCAATGGGAAATTCGGTGTCGAGAACGCGTGCAGACCGGCGACCACCGGTGCGCTGCTCTTCGGCAGACTTCAGCATGTCAGGCAAGCGGTGGTAGGTCTGGGGCCCGAGCACCATGTCGATCGCTGGCGCACGTTTCATCATCTCCGGACCTTCGGCCTGAGCCACACAGCCTGCGACTGCGATGTACATATTCTTGCCTTCAGCCGCCTTGGCATCTTTTTCCGCACGAAGGCGACCGATTTCCGAATAGACCTTTTCCGCCGCTTTTTCGCGGATATGGCAGGTGTTCAGGATCACAAGGTCAGCGCCGTCAGCCTGGTCCACCACTTCATAGCCGTGGGGCTTCAGCACGTCAGCCATACGCTTGCTGTCATAGACATTCATCTGGCAACCATAGGTCTTGATGAAAACTTTTTTACTCAAGGTCTCTGCTCCTGCCGCAGCTTGTGTCCTGCCGGGTTACCAGCCCGGCGTGAAAAAGGTGCCGGAACCTAGTCCAGACACCCCTTGAGAGTCAAGAATTGCCAACGGATAGCGCTATTATCAGAACACGCTGCCTCAGGCGGGTTCGGCGCCATTGTCGAGAAGTTCGCCTTCGCCGTCACCTGTTGCAGGCAAAAGGCCTCCATGATCGCGCGGCCCAAGGCGCATTTCCGCCCGGTGCGCACGCTCCAGCCCCAGGCGCACTTCCTGCTCGCAGTAAGCTGCGAGCGCCTTCCTGGATCCGGCCTCAGCAAGGGTGATCGGCGCATGAAATTCGATAATCGCCTCAATGCGGGCACGTCCCATCGCCTGCCTTAGGTGCTGGAACAATTCCACATCCCCAAGCCAGGCAACCCATGGCTTCTGGGACCGTACAAGCGGCATGCCGTTCACTTCGGTGTAGGCCAGTGTCACAGGCTGGATAAGAAGATCATGATCGCATGCCTCATCTGCCCGCTCCGCTACAGAAAAAAGAGCGGATTTGAAGGGTGCCACATTCATGCCGTCAGTGGACGTGCCTTCTGGGAACAGGATCAGGCTATGCCCCTCCTGTACGCGGTCAACAAGCGCATCCCGCTGCTTGAGGCTGTCGGTACGGCGCATGCGGTTTACGAAAATCGTTTTATGCAGGTTGCACATGGTCCCGATAAAGCCCCAGCCCGCCACCTCGGATTTTGCGATGAAACTGGCGTTTTCCAAATGGCCGCCGAGCACGGGAATATCCAGCCAGGAAATATGATTGGCTGCATAGAGCACTGATCCCTTGTGGACCAGGTGGGCATCTGCGTTGCGCTTACTTATGCGTACTCTGACGCCAAGGATTTGGCACATAGTCCGGTGCCAAAGGCCCGCAACGGGCCACCATGTCCGTGGGAAGAATTTCACCATGATATATTGAAGCGGCAAGAGCGGGATGGACGCAACAATAACGGCAAGCAATCTCATAAAGCCGAGGAAGGTCCAGCCTTCCGCATCCAGATTGGCTCTAAGCCCGCCATATTCCTCCGCCATATCCTACTCCGTGCCCGACCCAGTGGGCGGCTCTTACTTGTCCTTGATAGGCACGCCGTAGAGCTCCATTCTGTGGTCAACCAGACGGTAGCCCATCTTGCGCGCTATCTCTTCCTGCAACTTTTCTATTTCATCATTGTGAAACTCGAGCACTTCGCCCGTTTCCACGTTGATCAAATGATCATGATGTTCGTCTGATACCGGCTCATACCGTGAACGGCCGTCGCGAAAATCATGACGCTCCAGGATGCCTGCCTCTTCAAAAAGGCGCACCGTACGGTATACGGTCGCGATGCTGATGCCCTCATCAATCGCAGTCGAACGGCGATACACCTCTTCAACGTCCGGGTGGTCATCGGCTTCGGTAAGAACCTGGGCGATCACGCGTCGCTGATCCGTCATCCGCATGCCTTTCTGCAGGCACAGGTCCTCAATGTTTGGATGATCCGTAGTCATGACCTCAAGACACTCCTGATAGCTTCTGAATTATTGCTGGAATATGTCCGGAAGATGGCACAGCAGGGGCGTGCACGCAACCCATGCATGCCGCCTTTTGTACGCTTCTGTCGCGGAGATTGACCCGACAGGAATAAAAGCCCTGAAACAGGCTATTTTTTTCGGCTGCGCCCCAGCCCGATTTTTTTCGCCAGCTCACGCCGTTGCTTGGCGTAATTTGGCGCAACCATCGGATAATCGGCAGGAAGACCCCAACGTTCCCGATAATCTTCGGGCGACATATCATATTGAGTTTCAGGTGCCGTTTGAGCATCTTGAGCTTCTTACCGTCCTCAAGACAAATCATATAGTTAGGCGTAATCGACTTCTTGATCGGCACAGCCGGGTCAGGCCTGGCTTCCTGTCCTGTGGTGCCTGCTCCCAATTGTTGGAGCGTCTTGAAAACCTGTTCAATGAGTTGCGGCAGCTCAGCTACTGCCACGGAATTGTTAGCGACATGCGACGAGACGATCTCGGCCGTCAGCCCCAACAATTCTTCCTTCAATACTTCTTTTTGTTCCATAACCCTCATTCCAGCTCGCCAGATGGTCTGGAGCCAATTCTCTGTTTGGCTTTACAAAAGCTGACCGCAGATGAGATAAGCATCCCGTGCAATCAAAGGGCCACCCATATGCAACGCCACAACCTGACAGACTTTCTAGATTTGCGCGGCGCCACATGCCCCATGGCTTTTGTCAAAACAAAACTCCACCTGGACCAAGTTTCACCCGGAGGAACAACAACCGTTGTTTTCGAACAGTCCCCAGGAAACGAACCTCTGATCCGTTCCATCTGCTCTTTGGGGCACACCATCCTGTCTGAAAAGACCATTGAGGCATCTTTCCTGACAGATGATGACGCTGTTACCGACATCCCTCCCCCAAGCGATGACGTACAATTAACCATCCTGGAAATCGAAGTAAAGAGATAAACAGTGTAATATCTTTATTTGGTTTGATTTGCCCTAGATATCTATAATCAAAGTCAAGCAAAGCGCATCCACCCTACTACCACTTTGAGTTTGATAATATTCCGGGCGGCGCCCGGATCGTCTGAAGCGCCTGCTTTCATAAAGCCTGATGGCCGCAGCATTGTCTTCGCGCACTTCCAGGAAAAAGCTTCTGACTTTTGCTGACGCCAGCGCCTGTATCGCCGCATCAAGCAATCGCCCACCCACGCCCTGTTTGCGGCACACAGGATCGACACCAATGGAAATCAGTTCGGCTTCATCACAGATGGTTCGGACCATCATGAAGCCAAGCGGACGGTCATCCTCGTGTGCGAAAAACACTTCTATACCGGGAGACTCTACCAGGTGGCGAAATTCGCCCGCAGACCAGGGCCGATCGCCCTGAGGGGAAAATGCCGCATCATGCAAGTCGGCCAGAATGCCGTATCCCGCGTCCCAGCCCTTCGGGAAGGGCGATATACTCAGCTCTGTCATGCCTCAACCGGCAAAAGGGCCTTGCCCTTCTTGGCGTCGGCTTCCCTGAGATAGGCTGGCTCTGGGGCGTGATCGGCCGGGTTCAGCTCGCGCGCCAGCCGTGCCAGAACCACCGGGTTCACCGCATCCTGGTCGCTCGACATATCCACAAGGGGCGCGCCGCTACCGACAACGATGCCCGGCTGCGCCGCAACTTTGGCCGCGATCACGTCGCCGTCCAGGCAAGCGGCATCACAGACGGGCCTGGGCAGGCCATCCGGGCTGACGCCCTCAAATGCCTGGTAAAACCCCTGGCCGCCACGGCCCATTACAATGGCATGAACAGCCGTGTCTGGATCCGCTCCGGCCTGCGCGGCCAAAACTGGCAGGCTCATCAGCCCGACGCACGGCAAACCTTTGCTGAGCGCCAGCCCACGTGCCACAGAAAGGCCGATCCTGAGACCCGTGAAGGTGCCGGGGCCCGTGCATACCGCGATGCGCGTCAGGTCCGCGTACCCTAGACCCGCTTCTGCCATCAATTCAGAAATCATGGGCAACAGGCGTTCGGCATGCCCCCGACCGATACGCTCCATACGACTGCCGAGAGGCTCCTCACCGCGCACCAGGGCTGCGGAACAAGTCCCTTCACAAGTATCAATGGCCAGCAGGATCGGATCGGTCACCAGGCTTCGTCCTTAAAGAATTTGCGCTGCCTCGTCGAAGTCGAAGCGTGGGCTGCGCGGGAAAATACGCTCGTCAGAACCATAGCCGATAGAGCACAAGAAGTTGGACTTAAAGGTGGTACCAGAGAAAAACTCCTTGTCCACACCTTCCTTGTCGAAACCGGACATCGGGCCGCAATCCAGCCCAAGGCTTCGGGCCGCCATGATCAGATACGCACCCTGCAGCGTACCGTTCCGGAAAGCTGTTTCCTCGCTGACGGCCGGATCGGCGAACCAGTTCTTGGCGTCTGGCTCGTGCGGGAAAAGCTTCGGCAGTTGATCGGCGAAAGCAGTGTCGGTGGCGATAATCGCCGTCACCGGCGCCTGCATCACCTTTTCCTTGTTGCCGTCCATCAGATGCGGGACCAGGCGTTCCTTGGCTTCCTTACTTTTCACAAATACAAAACGGGCAGGGCAGCAGTTGGCACTGGTCGGGGCCATTTTCAACAGGTCAAAAAGCGCCCTGACCTGGTCATCACTGACGTCGCGGTCGGTCCAGACATTAATGGTGCGTGCTTCTCGAAACAGCTGATCAAGCGCTGCATCATCCAGTTTATTGGACGGGGTAACGGCCATCTTGATTCCCTTTCCTATTATACTCTTCAAACGGTTGCCAATTCGGTTTCATATGAAACTTTATCGCCCCTCTTGCCAGTTTGCATGAAACAAGGCAAGACTGCGTATTGGTGATCGGCAACAGAATCGATCCCGGAACGCTAAATTAAGGGGGTCATTGATGACAAGGGCCGCACGTATAGTTTTTTCGCTTGTCATGGCAGCTGTCAGTTTTGGCGCCGCCATTGCGGACCAATCTGCTGTTATTTTGCTGTACCACCGCTTTGGTGAAGACAGCTACCCCACAACCAACATTCGCATCGAGCAACTGGAAGCCCAGATCAAACAGCTGAAGGATGGCGGCTATCATTTCATGGCACTTGGCGATATCGCGGCGAAATTGAAAGCCAAGGAACAGCTGCCGGAAAAAACCATCACCGTCGCGGTTGATGATGCCTACAAGTCGGTGATTACACATGGTTGGCCACGGCTGAAAGCAGCCGGCATTCCAATGACGCTGTTTGTCTCCACTGACCCGGTGGACAGCGCCAGCAATCAGGTCAGCAGCAACTACATGACCTGGGATGACGTGCGGCAACTGCGCGAAGAGGGCGTCGAGATCGGCCACCATAGCGCCAGCCATCTGCACATGCCGCACGCGGGACTTGAGACCTCGATGGCAGATGTGCGTCGTGCCAGCGACCGGTTCAAAACAGAATTGGGCAAAGTACCCGCCTTATTCGCCTATCCTTATGGCGAGTATGACGACGCCATCAAACAAGCCGTCGAGGCCGAGGGCTTTGATGCTGCATTTGCGCAATTTTCAAGCCCGGCAGCCACCTGGAGCGACCCTTTCGCCCTGCCGCGTTTTCCAGTGAACGAACGCTATGGGGAAATGCAGCGCTTCAAGCTGATCAGCCAGGCGATGGCCCTACCGGTATCAGATGTAGTGCCAACAGCCACGCTGCTCACAGAAGAGCGCAACCCGCCTGTCTATGGCTTCACGGTGGATGATAATGTCAGGGGGCTTTCAGCGCTTGCCTGCTATCCAAGCCATTTGGGCGAACCGGCGGAGCTGATCCGCCTCGGAAACCGCGTTGAGGTCCGCTTTGACAAGGCGTTTCCCAAAGGGCGGAATCGTATCAATTGTACGCTGCCCGCCGGCGGCGGGCGCTGGTACTGGCATGGGAAGTTTTTCCTGGTGCCCGGTGGCCCCCTGGATTAATCGACGGATTAGTCGACCGCGCGGACGTCCACCACTTCAGGCACATAATATTTCAGAAGATTCTCGATGCCATGCTTCAGCGTGATTGTGGAGCTTGGACAGCCCGCACAAGCGCCCTGCATCGTCAGATACACAACGCCTTCCTTGAAGCCGCGGTAGATAATATCGCCGCCGTCACCCGCCACAGCCGGGCGGATTTTTTCGTCGAGTAGCGTCTTGATCTGCTCGATGATCTCAGCGTCGGCTTCGTCTTCGTCGACAGCCGTGGAGGTATCAGCCGCGCCCTCGTGGTTAAGGATCGGCGCGCCGGAGGCAAAAAACTGCATCAGGCCTGCAAGAACTTGCGGCTTCACATCAGACCAGTCGGCCGCCTCGGATTTAGTGATCGTGACAAAGTCATAGCCAAGGAACACACCTGTCACACCGTCGAGCCCGAACATGGCTTCAGCGAGCGGAGAGGCATCGGCGCCCTCAGGGTCATTGAAGCTGGCAGTGCCGGTTTCCAGGATCGTCCGGCCCGGCAGGAACTTGAGCGTTTCCGGGTTTGGGGTGACTTCGGTTTCGATAAACATGACTAAATCCTTCCTGATTTGACCCTGATGTGGCGTGTTGCTAGCAAAAGGTCAAGCCCAAAGACGTCAAAATCATGGAATACGGCACACTGCCGCGGCACCTTATTGCCTGTCGCGCCAAGGTCAATGGCATAGTTACAGGTAGCTTCTACCCTTCGGCAAGCCAGCTTTCTACATCGCTGGACAGCGCTTCGAGGCAATTATCGAGGGGCACGCGCGTCCCTTCCACGCGGCACAGCACCAAGGCACCCTGAATGCGGCCAATGGCATCCGACGCCCAGGCATCAGCTTCACCTTTTTCAGTACCCTCACCCACAAGGCAGGCTGAAAGCCCAGCCTGCCAGGCATCGACGGCAGTGCGAATCTGGGAGCCGAACAGCTCCCGCCCTTCCCCAAGAAGCAGGCTGTTCATCAGACAAATTGGCACATCGCCGCCATAGTAGGTCACAGCCCCGCGTAGCGACGCCAAAAGCCCTTCCTTGTTTGCGCTGCGCAAAGGCGCCAGTACCAACTTCGACAACCGCGCGCCGGAATAGGCCAGCACATATGCCGCCATCTCGGATTTCCCTTTCGGGAAATGATGATAAAGGCTTGCTTTCGACAGACCGGTCGTGGCTGCCAGCAGCTTGAGGCTCGCGCCCTCATAGCCATTTTCCTTAAAGACTTGCTCTAGGAATTCTGCCATGGCTGCCTTGCTGAATTTCGGTGGACGGGTCATGCCTTAGGCCTTGCGCTAGTTACCAACCAATCGTTCGGTAAATTAACAATGCCGCCGAACCATGCAAATATCAATGGCAAATGCTTCGCAACTTTGCCTCATTTGCCTGCCATGCTACAAAGCGGCCAAACAAGCAGGACATGTCCGTGAGTAACCAGAAACCGAAAAGCCCGAAGAAAACCAAAGGCCGACAGAGCGCCCAAGCGACCGCAACTGAGGCCAATAGGGCCAAACGTCCGCTGGTGCGCCGGATTCTGTATGGCGGCGCCGTGGCTGGTGTTTGGGGCATCATTCTTGGCATCATCACGATGGCTTATCTGGCGCACGACCTGCCGGACCTGGACAACCTGCCAGCTCCGGGTGCTGGCGATCAGGCCATCATCATCAAAGCCGCCAACGGTGCAACACTAGTACGAAACGGTCCCATCTACGGTGACTGGATCAGGTATGAGGAAGTGCCGGACGCTCTCGTGCGCGCTTTTACTTCCGTTGAAGACCGGCACTTCTTTGAGCACAGCGGCGTTGACGGCCGCGGTCTCGCGCGTGCAGTGGTTACCAATGTGAAGCGTGGCCGCATCCGGGCCGGTGGCAGCACCATCACCCAGCAGCTTGCGAAGAACCTGTTTCTTTCAAGCGACCGCACCATGACCCGCAAGGCGCGTGAGTTGCTTCTCGCCTTTTGGCTGGAACAGAAGTTCACCAAGGAACAGATCCTGACGCTCTATCTGAACCGGGTCTATTTCGGTGGGGGTGCATACGGCGTCGATGCTGCCTCCCGCAAATTTTTCGGCCATTCGGCCAGAAACCTGTCGATTGCGGAATCGGCAATGCTGGCAGGCCTCGTGAAGGCACCATCACGCCTGGCGCCGCACATCAATCCAAAGGGTGCCTGGGACCGGGCCAAGGTGGTTCTGGGGGCCATGGTCGATTCCGGAGCGCTGACCGAAGCCGCCGCTGACAAAATCAAAAACCAGCCACCAACGGTTCGCGGGTCCGCCGCGGGCAACGACGTACGCTATTTTACCGACTGGGTCACAAGCGAGGCCACACGTGTCCTGCCGGAAGCGCAAGGCCGATCGCTGGTGATATACACTACGCTGGACCCGGGCGTGCAGCGCGCGGCAGCCATGGCGCTTGAGCGCGGGCTTTCCGGCGAAGGCGAAAAACGCGGCGCTAGCCAGGGTGCTATTGTTGCGCTGGAACACGACGGTGCCGTTCGGGCCATGGTGGGTGGTGCCGACTATGGTGAAAGCCAATATAACCGCGCGGTTCAGGCGCTCAGGCAGCCAGGATCCGCCTTCAAGTTGTTTTCCTATCTGGCGGCGTTTGAAGCAGGCATCAAGCCGGAGGATCATTTCAAGGATGCCCCCATCAGTATTGATGGCTGGTCACCTAAAAACTATAGCGGCGAATTCGGTGGCGACATGACGGTGCGCGAAGCCTTTGCCCGGTCCATCAACACTGTAGCTGTGCAGGTGGCCGAACGTGCGGGCCGCGACCGGGTGGCCGCCATGGCCAAGCGGCTGGGGATTTCCACCAACGTGACACCGCTTCCAAGCCTGCCGCTGGGCACCGAGGAAGTGAAGCTGATCGACCTGACCGGCGCCTATGCCTCTATCGCCAACGGCGGGTTTTCCGTTGAACCCTACGCAATTCTTGAAATGACCACCCTTGAAGGCGAAGTCATCTACCGCAAGCTGCCGGAGCGTCCGCGCCCGGTTCTGGCCTTTCCTGTCGTTGAGGATATGGCCAGCATGCTGAAATCCGTGGTGGACTGGGGGTCTGGCAAGAACGCGAAGGTTGACCGCGACGCCGCCGGCAAGTCCGGCACCAGCCAGGACAGCCGCGATGCCGTGTTTGCCGGCTTCACCAGCGATATGACAGCCACTGTCTGGGTCGGCAACGATGATGGTACCCCGATGAAAGGGGTCACCGGTGGTGGCCTGCCCGCCCGTATCTGGTCTGATTTTATGCTGGAAGCCCACGCGGGGGCACCTGTCAGGCCGCTTCTTGCAGACGCGGGCCTGTATGCGGATTCGGCGTCTGATCCTGCTTCCCGCCAACCTTCCGAAACACAGACTGACAAACCCAAAAAGAAAAAGAGCTTCTTCAAGCGCCTCTTTGGCGGTTCATAGCTGCTGTCATCCTGATTGGGCAAAGGGGGGGGTGCGACCAAATTACGCCTTGTTCCCCTAGCTGATCCCATTTAGGGAAAAGGGATATCAGAGAGGGAAATCCCGTGCCACTGCCCCTGGAACCCATTGTTAACCGTCCGATGATCCGCACCTTTGTGGTGGATTTTTATGGCCGTGTACGCGCCGACAACACATTGGGCCCGATCTTCAACGAGCGGCTTGAAGGCATATGGGACGAGCATTTCGAGAAGTTGACCGATTTCTGGATGACGGTGCTGGGCGGGATTCCAGCCTACAAAGGCAATCCGTTCGGTGCCCACCACAAGGTGGTCAAGGAAGGACAGCACCGCATGAAGGCTGAGCACTTCGATATCTGGCTGACCTATTTCGATGCATCGGTGAAAGATACACTGCCACCTGAGCTTGCTGCGATCGCGCGGGAAAAAGCCCGGCGGATTGCCGACAGCCTACGCAAGGGCCTGTTTTTTCGCCTGAGCGCCGCCGAATAAACTCCTCAAAGCTTCACGGCAAACAAGTCGCTGCCATGGCGCTTGAGCCAGCGGCGGTGCAGCTGGAAGTCTGGTTCGCACCGCGCCACATGCCCCCAGAATCTATCGGAGTGGTTCATCTCCAGAAGATGGGCAACTTCATGCGCGGCGACATATTTCATCACCGCTTCAGGCGCCAGCATCAGCCGCCAGTTATAGCGCAGCGTCCCGCGCGAGGAACAACTGCCCCAGCGGCTTTTCATGTCCCCGATGCTCACCCGGTTGAAGCGCACGCCCAGCAGCTCAGCATAGGCTTCAGATGCCTCAGTAAGACTGGCCTTGGCTTCTGCCCTGAACCACTTGTTGAGCCTGCCTGCCGCCAGATCCTTGGGCCCACCCACACTTAGCTTGCCGCCTTCGGCGACCACCTTCCTCGGTGATCTGTCGGTAAACTCTATTTCATGCGGGATACCCAGAAAGAGAATGCTGTCGCCGTGGCCAAGCGGCGGAACACTCTCCGCCTGCTCGCGCTGATCACCGATCCAGTCCAGGTGCTGGTTCAGGAACTTCCTTGCCTGTCTCAGGCTGGAGCGCTTGGGCAGTGTCAGCTTTACGTCCCCGCTTGTGGGGCAGACACGCAGCACCATACGCTGTGCCTGGGCGTTCCGGCGCACTGTGACAGGCACTTCCTCCTCACCAAGCAGGACATGAAGCGGATCGCTCACGTCTCCTCCTCAATGATTTCTTGCTGCTCTCCGCGGTTCCTTTTGCTTTCGATCCATCGCCACAGATGGCGGTGACCATTGTCCGTGGTCGCATGTTCGCTTGCCAGCCTGGAGCCGATACCGTAGCCCACATAGGCCATCGCAAAATTCATGAGGATGCGCAGGCCACCGTCACCTTCACCCCACTCCATAAACCACAGGATCGCAGCCAGGAAATTCTGCAGGCTGTTAAGCAGGAACTCAACGAAAGCTGTGACCAGAAAATTAATGATGCCGCCCAGGGACCAGTCTATCTGCCAATCCGCGATATTCAGGACCTTGAATAGAAAGCGAAAGATATCGCCAATTTCATTGATAACGAAGGTATAGAGAGCCGCGGTGCCATAGAAGCCGCCCCCAAACTGCAGCCACTTCCTGAAAGCCAGATCGGATTCTTTCTCTCTGGCTTCCTTCTTTTTCTTCTGTTCTTTTTTGCGCTCTTTTTTCTGCTGCTTGATGCCTTTGATATGCTCATCGAGCTCCTTCCGGCTGGAAAAGCTCTGCAGTCTGCCATTATGGATCAGCCAGCCGATCAACAGATAAGCTGTGACGGCAACAGGTACCCCAACAGTGAAGAATGCCCCAAAAACAATGCTCATGGCCCAGTTAGTTCCCCATAATCCCACTGGCTGTGATTATACGAAGATCAGGCGGGCCAGTCTACCAGATGGTCTTCGTAGTCGCCTGCTTCCCGCTCGTCCACCGTGCGGCCTTTCACCGACTGCTCGGCCTTGTGAACGCTTTCCGGGTCGCCCGAAACCAAAGGGTGCCAGTCGAATAGGTCCTTGCCCTCATAAAGGAGGCGATAAGCACAGGTGGAGGGCATCCAAGGCAGCGTTTGAAGGAGATCAGGGCTCATGACCACGCAATTGCCCACATATCGCTGGCGCACCAGATATTTTCCGCACTTGGTGGTATCCGGGTCAAGGAAACGACACGCCACTTCGGTGAAATGGATTTCGCCCGTGTCTTCGTCTTCCAGTTTGTGCAGGCAGCATTTACCGCAGCCGTCGCACAGGCTTTCCCATTCCTCGCGGGTCATATCCTCCAGCGACTTTTCTTTCCAGAAGGGCATTAACTGGCTTTCTCCAGAACCGGTTTCATGGCGTCCGCAATATCGGCGGGCGTATTGCGGCTTGAGAACAGGCGGACATACTTGCCTTCAGGGTCCATCACGAAAATTACCGACTGATGATCCATCAGGTAGCCATCCAGGCCTTCCTGTTCACGCTTCTTATAATATACCCGGTAGGCCTTCGCGACGGCATCAATTTCTTCCGGGCTACCGGTCAGCGCAATAAGGCTTGGGTGAAAATCGGTGACATAGCTTGCCAATTCCTCAACCGTATCCCGCTCCGGGTCTACGGTGATGAAGATGGGCTGCAGAGGGCTGATGTCATAGCCTTCATTTTCCAGCATGGTCATCGCCGCTGACATTTTTCCAAGCTCGATGGGGCAGACATCTGGGCAGAAGCTGTAGCCGAAATAGATCAGCATATAGCGGCCCTTGAAATCATTGTTGGAGACGGTTTGGCCCGTGTGAGCAGTCAGCACGAACGGGCCGCCGGGCCCTGTACTGGTTTCCTGCATGCTCTGGTAACGGTTAAACAGGACAAATATGCCCACGGCCACAACGGCTACCCAGGCAACAATCCGTATCACTTTCATGCCACATCTCCATAAATTGATCGCCCCGTGGGCCCGATTTGACCGCTTGGGGGTTGTGATCGCGCAAGTCTTATAGAAATATGTGCCGCACATGTCACGGCCCAACGGCATGCCTGGGGCCTTATGACACAATTTTGATACGGAGATTTCATGTTAGCGCTTAAACGCACTTTGTCCCTAATCGCCTCCTTCCTGTTCCTGGTCGCTGGTGCATCCTTGCAGGTTTCGGCCTCGCCCCAGTATGATCTCTTGAAGGCGGTAGACGAACAAGACATCCAGGAAGTGACCAACCTTCTGGCGCAAGGCGTGTCGCCAGACACGCGCCGCCGGTCTGACAGGGTACCGGCACTTCTGATCGCTGTGGACAAATCCAAC
Organism: Kordiimonas lipolytica; assembly: GCF_042651265.1. Taxonomy (GTDB): domain Bacteria; phylum Pseudomonadota; class Alphaproteobacteria; order Sphingomonadales; family Kordiimonadaceae; genus Kordiimonas; species Kordiimonas lipolytica. Next base: position 31,322 of record NZ_JBHSCR010000014.1, on the reverse strand, counting down.
CTGGCGCTGGTTAAACTCCTTCTGGACTATGAAGCCAATCCGGATATCAGCGACCCGGATCGGGGCGAAACCGCCCTGATGCGCCGCGCAATAGCGGGCGATGTGACCGGCGTGAAGCTCCTCCTCAGCTATGAGGCAGATCCGAATCGGGCTGACATTGGCCAGGAAACGGCTCTCATCAAGGCTGTCCGCGCACGCAAATCGCGTGTTGTCCGGGTTCTTCTTGAAGCGGGTGCCGACCCGAATGTGCAGGATTTCACCGGCAAGACCGCGCTTGAATATGCCAAGCTGAGCCGCAACCGCAACGTGGTGCGTATGCTGGAAGAAGCGGGGGCGTCATATTAACGGCCTTGCTGCCATAACAGGGAATCCCTGGCCGAACCTGGTTACACTGTTCGGCCTGGCCCTTGTTCTGGACCTTGCTTTCGGCTCCCGCCGCCTTCTTGGGTGGCTTCCTGGCCCTGATGATTTCTTCTCCAGACTGACCTCATTCCTGACCCAAAGGCTGGACCGTTCAACCCGTTCGAATGGCGAGCGACTGGTGCGCGGTATTATTGTGCTGGCGCTTTTCCTGCCTGCCCTTTTCTGGCTGGGCCGGTTGCTGGATCCGCTCCTGTTTGCCAGCCCCATAAGCTTCGTGGCCTTCGCCTTTGCCTTGTCGCTGTTCCTGAGGCAACACCGGCTATGGGCCGATATCATAAGGGACAGCAAAATCGCCGGCCCGAAGCAATATGACCTGACACGTGACAACGTCATGCGCGCCACCTTCGGCTTTACCGATGGGGTTGCCTGCAATCTGGTCCTATTTGCCGTTGGCGGGTTTTCGCTTTTGTTGCCCTACCGGTTCCTGCGTGCTGCCATTGACCAGAAGATCGGCCTCAATGTTGCGCGCCCCGACAGCCCATTCCTGCGGCCCTTCTGGTTGATCGGGGAGCTGGCAGCCCTGCCGGGAAGCATCCTTGCGACGCTGGCAATCGCGGCAGCCCATATCTTTATCCCGGGTACTCACCTTGTCGCGTTCCTCGCGCCGCTAAGGGGGCGGAAAGGCGCGCTGCCATCCCGCCTGATGCCCTTGTCCGCGCTGGCGCATGGACTAAACTTATCGTTCCGCTTTGCCCCCGGAAAGCGCCAGCCGTGGATCGGCCCTAAAGATGGACGCGCCAAACAAACAGGGGCCGACCTCCGGAAAGCGGGGCTCGTGCTTGTGGTCGCAACACTCCTTGGTCTTCTGGCGGTGTTAATGCTGCTGGCGTTTACGCTCGCCACCCCCTAGATGCAAAGGACGCAGGCCTGATGCCGAACCAGCTTTATACAAACGACAGCGACCTGCTGCAGGTTAACCCGGACCTGGGCCAAGACGGCGGCGTTCGGTTGGGCACGCTTGTGCTCATTCGTTGGATGGCCGTGGCAGGGCAATTGCTTGCGCTGGCAGTCGTCGGTTGGGGCCTGAATTTCGATGTCCGCCCGGAGATTACTATACCGATCGTGCTGACGTCGGCGGCGCTCAATCTGTGGTTCACCCTCAAGGGTGATCCTAACAGGCGCCTGGGCGATAACCAGGCTGCCGCTCACCTGGCGTTTGATCTGATTCACCTGTTCGCACTTGTGTTCGCAACCGGCGGGCTGAACAATCCATTTGCTGTCCTTCTGCTTGCTCCAACGAGCGTATCGGCCTCCATCCTGGGGCAACACAGCACCAAATTCCTGATCGCACTGTCGCTCATTCTTGTATCTGCGCTGGCGCTGACGCCCTTCCCCCTGCCCTGGTCCGGGCCGCCGCCGGAGTTGCCCATCACGCTTGAGGCCGGGGTTTGGGTCAGCCTGTGTTTCACGCTTGTTTTCCTTGCGCTCTATATGGCACGGGTGGGACGCGAGGGCCGAAGCCGCGCGCGCGCGCTTGCCGTGACGCAGATTGCACTGGAGCGCGAACAGCGCCTGGCTGCCCTTGGCACGCTTGCTGCCGCCGCAGCGCATGAACTAGGCACTCCTCTTGGGACCATCATGCTGGCATCCAAAGAGCTCCTTGATCATTGGGATGGTGACGAACAAACCCGTGTAGACCTGGAACTTATCGTTTCGGAAACGAAACGATGCAGGGATATTCTTTCAGAACTCCGGAAACACCGGCAGGCGGGGGATGACCAGCATTTCGTAACAGTGGACCTTGAAGCCATGCTGCGCGAAGCTGCAGCCCCCCACGAAAGCCGCGGTGTCATCATTCGGTATGCCACCGGGGGCGACAGCCCGCTCAAGGTCATGCGCACACCTGAGTTGATCCATGCGCTGAGGAATATCATTGAAAATGCCAGCGGCTTTGCACGCACTGCAGTGCAGATCAGTGCGGGCTGGGACGAAAAGATCGTATCGGTTTCAATCTCGGATGACGGACCGGGTTTCGACCCGCAAATCATCAAGCGCCTTGGCGAACCCTATGTCACGACACGCCAACCTACACCCGGCAAGGATGGCGGTCTGGGGCTTGGACTGTTCATCGCAAAGACGCTGCTGGAGCGCACTGGCGCCAAGGTCACTTTCGAGAATGCCGCGATGGGCGGCGCGCAAATTCTTATCGAATGGCCCCGGAGCGCACTTGAAGAAGCAACGCCCCATGGGGTACAAGCGGGTCAACCGACGACCCCGGAACAGGAATAAAAGAATGGCGGATGAACCAACCGATGAAGGCGAAATGCGCCTGCTTGTAGTGGAAGACGACAAGGCCTTTCGGGGCCGACTGACCCTTTCGATGGAACGCCGGGGCTTTAATGTTTTCGCGGCGGAAGGTATCGAGGAAGGCGCCCAACTGGCGGCTCAGCACAAGCCTGAGTATGCCGTTATCGACATGCGCCTGGAAGATGGCAACGGCCTGGACCTGGTGCCAACGCTTCGCCAGATCAATCCTGACATGCGGGTTGTGATTCTGACTGGCTACGGCAATATCGCGAGCGCGGTTGCTGCAGTGAAGGCAGGCGCTGTTGACTATCTGTCCAAACCCGCAGATCCGGACCAGATTGCAGGCACCCTGCTGACACCGGAAGGGCAGACGCCACCACCACCGGAAAACCCCATGTCAGCCGATCGGGTGAAATGGGAGCATATCCAGCGGGTCTATGAACTGTGCGACCGCAATGTATCTGAGACGGCACGTCGGCTGAACATGCACCGGCGTACGCTGCAGCGCATCCTTGCTAAACGGTCACCACAATAGGTGGCCGGGCAGTTCCACAACGAATTCCGATTATACTGAGGCTTAGGCAAGCTCGTCTGGTTGAAGCTCCACCAGCGGTGCAACCGCCTGTCCCTGGAACAGCGTGATACCCATCAGGTGCCCAAGATCAATGTCCGCCGGTTCGTGGCAGGCATCCAGGATAACCCGTGCCTGGCCCACGCGGTCCACCTTGCGGTGAATGGCGGTTTCGGTCTCTTCCGTCAGCCATTTACCCACCGGGCCTTCGGGCTTCACCAGCTTCACGAACGTGCCATTCAGCTTGTCATACTCGATAGCCAGGAACGAAAGCGGGTGCAGGTCTGCGATGGAGATCCTGTAGCCAAGCCCAAGCACCTTTTCGCTTGCGGCACTATAGACAACCGGGTTGGCGATGATATCCACTGCGCCGAACTCCAGCACTACCTTGGACCTCGGCGCCCCACCGATAGAACTGTCGAACAGGTCAAACGAATCAGACAAGACAGCCGCTGAGGTCACGCGGATACTGGAAGCCAAAGAGTCTTCATTGGCCATCGACGGTGTCGAAGCCAGCACGCGCTTGGCGATATAATCCTCTAGATAGCCATCCAGCCAGCGGTTCGAACCTAGCACACGCCCCTTTAGCAGGACTTCATACAAAAGATGCCGCGGGATCCATTTATGCACCAGAACGGGCATCATCTCGCCCTCACCGATGATGGCCATGACATGCTGTTTCCTGAGCTGCCCAGCGACATCGGCACCCTGCAGCGCCTTCGTGATAGCCAACAGCAATTCCGGGTCCAGCTCGCGGTCTTCGAATGTGTGGGCCGGCGCGTCAATGGGCATCATCCGCACATAGCGGGCGGGCGGCTTCATCGGCGGGCCTTCGGAAGACTGAGGCTTTTTTATTTCAAGTTTCTTGCCTGGCGGGGCCTTGATGGCTTCTTCAAGATCGTCGCGGAAGGCAGCTCCGGCCTCCAGCGCGGTAGACAGGCGCTCGACATAAGTCTTGAAGCCTTCATAGTCCTTTTCCAGGTCGAACCAGGTTACAAAATCATCGCTGGCGCCTTGCACAGGGTCGAGGCGCGCCACGACGGCTGATTTCTTGAGCTTGCGGCGGATATTGTTCAGAGGCGGGTCGATATCATCGACAGAAGCCTCTTTGACAACAAGAACGATATCGGCATTCGGCAGCGAAAAGATGGTCGCGCCAAACTTGGTAACAAGCCCCCTGAGGGCAGAGGCGGCAAACAGACGGTAGTGTTCCTGCCGGAACTCGCGTTCGAGTGCAGACATTTTGACATGCACAGCCCGCCGCCCTTCAGCGTGCCGCCGAAGGCCACGGACATAGTCTACCATCCGTTCGAGTGTTTTGTTTTTGCTCACCTTGTTGCAACCTAGAAAATGCGCCGCTGTCTGACGCAATTGAACAGAAAAAACATTAATTTAGCGTGAAAACCGCTTCACCTGATGCAACCACCAGCCGTTTTCGTTGATCGAATATACCGGCCGGTAGTGCAGAATCTGGCCGTGCGGCATAACCGCATCAATCTGGTTATCAAGAATATAACTTTCCCCCTCGCTCTCGACGGCCAGAACCGCATGAGCCGTACGCAAATTTTCATCCTGCAAAATCACCAGCCGCATCGCCTCTATCGGAACGCCAAGGCGCTTGAGCGTAATGTATTTGCTGATTGCATAGTCTTCGCAATCACCGTCCTTGAGGAAAAATTCATCGGGCGTGGCCCAATAATCCGGAATCCCCCAATTCACCGGATCGACGATGTAAGGGGATTTATTCATATATTCGTTAACAGCTTCTAAAAGATCAAATCCGCTGGAATTTGCATGATCGGCAATGAACTTTTCCCAAGCGTCACGACCACACTGAATACGGGCCAGCCCCCGGCAGGGTGCCCCTTCCGGTTGGGCGGACGGGGTTTCCGCAGTCGCATGAGGGAGATTGTGACGCCGCCACATCTCGGTCCATTTGTCAAAGGACTTCATGTTAGTGGAATGGATTTCGCGACTGCCGAACAAACCGCTCATGACAATTTTTTTTGGTGCCCCAAAAGTAGGCAGGCTGAACCCGACCAAAAGAGCCAAAATTGCCAATATCCTTGCAAATACAGTCATATAACCTTTTTCATGCCTTCATAGGATGCACACATACCCCGCATGCTGTGCGCCGCAAAACCATTTGAGATCGGACGCATTCTGCTTCAACATAGTGTCCGGGGTAAGGGACGCCAAGCCTAATGGCAATGTCTCACCATAATTTTAACGAACCCGACTTTTCGGGCAAAACCTGAGGCCGCGCTTTCGCGGCCTGAACCGCAGGGGGACCATATGGCGCGCGCCAAAGAGTCAGATAGATCAGAATCAGGCAAATCCATTCTGGCGGCCGGTACCGGCATTTTGGCCGTTGCGGCCGTGGGCTTCTTTTTGATCTTCCAGTTCGCGCAGTCGCAGGCTGAACAGAACCTGACACGCTGGCACGACCGGCTGAATCTGGTGGCTGACAGCCGGGCTCTCGAAGTGGCCAAATGGCTGAACCGTCATATCGCAAGCGTTGAAGAACTGGCCGCCGACGCCACTGTCCAGCTTTATGCCAACCAGTCCACAAGCGGCGACAGTGGCTTCGCCGAAGGCCAGCGCGGTTATGTGTTTGCCCTTCTTTCCGCTGCGGCTGAACGCGAAGGCTTCCATGAGCAGCGCGCCATTGACCAGGTTGCAGCCAACGTCAAACGACCGCAGCGTGCGGGCCTGGCCATCATCAAAGGCGACGGCACGCCGCTTGTTGCCACCACCGGCATGCCGGCACTCCGCCCCGGCGAATGGCCAGCGGATGCGCGCGGCTCCTTTATCGCCCTGGGACCTCGGCTGGAAGACAAAACCCCGCTTGTGCTTTTTGGCGCCCGAATCACCGGCGAAGGCATGACAGCCGCAACCGCGCAGGACATCTGGGTGGTCGGCGCGCGCCCGCTGAATGAAGATTTCCTCAAGACGCTGGAACAGCCAGGTGCTGCCAGCAAGACGGGCGAAACCTACCTGGTGATGCCCCAGGACGGTGACATCATCGTGCCATTGACACCTCTTGCAAAGGGGGGCCGAATCGGTGACCCGCGGGTGGACATGGCTGCGGCCTTTGCTGCCCGCCAACCCCGTGGCTTCGCCTCACTCACCAATTATGCCGATACTGAAGTACTAGTTACAGGACGTGAACTTTCTGCACCTGTGCCGTGGGTTCTGGTGCGCACCATCAATGCAGACGAGGCCATGGCGGAAATCATTGAACGCCGTAACAGCCTGATGATTACACTGTCACTCGCCGCGCTCTTTGTTCTGGCGGCTCTCGTGATGGTCTGGCGGCACGGCGTGTCGCGGCGCCTTGAAACCGCCTGGCGGGAACAAGCTGCTTTATCGGCCAAAAATGAGGCCCTTAGCCGTTTCCTTCAGTCGGTCAGCGACAATCAACCCACTGCCATTGCCGCTCTGGGCGACGATATGACGGTGCAGTTTGCCAACAAGCATCTTGGCAATGTCACGGGTCTGCCGGTTGCGGAGCTGAACAACCGCCGGCTTGATACAGCCTTCCCAAGCGAGATTGCCGACAAGCTTCGCGCAGCACTTGATAAGGCCGTGGCAGGTGAGGCTACAAGCCAGCATCTGCGCATTCAAAAGGATGGTGCGGAGCAGATTTTCCAGACACAGCTTCTGCCCCTGAAAGCGGAAGGCGACAAGGAAGCTGCAGCGCTTCTGGTGATGCAAGACATCTCAGACCTTGTGGCCGCAAAGGAACAGTCAGAAACGCTCTTCAAACAGCTTGTCAGCACCCTGACGCAGATCATTGATGCCCGCGACCCATGGAGCAAACACCATTCTGACCGGGTCGCTGACGTGGCCCATACGGTTGCCCGGGAAATGGGTTGGGATAATGACGCGCTTGAAAGCGTGCGCATTGCCGGACAGCTGGTGAACCTTGGCAAGATTTTCGTGCCCACTGCGATTCTGACCAAGCAAACGCCGCTTACCGAAGAAGAACTGGCGCTGGTGCGCGACAGTATGCAGAAAGGCGCCACGCTGGTGGCAGGCCTTGATTTCAAGGGTCCTGTCGCAGCGATCCTTGGCCAGATGCGCGAGCATTGGGACGGCAGTGGCGAACCGGAAGGCAAGGCAGGCGATGCGATCGAGCCCGGTGCCCGCGTCCTCAGCGTCGCCAACGCCTTTGTCGGCATGGTTTCCGCCCGGGCACACCGCACAGGCCTCGGCTTCGACAAAGCGCTCGACATCCTGAACGGGGATGCTGGGACACGCTATGAACGGCGTACGGTCGCTGCCCTTCAGAATGTGCTTGAAAACAAAGGCGGGCGCGAGCGCTGGGAAAGCTACACCACCGTTCTGGAAACTGACGCCAAATAGGGTTCAGGGCCGACCAATCATCTGTGAAGACAGGCGCTGGGCCCCGGCCCGCGCCATCCTGAGCGTCAGTGTTTTGCGGCGGGCAGCGTTCACCGGTCGCACTGCGGCAGGTCGTAGGATATCCGCGCCATAAGAATCAGCCACAATCACACCGACTGTCTCGGGCAAGCTATCTGATTCGTCAAACAGCTCGCGGGGAAATGATGCGTCCACCGCGAAATAAAACTCCTCGCAATAGTCGAGATACTCTGTCCATTTCCTGTCAGCACGGTAATCGGCAACAGACGATTTCACCTCAACGATCACTGCCTTGCCACGCCGGTCAAGTGCCAGCACATCAACGCGGCGACCATTGGTGAGCGGTATTTCTGTCATCGGTGCGAAGCCGAGGTCCATGAAAAACCGCAAGACACCCCGGGTAACCGAATCGGTCACAACAGGGCGCACGGCGTCAGTAGAACAGGGTGTGGTCGCGATATCCTCCATCACAATCCTCCAGGCTGACAGCATGAAAGCCTAAGGATGGCGGAACCTGCGGGCACACGCAACCATAAAGAACAAAAAGTGAACAAATGTGGAATCAGCCTTAGGATTCTTCAGCGATAATGGCCGAAAGGCGGCTTTCCAGCGCGGCGCCTTTTTCCCCGCCATCACCCTTGATCTTGTTGGCGAGAATCACCTCAAACGCACGCACATGAGCATCGACAACGCGGCGGCTCAGTTCGCCTTCAAGCTTTTTGATATAGACACACAGGGACGTACCGATGGCCGTCATTAACTGGTAATCGAAACTGCTGCCCATGCCTTTGATGTTGTGCGACAGGTCATACAAACGGCTAGAGGCATCACTTTCGCGGCTTTCATGCTCGGGCAGACCATCGACGATCTCACGCATTTCCACCACGGCATTGCCGGTCCACTCCAGGAACTGGCCTACCAACTCTTCGTCGTTTGCGTATGAAAACTGATCGTCCGTCACTGGGATTCGCCCTTAACTTGTTTTCGACCCCTATAAAGCTATCTAACTAGCAAACATTAACAAGCGATAAAACGCCCAACTGGTGCCAGAGTGCTTTTATTCATGGTTTTCCTTGCAATGTAGGGGGAGCCTTCGATAAACCAAGGCAACGACTAATCTGGACCGAGGAGCAATAGGGTGACACCGAACGAGATCGCACGGCTGCAGGCCTACCTGCAGGGAAAATTCAATAACAATATGATCAAGCTGGTGCGCCGCCCCAAGGCTGGGGATTCGGTAGAGATGATGTTGGGTGATGAATTCATCGGCGTGATATACAAAGACGACGATGAAGGCGAGGTGTCCTATTCGATGAATGTCTGCGTTCTTGAGGAAGACCTGCCGAAGCTATAGGTTATCCACCCAAAGAGAACCGTGATTGAGCCGGCCCCAAATGGCCGGCTTTTTTGTGGCGTCTGAATTTTGCAGCTTGCCACAGGAAGCCCGCCGGGCATACCTTGTGCCCAACAGTTCTAGGGGAGACTTCATGCTGTATCTGATCGCCTTGATTATTCCGCCGCTTGCCCTGTTGCTGGCAGGCAAGCCCTTTCAGGCCATCCTGAGTGCCGTTATCTGGATTTTGGCCTGGATCCTGGCCATCTTTGGCGCCGGGTTCATCATGTGGCTTATCCTGGCTGTGTGGGCGATCATGGTGGTGCGGGACCGTAATACACGCCGTATGATGGAAGATATCAGGTCTGATGACATCAAGGATCGGTTCCAGTAGGCGCCAGAGCATTGACTTGCCTTGATCCTCTTTTGCTCCAATTAAAGTGAAACTGTTTCATTTTTTGGAGAAGGCACTTTGTCCAACCTTTGTCGCCCCCTCGGCCGCAATGAACATGACCTGATCGGGTCCGTTGTGGCCAAATCCTTCGCGGACGACCCCGTAAACCTTTGGGCCTTCAACGGCGCAGCGGCGATGCGCCCCGCCTTCACCGCCATGGCAAAACATTGTTATCTGAAACGCGGATTCGGGCACATCACAAACGATGGGCTGGCCGGAACGCTCTGGCTGCCGCCCAAGGACAACAAGAGCTATGGCTTCCTGGGCAATCTGGCCCTGGCGACAGTAATTCTGAAATACAGCGGCCCAACTGCCCTGAAGCGGGGTATGGCGCTTGATCGGGTCCTCACCGACAAGCACCCGAAGAAGCCGCACTTTTACTTGTTCGCTATCGCGGTAGACCCAGAACTCCAGGGACAGGGGGTGGGCAGCCGGTTGATGAAACAGGCGCTGGCGCAGGTCGATGCCGCGCACATGCCGGCATTCCTTGAGAATTCCAAACCTCGCAACACCCCCTTTTATGAGCGTCACGGTTTTCGTGTAACGGAAGAAATTGTACCAGCACCGGGCTGTCCACCCATGTGGCTGATGTGGCGCGAAGCCCGTTAGTCAGGCGGGCCTCTCCAGCTTGTTACCGGGGCGGGCTAGAGGTTGATGGTTCTCTCCGGCGGGAAATTAAGCTGCACTTTCATACCTTTGCCCGGAGCCGTTTCAATGGCCATCGTGGCATCATGGAGACTGAGGTAAGCCTTCGTGAGGGTCAGCCCTAGCCCCAGCCCCCCTTCAAAAGTTCTTGTAAGAGCAGACTCCGCCCGATTGAAACGCCCCAGGATAGTTTCCACCTGCTCCTGCTCCATACCAGGGCCGTTGTCGGCCACCTCGATCTGAATACCGTTATCTTCACGCAACCGAACGCGAACAGTGATCACACTGCCATGCGGGCAAAACTTGGCGCTGTTGCCCATGAGGTTCAACAGCATCTGTTTGATACGCAGTTCATCACCGTCAAGTCGGAAGGGAAGGTCCAGATCGAAATCGTAAATGATTGCGATGCCTTTTTCGAGGGCGCGTGAATTCAGGATAGCCTGAACTGTCTGGACAACCTTGCCCAGGTCCACGTCTGCTTCCTTCAGTTCGACAATACCAAGATCAATGCGCGACACTTCCAAAATATCATCCACAAGATGGTGCAGGTGCGTTCCTGCTTCATGGATATAAGTTGCATATTCTGCGACAGATTGGGCATCCAGATTGTCCAATTGAGTGTCCTTCAACAAAGTTGAAAAACCGATAACGGCATTCAGCGGTGTCCGCAGCTCATGGCTCAGGTTTGCCAGAAATTCTGTTTTCGTGCGGCTTGCCTCGATTTCGCGCATCAGCGCATTCTCGGTTTTCTGCTTAAGCTGCTGAGCTTCGGTAATGTCCTGAACCGACCCGACCATCAATACTGGCTTGCTGCCTTCATCCACTTCTACCAGCCCCATTTCGCGGACGATGCGCACCTCACCACTGGGCAAAAAAATGCGGTGGATGATGTCATAACGCTCGGTTGGGTCATCAAGGGTGTTTTGCACAGCAGTTTCCACCTGCGCGCGGTCTTCCGGGTGAATGAATTCCAAAAAAGCCTCATAGGTCGGCTGGATGTCGCCCGGCTTTAGACCAAAAATGGTATAAACCTCATCAGACCAGAATAATTCGCCTGACGCTATGTCCCAGTCCCAACTGCCCACACCAGACAGTGCCTGAGCAAATGTGAAGCGCCGTTGTGCGCGTTTGAGCTGCGTGATGGTTTGAGTCAACAGAAGGTCATTGGCCCGGAGTTTGGAAAGCGCAATTTCCATCTCGGTGTAATCAGTCAGCACAACCCCTACAAACTTTTGCCCCAGCGAGGTCTGCTTAGCCAGCGAAATACCAACTTGGCGCCGTTCGCCGTCTTTGGTGATCAGGTCGATGCCGCGGCGAGCGCCCATCAGATGTTTGGAAGGACCGCTTTCCATATGGTTTTTGAACAGGCCCTTGTGGCTGGGCAGGCTTTCTTTCGGCACGAGCATCTCATAGCTTGCACCAATCAGTTCCTGTATCTCATATCCCGTCAAATGTGTTGCGCCCGCATTTGCAAACACGATTTCCCCGTTTTCGTCCACCAACAGAGCGGCATCGTTTGCAATGCCAACGAGGTCTGAAATCAAAGATACGAAATCTTTAACCATAAAATCCTTGTGCCTATCATCTCAGTGATGCCTGCACCACCTCCCCACAATCGATAGAATTTGACCTTAGCTAAAAATGGTTAACAAGACACCCCCTATTGATCAGCGCGCCCGCAAAAATGCCTTTGGTCAGGTAGATTTTCTTAAGGAACATCAAAAGGCTGACTGCTACGCCATAAAAAAACCGCCTAGGCGGCGGTTGTTTTTGAGTGGTGCCCAGATGGGATAGAAATTGGTACGCCATAAAAAAACCGCCTAGGCGGCGGTTGTTTTTGAGTGGCGCACCGGGGAGGATTCGAACCCCCGGCCCCCAGATTCGTAGTCTGGTGCTCTATCCAGCTGAGCTACCGGTGCATGCCATCAAATTGTAGACCACAAGGGCTTGCCCTCGTGGTGTGCGGCGGAACCTAATCAGATTGCATTTATATTGCAAGAGGGAAATCGCTTTTTCTTGTTTCCGCCACATTTCAGAGATAGGTTAAAACCCTCAAATCCCCATAATATAAGGCTTTTATGGTGAAAATTAGCGCGAAATTTGTCCCGATTTTTAGTGCCATTCTGCTGCTTTCGGCCTGTTCGGGCGGAAAAGGTGACTGGCCGAATCTTTCCGACCCGGTGCCGGACCCATCGGAAAGGGAGCGCGAAATTGTCCGGTCGGAAATCCCACCGGCAATTCCCAACAGCAAGCCTCAACCACCTGTTCGTCCAGCACTAAGCGGGGGCGTAGCACCCGCGCCTGCATCCGACCCCATACCAGGCACAGAAAAGGATGCGTCTGATCTTTTGCTGAAAATCAAGGAAGCGCTCAGGGACGAAACACTGGCATACCGTAAGGCCAAGGCCAAAATCGCCGAGGCAGAAGAAGGCGACGCTCAGCAGGATGCCTGGTTCTCGGCCCAGCTGGCGCTTACACGCCTTAGCCGGACCGCCAGCCGCCTTGATACCTTGCTAGCGCTTGACATGCCACGCATTGTAGCCGAGGCCAGTGCAGAAACCGAGATCATGGAGCGATTCGTCGTTGGTGAGCGGCAGAAACTTTTTGAAGCCAAGCCTTAAGCCACCGCTTTCTCCACAGCGCGGGCCAGACAGTCTGCCGCCAGTGTGCCCAGAACCGCCATTGTCGGCGCCAGATCCCCATCCAGCGGTTTCGACGCTGTAGATAGCGCGAATACCGTATCGCCATCAAACGGTGTATGAATCGGCCGGATTGATCGCGCCAAACCGTCTTGCGCCATCATCGCTAGCCGCTTGCATCCCGCCTTGTCGAGCGCAAGATTCGTTGCGATCACAGCAATGGTGGTATTGGCGCCAACGAACCCGAGTTTCGGCAGACTAACATCGCCAAGGGTGACGCCTGACTCATTCATTACGGAACCGAAACTGTTTACAGCGACTATGGCGCCCACCTTCAGACCGTCTTCTGTTTCAAAGCTTGCAGTGCCGATGCCGCCAGCCTTTGCCCCAGCCCGCGCGCCAAAGCCCGCGCCGGCCCGGCCCTGATCCACATCTTCCGAAAGCGCCAGGACCACCTGCTCGCCCAAGGCCCGGTAGGGCGCATCCATGCCCCAATCCTTGTCGCCACCATTCATCAGGTCAAAAAGGATCGCCGACGGCACAACCGGCACTGTGCGCGGCCCCAGAGGCAGGCCAATGCCTTTTTCTGACAAAGCGGCGATCACGCCGTCCGCTGCTGCAAGGCCAAATACAGAGCCACCCGAAAGCACCACCCCGTGTACGCGGTCCACCAGACAGGTGGGGTCGAGCGCATCTGTATCGCGTGTACCCGGACCACCACCACGTACATCTACCCCCATGGCAACAGGCGCATCGGGGATAACGGCCGTCACGCCGGTCACCGCTTTTTCACAAGCCACCTGACCGACCTTGAGTCCGCCAATATCTGTGATCGAATCGCGCAGCCCTGGTTTGGCGATGATGCGCATGGTGTCTCTCCCCAGCTGCTCCGGCATACGATACGGGAGCGTATCAGTTTTCCTCACCCGGCAGGCAGATCATGAATGTCGTGCCGTCAGGCCCGGTTTCCGCCAGCCCGATTTGCCCGCCGTGGGACAAGACAATGTCCCGGGCTGTCGCCAGGCCAAGGCCTGTGCCTCCCGCGCGGCTGGACTGGAACGCCTTGAAGAGCGTTGGTCGAATAGCCTCAGGAATGCCCGGCCCCTTGTCCGTCACCTTGATATGGACCGTGCCGTCCTTGTCTTTCTTTGCACCCACCAAAATGGTGCCCGTCTCACCCTGCACGTCATGCGCATTGCGGCACAGATTGAGAAGAACGCGGTGCAACTGCTCCGCATCCGCGTAAACCATCATTTCTTCATCTATGTCGCAGACGAAATCGAACTTGCTGTCTTCATCAAGACCAAGAGACAAGACTACATCGTCCACCAGTTCGCCCAGCGGCGTCCAAGCCTTCTCCGGCACCGGATCATCTGCTTTGCCGTGGCGGATCGTGCTTTCGCAAAGGGCCACAGCCCGGCTGACGCTGTTCACAAGCCTGCGGGAAATCTTCTGCACGCCCGGGTGGTCCACCCGCTGGAGCGAATCGGACGCGAGCTGCGCCGTCGCCAAAATGTTCCTGAGATCATGATTGATCTTGGCCACCGCTTCACCAAGCGACGCCAGATTGGATTTCTGCTTCAGGTTTAGCCTGAGCTCTTCCTGCATGCGCGCAAGCTCACGCTCTACAAGGCCGATTTCATCAGGCCGCCTGTTTTGCTTTATCTTCGCAGGGACGGCTTCTGGCTTGCGCCGGAAAGCAACAATGCGGTCCTTCAGGCGGCGCATGGGCCGCACCAGAAGCCAATGCAGCGCCAGATAGACAAGGATGCCGGTAAAGAGCGACGTAATCAGCGACAAGACCAGCACATTATTGGAATAATTCTTGAGCGCCGCATAAAGCCCCGATTCGTCCATCGTGATTTCAAGCATTCGCGTTCCGGGCACCATGGGGTCACCCACAACCCTGATAACACGGTTGCCGCCCATCTCTAGCGTGCCGAAGGCATCGGTAATGAGCGTCCCCAGTGACGGGTTTCTGAGGTCAAACGTAGCCTGCACCTCTTCGGGCATGACGTCATAGCCGAGGAGCAAGCTCTTGTCCTCGCGCCGCATTATAAGGGCGATCACGCCGGACTGGCTCAGGAGACGCTGTTCAAGCTCGGGGCTCACCATATTGCCGGGGGCGGCCTCAAGGGCCAGCGCCGCAATCTGGGCGTTTTCGAGCCGTGTCTCAAGATAATCCTGCCGGAAGGACGCGATTGATGTTGGATAAATAAGGGCCGATATCACCATCACAAAAAGGAAGGTGAGGATCAATAGGCGCGACCTGAGGCTGGATGTCAGCGGTTTATAATGCTCGGGCATAACCTGTTATGAATCTCATCCGGCGAGGAAATGCAAGTAAACTAATTGGCGTATAATAGCACTTTTTCCATCCAGTCCAGCGCCGATTCGCCGCACCACCAGACCCGGCGCTCGGAAATAAAAGCCTGGAAACGGCGGAAGTCCTTAATTTATGGGCAAAACCGGCGAAAATATGGTAGAAGGCTAGCCGGAAATGGAAAAGCGCGAGATGGGTTGTTGACTTAGGCAATTCTGGCGGTTATACAGCGCGCTCGAAATTGGACGCCGGGCCGTGGGAAACCGCAGAGCAAGGCGATTAACTGGAGTAAGTCAAGTGAAACGGACCTTTCAACCGAGTGTGCTGGTGCGTAAACGCCGTCACGGTTTCCGTGCTCGCAAAGCAACTGTAGGTGGCCGTGCTGTGCTTCGCGCACGCCGTGCTAAAGGCCGGAAGCGCCTGTCGGCGTAAAGGTCTGGGCGCCCCCTTGGGGCACCTCTATCACACACGATGAGAGCTGACCGAGAGATATCCGGTCGGCTTTTGTTGTTTTTGGGCTCTAGCTCACGGGCATCGGCATCATGACCGAACAGGCTTTAAAACTTGCGCGCATCACCAAACGGCCAGACTATCTGGCCGTGGCAAACACCCGCCGCAAGTGGGTGACCCCAAGCTTTATTCTGCAGGCCAAACCAGGTGAAGGTGATTCGCCCCCACGCGCCGGTTTTACCGTATCCAAGAAGGTCGGCAAGGCCGTGATCCGCTCTCGGGCTCGCAGAAGGCTGAAAGAAGCCTGCCGCGCTATTTTACCGCAATTCGGGCAAGCCGGGTGGACTTACGTGCTCGTCGGCCGCCCATGTTCCGTTGATTACGACTTCATGAAAATGCAGGCCGATATGAAATGGGCCCTTGCAAAACTGCATGCGGGTGCCGATCTAAGCCCAGGTAAACCACACGGTAAACCGCAGAAAACCAAGGCAGGCCGGGGAAAAACCTGATGGCAGACAAGGAACAGAAGACAGGGCAACGCATGAGCCCACTTGCGTTCCTTCTTTATGGCTTGGTTCGCTTCTATCAACTTGTCATCTCGCCAATGCTCGGCCCCCGATGCCGATATCAGCCCACCTGCAGCAGCTATGCTGTGGAAGCTTTGCGTCTTCATGGTGGACTTAAGGGCGGATGGCTGGCAATAAAGCGCATCGCCCGCTGCCACCCTTGGGGTGGATTCGGATACGATCCTGTGCCACAAAGCATGCGCCCGGGCGAAACGCCTAAGGGTGGTGTGCATGATCACGGCTCAGGCTGCGGATGCGACAAGAATTTGGAGGCCGGCACAGACCGGTCAGATGATCAGGGTATGACGTCTCATGGGTGAAACTAAGAATATCGTGCTGTTTGCAGCAATCTCGATTGCTGTCTTCTTCGGCTATAATGCGCTCTTCATCTCGCCGCAGCAGGAAGCCCTGCAGCGCGAAGCGGCACAGCAAGCCGCAACGCAAGTGGAAGATGGCATTGCGCCCAAGGAGGCTGCTCCTGTCGATATGGACTCTGCGGAAGCATCCGACACGGCCTTGCCCGAACCAGACAATAGCGACATCGGCCACGTCAAAATCGTTACGCCCGAGCTGAGCGGCAGCCTGTCACTCCGTGGCGCCCGGTTCGACGACCTTCTGCTGGTGAACCACAAGGTCAGCATGGAAGAAGGCGCGGATGAGATTCGCCTGCTCAGGAACGCCGGCCAGCCTGATGCCTATTACGCCCGCTTCGGCTGGGCCGCAAGCCGTCAGGAAAGCGATTTCGTACCCGGCCCACGCAGTGCATGGACCGCTGACAGTGACACGCTGACGCCTGATCAGCCGGTAACGCTGGCGTGGGACAATGGCGACGGCGTCCGCTATCTGATGAAAGTGGAAGTGGACGATAAGTTCATGTTCACGGTTACCCAGACTGTGATCAACTCCACCGATGAAGTCTTGCAAGTTGCCCCATACGGCATGATCACCCGTCGTGGTGAGCCAAAGACTGACGGCCTCTACATCCTGCATGAAGGACCGCTCGGCGTCTTTGACAACAAACTGGAAGAACGCACCTACAGCGACATCAAGGACGATGGAAATTTTGAAGCCACGGATATCACCGGCGGCTGGATGGGTATCACCGGCAAATACTGGATGGCGACCCTGATCCCCGATCAGAAGGCCAGCCTTTCGGTTGCACGCATGAAACATAGCGGCGGCGCTTACCGCGTGGACTATGTTGAAAACTGGCAACAAATCGATGCTGGTGGCTCGCTTGAGAGCCAAAGCCGCTTCTATGCTGGCGCCAAAATCGTCAGCACCATCGACGCTTATGCCGAAAAGTATGACATTGCCCTGTTTGATCGTACCATCGACTGGGGCTGGCTATGGTTCTTCACCAAGCCGATCTTTGCTGGCCTGCACTGGCTGTTCCAGGCGACCGGAAACTATGGCATCGCCATCCTGGCCATGACTGTGATCCTGAAACTGATCCTGTTCCCGCTGGCGAACAAGTCCTACCGCTCCATGAGCCACATGAAGGACGCTCAGCCGAAGATCAAAAAGCTGCAGGAACGCTACAAGGACGACAAGCAGAAGCTGCAGCAGGAAATGATGGCGCTCTATCAGAAGGAAAAGATCAACCCGATGGCCGGCTGTCTGCCGATGATCCCTCAGATCTTCATCTTCTTTGCGCTTTATAAGACGCTTTACGTTACTATCGAAATGCGCCACCAGCCCTTCTTTGGCTGGATCACTGACCTATCAGCCCGCGACACACTCACGCCGGTGAACCTGTTCGGCCTGATTGACTGGACGCCACCTGCCATGATTGCCATCGGCGTGCTGCCGATTCTGATGGGCATCACCATGTGGCTGCAGCAGAAGCTGAATCCACAGACCAGCATGGACCCGACCCAGCAGAAGGTCATGAGCTTCCTGCCGATCATTTTCACCTTCATCATGGCGGGCTTCAGCTCCGGCCTGGTGCTCTACTGGACATGGAACAACCTTCTGTCCATTGCGCAGCAGTCCTTCATCATGAAGCGCGAACATGCCCGCCGTGAGGCACAAGGCAAGACGAGCAGCTAAGGTGAGCGAAGAGCAATACACCCAATCTGACCTGGAGCGTGGCCGGCTGTTGTTTGCCGGTCGCGTGGATTTTGTCATGGGCGCGGTATCCTTGAAGACCCTGCCGGGCGCGGACCGCCCCGAAGTGGCATTCGCGGGACGCTCCAACGTGGGCAAATCAAGCCTTGTGAATGCGCTGACGGGCCGCAAGACGCTGGCGCGTACATCGAACACGCCGGGCCGCACCCAGGAGCTGAATTACTTCGAGATGGGCATGGAGATGGACACGCCCGCCTATCTTGTGGACTTGCCGGGTTACGGCTATGCCAAGATCGAACGCAAGAAGGTGAATGCCTGGACGCGGCTGGTGAAAGACTATCTACGTGGCCGCCCAAACCTAAGGCGCGTGCTCCTTCTGATCGACAGCCGCCATGGCCTGAAGGAAAACGACCGCGAGATCATGCACATGCTGGATGAAGCCGCGGTCAACTATCAAATCGTGCTGACAAAGCTTGATAAGCTGAAGGTAGCCGACCGCGAGAAGATCGTGAAAAAGACGCAGGAAGACGCGAAGAAATTCATCGCCTGCCACCCGATCATCATGGCGACCTCAAGCGAAAAAGGCTGGGGTCTGCAGGAGCTGAGGGCGGAAATCGGTCAACTGACAGCTTTCTAGCGCCCATCTCAGGCACTTCCCGCCTTTCAGTTTGCCTGATTGAAGGCCTCAAGCGTTTCTTCCGATATAATCTGGAACTGGCTCAAAAGCCCCTCGATCTCAGGACTGCCGTCCGCCTTGGCCGCATATTCGATTGCCTGACAGGCCTCCCCGAGCCGCATCGCCCCGAAACTGCGAGCCGCGCTCTTGAGCGCATGCGCCTGGATTTCAAGCTGTTCCAGGTCGCCCACTGACGCATGCTGCATCAACTCACACCCGGAATTTCGAATTTCCTGCTTAAGTGAATCCAGCAGGAACGCTGCTGATTCCTTACCTACTTCTGCCGCGAGCCTGTCAAGGACAGGCATGTCAAGCAAAGGTATCTGACCCCCCATAGAGCACTCCTCTCTTGCGTCTTTATTCTATGGCGAAACTGCATATTTGCCAAGAAGTCTTACGCTTTTAGTCTTGTATTGGACTGGAGAATCTATAGACGCCCTTCAGTCCTTCGGGGGAAACCACCTTCTTTTTTCGGATAAACACCAAGAGGCCATCGGCGTGAAGCTTCACCGCTTCATGACGAATTCTGGGCAAATACTTGCGCCAGTCTTCACCTTCTTCAGCCAGAACTTGTGCAATTTCCCGCGGAGCGACTGATCTGCTGTCCTCGGTCGCCTCCAAAATCGCCTGACGGATGTCTGTATCGGCCTTCGCCATATCAATTCCCCTTGTTTCTGGCACCCCTGCCCGATTTTTCCTTTTCCCACACGCGCTCAAAGGCTAGTGTCCCCGCAGAAATCTTGGCGAGGAGTTCCCATGAAAGTTAGCTTTAAGGTCGTGGCCACCGTTGCCGCGCTGAGCTTAGCAGCCTGCAGCGGCGAAAGCGACGAAGAGAAAAAATCCGACACCGGCAGCAATAGTGCCGAAAGCGCGGAAACACAATCAGAAACCGTCGCAGAGCAAAAAGCTGAAAAGGCTGCAGCACCACAAACAGATGAACAGAAAGTATCAGAGACAATGAGTGAGAGAGAAGCGTTCCGCGCAGAGAACCTGGCATACCTTGAAGAGAACGCCCAAAAAGACGGTGTTCAGGTTACCGAAAGCGGCCTTCAATACCGTGTGATTGAAAGCGGCGAAGGCAAAAGCCCATCTGCGGATGATTATGTCACCGTTCATTATGCAGGCAGGTTCATTGACGGTAACGAGTTCGATTCCAGCCACAAGCGCGGCGAACCCGCCACCTTCCCTGTAGGCCGGGTTATCCCCGGCTGGGTTGAGGGTATTCAGATGATGAGCGTGGGCGACAAGTGGGAGCTGACGATCCCATCTGATCTCGGCTACGGTGAAGGCGGTGCCGGCGGCGTCATTCCGGGCAATGCAACGCTCGTGTTCGAGGTTGAGCTTCTGGACGTGATGACGCTTGAGAAAGCCCAGAAAAAAGCTGAAGAGCAGATGGAAGCCCATAAAGCCGAGCAGCTTGCATGGCTTGAAGAAAACGCCAAGAACGACGGCGTCGTAACGCTTGATAGCGGCCTTCAATACCGCGTAATTGAGGAAGGCGAAGGCACCAGCCCTGAAGCAACCTCAATGGTGACAGTGCACTATAAAGGCACCATGATCGACGGCACGCAATTTGACAGCAGCTACGACCGCGGCCAACCAGCTTCCTTCCCGCTTGATGGTGTGATCAAGGGTTGGACAGAAGGCGTGCAACTGATGAAAGAAGGCGCCAAGTATGAATTCTACATTCCATACGACCTGGCATATGGCGAGCGCGGTTCACGCAGCATCCCGCCCTATTCCACGCTGATCTTTATCGTTGAACTGGTCTCTGTAGACAGCTAGGACAAAAGACACAGGACGCCATAGCAACGCCCGAGAACATGCTGGAAATAGAGATAAAAGATCACGTCCAGCAGCGCCAGAGCCCCAAAGAGCGGCAAGGCGAGATATTTGAGCACTGCGATGGCGGCCCCCAAAGTTATTCGGGGTGGGGCAATGCGCCACCCCATCACATCTTCCGGTACTGGTCTTTTTCCGATCATAGCCGGACCATAACAGGGGATCCCGCCCTTGCCTAGCGCCGCTGACATCCATTTGGACTTTGGCGAAATCGCCCCCAACCTCTGGCCGACCTTCACCGGCGACCAGCCGCTGCCCTTGCAGCAACACTGGGCATACGGCGAAACCCTCAAGGCCATCGGCGCCGATATAAGCCAGCTGACCCTGTCGCATGAAGGCTCCCCCATCGCTATTGCGCTGGTGGGCAAGCGTAGCTTTTACCGCCTTATCCGTATGAACAGCCTGATGCGGGGCCCGCTTTGGCTGCCGGGTATCAGTGCCGACACACAAGCCGCCGGCCTCAAGGCGCTTCGGCGGCACTACAGCCCCTGGCGCTGGAACTTCATGCTGTTGCAGCCGGAACTGGCCGATACAGCTGAAAACCAAAAAGTCTTAAAAACGGCGGGCTATCGCCGTGTGATGACAGGCTATAGCACCATCTGGATGAATCTTGAGCCAGACGCAGACACCCTGCGCGCGAACCTGGCCGGCAAATGGCGCAATCAGCTGAAAAAGGCAGAATCATCCGGCAAGCTGGAAACTGTGATCGGCGGCAGGAAGCAGCACCAGTATAGTTGGCTCACTGAACGCGAGGCGGAACAGCAAACCCGGCGCGGCTATCAGGCTGTACCCATCGGGCTGGTACCGATCTATGCTGGCATCGCTGAGCGCTTCAGCCCCACAGACAACAGCATCGGCGTCATGAGTGTGACAGCCCTTGCTGGCCGCAAGAAAGTGGCGGGTGCGATATTCATGCTCCACGGCAACAGCGCAACCTATCATGTGGGCTGGTCAGGCGATGACGGCCGCGCACTTAATGCGCAAAACAAGGTTCTGTGGGACGGCATCATGGCCTTGAAGGAGCGCGGCATCCGCTTCCTCGACATGGGCGGCCTGAACACGGAGGAAGGCGCGGGCATCGCCCGATTCAAGCTGGGGTTGGGCACAGACCCGGTCACCCTCGCGGGCACCTGGCTCTAGGGCACCCCAACCTTATCTTCCTTTTCTGTGAACTCCTGATCTTTCTTTTCGATAAATTCCTGATCGCTATTCAGGATCAGCTCAGTCTCCCGCACGATTTCCCTGGGAAACAAAACGAACCACACCACAAGGCCCGACAGCAGCAGAATAGCCACCGCCATAAGGAGCGGCAGGAGCTGGCTGGAATTTGGCCAAGTCAAACCCGTGATTTGCGACCCGGTATCTGACCTGTGTTTTGTCTCGATCCCCTCAAGGCTCACTGGCATCACAAGCGCGTAGCCTTTGCGCGGGATTGTCTTGATAAAGGTCGGTGCTTTTGGGGTGTCGCCCAGGGCCTGTCGAAGCCTCGATATCGCCTGGGTCAACGCTTCATCGCCGGCATAGGGCAATGATGACACCTCAGCCAGCAACTCTGTCCGCGCCACCGGTTCGCCGCCAGCTTGGGCAAGCATTGTCAGAAGTCTGATCAAACGCGGCTCAAGGCGAATTTCGCGCCCATCTGAATGGACAAGACAGTTATGAGAACCATCCACCAGGACATCCCCGAGCCGAAATCGCTGCGGCAAAGCATTTGAAATTGCAGGATTTTCTTCCTCTCGCAACATTTCTCAACCTTTCCGTCAGGACATTTATCAGCGCCATTCGGCAATGGAAAATCAGTTACGGCACCTTTGCCTGTGTCGTCAAACAAAGCAACAGCGAGACAATTATGAAACAGATATTTTTATATGTGTGCCTTTTGGTGTGGATTTCCTCTCCTGCAGTTCAGGCTTCAGAAACCCATGATGCGCCAAGGTGGATCGACAGGGCCGCAATGGACGAAGTGTTGAGGCAAGCCACACGCGATGGCTTTGTCGGCGTTGTCGGCATTTCCGACGGAAGCAGCACTATTTTTAGCTTTGCGGTGGGAGACGCCGTCGCCGGTGAAGCGCCTTATGGTGAAGTCACGCTGGTAGACATAGCGTCCATCACCAAACAGTTCACCGGCGCCGCAATCCTCAAACTTCGGGAGCAAGGCAAGGTCCAGCTCTCTGACAGACTGGATGATTTTTTCAAGGACGTACCGGAAAACAAAAAAGCCATCACCCTGCACCAGCTTCTGACCCACACCGCAGGGCTTGCCGATGTGGTCGGCCAGGATCAGGAAGCGATAGAAAGGGATGACTATCTGGCGCGCGCCTTTGCAGCTCCTCTGGTGGCCAAACCCGGCACACGCTACGAATATTCCAATATGGGCTATTCGCTTCTGGCTGCGATTATCGAAGTCACGAGCGGCCAGGCATACGAGGACTATCTTTTTGACAACCTGTGGAAGCCTGCCGGTATGTATACCACCGGCTACTACCGCCCTGACTGGAGCGAACGCACCGTCCCTCAGATCGCCGTGCCGCACGACGGCCTGTCCTCAGCCAAGGACGTCCTGGACCGAACAGGCGGCAAGACATGGCACCTATTTGGTAATGGGGGCGTGCTCAGCACCGCGCCTGACATGCTGAGGTGGCATCGGGCGCTTCTGGGCACCAAGATACTAAGCGCAGAATCGAAAGAACTTTTGTTCGCCCCTCATGTGTCAGAAGGGGAAGAAGGTTACTATTACGGTTATGGCTGGTCGATCGTACCGGACTATAAGGGTAAAAAACTGGTTTGGCACAATGGCGGCAGCCATTTCAGCCGGGCAGAATTCTGGCGCTTTCCCGAAACGGGTATGGCCATCTTCATCGCCACCCATTCAAAGGATGTAGAGCCCTATTTCATGGCAGATGCGCTGGCGAAAATTTTAAACAGTTCGTCATCGGCACCTGAACGCAAATAACGCCAGTTCTTGGTTCACAAGGTGGCTCCCGCAGGTGGCAAGAACCATCTGCGGGATTTTTCATGCAAAATTACCTCCGCTTATTGACGTTTTTTGGCTGGCTTTCCATATTGTGATATTATAACTGTACATAACCGGTACGTATGAGGTTTGAGTTTTGGAACTGGCATTGATCCTGTCTGTCTTGCTGCTGCTGGCTGCGCCGCTGTTGGCTCGGCTTGTTGCACGCCTACCTGCCCTGAAGGGCGGGCTGGACGGATTCGTGCTGGTGACAGTCCTGGGCCTTGTCACCCTCACCCTGCTTCCTGAAGCACTCGCACACAGCGGTGTCTGGGCAATCCTGATCGCCGTCTTCGGCTTCTGCCTGCCCTGGATCGCTGAATTCCTGTTCCACCGCGCTGAAGAAATGACCCACCGCGTCGTTATGCTGGTCGCGGCCCTGGCGCTTGTGGTGCATGCGGCATCCGATGGCGCCATCCTGGCTTTCGCAGGCCAGAGCGAACACGGTTCCTTTGTCGCCACCGGGATCCTGTTGCACCGCATCGGTGTAGCGGTCGCCGTCTGGTGGCTTCTCAGGCCAGTCCTGACCACCTGGGCCGGTGTTGCTGTATTGGCCGCACTTGGGGTCATGACCATCATCGGTTATGTCATGGTGGTTTACGCGGGCGATTGGTATCACATCCCGCTTGTCGGCTATTGGCAGGCGTTTGCTGCAGGGTCGCTCCTTCATGTGGTTCTGCATCCACTTGACGATCATAACACCGCGCCAAACGCCAAAAACCTGTGGGCCCACCGGATTGGCACAGGGGCCGGCATAGGGTTTCTTTTTGCGCTGGTCAGCGCCCATTACCTGCACCATGCGCCGAGCGACGTGACAATGATGTTGGCCCATGAAGCCCATCATGTTGTGGACTTGATGGCATCGATCGGCCGGTTGGCCGCACCACTGATGATCCTGATTTTGTTGGGGGCTGCGACCTATACCAAAATCTACGGAGGCACCGTTAAAGCGGCGTACCAGACACTGCGCCGGATAGCGCCCTGGACACTGGTGGCCTGGTTCGCCATGACTGTCGTTGCCGAACTGTTGCCCTATGAAATCCCGACCCCCTCAGGTGGGCAGATCATGTTCACCTTGTGGCTGGCCATCATCTGCGCAGTGCTTGTGCACACCGGCGCCCGTGTTTTTTTCTCCCAGCTTCTCCCCACCATGCGGGGGCACAAGCATAGTCACGGGCACAGCCACTAGCTAATCTCGCCCCCCTAGTTTTCCTTGCACCGCAAGTCGTTTGGCGGTAGCCATGGCGCACGCAAACAAGCAGGACCATTTCATGCGCTTCAAGGCGAAACGAGTGATAGTCACCGGCGGCACGTCGGGCTTCGGCGAGGCCATTGTTAAGGCTTTCGCAGCTGAAGGCGCACATGTGCATTTCTGTGGCTTGATCGACGCAGAGGGCGAGCGTGTCGCGGCTCAGGCCCAAGGCCTTGAAGGCAGCGCACACTATCACCACGCCGACGTACGTGAGGAGGCCTCGGTCAAGTCCTTCATTGAGAAGGCGACCGACGGGCATGAGATTCTGGATATCGCGGTTAATAACGCGGGCATCAGCCACACGGCCGCGCGCTTCGCTGACCAGGACATGGCAATGGTAGAAGACGTTTTCCGCACCAACGTGATGGGCATCTGGCTTGCCATGCGCCACGAAATTCCGGTCATGCTGAGGCAAGGCGCTGGCGCCATCGTCAACACAGCTTCCATCCTGTCCCGATCCGGCGCTGAGTGGATGGCAGCCTACGGCACCAGCAAACATGCCGTTGTGGGCCTGACAAAAAGCGCGGCGCTGGACTATGCCGACCACGGCATCCGCATCAATGCCGTCTCACCAGGGCCGATGCTGACACCCATGTTCGAGCGGGCGCTGGCAGACATCGGGGGAGACATGAGCAAATTCGCGGGCGGCCTTCCGAAGGGCGGGCCGGCAGACCCGCATGATGTCGCCAAAACGGTGCTCTATCTCGCCAGCGATGAAGCCGGTTATATGAACGGCGCCAACGTGATCGTCGACGGCGGTACGTCATCGGGCCAGCACGCATGAAATTGCCACAGTTTGGCTTGAAACTGATGGCCGAACACCAATAATACTCATAGGGCCCACCCCGGGAGCACGCACGAATGAATATGCTAAGCGAATGGTATCGCCGGACTTTTTCGGACCCGCAAATGGTACTTCTGGTGCTGTTCGCGCTGGCGGCCGTGCTTGCCATCTCACTCTTCGGCCATATGCTTGCCCCAGCCATTGCGGCTGTTGTGATCGCCTTCCTTCTGGACGGGCCCACAGAGTGGTTGATCCGGCGCGGTGCACGGCGTTGGATGGCATTCTCCGCCGTCTACCTGGGCTTTATCCTTCTCTCAGTTATCGCCATGCTCACCGTGGTACCGCTGCTTATTCAGCAGGTCAGCCAGTTCATCAATGACAGCCCGGCCATGGTCGGCAGCATGCGTAACGCGCTTCTGTCGCTGCAGCAGCGCTTCCCGGACCTGATCTCTGAGGCACAGGTCAACAGTTGGTTGACCGGCCTTGGCAACGAGATCGCCAACTTTGGACCGAAGCTTCTGCAATATTCCCTGTCCGGTCTGACCGGGGCTGTAGCCGTGGTCGTCTATGTGGTACTGGTGCCGGTGATGGTCTTTTTCTTCCTCAAGGACAAGGCACAGATCCTTGGCTGGTTCGCCAGCTTCCTGCCCAGCGACAAGCCTGTGCTCGAGCAAGTCTGGGGCGAAGTGCTGGAACGCGCCGGGGACTATGCCCGTGGCAAGGTCTATGAAATATTGATCGTCGGCAGTGCCGCTTTCGTCACCTACAGCGTTCTTGGCCTGCCTTATGCCACGCTCCTTGCGGTGGCCACTGGCCTCAGCGTGATCATCCCGTATTTCGGTGCGGCCATGGTTACCTTCCCGGTGGCGCTTGTGGCCTATTTCCAATGGGGCCTGGGCGGCGAGATGGCGACAGCAGTCATTGCTTACCTTGTCCTTCAGGCGCTCGACGGCAACCTTCTGGTGCCGCTTCTGTTCTCTGAAGCCGTCAAACTGCATCCCAATGCCATCATCATCGGCATCCTGGTTTTTGGCGGCATCTGGGGCTTCTGGGGTGTTTTCTTTGCTATTCCGCTGGCGACGGTGGCCAACGCCATCATCCGCGCATGGCGCGACCGTTCGCAGGGCAACAACGGCACGGCTAAGGCTTGATTTTAAAAAAACTTTTCAAGTGGGTTCAATTCTGCCTAAATTAGGGCAGCGAAACCAAACACAGGCAAGTAAGTTTTATGATTCTTGAGTCTCGCAGTATCATCTTCTCCGATGAAGAACTCGTCCTCGCACTTCGTCCTGTTCTTGAAGGGCGGGGCCAGTCTACCAATCCACCACTCAAGAACATCATCTCTGAGTTGGATGAAGAAGGCGAAGTATCCGTTCAGATGATCCTGTCTGACGGGTCTGACAACATCCTTTTCAACAGCCGTGAGGTTGGTGCCGCCGTGCTCAACCACTGTATCGACCAGGGCGTGCCTTTGCCGCGCGGGTCCTACAAGGAGCTTGCGATCCGCGGTGACCATGTCGCCCTGATTGTACGCCTTGAAAGTGGCAAGGTCAGTTCGGGGATCGACGAAGACGAGGAATAACCGCGCCTTAGCGCAATCGCGCCAGACGAAGAAAAGGGCTGCCAGATGGCAGCCCTTTCTTATTTTATCGCAGGATATCGTAATCTCACGACCTACTCTTCCGGCCTACTCCTCTGGCAAGAAATCCGGCACGGACAGATACCGCTCGCCGGTGTCATAGCAGAAACCAAGGATCCGCGTGCCCTTGGGCAAGTTCTTTTCCTTGATGGTCTGGGCAATCGCTGCGAGCGTCGCACCGGAGGAAATTCCCACAAGCATGGCTTCCTTGGCTGCCGACTGGCGCGCCATGTCTTTGGCGTCAGCCGGGTCAACCTTCACCACACCGTCGATCAGGTCCATGTTCATCACGTCGGGGATGAAGCCGGCGCCAATGCCCTGAATAGGGTGCGGACCAGGCTCACCGCCCGACATCACAGGCGACAGGGTCGGCTCCACCGCCAGGACCTTGATATCCGCCCACTTGGCCTTAAGCGCCTCGGCGCAGCCTGTGATGTGGCCGCCCGTACCAACGCCGGTGATCATATAATCCAGCCCTTCAGGGAAATCCGCCAGGATTTCAGGGCCTGTTGTCTCACGGTGCACTTTCACATTAGCGGGGTTCTGGAACTGCTGCGGCATCCAGGCGCCGTCAGTTTCCTCGACAAGCTCGCTGGCTTTGGCAAGCGCCCCTTTCATGCCCAGCTCCTTCGGCGTCAGCACAAATTCGGCGCCATAGGCCAACATCAGGCGGCGGCGCTCGATAGACATGCTCTCTGGCATCACCAGAATAAGGCGGTAGCCTTTCACCGCCGCCACCATGGCAAGACCGATGCCTGTATTACCGGACGTTGGCTCAATAATCACGCCGCCGGGCTTCAGCGACCCATCTTTTTCGGCTTCCTCCACCATCGAAAGGGCGATCCGGTCTTTAATCGAACCGCCGGGGTTGGATCGTTCCTGCTTGATCCAGACTTCATGGTCCGGGAAAAGGCGCGAAACGCGCACATGCGGCGTGCCGCCAATTGCATCAAGAATGGATGCAGCTTTCATCGTGTTTCCCCCTCTTTGGGTCGGTTGAATTTCTGCTGTTGTGCCGGTTTACCGTTCCACAGCCTTCTTGCTGCGCATCGGTACAATCTCATCAGTGTCTGCGGGCCGGAACATCACGCGGGACCAGGCCGGCACAGACCGGGTGATCCAGACATTGCCGCCAATCACGGAATTGTGCCCAACAATGGTTTCACCACCAAGAATGGTGGCACCCGCATAAATCACCACATTGTCGCCAATGGTGGGATGGCGTTTTTTCGACCGCTGGTCAGGGTCCACCCTCAGGCCGCCCAGTGTCACGCCCTGGTAAATTTTCACATTGTTGCCAAGGACCGCCGTCTCACCGATAACCACGCCAGTTGCGTGGTCAATCGCCAGCGAATGGCCGATCTGTGCGCCTGGGTGGATATCCGCACCCGTCTTTTGGTGGGCGTATTCGGTGATCATCCGCGGCAGCAGCGGCACACTTCTTTTATGAAGCGCATGGGCCAGTCTATAGGCCACCACGGCATAAAACCCCGGATAGCACAGGATCACTTCCTCAATAGACTGGGCCGCCGGGTCACCGGCCACAAGCGCTTGGGCGTCCAGATAACACAGGTCCGCGATGTCCGGCAGATCGGAAAGGAAGCCATGCACCAGAAGTCGTGCGCAACCAACATCCTTGCCCCGGCATAGCGGATCAACCAGATCGTAGAAAGAATCTTCAAGAACGCGTAGCCGCTCTTCAAGCGACAGATCATCCTCTTCTGCGACCGCATAATGCGGGAACATCACCGCCGCCGTCTTTTTCAGGAGATTGCCGATCTTGCCAAGCGACATGCCAGACAGGTCGCCATATTTCTCATGATGATTTTTCAGCCTGGCCGCAATATCGTCAAAACTGCTTGCCGAAGCTGACTGATTCTTTGGCGTCACCGTCATTGGATGCCCTCGCGTTTTTATCTTTATAACAGTTTAGGAGCGCCACAGCCATCTACAAGGCCAAAGCGCGCTAGAATTTCTTCACAAAACCGAGAGGAAAGCTTTTGTATAGGCCGGGAAAAGGTGGGGTTAACCCGCCTTTTTTGGAATGAAATGCTCGTAACCGGCTTCTGCCATCAACTCGTGGGACCGGTCCACCACCTTATCTTGCAGGAGCGCCATGAACTCTTCCTTGGTGCGCCCCGGCGCAAAAGGACCGTCTATCTCGAACACAGCCGTGCCCGCCCGGTGCCAGAAACCCTTAGTCCAGAAAAGGCCTGTGTTGGTGGAAACGGTGTAGACCGGCAGTCCGGTTGCTTCCTGCAAGTGGAAAGCGCCCGACTTGAGCCGACGCGTCTGCCCCGGCGGCACGCGAGTAGCCTGCGGATAAACGATCAGCGGGCGGCCCAGGTCCACCACATGCTTTGCAACCTCGTCCATCCCCTTGTGGGCGGTGCGGGACTCGCGGTCGATGCGAACGATGCGCATTTTCTTGAGCAGCATCCCGATGAAGGGAACGCTGAACAGCTGGCGTTTCGCCAGGGCCGTCACATCATTCCTGAGCGGGAAGGTCATAATCGGGTCCATATTGCTCTGGTGGGCGGCCGCAAGGATCAGGGCGCCCTCCTTCGGCAGTTTCTCGACGCCGCGATATTCATACTTGATACCGCCGAACACGCGCGCAATCCAAAGGCAGCTCCGGCAAAATATATCAACGCCCTTACGGGTTTTGGCTTCGGATACAAACAGACTGATCGGCGCCAGAATCAAGCCGCAATAAATCAGGGTGAATGGATAAAAGGTCAGATTGAAAAGAATAGACCGTATCCCGTTCATCAAAGCTTTCACGCTTTTACTCCATTCGCTTGGCTGCACCGCCTTCTTGGCGACCATGACTGTCCATACAGACGACCTTTGGTCAGAGTCTTTTAGCCGCCCCGCAACGGGAACGCCAGCCTAACTGGCTTTCGCTTGGCAAAAAAATCAGGTAACCTTCTGATTAAGTTAGTCAAAAAAGGCCGCCCCAAGAAAACCGGCCCTCCTTGAGCCAGAGGAAAAATAATGACAGACACCGACGACAAGCGCAGCGATGACAGGCTTCCGGTCCTGTGGCACGGCACATTGATCGACGAAGCGGAATTCAGCTACCCGTGCGAAATACGCGACGTATCGCACGCTGGCACACTGGTGACGTGTGAGGAAGAATTCCCCATGGGCACGGAACTGATCCTGATGATCGAGGACTTGGGCGAATTTGCAGGCGTGGTGAAATGGCAGGGGTCGCAACAACTGGGCCTGATGATTCTGGCGGGGCCCGATCTCGTGCTCAAGAAATTTGCCGAAGGGTCAGGCGCCAACCTCTCCAAGCGGCCGGTAGAACTGGGCGAGGATCCCCTCAAGACCAGTTGAAGGCATTCCAAAAAAAGAGCGGCCCCGTGGCTTGGAAAACGGGCCGCTCAAACTTCCTCGCTGAGTGTCTGGAGGGTTCTACCCTCCTTTATTCTATGCTTATTTGTAGCGGCGCTGGCGCCGGCGGCTAAAGCCGGTAAATACCTTCGCGCCTTCTGGTTTGCTGTCTCTTGGCTCGGGCTTTGTCACTTCGTTCAAGAAGGTCATTGTTTTTCTCCTCGCTATCGTTTTTCTGGTTTCCGCTGTCCGTTTTTGGATCTGTCTGAAACCTGTGTTTTTTGCTGTCGTCGTGTCGTTCGGCCTTTTGGCCTGTTGCCTCTCATATCAGCAACGGGCATGCCAAAATATAAAATGACTGTATTTCAAAGGTGTGCAGAAACAATAAAGTTTGAAAATTAATTCAATTATTTTGAATAAAGTTTGAAAATTAATAACTGTCCGACTCATAAGTTGGAACGGCTATATTCACAGCCCTACCTCCAGCCAATTCAATAGTGTCCGCTTCAGGAACTAACAGGACTTTCTAACATTATCATCATGAAGTCAGCTGCTGACCCTTTGCAGACGAAACTCCCATCCAGGTGTCAAGGGCGGAGCAAAATTAGGCCATAGGGCGGCGTAAAAGTGAGCCAGTATGGATATGGTTGATATGATAGCCGGGGGC